>JBGALX010000010.1:0-356323 GCA_044223505.1 Myxococcaceae bacterium
GGGGGCCTGCTGCCGACGGCGACGAAGACGGGCTGCGTGACGCCGGAGGGTGTGTTCGACCTGATGGGCAACCTGCACGAGTGGACGGCGGACCCTGCGGGCACGTTCCGCGGCGGCTTCTACGTGGACACGGTGATCAACGGTAACGGCTGCTCTTACGTGACGACGGCGCACGACACGTCGCACTGGGACTACTCGACCGGGTTCCGCTGCTGCCTGTGAAGCAGTGCCGTACTTCGACCGGCGGCCCGTGCTTCGGGCGGCCTGGCCCGCGAGCGACCGCGAGCCGGCGGGCGACGGCCGGCGCTGTGGGCCGCTGCGAAAACCCACAGCGACAAAAAGTCATGGGATGTTCTTCGGGGGAGCGCGACCGAATTCCGAGACATCCCATGGGATGTCCTCCGAATCACACTCGGACCCTCGAGGGAGACATCCCATGACTTCTTGTCACGAGCGCGGTGCTGGCAGCGTGGAGCGGCGAGACGCGAGCGACCTTCGGCGACGGGAGATGGGCGAGGCGGGCCGAGAAGAACCGCCGTATCCGCGTGGGCCGACACGCCTCGGCGGCGAACCGGCGCGAGCGGATCAGGCCCGAGAGCGCGAGTCAGTCTTCCGCGCGAGGGAGCGAGCTGCGGGGCTCGAGGCCGGAGGCCGGCGCCTCCCTCACCAGGGCTGCAGCTCGGCCTTCCAGTGCTTCCCGCCGCCGTAGTTCCCCTCGAACGCCGAGTCGGGGAACTTCTGCCAGTTCTGAATCTGGCTCTTGCTGAGCATGCCGGTGCTGATCCGCACCTTGGCGTCGGGGTTCGCCTTCATCCAGTCGTAGACGGCCTTCATGTCCTCCAGCCCGTGCCAGACGCCGTCCTTCTTCACGGCCGAGAACCCATCTTGTACGTCGATGCGGTCGGCCTTGAGCCCGCCGTTCTTCGCGGCAGCGGTGAGCGCCTGGCGGCCGAGCGAGTGCGCAGACACGGTGAGCTGGCGGCGGGTGCCGACGACTCCGGCGACGCCATCGTCGGCGGTCTTCCCGGTGTCGCGCACCGAGGCCGACCACACCGGCATCGTCGTCTTCGTCTCGCCCTGCATCGTGGGGACGATCTTCGCGGTCGGCAGCACGTAGACGGTCGGCGGCGTGCGCTTGAAGCTCGCCTCGATCTGCTTCTGCACCTCGCTCGAGCCGTTCGGCTTCGCCACCGAGCCATGCATGCCGTGGTAGTGAACGTCGACGTCGTACTTCACCTTCGGGTCCTTGTTGTTCACGAGCGCCGGAGGCACCACCGTCACGATCGGCCGCCCGTTGTTGCCGGCGCTCGTCGTGATGACGATCTTCGCGCCGGCGTCGAGCAGCTTCTTGTAGTTCTGCTGCACGCCCGCGACGGTCTCGGCGAGGTCCTTGTCTTTGATGGCGCCGAGCTCCGCCTTGCTCAGCGTCTTCCCCTTCGTCAGCTCGATCGCCGGCGGCGGCGTCTTCCCGCCCTCGAAGGTGTCCTTCACCTCGGTGACCTGCTTCGGCGCCGGCGGGGGCGGAGGCGGCTGATCGACCGGAGCCTGGGAGCGGGGACGAACCGGCAGCGGCTTCGGCGAACCACCGACAGGCGGAGGAGGAGGCATGCCCCGACTCCAGCAACTCCCCTGCCACCTGGCGCCCTGTAGGTCCGCGTGGTTGCCGCGGCGCTACGGCCCTGCAGTCGCGTGACGGCGTGTCTTGTCGGCTCTCGCCCGCAGCGGTCAGGCGGCAGCGCGCGCGAACGCCGACGGCACCCGGTGCTCGGTCAGCTTCGCCTCGCACGCGCGCCCGAGCCCGATGATCAGCGACCGCTCGACCGGGTCGACACGGGCCGTGAGCAGCGTCAGCGCCGCCGCGTCGTCGTGCCGGCAGATGGTGTTCGCGTTCGGAGCTCCGCCGCCGTGGTCCGCCATCAGCGCGTCGATCTGCTTCGCGCTCCAGCTCGACTGGCGCGCCACGCCGAGCGCGTCGAACCGCGCCTGCCGCGCCAGGTTGGGCCCGTGAATGTCCATGCCCGCGATGGGGCCCGCACCGACGGCGCCGATCGGCACCTCGAGCCGCCGCGCCTCGTTCGTCTGGTACGCGTTGAACGTGTGCAGCAGCGGCCCGGTCGGGCGCCGCACGAAGATGCCCGCCGGAGTCAGCTCGACCGCCGCCCGCCCGCCGCGCGCATCGGCCAGCGTCGCCATCGAGCCGTTCGGCACCGGCACCGACTTCATCACCGCGATCGCCTCGTCGACGTCGGCGCACCGGTCGAGCACGTCCTGCACGAGCAGCGTGATGGGCAGCGCCGCCTGGCTCGAGAGCTTGCGCACCCACGCGTGGTTCAGCGTCACCGCGAGCCCCGCAGCGTTCACGCCGCACAGCGTGCCGAGCATCGGCGGGTACGTCACCGTCAGCGACGGGAAGCCCTCGGCCGGCACCGACTCGCGCACCGCGGGAAACGCCCCGAACTCGGGCGGGAAGTCGTGGTTGTACGCGATGACCGGGTGGCCGTTCGCCGTCGCCTCGCCCGCGAACGCGATCGACGTGCACCCGAGCGTGTACTTGAACCGCGACGCTTCGATCTCGAACGCCGCGAAGCCGTACAGCCGCCGCACCGACACTCCGAGGCCCTCGGCCAGCCCCTCGAGCCCCCGATGAAATCGCCCGCCCTGGTACTCGCGCAGCGTGCGCTCGTGCCGCCCGTACCAGAGCTGCCCCATCGTCGAGACGATGCCCGACGTCAGCGGCCGCTTCACCCACGTCGGCAGCGTGTTCGGCATCACCGCCAGGTCCGCCAGCGCGTCGCGCGCCTGCTCGAGCACCTGCGGCCCGTAGCGCTTCGCCTGCTGCAGCCCCCGCTCGAACGCATCGCCTTCGACCCTGTACGTCTCCATGTTCCGAAGCTCCCCGCGAATTAATAAGCCGGCCGTCCGGTTTATTAACCGAACCCGATGCGCTAGCCAAGGGCCCATGGCGAGAAAGAAGGACCCCGTCCGCGAAGCCGAGCGGCGGCAGCAGATGATGGCGACGTGTTACCGCCTGCTGGCGACCCGCTCGCACCACGCGATGACGCTCGAGGCGGTCGCCGCCGAGCTCGGCGGCTCGAAGGGGCAGATCGCCCACTACTTCCCCACGAAGGAGGCCCTCATCGCCGCCACGATGCGCGCCGCCCTCGAGCTCTACGGGCAGAGCCTGCTCATGGTCGCCGCCGAAGAGGCGCCGCTGCGCACGCGGCTGCAGCGGCTCATCGCCGTCGCGCTGCCCGACGAGTCCGAGCTGCGCCAGCGCCTCGCGTTCGTCGCCGAGGTCTGGTCGTTCGCGAAGACCTCGGCCGAGACGCGTGAGGCGGTGCGCGTCGCCTACGCCAGCGTTCACGGCGTCACGCGCAAGCTGCTCGACATCGGCATCGCCGAGGGCTTCGTCACCGCGAAGAACGCCCGCTCGCTGCTCGTGCCCGTCGCCGCCATGTTCGACGGCCTCGCCGTGCACGGCGCCCACAGCGGCGTCGACGTCAAGCTGCTGCGCCGCCAGGCCGAAGAGACGCTCGTGCTGCTGCTCGGCCTCGGTCGCCCGAAGAAGTGACGTCGGCAATCGCGCCGCGCTTCCCGTTCAGCCCGAGCGAGCCGCGAGGAGTATGGTGCGCCCATGCTTCCCCGCAGCACCCTGCTCCTCGCGCTCGCCGCGTGCGCGACGTTCTCGACCCCCACGCTCGCTCCCCAGACCCCGCCCGGCCCCGACACGGTCGAGGCCTTCTACGGCGCCCCCGACCCCGACGCGCTCAGGCGCGCACAGCAGCAGGCCGCGCAATCGAACCCCGACTCGGCCCTCACGCACGAGCTCACCGCCCAGCTCGCCCAGCTCGACGGCGACGAGGACCTCGCGTTCGAGGCCCTCATGCGCGCGCTCAGCGACGTCAACGACGACGCCGCGCTGCTGCACCTCCACCAGCTCGCCAACCAGGCGTGGACGAAGGCGCACCGCCTGCCCGCGCTGCAGCTCATGCGCGCCCTCAGCGTGAGCCACCCCGACCCCGAGGTGCGCGCCGCCGCCGCCTACACCGCCGCGCAGCAGGCCGGGCTCCTCGGCGAGCTCGACGAGCGCAACCGCCTCGTCGCCTCGATTCCCGGCCGCGTGCCGCTCGCCCTCGTCGGCACCTGGGACAACGAGCAGGGCAAGGGCTTCGAAGAAGAGCTCGCCCCCGAGAGCAAGCCCGGCCTCGACGAGAAGTACGCCGGCCGCTCGCACGCGCTGCGGTGGCGCCAAGACGCTCCCCAAGACCCGCGCGGCCGCTACGACCTCACCGCGCTGATGCAGCCGAACCGCTGGGCCGTCGCCTACGCGCAGGGCACGTTCGTCGCCGACACCGCCGGCACCTGGGCTCTGCGCATCACCACCACCGACCCGCTCAAGGTCTGGGTCGACGGCAAGCTCGCCTTCACCGCGAACAACCTCGAAGAGAGCGTCTTCGACAACGTCGTCGTGCCCGTCGACGTGAAGGCGGGGCCGCACACCGTCTTCATCAAGAGCGCCCAGCGCGAGGGCAGCTGGCTGCTCGCCGTGCGCGCGACGAAGGCGCAAGACCGCGAGCTGCCCGTCGCGTTCGATTCGCTCAAGGGGCTGCTCGAGTGGCGCGTGCGAGACGTGAAGACCCTCGAGCGCCGCGCCGCGCACCTCGCCGCCTGGGCGCGCATCTCGGCCGGCGGCCTGTGGTCGGTGCAGGCGGCCGACGCCTGGGCGAAGAGCGACCCGCGCGGCGTGCTCAGCCGCCTCACGCTCGTCGACGCCCTCTGGTTCAACCAGGAGCGCGGCCGCACCGCCGACCTGCTCAACGCCCTCGACCACGAGCTCGGAGACCCCCTCACCTTCGTGCGCCTGCGCGCGATTCGCTTCCAGCTGCAGCAGGGCTTGAAGCTCAAGGCGCGCGAGCGGCTGCTCCAGCTCGTCGCGAAGAAGCCGGGCATTCGCGAGGCGCAGTACCTGCTCGCCGACATCTACCAGCAAGAAGGCTGGCTCGAAGACGAGCTCAAGCTCGAGCGCGAGAACCTGCGCGCCTTCTCGCCGACGTCGAGCGAGCGCTTCGACCACGCGCGCACCGTGCTCCGCGACGGCCGCATCACCGACGGCCGGAAGCTGCTCGAGGAGCTCGTCACCGAGCTGCCCGGCCACCTCGACAGCATTCGCAAGCTCGCAGACCTCGCGCTCGACGCCGGCGACCTCGACGAGGCCGAGGCCCGCACGCTCTGGCGGCTGCGGCTGTGGCCCACCGACCTGACCGGGTGGACGGCCCTCGCCGAAATCTACCGGCGCATGGGGGCGCGCGCGATGGCCGACGAGGCCCTGCGCCAGGCGCAGTACCTCTGCCCCGACTGGTCGGCCGCGTACTCGGCGCGCGCGCAGCTCGCGTACGAGACCGGCGACACCGAGACCGCCGTCTCGCTGTGGAAGAACGCGCTCACGCTGAACCCCGAAGACGAGCGGCTCGCGAACCGCCTCGACTTCCTCGCTCCACAGAGCCGCGCGCCGTGGGCCGACGACGTGCCCGACGAAGACGCGCTGACCGCCGCCGTCGCGATGCGCGCGAAGGTGAAGCCGCTCGCCGGGGCCGACGTCGTGTACCTGCTCGATCACGAGGTGACGCAGCTCGCCTCCGACGGCAGCACGCAGAACGTGGTGACGCTCGTGATGCACGCGCTGAACGCCGCGGGCCGCGACCGGCTCACGCGCCAGGGCATCGGCACGAGCGGGCGGCTGCGCATGCTGCACGCGTACGCCATCGACCCGGCCGGCAACCGCACCGAGGCCTCGAGCGAGCGCTCGGGGCAGGTCTTCTACCGGAACCTCCAGGTCGGCTCGACCGTGGTGCTGCAGTACCGCAACGACGAGCCCGCGAAGGGCTACCTCTCGCGGCACCTCACCAAGAGCTGGAGCTTCCAGGGCCTGTCCGACCAGCGCGTGCGCGCCGAGCTCGTCTTGTGGACGCCGCTGTCGACCAAGCTGCACGAGACCGCCGTCGGCCCCGTGAAGCGCGAAGAGTCGAAGCGCGGCGACCAGCTGCGCATCGACTGGTCCCTGCTCGAGGCCGCTCCGCTCGTGCTCGAGCCCGCGATGCCCACCGTCGCCGAGCTCGGCGCGAACATTCGCATCTCGACCGTGCCCGACTGGGACACCTGGCTCTCGTGGGAGAAGGCCCTGCTCGTCGGCGCCTTCCGCTCGAGCCCCGAGGTCGACGCCGTCGCCGAGAAGCTGGCCCAAGGCTCGCCCGACGCGCTCGAGAAGGCGAAGCGCGTGCACGAGTTCGTGATGGAGGAGATTCGCTACCAGCAGGACTACGAGAGCTTCATCGCAGGCGTGAAGCCGCACCCGGCGCCGATGGTGCTCGAGCGGAAGTACGGCGACTGCAAAGACAAGGCGGTGCTCTTCATCACGCTCGCGAAGAAGCTCGGCCTCGACGCCCACTTCGCGCTCGTGCGCACGCGCGACGTCGGGCCGATCGACGCCGACGTGCCGATGCAGCAGTTCAACCACGCCATCGTCTACCTGCCGCGGCAAGACGGCTTCCCCGAGGGGCGCTTCTTCGACCCGACCGCCGACGCGCTCGACCTCGACGCAGTTCGCAGCGACGACACCGGCACGAAGAGCCTCGTGTTCGACCCGGTGACCGGCACGAGCGCGTGGCGCGAGATTTCGTTTCAGACGTACGACTTCAACAGCGAGCGGTGGAAGGTCGACCTGAAGCTCGACCGAGACGGCGCCGTCGCCGGAGCCGTGACGGTGGCGGCGAACGGGCGCACCGGCTCGCTCCTGCGGCGCACGGCACGCAACCTCGAGCAGACCGCGCAGTTGATGCAGCGCCAGGCCCAGCGCCTCGTGCCCGGCGCGGCGTCGAGCGAGCTGTCGCTGGACTCGGTGAAGGACCTGCGGGCTCCGGCGCAGCTGTCGACGAAGGTGCAGAGCAAGACCATGGCGCGGGTCGAGGGCGGCGACGTGCGGCTGAAGCTGCCGAGCGACTTCACCGTGCGGGGCGCGTTCTCGCTGTCGTCGCGGCGGCACCCGCTGGTGGTGGGAGTGCCGAACGAGAGCGTGACGCTGGTCACCCTCGAGCTGCCCGAGGGCTTCGCGGTCTCGCGAGCGCCGGCCGACGCCGAGGTGAAGGCGCCGTGCATGACGTTCTCGCGCAAGGTGCTGGTGAGCGGCGCGAAGGTGACGGCCGAGCTGCGCGGGCGCTTCTCGTGCGAGCGCATCGGGCCGAACGAGTACACGAGGTACCGCACGCAGGCCGAAGACATCTCGCGGCTGCTCGACGAAGAGCTCGTCATGAGCCCCGTGAAATCGACGAAGCCCGTGCCGAAGGCGGCGCAGAGATGACGAAAAAGAACCCCCTCTCCCCTCGTAGGGGAGAGGGCCGGGGTGAGGGGGTCGTTGAGGGCAACATGAAGACCCGAGCGCCCGCGGTGCTGCTCCTCGTAGTGCTGGCCGCCAGCTGCAGCTGTCCCGGGCCGGCGGCAGACGCAGGCGAACCAGACGCGGGCGTCGACGCAGGCGCAAAAGACGCAGGCGCAAAAGACGGCGGCCGAGAAGACGCGGGCCCTCCAGACGCAGGGCCACCCGACGCGGGCCCGCGCGACGCCGGCACGCTGCCCGATGCGGGCTCGCTGCGGTGTCTGGGCGTCTACTGCGTCGGCGACAACACGTGCGCGTTCGAAGACGGCGAGTGCCGCTGCAACGGGGTCGGGTGCCAGCCGGGCCAGACGTGCGCGTGCCCCGCCGGCATGCCGGGCTGCATGCCGACCGAGCGGGTGTGCGGCGCGTCGTCGCGCTGCGACGGCGTCACGTGCATGGGCGGCACGACGTGCGACCTGGCCGACGGTCAGTGCAAGTGCACGGGCGCGGGCGGGCCGGTGTGTGGCGACACGCAGTTCTGCGGCGCGATTCGCCCGCCGCAGTGCAGCGGCGGCTGCGCGCAGCTGTGCGACGACGGCCAGTCGTGCGACCCCGACGACCAGACGTGCAAGTGCGGCGGCCGCGGCGGAGCGCCGTGCAGCCCGGGAGAAATCTGCGTCTCCACCGCGGGCGAGTACGCGTGCAAGCTGTCGTGCGCGGCGCCGGCCGGGCAGTGCCCGCAAGGCCAGGGCTGCTTCCTCGACACGCGGCCGTCGCTCGACGTCGCGTACTGCGCGTACCCGAGCGGGCTCAAGGGCGAGGGCGAGACGTGCACGCACCCGACGCAGTGCTACGAGCAGTCGCTCGGCCTCGCGCTGCACTGCGTGGGGCTCTCGGCCGCGGTGCCGGTCGGCACGTGCCGGCTCGCGTGCGCGGTGCCCTCGGGCACATGCCCGTTCGGCAGGCGCTGCGAGGCCATCGCCGACGTGCGCGACGCCGGCTTCTGCGTGCCGTAGCGCGTCAGCCGAGCAGCGCGGCGCCGCCGCGAACGATGACCTGCGCGCTCGCCTCTTCGCGGCTCTGCTTCGCGGCGAACTTGCGCAAGCCCTTCGCCAGGTCGCTGAGCGGACCCGAAGGCAGGGCCGGGAACGGTCTCCAGGCGAGCTTCGGGGGGACCTCGAACTGACCGCCCCCGCGTGCTTCGACCATCGTGTTGACGCGCGCGTTCGACGCGATGAGCTGCCCCTTCCGAACGCTCATCGCTCGGACGGGAGCGCCCAGCTGCGCGTTGACGAACGAGAGAAACGAGTCGCGCTGTACGACCGTCGCGAGCGTCGCGACCGCCGGCCCCGAGAGGCCCATGACGAGACGGTCAGGCGTGGCGAAGCCGACGAAGCGCGGCGGCTTCAGCTTCCGCTCCTTGCACGCCAGCGCCATCATCATCGTCAACAGCGTGAGGTCGTCTTGCGGCGAGGCGCGCTGCCCGTCGAGCGCGACGTAGAGCTCGTCGGCGACGGGCGAGCGCGGGAGCGGCGCGGGTGCGCGGTACTTCGCGAGGAAGCGCTCGACGGGCTTCACGCCGGAGTCCTTCTTGACCTCGAGAAACGGCACGTTCGTGAGCGGGTCGCCGCGCTCGATGGAGAGCAGCGCGTAGAAGTCGGCCTTCAGCTCCGCGCCGATGCGGCCGTAGCCCTTCTTCGCGCGCTCCTGCTTCGCGCCCGCCTCGAAGTCGTCGTCGGCGCTCAGCGGGTAGAGGCTCGATGCTCGGAGTCGCGCCGAGTAGTCGAAGTGCCAGCTCGAGCGCCACCGCACGGCGCCCTTCGCGTCGACGGCGACGGCCTCTTGCGTGTTCGAGTAGCCGCCGGTCGCGAACCCGCCCCAGAACGGCCGGCGGTAGTGCTTCGCGAAGATGCGCAGCTGCGCAGGGTCCGAGAGCAGCTCGACCTCACCGTCCTGCCCGTCGCCGCTCGTGAGCGCTTCGGCGGCCAGCGCCACGGCGCGGCCCTCGTCGAGCTGCACGACGTAGACCTGGCAGGGCGCGCAGCTCTCGAGAATCCACTCGGCGAGCTCCGTGACGATGGCGGGGTCGGGCTTCTTCAGGCACAGCACGCCGGAGGTCAGATGGGGCATAGGAGGAGTCCTACCCCCGAGGTCGCACCGGTGAGCAGCAAACTGGAGCGCGTCAGCGGCTCCGCTCGAGCACGGCGCGCAGCGTCGCGGCGACGCGCTCCTGCTCGGCGGGCGAGAGGGCCGGGTAGATGGGCAGCGACACGCAGCGCGCCGAGTACCAGAGCGTGTTGGGAAACTGGGCGTCGTCGTATGGCCCGTGCTTCGCGAACACGCCGGCGCGATGCAGCGGCGGGTAGTACGCGCGGGTCGCGATGCCGGCCCGCTCGAGCTCGACGATGACGGCGTCGCGGTCGACCTTCAGCCGGTCGACGTCGAGCAGCACCGTGAACAGCTGGTAGTTGTGGTCGGTCGCCGCGCGCTCGTGCGGCAGCGTCACCAGGTCACAGCCGGCGAGCAGCTCGCGGTAGCGGGCCGCCACGGCGCGGCGCCGCGTGATGGCCGCCTCGAGCTTCTCGAGCTGCACGAGCCCGACGGCGCCCATCGCCTCGGCCATGCGGAAGTTGAAGCCGAGCTCGCGCCAGTCGAACTTCCCGTGGTCGCCGAAGTTGCGGAAGCGGCGGCAGCGGGCGGCGAGCGCCTCGTCGTCGGTCACGATCATGCCGCCCTCGCCGGTCGACATCGGCTTCGTCGGCGTGAACGAGAAGATGCCGGCGCGACCGAACGTGCCGGTGCAGCGCCCCTGCCACGTCGCGAGGTGGCTCTCGGCGGCGTCCTCGAGCACGGGCACTCCGCGGGCGCGGCAGACGTCGAGAATCGGCCCCAGCTCGCACGACTGCCCGGCGTAGTGCACCGGCACCACGAGCTTCGTGCGCGGCGTGAGGGCGCGCTCGAGCGCTCGCGCGTCCATGCCGTACGTGCGCCGCTCGATGTCGCAGAAGCGCGGGGTCGCGCCGAGGAACAGCGCCGCGCTCGCGGTCACCACGAACGTCATGTCGGGCGCCAGCACCTCGTCGCCGGGCCCGATGCCGAGCGAGCCCATCGCGACGAGCAGCGCGGTCGAGCCCGAGCTCACCGCGACCGCGTGCTTCGCGCCGAGCCGCGCGGCGAACGCCCGCTCGAAGGCCTCGACCTTCGGCCCGCTGATCAGCCAGCCCGAGCGGACGACGGCGGCGGCCGCCTCGGCCTCGCGCTCATCGAACCAGACGCGGGCGAGCGGGATGTTCGGAGCGTTCGGGTCGTTCATCGGCGTCCTCCTCCTCGCGGCACAGCGCCCGCAGCGCCTCGGCGCTCAGCCGCGGAGCGTCGTCGCTCGCATACGCCGGCCGCTCGACCGGCGCCGGCCGCACCGCCGCCAGCGGCCGCAGCACGAACATGCCGTCGCGCTCCTCCGCGTGCGGAGCCTCTTCTTCCGACAGCAGCACCTCGTGCAGCTTCTCGCCGCGCCGCACGCCCACCACGTCGACCTTGCAGCCCGGAGCCACCTCGTTCACCACCTCGAGCACCGACGCCGCCAGCGCCCGCATCACGAACACCTCGGCGCCCTGCATGCGCTCGGCGCACGTCACCACGAACGCCGCGGCCGCGGCCGGCGACGTCCAGAAGCGCGTCATGCGCGGGTCGGTCACCGTCACGCGGCCCTTCGAGCGCTGCGCGCGCAAGACCGGCACCAGGCTGCCGCGGCTCGCGAGCACGTTGCCGTAGCGCACGCACGAGAGCAGCGTGCCGCGGTTGCCGCGCCGCGAGTTCGCCTCGACCACCAGCCGCTCGGCGAGCAGCTTCGTCGCGCCGTAGGCGTTCACCGGCTGCACGGCCTTGTCGGTGCTGAGCGCGATGACGCGGCGAACGCGCTCGGCGAGCGCGGCGGCGATGACGTTCTCGGTGCCGAGCACGTTCGTCTGCACCGACTGCAGCGGCTGGGCCTCCGAGAAGGGCACGTGCTTGAGCGCGGCGGCGTGAACGACGAGATCGACGCCCGCCATCACCTCGCCGACGGCCTTCGCGTCGCGCACGTCGCCGAGGCGGAACTCGACGCGGGGCGTGTCGAAGCCTGCGAGCTTCATCTCGTGCTGCTTCTGCTCGTCGCGGCTGAACACCACGACGCGCTTCGCCTTCGGCCGCTCGAGCAGCGTGCGCACGAGGCGCCGGCCGAACGTGCCCGTGCCGCCGGTGAGGAGAACGGTCGTGCCCTTCCAGTTCAGGCGCGTCAAACCTTGAGCCCCTCTTTCACCCAGCGCTGGCGCGATGGGTGCCAGATGTACGAGTCGACCAGGTAGTGGTGAATGAAGAAGCTGTGGAACAGCACCGCCGCCACGTCGCGCCCGTGCACTTCGGGCACGAGCGGCAGCGGCGTCGAGAACAGGTCGGGCCCGCACGCGAGCGCGCGGTCGAGCGAGCACCCGAGCCACGCGAGCGCCGCGCCGAACAGCAGCGCGACGGCGACGTACACGAGCGGCGACGCGTAGAGCCGCACGCCCAGCTCGTCGCGGGCCTCGCCGCCGCGGTTGCCCTGGTAGAAGCGGACGAGCGCCTGGTACTGCAGGTCGTGCGGCACGACGAGCAGCGGGCCGATCATGAAGATGGGCATCGCGAGCACCGTGGCGCTCGTGCAGATCCACACCACGAACGGCACCATCACCGCGAGGAACACGAGCTTCGGCCCGTTCGCCGCCTCACCGCTGCGCGCGCGCCACAGCTGCCGCCCGAGCCACACCAGCACCACGCCGCCCGCCGTCACGCCCAGCGCCAGCAGCGCCGCCCGCTCGAGCCCGGGTGACGGCACGAGCCCGGTCGTGCCCCGCGCGTCGGGGTGCCGCAGCAGGTACGACGCGAACGCCGCCACGAGCGTGCCGTGCAGGAGCAGCTCGTCGAGCCGCTCGTCCCACGCCGGCTGCGGCGGGCCCTTGCGCTGGTACAGCCGCAGGATGCCGTGGTGCTGCCGCACGGTGTGCCAGAACGCCCAGAGGTAGACGCTGAACTGAAACGAGAGGAACACCGCGCGAAACGGCGCGAGCCCCAGCCGCGAGGCCGCGACGCTGAGTCCCAGCACGAGCGGGCCGACGAGGAAGACGAGCAGCGAGCCGAACAGCAGCCGCCGCTGCGCGCGCCGCGACTCGTCGCTCAGGTACGTGCGCGCGTACGTCGCGACGAGGTGCGGGCCGTTCGACACCGCGATCCACGCGACCCAGACGGCGCCGAGCTCGAAGCGCAGCGCCGACCAGCTCGCCACCAGCGCCGCGCTGCACAAGGTGCCGCCCATGAGCCACAGCACGTCGGCGCGTGGGCCGATGATCCACCTCGTCTGGGTTGCGCTCATCGGGGGCCCCGCGATGATACACCCATGACCGTCGCCGCCAGCGTGCTGGGCCTGTTCGTCGCCGCCCTCTGGCTCGCGAACCTCGTCCGCTTCTCGGGCATCAAGCGCGCCATGCCGCTGCTGACACAGGACTCGCACGACGGCGGTTCGGCCACTGCGCCAGCAGCCGTCAGCGTCGTCGTGGCGGCGAAAGACGAAGAGGCGGGCATCGAGGCGTGCATTCGTTCGATCGCGGCGCAGGACCATGGCGCCTTCGAAGTCTTGGTTGCCGACGATCGAAGCTCCGATCGCACCCCGGAAATCTTGAAGGGTCTCGCCGCCGAGCTGCCCGTCTTGAAGCCGCTGCGCATCGACGTGCTGCCCGAAGGGTGGGGCGGCCAGAACCACGCCCTGCGCCGCGGCGTCGACGCCGCGAAGGGCGAGTGGCTCTGCTTCACCGACGCCGACTGCGTCTGGCGCTCGCCGCGCATGCTCACCATCGCCGCGCGCGAGGCCGCTGCCTCGGGCGCCGACCTGCTGTCGGTGCTGCCCGAGCTCGACAGCCCCTCGACGTGGGAGCAGCTGGCCGCTCCGCTCTGCATCGCCGTCTTCATGCTGCGCCTGCGAATGGGCGAGGTGAACGACCCGAAGAAGCCGGCCGCATACGCGAACGGCGCGTTCTTCATGATTCGCCGCGCGCTCTACGAAGAGCTCGGCGGCCACGGCCGCGTGAAGGGCCAGCTCAACGACGACATCGCGATGGCGAAGCTCGTGAAGCAGCGGGGCCTGAAGCTGCGGCTGTGCGCGGGCTCCGAGCTGTACACGACGCGCATGTACGGGAGCCCCGCCGAGAGCTGGCGCGGGTGGACGCGGAACTTCCGCGGCACGCTCGTGCGGCCTGCCGAGATGCTGAAGGCCGCGGCGACCGCGGCGCTGCTCTTCCTCGCGCCGTGGGCGGGCTTCTCGGTCGCGCTCTCGCTCGGGTCGTGGCCGGCGGCGGCGGCGTTCGGGCTCGCCGTGCTCGTCTCGCACGTGGGCGCGGCGCTCGTGTACCCGGCGTTCGGCTCGCGCGCGTGGGCGTCGGTGCTGTACCCGCTCGCCGGCGCGTTCGTGACGGCCATCGCAGTTCGCGCCGCGCTCGGCAGCACCACGACGTGGCAGGGCGCGCGCTACGGAGCCCAGGGCGCCGTCACAGCAGCCCCACCCGAGGGCTCGTCTTCAACCACGCCTCCACCGCCGTGACGGTGTGCGTCGCCTTCGGGTCGCCGTCGTGCAGGAGCACGATGTCGCCGTCGCGCGCCCCGCTCAGCCGCCGCACGAGCACCTCGGGGCCGCTGCCCCAATAGTCGCGCAGGTTCTTCGACCACAGCACCGGCGTCAGGCCCCGCTCGCGCGCGAGCCGGTTGAAGCGCAGGTCGCGCTGCCCGTACGGCGGCCGCACGAGCTTCGGCGACACGCCCGCGGCGTCTTCGACGAGCTTCTGGCAGCGGTCGAGCTCGGCGGCGATGACGCGGCGCGAGCACACGAGGAACCACGGGTGCGTCTGCGAGTGGTTGCCGAGCACGTGGCCTTCGTCGGCGATGCGCCGCACGAGCGCGCGATGCTTCTCGACGTTCTCGCCGATGACGAAGAACAGCGCCTTCACGTTCGCGGCGGCCAGCACGTCGAGCAGGCGCGGAGTCACGTCGGGCGAGGGGCCGTCGTCGAAGGTGAGCACGACGTGCGGCTGCGGGGCGCGAAAGACGGCGCCGGCGTTCACGAGCCAGTCGTGGAGCCCGCGGACCTCGCCGAAGCCCGAGCCCCACCAGGCGGCGACGGGCGCGAGGGCGAGGCCGGCGGCGGTGAGGGGCTCCATCTCGTGAGCGCATTCTCTGCGATGGAGCGACCGCTTGAACACCGACACATGCGCGGTGCTATGAGCCCCGGGCGATGACGTCGAAGACCGAGACCGCACCGCCGCTGACGTTCGAGCGCTTCTGGCGCTGGCTGCTCGACCACCCGAACTGCGTGGTGCGCGCGGGCAGCGACGACTGCACGCTCATCGACCACGACGACTTTCACTGGGACTTCCTCGAAGAAGAGGAAGGCGACGTCATCATCCAGCTCGTGAAGGGCAAGGCGCTGGTCGCCGAGCTCATCGTCTCGCGGCGCGACGTGCTGTTCGTGCAGGCGAGCCTCGACGTCGAGAGCGCCGCGCAGGGCTACTGGCTGTTCGAGCTCATCGGCGGCCCGAAAGACGAGACGTACACCGTGGCGCACGTGCTCATGTCACACGGCATGGAGCAGCAGCAGGGCCACCAGCTGCTCAAGCACTGAGCCTGCCCTCGCGCCGTAACCCGCGACGCGCAGGGTGCCGTGACGGACTCACGACCTCGCGCTCGCGAGCCGGCGTCTTCATCGGGTCTCAGCCGTTGTCGGTGTCCCCGGCGGCGGAGCCAGCTCGTGCCGTTGTTCTTCACGGCGAGCGCTCCCGGCTGAGGTTGCCCCCCCGGCACGATGGCGAGCTCGAGAGCGCAGCTCGGCTCGAGGCCTGAGCTGATTCTAGAGCTCGATGCCCCGGTACAAGCCGTCGACCGTGAAGTGCAGCTCGGGCTCGAGGAGGGTCACAGTCTCGCCAGGGCGGAACTCGCGTTCGTCCCAGCCTGCGCCGGCGCGAGAGACAACCGTCACCTGCTGGCGTCGGTGCGAGATGAACAGCACGGCCTTCAATGAGGAGAGCTGCTTGTAGTGGCTCAACTTCTCGCCTCGGTCGTAGCTCTCGGTCGAATCGCTCGTCACTTCGACGAGCACGACCGGATTCGTGACGGAGTTGGCGTCAATCTTCGAGGTCTGGAGCGGACCACACACAACGCTGACGTCCGGAAACGTCGACAGGTCGGTCGCGTCGATGCGCACCTTCAAGTCCGAGGTGTACACCTTGCACTTGCCCTCGAGAGGGGTCCGAAGCAGTGCGATCGCCGCACCGGCGAGCTCGGCATGCTGAGGCGTACCGCCCGCCAGCGCGAAGATGACCCCATCGCAGTACTCGAGCTTGATGTCGCTGTCGGCCAGGGCGGTGAGGTACTCCGCGTAGCTGTAGTTCAGACGCCGCGCCGTGGTCATCTCAGCGCCGACCATAACAGTGGCGTCAGGCTGCATCGCGCCGTCGAGAAGAACCTGGGCGTTCACGGAGGAGGCATACCGGCGCTCTGGGCGCCCTGAAAGCGAGTCGGCAGCGTTCGCCCGCTCTCGGCTCGCGTGAAGCGTCGTTTCCCCGACGGGAGCAGCTCAGCGGTTGTCGACGTTGCCCGGCGGCGGCGGAGCCAGCTCGTACGGCGTGTTGCTGCCGTTCTTCGCGTAGCCGGTGAGCACGTCGTAGAAGTTCGACGGGTCGACGCGAACGCCGATCGACTTCGAGACGAGGTCGTTCATCTTGCCGGCCTCGGGGCCGAGGCGAACGCCCGACGCCGTGCCGCCGTAGATGCCCGTCGCCGCGCCGTCGATGTACGACCGCTTCCAGTACTCGGCCGCCTCAGCGCGCGTCGGGGGCCGGTTGTTCTGCGCCTGAAAGCCGACGTACCAGCCGCGGTACTCGTTCTCGACGAACTTGTAGTTGTTCTCGACGGTGTAGTTCGAGAGCAGGTGGTTCACCTCGTGCGGCACGATGTTGTTCGCGAGGTAGTCGAGCCCCGGAGCGCCGGGCGAATCGTTCGCGGGCACGTTGCCCTTCTCGAGCTGCAGCGTGTCCGAGTCGACCGCGTGACCCGCCTTGAGGCCCTGCAGGTCCGCCCACTCGATGTCGAGCTTCGCGTCGGGCCCGAGCAGCTTCTCGAGCGTGTTGTTCAAGATGGTGCGGTCGCCGCGGTTCGGCTGCGACATGTACGCGATGGTCTTCAGCGACCGCTGCTTGTCTTCGTGGCTCTGCGCCGCGAACCACTGCTTGCCCACCAGCCGCTCGAGGTTCCCGATGCTCGCCGTGTTCGGGTAGTTCCGCGCCTGGCTGAGCATCGACGTCTGATCCGCCTCCTTCGCCGAGCGAAACCCCGACGCGTGCATCAGGCCCGCGAGGCTCTTGCCCAGCGTCGGGTTGAAGCCCCCGCGCTGAAGCGTCTCGATCGCCAGCTTCTGGTTCGTGCTCGACAGCGCGCGGAAGTCGTCTGAGCCGATCAGCGCCTTCGCCGCCTCGAGCTTCGCCGCCGTCACCGGCGAGCTCGCCGACAGCGACCGGCTCAGCTGCTGCTGCACCGCCGGGTCGAGCTTCTGGAACTCGCGCGTGCCCTCGAGGTCCTTCAGCGCCTGCGTCGTCTTCGCCAGGTCGACCGTCGACCGCCTGCCGTCGACGAACGCGTCGGGCGGCGTCTGCGCCGGCGGGGTCGTCGTCAGCTGCTGCGCGTCGGGCTGAATCGGCGTCGTCGGGGCGCCCACGGGGCGCGAGACGCTGGGTTTGACGGTGAGGGCCATGCGGCGTGCTCAGCAAGGCACGTTCCCGCCCGGCCACGACGCAATTCCAGGGGCTTGCACCCCGGTGTCTCGCGACATGTCGGGCCCTGCCGGCAGGTAATCACGGGCATCAGCGGGGCTCCGGCAGCGGCGCCTTTTCCCTTTGCCGCCCCGGCACCCGCTGCTAGAGGCGGGCCCAAAGTGACTGGTCCGGGCGATGAGCTTTCGGGCTTCGCAAAGGCATATCGGGCAGCGGCCCCGTGGCTGAACGCGAGCGCGAAGCTGACGAGCGCGCCAGCCATCGGAGTGGCGGTCGGGTGGTGGATAGACAACGAGAAGGGAAGCGCGCCGGTGGGAATTCTGATCGGAGCGTTCACAGGCATGACGTTGGGGTTCGTCGGCTTCATCACCGACGTGCTGAGGATGACGAAGAAGAAGAAATGAACCGGTTCAGCACCATCGCGCTGTTGTCGACCGCCGCCGCCACCGCGGCCGTCGCCGCCGTCTTCGCGATGCCGCTCGAGCCGGCCCTGCGCTCGGCCGCGCTCATCGGCATCGGCCTGAGCGCCGCGTCGGGCGCTCTCGCGCTCGGGCTCAAGCGCCGCGCGCTGCAGCAGAGCGGCCTCAAGGCGGCGATGGGCGCGATGGTCGTCATGTTCGTCGTCCGCTGCGTGCTGCTCGGCGTCGGGCTCGCGTACGTCATCAAGAGCGGCGGCAACGAGCTCGCCATCGTCGGCGGCTTCTTCTCCGTGTACTTCGTTCAACAGACGATCGAGCTGTCGTGGGTCGTCGCAGCGTCGAAATCGAAAGAGGTCCCCGCAACATGATCACGCTCGCGCTGATGGCGGTGCTGGCTTCGGGCCACGAGGGCCACGAGGCCGAAGGCCCGCAAGACCCCGCCTCGAAGGCCGCCGCCTTCATTCTTCACCACGTGTCGGACTCCGACGAGTACGAGTTCGAGCTGCCGATCCCCGGCGTCGAGCACCACCCGACGCTGCACCTCGGCGACATCTTCCAGTCGCTCAAGTGGGAGACCGAGCCCGGCGCCTGCACCAAAGACGTGCACGGCCCGCTCGGCGCTCTCGCTCCGTCGCTCGCCCGCTACTTCGAGGGCTGCCGCGACTTCCGCCCGACGAAGGCGACCTTCATGATGTGGCTCGCCGCCGGCCTGCTCATCGGCCTGTGCCTCATCGGCGTGAACCGCGACAAGACGAAGCTCGTGCCGCGCGGCCTGCTGCCGAACGTCATCGAGGTGCTGCTGCTCTTCGTGCGCGACGAGATCGCGTACAAGAACATCGGCAAGAAAGAGGGCGAGCGCTACGTGCCGCACCTCGCGACCGTCTTCTTCTTCATTCTGTTCATGAACTGGCTCGGCCTCATCCCGAACTTCGGCTCGGCGACCGGTCAGCTCAGCGTCACGATGGTGCTCGCGGTCATCACGTTCGTGCTCGTGCAGATCGCGTCGATTCGCAGCGCCGGCATCGGCGGCTACCTCGCGCACCTCACCGCCGGCACGCCCGTCGCGCTCTGGCCCATCATGATTCCGGTCGAGTTCCTCGGCCTCTTCACCAAGCCCATCGCGCTGATGATTCGTCTCTTCGCGAACATGCTCGGCGGCCACCTCGTGCTCTTCTTCATCCTCGGCCTCATCTTCATGCTCCACCCGGCCGCTGCCGTGGTGAGCGTGCCGATGGCCTCGGCCATCTACCTGCTCGAGATTTTCGTCGGCATCCTCCAGGCGTACATCTTCACGCTGCTCACGGCCCTCTTCATCGGCCAGGGCGTCGAGATGGGCCACCACGGCCACGGCGACGACCACGCGCACCAGGAGCACGCGCACTGACCTTCAACGGAACCCAAGCAGCCTCTGTGGCTGCGCGGAGGTAGCACCCGATGGGCGTAAACGACTCCCCCGAGAAGTGAGTCACTTCAAAACGAAAGAAGCATCGCACCATGACCAGTACCGCACTCGCGTTCCTCTCGGCCGGCATCGGCGCCGGCCTCGCCATCATCGGCATCGGCCTCGGCATCGGTAAGCTCGCCGCCGCCGCGCTCGACGGCATGGCCCGTCAGCCGTCGGCCACCGGTGACCTCCGCGCCACCATGCTCGTCGCCGCCGGTCTCGTCGAAGGCGCAGGTCTGTTCGCCCTCGTCATCTGCATCCTGCTGGCGCTGAAGTCGTAGTCGATATCGCCGGCGTTCTTGCGGCAACAAACGGAGCTCTGAATCATGCACATGCTCGTCCTCGCATCGGGTGGCAGCCTCACCGACGTACAGCCCGGCCTCATTTTCTGGACTCTCGTCACCTTCGTCATCGTCGCGCTCGTGCTGCGGCGCGTGGCGTGGGGGCCGCTGCTCCAGGCGGTGAACGAGCGTGAGAAGCAGATTCAGAGCTCCATCGACGCGGCCAAGAAAGAGCGCGCCGAAGCCGAGAAGCTGCTCGCCGAGCAGAAGAGCGCCATCGCGGCCGCCCGCGCCGAGTCGGCCGAGGCCCTGCGCAAGACCCAGTCCGACATGGAGAAGCTCCGCGAGGAGCTCATGAACAAGTCGAGGAAAGAGGCCGAGGAGCTCAAGGCCGACGCTCGCAAGACCATCGAGGCCGAGAAGACGAAGGCCATCGCCGACATCAAGAACGAGGCGGTCAACCTCGCGATTCAGATCGCCGAGAAGCTGCTCGTCGAGAAGCTCGATGACGGCAAGCACCGCGCGCTCGCCGAGCAGTTCGTCGCGGACCTGCAGAAGCAGCCGCCGCAGCCGCGCGCGTGAGCGCACGGTGGCCGGTCGAGGTCCAGTTGCCCGTCCAGTGGGGCGACATGGACGCGTTCCAGCACGTCAACAACACCGTCTACCTGCGCTGGTTCGAGAGCGCGCGCATCGCTTACTTCGCCAAGGCGCAGGTCACCGCGCCCATTCTCGCGCGCGCCACCATCGACTTTCGCAAGCCCGTCACGTTTCCCGACAACATCACCGTGCGCGGCCGCGTCTCGAAGGTCGGCACCACCTCGTTCACGATGCAGTACGAGGTCGTGAGCGAGAAGCTCGGCCTCGCCGCCGAGGGCGAGGGCGTCGTCGTCATGTTCGACTACGCGACACAGAAGAAGCTGCCGGTCGACGACGCGCTCCGTTCGCGCATCGCGAAGCTCGAGGAGGGAACGTGATGCGTAACCTGCTGCTCGCCACGCTCGCGCTCTGCGCCAGCGCCTGCGTCACCGTCGGCGCCGCTCAGCCCGCCAGCACGATGGGCAAGGGCAACGTCCAGGGGGGCGTCGAGGGCAACTTCTGGGGCTACTTCGTGCCCGGCCGCACGGGCGTCTCGGTGCTGCCGAACGTGAGCGGGTTCTTGCGCTTCGGCCTCGGCGACCACGTCGACCTCGGCTTCCGCGCCGGCTTCAACGGCCTCGAGCTGCAGTCGAAGTTCATGTTCACCGACCCCGAGAGCAACTTCGTGTTCTCGCTCGCCGCGATGGCGCAGGGCTACTTCCTGCCGCAGCTGACCGACAGCACCTCGACGAGCACCACGCCCAACGTCGGCACGTTCGCCGTGCCGGTGTCGCCGATGGTCGGCATCAAGCTCGGCAACCACGAGCTCGTCTTCGCGGCTCGCGAGGTGACGCAGCTCTACTTCGTGCGCGACGCGTACCCCGGAGCGCCCACGCAGCAGCTGCTCACCATCAACCTCGGCCTCAGCGCCGGCATCGCGCTGCGGCTCGGCAACAGCTTCATCTTGATGCCCGAGATTGCGTTCCAGGCGCCGGTCTGGGCGTCCGTGTCGACGCCGTACGGCACGGGCAGCGCGTTCGGCACTCCGCTCGTTCAGTTCACCGGCGGCGTGAGCTGCATCTTCGGCAAGATGAAGCCGCGCCGCGACTCGGCGCCCCCGCCAGTGGAGTACGTGCCCCCCGACCAGGCCGCGCCTGCCGAGGGCGACTCGTACTCACCTCCGCCGCTGCCGCCCGACGTGGCGCCGGTGCCGCCGCCTCCTCCGCCTCCGGGTGACACGTGATGCGCTTCGCGGGGCTCGCGTTGCTGCTCGTCGCCTGCGCGGGCGGTCAAGCGACGGTCGACGGAGGCTCGACCGGCGGCGGCAGCGCGACCGCGGGCGGCAGCGCGACCGCGGGCGGCTCGGGCGGGAGCGGCGGCAGCAGCGGCGGCAGCTCGTCGAGCGACGGCGGCGTGTGCCCGGCGGGCACCATCGTCTGCGACGACTTCGAGGCTGCGGCGATCGACACGTCGATGTGGCGCATTCACCTCGACCAGGGCACGTTGACGCCCGACACGACGCGGGCCGCGAAGGGCAGCCGCTCACTGCACGCGGTGACGCAGCCCGGCGGCGGCGACGCGATGGTCGAAGTGAAGATGCCGGTCGCGCTGAACGGCCAGCGGCTGTGGGGCCGCATGTGGGTCTACCTGCCGGCGCGGGTGCAGCCGATGCTGCAAGCCCACACGAACCTCGCGACGGCGTACGGCGACAACGACCTCGGCACGCTCGCGTCATGCGCCGCGTGGATCGGCGGCGGCAAGCTCGGGAGCCTCTTCTACCAGGTGAGCCCGGGCATCGATGACCCGGGCCTGGGCACGATGCCGCCGTCGACGGTGCCGGTCGATCGCTGGTTCTGCGTCGAGTGGGACTTCAACGGCGTCGACAAGCAGCTGCGCGTCTTCATGGACGGCAACCTCATCCCCATGTCGACGCTGAGCGGCTACCACTTCCCCATCAACGCGACGCTGCGCATCGGCACCCAGTTCGCGATCGAAGAGATGTGGTTCGACGCCGTCGCCTGGTCGCGCACGCGCGTCGGCTGCAACTGAAGCAACTGAACGCCGCGCGTGAACCCGCTGGCCGGGGGCGGCCGGAGTGGTAAACGCGCGTCATGGGTCTCTCCATCGGAATCGTCGGTCTGCCGAACGTCGGCAAGTCGACCCTCTTCAACGCGCTCTCGAACGCCGGAGCGCTGGCCGCCAACTACCCGTTCGCCACCATCGAGCCGAACATCGGCGTGGTGCCGGTGCCCGACGACCGGCTCGACAAGCTGACGGCGCTGATCAAGCCCGAGAAGACGATTCCCACCTCGCTCGAGTTCGTCGACATCGCCGGCCTCGTGCGCGGCGCGAGCAAGGGCGAGGGCCTCGGCAACCAGTTCCTCGCGAACATCCGCCAGGTCGACGCCGTGCTGTACGTGCTGCGCTGCTTCGTCGACGACAACATCACGCACGTCGAGGGCAGCGTCGACCCGACCCGCGACAAAGACACCGTCGACACCGAGCTGTGCCTGAAGGACCTCGAGACGCTCGAGAAGCGCCGCGACAAGACCGGCAAGAGCGCGAAGGCCCCGGGCAAAGAGGGCGAGCTCGCCAAGATCGAGCTCGCGCTCCTCGAGCGCGTGAAGGCGAAGCTCGACGACGGGGTGCCGGTGCGCGCCCAGGGCCTGACGCCCGAAGAGCAAGAGGTGCTGCGCGACCTCTTCTTCCTCACCAACAAGCCCGTGCTCTACATCGCGAACGTCGCCGAGGCGCAGCTCGCCGGCGCCGAGAGCGACCCGCTCGTGCAGAAGGTGAAGGCGCTCGCCGCGAAAGAGAACGCGCCGTACGTCGTCGTCGCCGCCGCCCTCGAGGCCGAGATTCAGCAGCTGCCCGTCGAAGAGCGCCCCGCGTTTCTCGACGCAGCCGGCCTCAAAGAGCCCGGCCTCAACAAGGTCGTGCGCGCCGGCTACACGCTGCTCGGCCTGCAGACGTACTTCACCGTCGGCCCCAAAGAGTGCCGCGCGTGGACGATTCACAAGGGCTGGAAGGCGCCCCAGGCCGCCGGCGTCATTCACACCGACTTCGAGAAGGGCTTCATCAAGGCCGAGGTCATCGGGTGGGACGAGCTCTTGCGCCTCGGCAGCGAGGCCGCCGCGCGCGAGAAGGGCCTGTTGCGCATGGAGGGCAAGGAGTACGTCGTGAAAGACGGCGACTGCATGCACTTCCGCTTCAACGTCACGACCTGAGGGGGCCATGAAAGACAAGAACGTCATCATCACGGGCGCGTTCGGAGCGCTCGGCACCGCGGTGCGCGCCGCGTTCGAGGCCGCCGGCGCGACGCTGCACCTGCCCGCCGTCGAGCTGCTCGACCTGACCGACGAGGCCGCGGTCGTGAAGTACTACGCGTCGCTGCCCCCGCTGTGGGCGAGCGTTCACCTCGCGGGCGGCTTCACCGCGGCGCCGTTCACCGAGACCTCGCTCGCCGAGGTGAAGCGCCAGTGGGACATGAACTTCGTCACCGCGTTCTTGTGCTCGCGCGAGGCCGTGAAGAAGGGCGCGAGCCGCATCGTGAACGTCGCGTCGCGCGCCGTGCTCAAGCCCGAGGGCGGCACCATCGCGTACAGCACGTCGAAGGCCGCGCTCGTGATGCTGACGCAGGCGCTCGCGGAAGAGCTGAAGCCGAAGGCCGTGCTCGTGAACGCCGTCGCGCCGTCCATCATGGACACTCCGGCGAACCGCAAGGCGATGCCGAGCGCCGACTTCGCGAAGTGGCCGAAGACCGCCGACGTCGCGCGCGCGATTCTGTGGCTCGCCTCGGAGGACAACGTGCTGACGTCGGGCAGCGTCGTGCCGGTGTTCGGTCAGGGCTGAGGCGGCAGCGACTCGGACAAGAAGGCGCCGAGGCGCGTGCGCTCGGGCGCCGTCAGCACCTCGCCCAGCCAGCCCTCGAGCTCGCGAGGCTCGGTGAAGGTACGGCGGTTCGGGAAGTCGGCCTCGCGAACCATGCGCGTCATCTGCAGCGTGAAGATGGCGTTGCCCGGCGCGAGCAGCACGCCGCTGCGCTCGATCTTCGGGTTCACCGCCTTCAGGAACTCGATGAACTGCGCGACGAGCTCGGCCTTCACGAACTTCACGTTGCGGTAGTCGGCGCAGACGACGACCGGCGACGGCGACGCCTTCATCACCGCGATGCCGCGCTCGCGCAGCGCGGCGAGCTCGTCTACCGCCGAGAGCGTGCCGAGCCGATGCTCGTACAACCGCCCCACCCGAATCTCGGTCGTGAACATGCGCGCGAACCTTAGTCCGCCCATCGAGACAAAGCGCGGAAGCCGCGGGTGACACCGCGCCTGGCGTGAAATGACCGGCGCGCGGGTGATCGGCGATTCACCGGCGCATGAAAACGCCGCTGCGCTGCTCGCTGGTCGTGCTGCTCCTCGCCGGCTGCGGAGGCGCGAAGAGCCGCTGCGACGCCTGCGGCGACGGCACGGTCTGCGACACCGTGACGTACCG
The DNA here is from genome assembly GCA_044223505.1 of Myxococcaceae bacterium. GTDB lineage: Bacteria > Myxococcota > Myxococcia > Myxococcales > Myxococcaceae > Xiheicaenimonas. The sequence continues at coordinate 24,402 of JBGALX010000010.1, forward strand.
GTGCGTCGCGAAGCCGGCGCTCGCCGCGCAGTGCAGCCCCGCGTGCGCCGGCGCGCGACCGGTCTGCGACGCCACCACGAGCCCGCAGAACCCGCACTGCGTGCAGTGCACGGCCGACGCGCACTGCCCCAGCGGCACGACGTGCTCCGGCCAGACGTGCGTCGGCGGCAGCGCGGGAGGCTCGGGCAGCGCAGGAGGCACAGGAGGCACAGGAGCCGCAGGCGGCGCGGCGGGTGGCTCGGCGGGCGGCGCGGCGGGTGGCTCCGGCCCCGCGGGAGGAGCGGAAGACGCGCTCGACAGCGGCACGGCGGGAGGCAGCGCCGGCGGGTCGGCTGGCGGTTCGGCGGGAGGCAGCGGGTACACGGGCATCGGCAGCTGCGCTCCGCAAGACGCGGGCGTGGTGGGTGGCGCGTGCAGCCCCGGCTGCATGGAGGGCTTCAGCTGCATCGCCGGCACCTGCGTGCTGAACGGCGGCAACGGGCCAGTGCAGGTGACGCTGCGGTGGAACACGACCGAAGACATCGACCTGCACGTGCTGGAGCCGCTGCCCGCGGGCGGCACGTGCGAAATTTATTACGCCGACACGAACCAGCCCGGCGACCCGTCGACGTGCGGAGCGGTCGGCACGCTCGACCTCGACTCCGAGGCGGGCTGCGCGGTCGACCACGTCGACATCGAGAACGTCATCTACCCGGCGGGCGCGGCGGCGCCGAGCGGCGTGTACTCGGTGTACGTCGACCACTACGCGAACTGCGACCCGAGCGTGACGGTGGCGCCGTTCGAGGTCGAGGCCCGCTACAACGGCACGACCGTCGGCATCTGCGGCGAGTTCCGCGACACCGACCCCGACTGGGGCAACGGCAACGCGACGATGGGCCGCCTCGTGCTCCAGTTCACCGTGCCATGATGTGGGCATGGGCAACGAGGCGACCGTCCGCGCGAAGGTGAACGGCAAGGCAGACCACGGCAAGGCGCTGCTCGAGACGAACGAGGTCGTGTTCCGCGGCGCGCAGCGCTGCGTCGTGAGGCTCGAGGCGAAGTCGCGCGCGAAGGCGGCGGTGGGCGGTGCGTGGCTGAAGCTCGGCGAGCTCGAGCTGGAGCTCGGCGCGGCCGAGGCCGGCAAGTGGCTCGAGAAGATTCGGAAGCCGAAGTCGGTGCTCGAGAAGCTCGGCGTGAAGGCCGGGCAGAAGGTGCAGCTGATCAACGTCGCCGACGAGGCGTTCGCGGCCGCGTACGAGAAGAGCGAGCGGGAGCCCGACGTCGTCTTCTACCAGGTGGGCTCGCCCGCCGACCTGAAGCGCCTGCCGCGGATCAGCGGCGAGCAGGTGCTCTGGCTGTTGCGGCCGAAAGGCAAGAACGCCCCAGTGGGCGAGAGAGAGACGATGGCCGCGGGCAAAGCCGCAGGTCTCGTCGACGTGAAGGTGGTGGGGTTCTCCGACACGCTCTCTGCAGAGAAGTATGTCGTCCCGTTGAAGTTACGTTCGAGGAAATAGCCCGGGTGGAAGCCGGGTTGCCTTCCCCTCTAGCATGGAAGGCATCCCCCCTCCGGAGCACCTCGAAATGGCACGTCGACGCCGTCTCTCTCGCCGCGGAGTCGTCTCCGCGCTGGTGGGGGCCGCGATGCTCCCCAGGGCCGTGAAGGCGGGCCCCAAGCCCGGCTTCGAGTACTTCGAGACGAGCCGCACCGAGGTCTTCATTCGCGGGCTCGACCCGTCGCACGAGGGCCTCGTCGTCGGTCAGCTCTCGGACCTGCACATCGGCTCGGCGACTCCCGACGAGCGCATCCACGCGGCGGTCGAGGGCATGAACGCGCTGAAGCCCGACATCGCGGTGCTCACCGGCGACTTCGTCACCGTGAAGAAGGACTCGCGCGAGAAGGTCGGTGAGATGCTCGGCGAGCTGAAGGTGCAGGCCTTCGCGGTGCTCGGCAACCACGACCACTGGACGAACGCGGACGAGGTCGAGACCTCGCTCGAGAAGCGCGGCATCAGCGTGCTGCGCAACGAGCACACGAAGGTGCGGCTCAAGGGCGCCGAGTTCACCGTGTTCGGCGTCGACGACAGCACGACGCGGAGCGACGACGTCGGGCAGACGTGGAAGGGCGCTCCGACGCGCGGCTCGCGCCTGGTGCTCACCCACACGCCCACCGGAGTGCGCAAGCTGCCTCCGTGGAGCGACCTCCTCTGTCTCTCGGGTCACACGCACGGCGGGCAGATTCACGTCTCGGGCATCACCGAGGCGTTCTTCCGCCGGTTCGGTCAGCCGTACCTGCGCGGGCACTACGAAGTGAACGGCAATCAGCTCTACGTGAACCGGGGCCTGGGCTTCGGTCGCGGCGGCCGCCACATGCGCGTCGACAGTGAGCCCGAGCTCGCGCTGTTCGTGCTGCGGCGGGCTCCCGATGACGTGAAGTACGCCTCTGCGCTCCGCGAGGGGTGAGCGCGCGCTCGCCAGCGAGCCTCTGCGCGTGCATGCGTGCGGTCTCGTGGAGCTGCTGAGCGCGGGCTAAGAGGAGGAGCTCATGAACGTCTTTCTCTCGCTGTTGCTCGCGGCCGCTCCCTGCACGGAGGACGCCGCGAAGAAGCAGGCCGCCGCCGACCCGCAGGTTCGGGCGCACTGCGCAGGCTCGAAGCTGGGTTGTGACTTCTCAGCTCGCGCGCCGTCGCCGCTGAACGCGGATGAGAAGAGCGACGCGGAGCTCGCGTGGGTCGTCACCGCGAACCAGATTCACTCGTTCGACGAGCAGAAGCGGCCGCGCTTCATGCCCGAAGGCGCCGTCTTCGCCCGCGTCAGCCGCGCCTGCGTCGTGACGCGCGTCATCGGCCACGGGCCCGGCCGATTGCAGAATCAACCGTGACGACCGTAAGGTCGCCGGCATGTCCTCCAAGATTGGCGAGCGGCCCACGGTGCGGATTCCGACGTTCGAGGTCGCCGAGCGGCAGCGGGTGACCGACAAGCTGCCGGCGTTCAGGCCCGGCACCGACACGAACAGCGCGTTCGTGCCCACGAAGACGGGCCCGATGGTGCTGCCGCAGCAGCCGGTGAACCCGGCCTCGATTCCGGGCTACGGCACTCCCGACGCGCTGAAAGACGTCATGGCCGAGCTCGAGAAGCTGCCGGGCTTGCAGGCCGGCGTGACGGAAGAGGCGCGCAAGGCCGCCATCGCGCAGGCGCGCGACACGCTCATCGCCGTGGGCAAGCAGCGCGGGCTCGACCTCTCGCTGAACCTGAAGGCGAACGGCCAGTACTCGCTCGACGCGCTGCAGTGGCGCAAGAGCGACGGCAGCGTCGCTGTCATCGACTTCGCGCTGGCGTCGAAAGACGTGATGCGGCCGACGAAGCTGCAGTGGCTCGACGTGACGAACGGCGGTGGCGGCGGCGGCGCGAGCCCCTACGACTTCTTCTTCAAGATGTTCGCCGACTGGGCGAAGAGCCCGGGCTTCAAGGGCGGCTCGGGCAAGAAAGAGCGCATGGACCTGCTCGCGGCGATGAAGGCGCAGCTCATCGAGGCCGGCGCGAAGGCGGGCGTCGACCTGAAGCCCAACGTCGTCGACGGCGTCGAGTCGCCCGACACCGTGCTGCTCACGCGCCCCGACGGCAGCACCGAGGTGCTGTCGTTCGTGAAGAATGCGGGCGACCTGTCGAAGGACCTCGAGATGCAGTGGCCGCCGGTGCCGGTCGGCTCAGGGCGCGAACCGCAGCCAGCCCGAGTCGACTGAGGTCGTGAGGGTCTGCTGCTTGCCGGCAGCGTCCATGAACACCAGGGTGAGCGGGTCGCCGAGGTCGTGCTGCTCGGGCGCCACCCAGCTCGCGACGCACTGACCGTCGCTCGAGAGGTCGACGGCGCCCGGGCTCAAGTCGGCGTTCACCCAGATGCCGCCGGTCGAGAGCCGGTGCGCGCCGGCCGCCGAGACGAGCTGCAGCTCGTTGACGTAATGGCCGTAGCCGGTCGACATGCTGAGGGCGAGCACGCTGTGGTTCTTCTCGAGCGCGAAGATCCACCGGCCGAGGCCGAAGTCCATGCCCATCGTCATCGGCTGTCCGACGTCGGCCCAGGTCGCGCCGAGGTCTGCCGTGCCCTGCAGCTGCAGCTGCTCGCCGCGCGGCGAGCCCGCGAGCACCGTGCCGTCGGCCTCGAGGCCTGCGTTCCACCACGAGTAGCGCTCCTGGAGCTTCGGCACGCTCGCGAGCGCCCGCGCCGTACGCTGCTCGAGGTCGACCAGCGCGGCCGCCGTCTCGCCCGAGAGCAGCACGTAGCGGCCACCCGCCGTCTGCGCGATGGCGAGCCCCGCCGCCGGCAGCGCGATGCGCGCGCCGTCGAGCGCCGACACGAGCGAGCTGCCGTCGATGAACACGGCGTGCGCGCCCACCACGGTGACGTTCGAGTAGGCCGGCAGCGCGACCGGCAGGGGCCGGAAGACGCCGTCCTTCCAGATGCCCTTCTCGGTGGCGGGCTCCCACGGAGCGCCGCGGGCGACCACGACCTCGCCCGAGGGCAACAGCGGCGTCATCGGGATGAGCGCGCCGAGGTCGGCGACGCTGCCGTCGGGCTTCACGATGAAGCCGGTCGCGGCTCCGATGGCGAGAGAGCCGTCGGCGCCCATCAGCATCGACGGGCTGTGCGGCTCGGCCGCGAGCTTGTGGAAGACGACCGTGCCGTCGGGCTTCAGCAGCGCGTACTCCCACGAGCGGTCGACGTAGGCGAGGCCGCCGATGAGGCCGCCCTGCAGGTCCCACTGCATGACCGAGACCTGATCCGGCTTCGTGCCGGCGCCGAACGTGAAGAGCGTCTTGCTGCCGTCGGCACCGGTGAGCGTGAGCGTGTGCGTCGCCTGGTTGAGCGTGACCACGCGCTTGCCGGCACAGCCCTCGAGCGGCTGCTGCCGCTGCACCGGCTGCTCGGGCTGCGCCGGCTGCAGCGGCGCTTCGATGCTCGGGGTCCGGCCGCAGGCGACCAGGCTCAACAGGGTGAGGAGTGCGCGTTTCATGGTGCTGACCCTACGCGCGGGACATCGTTCAGATTGTCGGTATTTCGTGGGCGGAATAGTAAAGAAAGCCCGTACGCCGCCGTCGCGCTGCCAGAGACTCCAGGCGACAGCCGCAGGCTCCGTCGCCGCACGACGGCCCACGGTGAGACGGCGGCAGATGCGAGGCATACGAGCGGCGCCCGGTTCGCGTCGATGTTCGAGCGCCGAGGGGGCGGGCGCGCGAACGACGATGCGTCCAGGATGCGCGGCTCCTCGTAGAAAACGACGAACATCGCAGCAGCTCGGACACATCGTCACGGCAGCGCCGAGGGGGGCGGGCGCTCGAACGACGATGTGTCCAGGATGCGTGGCTCCTCGTAGAAAACGACGAACATCGCAGCAGCTGGGACACATCGTCGCGGCAGCGCCGAGGGGGCGGGCGCCGAACCGCGAATGTCCAAACCGGTGCGATCTGCGAGTGCGAGGGCGCCCGCGGTGCTCGGTAGGCGAGGTGCGCGTGAAGAACCGCCGCTTCCCCGTTGGCCGCCGCGCCGGCGAGACGGCGGCCACCGACGGCGCAGGCCCACTCGGCCGGCCCGAACGGCGCTGCGCGATGCGAGCACGTACGCCCTGGCCGGAGGCCACGCCTCACGCCAGGCCCACCCCAGAAGGCACACGAGGGCCGCGGCGAGGCATGCTCACGACGCAAGTGAGAGAGGAATCGAAGCGGCTCAAGCCCGTGGTGCCCGCGATGCCGCGGGTGCTCCCATTCCTCGTGTGGCTCGCGGTCTGTGCCGCGGGTCTCCTCGCGTGGCGCTGGCTGGCGCGCGGCTTTTCGCTCACGCACCCGCGCTTCGTCACGAACGACGTCTCACCCGTCGCGCTCGTCGTCGCCGGAGCCGTCGGGCTCATCAGCGCCGCGCGGCGGCGGGCGGCCGTCGAGAGCCACGCGGCCGTCGCAGGGCTGGCGCTCTCGTTCGCGGTGGCGGCGCTGCTCCTGTTCGGCGGCGCGGCAGCCTTCGGGGCGGCGGTCGCGACCACCGCTGCGCTGCCATTCGCGTGGTCCTCGAGACGTGCGCCGCGCTCAGCCGCGGTCGCGGGGCTCCTCTTCGCGGCCGTCGGCGCGGGAGCGGCGTGGGGCCTCCGAGCTCCGGACCCCTCGACGCGGCCGCTCGGCACGAGCCCGGCGGGGGCGGGCCCAGCCGTGCGCGTCGAAGCCCCGTGCGGCCGGCTGGTGCTGCACGTCGACCCGGCGCTCCACTTCGACCAGGCGGCGAGCGGCCGGTTCTGGAGCCCGTTCGAGCCCGACGACGCGCGGGCCGCAATCGGGCCGGCGACGGCGGTCGTCGAAGTCGACGCCGGCGTCACGCACATCGACGCCGCGCGAACGCTCTCGGCGCCCGTCTACGCGCACCTCGACCACTTCGCGCGCGTCGACGTGCTCCGAGCGAAGCGCCTGAGCGTGCGCATCGCCACCGGCGCTCCAGCGATCGACGTGCTCCCGTCGGACTACCCGGCGGGCCGGCCCGTGCGGTTCCTCGCGTGGAGCGGCGCCACGCTGTTCGCGTACGAGGCCTCGAGCGCCGAGAAGGGGCCGTTTCGGGCGCTGGCGCAAGCCCCGCTGGCGCGAGGCGAGCCGCTGCAGCTCGAGCTGCTCGACGAAGGCGCTCCCCAGTGCCGGCTCACGCTGCTCGACTTCACGGCGCAGGCGAGCACCGAGCCGTCACCGACCGCCGGCTGGGGCCTGCCGCAGAACGGCATCGAGCTGCTCGCCTCGGACGGCGTGCCCGCACAGACGCTCTTCGTCACGCTCGCAGCGACCAGCATCGGGCGCGGCTTCGACACGGTCGGCCACGCGGCGGGCACGTACCGCAACCGCATTCGCGTCGAGCCCTGAGGCCCGTCACTCTTTGTCGACGTCGCGATCGAACGTGTGCGCCGCGACGCCGGCGTTCTCTTTGTAGTGCTGGGCGAGCCGGTTCGCGATCGCGACGCTGCGGTGCTTGCCGCCGGTGCAGCCGATCGCGACGGTGAGGTACGCCTTGCCCTCGCGCACGTAGTTCGGCAGCAGGAAGTCGAGCAGGTCGCTCGCCTTCGCGATGAACGTCTGCGTCTCGGGCCGGTCGAGCACGTACGAGGCGACCTTCGCGTCGCGGCCCGTCAGCGCCTTCAGCTCGGGCACGAAGTACGGGTTCGGCAGAAACCGCACGTCGAACACCAGGTCGGCCTGGGTCGGCACGCCGTACTTGAAGCCGAACGACATGAAGGTCACCGCCATCGTGGTGCTGGCGGCGTCGCCGAAGCGGCTCTGCACCTGGCGCTTGAGCTCGTGCACCGTCATCGACGAGGTGTCGAGCACGTGCTGGCTCTGCTCGCGCAGGTCTTTGAGCGCCTCGCGCTCTTTCGCGACGCCCTCGGCGGCGGTGCCCTTCATCGACAGCGGGTGCTTGCGGCGCGTCTCGCTGTAGCGCCGCAAGAGCGACTCGTCGGAGGCGTCGAGGAACAGCACCTCGACCTGGTGCCCGGCGCGGCGCGCCTCGTCGAGCACCTTCGGCGCGTCGCGGAGGAAGTTGCCCTCGCGCACGTCCATCACGAACGCGAGGCGCTGGCTTTCGCCGCCGAGCTCGGTGACCTTCAGCAAGAGCGGCGCCGGCAGGTTGTCGATGCAGAACCACCCGGCGTCTTCCAGCGCGCGCACGGCGGTCGACTTGCCGGAGCCCGACATGCCGGTGATGACGACGATGTGCTTGCCGGCGGGCGCGCTCACTCGACGTCCTCTTCGTGCGTGACGTGCGACACCTCTTCGCCGTCGTCGCGGGGCATGAGCGAGGGGCGGCTGCGGGCGATCTTCTCGGACAGGCGGTCGGCGAACTCCTGCGCCGAGTGGTGGCCCTGCAGCTTGAGCAGGTGGTTCCGCGCGGCGACCTCGATGATGGTGGTCATGTTGCGGCCGGGCCGAACGGGCACGACCGAGTGCGGCACCTCGACGCCGACGATGTTCATCTGCCCCATGTCCATGCCGAGGCGGTCGTACTCCTTGCGGCCCTCCCACTCGACGAGCTCGATGACGAGCTCGATCTTCTTCGTCTCGCGGACGGCCGCGACGCCGAAGAGGTCTTTGATGTTGATGATGCCGAGGCCGCGAATCTCCATGTGGTGGCGGATGATCTCGGTGCCGTGCCCGGTGACGTGGCCTTCCTTGCGGCGCACCAGGTTCACGACGTCGTCGGCCACGAGGCGGTGGCCGTGCATGACGAGGTCGAGCGCGATCTCGGACTTGCCGATGCCCGACTTGCCCATGAGCAGCACTCCGACGCCGTAGACGTCGACGAGCACGCCGTGCAGCGTGCCGGTGCTGGTGAGCGCCTCTTCGAGAAACGCCTGCACCTGCGAGATGAACGCGCTCGACGAGAGCGTCGTCTTCATCAGCGCGAGCTTCACCTTCTCGCAGCCCTCGATGAGCGCGCTCGGCACGTCGAGGTCCTTCGTGACGACGACGCACGCGAGCTCGCTCTCGAACAGCTTCTTCAGCACCTCGCGCTGCTGCTCCTCGGTGAGCGTGCGCAGGTAGCTCAGCTCGGTGTTGCCGAAGACCTGCATGCGCTCGGGGTGCAGGTGCTCGGTGAAGCCGGTCAGCGCGAGGCCGGGCTTCTGAATGCGCGCGCTCGAGATGCGGTGGTCGAGCCCCGCCTGCCCCGTGATGAGCTGGAGCCGCAGGTCGTACGGGCTCTCTTCGAGGAGCCTCGAGACGGGGATGCTCGTGTTGCTCGCGGTCATGGCTGCCTACAGACAGCTTACCCGTCGTATGGTCCCAACGGCGCCATGAAGTCAGTTCCCTACTCGCAGCTCGGCCGTCAGAGACTGCTCCTGGGTGAGAGGTTCATTCAGCGCTACCCGCACTTCTGGCTCGTGTGGGAGCCCGGCGTGTTCGCCGTGCCGCGCGGCAGCGTCTCGACCTCGGCGACCGCGGTGCCGACGAAGAACGCGCCGGCGACTCCGGCGAAGGGCGAGCCGCTGTGCTTCGTGCTCGAGCCGAAGAGCGACGGCGCGCCGACGTCGATCGGCCGCGCCGAGGGCAACGACCTCGTCTTGAGCGATGCGACGGTGTCACGGCACCACTGCGAGCTGAAGCACGAGTCGACGGGCTGGGTCATCGCGTGCCACGCCGAGGCCAGCTCGGGGCTGTCGGTGAACGAGAGGCGCGTCGCTCCCGGCAGCGCCGCTTCGCTCGTCGCCGGTGAGCGCATCACGCTCGGCAACATCGTGCTCGCGTTCGTCAGCGCGTGGGGCATGGTCCGCCGCCTGTCGGACGAGCACGGTCGCTCGGGCTGATCGTCGCCTCTGGCGCTCAACTCGAGTGAGCCGCGCGATGCGGCCGTGCTACACGCCGCCTCCGGTGGACGAGACGCAGCAGCGCCCGGTGGAGCCGCCGCGAGACCCCGCGCCGTTCATCCTCTACGCGTCGCTCGCGCTCGGCGCCGCCTACCGGCTCTACATCGCGTTCACCGACGACGGCATCTTCTGGCCCGACGAGACGTACCAGTCGCTCGAGCCCGCGCACCGCATCGTCTTCGGCTACGCGCTGATGCCATGGGAGTTCCTCGACGGCGCGCGAAACTGGGCGCTGCCGGGCCTCATCGCCGCGCTGTTCAAGCTCGCGGGCAACAACCCTGCCGGCTACATCGGCCTCACGCGCGTCGCGTTCGTCGCGGCCGGCGTCGCGTCGGCGTACGGCGCGTACCTGCTCGCGAAGGGCCTCGGCGCGAAAGAGCTGCCCGCCGCCGCCGGCGCCGCGACGTTCTCGTTGGGAGCGCTGCCGCTCTACTTCGGGCACCGCGCGATGAGCGAGACCGCGAGCGCGCTGCCCGTCGTGCTGGGGCTGTGGCTCGTGCTGCGCAGCGACGCGACGCGAAGGCACCTCGTCGTCGGCGCCTCGCTGCTCGGCCTCGCGGTGCTCCTGCGCCTGCAGTGCGGAGTCTTCGCCGCCGGCGCCGTGCTGGTGCTCGGCGCGCGCAAGCAGTGGAGGCCCGCGCGCGACGTCTTCGCCGTGCTGCTCGTCTGGGCGTTCATCTTCGGCCTGCTCGACGAGCTGACGTGGGGCGGCTGGTTCCACTCGGCGCAGAAGTACCTCGAGTTCAACCTGGTGAAGGGCGGAGGCGCGGCCTGGGGCACGCACCCGTGGAGCCACCTCGTGCTCCACGTCTTCTCTTCGATGACGGGGCTCGCGATCGCGTTCGCGGTGGCGCTCGCGGTCTGCTTCAAGCACGCGCGCGGCCTCGCGCTCATCGCGTTCGCGTTCTTCGCGCTGCACTCGGTGGTGCCGCACAAAGAGATTCGCTTCATTCTCACCGTGCTGCCGCTGTTCGGCGCCTGCGTGGGCGTCGCGCTGACGCACCTGCCGAAGCAGCTGCCGTGGGCGGTGCTCGCGGCGGCGCTCGTCTCGCTGGTGAAGGTGAAGGACCTGACGTGGGGCGAGCTGGGCGCGTACCCCGAGCGGGCGGGGCAGACGGCGTGGGACGACTACGGCGCGTACAACCGGCTCCTGCTCGCGGCGTCGCGGCAGCCGCAGGTGTGCGGCGTGTTCGTGGTGGGGGCGCACCTCGCGTGGGTCGGGGGCATCGCGTACCTGCACCACAAGGCGCCGCTGTACATGCCGGGCATGGCGGTGCCGCAGCGCGGAGTGAACTACGTCATCACGCCGGGCGAGCAGCCGGGCGAGGTCGTCGCGCGCGAGGGGAACCTGAAGCTCGTGCACATTCCGGTCGAGCCCTGTGAGACGGACCCGGGGTATACGTGGCGGCTGCCATGAGCGATTGCCTGTTCTGCAAGATCATCAACGGCCAGATTCCCGCGAAGATTGTGCATCAAGACGAGCTGTCGCTGGGGTTCCTCGACATCGCTCCGCAGGCGCCGACGCACGCGCTGTTCGTGCCGCGCCGCCACGTCGCGAGCTTGAACGAGACGACCCTCGAAGACCGCGAGCTGCTCGGGCACCTCGTGTTCGTGGCGTCGAAGTACGCGCGCGAGAACGGCTTCGCCGAGTCGGGCTACCGCACCGTCGTGAACTGCAACCGCGACGGCGGGCAGACCGTCTTCCACATTCACCTGCACCTGCTCGGCGGCCGCCCGATGACCTGGCCGCCGGGTTGAGCCGCAGTCACCAGCCGGTCAGCGTCAGCGAGAGGCCGAGGCGACCTGCGACGTACGGGCTGATGTCGAGCACGAGGCCCTCGCTCTGCGGCTTCGCGTAGTCCCTCGAGACCGCGGGCGGCGGCGGCACCGAGCGCTGCGCGAACGCGCGGTACGCGAGCGTCGTGATGCCGACGCCCTGCAGCACGCCCGAGGTGATGAGCATCCACATGTCGTCGCGCGCCTGCTGCCCGCCTCGAATGAGCGTCAGCCACGGGCCCAGCACCGGGGTCGCGTAGACGAGGTACGCCGAGTCGAAGACCTGCACGCCGTTGCGCCAGGTGTCGAGCTGCTCGGTCTTGAGCTTCTCGACGTTGTCGCGAAACGACGGCGCCGCCCACACGCTGCCCAGGAAGCCGCCCGCCGAGAGCCGCCACGAGAACCCCGGGGCGACCTCGCGGGGCGCGTCGAGGGGGGCGCCGAGCAGCAGCGCAGCGGTGAGGACGGTCAGCAGCACGAGCAAATCAGCCTAGAGCAGCGCTCGTGCCGCTCCCAAACTGCGGAAGCCCGCGATGGGACGTGCAGGGCTGCGCAGAAAGGTGCACAGCGTGCAGCCAGCCCGACCCCTCGCGCCATGAGACTCGCGCTAAATCTTCGGCGGCGTCCGCGCAGCTTCCCGCTCGGCAGCCATCTCTTTCGCGAGCTTCGAACCATCCGACAGGTAGGCGATGTTCGCCCACGGCACGAAGTCGTGCGGCGCATCGTCGCCGCCGGCCTGGCCCGTCACGAGCCCGCGCTCGAGCACCTTGATGACCGCGCCCTCGCTGCCCGGAGGAAAGCCCCAGTTCGACAGCGGCGCGAGCGTCGCCACCCGCACGTAGCCAGGCGGAGCTTTCAGGTCGAGGTACTTCTGAATCTCAGCCTTCGCTGCGTCACCGACCTTCAACAGGTATTCCTGCACGTTCCCTCCCTGGTTAGAGCCAGGGCCAATCTACCCAGCTCTCGCCCCACCTGACCTTCTCTTTCGTGAAGCGCAGCGGGTCATTGTCGGGCAGCGGAGCGTCCCACTTCTCTTCGTAGAGCTTGAACTCGCCGTTGTCGAACGGCAGGCCCGGCGCCTTGCGAGTCTGCTCGAAGCGCTCGCGCAGGCCGCGCTCCTTCAGCTTCAGCGCGCGCGAGTGGCAGTGCGGGTTGTTGCCGCGCTTGTCGAAGAAGACGTGCGCCGTCCACGTGCAGCCGCCGCGGCACAGCTCGGCCCACTCGCAGCTCTTGCAGAAGCCCCACAGGTGCTCGACGCCCTTCTTCGTGCCGCCGTGGAGGTTGAAGGTGAGCTCCTTCGTCTCCATGATTTTTCGCAGCGGCGTGTCGCGAATGTTGCCGCCCGTGTACGGCTGCGTCGGCAGCGACGGGCAGCCCTTGATGCTGCCGTCGGCCTCGATGCCCAGGCCGACCGCTCCGGCGCCGCAGCCCTGCCAGAAGAGCCCCAGGTCGTGCTGCGTGCGCCGCAACAGGTCGTCGTACGGGCCGAAGTAGCCGATGTCGTTGCCGGGGTAGAGCCCCATGCCCTCGTCGAGCGCCCGCCGCGTCACGCGCGCGAGCACCGGGAAGAGGTCGATGAGCTCGTACGGCTGAATCAAGAGCTCGGGCCGGTCGGCCGCGCGCCCCATCGGCACCGTGAAGCCGTACTGCCAGCCCGAGCAGCCGGCGTCGCGCGCGGTCTCGTAGATGCTCGGCCACTCGCACGCCGACATGCGGTTGATCTGCGTGTTGAACGAGACCGCGAGCCCCGCGTCGCGCAGGTTCGAGAGCGTCTCGAGGCAGTGCTTGAAGCTGCCCGGCTTGCCGCGCAGGTAGTCGTGCGTCTCTTCGAGGCCGTCGATCGAGACGCTGATCATCGCGAAGCCGGCTTCCTTCATCTTCTTCGCGGTGAACTTGTTCACGCCGAAGCCGCCCGTCGTCATCGTCGCGGTCATGCCGCTGTCGGCGATGGCGCGCGCGATGGTCAGCCAGTCGGGGCGCAAGAACGCCTCGCCGCCGATGAGCGTCACCTCGGTGATGCCCGCGTCGGCCATCTGCCGCACGAGGTCGAGCGCCTCTTCGGTGTTCAGCTCGTCGTGGCGCGCCTCGCCCGCACGCGAGCCGCAGTGCTTGCAGGCGAGGTTGCACTTGAGCGTGAGCTCCCAGACCGCGTACGCGTCGCGGCGCGGCTTCTTCGTGCCAACCGGCTTCGCGGCAGGCTTCGCCCGCTCCGCGCGGCGGTCGACGGTCTCGCTCGAGCTCAAGGGTTACCGCTCAGGAGGCGCCGTTGCCGTTGCCGTCGGGCCGACGGATGCCGTACTTCATGGCGATGGGCGGCGGGTCGGGCGGGCGCTGAATGCCGTACTTCATGGCGATGGGCGGCTTCTCGGGCGGGCGCTGAATGCCGTACTTCATCGCGATGGGCGGCTTCTCGGGCGGGCGCTGAATGCCGTACTTCATCGCGATGGGCGGCTTCTCGGGCGGGCGCTGAATGCCGTACTTCATCGCGATCGGCGGCTTCGTGCCGGGCGGCTTGCCCGTGTGGCCGAGCTTCGGGTGCCCCGAGACGTGGGCCTTGCCCTTCTCGATCTGCTTGCCGAGCTTGTCGGTGTCCTGCCAGGTCGTGCGCGGGAAGCCCTGCTTGCCCGCCGCCGGCTTCTTGCCGAACGCCTTGGCCTTCGCGGGTTTCGCCTTCTTTGCCGCCGCAGCCTTCGGCTTCGCGATGACTGCCGGCTTGGGTGAATCGCCGATTCGTTTGGTCATGGTTTTGTGTGAGCCCCTCGAGAGGGTAGACACCCTACCGACAAGGAAGTGCAACGGTCAAACGGGTGGGTGAAGCGGGCGTGACACTCTAGTAGACGTTTCCGTCAGCGTGCCCCGCCGAGTCCTCGTCATTCTGGCGCACCCGGTTCTCGAGCGGTCGCAGGTGAACCGCCGCCTCGTCGAGGTGGTGAAGGCCGTGCAGGGCTGCACGCTGCACGACCTCTACGAGGAGTACCCGACGCTGCACCTGAACGTGCGCAACGAGCAGCGGCTGCTCGCGGCCCACGACGTCGTCATCTTCCAGCACCCGTTCTACTGGTACTCGGCGCCGGCCCTCGTGAAAGAGTGGCAGGACCTCGTGCTCGAGTACGGCTGGGCGTACGGCAAGGGCGGCGACAAGCTGAAGGGCAAGCTCACGCTGAACGCCATCTCGACGGGCGGGCCGCAGTTCGCGTACCGCAAAGACGGCTACAACCGCTTCACGATGCGCGAGCTCTTGGCGCCGTTCGACCAGACGGCGCACCTGTGCGGCATGAAGTTCCTCGCGCCGTTCGTGCTGCACTCGTCGCTGAAGGTCGAGACCGACGAGCACCTCGCTCCGCACGCGGCCGAGTACCGGCGGCTGCTCGAGGCGCTGTGCGACGAGACGCTCGACGTCGAGCGCGCGATGCAGGCCGAGAAGCTCGACGACCTCGACAGCCTGATCCGGAGGCCCTCGTGACCGACTCGGTGCTCTTCCAGGCCGTCATCTATCTGCTCGCGGCCGTCATCTTCGTGCCGATCGCGAAGCGGCTCGCGCTGGGCTCGGTGCTCGGCTACCTGCTCGCCGGAGTCGCGATCGGCCCGTTCGGCCTGCACCTCGTCGGGCACGAGGGCCACGACGTCATGCACTTCGCCGAGTTCGGCGTCGTGATGATGCTGTTCCTGGTCGGCCTCGAGCTGCGGCCGTCGCTGCTCTGGCAGCTGCGGCGCCCCATCTTCGGCCTCGGCGGAGCCCAGGTCGTCGTCACCGCCGGCGCCGTCACCGGCGTGGGCGTGCTGCTCGGCTTCGACTGGCGGCTCTCGGCGGCCGTCGGCCTCACGCTCGCGATGTCGTCGACCGCCATCGTGCTCTCGAGCCTCTCGGAGCGCGGGCTGTTGAAGAGCGCGGGCGGCCAGTCGGCGTTCTCGGTGCTGCTGTTCCAGGACGTCTCGGTCATCCCCATTCTCGCGGCGTTTCCGCTGCTCGCCGTCGTCGCGGTCGCCGCCGTGCCCGAGGCCGGCGGTCGCCCCGCGTGGCAGCAGGCGCTGCTCGTCTTCGGAGCCGTCGCCGTCGTCGTCGTGGCCGGTCGCTACGTCATTCGCCCCGTGCTGCGGAAGGTCGCCGAGACCGAGCTGCGCGAGCTGTTCACCGCGTTCGCGCTGCTGCTCGTGTGCGGCATCGCGCTCTTGATGCAGAAGGTCGGGCTCTCGCCCGCGCTCGGCACCTTCCTCGCCGGGGTCGTGCTCGCCGACAGCGAGTACCGCCACGAGCTCGAGAGCGACATCGAGCCGTTCAAGGGCCTCTTGCTGGGCCTCTTCTTCATCTCGGTCGGCGCCGACATCAACTTCGCGCTGATGCTGAAGAGCCCGCTGCTCATCGCGGGGCTCGTGTTCGGCACGATGGCGCTGAAGTTCGCGGTGCTGATGGGGCTCGGGCGCCTCTTCGGCCTCGAGCGGCCGGCGCGGTGGCTGCTCGCGCTGAGCATCTGCCAGATCGGCGAGTTCGCGTTCGTGCTGTTCTCGTTCGGAGCGCAGACCGGCGCGATTCCCGCCGACGTCGGCGGCCCGCTGGTCGCGGCGACGGCGGTGACGATGCTGCTCACGCCGCTCGTGTTCGTGGTGCTCGAGCGCTTCGTGCTGCCGCGGGTGTCGGCGAGCGCGCCGAAGCGCGAGCACGATCAGATCGAGCACGGCGACAACCCGGTGGTGCTCGCCGGCTTCGGCCGCGTGGGGCAGGTGATCGGCCGGCTCCTGCGCTTGAACGGCTTCGGCGTCACGGTGCTCGACCTCGACTCGGACATCGTCGACGTGCTGCGCCGCCTCGGCCAGCAGGTGTACTACGGCGACGCGTCGCGGCCCGACCTCTTGCACAGCGCCGGCTGCGCGAAGGCGAAGCTGTTCGTGCTGGCGGTCGACGAGCCCGACAAGTCGATCGAGATCTGCGAGCTCGTGAAGCGGCACTACCCGCAGCTGCGCATTCTGGCGCGCGCGAGAAACCGCACGCACTACTACCGGCTGCTCAAGCTCGGGCTGCCGCCGTCGCACATCTTCCGCGAGACGATGGGCACGTCGCTCGAGATGGCGGTGCGCGCGCTGACCGACCTGGGCGTGCGCGCGCACACGGCGCAGCGCCGCATGCTGCGGTGGAAGGAGCACGACGAGGCGGCGCTCGAGAAGATGGCCGAGGCCGTCGGCACCGCCTCGTGGATGGACCTCGCCCGGAAGATTCTCGCCGAGGCCGAGAAGTCGATGGAGCTCGAGTTCCAGGGCAAGCAGGGCGCCCGCGAGCACGACGCCGCGTGGGACAACGAGCCGCTGCGCGAGGGCGTGAGGGCGGCGGAGGCTGCCCGGGCGGCCTCGCAGAAGTCGTGAGGTGGCGTGCCTGGTGGCGCAGATGACCGCCGTGCTTGCGATCACGATCACGATCACGATCACGATCACGATCACGTCCACGGCTACGACCACGTCCACGTGCGCGTGCGCGTCCACGCCGGGTTCAGGGTTCAGACCTGAGACATCGGTGACTGGCAGTCTCAGCCGCCCCGATCTGCTACACGGGCGCCGATGACCGCAGCGCCGAAGAACGCGGTTTCATGGCCCGTGAGCCTCACGCTGACCTCGCCCGTCACGCTGGGCCTCGGCCGAATCCTGCTCGCGCTCCTGCTCCTCGCCGACGGCATTCGCCGCTGGGGCGATCTCGACGTCTGGTACACGAACGCGGGGCTGATGCCGAACCACACGATGCTGTGGGCTCCGCAGGCGCGCTTCCACCTCTCGGCGTTCTTCAGCATGTCGGACCTGCACGAGGCGCGCTTCCTCTTGCTCGCGTCCCTCGTCATCTACCTCGGCCTGCTCGCCGGCTGGCGCACGCGGCTGATGACCTTCCTCGCGATGCTCGCGCACGTGTCGCTCGACTGCCGCATTCACTACCTGCTCAACGGCGGCGACTTCGCGCTCGCGTGCATGCTGGTCTGGGCGAACTTCCTGCCGCTCGGCTCCTGGCTCAGCGTCGACGCGCTGCTCGCCAAGCTCCGCGCCTCGCGCCTCGTGGTGAACAAGCAGGGCGTCGCGTCGCTGAGCCTCGACGCTGCGGCGCCCCCCGAGCTCTTCCAGCCGCCGAGCGAGGTGCGCGTCTGGGCCGCCGTGTGTCTCGTGGCCCAGGTCGCCGTCATCTACTTCTTCAACTACGTGCACAAAGACGGCAGCGGCTGGCGCGAGGGCCGCGTGCTCTACGACGTGCTGCACCAGGACCGCATCGTCACGTGGCTGGCCGTGCAGGTGCGGCCGTACCTGACGCCCGAGATCTCGATCTTCGGCACGCGCAGCACGCAGGTCATCGAGGCGGCGCTGCCGGCGCTGCTGCTCACCCCGCTGGCGTCGGCGCACGCGCGGCGGCTGGCGATTCTGCTCGGCATGAGCCTGCACCTCGGCTTCTTCGTGCTGCTGAACCTCGGCTCGTTCTCGGCGGTGATGATGCTGTGGTGGTTCTTCCTGCTCCCGCACGGCGACCTTCTCTTCGTGCTGAAGAAGCTGCTGCGGCCGAAGGAAGAGAGCGCCGGCACGCTCTACTTCGACGCCGACTGCGGCATCTGCAGCGTCACGGCGCGCATTCTCTTGTGCATGCAGGCGACCTCGCCGTTCGGCATGCGCTTCGCCATCAAGGCGAACCACGTCGCGGCCGAAGAGGCGAAGGTGCCCGAGAAGCGGCTCGGCGAAGAGATTCTCTGGGTCGGAGCCAACGGCGAGCAGCTGTGGGGCCACCTGGCGATGGCGGCGATGATCCGCACCATTCCGTTCTGCGGGCCGATCGCGTGGCTGTGCCGCACCGGCCTCGCCGACCGCGCGTACAAGAAGGTCGCGTCGAACCGCATCGCCATCTCGAGCTTCCTCGGCCTGGGCGCGTGCGGCATCGCGCGCACGCCCGAGCCGTTTGCGGCGCCCGAGCCGTGGCGGAAGTGGCTCGGCTCGCAGGGCAAGCGCGTGACGAACGGAGTGCTCCTCTTCACGTTCGTGGTGTTCGTGTGCCAGGTGCTCGCGCAGAACCGCGCGGTGCCGCCGGCGATCAAGATTCTCAACCGCCCGTTCTGGGTCGAGTGGCCGGTCGAGTACCTGCACTTCGGCCAGGGCTGGCGCATGTTCGACGAGTCGCCGCGCACCGACTTCACCGTCGTCGTGCGCGCGCTCACCGTCGACGGCCGCCTCGTCGACCCGCTCTCGGAGCGCGCGTCGCCCGCCTCGCCGCCCGGCGCCGCCTCGATTCCCGACCGGCTCGATCACAACCAGTACTTCTGCGACTACCTCTCGAAGATCGCCGAGGACGGGCGCTACCACCACCCGCTGCGCGAGTGGATCCTCGCGTACCCGCAGCGCACCGGCCGCGCGAACGACAGCATCACCGCTTTTCAGGTGGTGCTGGTGTCCGACGTGTCGCCGGCGATGGGGGCTCCGCCGCAGGCGACGAACACGACCGAGCGCGTGTTCCTCGCCTGGCCTTGACCGGCGCGGCGTGGGCGCCGGCGACTCGGCCAGCGCTCACGTGCCGAGGGCCGCGGTCGCCTGCCGTGAGCCAGGTGATACGCGGCGCATCGGAGTAATACGCATGCCCATGATGACGATTCGGTTGAGCCGCAAGGAGAGCGCGCGCATCGGTCGCATTGCGAAGGCCAAGAGGATCTCGCGCTCCGAGGTCGTGAGGCAGGGCATCGACGCGCTCGAGCGGGGTGGCGCGCCGAGCGCCTTCGACGTCTGGAGAACGGCGCTCGGGATCATCAAAGACGGCCCGCGCGATCTCTCGACGGCCAAGAAGCACCTCAAGGGCTTCGGTCGGTACTGCGGCCGTTCTGCTCGACACTGGCCTTCTCGTCGCCTTCCTCGACGCGCGAGATCAGCATCACCGCTGGGCCGCCGAGACGTTCGCAGAGCTGCCGACCGAGCTCATCACGTGTGAGGCTTGCTGGCCGAGACCTGCTTTCTCGTTTCGCGGTGGCCCGCGGCGACAGACGAGGTCTTTCGACGAATCCGAGAGGGTGCGCTCTGCATCGAGCCATTGGCTGGGGAGGCCAACGGCGTTCACGAAATCATGACGAGGTACCGCGACGTGCCGGCCTCGTTCGCAGATGCGTGCCTGGTTCGGATGAGCGAGCTGTACGAGCACTCAGTCGTTGTCACCGTGGATTCCGACTTCCGCATCTATCGGCGCAACCGCCGATGAACCATCGCGCTCATCGCTCCGTTCTGAGCTGCGCAGCGTCAGTCGCAGTCGCCGTGGCCCGAGCTGCTGCCGCCGTCGCACCGGTCGTCGTCGTCGTCGTCTCCGCCGCCGCCGTGGCCGTGGTGCCCGCCGTCTGCTTCGCCGTCGTCGTCGCCGCCGTGGCCGCCGTGGCCTCCGTGGCCTCCGTCGCGGCAGTCGTCGTCGTCATCATGCCCGCCATCGCGGTGATGGCCGTCATCGTCGTCGCCGCCGTCGCGGTCGTCGTCGTCGAGCGCGCAGGCTCCGTGCTCACACTCGAGGCCGGGGCCGCACTGGGCGTCTTGCGTGCACGCGGCGCCGATGGCGAGGCCGTCGACGCGGTCATTGGAGGAGGCGGGGTCCTGGGAGGCCGGGCCGACGCACGCACCGGCCAGCACGACGGTGAAGCAGAGAAGGAGCATTCGCATGGTCCCGCCGCTCTGCACGTCGCGTGCTCAGCGGCGGCGGCGGGGCTCCCGGCGGTTGCGCCCTCGAGTGTCATCTCGAAATGACGCGCTGGCCGACCGATGCACCGGGCGGCTCAGAACGCAGTAAGGCCCCGCTGCAGCCACGCAGCGGAGCCTCGCGGGTTCCGCGCTCGAGCTCGAGAGCCGTTACTGGAACTGAACGTCGCTGCCGCCCGAAGACGCGACGTCGCGCACGCTCGGGCTGCCCTTCACGTTGACCTCGCTCGCGCCCGAGGCGCTGCCGGTGACCTTCTCGCTCGCCTGCAGCTTCGCCTCCGAGGCGCCGCTGACGTCGACGGTCGCGGTCTTGGTGACGACGCCGCCGAGCGCGAGCTTCGACGAGCCCGACGCCTTGAGGTCGAGCTCATCGAGGTTGCCCTCGGTGAACGAAATCTCCGACGCGCCCGAGGCGTCGAGGTGGCCCTCGGCGGCCGAGACCTTGCGGACCTCGACGTGCGAAGCGCCCGACGCCTTCACCCACAGGCTCGTGCCGACCGCGCTGTCGAGCGTGACCTTCGATGCGCCGCTCGTGTCGACCGCGAGAATCTCGCACGTGAGCCCGGCCGCCGACGTCACCTCGGAGGCGCCCGAGGCGCTCACCCAGTGCACGTTCGCCGACGAGACCTCGACGTTGACGTCGGTCGAAGGCGCGAGCAGGCCGTCGTCCTTCACCTTCACGATGAGCGAGTCGTCGATGACCTCGGTCGTGATGAAGGGCAAGAGGTTGTCGTCGGCCGTCACCGCGATGGTGCCCGGGGCGCGGTCGGTGAACGTGACCTTGAGGGCGTCGCCGACCTGCACGCGCGTGTACGCGGTGCCGACGTCGCGGGTCTCGGTCTTCGAGACGCCAGAGCCGGGAATCGCCGAGCAGTCGCACGCAGCAAAGGCCAGGGACAACAGGAGGAAGAGGGCGCGTTTCGCGTTCATGTGCCGTCAGTTGCCGGGAGTGCGAAAACCGATCACCCGATGGGCAATGCGGGCGTGCTCGAGGTGCTGGGACACGGCGTGCAGGCTGCGCGCCGCCGGAGCGCAGGGCGGCCTCGTGCGCGGCGCGACCCGCTCGTTCTGAGCCGCGCTCGTGATGCACGCTCGTTGCGCATGAGCGAGCCCAGGAGTCCGAGCGTCACTCGGGCTGCGCGCTCTTCATGAGCCGCTCGGCCTTGCCGCGCAGCTCGTCGCCCTCGGGCAGCATCTCGGTGACCTCGCGGCAGAGCGGAATCGCCTCGGTCGGGTCGGACTGGCGCTGCACGTAGCAGCGCTTGTAGAGCTCTTCGGCGGCCGCGCGGCCGTCGCTCAAGAAGCTCTTCGCGGTGGTGTTGCCGGGGTCGCCCTCGAGAATCTTGCGCGCGAGCGCCATCGCCGCGCCCCACTGCTTGCGCGCCGACGCCGACGACGCCTTCGGGGTCAGCACCGCCGCGAGCCGCACGCCCGCCTGCTTGCCCTGCGCGCTCTGCTGGCCGCCGCCGATGGCCTTGTCGAGGCGCACGGCGTCGAGCAGCTCGCCCTCTTCGAGCGACTCGAGCTTCTTGAAGAGCCCCTGCACGCGCGAGATCTGCTCTTTCAGCTTCGCGCAGCGCGGGCTCTGCGTTTCGCACGCCTCGGCCTTCGCGTACGCGCCGCTCGCATCGCCGCCGGCCCAGAGCGAGACGACCTCGGCCGCGGGGTCGCCCGGGTCGGGCGGCTTCTCGACCGGCGCCTTCCACCCGAGCGCGCGGTTCGCGGTCTCGAGGAAGTTCAGCGCGTCGCGATCGTTCGGGCGCGCCGAGAGCACGTCTTCGGCGAGCGCCTTGAGCTCGCGCATCTTGGTGCGGTCGTTCGCAAGAGCGCGCGCCTGCTTCAGCCGCTCGTCGGCGACCTTCTCGAGGCGCCGCTGCAGCTCGGTGCGGCGCGTGAGCTGCTGCGTCGTCTCGGGCACCTGCGCGAGCTCGCTCGACGCCTTGCCGACCTGGCCCTTGTCGAGCGCGGCTGAAGCGGCGTCGAGGTGCTCGGCCCACGGAATCTCGGTCTTGCCGGCTGCGAGGTACGCAGCGAGGCCTTCGATCTCGGGCGCGAGCTTCGCCGCCTCGTCGAACTTCGCGGCCGCCGCCTTCCACTGCGCTTTGCGCACCAGGTTCTTGCCCTCCTGGAAGGCGACCTTCGCGGCCTCGACCTCTTCGGCGTGCGGGTCGACCTTCGGCGGAGCCGGCGGCGGGTTCAGCTTCTTCCACGCGGCGGCGCCGCCGACGCCGAGCACCACCAGGAACAACAGGGGAATCAGCTTCGAGCGCTTCTTCACCGGCGGAGCGCGCGTGCCCGGCAGCCGCCGCGCGACCGGCGCACGGCCCGGGCGTCGCGCGAGGGCCGGCTGCTCGTCGGTCGAGTCGGGCGCGTGCGCGGGGTTCTGGTCGGTGACGTCGGGGTTCACCGCCTTTCCCCCCGCTCCGCGGGGCCCCGAATTCGGTTCTGCGCCCTGCGGTTGCTTCACCGCCGGCATCGAGGGCTCGGTGGTGGTCGGCTCGGGCGGCTTGCGCGGCGGCGGGCGCGTGCGGCGGGGAGGGGGAGGCATCGCTTGAGAGCGAGCAGTCTAGCCGCTTCAT
Source organism: Myxococcaceae bacterium (assembly GCA_044223505.1). Taxonomy (GTDB): domain Bacteria; phylum Myxococcota; class Myxococcia; order Myxococcales; family Myxococcaceae; genus Xiheicaenimonas. The sequence goes on from JBGALX010000010.1 coordinate 46,792, forward strand.
CGGCAGGCGTCGGGAAGCAGATGCCCGCCCATCGAGCCGCCCGTGGTGAGGTGGATCAGCGCTCTTCGCAGAGCTCGCGCGCGAGGCGCTCCCACTCGCGGTCGAGCGGGCCGGTCTCGGCCGCGACACCGGCCTTGAAGTACCAGTAGCCCGCGTTCGAGAGGTCGCCCTCGACGCGGTGCAGGTACGCGTGGATTCGGGCGGCCCGCTTCCCTTCGGCCTCGCCCACGAGGTCGTGCGCGCCGTTCCAGTTGCCGCGCTTCGCGAGCCACAGCGCTCGCAGCAGCGCGTCTTGGGGCGCGGCCGCAGCGGCGACCAGCTCGTCGTACGTCACGCGAGGCCGAGCTCCGTGAGGCGCGGGGTCAGCGAGCGCCGCTCGGCGTCGAGGAAGACGAGCGCGAGGCGCTCATCCGAGTGCAGGCCGAGCGCGGCGAGCTCGGGCTCGGGCCAGGCGTCGAGCGAGCGGCGCGCCGCCGGCACGGCCTCGAGCGCCTTCGCCGAGCTTCGCCGCCATGGCTCGAGCGTGGTGCGCACGAGGTGCCGCAGGTCGGCCGCGCCCTCGGGCGGGAAGCGCGTCATCGCCCGCTTCACGTACTCCCAGCCGAAGTCCTGGTGGCCTGCTTCATCGGCGACCGTCGCCGCGAGCACGGCCTTCAGCCCCGGCTCGGTGCAGCGGTCGCGCAGGTCGGTGATGAACGCCGTCGACAGCGTCTCGCTGACGGCGAGCATCGAGAGCGCGGTCGCGATGGCGCGCTGCTCCATCGGAGCGGCGAGGAACTGCGGCGGGTCGACGAGCGCCACCGGCTCGGGCAGCACGGCCGGCACGCCGAGCGCCATGCAGACGGTCGCGCACAGCTCGGCGTGGCGGATCTCGTCTTCGACGAGCTCGACGGCTCCGGCGTAGATGTCGAGCGGGTCGCCGGCGCCGACGGTCTCGGTGAGGAAGCGCGTCATGATCTGCACCGAGCGAAACTCGGTCTGAAAGCGCTGCTGCCACACGCGCCGCGCGAGCTCGACCTGCGCCGGAGCGTGCCGCTCGAGCTCGAGCTCGACGCGAGGGACCTCGCCGATGCGCTCGCGGTGCAGCGCCCCGAAGAGCCCACCCGCGCGCGCGCTGTGCCTCAAGGGCAGCCGCCGTCGGGCGCCGGAATCATGGGCAGGCAGCCGTCGTGGCACCGCGTGAACCAGCCGAAGTTGCACGCGGTCGAAGGCGGGCAGTAGCAGGTCGAGATGACGCCGATGCGGCCGCCGTCGGGGTTGCCGAGGCAGCAGGGCTCGAGCGCGCCACCGCCGGCCGTACCGCCCGAGCCACCTCCTGCGCCTCCGGCCGCCGCTCCGCCGCCGGTCGGGCCGTCGATGGGCGGTGGCGCCCAGCACGCGGGCAGCAGCAGGGCGAGCATCAGCGCCGCCGACCAGAAGTCGGTCGCTGCACAGGCGGTCAGGCTGAAGCAGACGGTCAGCAGGGTCAGTCGTGGCATGCGGGGGTTTCGACTCTTCGGCCCGGCGCCATGAGACATGAGGCCCGCGTCAGCTGCAACTGCCGCTTCAGCGTTCAGTCGCAGTGGGCGTCGGCGCGGAGCAGCGGGTCTGCTGAGTCGACCGCGCGGGACATGCGGCACGACGCGCGCGTCTGCTGCTGCTGCACGTACTTCTCGAAGCTGCGGTCCATCGCGCCGGCCGACGTGAACGACAGGTGGTGGTACTTCACCGAGAGCGCGGCAGAGGCCTCGGACGAGCTCTTCTCGTGAATCGCGTAGAGGTAGAGCGCCGAGGCGAGGCCGGTTCGGTCGGCGCCGCCCCAGCAGTGAATGAGCAGCGGCTTGGGGGCCTCGCGCATGATGCGGATCAGCTCCTCGGCCTGCGCGGGCGGCACCTCGAGCTTCGACGACAGCTCGAAGTCGATGTGCTTCACGCCGGCCTTGGTGACGGTGGCGTGCTCGCCGTCGTACCAGGCCTCGCCGGGGAAGGCGCCGCGCAGGTTGAGCACGGTCTTCACGCCGCGCTCCGCGATGAGCCCCGACAGGCGCTCGGGCGAGAGCTGCGCCGAGCGATAGACGACGCCGGGCACGACCGAGTGGATGTTCTGGATGAAGTACGGCGCCGCCGAGCAGGCGGTGAGGCCGACGGCGAGCGCCACGATGGCGACTTGAGCTGGAAACGAGTGCACGAGACTCACGTAACGCCGCGGGGTCGCTCCCATTCCATCAACCGCTGGGGCACTTCGGTCGCGGTGTGGCAGCGGTGCCGAGCGCGTGGCGGTCATGTCGCGCGGACCTGAGCGCTCAGAGCCAGGCGTCTTCGAGCGAGAGGTAGCTCTTCTCGCCCGACTCGCAGAGCGCGGCGAGCTGCGGCACGCGCGTGACCTCGGTCGCGAGCCAGTACTGCGCTGCGGCCCGCATGCCCTTGCCGAAGTCGTCGGCCGGCGCGCTGGCCGCGAGCTTGGCCCACATCCACCCGATGACGACGGCCGAGGCCAGCTCGAGGAAGTCGGCCGAGTGCCCGAGCATGCCCTCGAGGTCGCCGCTCATGCCGCGGCCTCCGAGCGTGGCGGTGAGGGCGCCGAGCGTCTCGACGGCCGAGCGCAGCGGAGCCACGTCGAGCCCCTTCGCCTGCGCGCGCTCACAGTCGGCGGCGATCTCTTCCGAGAGCGCCATCAGCGCGGCGCCTCCGCCGGCGACGACCTTGCGGCCGAGCAGGTCGAGGCCCTGAATGGTCGTGGTGCCCTCGTGAATGGTGTTGAGCTTCTGGTCGCGCAGCCACGCCTCGGGCAGGTACTCGCTCGAGTAGCCGTAGCCGCCGTGCAGCTGCAGCGAGAGCGCGTTGGCCTCGAAGCCCTTCTCGGCGGGAAACGTCTTCGTGATGGGCGTGAGCAGGTCGAGCAGCAGCTTCGAGCGCGCGCGAACGTCGGAGTCGGTCGCGTGCTCGGCGAGGTCGGCGTAGCGCGAGGTGACGGCGACGAGGCACAGCGAGCCTTCGACGATCGCCTTCTGGCGCAGCAGCATTCGGCGCACGTCGGGGTGCGCGACGAGCGGCACGGGCGGCGACGAGGCGTCCATCACTCCGAGCGGGCGGCCCTGCTTGCGCTCGCGCGCGTACTCGAGCGACTGGTGGTACGCGACCGAGGCGGTGGCGGCGGCGTTGGCTCCGATGTGAATGCGCGCCTCGTTCATCATCTGGAACATCTGCTTGAGGCCGGCGTTCGGCTGACCGACGAGCCAGCCGTGGCAGTCGCCTTCGTCACCGAACGAGAGCGCGAGTGACGGCAGGCCGCGCCAGCCGATCTTGTGGATGACGCCCGACACGTGAACGTCGTTCGGCACGAGCTTGCCGTCGGGGCCGACGCGCCGCTTCGGCACGGCGAACAGCGAGATGCCCTTGGTGCCCGCCGGAGCGCCCTCGAGCCGCGCGAGGAGCAGGTGCACGATGTTCTCGGTGAGGTCCTGGTCGCCGCCCGAGATGAAAATCTTGGAGCCGCGGATCAGGTAGTGCCCGCCCGGCGCCGCCTTCGCCGTGGCGGTGAGGTCGGCGAGGCTCGAGCCGGCCTGCGGCTCGGTGAGCGCCATCGTGCCCGTCCACTTGCCGGAGTACATGTTCGCGAGGAAGCGGGCCTTCAGCTCGTCGCTGCCGAACGTCTCGACGAGGTGCGCGGCGCCCTGCGTGAGCCCGGGGAAGCCGGCGGCCGAGAGGTTGCCGGCCATGAGGTAGGTGGCGCTCAAGGTCAGCACCGTCATCGGCAGCATCTGGCCGCCGACCGAGGCGGGGCGGTTGGCCGAGACGAGGCCGAGGTCGACGAGCTCGCGGTAGAGCGCGTGCATCTTCGGGTGCACCTTGACCTGGCCGTTCTCGAAGCGCGGCGGCTGCTCGTCGAGCTGCCGGTAGGTGGGGAAGAGGACCTCGCGGGCGACGCGGCGGCAGGCGGCGAGCCACGGGTCGAAGGTCTCGCGGCCGTGGTGCGCGAAGGCGGGCAGCTTGCACAGCGCGGTGACGTCGAGCACGTCGTAGAGGACGAAGTCGACGAAGCGGTCGGAGATGAGCGGATTCATGGGGCCGCGCCTCAATATCGAATGCCCGCACCTTTTTCCGCCTCGGTTCGTCCCCCCGGCATGTCCATGATCCAGATTCAGCGCGGCGACACCCTCGGCAAGCTGGTCGCGAAGTACAACCGCGAGCACGGCACGAAGCTGACCGTCGCCCAGGTGGCGCAGGCGAACGGCCTCAGAGACGCGAACAAGATTCAGGCCGGGCGGCAGCTCATCTTCCCCGACCAGTTCGAGCAGCAGGCGCCGCAGCAGGTCATCCGCAACGGGCAGGGCGACAAGATGGTGCGCAACGGCGTGAAAGAGACCACCACGGTGGACTCGTCGCCGCGCATGGAGCTCCCCGTGCAGGACGCGCTCAACGCGTACATCGAGGGCCCCGGCAAGGGCGATTGGTCGATCGCCAAGAAGGTCGAGCAGGAGCTCGGCAAGGTCAGCGGCACCACCGACGAGCAGCTGCTCGCCAGCGCGGGTCCCACGCTGCGCCCGTTCTACGACGCCCTCCGCGCGAAGGAGCCGAAGCTCGCCGACTCGCTGCTGCAGACGATGCGCGAGACGGCCGCGTACAACCGCAAGCAGCCCGAGCTGCTCACCACCGAGAGCTCTGCGCTGATGACGCAGCTTCAGCTGCGGCCGCTCTTGCCGCTGCCCGAGGCGCCGAAGACCGTCGACGCGCAGAGCCAGGAGCAGCTGCGGCAGCAGCGCCTTCGCATTCTCGCGTGAGCGGCGCGGCAGGCGCCGAGGTGGTACCGTCAGCGCGCCGACATGATCAGACGCCTCAGCGTGTATGTCATTGCGCTCGCCGCATGCTCAGGTGGCGGCAGGGCTGACATTCCCTACGAGCGTCTCGACGACGAGCTCGCCGCTGCGTACTGCACCTGGTACTCGACCTGCGGCTTCGTACGCTCGCAGCTCGACTGCAACCTGATGCTCAGAGCGTTCGAGCCCGGCACGTATGCCTACGGCCACCAGTTCGACGCGGCCGTCGCCTCCGGCAGGGTCAAGTACGACGGCGCGAGCGCGCGGGCCTGCTTCGACAGCTACATGCAGTCGCGCTGTACCGTGCTCCCGGACCCGAGCCAGGAAGACTGTCAGCGGATGTTCGTGGGGCAGGTGGCAGACGGTCAGCCTTGCCAGGACTACTTCGAGTGCGCGAGTGAGACGTGCGCTCGAGTTGCAGCGACGTGCGGTGGGGTCTGCACCGCGAGGGTCGCCGAGGGAGGCGCGGTCTCGAGCGGCTCCGAGTGTGCCCTGGGCCTCAAGGTCATCGACGGCACCTGCCAGCGGCCTCGCGCTCAAGAGGAGGCCTGCACAATTCAGTCCGACTGCGCCTCGGGGACGTTCTGCAGCCCTCGTCGTCGCTGCCAGGCGCTGAGGCTCGGGGGAGAGCTGTGCGATGCCACGCTGCCGTGCGGGAACTTCTATGCGTGCGTCGGCGGCAAGTGCGAGGCGCCACCCGACCTCGGCCAGGCTTGTGTCATGTCGCGACTGCCGGCGTGCAAGCTCGACCTCTTCTGTGACGCGACGACTTCGACCTGCACCCGAAGGCTCGAAGTGGGGGACACCTGCGGGCAGAGCGACGCGTGCCGCCCGCCCGCAGACTGCATCGGGCCTATCGGCTCGAGGACGTGTACGGCGCGCGCGCTGGAGGGCGAGAGCTGCGCGCAGGCGTTCTGCACTTCGGAGACGTGGTGCGAGCCCGCGACCAAGACCTGCAAGAAGCCCATCGCGGTCGGTGCGCCATGTACCGTGAATGATCGCTGCGTCTCGGGAAGCGAGTGCCGGAGCGGCGCGTGCGCCCGCACCGACATGTGCCCGTAGAGAAGGTGCTACCGCACCGTCTTGCGCAGCTTGTTGACGGTGCCCTCGCGGTGGTTCGTCCAGTAGATGAAGCGGTCGTCGAGCGCGATCTGCCCCGCGCGGATCGAGTCGAAGAGCGGTGACTGCGCCAGCACCTTCGTCGGCCCGCCCCCGCGGGGCACCCGCAGCACCCGGCCGAGCTCGTTGCCCGCCGGCATCGGCGCGTTCCACGCTTCGATCCAGTAGACGAAGTCGGCGTCGGCGGCGATGCCCGTCAGCGTGAAGTAGCCGTCATTGTCGAACAGCACCACCGGGAGCGGCGGGCCGAGCGACGTCGCGAGCTGCTGCGGAGCCGCCCCCGCGCTCGTCTTCCCCTTCACCGTGCCGCTGAGAATGTCCGTCCAGTAGACCGCGTCGCCGACCGCCACCACGCTCGTGATCTCGCCGTCGCCGGTGACGGTGCTGCCGCTGCCCGTGGGCGCCGCCGAGAACATCAGCGGCTGGTACGGCGGCGGCACGAACAGACCCGTGTATGACCAGTAGACGCCGGCCGCGCTGGTCGCGACCGCCGCGGGGTAGAACACCGACGCGCTGATGGGCCCGCCGCCGTCGCGGCCCGCGAACTGGCCCGGCATCACCGTGTCGACGCCCCCGCCCGCGCGGAGCGTCGACTGCACGGCTCCGTCGCCCGAGTTGTTCCAGAAGACGCGGTCTGCGCTCAGCGCGATTCTGAACGGCAGCGGGGCGCCCGCCGTCACGGGGAGGGTCACGAACACCTCGGGCATGCCCGCGTCGCGCGTCTGCAGCCGCTCGATGGTGCCGGCTCCGAAGTTCGTCCACCACAGGTGCGTCGCGTCGAGCGCCACGCCGTGCGACGTCTGGCCATAGACGAGCAGGTCCTCCGTGCCGTCGGGGCGCAGCCGCTTGAGCTCGTGCCCCGCGAGGTTCGCCCAGTACACGCCGGTGTCGTCGACCGCGATCGGCAGCGGCCCTCGCTGGTCGCGCACGAGCACGATGGGCTCGCACGGCCCCTCGCAGACCGTGCCGCACGCCTTCGTGCAGCAGTCGTCGCAGGTGATGGGCGGCGGTGGGGTCGGGGCGGGCTGCCGTTCGCTTCGCGTCGGCGGTGATGCCGGCGTGAGCGTGGCGGGCGTTGGCTCGGGTTGCACCATCGGCTCCGGCGGTGGCGGCTCTTCGAGGGTGTTGATCACCGGGCGCTCGCACGCGGCGGCCATGCAGCACAGCGCGAGGACCCTGTAGCGCATGCCGGCAGCTCAGCATGTCTGGTGGGTGCTTGCAGTGACCCTTCGCGCCATCTCCGCGCGCTCAATGGCCCCCTCACCCCGGCCCTCTCCCCTACGGGGGAGAGGGGGCGTCGGGTGGTTTGCAGTGCAAACAACTTTCGCGGCGGCCTGGCGACAATGTGGGCATGCCTGCCGTTTTGCCCTCGACCCCTCGAACGCCAGTGCTCGGCCGCCTCCCGGACCCGGAGCTCCCCTCGAAGTTCAAAGCGGATACCCGCTGGGCTCCGACGTCCGGGCAGGTGGTGGTCGACAGCTTCGCCGCGACCGACGTGGTGCTGGGCGCGCTCGGAGACTGCTACCTCGCCTCGGGCCTCGCCTCGCTCGCCCAGGTACGGCCCGACGTGCTGCGCGACGCCGTGAAGGACAACGGCGACGGCACGTACACCGTTCGCTTCTACAAGGACTCGTTCCTCGGGTTGTTCGGGCGCTCGAAGAAGCCCGTCTACGTCACCGTCGACGGCGACATGCCGACGCGCGACGGCAAGACGCCGCGCTTCACCCGCGGCCGCGACCCGAAAGAGCTCTGGCCGATGCTCGTCGAGAAGGCGTACGCGAAGCTCGACGGCAGCTACGGCAAGGTCGGCGTCGGCGGCGCCCCCACGACGCTCTGGCAGGCGCTCACGGGCAAGAGCGGCTCGATGCAGCTCAACGCGTTCAAGCGCTCGAGCGTGCTGTTCGCCGACATCAAGAACGCGCTCGCCGAGCAGCGGCCCGTCGCGGCGAGCACGAGCCCGCTCGGCGGTCAGGGCGAGGGCCTCTCGAAGGGACACGTCTATTCCGTGCTCGCGGTCTCGGAGCGCGACGGCAAGCAGTACGTCACCCTGCGCAACCCGTGGGGCCACGGCGAGCCCGGCAACGACGGCCGCGACGACGGCGTGTTCGAGCTCGAGGTGGGCGCGTTCAAGAAGCGCTTCCTCGCGACGTACTACGGCGGCTGAGATCCACCTCGGCCCCGCGTCCGTACGGGGGGCATGACCTACTTCACCCGCGAAGAGACGGTCTCGTGGCGCCCGCAGGCCGACGACGCCGGCGCGCCGCTGCAGGACGCCGTGCCCACGCGGGTCGCTTCGGTTCCGACCGTGCTCGTGCCACAGACGCTCTTCGCCCAGCGCGGCTCGGACCTCGCGCACGCGTTCTCGGTCGAGGTGACGCCGACCACGCTCGAAGGGCCGGTCCGCTACCGCGTCGAGCTGCTGCCGCCCGAAGGCGCCTCGACCGGCGGAGGCCAGCGCTCGGTGCAGCACCTGCGCCTCGCTCCGCTCTCGGGCAGCGGGCCCGTCGTCGTCTGCGGCGCGTGGGACCCGGTGCTGCGCGTCGCGACGCTGCGGTCGTGGGAGCTCCTCGCGCAGCAGTACGCCGCGCGCTTCAAGGGGCAACAGCTGCCGCTCGACCCCCACGCGTGGGCGCGCTCGCTGCAGCAGCTCGAGACGTTCTTCCTCGAGCGCAGCGGCAACGTCGAGCGCGAAGACGTCGAGCCGGCCGTCGAGACGCTGCCCCCGGCGGCGCCGCCGGCGCCCGAGGCGAAGGCTGCGGCGAAGCCGGCGGTCGAGCGAAAGCGCGCGCCCGGCTGGTGGGCGGTCGGTGTGGCGCTGCTGCTCGGCGTCGGCGCCGGCATCGTCGCCGGCGGAGCGATGATGTACTTCGTGTTGCGGTGAGCCGACTCGCCCGGCGCTATGTTCCGGGCATGCGGACCCGCTCACTCATCGCGCTCGCGCTGTTCGCCGCCTCGACCGCCAGCGCGCAGCTGGCGAACTTCTACGGCGGCAACCTGCCCATCGTCGACTCGACGCTGCGCAACTACTACGACAAGTCGATTCTCAGAGAGTCGATGAAGCGGCACGGCTACGACACGTCGGCGCTCGACGCGCCGGCGGCCAAGGCTCCCGCGAAGAAGCCGCCGGTGAGCCACAAGCCGGCGTCGGCGTCGGACTTCAAGCCCGCCAAGACGCGGCCGGCGATCGACGCGTACTTCGCGAAGCAGCCGATGTCGCCCGACCACGAGAAGCTGATGCGCACGATGATCGACCAGCTCGACAAGGGCCTCGAGACACAGCTCCGCAGGAACTCGGTGGCGAACGCGGCCGGCCTCACCATCGCGACCGCGACCGCCATCGTCGATGGCCGAGAGATGGAAGACGACGCCGTGCGCGAGGTCATCGCGACGTTCAATGATCAGCTCGCCGTCTCGGCTGACTTCCAGAAGTCGAAGCCGGAAGAGAAGCAGGCGCTGTACGACCAGCTGTTGCTCACCACCGCCGTGCTGGTGACGCTCGACACGCTCGGCAAGCGAGACTCCGAGGTGGCCGGCGCGGCCATCTCGACGAGCCGGGCAGTGCTGGTCGAGCTGGGCGCCCGGTCGAACTGACCTTGGGCGGTGTTTCAGCCGTCCGGCCCGCTGTGTCCTTGCGACATATGCACCGTTCAAGACGGCGGCTCGCGCGTGAAGCCCAGGTCGGCGCCGGCCACCGCCGACCTCGAGTGGGTGTGCGGCGTCGCGGGCGCCTGCGCCGGGTCGCCGAAGTACCTCTTCACCGGCCGCTTCTCGCGCACGACGCAAGACCGCCTGCTCGCGATCGCCGCCGCTTCGTCATCCACCGCCTCTACGAGAACTGAGCCATGCACACCTCCATCACGAAGGTCCTCTCTCGCCGTTCGTTCACGCTGGGCGCGCTGGCGCTCGCGCTCGCACCGAAGGCCCACGCCAGCGTCACCGTCGGCGGCGCCGCCTACGCGCTCGGGCGCAAGTGGGGCATGGCCTGCACGCTCGCGCTCCTCGGCTCGCAGAGAGAGTCGGCGGCCCGCGTGAGAGACTCCGAGCCGCTCGCGGCGGCGCTGGGCATCAAGCTGCCTGCTGCGCCGGCGAAAGAGAACGCGCTCGAGACGATGCGCGACTCCGAGCTCCGCAAGGCGCTCAAGGAGAAGCACGGCCTCGCGGTCGCGCTCATCTACTGGTGCGGCATGCGCGTGTCCGACGCGTTCTTCGGCGCGGCGCTGAAGGCCGACATCACCGAGCAGCTCTCGGACATCGAGCTCGTGGCGAAGAAGCTCAAGGTGCCCGAGAGCGTGTTCGCCGACGCGCTCACCGCGACGCGCGCGGCCGGGCAGGGCAAGCAGGAGGCACCCTTCAAGGCGCTGAGCAAAGCGCTGGACGCGCACTTCGAGGCGCAAGGCTAGGAAGCCCGCGCCGCCCGATGAGCGATGGCGCGGGCGGTTCGTTCGCGGGTCCTGGCCCGCGTGCGGACATCGCCGCGATGCGGCAAAGCCCGCGTCAGTCGGCCCAGGGGATGATGCTCTTGTCGTCGAGCGACGCGAGGCCCTTGAGCAGGCGCAGCGCCTCGGTGGCGGCCGCCGGCGCAGGGCTCGTGGCGTTCACCTTCGTCTCGAGCTCGCCGATCTTCTTCATCGCCTCTGCGCGGGTCAGCTTGCCGAAGTTGGGCGTCTTCATGCCGACGGCCTCGAAGCCGTCTTTGAGGGCCGCCTTGTTCGCGGCGTCGAACTTGGGCGCGATGCTCTTGTAGTGGCGCAGGCGCACCATCACCTCGATCTCTGCCTGCAGCGCCGTCTTGTCGGCGGCCGACGTCGTCGGGCGGTTCGCGAGGTCTTGCAGGTCGGTGTAGTAGGCCTGCAGCGAGGTCGCGCTGGTCTTCTCGCCGCTCATGTACTTCGCGCGCTCGTCGTTCTGGAACGTGTCGATGCGGCCCTTCACGATCTCGGGCTTCTCTTTGCCGCCCGCGACCACGTAGCCGTTCTTCAGGGTCCAGGTGGCGATGTTCTCGGCCTTGTTCGTGCCGTTGAACGCCTCGGGCTTGAGCGTGTCGACGTCGCCGCGGGTCGCCTTCTCCCACTTCTTGAGGAAGCCCTTCGAGCCGGTGGCGACGCTCGGCGAGAAGCCGTCGTACGCGGTGACGGTCTTCACGTTCGGGAACGCCGACTTCCACTTGAGGAGGTCGCTCTCGCCACCGCAGAAGCACGCCGAGATGCCGATGTCCTGCACCTGGGCGGCCGCCTTGGGCATCGCGTTCGCGAGCGCGAGGAAGTCGTCGCGCATCAGGTAGCCGTTCTCCCACGTCGAGTTGCCGCGCGAGTCGTGCTCCGAGCCCCACAGCTTGCCGCCCGACGAGTGCCCCGACAGCACCAGGCGACCCGGCACGTCGCCGCCGGTCTCACCCTTCGCCCACGCCTGCGCGAGCTGCGCGAGCTCGTCGCGCGCGTCGGGCTGTGCGTTCTTCAGCACGTCCGCGATGGTGTCGCTCTGCGCCTGCGGCAGGCCGAGCGTCGCGACGAAGTCTTTGCGGCCCTGGTCGGTGGTGAGGTCGTAGGTCTTCTTGCCGACCTTGATCTTGTCGTCGCCGGCCTTGCTGTCTGCGATGACGTCGACGTGCGCGCCGCGCAGCGCCTTCGCCTCTTCGCGGGCCGTCTTGTTCATGCCGAGGTACAGCACGTCGTTCTTGGGGATTCGGGACATTGTGGGCCCCGAGCCAGCACGAAGCGCGCCGGGTGGGCTCCCACCGCCACGCACGTTTACCGCCGGCGGATCAGGCCGTGTCGCATGACACCGCCGTACGTCACGCCGGGCCGAGGGCCCTACGCAGCGTCTTGCCCACCGGGTTGCGCGGCACGGCGTCGACGAACTTCACCCCCTGCGGCACCTTGAACTCGGGCAGGTTCTCGCGGCAGACGGCGAGCAGCTCTTCTCGCGTCGCGGTCGCGCCCTCTTTCAGCACCACGTGCGCCACGATCTGCGCGCCGCGCAGCCGGTCGGGCGCGCCGGCGACCGCGACGTCTTTCACCTGCGGGTGACGCGCGAGCACGGCCTCGACCTCGGACGGGTAGACGTTGTGCCCGCTCGTGATGATGAGGTCGTCTTTGCGGTCGACGATGGTGAAGAAGCCCGCCGCGTCGCGCCGCGCCAGGTCGCCCGTGTGCAGCCAGCCGCCGCGCAGCGCCTTCGCCGTCAGCGCCTCGTTCTGCCAGTAGCCGCGCATGACGGTGTCGCCCTTCACCACGATCTCCCCGACCTCGCCCTGCGGCACCTCGCGCTCGCCGGTCTCGATGTCCACCAGCCGCACCTCGCAGCCGCCGAGCGCCTTGCCGATCGACCCCTCCGGAGTCCCGCCGCCGAACTGCGCGCAGTGCGTCGCCCCGGCCGCTTCGCTCTGCCCGTACGCCTCGAGAATCGTGCGCCCCGTCAGCGCGCGGTACTTGTCGCTCACCCACTGCGGCAGCGCGGCGCCTCCGCTGCTGGCGAGCTTCACGCTCGCGAGCTTCTCTCGGCTCATGCCCGGCATCATCAAGAGCGCCGCCCACAGCGTCGGCACAGCGGGCAGCGAGTACGGCTGGTGCTTCTCGATGAGCTGCGCGAGCGGCAACAGGTCGAGCGCGTCGAAGCGCGGCACCAGCAGCATGCGGTGGCCCTTCGCCACCGACAGGTGCAGCCCGATGGTGAAGCCGAACACGTGGAAGAAGGGAATCATGCACACGACGCCGGCGTTCGCCGGCTCGTCGCCCGTCATCCACGCGCGCACCTGCGCGACGCTCGCGAGCAGGTTCTTGTGCGTCAGCATCACGCCCTTCGCGCTGCCCGTTGAGCCCGACGTGTACTGCAGCACCGCGAGGTCGTCGGGGCCGACCGCGACCTGCGGCGCCGGCGGCCCCGGCTTGAGCAGCTCGTCGAGCAGGCGGTACGCGGGCGCCTCGGGGGGCGCAGGCACCTTCTTCTCGAGCCCCTGCACCGAGCTCACGAGCAGGTGCTGCACCGGCGTCGCCGGCAGCACCTTGTAGACGCCGGGCAGAAACACGTCCAACGTGACGAGCACCTTCGCGCCCGAGTCTTTCAAGATGTGCTGCAGCTCGGCGCCCTGGTTGCCGGGGCTGATGTTCACGATGACCGCGCCGAGCTCGAGCGCCGCGTAGCAGCTGAAGACGTACGCCGGCGTGTTCGGCAGCATCAGCGCGACCCGGTCGCCCTTCACGACGCCGAGCGCCGCGAGCTGGCCCGCGAGCGCCCCGACCCGCTGCCGCACCGCCGCGTAGGGAATGTCGCTGTCTTGAATCGTGAGCGCGACGGCGCCGGGCGAGCGCTGCGCCGTCTCTTTGAGCAGCTGACCGAGGTTCTCAGGCATGCCGGCTCCATAGCGGACCTGCGGCCGATGCTCACGTCGCTTGATCGTAGGTAGCCAATTGGCTATATAGCCATCAGGCAACATGAACGACCCGCGACCCAATGACCCACGACTCAATGACGTCTTCGGAGCCCTCGCCGACCCCACGCGCCGGGCGATTCTGGCGAGGCTGTCGCAGGGCGAGGCGACGGTCTCGGAGCTCGCCGCGCCCTTTCACCTCGCGCAGCCCACCATCTCGAAGCACCTCAAGGTGCTCGAAGATGCGGGGCTCATCGAGACGGGTCGCGAAGCGCAGAGCCGGCCGCGCCGGTTGGTGTTCGGCACGCTGAAGGTCGCCGACGCGTGGCTGCAGCCCTTCCGCGCGCAGTGGGAGCGCCGCTTCGACCGCTTGGAGGCTCACTTGAAGCACAGAAAGAGAGGCACACGATGAACGACACGATCGACAGACCGGCGAAGACGATTTCATTCGAGCGCACCTTGAGCGCGTCACCCGCCGAGGTGTTCGACGCGTGGACGAGGCCCGATGAGGTGACGCAGTGGTGGGACCCGACGGGCGCTCCGCTGGTGGCGTGCACCATCGACGCGAGGCCGAAGGGCGCCTTTCGCTTCGTCACCGCGGGGCACGCGCCTCCGTTCGAGGGCGTGTACGAGGTCTTCGACCGCCCCCGGCGGCTCGAGTTTCAGGCCCTGGGAGCGAAGGGCACCGTCACGCTCGCGCCGCACGGGCACGGCACGCTCATGCGCGTCTCGATTCAGTCGCCGTCGGCCGAGCACTTCGAGATGTTCGTGAAGCTCGGAGTTCACGAGGGCACGGCGAAGTCGCTCGACAACCTCGTCGCCCTCGTCGGCCCCCCGCGGCGCGCCGCGAACGGCTGAGCCTCAGCCCCCATCGTCGAGCGCGCGCAGCCGCTCCTCCAGCGCGTCGATGCGGCGGTTCGGCTCGGCGCGGTAGTAGCGCAGGAGCACGAACCCGACGATGCCGCCGACCAGCGCGACCGCTCCGAGACCGAGGATGGCGGCGCCCCCACCATTGGGCCCGGGGTACGAGCAGCTCCCCGTCTTGCCGGAGGGGTTGAACAGGCTCAGCCGGCAGTCGACGCCCGAGGCGAGGCCGAGCAGCACGCCGAGGATTCCGCCTCCCAGCGCGACCCCCGAGGGGATGTACCAGAGCCCCGAGGGCCGCTCGGCGAGGGCGCGCGAGAGCTCGCGCTCGAGCGACGGGCGCGCCGACGGGGTGAGCGGTGAAGCGGTGAGCAGCAGCGACAGCGCGGCGGCAGTGAGCATGTTCACCTCGGGTGCAGGGTTCATGGCAGGCGCGGCGGCCCTCTTTTCGGCAGGCTCCGCCGCGCCGTCGGGTGCACGTGTGCAGGGCGCTGCACACGCCGCCGTCTCAGCTCCCCCAGGTGCTCATCACGAGCGCCGTGTGGAGGTTGTCGTCGACGGTGTAGAGGCTCGGGCTCAGCGCGAAGCTCCTCGCGTAGCGGTCGACGAAGGTGCCCTGCACGCTGTGAATGGCGGGCGCGGGCGAGAGCGCGCCCATCGGGAGCGTGCCCGCGCTGCCCGTGCCGGCCTTGCGCGACTGCGACGCTCCGTCGATCTGCCACGTGACCGGGCCGTAGACCGAGTCGACGGCTCCGCGCGCAGACCAGTCGACCATCACGTCGACGCCCCGGCGCGTGACGAGCACGCCGTCGGCGCGGCGATACGACGCCGCCGAGGTCACGATGGGCCGAGCGGTGCTGCGCGTGTACAGAATCTCGGCGCCGAGCGCGTCGAACGACGTCGGCGAGTAGTCGGTGTTCGGTCGCCCCCACTCGAGGGCGCAGTAGTTCATGATCGAGCGCTGGTCGTAGACCGTGAGCCCGAGCAGCCCCGGGTCGGGGTTGTCGGCGCCGACGCCCCGCTGCCAGTTCAGGAACTCGCTCGAGCACAGCGGCACCTCCCACGTCGCGTTCGCCACGCGCTGCTGCTCGTGCCCGAAGCCGAGGCCGTGCCCCACCTCGTGCATGCCGACGCGCTTGATGACCGCGAGCGGCTCGGGCGCGGCGGGGGCCGGCACGACCGCGACGCCGATGGCGCACGAGCCGGGCGCGCCGTTCTGCCCGGTGCGGCCGATGTCGCAGACGCCTCCGTAGCCGTCGCCGACCAGGTTGAGCGCCCACGTGTCCCACGGCGGCGTGCCGGCGGGGCACATGCCCGCGTCGACGAACGTGATGCCCGTGATGACGCCCCACGTGACGCGCATGGCGTCGAGCAGGCCGGCCTTCGCCGCCGCGTAGTCGATGCCGGGCGTCGGCGCGCCGTTGAGGTTCGACGTGAAGCGGAAGCACACCCGCGTGGTCGGCGGCCACAGCGTCGCGGGGAACTGCGAGGCCTGGCTCACGTACGTGGCGAGCTCCTGCTCGCCCTGCGCGGTGAGCGCCTCGGGGTCTTCAGGCAGACCGCAGCTCAGGGCGAGCAGGGTCAGCAGCGCCGCCAGGCGGCGAGCGATGGGTTGGCTCATGGCGCCCTCGCTCAGCGCAGCACGTAGACGTACTCGAACGTGGGGAACACGTTCTGCCGCGAGAAGCACGCGTCAGCCGTGAGCCCGAGGCGAATGCGCTTGCCCGCGAGGAAGGCGGCGTTGAGCAGCTGCAGGTTCGCCTGGCCCGACGGGCTGTCGCCGAGGTCCCACCGCACCTCGCTCGAGTTGCGGCAGCTCGCGGGCAGCGTCGCCGGCAACACCGGCCTGACTCCGGCGCTCGCCTCCCACTCGATGAAGCACACGCGCGAGAGCGGGTCGGCGGCGACGACGTTGTGGCAGCCAATCTTGGTGATGGTGCCCTCGACGACGGCCGACGCGGCGTGGGCGGGCAGGGCGGCGGTGAAGACGATGACGGCGGCGGCGACGGCGAATGAGCGTGCGTGCATGGAAGCTCCAGGTGAGAGAGGTGCAGCGCCGGAACCCTGAGCAGCTGCCGTGCCGCGCGGGCGCCGCACGAATCGACGGCTTGAGCGACGCGCAGTCGCCTGCCAGGCCTCGCGCGGGCGCTTCGAGTGGCCGCGCAGGCCAGAGCGGCCGCGAGAAGGCGTCGAGGACGAGGCGAGCGCCGCTGGCCGCCGCGTTGCACCGCGGCCGGGCGCGACCTTCACCTTCTTCTCTTGGAGACCCCGATGCGCATCAAGAACGACGTCGATACGAGCTGCCGGCCCCGCACCGCAGCCGCGAGCCCGACGCACGCGGCCGTGCCCGCCTCGCCCGCGGTCGAGGCGCCGGTGCGGCTCACCCGCGTCGTCATCGACGACTACCAGCACAGCCTGCGCGAGGTGGGCCCGCCGCTCGAGCCCGCACGCTTCACGCCCCCGCCGGTCGGCCACGTGTTCGGCCGCTCGCTCCCGCCGGGCCGCGTGGTCGGCGGCCGCTTCGTGCCGGCGCAGCCCGAGGTGCTCACGCCGCCGCCCGGCAAGCGGTACCTGCCCGAGCCGGGCCAGCTCGAGTGGACGACGCCGCTCTTGCGCCAGTTCGCGAACCTGCCGACCGTGAGCTCAGTGCCCGCGCTGCTCACACCCGACCCGTGGGGGCAGCCGAGCGGAGTCGAGCGGGGCTCGGCCGGCCGGCTCGAGACGGCCGACGACCACCCGGTGTGGCTGATTCTCTCGCAGCTCGTCGTCGTCGCCGGCGACCGCGCGCCTTCGCCCGAGGGTGAGCTGGCCCGGCTCCAGCGCGAGGTGCGAGACGCGCTCTCGGGTGAGGAGGGCACCCGCTACACCGGCGCGGCAGACGCGGCGGTCAGCGCGTGAGCGCGAGTGGCCCAGAAGGCCAATCGCCCTGCGCGCCCTTTGGCCTCGCAGGCCACCCCAGCGCTCGCAGGTGCGCGCAACGGCGCAGATCGCGCCCTGGCCTCGCGGTTGCTCAGCAGCCCCAGACCGCGGCGCTGCACCGGCGCCGCTCGAGCCACGGAGCCCCACCGATGCCTTCGACCCCGAACGTTGCGCGCCGCCTGCGGTTCACCCTGCTGCTCGTCGGCCTCGCCGGCTGCGAGGGCGAGATTCTGCCCGCCGGCCCGGGGGTGAGCGCCCCCTCGAGGCCCACGCCCACCGAGCCCGGCGGCGGAGGCGCCGGCGGCCCGGCCCGCCCCTTCGGCGTGCTCGACTGCAGCCAGGCCAGCGCCGCGCCGGGGCACTGGGCGCTGCGGCGGCTGACCAACGCCGAGTACACGCACACCGTGCAGGACCTGCTCTTCACGCAGCAGGCGCCCGGCGCCACGTTTCAAGACAGCCCGGTCGGCACCACGGGCTTCACCAACGACGCGCTCGCGCTCTCGGTCTACCCGTCGCTCGTCGCCGGCTACTCCCGCGCGGCCACCGCGCTCGCGCAGGAGCTCAAGGCCTCGAAGGGCGTCGCCGGCGGCGCGTGGTCTCGCGTCGTCACGTGCGACGCCGCCCAGCCCTCGTGCGCGACCGACACCGTGCGTCGCCTCGCGCGCCGTGCGCTGCGGCGCCAGGTCGGCCCCGCCGACCTCGAGGGCGCCGCGGGCCTGATGACCGTCTTCCGCGCGGCCGGCACGTTCGACCAGGGCCTCTACGACGTCACCGTCGCGCTGCTCGTTCACCCCGAGTTCATCTTCATCCCCGTCGTCGACGCGGCGTCGCTCGACCCCGCCGCCACCTTCGCGCTCGACGGCGACGAGCTCGCCGCGCGGCTGTCGTACTTCCTCTGGCAGTCGATGCCCGACGACGCGCTGTTCGCCGCGGCCGAGGCCGGCACCCTGGGCCAGCCCGACGTGCTCGCCGCGCAGGTGCGGCGCATGCTGCAGCACCCGCGGGCCGCGCACTTGAAAGAGGTGCTGCGCGACGAGCTCGCGGGCCTCGGCCCGTTCGCGCTGCGAGACTTCACGCTGCTCGGCCAGACCAACGCGCTGCGCGACCTCATGATTCGCGAGACCGACGCGTTCTTCGACGACCTCGTCTCGCAAGACAAGAGCGCCCTCACCGTGCTCTCGGGCACGCAGACGTTCGCGAGCAAGGCCCTCGCCGACTTCTACGGCCTGCCCTTCCCCGCGGGCGTCGACCCCGCACGCTTCGTGCCCATCGCGGCTCCGCGCCGCGTCGGCCTCGGCTCGCACGGCGCCGTGCTCGCGAACACCAGCGGCGGCACCTCGACGACCACCAACCCCATCAAGCGCGGCCACTTCATCGTGAAGAAGCTGATGTGCGACGAGCCGCCGCCTCCTCCTCCCGGAGTGCCACCGCTGCCCGCGGCCACGGGCCCCGACGCCACGCTGAAGGAGCGCCTCGACGCCCACCTGAGCGCCCCGCAGTGCGCCGCCTGCCACCGCACGATGGACAACGTCGGCTTCGGCGCCGAGAGCTTCGACCCGCTCGGCCGGCTGCGCACGACGTACGCCGACGGCTCGCGCGTCGACGCGAGCGGCGTGCTGCCCGACGGCACCGCCTTCGCCGACGGCCCCGAGATGTTCTCGCGCCTCGCCGAGCAGGCCAGCGCCCGCCGCTGCATGGCCGAGCAGTTCTTCGCGCTCGCGCTCTCTCGCCCGCCGAAGGGGCTCGCCGAGCGCTGCGCGGCCCAGGCCGTCGCGCAGGCGAGCGTCACTCCGCAAGGCCGCCTCTCGGACCTCGTGGTCGGCGTCGCGTCGAGCCCGCAGTTCCTCAACCAGACGGGAGAAGCTCCATGAGCTACCGCATCAGCCGCCGCCGCCTCTTCGCCACCTCGGGTGCCTTCTTGACGCTGCCCCTGCTCGAGGCGCTGCTCCCCCAGAAGGCCCGCGCCCAGGCCCCCGACCCGCGCCGCCTCGTGCTCATTCACTGGCCCGACGGCACGAAGACGCGCGCGAACGACGCGCTCTCGTGGTTCGCGCCGCCCGCCGGCCCGCTGACCGCGGCCACCGCGCCGGTGCAGCTGCAGCCGTTCACCGCGAACCTCGGCGACATGACGCTGCTCAAGGGGCTCACGCAGTCGGCGCGCAACGCCACGATGGAGGCCGGCGCCGGCGGCCACGGCGGCGCCAAGCCCGGCTTCACCACGGGGCAGGTGCCGCGCGCGCTGAGCTCGAGCGTGTCGGGCATCGACGGCGACTCGTTCGACGTGATGTACGCGAAGCAGACGCCGCAGCGGCTCGGCCTGTACCTCGCGAACGCCGAGCAGGGCAGCGGCGACGGCGTCGGCTACGGCTACGAGCTGTCGCACAAAGACGGGCAGAAGGTGGTGCCGACGCTGAACCCGGTGGCGCTCTACGACGCGTACTTCAAGAACCTCACCGGCGGCTCGGGCCCGCCGCCGCCGGCGAACGACTACGCGCGGAACCCGAAGGTGCTCGACGTGCCCGTCGCCGCGACGCAGGGCCTGCGCGCGCGCCTCGGCAAGGCCGACCGGCTGCGGCTCGACGCGTACCTGAGCGGGCTCGCCGACCTGAAGGCCTCGCTCGCGGCGCCGCCGCCGATGAGCACGTGCGCGAAGCCGCCGGCGCCGGCGGTCAACTCGAGCGTGACGAACCGCTCGGGCCTGAGCGGGCAGAACTTCTTCGACCGGTTCTTCGCGTTCAACTCGCTCATCGCGGTGGGCTTTCAGTGCGACCTGTTCCGCTCGGTCGTCATCTCGTTCGGCGACGAGGCGGGCGGGCTGACGTACGACGGCGTGTACCCGGCGTCGCTGAGCTACCAGGGCGCGTCGCTGACGGTGCAGTTCAACCACAGCATCTCGCACCACGGCACGAGCGGCGGCGGGCCGAGCGGCGACTTCAGCGACGCGGCCAACATCACGCGCGACCGGGTGAACGTGCACGTGCTGGTCGACCTCATCGACAAGCTGAAGGCGGTGACCGACCCGTCGGGGTCGAAGGTGCTCGACAACACCATCGTCATGGCGGGCTTCTGCGTCGACGACGGCCAGCACGACACGACGCCGACGCAGGGCTCGCCCATCATCGTCGCGGGCGGGCGGAACTTCATGAGCCCGGGCCAGGTGGTGAACGCGTCGCAGTGGGACCTGAACGACCTCTACTTCACGTTCGGAGGCCTGCTCGGCATGGGCCTGCCGAGCTTTCACCCCATCGCGCAGAGCGTGCGGGCGTGGGGCCCGAAGACGGGGCGCACCTCGGGCTCGAGCGTGATTCCGCTCTGACGCGCCGGGCGAAGGGAAGTAGGTTCCGCCACCGGTGATTCGAGCACTGGCCTTGATGGCGGCGACGACGAGCGCGGCTGCCGCGCCGCCGAGCGGGCAGCGTGAAGTCGAGGTGCGCTGCGTGCTCGTCGTCCCGGGCGACGGCGGCGCGTCGGCGCGCGTGGGGCGGGTCACCGTGCGCGTCGCGCAGAACCGTTCGCGCGCCCCTTCGGTGGGGGTCTTGTCGGCCGCGGCGAGCAGCCCCGGCGACCAGTGGAGCGCCACGCTCTGGCAGGCCGCCCTCGCGGCCACCGAGGCCACGCGCTCGAGCCTGCTCGACTCGGAGCTCACGCTGCGGGTGAGCGAGCCCACGCGCGACCGCTCGGCGGGGCTGCTCACGGCGGCGACGTTGATGGCGTTGCTCAACGGCAAGAAGCCGCTTCCGCTGACCTCGGTCGTCGGCGCCATCAACCCCGACGGCAGCGCCGGCTCGGTCGATGACGTGCTCGTGCTGGTTCGCGCGGCGGCGGCCGACGGCCTGAAGCGCCTCGGGGTGCCGGTGGGCACGCGTCGCCAAGAGGTGCTCGCTGAAGCGCAGCGCCTCGGGGTCGAAGTGAAGGAGCTCGGCGGCCTCGATGACGCGTATGCCTTCCTCACCGGCGAAGCATCGGCCCGGCCGGCGCCGGCCAACGACGCCGACATGGAGCTGTGGCCGGCCGAGGTGAACGGCGTGCTCCGCGCGACGGCTGCGGTTCGACGCGAGCTCGAGAGCGACCAGTCGCAGCTGAAGGCGGCGCTCGAAGGCGTGAGCGCAGCGGCCCCGCTGAAGGCGCGCCTCGAGCGGCTCACGAGAGAGGCTGAAGAGCTCGAGCACAGCGGCGACACGGTTCGCGCGCTCGTGGTGTGGAGCGCGGCGCTGACGACGACCCGCGTCGCGCTGCTGGACGTGCAGCTCCTTCGCGCGCTCGAGGGGCACGACACCGAGGCCGTGTCGAAAGAGCTCGCCGCGCAGCAAGACGCGCTCTCGGTCGAGCGGGCGGAGCTTCGCAAGCAGGTCGACGCCCGCTTCCCTCACGCGAATCGCGCGAACGACATGTACGCGATGGACGTGCTCGAGAGCGTCGTCACGCAGGCGGCCGTGCCGCGAGAGACGCTCGACCCGAATGACGCGGCGTTCTCGGCTCGCGCCCGACAGCGCGCCGAGACCCTGCTGCGCGCTCGCGAAGACCTGCGCAACGGCCAGCGCTTCGTCGCGCTCTACGCCTCGCTGCCCGTCTTGAAGAAGTCGCTCCCGGCGCTCGACGCCGAGCGACTCGCGAGCTCGCACGCCGCGACCTTCACGCCCGAGCTCGCGCCGGTCGTCGAGCGTGAGCCGACGTCGGCCGAGCTGGCGGGCTACGCGGCGCTGCTCCGCACCGAGAGCGATGCGCGCGCGCGGCTGATTCTCGCGGCCCGGCAGAGCCTCTACGCGGCACACCTGGCGAACGTGTACGGCGCGCTCGGCGGGCGACTCGACGAGAAGGGGGTGCTCTCGATTCGCAGCCCGCGCGCGCTCGCGTCACAGCTCGAGCACGCTCGAGCGCGGGTGCTCGAGTCGTGCGGGCGCGCCGGTCGTGAGGCGGGGATGGTGCCGTTCGCAGCCAAGCTCCGCTACCTCAACGCTCGAGCGGCGCGCGAGGGCAGCGATCGGCAGAAGACCGAAGCGCTGGCCGACCTGTGGCTCGCGCATTGGTGGTGTGAGCTCTCGGTCACGCGCTGAAGACGCTGCGAAATTCGCGCCCGCCGCTCGCAGCCGGCACACAATGTCCCCGTTGGCCTCGACCGCTTCACGCGCCCTGCAGCTCTCGGTGCCGCTGGGGCTCGCCGCCAGCGCGCTCGCCTTCGGCTACCTGCACGCGCGCGTCACCGGCGGCGAGCTCGGCTCCGAGCGCGAGCTGGCGGTCTGCGCCGTGCTGACGTTCGCGCTGCTCGACGGGGCGGTGCTGCTCGTGCTCAAGGCGATGGGGCGCAGCTCGGGCCAGCAGCTCGCGGTGCCGCCCCTGGTGGCCGGCGGCCTCTTGTCGCTGGTGGGGCTCGCGAGCCTCGGCCGCGGCACGGGCCTCGTCGACGTGCGCCCGATTCACCTGCTGCTCCTGCCCGCCTACGGCGTGCTCAGCGCCGCCCAGAGCGCCGGGCTCGACGACAGCGAGGGCTCGACCGGCCTCACGGCTCGCGAGGCCATGGCGCGAGGGTTTCGCTTCGAGGTGGTCGGGCTCGCGGCCGCGCCCGACGGCACCGCCGCGGTGGTGGCGCGCGTCTCGGCGCGGCGGCCGTCGAGCCCCGTGGTGGGCCGCTCGTGCCGGCTCGACGGCAGCGGCGCCTTCGTGCCCGCTCCCGCCGAGCGCGAGTCGTTCTCGGCGCGCGAGCAGGTGCTCGCCGTGGCCGCGGCCGACCGGGTGTGGCTGCTCGACGCCCGCGGCTCCGAGCGCCCGCTGCGCGAGGTCTCGGCGAACGGCGTGGCCGATGGGCCGCCGGTCACGAACGCGACGGCCCTCGCCGTCACCGCCGGCGGGCAGGCGTGGGTGGCGCGCGAGCGCGACCGCTGGGAGTCGCCCCGCGAGCCGGCGGTCGGCGCCGAGCTGCTCGTTCTGCGCGGCGGCCGCTTCGAGCGCGTGCTGACGCTGCCGCGGCTGCCCGACGACCGCGCGCCCGAGGTGCTGGCCCTGCGCATGAACGACGACGGCACCGGCGCGCTGGTGGCGAAGCTGCACAACACCAACGACGAGCCCGAGCGTGTGTGGCGCGCCGAGGTGCGCGGCGCGGTGCTGGGCCCCGCCGTGCCGCTCGAAGGCGACGGCACCGCGCGGGCCGCGGCGCTCGACGCGAGCGGCCGCGCCGTCGTGTCGCGCATTCTCGGCGCGCGCGACCTCACGCGTTACCTGCCCGACGGCCGCGTCGACTCCGCGTTCGCTCCTGCAGAGCTCCCGTTCATCGAAGCGGTCTCGCTCGAGGACGACGGCCACGTCTGGCTCGTCACGCGGAAGTCGGCCCTCGGCGCGCTCGACGGGGTCGCTCGGCTGCTGCCCGACGGAGCGGTCGACCCGGGCTTCGCGAACCCCTTCGGAGCTCCGCGCCCGTCGCCGTGAGCGTCACGGAGGCAGCACGAGCCGGGCCGTGTACTCCTGCTGCTCGGCGTCGGTGAGCGTGATGACGTACTTCTCGTAGCCCTTCTTCTTCACCCACAGCTTCCGCGGGCGGGCGTCGGAGGCGAACGTCACCGTCATCGGCGTGAGGCCGGGCAGGAGCCGGTTTTCGTCGGTGCGCACCTCGGCGCCCTTCGGGTCGGACTTGATGACCACGGTGAGCTCGCGCGCCGAGGGAGGCGGGGGCGCGTCGACCGGCGGGGCCGGCGGAGCGACGGGGGGCACCGGCGCAGGCGCGACGACGACCTCGGCCGGCCGGTTCTCGACGGGGCCGGGAGCGCCGCGCCAGCCAGCCTGCATCGCGATGAGGGCCGCGCCGAGCCCGACGGCGAACGCGGCGGTGAGCCACAGCCACCACGGGCGCGCGGGCGGGGCCGGCTGCGGCGGAGGGCTCGCGCTCGGCGTCGGCGGAGGCAGCAGCAGGTCTGCGGTGGACACCGCGGTCTCGGGCCTCGCGGCCGGCGCCGAGACGCGCGGCTCGGGCAGTGGCGGCGGCGTGGTGAGGCCGCCCACCGAGCTGACGAGGCCCGACGCCTGCAGGGCGCCGAACTTGAGCTCGTGCAGCACCGGGTCGAGGTCGTGCGCGAGGCCGTCGGCGGTCTGGTAGCGCTGCGCGGGCGAGCGGGCGAGCGCCTTCATCACGATGGCGTCGAGCGCGGGCGGCACCGCGGGGTTCACGCGCGAGGGCGGCTCGAGCACCTGCTCTCGCACCAGAGAGAACGTGTGCAGGTCCGACGTGCCGCGAAACAGCCGAGTGCCGGTGAGCGCCTCGTAGAGCACGACGCCGAGCGCGAACAGGTCGCTGCGCGCGTCGTGGGGCTCGCCCTGCACCACCTCGGGCGCGGTGTAGCCGGCCTTGCCCTTGAACACGCCTGTCTGGGTGAGGTCGACGTCGCCGACCGACTTGGCGATGCCGAAGTCGAGCAGCTTCACCGAGCCGTCGAAGCCGAGAATCACGTTCGACGGGCTGATGTCGCGGTGCACGAGCCCCAGCGGGCGGCCGTCTTCGCCCTTGAGCGCGTGGGCGTAGGCCAGCGCGCGCGCCACCTCGCGCACGACGTAGACGCCGAGGCCGACGGGCGGCAGGGCTCCGCCCTCGATGATGGCGTTGATGACCTTCGCGAGGTCGCGGCCGGGCACGAACTCCATCACGAGGTACGGCTCGTCGGCCTGGGTGCCGAACTCGTAGACCTGCACGATGTTCGCGTGCGTGAGGTGCGCCGACAGCCGCGCCTCGCGCTCGAACAGCGCGCTGAACCCGGCCTCCTGGGCGAGCAGGGGGCGAATGCGCTTGATGACGACGGTGCGCATCACGCCTGCGGGGCCGGCCATGCGGGCCCTCCACACCTCGGCCATGCCGCCGCGACCCAGCAGCTCGATGAGCTGGTACCGGCCGAAGGTCTGCTCCGCCTCGCTGGCCGCGCTCATCTCTAGAACCGCACGCAGGGCAGACCGCTGGCACCGAGGCAGGGGTTGCTGGCGACGATGACGCTGACGACGACGCCGGCGACGACCACGGCCCCTGCGGTGACGCCGACCGCGATGCCTGCCTTCTGACCGGAGGTGAGGCCGCTGACGTAGGGGGGCGGCGCTTCGGCCTGCTGGGGTTGGCGCGTCGGCTCGGAGGGGACCGGCTTACTCACCACCTCGGGATCAGGCGGCGTGGGGCGCGGCGGCTGAGACGGGGCCGGGTCTGGCTCGCGGGCCGGCTCGGGGTCGGGCCGCTGCCGGGGCGGAGGCACAGGCGCCGCCGGCTGCTGCGTCGCAAAGCGCGGGAGCTTCGAACGATACTCGCGGGCCTCTTGCACGTGCTCGGCCTTCGGGAAGCGCGTGATGTACTCGGTCAGGTTCTCGTACGCCTCGCGCGCGACCTGGGCGCTCTTCGACTCCTTGAACCAGTAGAAGTTCGTCTTGCCCAGCATGAAGAGGCCGTTCGGGGAGCGGGTCTTTTCGTAATAGGCGGTGAAGTCGCGCGAAGCATCGGCGTACTCTTCGGCGTCGAAGTGCGCAGTGGCTCGCCGGTAGAGGGCCAGCGGGTCGGCCCCGTTCGCGGCCAAGACGACCAGCACGGAGAAAACGCCTGACATGACCGCGGCGAGCTTACCGCGCCGCGAGCAGACGCGAGACTTGGCGCTGCGAAAACGTGCGGCTAGGGTGGTGCGAATGGTGCGGGTGCTGCCCTGTGTCTTCCTCGCAGCCTGTGCCGCCCGCGTCGAGCTCGATCTGACCTCGACGCCGAACGCGACCTTCCCGAAGCTCGAGCTCGCCGCGGTGTCGACCTCTGCGAGCCTCGGCCCGTCGCAGGCGCTGAACAACGGCGGAGAAATCACGACGCCGGCTCACGTTCGCGTCGCGCTGCCCTCGGGCGTCGGCACCGTCACGCTCACCGTCAGCGGCGTCGACGCGCAGGGGATCATGCGCAGCGGGACCACGACGGTCACGGTGCCGTCGGGCGGCACCACCTCGGCCACCATCGACCTGTCGCCCATCGGCGCCGGGTGCCAGAACCAGTCGAAGGACCCCGATGAGAGCGACGTCGACTGCGGCGGCACCGGCACCTGCGTGCGCTGCGGCGCCGACGCCGGCTGCCAGCTCGCCGGCGACTGCGCCGCGGGCCTCACCTGCAACGGAGCGAAGCGGTGCGCGCCCGCCCCGCCCACGTGCACCAACGGCGGCAAGGACCCCGACGAGAGCGACGTCGACTGCGGCGGCACCGGCACCTGCCCGCGCTGCGGCGCCGACGCGGGCTGCCAGCTCGCCGGCGACTGCGTGGCCAGCCTCACCTGCAACGGAGCCAGCCGCTGCGCTCCGCCGATGAGCTGCAGCAACGCGGCAAAGGACCCCGGCGAGAGCGACGTCGACTGCGGCGGCACGAGCAGCTGCGCGCGCTGCGGCGGCGACGCCGGCTGCGACGCCGGCACCGACTGCCAGACGGGCTTCTGCAACGCCGTGCTTCGCTGCGCGCCGAACCCGTGCCTCAACGTCGCGAAAGACCCGAACGAGTCGGACGTCGACTGCGGCGGCGCGAGCAGCTGCCCGCGCTGCGACGTCGCGCGAAGGTGCGGCGACGCCGGCGACTGCCTCACGCGCGTCTGCGAGCAGGGCCGGTGCGGCTTCGCCTCGGGGCCCCCGTTCTGGAAGACCGGGCCGCTCATCACGCCGCGCTACTACCACGGCCTCGCGACCGCCCCCGACGGCGGGCTCTTCGTCGTCGGCGGCACCGGCAGCGGCGGGCCCCTCGACAGCATCGAGCGCTACGACGTGGCGAGCGACAGCTTCGTGCCGATGGGCCCACCCCTGCCCCTCCCGCGCATCCGCCTCGCCGCCGCGTGGCTCGGTGGCCGCCTCTACGCCATCGGAGGTGAGCCCGACTCGGGGCTCGTGCAGAGCCTCGGTGCCGACGACGCGGGCTGGCGCAGCGAGCCGCGCATCGGTCACGAGCGCAAGACCCCGGGTGCGGCGGTGGCCCAGGGGCGGATCTGGGTCTTCGGCGGCTCCGACGACAGCTTGAACCCGACGGATGCGGTCGAGTCATTCGACGGCACCCAGTGGGCGAACGCCGCTCCGATACCCGAGGGCCTTGGCATGATGCCGGCCCACCGCGAGGGGCCAGGGGTCGCGCGCGGCTCCGATGGCCGCATCTGGGTGGTGGGAGGTGTCTCTGGCGGGGGCTCTGTCGGCAGCGTCGCGGTGTTCAACCCAGCGTTGGGCAACTGGGCGAACGCGAGCGGTGATCTGCCGACGCCTCGCAACGGCTTCGGGGCCGAGTTCGGCGCCGACGGCCGGCTGTGGGCGGCGGGGGGCGCCACGTCGTTCTCGACTCCCTCTGCCGTCGTCGAGGCGCGCGAGCTCGATGCGGGCACGTGGGCGCGCCTGCCGCCGCTCTCGGTCGAGCGCAGCCAGTGCCAGCTCGCGCGGCTGCCCGACGGCCGGCTCATCGCCATCGGCGGCACGCCGAGCGGCGCGCCGCCTGCGGCCACCGAGTTGTACGGCCCTTCGGTCTCGGTGACGCCGTCTACGGTGGCGCAGGGCGGCATCGTCACCGTGGCGGGTGACAACTTCGCGGCCGACGCCGGGGTGACCGTCACGCTCTTGCCCGAGCGGCTGGTGCTCGGCCGCGGAGGCACCGACGCGACCGGCGCGCTGACCGCTCCGCTCTTGCTCAACCTGCCGGCGGTCGACGCGGGGCCGCACGACGTGCTCGTGGTCGACGACCGCAGCCGCTACCCGGTGCAGCGCGCCATCACCGTGCAGCCGTGACCTTCGAAGAGACCTCATGACCTTCTCAGATGATTCGACTGAGGTGAGCCACGCCTCCCAGCGACCGGGGCTCGCCGTTCAGCGCTTCACGTTGAAGGTGGTCGAGGGCGCGAGCGCGGGCAAGTCGGTGCGCTCGAGCGGCGCGACGTGCTCGGTCGGCTCGAGCCCGTCGAACGACCTCGTCATCGACGACAGCACGGTGTCGCGCTTTCACTGCGAGGTGCGGGCGACCGAGCACGGGCTGAGCATCAGAGACCTGGGCAGCCGCAACGGCACCGGCGTCGACGGGGTCGGCGTGGTCGAGGCGTTTCTGCGCGACGGCAGCGTGGTGCGGGTCGGCAACTCGACGGTGCGGCTCGAGCTCGAGACCGGCGAGAACCAGATCGACGCGTCGCCGGCGCAGACGTTCGGCTCGCTGGTGGGCAGCTCGCTCGCGATGCGGGTCGTGTTCGCGCAGCTCGAGCGCGCCGCGCGCACCGACATCACGGTGCTCATCGAGGGCGAGACCGGGACGGGGAAAGAGGGCGCGGCGCAGGCGGTGCACGACGCGAGCAAGCGCGCCGAGCGGCCCTTCGTGGTCATCGACTGCAGCGCGCTGCCGGCGACGCTGCTCGAGAGCGAGCTGTTCGGCCACGAGCGGGGCGCCTTCACGGGGGCCGACTCGGCCCGGGTGGGCGCGTTCGAAGAGGCGAACGGGGGCACCGTGTTCCTCGACGAGCTCGGCGAGCTGCCGCAGGACCTGCAGCCCAAGCTGCTGCGCGTGCTCGAGAGCCGCGAGGTGCGAAGGCTCGGCTCGAACACGCCGCGGCGGTGCGACGTGCGCGTCATCGCCGCGACGAACCGCGACCTGCGCATCGAGGTGAACGCGGGCCGCTTCCGCGCCGACCTCTACTACCGGCTCAACGTGCTGCGCGTGCAGCTGCCTGCGCTGCGCAGCCGGCCCGACGACCTGCCGCTGCTCGCGACGCACCTGCTCGGCACGCTCGGCGCGAGCGACGAGGTGCGGCAGCGCATCTGCACGCCGGCCTTCTTCACGAACCTGCGCGCGTTCGCCTGGCCCGGCAACGTGCGCGAGCTGCGCAACTACCTCGAGCGCTGCCTGCTGTTCGAGACGGCGGTGCCCGTCGGTGGCCCGTCGCGACCTGCGGCCGAGCTGTCGGTCGACGTCACGCGCCCCTTCACGCTCGCCAAGCAGGACCACGTCGAGCTCTTCGAGCGCCGCTACGTCGAGGCGCTGCTCGCCGCTCACGGGGGCAAGGTGGCCGCCGCCGCCGAGGCGGCGCGGCTCGACAAGGCGTACCTGTACAAGCTGATCCGCCGCTACCAGCTCAAGTGATGGCCTGACAGGCCACTCGAAGGCCCCCGCGAAGTGGCCCGCGAGGCCACCTCGCGCCGCCAACGCCGCGTCACCGCTGACCGGGGTCGGGGCACGTCGGTTGCTGAAGAGCGTTCGCGATGCGCTCCTGGCTGACCGCGACCCTCTGCTGCCTCGCCTGCACCGGCGAGATTCTGTCGTCGCCGAAGGGCGGCGCGGCGCCGGGCCCCGGCGGCGAGACTCCGCTCGACCCGGTGACGCCGGTCGAGCCGACGCCCTCGGAGCCGCTGCCGCCGTCGTACCCGGCCGCGGGCGTTCGCCGGCTCACGCGCGCCGAGGCGGTCGCCGCCGCGACGGCGCTCCTGGGCGTCGAGGCGACGGCGCTGGGCGACGCGCTCGGCCCCGACGTGCGCCAGGGCGGCTACACGCGCAACGCCGACCAGCGCGTCGGCTCGGTTCAGGCCGACGCGCTGTGGAGCGCAGCCGAGGCGCTCGCGCGAGAGGCCGTGGCGCAGCGGCTTCAGGCGCTCGCGCCGTGCAGCTCGAGCGCGGGCTCGGCGTCGTGCGCCGCGAGCTTCGTCTCGGGGTTCGGCGCGAAGGCCTTTCGCCGGAGCTTGAGCGCTGGCGAGGCCGCGGGCCTGGTGGCGGTGTACGGCGCCGCGCAGCCCCAGGGCGGGCACGCGGCGGGCGTCGCGCTCGTGATTCAGGCGGTGCTGCAGTCGGCGTCGTTTCTCTACGTCACCGAGCTCGGCTCGGGCGGCAGCGGGCCGACGCGCCTGACCGCCGACGAGCTGGCGACGCAGCTCGCGCTGCTGATGACCGGGGCGCCGCCGCCCGACGAGCTCGTGGCGCGGGCGCGGGCGGGCGAGCTCGACGGCAGCGAAGGTCGGGCGGCGGCGGCGCGGGCGCTGCTCGCGGCTCCAGCGGGCCGGGCGCAGGTCGAGCGGCTCGTGCTCGAGTGGCTGTCGGCCGACGACGTCGGCGAAGCGGCGAAAGACGAGGCGCGGTTCCCCCGGTTCTCAGAGGTGCGCGGCGACATGCTCGCCGAGGCGCGCGCGATGGTCGACGCGACGCTCGACGGCGACGACCGGCTGCAGACGCTGCTCTCTCTCGAGACCACCGTGCGCAGCGCGGCGCTGGCCGGCTTCTACGGCGAGCCCGGCAGCGGCGCGACGGGGCTGCCTTCGTACCGGCGGGGGCTGCTCACGAGCGGGGCGTTCACGGCGGCGAACGCGCACCCGGCCGACACGTCGCCGGTGAAGCGGGGCGCCGTGGTGCGGCGTCGGCTGCTGTGCCAGGAGCTGCCGCTGCCGACGGGGCTGGGCCCCATCGTGGTGCCGGCGCCCGACCCGAGCCTGACGACGCGCGAGCGGTTCGCGGTGCACTCGCAGAGCGAGGCGTGCGCGGGCTGCCACAGGCTGCTCGACCCCATCGGCTTCGCGCTCGAGAGCTTCGACGCGGCGGGCCGGTACCGCACGACCGAGAACGGCAAGCCCATCGACCCGTCGGGCGAG
Source organism: Myxococcaceae bacterium (assembly GCA_044223505.1). Classification (GTDB taxonomy): domain Bacteria; phylum Myxococcota; class Myxococcia; order Myxococcales; family Myxococcaceae; genus Xiheicaenimonas. The sequence goes on from JBGALX010000010.1 coordinate 77,422, forward strand.
CTCGTGGGGGCGGGCGAGGTCTCGGGGCCGTTCGGCGACGCGGTGGGGCTGGCGCAGCGGCTGGCGCGGTCGAGCGACGTGGGCCGCTGCTTCGCGCGGCACGTGTACCGGTTCGCGTCGGGGCGCTCGGGCGGCGACGCCGAGCGCACGTTCGTCGACTTCGCGCGCGCCCGGCAGGGCGTCGGGCCCACGCGGGTCGCGGGCCTGCTCGTCGACTACGTGGCGAGTGACACCTTCCTCTACCGGAGCCCCTGACCGTGACGCTCTCTCGACGCAATCTGCTGAAGGCGGCCGGCGCGTGGGCCGCGCTGCCGCTCGCGCCGCTGGTCTCGAGCGCGGTGGCCCGAGCGCAGGGCGCGCGCGTTCAACGCTTCGTGGGGGTGTACCACCCGCACGGGGTGGCGGCGGCGGCGTACAACCGGCGCGCGGGCGAGACCGAGACGCAGTTCGACCTGACGTTCGCCGACTCGGCGCTGGCGCCGTTCGACTCGCCGACTCAGTACGGCGGCCGGAGCTTCAAGAGCCGCCTCATCACGTTCGAGGGCGTCGACCTCGCGGTGGCCGAGAGCAGCGGCACGCCGGGCCACGGGGCGGCGACGTGCCTGTTCACGGGCAGCACGACCGCAGGCACGGACCACGCGGCGCGGGGCCAGTCGATCGACCAGTACCTCGCGCGCACGGCGCAGCTCGGGCTTTCGACGCCGTTTCCGACGTTGAACCTGGGGGTCGGCAGCGCGGGCGACGACAACCAGGACTGCATCGCCCACGGCCCGGGCGGCGCGCAGATTCTGAACGAGCTCGACCCGGTCGCCGTCTTCAACCGGGTCTTCGCGAGCCTGACGTCGGGCGGGGTCGATGCGGGCACGGCGGGCGCGGCGCGCGCGCGCGGCCACAGCGTCATCGACTTCGTGCGCGGCGACGTGACGGCGCTGCAGGCGCGGCTGTCGCCGGCCGAGCGGCTGAAGCTCGACCAGCACCTGTCGGCGCTGAGAGAGATCGAGACGCGGCTCGACGCAGTGCCGGCGATGGGGCCGGTGTGCGTGCCGCCTCCGGCGCCGAAGAAGACGGGCAACGCGGACCCGTCGCTCGACTTCCCCAAGCTCTTGCGGTGGAACGGCGGCGAGCCGTACTTCGACCGCATCACCGACCTGCAGGTCGACCTGCTCGCGGTGGCGCTGGCGTGCGACTGCACGCGGTTCGCGACGCTGTACCTGAACGACCCGGGCAAGCCGATGACGGTCGACACCGTCGCGCTGCCGACCGACGTGCACAACGAGGTGGCGCACACGTATTCCCCGGGCGACGCGGCGGCCGAGCGGCGGCTGGGCCGGCTGAACCGGTACTACTACGGCAAGATCGCGCGGCTCCTGCAGCGGCTCGACGAGCTGGGCGTGCTCGACAGCACGCTGGTGCTCGCAGGCAGCGACATGGGCAACCCGTCGCTGCACAGCACGCGCAACATTCCGCTGGTGCTCGCGGGCGGAGCGCCGGGGCTCACGCTGGGCCGCCGGCTGGTCGCGGGCTCCGACTGCCCGGCGAGCAACCCGTACTGCGCGAGCCCTTCGCTGACGGCGCACAACCGGGTGCTCGTCTCCATCTGCCGGCTCTTCGGAGCACAGACCGACACGTTCGGCGTGGGCTCGGCGGCAGAGACGACGGGCGGCTGGCCGGGGCTGTAGCGGAGGTTCTCTCGATGGGAGGAGCGACGATGAAGAAGCTGATGCTGGTGGTGGCGGCGGTGACGAGCGCGCAGGCGTTCGCGCAGACCTCCGTGAAGCTGCGGGTGAACACGTCGGGCGCGTGCATCGAGCCCAACTCGAACTACACGCCGGCCGACGTGCACCTGTTTCACATGGACGGGTCCTGCGACCCGGCTGGCCCTGCGGTGAACGTGTACGACGCGAGCCTTTCTCTGCCGACCAACACGCCGCCGCTGGCGAGCTCACCGTGCACTCCGGCGGGCACGTGGTCGGTGGACCTCGACACGACGCCGATCAAGCCGGTGTACACGCAGCCCTTCCTCGGCAGGAACTCGCCCGACGGGTTCATTCTGGCGCTGCGTCGGTCGATGCAGGTCGTGCAGGGCACGTGGCCGTGGAGCGCGAAGGTCTTTTGGCAGCCGAAGCTCTGCTACACGCCGAAGCCGGTGAGCTACTTCAACCGCCTGACGAGCTTCGGCCCGTCGCCCGGCAACTGTCTCGCTGATCCGTCGGGCTTTCGCTTCTGGGGCTTCGCCGGCCGCTGTCTGCCCGCGACGTGGGTGCTGGTGGCGACCGACACGGGCTCGTTCTTCGCGCCGTGCTCCGACTCCGGCACGTTCACGTTCGGGCCGCTGGTGACGCTGTACGCGCCGTGGCTCAGAGGTCACTTCGAGGCAAAGCACTACTCGGCTCCGGCTGGAGCCGAGCTGCCTCCGGTCGACCCCAGCTTCTCTCTGACGGGGCCCCACGCGGCCGAGTTCGCCACCGAGTGCGGCCCTGCGAACGTCACGATTCCTCCGGCAGGCCCTGGCCTGCCGACGGCGACGCTCGGGCAGCAGTTCCCCGCGCACTGACGCTCAAAGCGGCGAGGCGGCGACTCAGCAGGCTTGACCCGCGACCAACGGCCGCCGACTGATTTCGTGCACGTCTGAGCCCCGCGGGGCGTCCTCTCGGCGTGTCAGGTGCTCGGACGTGCCTTCTCTTGCTGTTGCCGCTGCTGGCCGGGTGCAACTGCCACTCGAACGCGAGCTGCGTCGAGGGCTGCGCGGGCGGCGACGCCACGGGCGGTGGCCGGAGTACGGCCGGCGGGGAGGCCCAGGCCGGTGGTCAGGCGGGCGGCGGCGCCAGCGGCGGCGCGAGCGGTGGCGCGGGCGGCGGCGCGAGCGGCGGCCGGGTGGCGACGTGCTTCGACGGAGGCGTCTGCTTCCACGGTTGTGCGGTCGACGGCGGCGCTCCGGGTTGGCCCACTCGGGTGCGTGGCCTGCCCGCGGGCAACTCGGCCGCGTTGGGAGACGTCGACGGTGACGGTCGTCTCGACCTGGCGGTGGGCGACACCCAGAACGTGCACGACCTCTACGTCGCGATGGGCAGCCCCGCGGGCTTCGAGGTCGTGCCCGACGCGTTGAGCGGCTACGCGCGGCAGGTGCTGCTGGCAGACGTCACCGGTGATGGCCTGGCGGATCTGATCGAAGTCAGCACGAACGGAGTTCAGGTGCACGTGAGCGCCGGTGACGGCGGGTTCCTGCCGCGGCCCGTCGACTCGCCGGGTGGCCCGGGCGCGTCCCAGTCGGTGGCACTCGACATCGACGGTGACGGTCAGCTGGATCTCGCGGTGACCTCCTTCAGCCCGGCGGGCGTTGCGGTGCATCGCGGGCTCGGCGGGGGAGCCTTTCAACGACAGCCGAACCTGCCTGCGGGGCGCGTGCCGTGGCGAATCGTCACGGCCAATCTCAACGGCGACCGCTGGCCCGACCTCGTGGTGGGCGACGGCTTCGACGACGGCGGCGTCGAGGCCTTCGTCTCCAACGGAGACTTCACGTTTCAGCCGTGGCCCCGCACTCCGATGGCATCGCCCAGCGCCGTGATGGCCGCCGACCTCGACGGTGACGGGCGAGACGAGGTCTACGCGGCGAACGGGGCGGGGCTGTACCGCGTCACGGCGCCGGGGGCCCTCGAGCAGCTGACGGGCGGCGACTACTTCAACGTGCTGGCCTGCGACACCGATGCAGACGGGCGTCGCGAGATTCTGGCGCAGCTCAAAGAGGGGCTGGTGACGTTCGACCGCGTGGCAGGCGCGTGGGTGCGCACCCACGGCGTCACGCTCGACACGCTCGTCGTGCCCGACTGGCTCTTGTGCGAAGACTTCGACGGCGACGGCGCGGATGACGTGTTGGCGCCGCTCGACGAAGAGGTGGTGCTGTTCCGCGGCGGGCCCGAAGGGCTCAGGGCACCACCGGCGGTCGACACGGGGCCGTTCCAAGCGCTGTGGCTCGAAGCCGCGGACCTCGACGAAGATGGTCTGCCCGACCTGGTCGGAGCCATCGAGCTGGCGGACGCGGTCGACGTCTGGTTCAACGAGGGCGGCGCGCTGCTCGCTCCGCTGCGGCTGCGGGTCGGCTCGCGTCCCAGGTTCGTGAAGCTGGTGGACCTCGACGGCGATGGGCGGCGCGACGTCGTCACAGCGGATCGCCTCGGCACGGTGAGCGCCATCAAGAACCGCGGCGGTCGCACCTTCTCGGCGGCGCTCTCGACGCCGACGGGGCTCGGCCCGCGCGAGCTCGCCTGCGTGGACGCGGACCTCGACGGCCGCACCGACGTGATGGTGGCGTGCGAGGGCGTCGGGCTCAACCTGTTGCACGGCACCGGGCCGGGTACGCTGGGCTCGGCGGAAGCGGTGCCAGGCGCTCCGCGGGCGCGGTCGGTGGCGACGGGGGACTTCGACGGCGACGGGCGCGCGGACCTCGTGACGAGCGGAGGCTTCACGGGAGCGCGAGTGCTGCGCAGCGAAGGCGATGGCGGCTTCCGCCTGCTGGGCACCGCGGGGCAGGAGGTCTACGACGGCGTGGCGGTCGCCGACTTCGACCGCGACGGCAGGCTGGACGTGGTCGGAACCTCCTACCGGTCAGCGGTCTGGTACGGCGACGGCGCGGGAGGCTTCTCGCGCTCCTTCGAGCTTCCGCCCGTCAGCCAGCCCAGCGCTCGCGACCTCGACGGCGACGAGTGGAGCGACGTCGTCACGATCAGCTCGCCCTGGTTCATCGACGTCTTCCACAACCAACGAGACGCGGGCTTCGCGCCGGGTCGGGCGGTGTTCAGTGGCTCGCACCCGGCCTCGGTGGTCATTGCCGACTTCAACGGCGACGGGCTGCTCGACGTGGTCGCGGCGACGCAGAGCTGGCCGATGGGAGGCAGCTTCACGCTCCTCGACGGGACGTGCGGCTGGGCGTCACCCAGGTGAAATGGAGCGGTGGGGGCTGAGCTGAGCAGGGCGCTCGCTACTCGCGCACCCGATCCATCCACCAAGCGTAGTGACCCGAGCCGCCGGGTTGCGCGGCACGACCGCGCAGCGATGCGAGCTTGCTGAAGGGTTGCATTGTCGCCACCGTCACGTTGGCCGAGACGTAGCGGGTCTCTGCGTGTCTCGGCATGCCGCACTGAAACACGATGGGCTGCGGCTGCATGATGAGCACCCACGAGTGCATCGAGCCGTACGCGCTGTTGGCCTTGTAGATGATCAGCGTGCTGTTGGACGCGGGGTCGAACGGAATCGAGATGTCGTCGACGCGATCGCAGTTCGAAGGTTGCGCAGAGATCTTGATGCGCGCCTGGGTGGCCTTGTACCGCTCGACGTCGGCGAGATTCTCGATCCGCTCGAAGAGCACATCGGCTTCTCCATCGACCTTGTCGGGCGTGAGCCCGAAGAGGCGGACGTAGGCCACGTACGCGGCCTTGCCGGTGATGGTGACGCTCGAGAGCAACGTCCGGTACACGTTTCCTTTCACCAACGTCACCGAAACGTGCACGGTCGCGGGGTCGGGCTCGGTCTCGGGCGCGGTGAACACGGCGGTCGCGCCCCGGCTCACCACGGTGCCGACCTTCGAGTCTCCTCCCGGAATCGTGTTCACGGCCCAGCCCGAGATCTCGCTCGCGCGCAGCGTCGCCGACCGGCACTGCTGGGCCAGGCACTCCTCCAGGCCGGGTTGACAGAGGCCTTGCCCGTCCGCGCGCACGAGCTCGCAGTGGACCAGGTTCAGCTCGAGCTGAGCTCCGACTCGCACGCTCGCGTTGCCGGGGCGCAAGCTGATTGCGGGTGACAGCGCCCAATCGCTGAAGTGGGTGGTCTCGGTGCTGACGGCCCTCATCGTCGCGTCGTAGGTGGCTTGCCGCATCACCCAATATCCATCGGCGCGCTGGTAGCCGATTCGCCAGTCGCTCGGGTCGACTCCGCCGACCTCGAACGGCGTGAGCAGAAACCTCACCGTCACCGGCACCGCGAACATGACGTCGCCAGGCTTTTGCAAGCGGACCGCGTCGCCCAGGGCCCCCGGCGCCGTCGCGGTGAGGCTCTGCACGGTGATGGCGACGCTCTGCGCGAGCGCGCCCTGTGGAATTACGACCTCGACGCGGCCGTCGTCCGACCTCACCGTGCCGCCGCCGGGCCCGACCCTCACGGTAGACTCTGCCGCCAGCGGCACTCCGACGGGAGAGGGGCTCAAGCCGCCCTCGGCCACCCCGGCATCGGCTCCTCCGTCGAGTGGGGTACTGCCAGCGTCACCCGCTGCAGGCCGGTCGCCGGCCGGCCCGCTGCACGCCACCAACCCGCAAACTGCCGCCAGCACAGACGCTCTCGTCATCGATGCTCTCCCGGTGTTGACCACACCGGTGAGACAGGGAGCCGAGGAAGAGTTTGCAGCGGCCCCCACTGCGAGGGGACACGCGAGTCCAGCGCTGAAGCGGGCGCTGGGCGCGCCCAAGAGCTTCAGCGTGCCCGACTCGAAGCTCGACGTCTTGTGTGTTTCCACAGCTCGAGGCACGACTGCGACGAGGCGTTCAGCTGGCTCCCCGCGGCCGTGAGGGACCTCAACACGGCCGGTGTGGTTCACATCGCGCTCAACTCGGGCAGGTCGCGTGAGGCGGGGGCGGCGACCCGGGCGAAGGTCGAGACCGGCTGGTCTCACATTCACGGCTTCGCCGAGCTGCACGCGGAGCCGCTCGTCGACGACCTCGGCAACCCCATCGCGGCGCCCGGCTGCGCCGGCTTCGCGCCGAACGGAGCCTGCTAGCGTGTCGGGTCATGAAGAGCCGCGTGCCGCTGATCGCGATGCTGATTTCCCTCGGCATCATCCCGATGAACGTCGTGGTCTACGGGCTCATCCTCGAGAACCACCGCAGCGAGCCCGGCCTGTGGTCGGCGCTCTTCTCGTTCCTCGCGCTGGGGCAGCTCGTCGCGGGCATCGTCGCGCTGGTCTCGGGCATTCGGAACAAGCGCTTCGTGTCGGCGACGTTCGGCACGCTGTCGTTTCTCGGCGCCATCGCGGGCTGGCTGGGCGGCTTCGCGCTGCTGTTCATGGGCGCGATGGCGGGCGGAGCCTGGGGCCGGCCGTTGCGGGTGCGCGGGCGCCAGGTGCACCCCGAGCTGAAGGCCGGCAGCGACTGGACGCGCGGCGACCGGCCCGATGCGTCGTCGCTCGACGAAGGCACGCGCCGGGCGCTCGAGGCGCTGTGGCTGCACGACGCGCAGAAAGAGCACGCGAGCGTGCCGGCGTTCTCGAGGGTGTCGTGGATGCTGGCGGCGGCGGGGGCTCCGGCCGAGCTGCTCGAGTGGGCGCACCGGGCGGCGCTCGAGGAGATCGAGCACACGCGCCTGTGCTTCGCGCTCGCGGCCGGCTACGGCGGCCGAAGCCACACCGTCGAGCCGATGCCCGACCTCTTGCTCGGCGGCCTGGATGTGAAGGGCAACGCGCTCGTGGTGCTCGCGACCGAGTCGCTCGGCGACGGCTGCCAGCTCGAGGACTACAACGCCGACGTCGCGGCGGCGTGCGCGGCCGCCTGTGAGGAGCCGGTCACGAAGCGCGTGCTCGAGCGCATCGCGCGCGAAGAGCGCACGCACGCGGACTTCTCGTGGGCCGTGGTCGAGTGGCTGCTCGCGCGCGACTTCGCGACCGTGAGCGCGGCGCTCGAGACGGCGCTCTCGCGGCTCGAGCGGTACCCGCGGCCGACCGCGGTGTCGGCCGACAAGCTGGCGTTGGCCGAGAAGGCTGACGGGGCGGCGCTGCGCCGGCACGGGCGGCTGCCGGACTCGGAGTGGGCCCGCATCTGGAGCGACCGTCTCGCCAAGACTCAAGCGCGGCTGCGCGCTGCGCTCGAAGCGCACGGCCGAGCTGCAAGAGCCGTTTACGAGAGAGGGGCGCAGGTCAGCGCGGGGACTGAAGGTCGCGCCTGAGGCGCTCGGTGGCTCAAACCTTGCTGTTGGGAGGTTTCGCTGTCGACCCGCCCTCATGCGCACCATTCTGATCAGCCTCATCGCCCTCACGGCCGCGGCATGCGACTGCGGCGGCGGCGTTCTCGTCTCGAGCCCCGATGACGCCAAGGCCGGTGGGCCGGGGCACATGCAGCCGACCACGCCGACGACGCCGACGACGCCCACGCAGCCGACGACGCCGGTGGGCTGGTGCGGCACCGACTGCGACTGCCCGAACGGCCAGCGGTGCGTGACGGACACGACGGCGGAGCTGTCGTCGAACCACTGCGAGGCCGGCACGAGCGTCTGCGATCGGCCGTGCGCGGTCACCTGCGGAGCGGGCACCATCTGCCAGCAGGGCGTGTGCGTGATGGCTCCGTGCCTGATGGGCACGTGCATGACGACGCCGATGATGCCGCCGGGCGGCGTCACGGTGACGGGCACGTACAAGACGAACTACGAGCTCGACGTTCACGAGTTCGCGAGCAAGGCGACGAACATCGCGAAGCTGCTCGACGTGCTGGCGGCGGCGCTGAACGGGCAGAGCTCGGCGTGCACGCAGTCGACGACGTCGGGGCAGCTCATCTGCTTCGCGGTGCAGCTGGTGGCGCAGAACATCATGGCGCCGCCGTGGGTGGGGCAGCTGATCAACGTGCTGTCGGGCATGTTCCGCTTCGGCGACTCGCCGATTCGCGCGAAGGGTGTGCTGCAGTTGGTGGAGTCGCAGGACGGCACGCTGTCGGCGACCGAGACGTGGAGCGAGATGTGGCTCGTGTACAACAACGTCTCGTACAACGTGATCAGCGGGCCGATGCTGGGCACGAACGGGCAGATCTCGGTGGCGGTGCGGCCGTTCGGCGGCACGCGGTCGTTCAGCGAGGTGACGCTCGGGCCGCGCCGGGTCGAGTTCGACGTGAACAAGCTGCTCGTGAACCTGATCAACGTGGCGATCAGCGCGGGCTCGAACAACCAGGCGCACGACGTCGGCGAGCTGCTCGACCTGCTCCTGTGCTCGCAGATTCAGGTGACGAGCCCGGCGAACTACCTGTTGTGCCGGACGGCGGCGCAGAACCTGGCCGACCAGTTCGAGCTCGACTCGGGGCTCGGCGGCCTGCGCATCTCGGAGCAGAAGGGCACCATCTACGACGACGACCTCGATGGTCACGCCGACGGGTTCGGGCGCGCGATGCCGGTCTCGGCGCGCGGCAGCGTGCGCGGCGAGATGACGAACGGGCTCGTGAGCGGAGACCTGGGCGTGTTCCCGAAGAGCAACTGGTACGGCGTGAAGTAGCGGTCAGCGGAAGCGAACCGGCACGCTGTAGCAGGCTCCGGCGGCCTCGGCCGGGAAGGGCAGGGCGCCGGCGATGACGCAGTCGCGCGCGGCGGAGTCGAGCAGGTCTTGCCCGCTCGACGAAGACACGCTCGTCGACTTCAGAGCGCCGGTCGCATCGAGGCAAAACGAGACGGTGGCGTCGCCGGTCAATCGATAGCGCCGAGCGGCAGGCGGGTAGCAGCGGCGCGCAGACTCAGCGAGCTGGCTGTGCATCGAGGAAATATCGAACGTGGACGCGCTCGCGCTCGTGGACACGCTCGCGCTCGTGGACACGCTCGCGCTCGTGGTCGTGGTCGCGCTCGTGGACGTGGTCGTAGCCGTGGTCGTGATCGTAGTCGTGGTCGTGGTCGTGGTCGGTGGCGTCGATTCGGCCTCCTGCGCCCCTTCGTCCACGCCCACGTTCACGTTCACGTTCACGTGCGCGAGCGCGAGCGCGCCCACGTTGGTTCTTCTTCGGGGCGCCGGCGGCGGTTCTAAGGGCGGCGCAGGCTTCGGCGCCGGCGCTTCGAACATCTCGACCGGCGTGACCTCGACGGCCGCCAGTCTCTGCGGCGCGCTCTCGGACTTCAGGGCGACGCCCAGCAAGAACGCACCGTGCGCCGCCAGCGAGACGGCGATGGCGACGAGCGCTCTCACGGCGCGCCCCTCGCGCTGAACAACCCGGCGCCGGCTTCCGAGATCTGCACGCCGTACAGCTCGCTGAGCGCCCCGGCCTTGAGCACGTCCTTCACCGGGCCCGCCGCCATGAGGCGCCCGCCCTTGAGCAGCGCCGCGTGCGTCGCCCACTGCGCCGCCAGGTTCACGTCGTGCAGCACGGCCAGCGCCGCCACACCCGACCTCACCATCGACTCCAGCGAGCGCAGGCAGTCGACCTGGTTCTTCACGTCGAGGAACGCCGTCGGCTCGTCGAACAGCAGCACCTTCGCGCCCTGCATGCGCGCGCGCGCCAGGTAGCAGAGCCTGCGCTCGCCGCCCGACATCTCGTCGAGCCTGCGCGCCGCCAGGCCTGCGAGCCCCACCTCGCCGAGCAGCGCCTGCGCCCGCTCGGCGTCGCCCTTCGACGGCAGCCCGAACGCGCCCAGGTGCGGCGCCCGCCCCATCATCACGAGCTCGAGCGCGGTGAAGCCCGTGTCCTCGGCGGGGCTCTGGGGCACCCACGCCACCTGCTGCGCGAGCTCGCGGCGCGAGATGCGCGCGTGCTCGACTCCGCCCAGGAGCACGCGGCCGCGCACGCACGGCAGCACGCCCAGGGCCACCTTCAGCAACGTCGACTTGCCCGCGCCGTTCGGGCCGAGCAGCGCCCACAGCTGCGAGGGCGCCACCTCGAACGACACGTCGTTCACCACGCCGTGGCTCGCGCCCTCGAACCGCAGCGAGCTCGTGTTTCCGGGTCGGGCTTCGCTGTTCATCAGGCCGCCGAACGATGCTGCTGCCTATCGGCCACCTTCACGGCCGCTGCGCCCTCTGTCACTGGTTTTCCGGGTTGCGCAGCGCCTCGAGAATCTGGGTTCGCGCGGCGTCGCAGTCGGCCACGAACTTCGACTCGTTCTTCGGCTTGCCGTCGTTGTACTGGTCGTCGAGCTGGAGCTTCCGCGCTCGGAACTTTCGCGCCGCGTTCTCGTTCGCGTTCTCGAGCTTCTCGTACGCCGCTCGAAACCCCGAGTACGCCTTCGCCGCCGGAGACTGGTTCACCGGCGCGGTCGGCTTCACCGGCTTCTTCCGCTGCCCCGGCAGGCTGCCGAGCTCGTCTTCCTCGGGCGCCTCTTGCGTCTGCTGCTGCGCCGCGACCTGCGCCTTCGCGTTGCGGAGCTTCTCTTGCTCGGCGAGCGCGACCAGCTTGCGGGTCTCTTCGTCTTCGGCCTCGCTCTTCAGGTAGTCGCGGTACAGGTTCCACCCGAAGACGCCGGCGACACCGAGCACAGCCACCACCGGTAGCAGCACGAACACGAGCGGGATGCGCTTCTGCGACGCCAAGCGAGACCGTGCTCTAGCCTACATGCCCGCGACGCGCACCCTTCAGCGCTTGTCGAGCATGCCGCGAACCTCTTGCAGCTCGTTCAGGAACCGCTGCTCCTGGGCGGGCTTCAGGTCGAAGACGCGGTCGTTCAGGGCCTCGAGCTTCATGCGAATGCTGTTCTCCTGGTGCTGTTCGAGCGAGTGAGCCCGTTCAGCCTTCTCGAACAGCGCTCGCACGGCCTTCAGTTCCCTGCCGGCGCGCGACTTCGGCAGCGGGCGGCTCTTCACCGGCGCGGGAGGCGGCGGCAGCTTCTCGGGCAGCGGGTCGTCGGCCACCGCGGCCTCGGGCGCAGGCGCCGGCGGAGGCGCAGGGTTCGGCGGGTCGACCTTCGCCGGCGCCGTCACCTCGACGTCGTCGGCGTACTCGGCGTTGCCCGTCGGGCCGCGGCTCTTCACCTTCATCGAAGACGCCTTCGCGTTCGCTTCGTCTTCGAGCTCGGCCTCGTGCTGCTCCTTGAGCACCGAGTAGCCGACGAACGACGCGAGCGCGAGAAAGGCGATCAGCGGTACGAGCACCACCGCCATGCTCGTGCGCCGAGAGCGCGTGCCGCGATCGGTCGCCAGCGTCTCGTCGGGCCGGTTCTTGCCCTCGAGCGCCTTCGGCAGCGGAGCCACCACCTCGGGAGCGCGCACGCTCGCCGCCGGCACCAGCACGCCGCTCACCTGGGGGCGCGCCGCCGGCATCTTGCTGCCGGTCGCGGGCCGTGCGCCGGCCGCGTTCGGCGAGATCGACTGGCTCGCGAGGCCGCTCACCATCACCGACGGCAGCTCTTCTTCCGACGGGCCGGCGACGACCGGGCCCTCGGAGGTGATCGGCTCGATGGCCGGCGCCGTCGCGGACGGCGGCGGCTGCTGCGACCGCACCGGCGCGAGGCCGGTGAACGGGGTCGCCTTCTGCGGCGACATCGCGACCGGCCGCGTGGGCGCGGCTTCGCTGAGCTCGGACGAGGGCGTCGGCCCCTGAAGCGCCACATGCGGGCCGGTCTCGCGGTCGTCGTCGGCGCCCGTCGGGCGATGCATCACGACGCCGGGCATCGTCTCGCGATCGCCCTCGTTGCTCTTGTCGGCCTGAATGCCGCTGACCTTCGGCGTCGGAGCGAACGAGAGCGGCGAGGTCTCGAGGGCCGCCGCGCGCGGAACGGTCGGCTCGAGCCCATAGCGCCGCAGGTCGGTCGGGCCGGGCGTGGCCTCGTCGGCGGGCGGGGGCTCCATGCGGGGGCTCGAGGTGCGGGCGACCGTCAGCGGCCGCACATGGGCCGTGGGCCGACTCGTGCCGGGCTGCGTAATCTCGGGTGCCGCGTCGATGCGCGCGGCCTCTTTGAGCTGGGCGAGGAGCTTGCGCTCGGCCTGGTACTCGGAGGCGAACATGTCGCGCATGAAGCGGCTGCAGCTCTCGGGGCCGGCCGCGGGGTCGATCTCGAGGAGCGCTCCGATCAGCTTGCCGCGCAGCTCCTCGGCGGTCTGAAAGCGCTGGGCGGGGTCGACGGCGAGCGCCTTCATGATGATGGAGGCGATGTTCGATGGGCACAGCGGCTCGACCGACTGCACGTGCGCGATGTTCGGGTTCGCGACGGCGGCCATGAGCGCGTGCGGCGGAATCTCTTCGAACGGGTTCTTGCCGGCGATGAGCTCGTAGAGGCAGATGCCGACGGCGTAGAGGTCGCTGCGGCGATCGACCTTCGCGTGCCGCGCCTGCTCGGGCGACATGTAGAGGAACTTGCCGAGGATGATGCTGGGGTTCGTCTTCGAGGCGTTGAGCGTCGACTTCGCGAGACCGAAGTCGATGACCTTCACCTCACCCTCGTAGCTGATGAGGATGTTCTGGGGGCTCATGTCGCGGTGGACGAGGCCGATCTCGCGGTCGTCGTCGTCGCGCTTGCGGTGGGCGTAGGCGAGGGCGTCGAGCACGCGGCCCATGACGAACAGCACGAACGTCATCGGCAGCGGCATGCCGCGCTCGCGGAAGCGGGCTCCGACCTTTCGCAGGTCTTTGCCGTCGATGTACTCGAGCGCGAGGTAGGGCTCGCCGTTGTGCTGCCCCATGTCGAGCACCTGCGCGATGGAGCCGTGGGTCAGCTTCACCAGCGTGCGCGCCTCGTTGCCGAACCGCGAGACGAAGTCTTTGTCTTCGGCGAGGTGCGGCAGAATCTTCTTGATGACGCACAGCTTCTCGAACCCCTGCGGGCCGTCGATGCGCGCGAGGAAGATCTCGCCCATGCCGCCCATCGAGAGTGGCATCAGCAGCGTGTACCGCCCGAACGGCGTCGGGCGAAACGGACGCAATCGGTTGGAGGTGGTCGGCTGCTGCACGGGTGCACCGCGAGCCTAGCAAAGCCCGCGGTCCGGTCGCTCCGCCTCATCGGCGGTGCGACTGGCGCGTGGGTCTGCGCTTCGCAGCCGCATCGGTCGCAGGGACGGCGACGTCGGCAGTGCCCCTCTTCGAGCAACCTCGCCGCGATGCGGACGCTGTTCGAGCACCGCTGCCCGACCTGCGGGCACGCCGCCGCTCGATCGACGCTGACCCTGCCGCGGTGCACCTGCAGTCGATCGAGGTGCACCGCTCAGCACGGCTCCGCCCCGCAAGCGCCCGGTCGCCAGCCCCCAGACCGGGGCATGTCTCGTGCTTCGAAGGCCGGCCGTGCCTCGCCTTCGCCTCGCTCACGGACCCTGTCTCTTCGCCCTTCTTTCGTCCCTCGCCACCACGGGCTGTGAGCTGCTGCCGCTGCCGGGCGACGGCCGCACCGCGGGAGGCGGGGGTGACCCGGGTGCTGGCCCGTGGGCCGTGATTCCAATGCCGGCGGGGCAGGCGTCGGCCAACGTGCGGGGCGTCTTCTGCGCGGCCGCCGAGCGGTGCGTCATCGTGACCGAAAGTCGGGCGAGCGACCCAGGGGCCGTCTTTGCGCTGTCCGGCACCTCAGTGGGTGAGAAGCTGCTCGACGGGAAGAACGGCGGCGAGGTCTCGATGCGCTCCGACACGTTCGGCGACCTCGACTTCGTCGGCCTCGAGCCGACCCCGAGCGGGCTGGTCGCGCGCGTGAGCGTGTCGAACGTCACCACCATCGCCAGCGGTGACCCGACGCAGAAGTCGAGCTGGAAGATCTCGAACCCCGGCCGAGTCGGCTCGGACTCATTCGGGTTGAACGAGACCTCGGCGCTGATGGGCGACGCGCGCGGCAAGTGGGTGCTCATCAACAAGCGGGGCTCGGTCTTCACCGCGAGCACGGGCCCGTCGGCGACAACGGCGTGGACGAAGCTGTGGAGCCCGCTCGGTGTTCCCCCCGCTCCGGCGGACTTCGCCGCGCAGTACGCGGCAGACCCGACGCTCTGCGAGTCTGACGTCACCTCGAGCGGCCTGCCCACGGCGAACCCTGCGTTTGTGGCGCCCGACCTCTCGTTGATGGTCACCGTCGCCGGAGGCCTCAATCAAGACGGCCGCGCTCTGCCCGGCGTCTGCATCTCGACCGACCAGGGCCAGCACTTCTACAACGTGCCCTTCAGCGGCCTGCCCACGGGGGGCTCGAGCCCGGGCCCGCGCGGCGTCACCTGCACCGACACCGAGCACTGCTACGCGTACAACGGCATCGAGTACGAGCCGGGCACCGCGTACATCTACCGCACGTCGAACGCGTCGAGCGGCAAGGCGTCGACGTGGGTGGCGGCGAGCGTGCCTCCAGGCTTCGCCACCGCCGAGGACATTCACCTCGACGGCATGTTCTTCGCGCCCGACAAGACACACGGCTGGGCGGTCGGCAACAAGGCGCACCACGCGCTGTTGCTGCGCACCACCGACGGCGGTCAGACCTGGAGCGACGTCAGCGCCTCGGTGCGCAGCGTCCTCGACCATGACCTCTACGGCGGCTTCGCGCTCGACGCGAACCACGTGTGGCTGGCCGGCCGGTTCGGCACCCTGTTGGTGTCGTCGACGGCGCAGCAGTAGTACCGGCGTCGCAGCTTTCACGGCCGTTGCCGAGCAAAGAAACCGCCGCCGCCGTTGTGGCTCTATCGTCGAGCACTGAAGATGACCCGTTCGCTCTTCGCAGCCGTCGGTCTCGCGCTCGTCGGGTGCCTCGACTTCGATGCAGCCCATGACCGGTGTCGCGCGAAGGGGCGCTGCGCGACGGATGCCGGAGGCACTGCGGGTGGAGGCGCCGCGGGAAGCGCCGCAGGCGGGGGCACCACGGGCGGAGGCACTGCGGGTGGAGGCACTGCGGGTGGAGGCACTGCGGGTGGAGGCACTGCAGGCGGAGGGACTGCAGGCGGAGGCACTGCGGGTGGAGGTGCGTACGACGGCGGAGCGCTCTGTGCCGGGAGTATTCGCCCGCGGCTTCAGTGCTCAGCGCCGTGGGTCATCTCCGACGGCGGCGCCTACTCCGCTGCCGGCCTGCGCGTGCTCGGCGACGGGCTCATCGCCGCCTATGCCGCCGGCCCGCGTGTCGAAGCGGTGCAGCTGTCGCTCGACGGCGGCAAGCGGGTGCTGGTGAGTGACTTGGGGGCGAGCCCGGTCTCGACGCTCTCGCTGGCGGCCGAGGGCCAGGCGTGGGCGCTCGTGTACCTCACCGCCGTGGGCCAACCGCTGCGCTGCTTCTCGAGCTTCGACGTCGGGGGCACGAGCGTGGGGGCGGCCTCGTCGACGCTGGGAGGTGCGGTCGCGGTGTCGAGCGCCGGCGGGGTCGCCGTATTTCGAGGCAGCTTCACTGACGTCGGGTGGAACGTCACCGACGCCGGCTGCCCGACCTCGCTGCGGTCGTTCACGCCCGTCGCGGTTCCATATTCGGTTGACGCGCTGCACCTGCCGGGCACGGGGCTCGAGGGGTTTCGGTTGACGATGTCGGGCTACTTCAACGGGACCAACGGAAGAACCGGCGTTGCGATACCGCAGCTCGACGGCGGCATCTCGGAGCGCGCCGTCTTGCACAACGAGGGCGCCCCGTACACTCACGCGGCGTTCCTGAATGCGCTGCGCACGCACGCGCTGCTCACCTACCTCATCACTCCGGACCTGCTGAGGTTCCACCTTGCGGTTCGCTCTCTGCCCGTCGACTTGACGCTTCCGGTTCAGCAGACCCGGGCCGTGCTCGATGAGCCGTACAGCTGGGCCGTCACGGGCTGCGGGGCCGGCTGCATGGCGATCGCCTTCACGCCGATGTTCGACCCACCCCATGCCGGCGTGCTGTTCACCAGCGACGACCCCATCGTCGTGTCGCGCAGCGCCTCCGACGCCGGCTGGGACATCGCGTGCGACACGCCGCTCAACGCCTCGACCGTCGCCTCCGAGTTTCTCGACGGCAAGCTCAGGTTCCTCGTTGCACAGCCCGGGGCCGTGCGCCTCTACACCTGCGACGTGCCGCCGTAGCAGACGGCCTCATGGCGGCGACGGCCCGCGGGCACCGACCGCCCGACCTCGAGCTGCCTGAAATCGCTCGCGAAAGTTCGCGCGCAACCCAGGTGGGGTCATGTGCGACAACACCAATACCATGCCCAAAGTCACGAGCGCGGACATCACCGACCTGGTCGCCGCGAGCGGCCGCTACATCGACGCGCAGCTGAAGAAGGCGAACATCACGAAGAGCGCGTACGTGACGTCGACGAAGGCGAAGAAGCTCGCGCCCGACCTGCAAGACAACTTCGCGGCGTCGCAGTTCAAGAACGACAAGGGCAGCGTGAAGGCGTCGGATCTGAAGCGCGAGTTCCTGGTGATGATGGCGGCGTGGGCGAACGACGCCGACAAGAACGGCGACGGCCGCGTCAGCCTCAGCGAGGCGATGTCGATGCCGAAGTCGCTGCGCGACAACGTCATCAACTACATCGACAGCCTGAACCGGGACGTGCAGAGCGCGGGCGAGTACACGACGCGAAACACGACGCCGGCGGGCCGGGTGCAGGAGCACCTCGACGCGTTCGGCAAGACCGCCATCTCGTACGAGAAGGCGTTCGAGCTCGCGCTCAAGGCCGTGGCGACCGATGAGTATGGTCTGCCCTCGTTCGTGAAGGACTTCGGCGGCCCCGACGGCAACGGGCTGACGAAGCCGGCGGAGATCAAGGCCGAGGTGAAGCGGCTGCTGCGTGAAGGCTCGATGGAGCTCATCCCCAAGGGCGAGACGATTCCGAACGGGTCGAGCAACAAGGACAACTGGGTCTTCTCGGTGAGCACCTCGGGCCAGGGCGACTACGGCGTCTGGGCGATCGTCGACCGCAAGACCGGTGACGTGAGCGTCGACAACTTCAACTGACGCCCACGCCCAAAGCGCAGCGCGCTCACTCTCGCGCTCTGCCGCTACCGCGCGTCGACGTCGACCTCGACGACGCGCGGCTCCTCTGTCGTGCCATCGCCCTGGGCGGCCGCGAGCCTCGCGATCGCGACCAGCTTCAGCGTGACCTCGCCGTCGGCGGCCGGCACGGGCACGTAGCGCCAGCCCAGCCTCGCATCGCCGCCGGTGGCGCCCTCACGCGCCAGGGCGGCGCGCGCGCGCGCCTCGATGGTCGCGACGTCGAGCCGACTCTCGAGCCGGTGTCCGGTCGCCGCCAGCGCGGGCCACGTCATGAGCACCTTGCGGAGCACGCCGTCCTTGCCGTGGGTGAGCACGGCGCGGTGGCCGCGCACGGGTATGCCGTTCACCTCGCGGAAGATGAAGGTCTTGTACGCGCGCAGGCGTGGAGCAGCCGCCGAGGTGCTCGCTTCCCGGTCGGTCGACATCAGCCGCCGCTGAAGGACCTTGCCCACCTCGGACGAGTCGACGCCGAAGTCGGCGAGCCGTGAGAGCGCGTCGGCGCGCAGCTGCGCCTCGTCTTGCACGCCGTCGGCCTCGGCGGTGTCGGGCCGGTTCCCGAAGATGCGGCCGGTCGCAGGGTCCACCTCGAGCTCCCAGTCCGAGGCGCGGTAGCTGGCTCGCGGCCCCGCCTTGGCAACCCAGGGCGACTGCGGGGCGCGCAGGAGCCGCGCCGCGATGTTCTGAACGTCGTGCTTCTCGCGCCTCAGAGCGCGCGCCGGCGCGACGGCCGCAGGTCGTACGGCCAGCGCCGAGGAGTCGAGCTTGAAGCGGGTGAGCGGAGCCTGCTCGGTCTGCCCGGCCGGCGCCTGACTTTCGGTGACGGTGGCGTCGACGGCGCAGCCCGCGAGGAGCAAGGCAGGAAGGTAGCGCTTCACGGCAGCGTCCTCCCGTGGGTCGGCGTGCAGCCCGAGAAGAAGTAGTACGACGAGCCGGTCTTCGAGCCGGTGTCTTCGCGATCGGTGAAGCCGCCCCACTCGAACCTGTGGTGTCGCGCATCGGCGGTCGAGCCCAGGACAATCGAGACCGGGCAGTCGTCGTCGTCGCCGTCGTTGTCGTACGCCGCGTCGAGCCAGTTCTCTCCGACGCCGTTGGCGAACGAGCCGTAGGCGTAGTCTCCGATGTAGTCGGTCACGTGGTCGCCGCACGACGAGTCGCCGTGAAAGGCGTTCCACATCGTGAAGGAGCTGTTCGGCTTGGCGATGTCGTCGGTGTAGCCGCCCGCGAGCCAGACGTCGTAGTCGCCCGACTGGCAGGCCTTGATGACGGCGATGTCGAGGTCCTCCTTGGCTCCGCCACCGAAGAACAGGTCCTGGTCGGTGCGCACGGAGCAGTCGAAGAGCGAGTTGCCCATCGTGAGCGAGGTCCACTTCTCGACGAGCGAGCGGTTGCCGTGCGTGTGCACGTAGAGCACGTCGACGCTGTCGATGCCGTAGCCCGGAGTCGTGTCGGCGCCGCTCGACTGCTTCGAGCCGTCAGCGAAGAAGACGCTCCGCGCGAGCCCGTTGTTTCGGGTGTAGACGGCGCCCCAGCCCCCGTACTGCTTTACGAAGTTGAACGCGCCCGCGAACGCCGCGGCGGTGTCCACGTGAACGGGGTGCGTCATGCCCGCAGTGCCGCACTCGCCCGTGCCGCCGAACTGGGCAATGCCGTACGCGACGACGTCGTCTTGAGCGGCCGCTGCGCTCGACATCAGCGCCAGCGCCGCGAGCTTCCATCTTCTCATCGGTGGTGTTTCCTCCGGCACGGCGCAGTGCAGCCGGCACGCCAGCGCTTCGCGACGGCGTCTCGCGCACCTGGCGGCGCCGAGCGGCGGGTGGAGGCGACGCGTCGTCGGCTCGCCCCGACTCTCGCGCGTCGGCGTCGTTCGGGAGGCTACCTGCTGCACGCCGTCGACGCAGAGACCGACGGTGACCCGGGCACCAGCTCCCAGCAGCGCATGCCTTGGGACGCGCGTTGAAACGCCGCCGAGACGTCGGCGCGGGGCTTCCCCGCGAAGTTGACGCACGTCCATCTGCACTCGAGGGACTCGACGTGGCCGGCCGTCGCGTCGGCGTGCAGGTAGGCGCTGGCGTTGGTGCACGCGACGTCGTCGCACGAGATGGTCCACAGCGTGTCTGTGGGGGTGACTGGGCCGCAGCCTGCGGCGATGACGGCGATGACGGCGACGGCGATTCCAAGGAGCACTCTCGGCATGCCCGGTTCGGCTGCAACTGTCGTTCCCGCGACGGGACCGTGGGCTCGAGCCGGTCTTCGCGCTCGCGGCGTCGGCTCGAGCCGGCGGTCGACGGGGCCTCGTCGTCCCATGGGACGACCGGAGTCCTGCGCATCAGAACCGCGATGTCACAGTGAGGCCGGCACCATCAGGTCCGACCGTCAGGCCGAGCGCGGGCGTGAGCACGTCGTCGGGCGCGGGCAGGTCGAAGCGGCTGACGTCGGGCGCGGTGAACAGCACCACTGCGGCGGCAGCGACGAGCGCGGCCCCGAGCCCCATCGCGGTTGGCCCGAGCCACAGCGTGTTCGAGAGCCGGTCACGCTCAGCGGCCGCCGCGTCTTTGCGCGCCTCGCACCGCATGAGCCCCGCAGTGCTGGCGCAGCTCAGGTCGGTGCGCAGCGCGAGCTCGGCCGCGTCGAGCTCCCGCGCGACGGTGGCCGAGCGGGTGAGGCCGTAGGTGAGGAACCCGCCGCCGCCGATGAGCCCCACGGCGCCCGCGATCAACATCGTCACCGAGGCGAGCCGGTGCCGGCGGAACTGCTCGTCCATCGTCGCGCGCAGCTCGGGCGTCGGCTCGAACATCACCGGAAGCTGCAGCGTGGCGCCCGGCTGCACGGTGACGTCGCGGCGCACCGGGTAGAAGCCTCCGCGCTCGAGCAGCACCACGTGCGGCCCGGGCGGCACGGTGAGCGAGGCGAGGTCGACGCCGCGGCGCGTTCCGTCGACGGTCAGCTGCACCTGGGTCTCGGTGCAGACCGGCGCGAGCGCTCCGTCGTCGGCGACCTTGCGGCCGGTGTCGGGCTCGAGGTCGAGCTGAAGCTGCCCCGAGGCCCCGCCCGCCAGCGTCACGTCGCGCGCGACCGGCACATAGCCCTCGCGCTCGAGGCGCACGCGGTGACTGCCCGCGGCGACGGCCAGCGTAGTCGCGAGCGGGGTCACCGCCACGCGCACGTCGTCGACGAAGACGTCTGCGCCAGGCACCGCGCAGCGCACGGCGAGCTGCGCGGTGCTCACCGCCACCGCCTGGGGCTCGAGCTCGAGGGTCACCTCGGCGGCGCCCCCGCCGGGCACGAGCCGCTCGGCGCGCTGCGGTACGCGGCCCGGCGCCGACACCGTCACCAGCGCCCGGCCCGCGGGCACCACCACCGGCCCGGGCAGCGGAGCGACCCCGGCCGAGACTCCGTTCACCTCGACGGTGGCGCCGGCCGTCGCGCAGCGAACGGTGAGCCGCCCGACCTTCGACTCGACCTCGGCGAGCTTCTCTCGCGCCCGCGCGAGGCGCGGCTCGGGCAGCGTGCCGGGCGCGGCGAGCACCTCGGTGAGCCCCTGGTGCGCCTGCACCCAGTGGCCGAGCGCGGCGTGAATCATCGCGACGTTGAAGAGCACGGCGGGGCGGGGCGCGAGCTCCTGCACGCGCTGGAACTCGGCGAGCGCGCCCTCGCGGTCGCCGCGGTTGTAGCGGCGAACGGCCAGGTCGAAGCGGCGCGAGGCCTCGTCGGCGGGCCCCTCGGCAGGAGCGGCGAGCATCACGAGCAACTGCAACAGGGCGAGCGAGCTCACTCGTTCTTCCCTGCGAGGCCGTCGTCCTCGAAGCGCGTCTTCGTGACCTTCTTCTTCGTCGTCTTCACCCCCGCGTCTGGGGGGTGAGGCTCGGGTTCGGCCACCGTCACGGCCGGCGGTGCCGCCCCTGCATCGACGACCGCCAGGGGCTCGTACGTGAAGACCACGAGCGGCGCGGTCGAGGGGCTCTCGTTGAGCTTCAGCGCGGCGACGACGACGGCAGCCACGCCCAGTGCGGCGAAGAGCGGCAGCAGCATCACGGCAGCAGGCCGTCGCCCGAGAGCCGTCGGGGCCGAGAGCCGGGTCGAGTCGGGGTCGAGCGGGCGAATCTCGGACTGCGCGGGTGCGTCGTTCAGCTCGAGGAGCGCGGTCAGCCGCTCGCGCACGTCGGCCGCGCTCGCGGGGCGATGGTCGGGGTCGGGGTCGAGCAGGCTCTCGACCAGCGCGCGCAGCGCGAGAGGCTGCTGTCGCTCCCACCGGCGCGTGGTGCCGTCGAGCTGGCGGCCGAGCACCACCGAGAAGTCGCCCTCGCCGAACGGCGCCGCGCCCTCGAGCAGGTGGTAGAGCACGCCGCCGAGCGCGTAGAGGTCGGCGCGCCCGTCGGGCTCCTCGCCGCGCGCCGCCTCGGGCGAGAGGTAGCTCGGCGAGCCGACCACCTGCTGGCTGGCGGTGAGATGCGGGTCGGTGCGAAACCGTGCGAGCCCGAAGTCGAGCACCTTGACCGTGTCGGGAGGGGCGCTCATCAGCACCACGTTCGCGGGCTTCAGGTCGCGGTGGATGATGTGGCGCGCGTGCATCGCCTCGAGCGCGGCGCAGATCTGCACGCCGATGCGAATCGCGCGCTCGGGCTCGACGGGCCCGGCGCTCGTGAGCTTCGAGAGCGTGATGCCCTCGACGAGCTCCATCGCGAGGTAGAGCGTGCCGTCGGCGTGCTGCCCGAAGTCGAGCACCGTCACGATGTTCGGGTGGCTCAGCTGCGCCGCGACGTGCGCCTCGCGCATGAACCGCTCGGCCATCTTCGTGTCGTCGAGCTTGTCTGACGAGATGACCTTCAGCGCCACGTCGCGCCCGACCGAGTGCTGCAGCGCGCGGTAGACGGCGCCCATGCCTCCCCGCCCGAGGCGCGCCTTGAGGGTGTAGCCGCCGAGCTCGAGGCCGATGAGCGGGTCCGACGGGCTGGTGAGCTGCACCAGCGTCGTGCCGTCTTCGGAGCAACGCCCACCCGCGGCGAAGCGGCGCGCACAGCGAGGGCAGCTCCACTTCATCGGGTCGTCTTTCATGCGGCGGGCGCAGTGCAACTGACGGCCCAGGCGCCTTCGACGGTAGCGCACCCTTCCGGCATGTGCCTTGCTCAGAAGCACCTCATGCTCCTGCGCCCCAAGGTCGTCGCCCATGGTCTCGTGATGCTCGCGGTCTTCTCGACGTGCTCCAGCGGCGGCGGCGGCGTGAAGGGCGACTGCTACCTGCCCTCCGACTGTCGGCCGGGTCTGACCTGCCTCTTCAAGCGCTGCCACGTCATCTGCCAGGCCGACCCCGACTGCCTCGAGAGCCGGAGCTACTGCCGCACCCTCGAGCCCGATGTCACCGCGTGCCTGCTCGACGATGAGATCGCGTGCGCGCCCGGCAGCAACACGTGCCCCGGGCTCACGTCGTGCGGCGTCGACCTCACGTGCCGCAACGGCTGTACCCCGGACGTGACCGGCGCGCTGGTGGCGGCGTGCCTGCCCGGCCAGACCTGCGTGCAGGACTTCTGCGCAGGCCCCAGCGAGCTGAACGACGCGGGCCTCCTGCCGACGATCGCGTGCCAGTACCACAGCGACTGCCCGGTGCTGATGCGCTGCCGCGACCAGGTCTGCCGCAAAGAGTGCCGCCTCGAGGGCGACTGCGCCTTCGGCGAGCGCTGCACCCAAGACCGGCTCTGCGCGCGGCCTGGTGAGAGCGCCGCGCCGCCGCCCGACAGCGGCGTGTTCCTCCCGGACTCGGGCTACGGCGACGTCTGCCGCGCCGACTTCGAGTGCAAGCCGGGGCTGCAGTGCCTCACCAGCCGCTGCGGGCTGCCGTGCTTTGCGAACGGTGACTGCGGCGCCGCGGGGTGCTGCCGCGCGAACCAGTGCGTCGCGTCGAGCCTCTGCTCCGCCGTCACGTTGGATGCGGGCCGCTGCGCCACCACGCAAGACTGCAGCACCGGCTGGTGCGACGACGGGCTCTGCGCGCCCTCGTGTCTCTCGAACGGTGACTGCACCGGCGCCCGTACGTGCGACCCGAGCACGCGCACGTGCGTGACGCCGTGCAACGGCATGCAGTGCCCCAATGGTGAGGCGTGCGACGGCACGCTCTGCCGAAGGGTCTGCGGCGGCCCGCTGCTCTGTGACCCGGGCTTCAAGTGCAACGCGGCGAGCCGCTGCGTCCCCGAGTGCGCCAACCGCGCCGACTGCCCGGCGCACCGCAACTGCCAGTCGGGAGCCTGCGTGTTCGACGGGACCTGCGACGTCGACGTCGATTGCCCTGCGGGCACGATCTGCATCGACACGAGCTGCCAGCCCCGGCCCAACGCGCTCGCCGACGGCGGCGGCTTCGCGTGCCCCAACGGCCCGTGCGACTGCCGCAGCGGCGAGGTGTGCGACGACGGCCGCTGCGTCTTCGACATCCTGCCGAACCGCTTCGTGGCCGCCGACGGCGGAGGCACCGGGCTCTCGACGGCGAGCCCCGCGTCATCGTTCGCGACGATGTTCACCCCCGACGCGTCGGTCGTGGTCGCGGTGCGGGCGAACGATGCGTTCACGGGTCAGCTCAGCTTCACCGCTGCGGGGCAGGGGCTGCTCGGCGGCTACGTGCATTGCCCCAGCACCAACCGCTGGGTGCGCGACCTGAGCGCCCACTCGCAGCTGAGCGCCGGTACCTTCGAGGTGGTGCGCGTGCCCGGCACGCTCACGCGGCCGCTTCCGAACGTCACCGTCGGCGGCTTCGAGCTGCTCGCCGGAGCCCCCTGCACCCAGGCGGAGGCCGCGGTGCTCGGCGCGAGCTACGCCCCCGGCCTCGCCGTGCGCCAGCTCTCGGGCAGCTTCTCGGCGCTCCCGACCTGCACCTCGACCGACCTCGCCATCGTCCGCGCCGTCGACTCGAGCGGCGTTCGCATCGACGACGTGACGGTCGCCGCTTCAGCGCTGGTGAACCCGTCGACGCAGCGACTGCACGGCGTCGACGTACGGCGCGGCTCGGGGCTGGTCCGCCGGGTCGCGGTGCCTGCGCAGGCGGTCAACGCCTTCTCGGCCGTGCACGTGCTCGGCGCCACCGGCCCGCTCGAGGTCCGCGAGCTCGAGGTCGGGCAGCTCAACTCGACCGGCAGCGCGAAGACACGGCTCGTCTGGTTGCGAGACACGCTCGCGCCGCTCGCAGTGCGCCGCTGCCACCTCGTGCTCGCCGCGGGAAACGCGATTCAGACCGCGGGCATCGTCACCGAAGGCTGCGGCCAGGTGCTGATCGAAGACAACCACGTCGACGGCGCCCTTCATCCAGGGCCGCTGCCACAGGCGACCTCGGCCGGGGAAGACATCGTGGGCATCTCTCTCGTCGACAGCGCCGGGGCGGTGCTGAGAAACCGCATCGACCTGCCCTCCAGCAGCGTGACGAACTACGCCGGCGAGACCGTCGGCATCGGGCTCACGGGCCCGAACGCGGCGTTCGACATCGGGTTCGATACGGTCAACGCGCCGCGCCCTCCGGGCGTCGTCAGAGGGTATCGCGTGCGCGACGTGCTCCGCAGCGGCCCCATCTCGCTGCACGACTTGACCCTCGACGGCGGAGTCTCGCCCTCTGCGCAGTCGATCGTCGGCATCGACGTCGAAGACGTGCCGGCCTACGCGGGGCTGCGCATCACCGACGTCGACCTGACGGCCCCGGTGAATGTGTCGACGTGCTCCGGCACCATCGCGCTGCGCTTCACGAGCTCGGCCGCCGTCATCGAGCGCGCGCGGGCGGTGGGTCGCGGCGGAGCCGCGTTTCAGGGCCTCAAGGCCACCGGCTCGCGCCTCGAGCTGTACTCGAGCCTGCTGCTCGCGGGCCCCACCGGCTCGAACTGCAACCTCGGCATACTCGAGGTCGAAGTCAGCGGCGTGGTCACCGGCGCCGGGCTCTTCGCAGCAGGCAACACCGTCGAAGTGGCGAGCGACTCGATGTCGACCGCCACGATGTCGGCCTTGACCTGCAACAGCGCAGTCGAGCTCTTCGCGAGCTCGAACCTCTTCGGCGCGGGCTCAGGCTTCAACGCGTCGATGGTGCGCGGCACGGCCGCCTGCTTCGTGCCGCAGCGCTTCGACCACAACTACTTCTGGTACACCCGCCCGGCCGGGCGCGTGTCGGGTGAGAACGTCGGGCTCATCACCGCCTCCGACGGGGGAGTGCCCGACGCGCTCGGCAACGTCGTCGGTGACAACGTGAACCCGTTCGGCGCGACGGCCGCGCCGGGCACGTACGTGCTCCCCGCCGGCTCGCCCTGCATCGACCGCGGTCAGGTGGGCACGCGCGTCGACGGCACGACCGTCGACCGCGACGTCGACCGCCGCCCTCGGGTGAACGGGGCCGCGGCCGACATCGGCGCGTATGAGCGATGACCGTTTCTCGCTGGCGGTGGCCGACCTCCGCGCTGAAGATGCGGGGCGTGACGGCTGATTCGACCGCCTCCCGCAGTCGCCGACCGGCGCGCCGTGCGAGCGCTCCGTCGGCGCGGCTCACCGTCGTCTTTCCCACGGCGTGCGCGGGTGCGTACCCGGTCGGTCGCGAACCGGTGGTGGTCGGCCGCGAAGCCGAGGGCGGCATCACGGTGCGCGACGCTTCGGTCTCGCGGCGGCACGCCGAGTTCGTGTGGGACGAGGCCGTCGGCGCGCATGGGGTGAGAGACCTCGGCAGCAAGCACGGCACGCGGGTCGACGGCGTCGAGCTCGAAGACGAGCCGGCGCCGCTCGCGAACGGCAGCGTGGTGCGCCTCGCCGACGTGGTGCTCGTCTACGAGACCGGCAAGGTCGAGCCGATCGCGTCGACCGAGGCGCTGCCCGGCGCGGCGCTCGGCGTCGCGTTGCTGCGCACCCAGCTCGCGAAGGCCGCGCCCGATGCGGCGCCCGTGACCATTCTCGGAGAGACCGGCGCCGGCAAAGAGATGGTCGCGGCCGAGGTGCATCGCCTCTCGGGCCGCAAGGGGCCGTACGTGACGGTGAACTGCGCCGCGCTGTCGGCGCAGCTCGTCGAGAGCCAGCTGTTCGGGCACACGAAGGGCGCGTTCACCGGCGCCGACGCCGTGCACCAGGGGCTCTTTCGCGCTGCGGCGGGGGGCACGCTGTTCCTCGACGAGATTGGCGAGCTGCCGCTCGACGTGCAGCCGAAGCTGCTCAGGGTGCTGCAGCAGCGCGAGGTGATGCCGGTCGGCGCGACGCAGGCGGTGAAGGTCGACGTGCGCGTGGTCGCGGCGACGAACCGCTCGCTCGCGGCCGAGGTCGAGGCGGGGCGGTTTCGTCGCGACCTGTACGCGCGGCTCGCGCTGTGGGAGCTGCGGGTGCCGCCGCTGCGCGACCGCAAGGTCGACCTGCTCATGTGGCTCGAGCTGCTCTACGCGAAGTGGAAGGGCGAGGGCCGCCCGCCGCTGCCGCCGCTCGAGCCCGAGGCGGTCGAGGCGCTGCTGCTCGCGCGGTGGCCCGAGAACCTGCGGACGCTCGACCGACTGGTGCACGCGCTCGGCTCGTCGGGTGCGCCCGAGGCCGTGGCGGCCGAGGGGCTGCCCCCGTGGATCGGGACGATGGAGCAGGAAGAGCCGCTCGAGCGGGAGGCTCCTTCGGCAGTGGCCGCGCCGGCGGCGCCGCGCGCGCGGCGGGCGAGCCCGAGCAAGGAAGAGCTGCTCGCGGCGCTCGAGAAGCACCAGAGCGTGCGCGCGACGGCGAAGCACTTCGGGCGCGACCGGCGGCAGATCTACCGGTGGATCGAAGCCCACGGCCTCACGTGGAAAGACTGAGCGCGCCGTAGAGCCGCGCGAGGCCGCGCCGCACGGCCGCCTCGCTCGCGAGCCGCTGCCGCACGGTGGTGACCGCGGCCTCGGCGGCGAGCCGCTCTGCATCGGCGACGGCGAGCGGCGCCGCCACCGCCACCACGAGCTGGGCTCCGACGAGCCACAGCGGCACCGCCCGCAGCGCGTGCATCAACGTTCTTGGGGCCCGCTGCGCGAGTGAGACGTCGAGCACGCAGCGGTCGAGCGCGATGGCCGCGAGGCCGCTCTGCAGGCCGAGGGCCCGTACGACGTCGTCTTCGGTGCACGCCTCCATCGCGACGAGCACCTCGCCGAGACGAACGCCCGTGCGCCGCGAGAGGTCGAGCGCGCAGTCGAGCTCGTGGGCGGTGATGACGTCGAGTGCGAGGAGGATGGCGCCGAGCGGCTTCATGCGCGCAGGGCGATTCAAGTCCCGGGCCGGGGCGTGAGCGCCGATGTCGCTGGGGCGGGGCTCGTCGTCTCATGAGGCGTCGCACGGGCCGGTCTCAGTGGGGCCGAGCGTGGTGCTCGCGCCGCGCCGCACGAGGGGGCGCCGGCACATCGGTTGCTCCGTGTGCCGGCATGACCATCAAGAAGACGACCGCCTCCCGAAGCACGGTGACCACCCAGATTGCGGCGAAGGCCGCGAAGCCCGTGGCGCAGGCGGCGCCTTCGAAGACGCGCGCGCAGCGGCCTGATGACCCGCGCTCGCTCGAGCGGCTCGCCGACGTCGCGTCGCGTACGGCGGCGCAGCTGGACCAGTTCGACCAGGCCGCGCGCAAGCGCGTGGGCCTCGACGATGTCGCCAACCGCGGCGCCGCTTCGAACCCGTACGACGCGTTCGGCGACCAGGCGACGAAGGGGAGCAATCGGTCGAGCCCGCTCGATCGGCTGCGCTCACTCGACGGCGCGAGCGATGGCCGCTCGACGATGAACCCGGCCGCTCCGCCCCACCGGTGACGGCTCGACGGGTGGCGCCGACGGCAACGACGGCGGCGGCACCGGCTCCGCGAGCGGCAGCGGCATGCCCGCCGCAGGCCTCACCGGCGACGGCGCCGAGAACAGCGGCGGCGCTCCGCAGCAGAGCGCGGTGCCCCTCACCCGCCCGCAGAACTCGTGGGACCCGGTCGACGGCACCACCGACCACCAGGTCGGCGTCGGCACCTTCCTCGCGGGTCGCAAGTACGGCGCTGGCCTCGGCTCCTCCGGGGTAGAGGCGGGTGGCACCGGGCGCCCCACCGCAGTCGGCGAAAGCGCTGCGATCGTCCGACCCCGCAGCAGCGGCGGCCGCCCCACCTGAGACGTCACCGCCGCTCCTCGTGGCACGCGCGCTGCTGAGAGGCGCTCCCATGAGAACTCTGACGACGACGCTGCTCCTGCTCCTCACCGCCGCCGGCTGCGCGACTGTTCCGCTCGGCTCGGCGGCGGCTGACCGCTCTGCGAAGTCCTTCACTCCCTCCGCAGGCAAGGCCGGCCTCTACGTCTACCGGCCCAGCCGCTTCGTCCTCTCTGCGCTCGCCGTCAGCGTCCAGCTCGACGGCCGCGCGCTCGGCATGACGAAGGCCGGCACCTACCTGCACACCGAGCTCGCGCCCGGTGGGCACACCGTGCTGTCCCTGGGCGAAGACGCGTCACCCGTCGTCGTCGACGTGCAAGCCGGCAAGAACTACTTCTTCCACCAGGAGGTCGCGTTCGGCTCGCAAGCCGCCCGCACCTCGCTGCTTCCCGTCGACGAAGCCACGGGCCGCGAGGCCGTGCTCGACAGCCGCCTCGCCGCGACGCACCCGCCCGCGAAGTGATGGCACGCGCGCTGCTCGTACGGCGCGCATGACCCTCACTCACCTCATCGTCCTCACCGCGCTCGCCGCAGACCCCATCACCGCGAAGTTCACCGTCGCCGACGGCGAGCAGTACGAAGTCCTCGTTCGCCAGCGCGGCCGCCAGCTCCAGTGCCCCGAGCCGGTCACCGCCGGCCGGCCCTGCGAGCTGCAGCTCGAGCGGGGCCCCGCGACCGTCGTCGCCACCGGCTCACCTTCCTTCGAGTTCGACTACACGCATGAGGGCTCGACGCGCCACGCGCTCGACTTCCGGCGCACCTGGCCGAAGTGGGTCGGCGCCACGCTGCTGGTCGCCTCAGCCGCCTCGTTCGCGCTCGCGGGCTTGAAGGCCTCGAGGTGCGGCGGCACCAGCCTCAGCGACAAGAACGACTGCCACAACGCCTATGTCGGCGTCGTGCTCGGGCTCCCGCTCTTCGGGCTCGGGCTCCCCGCCTTCATCTGGGGCCTCTTCACCGGGAACCGCACGGTGAGCGACGCCCTCTGAGACGTCCCAGGTCGAATGTCCCATGGGATCTGACCCGCCGCGCCCGAGCCCAAGCACGCAGACCCGTGGCGCGGAGCTTGCGATGAGCCCGCCTCATGAGAATCGAATGCTGTGTGGTGCTGGCGTTGGTGGGGTGTGGTGGTCCTGCGGAGCTCGAGGGCGGCGAAGGGGTCGCCTCGACGGAGCAGGCTTCGACTCGCAGGGCGCGTTCACCTCGGGCGAGTTCACCGTGAGCGCGCTGTCGGGCGACGTCATCGACCTCGCCGGCGGCTTCGGGTTCAACGGCCCCTTCGGCGTCGAGCTCAGCGACGACGGCGGCTTCTGCATGCGCGACGGCAGCACCGAGATCGCCGCGGTGCTCTCGGCCAGCAAGTACCTCACCCCGCGCGCAGTGCAGGTCAACTGCAACGCGGCTGAGGCGCTCTCCGGCATCTGGATTCTCCCCTTCTGACGAAAAGGACCTGCTCCATGCGCTCACTCCTGCTCCTCCTCTGCTTCGCCCTCGCCGCGTGCAGCAACCACCGCGGCACTCCCATCAGCTCGGCCGGCGGCACCGTCGAGTCGCGCGACGGCCGCGCGAAGCTCGTCTTTCCGCCCGGCGCGGTGACCGACCCCATCGACGTCGAGCTCGTCGCGCTCGAGGCGCTCCCCGGCGGGCAGGCGTTTCTGCCCGGCACCGCGTGGGAGCTCTTCCCCGACGGCGCGCGCTTCAACCTCCCCGTCGAGCTCTCCGTGAAGGTCGATGATCCGCCCGCCTCCGAGCTCGTGCTGTTCAAGGCGTGGCCCGACGGGCAGGTGAGCCAGCTCGAGACCACGTTCGACGCCGACGCGAAGGTGGCGCGCGCGAGCACGATGGGCTTCAGCATCTATGCCGCCGCCCCGTGCCTCATCGACGGCGAAGGGCCGAACACGTGTCTGCGCACGCCGGAGCTCACCACCGACTACGAGGCTGACCGCAGCATCACGCTGTCGTGGACGTCGCCGACGCGCCGAGACATGCCCATCGATCTCGTCATCGAGCGCGTCGTGAACAACGACCTGACCCTCGACGCGGCCGACGCGGGCTTCGCGCTGTACACCTCGGTGCGCACCACCGGGCGCGGCAGCTACCGCGACTACGGCGTCGGGCCGCGCGCGGCCATCTACCACTACCGGGTTCGCGCCGCGCGCGGGCAGCTCACCGGCCCCTGGTCGAACGTCGACCGCGAGGCGGTCTTCGGAGTCACCTCGGCGCCGCCCGCTCCCGCGCGCCTGAGCGCGATTCCCGGCGCGAACGTCACCGTCAACCTCACGTGGGAAGGGGTGCCCTCTGCGACGCACTACGTGCTCGAGCGCAAGGCACCGGCAGGTGCGTTCACCGTCATCGGCCCGGCTCCAGGCGGCACGTTTCACACCGACACCGGCCTCACCCCGACGACGCTCTACGAGTACCGCATCAAGGCGGTGAACGACGTCGGCGAGAGCGCCTGGGTCTCGGCTTCCGCCACGACCGGCGCCGTCGGGGGCTCGGGCGGCAGCTGGGTGCAGGTCGGTGACGCCGTCTCGCCGCCGGGCACCCTCGTCAGCCAGCCGGTGATGGCGTTCGACGCGGCAACGAACCCGGTCGTCGGGTGGCTCGAGCAGACCATGCCCGACACGTTCCTCTTCCGCGTGCGGCGCTTCAACGGCGCCGCCTGGGTCGACCTCGGCGGGCCCATCGCCTCCAACCCGGGCCGCATTCCCCGGTACCCGGCCATCGCCTCGAACGCGCGCGGCGACCTCGCCGTCTCGTGGGCGGAAGAGGTCGTCGGCGTCAACGAGACCCGCGTCGCCACGTGGGACGGCGCGCAGTGGAGCCTCATCGGTCTCGCCGCCACACGGCAGCCCTCGTGCAGCGTGAAGCTCGACGCCGTCGGCACGGTGTACGTCGCGTGCGCCTCGGGCACCGTCGCCGTCGTGCGGTGGACAGGCTCGCTCTGGGAGAGCGTCGGGCCGGCGCAGCTGCCCGACACGCCGCAGACGCCGTACCGCGCGCTGCTGCAGTTCGACGCTTCCGGAGTTCCGTCGCTCATCTACGCGGGCTTCATGACCAGCGTCATCTCGGTGCACCGCTTCGACGCGGCCGCGAGCAGCTGGGGCACGCAGCTCGGCGGCGCCGGGGTGAACACGCCCATCGCCGCGCCGAACCCCGGGCTCTCGGGCTTCGACTTCGCGCTCGACGGCAACGGCCGGCCCGTCGTGCTCTGGGGCCGCGGCACTTTTCCCGCGACGACGCTCGCCGGCCGGAGGTGGAACGGCGCGGCGTGGGTCGACCTGCCGCAGCTCGCCGGCACCTCGCAGCTCGCGCCGGTGTCGATGGCGCTGTTGCCCGATGACCGCGCGCTCGTCGGGTTCATCGAGAACTACCGCTCGGTGCAGGTGAAGGTCCTCGAGAACGGCGCGTGGCGCAGCTACGGCGGGCCCGTCAGCACGATGGGCACCGCCTCGGAGCTCGTGCTCGGCGCGCCGGGCGGGCAGGCGTACGTCGCTTACGCGGTCTCGCAGCCGATGGCGGGCTCGGCAATCGTCGTGAAGCGCTACGTGCCCTGACGCGTCACGGCGTTCGAGGTCGATGCGCAGCGCCGCCCACGCTAGAGCCCCTCGGCCGACAGCCGGCTCTCGATGAGCCGCAAGATGCTCTCGAGCTCGACCGGGGTCACCTTGAGCCGGTCGCTGAGCCGCTCGCGCGTCGCCTTCAAGAGCTCGGCGCGCGCCGCCGCGAGCCGCCGCGAGACCGTCGGCGCCGACGAGCCGTACAGCTTCGCGAGCTGCACGAGGCCGAGCCCGTCGAGGTAGTACTGCCGCAGGTACGTGCGCGCCTCGAGCTCGAGCGAGCCGAGCGCGTCGGCGAACGCCTTCTTGAACTCGGCGCGGTAGTGCTCCTTGAAGTGGTTGAGCTCGGGCCCCGCGTCGTCGAGGGGCACCTCGAACAGGCCCTCGTCACCGTCGAGCGAGGCGAAGCGCTCGTCCTTGTGCGTGCGCTTCAGGTTCAGCGCGACGCGCGTCGCCACCGCCGACAGCCACTGCTTGAGCCCGCCCCTGCCGCCGTACTCGGCGAGCTTCGGCTTGCCGTCGACGCCGAAGAAGAGCCGCTGCCGCAGCTCCTGCGTCGCCTCTTCGACGAACGACTCGGAGCCGAAGCGGCCGAGCGTGCGCAGCTGGCCGAAGTAGCGCGCCTCGAACGCGGCGTGGGCTCCCGCGACGCCCTTCACGCACGCGCACGCGAGGTACAGCTCGGCGGCGTGCTGGGGGTCGCGCCCCTCGAGCCAGGCCGCGAACGCGTCGCGCGGCAGCTCGACGCCCGGCCACGCCTCGCGGCACTTCGCATAGAGCGTGTCGAGGTCGGAGCCCTGCATGCCGCGAGTCTAGCGCCGCACCGGGTGCTGCGAGAGCCACGCGTCGATCTCGGCCTGCGCCTCGCCCGCGCTCGCCGCGCGCGCCACCGTGGCGAGCTGCACCGCGACGGGCTTCTGCGCGCCGACCTGCCACGCGAGCCGCGCCGCGTGAAAGCGGAGCGGCGCCAGCACCCCGGGGTCGGCCGTGCTCGCGCCGAGCAGGGCCACGAGCGCCTCGAGGCGAGCCCCCGCCGCCGCGCGCTCGCCCGCCGCAAGCTCGGCCTCGGCGAGCGACAGGCGATAGGTCACGGTCTCGACGTCTTGCTGGAGCCCGAACCGATCGAACATCGCCACCGACTTCGTCAGCGCGCGAAGCGCCGTCGAGACGTCGCCGCGCTTGAGCTGCACCTCGCCCAGCAGGGCGAGCGCCTGCCCGAGGTAGGGGTTGGGCTCGGGCAGCTGCTCGACGCTGGCGACGAGCTGCAGGAACCAGGTCTCCGCCTGAGCGAGGTTGCCGCTGTCGCGCTCGACCTCGCCCAGCGTCATCAGGTTGATCGCGACGCGGCGCGTGTTGCCGCTCTTGCGCGACAGCTCGAGCGAGCGCTGCAGCGTCGTGCGCGCCTCGGCGTACGCGTGCTTCGTGCGCAGCACGTCGGCCAGCGTCGACAGCGCGAGGTCGAGCTGGCTCGCCTCCGTGGCGTCGCTCTCGCCGAGCGCGACCGCCTTGCGCGCCGCCTGTTCGGCGAGGTCGCGCTGCCCGGCGTTCTGGTGGCAGATGGCGATGCGCCGCCAGAGCCACGCGTCGACGCCGCGCGGCGCGCGGTCTTCAGCGGCGAACCGCTCGAGCGCCGCGTGGAAGGCGGCGACCGCGCCCTGCGCGTCGCCCGAGCCCTCACGCAGCTTGCCGAGCGCGCGGAACCAGACCGCCTCGAGCAGCCCGCGCGACTCGAGCGCGTCGATCGCGGCCTTCGCCACCTCGAGCAGGCGCTGCCCCTCGGCGAACCGCCGCATCGTGCCGCCGACGACGTCGGCGAGGTTCAGCCACGCCTGCGCCTGCAGCCGATCGTCGCGGCTCTGGAGCGCGGCCCTGACGCCGCTCCACGCGGCGGTCTCGATCGGCGTCGTCGCCAGGCCCCAGCGCAAGATGTCGACCTGCGCGGCGAACGCCTCGGCGATGAGCGGCGGGTAGCCGACCTCTTCCGTGGCGGTGACCACCGCGGCGGCGAGCGGGGCGCCCTCGTCGGCGCGGCCCAGCTCCGACAGCGCGCGGACCCTGGCGAGCTCCTCGCGCACCTCGTTCAGCTTCGCGCGCACGGCCGGGTCGGCGGGCGGAGGCACGGCGGCGAGCAGCCAGCGCAGGTCGGAGCAGTCATCGATGAGCGGCAGCTGCCCGACGGCGATCGGCGCGCGCTTCAGCGAGGGGCCGCCGCCGGCGAGCGCGGTGGCGGTGGCGCCGAGCGCTGCGCGGCGGGCGTCGAGGCAGAGCATGCGGCGATCGAGCAGGTCCTCCGACTGCACGCCGCGCACGCGGGTCGCCTCGCAGGCCTCGCGGTGCGCCTCGGCCCACTGCGCCCCGTAGCCGTCGAGCGCCGCGAGCACCGCCGCGGCCGAGGTGCCCGACGCGGCGAAGGCCTGCTCGACCGAGGCGCGTCGCTCGGCGGACCACGCCCGCTCGAGCTCGGCTGCAGAGCCGCGGCAGGGGCTTGGGCCCTTGAGCCCCAGCCCCACCAGGGCGACGGCTCCGAGCGCGACGACGGCGGCGGCCGCCCAACCCCAGCGGCGCGCCGGCGCGCGCGCCAGCTCGAGCTCCGAGAGCAGCGCGTGCATGTCGGGAAAGCGATCGGCCGCGTTCGGGCTGCGGCCCCGCTCGAGCGCGCGCAACAGACGCGAAGGCAGGCGCGGCGTTCGGGCCGGGCTCTGGCCCAGCGGCGCCCCGAAGAGCACCTCGTGCAGCGACAGGCAGAACGCGTACTGGTCGGCGCGCGCGTCGGTCGGCAGGCCGTGGCGCTGCTCGGGCGGCATGTACTGCAGCGTGCCCATCACCGTGCCGGTCTCGGTGAGGCTGTTGGGGCCCGACTCGTGGGCAGGCAGCGCCGGAGCGCCCTCGCCCGCAGGCCTCGCGAGCCCGAAGTCGAGCACGCTCACGCGCCCGGTCGGGCGCACCATCATGTTGTCGGGCTTGAAGTCGCGGTGAACGATGCCGGCGTGGTGCGCGGCCTCGAGCCCGCGGCCGGCTTGAATGAAGACGTCGAGCACCTCGGCGACGGTGCGCTCGTTCGCGGCCCAGCGGCGCGCGTTCTCGCCGACGATGAACTCCATGACGACGAAGACGCGGTCGCCGAGCTTCTCGACGCCGAAGACCTGCGCCACGTTCGGGTGTGAGAGCTGCGCCATCGAGCGCGCCTCGCGCACGAGCCGCGCCCGCTGCTTCGCGCCGCCCGCA
Organism: Myxococcaceae bacterium; assembly: GCA_044223505.1. Lineage (GTDB taxonomy): Bacteria > Myxococcota > Myxococcia > Myxococcales > Myxococcaceae > Xiheicaenimonas. The sequence goes on from JBGALX010000010.1 coordinate 112,881, forward strand.
TTGCGCAGCAGCTTGAGCGCGACGCGCCGGTCGAGGTCGGCGTCGTACGCGGCGTACACCACGCCCATGCCGCCGGCGCCGATCTGCTCGAGCACCAGGTAGCGGCCGAGCGCGCTGCCGCGCACCAGCGGCCGCGCAGGCTCGGGCGAAGGGCTCTCGCTCTGCGCGTGCACCAGCTCGGAGAGGATGATGCGGCAGTCGGAGCAGCCGTCGATGTGCGCGCTCACGCGCTCGGCGTCGGCCGGCCGGAGCTTCTGCTCGCTGTACGACAGGAGCACGTCTTCGGTAACGCAGGGTCCCACGCCGCGAGGCCGAGCTTAGCTGCGTGGCGGCGACGTCGTCGTGGTCGGCGAGCCTCAGTCGCGGGCGGTGACGGGCGGCACCCGGTCGCTCTCGCTGAGCGTGTACGCGAGCGGCGGCCACGTGAACTCGGCCTCGTCGTTCTCGCGGCGCCTGAGCTGGAAGAAGGCGCGCCGCTGCGCCTCGTCGGCGAGCGTGAGGCGCTCACCGGTCGGCAGGGTCGGGTGCCCGTCGACGAAGCGCACGAACGTCTTCGAGGTTCGAAACGTGAAGCCGAGCCAGTCGTTGTCGGGTGCGCCCCGACGCAAGGCGATGGCGTGGGTGAACGCGCGGTTGGTGTCGAGAGAGAAGACGACGGCGCTGCCGTGCTCGAGCGGCACCTCGAAGGCGTCGCCCGGGCCCTTGGGCTTCACGAGCAGGCGGCGCGAGGGGCGCTGGGGCTCGCGGTAGAAGGAGCAGACGGCGATCGACGAGCCCTCGGCGAGGTCGAGCGCCTGGTCCGAGTGCCCCTTCATCGTGGCGCAGGCGCTCGTGTAGTGCTCGACGAGCGCGTTGTTGAAGTCGTGCGGCAGCGCGCCGCGCGCACGAAGCTCGCGGGCGAGCTGCGCGTGGGCGTCTCGAAAGGGTCGAGCGGGCGAGCGGTACGGCGTGGTCGTGCGCACGATCGGCACGCCGCGCGCGTCGTCGCCGACCAGCACCGCGCCGCGCCGGCCCTTCGCGACGTCTTCGAGCGGCACCGCGGCGGCGAGCTGCTCGAACGCGCGGTCGGCGGCCGGCAACGAGAAGGTGCGGAAGCCGTCAGCCACGCTTCGGATCAGGAGCCTCGTAGTCGCCGTCGTTCATGCTGAAGCGGAACCTGTCGCCGTAGTCGATGAACGCATCGGACTCGTTCTCGGCGATGTAGAGCTCGCGCAGCGCGGCCATGCCCTCGGGCGTCGGCGGCTCGAGGGGCACGCGCTCGCCCCCGAGCTCGAGGAACGTTCGGCCGCCCTCGTGAACGGCCTCGGTCTTGGAGCACCGCACGACGTAGCCCAGGCGCGTCGGGAGCAGCTCGGCGTTCAGCACCGACGCCTTGAGCTCGTGCGTATAGAGCCGGTTCGTCGAGAGCGGCATGAAGAACACCGAGCCCGGGTACAGCGTCACCGACAGCTCGGGCCGCAGGCCCTCGCGGCGCGCGACGGTCTTCTTCAGCCGGAAGTGCAGCCGGGTGAGCCCGCTCTTGCCCTTGTGGCCCCAGTCGAACGGGTCGCCCTCGAGCGGGCTGAGCTTCGCGAGCCCGTCGTAGAACGTGCAGAAGGCCATGACGCCGTTGTCGGGCATGTCCTTCGTCTTGTCGGAGTGCTCGGAGATTCGGGCCTTGGTCTCTTTGCCGCCCGGGCTCGCGGGGGTGTTGGGGTAGAGCTGCGCCAGCACGTGATTGAGCGGCGCGTGGTCGCGGAAGAGCGCGGCAGCCTCGTCGTTGAGGGCCTTCACGATGCGCTCGTCGGTCGCGCAGAAGTTCTCGGTGGGGCCCGAGAGGTTCGTCGAGCAACGCAGCAGGTGAAAGCGCAGCGCGTCGCCATCTCGCCGCACCGGAGTCAGGTAGATGCCGGTGCGTCGGGCCTTCGACGGCTTCACCGACTCGGTCAGCGTCTGAAAGGTGTGCTCGGCGCAGATGCGGCGGAAGCAGTCGTCGTCGAAGAAGCGGCGGTAGAGGACTCCGACGCCTCCGACTGCGGCCGGCACCCTGCCGAGGGGCACGTGCTCGAAGCTGCCGTCGTCGCCGCGCGACAGCTCTTCGATGACGAAGACGCGGGTGGCGCCGACGAGGCGCCCTCGCAGCCTCGAGACGTCGCCGGTCAGATAGACGGTCTTCCCCGCCACGCTCTCGGGCACGTCGGTGACGACCGAGCCGAAGAAGTCGAACCCGAGGGGTTGCTCGGCGGAGGCGACGAGCACGTTGTGCGCCGAGACGAGGTGGGCCTCTTTCATGCGACCGCCTTTCTGTAGCACTGATCGCGCGACGGGCGTGTCCGGGTGGCCTGACGACGCGCCCGTCACCCGTTGGGAGCGGGCCCGTCACCGACGCGCGCGAGGTGGTCGACGTGCCGCAGCAGCGTGGGGATTCTGAACGGCCCGTGCATGCGGCGAACGCGCTCGGCGGCGTCGCGGGCGTCGATACCGGCGCTGGTGACGAACAGCGGGCGGCGGCTGCCGGGCCGGTCGACGGCGATGGCCATCGGCGAGCCGCGGAACGCCGTCTTCGCGATGCCCACGATGGGCACGGCTCGGCGCAGGGCTTCATGCAGGTGGGCTCCGAGGCCCGGCCGCCGCGCTTCGTCGAGCCAGACGTAGCCGTCGATGACGATGTGCTGCAGTCGCGGAGCCGCCTCGAGCACGGCGAGCAGGCAGGGCAGCTCGCGGAGGTAGAAGCGGCCGGGCTCGTACGGCGCGATCGGTGAGACCTCGGTCGTCCACGCGCGCGTGGCCTCGGGCGACTCCCAGGTCTCGGCGAGCACGCACGCGGCTCGGGCCTTCTCTGCGAAGTAGTGCACGTCGAGGATCGCCAGCACGCGGGGTGGTCTAGCGCGACGGCGGCTCCTACGAAGACGTGCTGAATGCCCCGAAGTCGATCTGGGCCGAGCTCGCGAAGGCCAAGCTCACCTCAGCGCGAGACACGCACCTCGACGCGGTCGCTCCACGAGAGCGAGTACCCGACGCGGCCGTGAAACGGCACGGCCTCGGGTACGCCCACCCACGCCTGCGTCTCTACGATGACGGCGGCGAACGAGATCTCCTCGCTGAGGTAGCCGGTGAAGCCGTCGAAGCGATCGGTCACCTTCGGCTCCGTGACGCGGAATGAGACCGGGCCAACGCGCCCTTTCGGGTCGCCCGGCTGGAGCAGCACCAGATAGCTCTTCGCCCAGGCGGCGCCCGTCCACGTCACCGAGAAGTCGGCGCCCACGCTCAGCGGCGTCGCTTGCGGAGCGAAGCGCCCGCTCGGAAGTACGAGCACCCCTTCCCACGCCGGCAGGTCGCCCAGCGTCACCTTCACGCGGTTGCCGCCGGGCCGCCACTCGGCCGGAGTGCCGTTCGGCTGCGGCAGCCGCGGGTCGGGCGGCACGAACTCCTTCCCGTTCACCTCGTACCGCACGGGAGTCATCGGGTCGGGCGTGCGCACGAACGACGGCGAGAACGCGAGCGTGCCGTCGTCGCTGCGCAGGTGGGCCGAGATCGACGACAGCCGGGTCCGGTCGAGCGCGGCGTCGCAGCTGCCGCAGAGCGCGAGCTGCAGCCGCGGGTCGTGCTGGAGCGACATCGACAGGGTCGCTTTCTCCTGCCCACAGCTGTTCCACGTGACCTGCGCGTTGTACGCCGTCTGGTTGTACGAGAAGCGGTCGGTCGGCTTGAACGACACGCCGACGAGCGTCTCGCCCTCGTATGCGAGCAACAGCCCCTCGGCGCGCTCGCCTTTGCACGCCGTGCTCGGCTGCCGCGCCGCCGCGGGAGGTTCCGGCAGCACGCCGTTGAACCGCTGTGGCTGCCCGCCCGGCCACAGCACGGCGAGCTCGATGCCCGGGGGCAGCTCGCCGGTCACGGTGCGGCCCGAGATCTCGAGGTGCAGCTCCGCGAAGAAGCTCGTCGCGGGCTCGTCGGGCACTTCGTACCAGCCCGGGTCATACCCGTCGTAGTCGGTCGGAGCCGCCGCATCGACGGGCCGCCAGCACGCGCACACCAACAGCCCCAGCATCGCGAAGCGCATGCCGGGAAGTATGCCGACGCGCGAAAAAGGGACATGGACGCGAGCTACGCGGTCAAGGCGGCGACCGCCAGCGACCAGTCTTCTGGAGCGCGCCAGCGGCCGCCCGCCTTTCCAGCGTGCAACCGGGGCGGTGCAACCGTGTCTCACTGCATGAGCGCCCCTTCAGCCGACGCCGGGAGGGGGGCGCCGAGCACGCCCGGCGTCATCACGGCCCCTATTGGCCACACCCCAGGAGAACCCGATGAAGCGCGCCTTACTTTCGTTGTCGTTGACCGCTGGCCTCGCGGCATGTGGCGAGGCGGACCAGCCCCCATTGCCCGCTGCCGAGACGCAGAAGGTCGAGCTCTGCTCGTACGGCTGCGGCGGTGTGTTCGGTGCCACCACCGTGTTCTCGGCGTCGTTCAATGAGCAGCCGGCGTCGACGTACTACCGTGAAGCCGACAACGTGCTGCGCTTCGACTCCGACGGCAGCTGGACCGAGTACCGCATGGTCTACACGTCGTCAGACAAGGTGGACATTCAGGTTTACACGCCCAACCTCGATGTCCCGGGTACGTACGATCAAGCGATCTTGAGCTTCACGACGTCCATCGGCTCCAGCACGAACCCGTACGTCGTGAGCGTCGATCAGATCATCAACGGCCGCCGCCAGACGTGGGAATCGGGGAACCCGAACAGCGTCGCGACGAACATCGGGCTGAGAACCCCCTCGTCCTCGTGGTTCCGCTCGACCACCAAGATGGTCGACCTGATGAACGACCCCATCTGAGCGCTTCACCGCACCGGCACTGGTCGCCCCAGCGGCGGCCAGCCCGGTGACCGACGCCTCACAGGCAGGCGCCGGCGTCTTCGACGATGCCGGCCGGCGAAGGCGGGGCCCACCGGGGCCGGAGCTGGTAGCCGCAGGGCGGCTGATGGCAGCACGTAGCTTCCCGCATCGACGCAGCCGGCTGACATCGGCGCGCAGCCGTCGCGCACGACGTCTCTGAGCTCACCCGCATCGCAGCCTGTGTCCGCTGGGGCCGCCCGCTCGGGCGTGGGCCCCTCGATGACCGGCGCGAGGCAACCTCCGGCCACCGTCGCGACGGCATCGAGTGCTGCACCGAGTCGGGCAGCGCGCGCCCGCATCGGGTCGCCGGTACGGCGGCCGCGGCGCTGGCGCGAACGTGAAGGGCGTGCCGACCAGCGGTGTGGTTCATACTGCAGCAGAACCCCGGTCGGCCCGGCGGTTACACCGGCCGGGGGTTGCGGACCGAATCGGAGCCACCTCGCGATCGACGCATTCTTTCGTCTCGAGGTTGCCGCAGCTCGTGCACAGCGCGTTGCCGCCGAGCCCCGAGTGGCACAGCGTGTAGTTGCTCCCGCACTTGCCCCGCACGGCCCGGATCTGGCCGCAGCGCCCGCAGTTCTCGTTGTCTGTCGGCGCGTGTGCTTGTAGGTCGGCGGCGAGCAAGGCCGGCGACTGCGACTGGCGTTCGGCGGCCGCGACGGGCTATGCCGCCGCCGAACGCGATGGAGGACACGTGAAGACTCGCCTCGCCCAGCTTTCTGCAGTTCTCGACTCGGCTGCGAAGCACGAGCGCGGCCTGGAGCTCGTCTTCGAGGGCAGTGCCGAGACCGCAGCCATTCGCCTCACGTTGCACCCGTTCGAGATCGAGGGCGCGCGGGCGCAGCTCGCCGACCCGGCGCTGAAAGCGCACGCCGAGGAGGCCGTGGTGCAGCGCCGCCGGGCGCAGGGCTCGCACGCCCGGTCGCTTCACGGCCAGCTGCCTTCGTCGGTGGTGATGGGCGAGTGCTGGGCGCGCGACGGGCTGCAGAGTGAGCCGGGCTTCGTGGCCACGGCGCAGAAGATCGAGATGATCTCGCGCATGGTCGAGGCGGGCTTCACGCGCATCGAGGCCACCAGCTTCGCGCACCCGAAGTACCTGCCCCAGTTCAAAGACGCCGAGGAGGTGCTGGCCAAGATTCCGCGGCGCGCCGGCGTGCACTTTCGCGGCATCTGCACCACGCCGCGGGCCATCGAGCGCGCGGTCGCGAGCAAGGCCGACGGTTACGGCGTCGATGAGATCGCGATGGTCATCAGCTCGACCGAGCGCCACAACAAGGCGAACGTCAACATGACCCACGCCGAGAACAAGCTCGAGCTCGAGCAGATGACGCGGCGCGCGCTCGACACGGGCCACGAGGTGTTGGGCTGGGTGCTCACCGCCTTCGGCTGCCCCATCACCGGCGACGTTCCGGTCAAAGACGTCATCGCGCTCGGCAAGTGGTGGAAAGAGATGGGTGCCCGCTACATCGGCTTCGGCGACACGACCGGGGTGGCGAACCCGCGCCAGGTGGCCGAGTTCTACGACGAGATTCTCGCCGCGGGCTTCACCCGCGACGAGGTGGTCGTGCACTTCCACGACACCCGCGGGTGGGGCATCGCGAACACGCTCACGGCGCTCACGTTCGGGTTCCGGTACATCGACAGCTCGCTGGGCGCGATCGGCGGCCAGCCGAAGACCGGCGCGGCCTCGTACCACCGCGGGCACACCGGCAACACCGGCACCGAAGACCTCGTCGGCATGCTCGCCGAGATGGGCATCGAGACCGGGCTCGATGTCGAGCAGCTCGTCGCGCTCGGCCGCCGCGCCGAAGAGTGCGTCGGCCGCCCGCTGCGCAGCAACTACATTCTCGCGGGCAAGGTGCCGCACCAGGGCGTGCAGTGGGACAAGGCGAAGGGCCTGGCCGAGCGTCAGGCGCATGCGGCCGACGCGCCGGCTGCGGCACGGCCCATCGCCAGCGCGTGAGCTCAAGGGGGCTGCTGCGCGGTCCACTCGCCGGCCCTTCCGCCGCGCCGGGTGGAAACGACTACGCCGGGTAGCTCGGCATCTGCTCGAGGTGGTCACCGCCGCCGTCAGCGGTCAGAACCACCACTCCCAGCAGTCGCCCCAACGCCGTCGTCGTGGACGCAGTCGCCTCGTGGCCCCAGTCGCAGAGGCAGCCCCAGCACTCGTTCGAGCCCTGCCGGCCCTCGAAGTACTGGCACAGGTCGAGAGACTCGTCTCCACGTCGGAGGAACGATGGCCTGCCTGGCCGCCTCGCGGCGGCTCGACGACCGACTACCGGCGCGCAGCCTTGAGCCGCCGCCAGCCCGCCCGCACCCACGAGGGGGCATGCCGCGCCGCGAGGTGACGCACCAGCCCCGAGCGCACTTCGCCCGCGACATACGTGGCGCGCAAGAACCCGGTCAGGCAGCGCAGAAACGCGGCCCCACTGTACGGCGCGTCGAGCAACCGGGCGCAGCGGGCGGCGGCCGCCGGCGTGTCGCGCCGCAAGAGGTAGAACGACCGGTTGGAGTGCGGCAGCACGAGGTCGAAGTACCGGTGGAGCGTGCGCTCGAGCGCCGGCACCCGAACGAGGCCGTGGGCCTCGAGGGCCCGCTGCCACCAGTCGGTGTGCGCCCAGATGAGGTGGCCCGAGGCGGGCACCGGAGGGTCGACGCGCTCGGCGAGCAGGTGGCGGAAGGGCTGCCGGCCCTCGAACTCGGGGCGGGTCTCTTCCAGCTCGAGGGGGAACTGCTCTCCGAAGACGGGGTCGTCGCCGAAGGCGGGGATGACGAAGAAGCACAGCGCATCGTCGGTGCCGGTCGAGAGCAGCGCGTCGAGGGCGTCGTCGAGCGCGGCCGGCAACAGGTGCTCCCAGATGTCGAACCCGAGCAAGAGGTCGAAGCGCTCGCCCGCGGCAGCGAGGCGGCGGCAGACCGGAGCGAGCTCGCCGAGTCGAACGCGGTCTCGAATCTCGGGCCACGCGACCCCGCAGACGTCGGCGCTGAAGTCGCAGCCGGCGACCTCGACGCCGCGGCGGGCGAGCAGCCGCAGCACGTCGCCGCGGCCGCAGCCGACCTCGAGCGCGCGCGTCGGCTGCAGCGCCGCGGCCATCTCGGCGATGAACCAGAAGTTCGGCACCAGCCTGCCGGCCTCGTAGCCGCTGTGGGTCTCGAAGTAGGCGAGGTCGTAGAAGCGCGTCTGCACGATGTTCGCCAGGAGCGCGTCGAAGTCGTCAGGGCGCTCGACCTCGATGACCGTCGCCGGGTCGCCGTTGAGCGCGCGCGTCTGCCTCAGCTTCATCGCCGGCAGGCTTAGCACCCGAGCGCTACCGCAGCGTCACCGACGAATCTCGCTGGCTTGAGGGCCGCCGCGCGCAACCGCCGCACGAAGTTGGAGCCATCACGCGACCGGCGCGCCGTCACCTCGTCGAGGTCGCATGCCGTCGCTCGCCATTCAGTGGAAGCCGACCTTCTTGAGCCGCCCCGAGGCGATGAGAGAGGAGGGCCCCATCTCGGCCGCTCCGTTTGCGACGCGCGCCGCGGCGGCCGCTGCCGTCGAGGCGTGGCGGAAGAAGAACGGTGGCGGGCGCGACTCCGTGTTTCTGGTGACGCCCGCCGAGAGCGGCGGCTGGTCCGTGCTGCGCTACAGCGAGAAGCGCGCGACGGCGGCCGACGCCGGAGAGCTCGAGCTCACGGGTGCGGGGGCGCTGCACCCGCAGGCGTTCGTGATCGACGCGAGCGGTCGCGTCGCGAGGCTCAGCCTCACGCGCTCCGCCGACGAGCTTCGGCTCGAGGTGATGAGCCGGAGCAGCCTCGAGGCTCCGGTGGCGCAGGTCGGTGCGCGCGTGCTGCCGCTGGTGGTGCCCGAGCCGCAGGTGAACCACGGGCGCAACGTGACGTGGGCCCCGAAGCTCGCGTTCCGGCCGGGGCGCGACATCGAGCAGCTCGCCGACGTCATGAAGTGGGTCGCGAAGACGCAGCCGCCCGGCACCACCGTCAAGGCGGGCGGCTCGCGGCACTCGTGGTCGAAGGCCGCGGCGAGCGACTCGGTCTACATTCACCCCGAGGGCATGCGGTTCATCGAGCTCGCGGGCGCGACGCCGGCCGAGGCGCTGCGCGGCGACCTCTCCGCCGACCAGCGCAAGCACCTCGTGCGCGTCGGCGCCGGCACGACGATTCGGGAGATCAACTCCGAGCTCTGGGCGAAGGGCCTCGCGATGCCCGCGCTCGGCGGCTTCGACGGCCAGACCATCGCCGGAGTTCTGCCGACCGGCACGCACGGCTCGGTGCTCGGCCGCGGCCCGCTCGCCGAGACGATTCGCAGTGTCGACCTCGTGAAGCCGAACGGCGACAAGGTTCGCATCGAGCCGAAGGGCGGCCCCACCGACGCGGCCGACTTCGCGCGCACGCACCCGGGGTGGACGCTCGTGCAGGAGGACGCGACGTTCGACGCCGCCCTGATCAACCTCGGCACGCTCGGCGTCGTGCACAGCTACCTGCTCGAGACGACCGACGCCTTCTACCTGAACGAGGTGCGCACGAAGACGACGGGGCGCGACGCCCAAGGAGTGCTGCAGGGCGGCAACGTCTACAACCTCGTCGACAACACGACGCACCCGCCGCAGCCGACCGCGCGCACGTTCGAGAACGGGCACCCGGTGCCGGCGTTTCACCTCGAGCTGCTCTGGAACCCGCACTCGGATGCGATGCTCGTGACGTCGCGGCACCCGCTCGACGCCGACGCCGCGAAAGACCTCGCCGCCCACGAGCCCGAAGACTTCTCGCGCCCGACGCGCGACCTCGTTCGCACCCTCGGCGCCGACTCGCGCTACAGCCGCCCGCAGGTCAGCACCGCGCTGACCGACTTCTTTGGGCAGGCGCTCGGCGGAGTGAACGAGGTGCTGAAGGACCTCGTGCCCGGCTCGGCCGTGCCGCTCGTCGACGCCGCGATGGACGCGCTGGTCGACGGCCAGTACACGCAGCGCAGCTACAACGTCTTCAACATCGGCGACGGCGCGAACCTGATGGCCGCCCAGTCGGCGACGCTCTCGGTGCCGCTGCGCGACGACGAGTACCTGAAGGCGATGGACATCATGCGCCGCACCGCCGCCGAGTTCTCGCGCGAGCACGGGCAGTACCAGACCGGCCCCATCTCGCTGCGCTTCGTGAAGGGCAGCCGCGCCTCGCTCGGCGACCCCGAAGACGTCTGCAAGTTCGAGCTCATCTTCTCGGGCAACGGCGCAGAGGACCAGGCGCTCGCGAAGGCCCTCACCGAGAAGTACTACGCCGCGCTCTACGCCGAGCTCGGCGACGACGTGCGGTTCCACTTCGGCCAGCTGCCGCCCGAGTCTGGGCAATCGACCGAGCGGCTGCGCGCCGCGTACCCGCGCTTCGACGAGTTCAACGCCATTCGCGAACAGTTCGACCCCGAGGGCCGAATGCTGAACGACTGGCAGCGCGCGATGTTCGAGGGCTGACGAGGTCGCGGGAAAAAGCGCAGCATGCCTACCGCGCGAAGAACGCGCCGACCGGAAGTCGAGGAAGAACCAGCGCCCGAATCGATGTCGAGAGAGGGTAGCAAGCGAACGGGTGCGGGGCGCTATTGCCGGCCCCGCGTCGATGGCTCGTGCGCCGAAGGGCACGCCGAGCTAACACGACGCGAATGCGCCCCCTTCTCGTGCTGGCCGCGCTCTTCGCCACGGGTTGCTCTTCCGGCCCCGCTGGCACTGACGCTGGCACTGGAGCCGGCGGAGCGGCAGCCGGCGGAGTCGCTGGCGGCGGAGTCGCTGGCGGCGGAGTCGCTGGCGGCGGAGTCGCAGGTGGCGGAGTCGCAGGTGGCGGAGTCGCAGGTGGCGGAGTCGCAGGTGGCGGAGTCGCAGGCGGCGGAGTCGCCGGTGGCTCGGCGACGCTCCCTGATGCAGGCCTGCCCTCCTGGGTGCCGTCGTCGCTCTACGAAGCACGGCGAGTTCCGTTCACCAATCGACTCGACGATGTCGATCTCGTCGGCGTGTGGAGCGGCGACAGCGCGGCACACTTCGGCTCGTACTCCGGCGGCGTCTATGCCACGGCCTGGGGTCCTTGGGGTGGCCATCTCATTCACGGCGGCGGTCACGCAGCGAACAACGACAACAGCGTGTTCATCGCCGACTACAACGACCTCTTGTTCAAGCGCATCGGTGGCCCCACGCAGCTGCCGACGGTGGCCGACTATGACCTGGCCATCACCGGCGGGTCCGCCGGGCTCGACAACCCCTGCGAGTACGCGCCGGGCGTGCCGGGCTCGGCCCACACCTACGACTGCCTGGTGTACCTGCCGCCTGCGGTCGCGGGAGAAGCCCGAGGTGCGCTCCTGCGCCCCGTGGCGGGGGCCATCGGTGCCGCGCCCGCGCGGACAACGGGCGTGTCGCACGCGTTCGGGCTCTCGTCGCTCAGCTGGTCGCGCTGGTCGACGAACCATGCGACGGCCTGGGGCGAAGGCGGCGGCTGCGCCTATGACCGAACGCGCGGCAAGGTCTGGCCGATCAACTCCATCAACCTGAGCGCGACGCCTTCGCTCGAGACGGCGACGCGCACCTGGTCGAACACCCAGCCCCCCCAAACGGCCCTCGGAGCGAACAGCTACGTCGACACCGTGCTGTCGGTGCACCACGAGCAGCGCGACCTCATCGTCATTTCGACGTGCCGCGACGGCGGCGGCGTAGGACAGAGCTTCTTCTGGTTCGACGCGGCCAGCCAGGGCTCGGCGCGCAACCCGGTGACGTTCTCCACCGGCGCGCTGCCAGACGGCCGGTATGGCGGCGCGGCACTGGTGTGGATCTCCCAGACCAACCAGCTGCTCTACTGGTCCCGTCAGGAGCAGGACGCCATCTACTTCATCGAAGTGCCGAGCACGCCGAGCAACCCGTGGACCTGGACGCGCCACGCGATGACCGGGCCAGGCCGCCCCTCTCTGGTGCCGAGCTACTCGAGCTCGGTCTACCGGCGCGCAGACTACTCACCGCAGCTCAAGAGCCTCCTCATGGTGCTCGCGCGCGACGTCAACTCCTTCGAGTTCGGTGGCACCGTCGTCGCGGTACGCCTCGTCCCATAGGGCGCGATGCCAGCGCGAGGCCGTGCACCACCCTGCGTTCGCCGGCCATTACTGCAGCCAGTGCACGTGCACGTCGCCCGCGGTGTCGCAGGCGAACTGCCCGCCCGCCGAGCGCGTCAGTCGCTCTGGTGAAACTGAACGAACGCGGTTGACTCGGTCGACGCGGCGGGGAGCACGGCCGCGCGCGCTCTCTCGAGCAGGCACGCGCCCCACGCGGTGCGGTCGGCCTTGCGATCGTTCAAGCGAGCCTGGGTCACGCGCCCTTCGCTCGACACCTTCAGAATCGCGACGAGGCCATTGGGCAGCCTGGGCATCGGCTTCGACAGCGACGCGGTTGCCACGCAGGTCGACCACGAGAGACCCTTCAGCGCGCGGTCGGCCTCACTCGACGTCAGCCCAGAGCCCTTCTCGGTCGTCGCCCAGCCGAACGTCAAGGCCACGGGGCGCTGGGGCTTCTCTTTCGCGGGAGTCTGCGCCCCCGCGCAGGCACGCTGCACGAGCTCGATGACGTCGCGCTGCGGGCACGGAAGTGGCGCCTCGCCCCGGGGCGCGCCGAAATCTCGCAGATCGATCGAGCCTGGGCAGGTCTGCACCACCGTGAAGTACCGCACCACGCGACCCCGCCGAAGAGTGACGGTGATGGTGCCGGCGTCCCTGATCGGCGGCCGCGCGTCGTTGAGGGCCCAGAAGCGCAGGTGTTGCAGCTGCTCGAGCAGCTCGTGGGCCGCCTGGGGCTCGAGGGTGCCCGTGAACGCCGAGTCGTTCTCGAAGCGCTTGAGCGCGAGCCGCTCGCCTTCTCCGGCAATGTCACAGAAGGTGGGTGCCCCTCCGAAGTGGCCCCCGGTGTCGCTCACGGTCAGCCTCACGGGGCCTTCGAAATCGGCGGCCGCGGGGTCGGGCGTCGCGTCATGCGGCAGCCAGTCCCCTCGCATCGATTGCTGGGCGGTCGCGGCGGACGCACCGAAGATCGCGACTGTGAGCAGAACTCGGACTTCGGCGATCGCCTTCACATCGATGGGTGTCGACGTCATGTTCGTACACGGTAGACACCGCCGCCCCGAGAAGAAGGACACGCGCACAGGACGTCGTCGTGCCGCTCACCGTGCCGGCCACGGCGCGCTCTCCGTGTCGACGCTCAAGTCGTTCTTGTACTCGGCCGCGTTGCCTGGCGAGACCTCCAGCGAGCTCGCGGGGCGCTATTCGGTGTCGTTCGACGTGGTGGCGCAGAGCGGCGTGAAGGCGTCGGCGATCTGCTTCTCTTCAGCAGGGCGAATGCGGTCAGGCGGGAATCCTCCCGATAGGAAGGAACATCGACGTCGGCCGTGGGCGATCACCCAGGGCCCCCGCCACGGCGGTCACTTCTTCGAAGCCATACTTCGCGTAGAAGGCGACAGCGTCGGCCTTTGCATCGACGAGAACGCCGGCACAACCGACCTTGTCGACCATCTGCATCGCGATGAGGAGCGCGTGCCGGAGCAGCTCGGCGCCGACGCCCTTGCCCTGCGCATCGTCGGAGACGGCGAGGCGTGCGATGCGCAGACACGGGATCGGATACGCGGGCAGACCCTTTCGCCGCTTCTCCGGCAGGCCCGCGATCTCGAGCTCGGCGGCCGCGAGTGTGATGAAGCCCACGATGCGCTGACGCTCGACGGCGACGTGAGTCGTGCCGATGTAGTGGCGAAACTGATTCTGCCCGGCGAAGCGCTGAAAGAACCGATCGAGGTCGATGTTCCCCGAGCGGAAGCTCGAGCGATCATCGTCTCGCCGCAGCGGCCTGATCTCGATGGCCTTACCGCTTCCGCATCAGGCGGGTGAGCGCCCGGTTCGGCTTGCTGGGTCGCTTCAGCCGCTCGAGGATGCGCTGCCCGCTCTCGCCGTCCACCACGACGCGAGTCGGAACGATGAGGTCGGCGGGGAGCTCCTTCAGCGCGCGCAGGTGATGGCGCAGCGCCTCTTCGATGAGGAAGCCCTGCTTCAGGCCGTGCTCCTCGGCATAGGCGTCGAGGTCCCGCTTCGTCGATTCGTCGATTCGAGCCGCGATCTGTGTCTGCTGAGACATGCTTACCTCTGCTACCAAAAAATAGCAGGCGCCGCTCGCAAGGGCCAGGTGATGGCGAACGCGACCCGGCCATCGCAGACGCGGCGCGGCTCGAGACGAAGCGCTGCACCGAGAGAGTTCGCCCCGGCACGCTCGTGCCGCTGATCGAGAGCGACGTGTACTCGGAGCTGCCGTTCGAGGGGCAGCGCCCTTCTCGACGATGACGACCGTGCCGTCGGGCTCGGCGGCGACGCTCTGAACCCCAGACACGGTTCAGCGGTGGAACAAGAGCTCACTGCCCAGGTAGCCGGCGCCGCCGGTGCCGCCGCCCACCTCCTGAACCTCGTCCACCACCCGCTCCACCTGGTGCTTCTCGATGATGGTCTCGACCCAGGGCTTCTGCAGGCTGTGCTCGATGAGCCACTGCTTGCTGTATTCGAAGCTCTGCGGGTTCACCGCCTCGCTGACCGAGTAGTACGCGCAGCCCATGCTGTCGGTGCCGCCGCAGAACGGGCAGTGGTAGCTGAACCTGAGCACGCCCTTGCGCTCGAGCACCTCGACCATGCGGCGAATCTTCACCCGCACCTTCATCGCGGTGGCGACGGCGGCGGCCGGGGTGGTGTGGGTCGCCTTGGCCAGGGCCGCGTTGTAGTCGCTGTTGACGTCGGCCTCTTGCCGGGCGAACTCGGCGGGGTCGGTGTTGGCGAGGTCGGCGAACTGCGTGCGAACCTTGTCGAGGGCGTCGGCGAACTTCACCTCTTCGTCGGTGAGCGCCTCAACGGCCTTGTCGGTCTGCCGGGTCGCGTCGGCAGCGGCTCTCACGTCACGGGCCACCACCACCGGAGCGTCGTTGCGCGCGGCAGGGCGGGTGCTCGCCGGTCGCTCGAGAGCCGAAGCGAGCGAGAACCGAGTCGGGCTCCCCGTGACGGTGGCCGGCCCTGAGTTCAACGCATCTGGCGTGGGTGTCCGCAACGGTGAGCAAAGATAGAAGCGCCGAACGCGGACAGGAGCCGGTGGTGAGTACTTCGGTAGACGAGACCCTTGGAGTGCGGGGCCGCCAATCGAACGGTGCCGTGTGCTGCCCCGGTGTAGTGCGGTAGCTTTCGGCGGATGCGGTTGCGAGCCTGGTCCATCACGCTCCTGTTGGCGGCGTGCTTTCCGAACACCAAAGACATGCCGTGCGTTCGCGATGAGAACTGCCCGAGCGGACAATTCTGCGACCTGATGGGCGGCAGCCCCGGCCTCTGCATGGCCGGCGCGGCTGCCGGAGGTGCCGGTGATGCGGGCGGCAACGGCACCGCGGGCGGCTCCACTGCGGGTGGCTCCACTGGGGGTGGCTCCACTGGGGGTGGCAACGGCACTGCGGGTGGCTCCACTGCGGGCGGCTCCACTGGGGGTGGCAACGGCACCGCGGGTGGCTCCACTGCGGGCGGCTCCACCGCGGGCGGCTCCACTGCAGGCGGCTCCACTGCAGGCGGCTCCACTGCAGGCGGCTCCACTGCAGGCGGCTCGACGGCAGGCGGCTCGACGGCAGGCGGCTCGACGGCAGGCGGCTCGACGGCAGGCGGCTCGACGGCAGGCGGCTCGACGGCAGGCGGCTCGGATACGACTCGGCCGACCGTCACGAGCACGGTGCCCGTCAACAACGCCACGATGCAGCTCGACACGGTGGTCCCGTCGGTGACGTTCTCGGAGCCGATGAATCAGACCGCGACGGCGGCGGCCTTCTCGGTGACGCCCTCCGCCGGGTGCACGATGTTCTTCGATCTCAGCGGGCGCACCATCACCTGCCAGCACGCCGCTCCGCTGGCGTCCGACACGCAGTACACCGTGACGGTCGGGACGACCGCGGCGGACCTGGCGGGCAACACGCTCGGCATGGCGCACCAGTTCACGTTCCGAACTCGCGACACGCAGCCTCCGACCGTCGTGTCGACGACTCCACCGGACCTGCAGAACGACCGGGAGCCCAACCAGACCATCACCGTGACGTTCTCTGAGCCCATGAGCCGCACCGCCACCGAGGCGGCGTTCGAGATCACCGCCCCCGCGGGGACTGCCGGCTCGTTCTCGTGGGACGTTGCGTCGACCCAGCTCACCTTCACGCCTTCGGGTGGCGGCTGGCCGAACGATCAGCTCGTTCAATATCGCGTCAACGCGTCGGCGGCCGACGTGGCCGGCAACCCGATGGGCGCGCTGCGCGCGTTTCAGTTCAAGGTGCGCGGCCTGTTCACCGTCACCGTGCCGTTCTTCGAAGACGGGTATGTCCGCTCCGACGGGCTCACCCAGAGCGACAGCTTC
Organism: Myxococcaceae bacterium; assembly: GCA_044223505.1. Taxonomy (GTDB): domain Bacteria; phylum Myxococcota; class Myxococcia; order Myxococcales; family Myxococcaceae; genus Xiheicaenimonas. The sequence goes on from JBGALX010000010.1 coordinate 129,163, forward strand.
ACCTCGGCCGGCTGGATCAAGGGCTCGTTGCCGACGGCACTGCGGCTGCGCCCGCTGTTCGCGTTCGACCTGCCCTCGAACGTCACCCCGGGCACCACGTTCTCGGCCGCGACGTTGAACATGTACGTGCACTTCGCCGACACGGGAACCCATCCGAGCTACGGCCCCGTCATCGTCGAGACCATCAACTACGGCCCCACGATGGACTCGACCGACTTCAACGCCACGGTCCTTTGCGGCGCCTGCCCGCAGACGGTCCTCAGCACGTCGGACGCCGTCGGCGCGCGGTCCGTCAGCATCCTCCCCTGGGTCCAGAACGCGCACGCGAGCGGGACCACGCGGGTCCAGTTCCGCGGGCGCATGGTGAACGAGGGCACGACTCCGCCGTCGTCCGATCGCTGGGTCCGCTTCAAGCCCATCGAGGGCAACCCCAACCCGCCCGAGGAGCCGCGCGTCGATCTCTCGTACCGCGTGCCCTGAAGCCCCGCTCACTCGCCAGGGCCGCACCCGACGCCACGCTCGTCGCGAACGCGTGTGTGCTCTCGGGCGCAGGCCTCATCGGCGGCACGCGGCTCACCCAGAGCAGCACGCACACGCTGACCCTCGACCCCGAAGGCACCACCCTCGGCGCCCTCGCGGGTGCACGTGACGCGCGCGTTCGACCAGGGCTGGCGAGGGCGCGATGATACATCTCTTCGGCGGTGCGGCGGTTCGGCCGGGGCCGGGAGCCACGCTTCGACGCTCTCCGCGAGAAGGCGAAGCAACGGAGCGTCTCTTCCGCACGAGAACACGCGCCCGCTCACGCAGCGGGCCACCAGGGGGTCGCTGTCGCGACCGGCGAACGGCACCTGCTGATCCGACTCCGCCTCTCCCGACGGGCGAATGCTGAACGACTGGCAGCGCGCGATGTTCGAGGGCTGACGAGGTCAGCCCGGCCCAGCGCCGATGCGCACGCGCAGGTCGACCGCCACAGCGCCCTGACCCTCGGGCTGCACCTTCACCGGGTTGGTCTCGACCTCTTCGATTTCCCCGTGGCCCAGCGCCAGCGCCGACAGCGCGCGAATGACGCCGGCGAGCGCGCCGCGATCCAGCTTCGGGGCGCCGCGGAAGCCGTCGAGCGTCTTGCCGACCCGGGGGTGCTCCATCAGGCAGCTCACGTCGTCTTCCGACAGCGGAGCCAACCTCTGGCACACGTCGCGCGCGAGCTCGGTGCGGGTGCCTCCGGCGCCCACCGTCACCAGCGGCCCATGCACCGGGTCTCGCACCGCGCCGACCAGCCACTCCTCGCCGCCTCGAACGAAGCGCTGCACCGAGAAGGCGTGCGTGGGCACGGTCAGCATCTTCGCGACCGCCTCTTCCAGCGCCGCGTCGTCGGCGAGGCCGACCGCCACCGCTCCGGCTTCGGTCTTGTGCAACAGGCCCGGGCGCTCGGCCTTCAGCACCACCGGGTAGCCCAGCGCCCGCGCCGCCTCGCGCGCCGCCTCGACCGTCGCGGGCACCCGCCGCTGCGGCACCAGCGGCAGGCTCCACGCCTTCGCCAGCGCGAGCAGCTCGTCGCCCTCGAGCCAGCCGCCGGCGGCTCCCAGTCGGGCGCGCGCTCGGGCCACCACCGCGAGCGCCTCGGTCGACGGCGGCGGCACCGGCGGAGTCACCGACACGTCCGCGCTCTTCCACTCGGCGTAGGTCGCCGCCCGCGCCATCGCGCGCGCCGCGCCTTCGGGGAAGCGGAAGCTGGGCACGCGGGCCTCCTGCAGCGACCGCAGCGCGCCGGCGAGGCCGTGCGTGCCCATGAAGCAGCTCACCACCGGCTTGCCCGAGCCCGCCGCGGCCTGAACGATGACGCGCGCGAAGTCTGAGGCCGCGCGCGTCACCGGCGGCACGTACAGCGCGAGCGCTGCGTGCACCGCCTCGTCGGCGAGCGCCGCCGCCAGCGCCGAGCCGTACGCCTCGGGCGTCGCGTCGGCGAGCACGTCGATGGGGTTGGCGATCGAGGCCTCGGGCCGCAGCGCCGCCTTCAAGATGCCCTCGGTGCCCTTTCCGAGCTGGGGCAGCTTGAGGCCCGCCGCCTCGAGCGCGTCGGCGGCGAGAATGCCGGGCCCGCCCGCGTTCGTCACCACCACGACGTTGCGGCCCTTCGGCAGCGGCTGGCTGTCGAGCACCATGGCGAGGTCGAACAGCTCCTCGAGCGTAGCCGCGCGCACGATGCCCGACTGCTCGCAGAGCGCGCTGAACGCCGCGTCCGAGCCCGCGAGCGCCGCGGTGTGCGACGTCGCCGCCCGCGCGCCCGCGGTGGTGCGGCCGCTCTTCACCAGCGCGATGGGCTTCTGCCGGCCGACCCGCGCCGTAATCTCGCGGAAGCGGTGCGGGTTGCCCACCGACTCGAGGTACAGGAGCACGACCTTCGTGCGCGGGTCGGTCTCGCAGTACTCGAGCATGTCGTTGCCCGAGACGTCGGTCTTGTTGCCGAGCGAAGCGAAGAACGAGAACCCGATGCCGAGCTGGGCTGCGTAGTCGAGCGCGGCGAGGCCGAGGGCGCCCGACTGCGACGCCAGCGCCACCGAGCCGTTGGGCGCGAACGTCGTGGCGAACGTGGCGTCGAGCCGCACCATCGGGTCGGGGTTCTGCAGCCCGAGGCAGTTGGGGCCGAGCATGCGAAGCCGCGCGCCGGCGATGGCGGCCTTCATCTCGCGCTCGAGCTCCTGGCCCTTGGGGCCGGCCTCTTGAAAGCCCGCGGTGAGCACGCAGGCCGAGCGCGCGCCGACCGCTCCGGCCGAGCGGATGACCGCGGGCACCTCGGGCGCGGGCACCGCGATGACGACGAGGTCGGGCGACTCGGGCAGGTCTTCGAGCCGCGCGAACGCGCGCACCGACTGCACGAAGGCCGCGTGGCGATTGACCGGGTACACCGGCCCGTTGAAGCCCGCGCTCAGCAGGTTCTTGAAGACCGCGCCGCCGATGGAGCCGACCTTGGAAGAGGCGCCCACCACGGCGACCGAGCGCGGGCTGATGAGAGGAACGAGCTGTCGGGCGTTGGGGGTCGGAGCGGCCGGGGAGTTCATCGCTGTCGCTCCCACGTCGCAGTCGACGGCCGACGGGTCAAGTGTCAGCGCAACCCACCCCGCTCGGTCAGCTCGCGCTGAAACGACGGCCCGTCGACGCTGTCGTACGAGAGGTGGCCGCCCTCGTCGTTCATGAGCTGCCACAGCGCTGCGCGGCCACCCGCACCGCCTCGCGCTGCACGGTGGCCCGGTGGTTGTCGAGCGCGTCGCTCGCCGGCAGCTCGCCGCGGCTGCTCAAGAACCGCGACGCTCAACCCGGACCCACTCGGCCCGTGCTCCCCGCGGTGTCGCCACCTCGGCGCGCGCAACCGGCATCTACATCGGCGCCAGCGGCACCGGCCGGATCAGCGGCAACCTCATCCGCTCGGGCGACTGCTCGAGCGGCGTGGGCGGCGCATGGGGCATGCAGGTCTACGGAGTGCCGCGCGTGGAGAACAACGTCATCACCGCCGGCACCAGCCCCAGCGGAGTGGGACTCGTCTTCTACACGCAGACCCTCATCACCGGCGAAGAAGGCGTGTTCCTCAACAACCACGTCGAAGGCGGCGCCGGCACCGGCACCAACGCCAGCCGCGGGCTCATCGTGACCACCAGCTCCGGCTCCGCCGTCTCCGGACCCGGAACGCCCGTCGGTGCGGCACGGGGCCGCTACTCGGTGGGGCGACCCGGCACGGCCGTCCGAGGGTTCGATTCCCTCCGCCTCCACTGTTTCCTCGACGCGAGAGCGCCGCTCAGGCGCCGTCGTCGTGGTTCTTTCTCCGCGCCGTCCCATGAACAGACCGCAGTTGTGCGGCGGCGCATACTTCATTACTCTCAAAGTATGCGCAGGATCACGATCAGCCTCGACGACGACCTCGCGAAGCTTGCTGAGTCGGAAGTTCGCGCAGGCCGGGCCGCCTCCGTCAGCGCATGGGTTGCGGATGCGATTCGCGCCAAGGCGCGTGCGCGCTCTGATCTCGTTGCTGAGCTCGAGGAGCTCGAGCGACGCGAGCCGACCCCTGCAGAGACTGTCGCGTCGATGGCCCGCGCTCTCGGTCTCTCGAAAGCAGCCATCACCAAAGCCCTCAAGGCCCGCAGCAGGGCGGGGCGGCGAGCCGCATGAAGACGGTGGTGCTCGATGCAGGAGCGCTGATCGGCATTGATCGCGGCTCAGTCATGGTGCGTGGCTACATTCTGCTCGCAGACCGCGGGAAGGTGGCATTGGCCACCAGCTCGGCGGTGATCGCACAGGTGTGGCGCGGCGGAACTCGCCAGGCAAGGTTGGCTCGGTTCCTGGGCAGTGACCTCGTGACCGAGGAGGGGCTCGACCCAGAGGCAGGCCGAAGGATCGGCACCCTGGCAGCCACCGTCGGCTCCACCGATGTGGTCGATGGCCACATTGCCCTCATGGCGCTCGAGCGCGACGCGCTGGTGCTGACCAGCGACCCAGGCGACATCGCGCGGTGGGGTGTGCCGCACGAGCGGATCCTTCGCTGCTGACCCGCGGGGTCGCGTCGCTACTCCCGTTCGCGTCCACCGCCGACCCGCTCCGGTCTCTCGCGCCGGGTACCCTTCCGCATCGTGAGTTTGGTCACTTCTTCTTCCTCACCTTCGTGCCGACGAGCGAGCGGGCCGGGCAGCCGGTGAGCGCGAGCAGCGCCAGGAGCAGCAGGGGAAGATGTCTTCGCAGCATGAGAGCGCGCCTCCTTCGAGTGATGAGGCGCAAAGTAGGGAGCGCACCCGAAGCCAACAACGCAAAGGACTTTGCGTGACGCGTGGGCGGGCGAGCGCGGTGCGGCGTCACCAATCGGGTACGGTGTACGAAGGAAAAGGGTCGCCCGAGAACCACGCGGTGGTGTGTGCCGGGTAGCCTCTTCGTCCGATCACCTGGCCGTTGGCGCTGAAGCGGATCGCGACCTCCGAGTCCCAGCTGATCTTGATCCGGTAGTCGCTGGCGCTGCCTAAAGACAGGACCTTCCCGAGTCCCGCGCCCCACTTGTCCTGAGAACCGTGCGGGTCAATCATGTCGTTCCAGACGAAGACCAGCCGTGCAGCAAAGACATAGCTCCCGTCGGGAAATCGCTCGACATTGTACGAGCCGCCCATCTGGAACCCCCCGACCCTTGCGTTGGTCTGGTTGAGGTAGCCGTACCCGGAGACGGTCGACGACTGTACGCCGGTGAGCCCGACAAAACGGGTGTCGAAGCGACCGGTGCCGAGGCGTGCCGGCCCTCCCTTGGGAGGCATCACGAGCGGGTGCGCGACGTTCAGCAACTCATCGTAGACATTCTTCCGGAGCAGCTCGTTCGCGGACATGTATGCGTTCCACCTGGAGTTGTTTCCCCCATACGCAACGATCTCCCAGTCGCCCGCTCCCGACAGCCATCGCTCGAGGATGAGCGAGCCCGCCCAGTCGACGGGAGGAGTCGGAGCAACCAGGTGAATCGCGTGACTCACCAGGGTCGCATTGGCCGCTGCAATCACACTCAGCGGGCCCCGTCGGGTCTGACGCGCCCGGGGGTTTCTGGGTTGGGGCAGCTCCCAACGAGACTCGACGTAGCCGGAGGGCTGCTGGAAGGGGCTGCGAGCGGTGTCCTTCGGGGGCTCGGGACGTTGGTTCTCACCTCCCCCAGGCGCGAAGGGGTTGCCGACAGACTGCTCGGTCGAGCCGCCCACCGGCTCGCACTCGGGCCTCAGGCCGCTCGGGTCGGTGAAGTTGATCGGATCATTGAACGCGAACGCGTACGGGTTGCTGTCGTTCGCTCCGCCCTTGAGGACGAGCGGATCCGCAGAGAGGAAGCGGCCGAGCGCGGGGTCGTAGAGCCGTGCCCCGAGGTAAGAGACTCCGCACGCAGCCAGGTTGTCTCCGAGGTTCCATTGCTCCGAACTGTGCAGCGGGGAGCCCGGCGCCGCGCCGGCCGCGCCGCGGGCGTCGCCGTACGGCAGGTAGTCGAGCTCCTGGGCGAGCTCGCCCTTCGCGTCGACGAAGAACCGGTTGCCGCGCTCGTCGCCGATCGAGAGGGTCCACGTGTCGGTCGCCCCGCGCCGCGTCGCCACCATCGACCCGATGGGGAAGTGGCGCAGCAGCACAGAAGCCCCGCCCCCCGGGCTCTTCCGCTCGATGATGCCGTAGCGCCGGTCTTGCCGCACGTCGGTCGTGGCGCCGGTGATGTCGAGCTCCTGAACGTTGCCGAGCCCGTCGTACTTGAACGTCGCACGGGTTCCGTCGGCGCGCTGAATGCGCGAGACCCGCCCAGATGGCAGGTACTCGAGCGTGCGCAGACCGTCGCGCGCCGGCATCGAGGTGACGTTGCCGAGCGCGTCGTGCTTCACGGTGCAGCTCGTCGGAGGAAGCACGCCGTAGCCGATGCTGCACAGCTGATCGAGGTTCGCGTTCGCTCCGGTCGCGTACCGCATCAGCACCGTGTTACCCGGCACCGAGTCGAGCTGCCCGGCCGAGTTGCCGAGCGCGTCGTACGCGAGCGTGCGCTGCCAGGCGGTCGCCCCGGTGCGCACGCCGCGCGACAGGCGGCCGAGCGCGTCGTACTCGTACGAGACCGGGTCGCCGCTCGTGCCGGTCTTCTCGGTGCGGCCCTTCTCGCGACCGACCGGGTCGAAGCCGGCCATGAACACGCCCCGCCGCACGCCGCTCGGGGTCTCGAGGTTCTGCTCCAGCAGCAGGCGACGGCCTTCTTCGGCGTAGCCCGCCGACAGCCGCGCCTTCGCGACCCAGGCGGTGCGCACGCGCCCGAACGCGTCGACTCCATCGGCCGAGAAGAGGTCGGTGCCGGTGCCGTCGGCCTTCTCGAACTTCGCCGAGCGCAGCCGCCGCGCCGAGTCGTAGCCGTAGACGACCTTCTCGAGCTTCGGGTTCGCTTTCGTGCTCCAGCCCATGTCCGACAGCCCGACGCCGAGCTCGGTCATCGCGCCGTCGTCGGCGAACGTCGCGCGCTCGAGGTACGCCTCGCCGAGCGGGTCGACGTGGAGCTTCGTCGAGCCCCTGCCGAACGCGTCGTATGACAGGTACACGGTGCTCGTCGGCGCGCGAACGGTGGTGAGCCTGCCGAGCGCGTTCGACGACGGCAGCAGCGCGAACGGGCTCTGGTTCAAATCGTAGACGTAGTCGTAGACGGTCTCGGGCAGCAGCACGCCGCCCCGGCGCTGCTGAGCGTGAACGAGGCGGCCGAGGCCGTCGTACTGCCGCTCTTCGTCGAGCCCCGGCGTCGGGCCGATGGCGCTGGCGGCCGACCTGCTGGAGAGCAGCTCGCCCCAGTCGCTGTAGACGCGATCTCGCTGAACGGTGTTGGGCTCGGTCTGACGAATCGTTCGGCCGAACGAGTCGAAGCCGAAGGTCCACCTGACCCGGTCGGTCGCGGTCGCCGGCACGCGGTAACGCGACGAGGCGATGACGTTGCCGAGCCGGTCATGCTCCTCGTCGGCGTGCTCGAGCCGCTGCGTGGTGCTCCAGGTCTCTCGGGTCAGCACCCAGCCGATGGCCGTGGAGCGCGTGAGGTGCCGCACTCCGTTCTGCGCCGAGCCGCTGAGCAGGGCGTCGGGCGCGAAGACGCTCTCGACCTGCTGGCCCGAGCCGAACTCGTGCAGGAAGTACGTCGGGTAGCGCTCGGTGAGCTCGTTCGTCGAGCCGAACATGTTCGCCGGCAGCCCCTGACGGCCGTAGCCGCGAATCGAGGCCTGTACCGTGCCGTCGGTGTTGAAGAGCGTCGTCGTACCGTACGGCGCCGCGGTCTGGCCGGTGTGGAACGGGTCGGCCTCGAAGACGACGCGCCCGAGCTCGTCGTACGTCACCGAGCGGACGACCAGGTCGTTCGTGTAGTCGGCGCCGAGCGCCGCGACGGCCTTCGTCACCCGGCCCCAGTCGTCGAGCGTCGTCGTCATCGTGCGCCCCTGTGCGCCCGCGGCCGAGCCCAGCGCGACGAGGCTCGAGAACGTCTTCTCGACGATGCGGCGGCCGAGCGGGTCGTTGCCGCGAAACCCGAGGTAGCTCGTGTGTGAGATCGCCTGCTCGGTGCTGCCCGCGGGCGCGAAGGTCGACAGCACCTCGCGTCCGTAGCCGTCGTAGGTCATGCCGCTCCGGCTGCCGTTCGGTTCGGTGCTGCCGCGCGGCAAGAGGGTGAAGCCGTCGTACTCCATCGTGCGGTCGAGGGGTTGAGCTCCCGTGGCGGTGACGCGGCTCGAGACAGGCACCAGGCCGAACGCGTCGTAGGTGGTCGTCTGCGAGCGCGTGCGGCCGTCGCTCGTGCTCGCCGTCACCGAGACCGCGTTGCCGAGCGCGTCGTACTGCGCGTCGAACAGGCGAATGGGAGCCGGGTCGAGCAGGACGCCGGTCTGCGACTCGCGCCGCTCGGACGAGCGCGAGGTGATGAGACCGGCCGACACCCTGCCGAAGGGCAGCCCGTCGAAGGTGCTCGTGTCGCGCCTCAGCACGAGGCTGAGGCAGCGCCCGTCGGGGTGGCCCTGGCTGACGCGAACCTCGGAGGCAGCGGTCAGCACGCGCCCGTCCCACGACGTGGGCGGCCCGGCAGGCTCGGGCTGCGCGAACAGCGTCTGCACGCAGAGGTCGTCGTCGCTGCGACGGGCGTCGTTGCCCGCGAGCAGCACGCTGATGCGGCCGAGGTCGTCGACCTCGAGCACGCGCTGGTGCGTCATCACGTTCGCGTCGGAGGGCGGCGCATACGTGCCGCGCCACGAGCTCGTCGCGCTCTCGTAGGTGAAGCCGTAGGTGCGGCACGTGTCGAGGTTCGTCACCGTCGAGAAGGCGTACGGGTCGACCCAGTCGGCGCAGTACCCGTTCGCGACTCCCGTCACCGGAGCCGCGAGGAAGGTGCGCGCCGCATACTCGTGCTCGGTGGCGCCGATGAGGCGCGGGTCGTTCGCGACGTTGACGGTGAGCAGGCTCCACGGGTCGCCCATGAGCCCGCTCAGCTGCGAGACGGTCTTGGGCCTCCCCGCGATGAGATGGCGAGCGAAGGCGGTGGTGAGGTCGTACGGGTTGGCCGCGGCGGCGAGCGGGTGAGCGTCGGTGATCGACGCGACGCCTTCGAAGAGGGGCGACGCCGGGTCACGCCCCGGGCCGACCTTCGTGACGGCGATCGAGCGGCCGTAGCCGTACGAGCGGAAGCGGCCCTCGAGCGAGTCGTACTCGGTGCGCGTGTCGCCGTAGGCGTAGAGCGTCTCGGCCGATTGCCCGGTCGAGCGCTGCACGCTGCGAACGCCGGAGACGACCAGCTCGGGGTAGGGCACGTGGTGAAGCGTCGTGCCGTCGTCTTTTGCCGAGCGGTAGGTGATCTCGGTGCGGCCGCCGTGGCCGTTTTCGATCGCGGTGATGAGCCCTGCTGAGAGCCCGCGGGGGTCGGGCGCATCGCCCTTGCGACCGACGAGCTGAAAGAGCGCGAGGCTCGAGCCCACGATGCGAACCTGCTCGGGCCGGCCGTCGCCATCGACGTCGTACGCACCCGTCAGCGTGCGCGACGACGTGAGGTCGCAGGCGTTCTGCGTCGACGAGAGGTCGAAGCCATTCACACCCGAGATGCGAATGGGAGGCGCGAAGCCCGTGCCGGTGCCGATGCGAAGAACCCCGTCTTCGAGGGAGTCGGGCACGCCGTCGCCCGTGACGTCTCGGTACCCCGTGCGCGAGCGCGTGGTGTAGCTCCCGCTCGTCGTGGGCTGGCTGTTCGCGTCGAGGCACCGCTCGATGGGCGCGTAGCCCGTGGGGTTCGGCAGCACGAGGTAGGCGTCGGTCACCCTGTGGCCGTTGCCGAGGTAGGCGACGTGAGGCGCGTTCTCACTCTCGAGACCGACCGTCTCGACGGAGTCGAAGAAGCCGTCGCCGTTGATGTCTTGGAGCGCGCAGTCTTCGTACGCCGACTTGGCGAGATAGGGGTGGCCGCCGGGCGTGACCCGCTCCGACGCGACGGTGCCCCAGCGCCCCGGCCCGCAGTGGCCGAGGTGCACCGGCACGGACTCGGGAAACGGAGACAGCGGCGCGCGCGTGTTGAACGAGACGTCGAGCTCGCCGGGAGCCAGCCGGTAGCGGAGGTGGCCGAGGGCCCAGAAGTGGGTGCCGCTCTGGTCGCCGACCGGGTGAGCGAAGAAGCCCTCGCAGCCCGGCCCGTTGGGCGGCGTCACGCCGGACGGACACGGGAGGACGTGGGTCAGCTGCGTGCGCGGCGCGGCGGACTGCATGACCAGGTCGACGGCGCCGTCGTCGTTGAAGTCGAGCAGGCGCCACGCGATCGCCGTGGTCGAGCCCTCGTAGCGGACGTTGAGCTCGTAGTCGGGGCCGGCGAGGGGGCTGCAATCGCCGTCGCTGACGTGCTCCCAGACGCCGCTGCTGGCCTGCCACTCGTAGCAGCGCTCGACGCTGAGGCGGGCGCCGGTGTACTGCCGCATGAGGGGCACCCAGCTCGAGTTGATCACGTTGCCGCGCGCCTCGAGCTGCTGGCGAATGAACGCGATGTCGAGCTCGCGGCGCACCCAGCTGATCTGCTGCGGCTCGGCGCCGGGTGAGTTCAGGTAGACCACCCACTTCCCCGCGACCTCGCTGGCGTCGACGAAGTCTGCCCGTCCGTCGCCGTTGACGTCGATGAGCTGCGTCCAGGTGTCGGTGGTGCTGTCGGTGTCCTCGTTCGGCGCCTCGTCGGGGTACGGGTCGAGCCGGGTCGGGTCGCCGTACGAGTCGAGGAAGGTCTTGGTCATGGTGCCGCCGTTGAACGGGCCCGTGAGCGCGACGTCGTCGAGCACGGGCAGCCCGTTCGCTCCGGGCCGGTTGCGCGCGACCGAGAGGCCGCCCGGGGTCTTGAAGACGAAGTCGTCGCGCCCGTCGCCGGTCACGTCGGCGAGCTGCTGCGGCATGGTGTAGCGGTCGCCGCTCTTCACGGAGGCCGAGATGAACTGGTTCGACGACCCGGCCGGCAGCGCCACCGACGGCACGAGCTGCTCGTAGCGGAGCTCGGTGCCGGCGTCGGGGAGCGGCGTCGTCGCCGTGCCGTACTCGTAGCGGGCGAGCGGAAGGGGCAGCAGCGCCTCGTCGGTTCCGTCTTTGCCGCTCACGGTGACCGACTCGAGGCGGGGCAGGCGCGTGTCGGGGTCGACGCCGTACTGCAGACCGGTGCGTGACAGCGTGAGGAGCGGGCCGGAGTCGACGGCGCGGCTCCGAACTTCGACCCGACTCAAGAGTCGCTTGCGGACGATGACGCCGTCGGGCGTGGCCGCGAGCGAGAGCGGCTGCGGCTGATCATCGCCATAGACCAGGGCGATCTCGTGCTTGGGCGAGCCGGTCGGGCCGAAGTTGTAGAGCACGCCGACGAGATCGACCGACGTGGCGTTGAACGGAGCCAGCGGCACCGTCTGCCCCGACGCGGGCGGAGGCGAGAGCTGGTGCCCGCGCAGCTCGTAGACGAGCTGGACCTTCGCGCCCGACGGGCCCTCGACGCGGTCGAGCAGGTAGAGGTCGAGCGCGAGCTGCGGGTAGCCGAGCTGAGCGAACGTGTACGTGAGCCCGTCGGGGGCGTAGACGCGCCAAACGCCGGTGAGCTTCTTGGCGAGCAGGCCGGGTCTGCCGTGCTGCGGTGCCCAGACTTCGTAGTTGGCGGCGTCGCGCTCCTTGAAGACGAGCTCGACCTGCTCGCCGCTCAGGGACAGCAGCACGCGGCGCGTCGGCGTCGCGGGGCCGGCCACTTCTCCGGTGGGGCGACGCCGGGCGAACGTCGAGAGGTCCGAGATGAACGAGAGCTGAACGTCGCCGCCGCGCCCGAGCGCGCCGACGCGCGTGCCGCCGAGCCGGAGCGTCACGGGCACCGGGAGGCCACCGCGAGCTGCCGGAAGGTCGAGCGGCACGGTCGTCGAGTAGCCGCGGCTTCCGCCGGTGTCCGGACCTCGCCCTGCGTGATGCCCGCCGATGGGAAAGTCGTCGAGCTCCGATTGAGCGAAGCCCCGCCTAGAAGCCAGGCAGAGCACAGCGAACGCGAGCGCTGAAACAAGCCGTTTCATGTGGCACCTCGGGAAAGCTCCGAGGGGGCACGGTGCAAGCGCGCCGCCAGCGCGGGTGCTGGCTCGAGCCGACATCGCTCGCGCGAGGCGTCCGCCGCGGCTGTCGGCTTCAGCCTGCAGGTGAGGGGCGTGAGAGAAACGTGCGATTGTCCGCGACAGACGCACGAGACACACCGGTCGGGGTCTGCCGCGTCGACCGTGATGTAGCGGCGAATGAGCGGCCGGCCGCCGCTCTGCGCCTGCAGCAGCGAGCACTGCACGTAGTTCGAGAAGTCCGGGAAGTTCTGCGTCGCCGCCGCCCTGTCGTGCCCGCGCTGCCGCCCCGCACTCCGGCTCGCCGCCGCTTCGAGGTGGTGTCACTGGTGGTGAGTAGGCTGACCGGCGGTGAAAGAAGCGGTGGGGGAGTACCGGCGCCGAAAGCCGGAGCTTCGCCACCGGCTGGCTGAACCGAAACCTCTGACTCGAGCGCCTCGGGCGACGGGCGTTGCCACCGCGAGCCGCCTGGGCGGCGCCGACGACCTGATGGTGTATCGAGCTGTGCGGTCACCACGGCAAGAGATTCGTCGCCGGCCGGTGACGCCCGTCGCAGCGTGACCGCGGCCCGGTAGGCATCGCCTTCAGAATCATGGGCTCGTTCTTCTTCGGCCCGAGCGCCCGCTGTACGGCGCGCTGCACGAGGCGAGCGGCACCCTGCGCGAGGTCGGGGTGCCGCTCGGCTACCCGGGCGTGCAGGAATACAGCGTCACGCACTGGGCATTTCGGCGGCTCGCGGGCCGGCTCGAGCGGCACGCTGTCGAGCGCCGACTGTGCGAACAGCGCGCGGGGAAACAGAACGAGCACAGCCATCGCGGCCGCAAGGGTCGAGCGCTTCATGGGAGCTTCGGGAAAGAGACGATACACACCGAGCGCGATCAGTGCCGGGCAGGTGCAATCGCGAACCGACACCGCTCGTGTGACGGCCGCGCTCGGGCGTCGGCTGCAGCCTGCAGGCGCGGGCCTGCGTGACTGTCATGCGCTCGTCGCGACGTGCAGCCGGCGAGGCGACGAGCGATTTCAAACGGAACAAACCGGGCATGCGCGCTGCACGAGCCGCAGTCAAACCAGACATGGAGAGCAACGGTATGAGCCGTCTCACCGCAATGCTTGTCTTGCTGAGCGCCCTCATGGCGTCGGCAGGCGTGAACCCCGACGGTTCGTTCTCTCACGACGTGCCCATCGACCTGCCGACGTTCGGCCCGGGGCCGAAGCCGAAGCTCGCGTTGAGCTACAGCTCGCTCGGCGGCAACGGGCCCGTCGGCGTCGGCTGGCAGCTCACCGGCCTCACCGGCATCAGCCGCATCAACTACACGCACCCCATTCGCTATGCCGCAACCGACACGTTCATCGGCCCGTCCGGGCGGCTGATCGCGATGAGCGACGGCAGCTACCACTCTGAGAACGAAGACTGGCTGCGGCTCATCGCGCACCCGACAGTCGGCACCGGGCCGAGCGCATGGACGGGCACCGACGCTCAGGGCAACACGCTCACGTTCGGCAACGGCAACACCGACGTCGCGTGGGACGCCTACGGCCGCGGCATTCGCACGTGGGGTCTCTCGCGGCTCACGGATACGCACGGCAACGGCTACGGGGCCACGTACTTCGTCGACGGCTGGCAGCTGTACCCGTCGCGGCTGAGCACCGGCACCTACTTCGTCGACTTCACCTGGTCGGCGCGCACCGACGTCATCGTCGACGACACACAGGGCAGCCCGCTCAGCATCGCGAAGCGCCTCACCGGCATCAGCGTGCGCAGCCAGACCGCCGGCAACCCGCTCATCCGCCGCTACGACCTCGCATACGAGTACGCGCCCGACACCGGCCAGAGCCGCCTCACCAGCATCACGAGCTACGGCAGCGACGGCGCGACCGTCGAGCGCCGCCGCCGCTTCGAATGGGGCGCCGGCACCTCTTTCTACACGTCGCTCCACTCCCAGAGCGTCCCCATGCCAGAGAACGGCGCGCACACGCTCGGCGACATCAATGGAGACGGCTTCGCCGACGTCCTCACCACCCCCGGCCCCGGTGACTGCACCCTCGGCGCGACACCGCACTCACCGCCTCAGCCCAACGGCTTCACCGGCTGGGGCACGACCATTCTCTCGACGGGCTCGTGCACCTGGAACGCGGCGTACGCCTGGCCGGGCGACTTCAACGGCGACGGCAAGCTCGACTATGCGATGAAGCCGGCCAATCGCGACGACGCCGTGCTCGTCTGGCTCGCCGCCGTCGACTACACCTATACCCAGTCCACGTGGCCGGTCGGCTCCAACGGAGCCTGGGGCGCCCCCGACGACACGTTCACCGGCGACTTCGACGGAGACAGCAAGACCGACCTCGCCACCCGCTCGGGCACTTCGTACCGCGTCTTCCTCAGCACGGGCGGCGGCTTCGTGACGCGCACCTGGGGCGCCGGCACCACGTGGGGGCAGCCGGGCGGCCGGTTCGCGGGCGACTTCGACGGCGACGGCAAGACCGATCTCGCGAGCATCACCGGCAGCTCGGGCGCGTACCGGCTGGTGGTGCTCCGTTCGCTCGGCACGAGCTTCAGCGTGGAGCAGTGGCCAGCCGGTGGCTTCTGGAACCTGACCGCGCTCACCCACGTCGGCGACTTCAACGGTGACGGCAAGCTCGACTTCGCCTCTCGCTCCAACGAGACCATCGCCGAGACGTTCATTCACCTCTCGACCGGCCGCTCGCTCGAGACGTACACAGTGCCGCTCTCGCTGGGCCCCGAGAACGTGCTGGTCCAGGGCGACTTCAACGGCGACGGCCGCACCGACTTCCTGAAGGGCATTCCGCCCGGGGGCGCCGGCACCGTGTTGTTCTCGACCAGCACGTCGTTCACCGAGCGGTTCGACCCACAGGCGTTCGACACGTCGGGCGGCATCGTGCTCAGGCCGCTGGTCGCCGACCTCGACGGTGACGGCATCAGTGACACGTTCTCGCGCGTGCCCTTCCAGCCCGCGAAGCGGCGGCTGCGCCACGCGAACCGCGACCTCATGAACAACGTCTACAGCGGGTTCACGTCGGCGACGCCCGACCTGCAGGTGACGTACCTGACGGCGCCGCAGTTTCCCGACGCGGTAGCACCGCACCGCACCGACTGCGAGGGCGACACGGTTCAGTCGGTCTGCGGCATCGCTTACGCCGCGCCGCGACCGCTGGTGCGCCGGCTGCTCGTGGGCGACGGCCGCGGGGCGCAGTACGGCACGACGTACAAGTTCGAGAACGGCCGCGTGCTGCCCGGCCCCGTCGGCGAGGCGGCGAACCTCGGCTTCCAGTCGATCGCGGCGGTCGAAGATGCCACGGCGAAGGTCACCGAGAGCGTCATGTGGCAGGTGCGCCCCCTCAACGGGCTGATTCGAATCTCCCGGGTCTACCTGCCCGGCCTGCCGCCGCTGTTCCAGCCGAGGCTCGTGGAGTCGAGCGAGAACGACGGCTGGCTCCAGTACAGCTGCAGCGACGCGGGCTGCGTCGCCGCGCCCGGCATTCTCGACCAGCCGCGGCAGGTGCGCGCGCTGAGCAACTCGTTCAAGCACTACGAGATGGGAGCGCTGCTCTCTGAAGACCGCACCGCCACGCAGTACGACGACTACGGCAACGCGGTGAGCGTCGTGCGGCAGAGCATTCGCAACGGGGCCACCCTCGCTACCGAGATCGCCACCGCGACGTTCATCAATCAGCCGCTCGCGGCGCGGCGCACCGTCGGCCTGCCCCGCTCGAAGGCGCGCTTCTCGAACGTGCACGGCATCGACACCGCGGAGCAGCTGTTCTTCTACGACGGCCTGCCCCTCGGCCAGGTCGGCGCACACGCCGACCCGACATCGGCGCGGGCGCGCAACGGCCTGCTGACGGCGCCGTGGGAAGAGACGCAGCGCACGTTCGATACGGCGGGCAACGTGCTCACCGAGCTCAGCCCGACGGGCCTCACCACGTCGTGGGTGTACTCGGCCGACCGCCAGGTGGTGACGTCGATCTCCGACGTCAACGGCATCATCGAGCTCACTGTCGACCGGCGCTCGGGCCACATCGTCCGCACCCACCGCGGTGACGGGCTCGACGTCGCGGTCGACCTCGACGTCTGGCTGCGGCCGACCGCGACGCGCTGGCTCTACAACGGCACACTCTTGCGCAAGGTCACCGTCGAGTCGGTGCCGACCGGTGAGTTCCGCCGCGACTGCGATTGGTACGGCGCGGGCTTCGCCACGTCGCTGTGCCAGCAGCGGCAGTTCGATGCCCTCGGCCGCGAGGTTCAGGTGCAGAAGCTCGGGCCGGGCCGCAGCCTTCCGACCATCGTTCGCGAGTACGACGCAGCCGGTCGCCTCTACCGGGTCAGCCAGCCGTTCTTCTCGGGCTCGCAGCCGCAGCACTTCACCACGAACCTCTACGACGACCTCGGCCGACTGGCGCAGACCACCGGGCCCGACGGCGCTGTCACCCGGCTGACGTACAACCAGGGCACGTTCGCTCCCGGCGCGGTCAGCAAGCAGACGCTGATCAACGCGCGCGGGTTCGCCACCATTCTGCACAAAGACCCTCGCGGCAGCGTCGTGCGCGTGGTCGAGGGCAGCACCTGCCCCACCTGCGCCGTCGAGCCGGGCGTCACCACGAGCTACCGGTACGACGGCGACGGGCTGCTCACCGATCTCACCAAGCCCGACGGCACCACGCTCACGTTCGGCTACGACGCCCGCGGCCGCCGCATCCGTGCGACCGACCCCAACCTCGGCGTCAGCACGCGCAGCTACTACAATGTGCCCGGCGTGCCGGCCTTCGGCCAGGTCGCGCTCGAGGAGCGGCCCGTCGCGCGCGGCAGCCCCGGCCAGACCGAGAGTGTCGCGTACGACTACGATGGGCGCGGGCGCATCATGAGCCGCTCTCAGACCGCCGGCGGCTGGGTCACGGTCTACAGCTACGACCCGACGCCTGGCAGCGCCGGCCGCCTGCTGCGCATCTCGCACCGCGATGGTCTGCTCACGGTCATCACGACGCCCTACGCCGACGTGCTCGGGCGCCAGGTCGGCGGCTCGCAAGAGGTCACGGGCAAGCTGCCCGACGGCACCGCGGTGAACGAGACCCACGACCTGAGCTTCGAGCTCGACGGCATGGGCCGCATCGCCAGCATCAAGTACCCCGACGGCCGAATCGCGGGGCGCCAGTACGACGTGTGGGGCCAGCTCGAGCGGGTGCAGCTCAACCCGGTCGCCGTGACGCTCTCGGCGTTCGACGCGCGCGGCGAGTGGCAGCAGGCGAGCTTCGGCAACGGCGTGCTGTGGTCGCGCACGTTCGAGGCGACGACAGGCCGCTTGAGCGGGCAGCAGGCGGTGCGCGCGGGCAGCGTGCTGCACCAGCAGTCGTTCAGTTGGGATGCGCAGGGCAACCTGGGCAAGCTCGGCGACGCCGTCGACCCGAGCCTGTCGTCGAAATACACCTACGACGCGCTCGATCGGCTCGTCGAGGCAACGCGTGGCGCCGATACGTTCACGTACCAGTACGACTCGGGCGGCAACCTCGTCGGCAAGAGCACTCTGAACGGTGCGGGCGGTGTCGTGCACCTCACACGCGCGCTGGTGGCCGGCACGAACCGCCTGGCCGACGACGGTCAGGGCACGTCGCTGGTCTATGGCCCGGCCGGCGGCGTCGTCACGCGCGGCGGCTACGAGTACGACTACGGCGCCGACCTGCTCCTCAACCGCGTGCGCTTCGCGGGAGCAGAGGTCGAGGCCAGCGGCTACGACGGCAGGGAGCAGCGCGTCGTGCACGTCGAACACCGCCCGAACGGCGACGTGGTGAGCGTGTACCTCGGCGCGCACTTCACCGCGCGCACGCGCTACGTGAGCGGCAAGCCGGTCGCGGCGCAGCAGCTGCACGAGCTTTGGGAGGGCGGGACGCACGTCGCAACGATGGTGACGGGGGACCGCGACCTCGATAGCCCGGGCCCGCAGGGGCCGAGCTCGCGGTACTACGTTGGGGACCATCTCGGCTCGACGGCGATCGTGACCGACGACGCGGGCGCGGTGGTCACCCGCGCGGTCTTTGCGCCATTCGGAGAGATCGATCGACAGCGGTCGAGCCTCGGCATCGAGACGCGGCTGTTCACCGGTCAGCAGTACGACCTCAGCAGCAACCTCGTCGCGATGGGCGCGCGCATGTACGACCCGCAGCTCGGCGGCTTCCTGTCGCCCGACTCATTCATCGCCGACCCGACGTCATCTCTCGATCTGCTGAGCTACTCGTACGCGCGCGGGAACCCGCTGAAGTACGTCGACCCGAGCGGCCACTTCGTGTGGATGCCCGTGATCATCGGAGCCGCGATCGGCTTCGTCGTCGGCGCGGTGCTGGGCGGCACCAGCTTCGGCGCCGTCACCGACCCCGGCAAGTGGTGGGACTACGACTACCTCAGCGCGAACTGGAGTTGGAAGCGTGCGATCGCCGGGGCCATCATCGGCGCAGCGCTCGGCGCTGGCTATGGAGCCCTCTCATCGTTGCCCGGCAGTGTGCTCGGCGTGAAGAGCACGGTGCTCGCGAAAGAGATGGTGAAGGGCGCCGCATTCGAGACGCTGTCTTCCATCGCGCGCGGAGCAGACGGTGCGGGTGACATCATCAAGGCGATCGCCGCAGGCGCAGGCCTCGGCTTCATGAGCAAGACGGGCTTCTTCGGCATGGCGGAGCAGGGTCTCGGCAAGGGCAAAGGGTGGATGGGCCTTCTCTGGTACAGCGGAGTGCGCGCTGCGGACTCGTTCGTCTACTCGGTGATGCAGCGAACGATGTTCGACCCCGAGTACCCCATGGAGATCGCGCTGCCGTTCGTCACCTTCAGCTGGCACGCCGACGGCGCGAGCACGTGGCGTCTTCAGGTGCTCACCATCGTGCGGGTAGTCGTCTGCGGGTTCTACGACGCGCCCGGCGCGACGGACCTCACCGACTTCACCGTGAACCACACCGAGCACACAATGCAGCGTGTCGGCGCGATCACGGGCGAGCGGGGGCTCACGTTGTTCGCGTTCAACCTGTACTCGATGGTCTCGACTGGATTCGAGATCGACGCGGCGAGCTTCGCCGACCTGGTGCGAACGCCCATGCTTCTGGCGGTTGGGGCGGCAGCCGGGGTCGCGAAGCTGACCAACGACTACGCGTGGGACACGAAGCTCGGCTGCAACGGAGGCAAAGACACCGAGAAGTGCTTCCACTGAAACGTCAGGGCGCGCCGGGCGGCACGACGGTGCGCCCATGCCCTGGACCATCATCGAGCGCCGACTCGTTCGCGCGGGCGACCGGAAGCGGCAGCAGAATGGGCAGCGCGAGTGGACGAAGACATACGGTGAGAACCGGGCCGTGGGCTACGTGCTGAACGGCGAGCTCGTGCTGCAGGAGGATGCTCTCGAGCAGGTCTACGTGAAGAGCTACGAAGAGCACTTCGCGCTGCCCCGATACCTCGACGCGCTGTGCGCGCTCGCGAAGACGCTGCGCAACCCGCATTCGCGCTGACGAGCGACCATCCGTTCACACCGAACGCGGCGTGGGCGGACACGGCCAACAGCGACGGTGGAATCGATCGCGTGGTGTTGACGCGCGGGGTTGGAGGCAACTACCCACCGGACATCTGCACGTACTTCAGCGGCACCTAGCTCTGAGCCACGACGACGTTCGCGAAGTCGTAGACCATCACCACCCCGTCTTCGCGATCGTCGGCGTAAGGGTTCGGCCGCATGCAGACCGCGCGGAAACCGAGGGCCTTGTACATCTCTACTGTCGGCGTGTTTCCCCTCCGCACCTCGAGGGTCGAGATCCGGCAACCGTGCTGCCGCCCCACCTCGAGCGGGTCAAGCGCCAGCGCAACCCAGCCCGTCGGCCTCAGTCCTGGAAGCAGTAGACGTGGGCGGCCTGCCCGCACCGCGCGCTGCCGGCGCCCCAGAGGGTCGAGCCTGTGCCGATGAGGTCCGACCTCGGGAAGCCCCCGTCGCTCGACCAGCCGCTGCAGGTGAAGTTCGGCGTGCCGGCCGCGGCCGGGGCGTCGGTGCCGATGAACGCCGAGCCTGTGACCGGCTGCCCCGTCGCGTCGAGGTGAATGTCGGTGAGGGTGTTTCCGCCCGCAGAGAACGTCGCCAGGTCGGCGGCGAACGGCAGGCCGTCGACCCGCACCCACAGGCCGCCGTCGGCGCGGAAGCGGGCCAGGGCCGACTGGCCGATGTCGGGGAGGAGCGCGCGGAAGGCCCCGGGCAGCCCCGCATCGGCCGCCTCGCCGACGCACAGGGCATCGAACGCCCCGAGGCCCGCGTAGCCCGGCGCGGTGCCGCGGCTGGCGAACGCGAACCGCATGCCGGGGTGGCGCGTCGGGAGCGGCACTCCCGCGGTCGAGTCGGCCTGCACGCAGTAGAGGAGCAGCCCGATGCCGGTGTTGCACGCGATGTCCGCGGTGTCCGTCCACGACTCCTCGAGGTCCCAGCACTGGCCGACGGCGCCGTTGAGGCCCGGGCCGGCGTCGCTCCAGCCGGCGCAGGTCGAAGCGCTCGCTCCTCCGTCGCCGAGGGTCCCCGTCCATGCCGAGGCGTTGTCCCGGTACACGAAGCGCTCGGTGACGAACGGCGCGTAGCGGTGCAGCCCCGCGAACTCGCCCGTCGCGACGAGCCGGCCGTCGGGTCGCACGAACCCGCGCGCCGCTCCGAGGCGGGCCGCGGCGGGCGCGCCGGGCGTCGACAGCCACGCGAGCCACTGACCCGCGTCGGTGCCGGTCGCGAAGCCGCCGTCGAGCGCCGCCGAGCGGCACAGCGCGTCGTAGGGCGCCGTGCCCCCGAGCGCCGGCGACACCGGCGTCGACAACAAGAACGCCACGTTCGCGCGCGTGAAGGTCGCGTTCACCGTGCGGCTCGCGGCCGACAGCGTCACCTCGCAGTGCGGCGGCGCCGTCACGTCGCACCCGGTGAACGCCGTCAGCGGGCCGAGCACCACCGCGCCCGTGACGGGCGGGTCGAGCTTCACCGCGACGCCCTGGGGGAAGGTGGCGCTGCACGTCGGCGGGCACGAGATGCGCGGCGGGTCGCTCACCACGACGCCCGGCCCGCTCACCGTGACCGAGAGCATGCCCGCAGCGGCGAACGCGGCTGCGGCCGTGGCGCCTGCGTCGGTCGCCGGCACCAACCGGCACGACGCGTCGAAGCCGCTGCAGCTGCCCGACCAGCCGGCGAAGGTGCGCCCGGCCGCGGGCGCTGCGGTGAGGTTCACGACGGAGCCGCGCTGAACCGAGGTGGAGCACGCCGCCGCGGGGCAGTCGAGCGACCGCCCGTCGGAGCTCGCGGCCAGCACGTGGTCGGAGCCCACGGCGCCGGTGACCGAGACAGAGAGCGGCACCAGGTCGACGCCGCGCGCGAAGAGCGTCGCCACGCCGTCGCCGCCGTCGGCCGACGACGCGAGCAGCGTCGTGCTGTACGACTGAGCCCCGGCGGGCTCGATCGAGACGTTGACCTGGCACGACATCGTGCCGGCCAGGCCGGCGGCGGTGCAGGTGCCTCCGTCGAAGCCGAAGACGCCGCCGTCGGAGGCGAGCGAGAGCGTGAGCGCGCCGCTGTGCGCGATGCCGCCGTTGGTGAGCGTGAAGGCGAAGGTTCGACCCGAGCCCAGCTCGATGTTGCCGGCGTCGATGCTGCGCGGCGTGAACGAGAGCTGCCCTGGGCGATACACGACCCCGTTGAGCGGCACCGCCACGGCGGCCTGCGCGGCGGTGACGCGCAGCTCGCCCGAGAGCAACGGCCCACCGCCGTCGGGGCCGATAACCAGCACCGACAGCGAGCACGAGGCGCCCGCATCGAGGCCCACCTGGGCGCAGCTGCCGGCGTCGACGCGGAAGCCCTGCGCGGCGCCGGTGAGGCTGAGCGCGAGCGGGGCGCTGTCGAGCAGGCCCGTGTTCGTGACCGTGATGGGCTGGGGGCCCGCGACCTCGCCCGCCATGACGCTCGGGAAGTCGACCGACGGCGGCGAGGCCGTGAGCTCGACGCCGACCCCGGCGCCGTCGACGTCGAGGAGGTGCGGCTGGGTCGCGCCGACCTCGCGCACCTGGAGCGTCGCGGAGCGCGGCCCGAGCCGCGGAGTGAACGTGACCTGCAGGCGGCACCCCGCGTCGGGCTGCACCGAGAACCCGGTGCACTGGTCGTCGGTCACCTCGAAGTCCATGCCGGCGTCGCCCGACAGCGCCGTCAGCGTGGTGAGCGCGCCGGAGCTGTCGGTGCCGGTGTTGAAGAGCTCGGCCGTGAGCGGCGGGCTCGCGACCCCGAGCGCGCGTCTTCCGAACGCGAGCGCGGGCGGGCGGAACTCGAGCTTCGCGTTGCCGTTGGGGCCCACGGCTCCGCAGCCCCCCTTCGCGCGGCACGCCTGGAAGTCGGCCTCGAAGTCGTGGCAACCGCACAGGAGCGCGAGGCAGAGCCAGCGGGCGCGCGCGCTCACGGCCAGACCCCGCTGACGACCGGAGCGGCGCTGGCCGGGCCGGTGGGCGCCGGGGCGGTGAGCAGGTCGTAGAGAAAGAGGACTCCGGCGGTGATCAGCGCGGCGCCCGCGACGCCGACGAGTGTCCACCCGAGGGTCTGCTCGAGCTGGCCGACGAACTGCGCGTCGCGCCCGGCCTTCTCGGTCGTGGGCGTGCCGTTGATCAGCGCCAGGTGGTTCTGGTTCGCCGCGACGAGCAGCCCGGCGCTCCCGCCGCCGCCCACCACCGCGACGACGAGCGGCAGCAGCGCCCAGCGCCGGTACGCGGGCCGCTCGACGAACTTCAACTTGAGCGAGCGGTTGAGCGCGCTCGCGGCCTGGCCGGCCATCTGGTTCGCGCCGCGGGTGAGGCTGTCGAGGGCCGCGTCTTCGGTGCCGACCGTGTCCGAGTAGGCGGCGACCGTCGACGCGCTCGTCGACGAGACCACCTTCAGGTTGAGCTGAATGCGCCCGCCGAACTTCGCGATGTCGCCGAGCAGAACGCCGTCGGCCCCGAGCGCGGAGGCCAGCTCGGCCATGCAGCTCGACGCGGCGTCCGAGCAGCCGAGCAGCTGCTTCTGCCGCTCGAGCCCGAGCAGCGACTGCATCTCGCGCTGCGTGACGACGTCGACGCCGGCGAGCTTCATGCTCTGCGCGGTGTGCTCGGTGAGGAACTCGCCCAGCTTCGCGTCGAGGCCCACCACCTGGAGCCCGGGCGCGACGAGCTTCAGCGTTTCGGGAGCCGCGGGTGCTGCCGCCAGTGACAAGGCCAGTGCGGTGACCAGCATGCGCGGCGGAGCCTAGTACGACGCCGCAGCGCGCCGTGCAGTTACTCGAAAGCCCCACCACGAGGTGCCGCAGTGGCTGGCGGCCGGCCGTCAGCGCTCCCCGGCAGGCACCGCAGAGCGGCGCACGACCTCCCGCACCTGGGCGAGGGTGAAGGGCTTCTCGAGGCGCTCGTTCGGCACCCGCGCGAGAAACTCTTCGCTCTCTCTCTCGGCGGTGCCGCCAGTGATGAAGACCAGCCGCTCGGCGAGCCGCGGTCGAAGCACCGCGAGCCTGGCGTGAAACTCCGGGCCGCCCATCAGCGGCATCATCAGGTCGCAGAAGATGACGTCCACCGGTTCTCCGCGCTCGAGGAGCGCGAGCGCCTGGCGCGCGTCCGCTAAGGCGGTGACCTCGTGCTCCGGCTCGAGCAACCTGCGGAAGATCGCGTGCATGCCCACTTCGTCGTCGATCACCAGCACGCGACCGCGGGGCCGCCGTGGCTCGACCGCGGCCTTCTGCGCCCCCAGCGGCCTCACCGCGCACGGCAAGACCACGCGAAAGGTGGTTCCCTTGCCGACCGCGGTGGTGACGACGAGGTCGCCGCCGAGGGTCTTGACCATGTTCCGCGAGATCGAGAGTCCCAGGCCGGTTCCCTGCCCGACGGGCTTGGTGGTGAAGAACGGGTCGAAGATGCGGGGCAACACCTCGGGAGGAATACCGGGGCCGTTGTCGCTCACCTCGATGACGACCTTGCCGTCGACCGCCGACGTCGAGACCGTGATGAGGTTCCGGTCGGCGTCCGCGGTCACGAACGCCTGGGCAGCGTTCACCAGCAGGTTCACCAGCACCTGCGTCAGGCGGGCCTCGTCGGCGTGCGCCGGCGGCGTCGGGCTCAACGCTCGCTTCACGGTAGCCCGGGGCCGCCACTCGTGGGCCGCCATGTTCACCGACACCTCGATTACCGCGTCGACTTGGGTCGGAATGGCTTCGGTGTCAGAGCGAGCCAACGCCTGCAGCCCACGCACGATCTTGCGAATCCGGTCTGCGCCGATGCGGGCATCGCGCATCACGTTGACCAACTCGGTGAGCCGCTGCGAGGGCGAGCCGCCGGCGATCTGTTGGAGCTCCTCGAGGGCGAACTCGAGGTTCGCGGTGATGAAAGTGAGGGGGTTGTTGATCTCGTGGCCGATGCCCGAGGCCAGCGTGCCGGTGGTGATGAGGTGCTCCTGGCGCGAGATGTTCTCTGCCCTATCCTGCGCCGCCTTGAGCGCCGTGATGTCGTGAAACGTCGAAAGCACGCCGCCCACCGGGTCGGCGATCGGCGCGGAGTTGATGCTGATCCACACCCGAGAGTCGTCCAAGCGGTTCAGCCCCATCACGGTGCCCGTCGAGGCCGCGCCCGTGCGCAGGGTCACCATCGCCGGGTGCTCGGCGCCGGGAAACGGCGTGCCGTCTTCCCGAATGGACTCCCACCGCGGGTCGACCGACTTTCGGCCGGTGAGCTGGTCCACCGTCAGACCCAAGATCCGCGTGGCGGCGCGGTTGGCCTCGACGATCGCCCCGTCGGCCGCCTGCACCACGACCCCCTCGGCCATCGAGTCGAAGAGGGCCTCGAAGCGCCGCAGCGTGCGCAGCGCCGCTACGCGCTCGCCGTCGACCCGCAGCCGCAGCCGGTGGCTCTCGAGCTGATCAACCACCTGCTTGGCGAGCAGCTTGAGCAACTCGAGCTGCTTTGGGGTCGGCTGCCGAGGCACACGGTCGATGGCGCACAGCGTGCCCAGCACGTACCCCTCTCGGTCCGTGAGGGGCACACCCGCGTAGAACCGCACCCATGGCTCACCCACTGTCAGGGGGTTGTCGAAGAATCGCCGATCGTCTTTCGCATCGGGAACCACCAGCGTGCTTCCGCCCTCGACG
Organism: Myxococcaceae bacterium; assembly: GCA_044223505.1. Lineage (GTDB taxonomy): Bacteria > Myxococcota > Myxococcia > Myxococcales > Myxococcaceae > Xiheicaenimonas. The sequence continues at coordinate 154,392 of JBGALX010000010.1, forward strand.
ACGTGGCCACAGAACGAGACCTCGCGGCTCGTGTGCGTGACGTCGAGGCCGTGCCGTGCCTTGAACCATTGGCGATCATTGTCGACGAGTGACACCAGTGCGATCGGCACCTCGAGAATCTCGGCCGCAAGGCGCGCCAGGCCGTCGAACGAGACATCTTCGGGCGTGTCCAGAATCTGGTACGACTCGAGCGCCGCGAGGCGCGACGCTTCGTTCGACGGTCGCCCTGGCGTCTTCATCGGCGCTTGCTCTAGCACACGCCGCGCCACGCAGCCGAGCTCCCGGTTGGCGAGTCATTTGAACAAAGCGATACTCACCGCTGTCGCTGCTGCTCCTCGGCCTCACCACCCTGAAATTGGATGCCGCCTGATGAACCGCAAAGCAGGTTTCGTCTTGCTCTGTGCCGCCAGCATGGCCTGCATGACGCCCGTACCTGCCGACGAGCAGCCGAACGAGAGCATCGAGCAGGCCGCGTCGTACCCCCTTCAGCTGTTGTGGACGGACCAGACGGTCAGCAGCGGCTGCCCCGCAGGGACCAACCACTGCGGCTACACCACGTACATCTGCAATTCGTTCGCGCCGCAGAAGTCGTTCATGGATCCGACTCCAGTCGGCAGCGTCGTCAAGTCCGTCCGCGTTTCGCTGTTGGGCACCTGTCTTCAGGGTCGCAACTACACCGTCAGTCTGAACGGCACGACGATCGGCGTCGTGACGGGCACCGGGTTCTGTGACTGCAACTGCTACCCCCTCGATGTCTTTCAAACGTGGGATGCCGGTGTCCCGAGCTATGTCTACGGTGGCACCAACACGCTCCGAGTTCTGACGAATCCGCAGACCGTCACGCCGTGCTTGTACTCGGCGTCCGTCACGCTCACGACGTTGGATCGCGTCGTCGATGCGGGCCCGCCAGTGAACTTCGGTACGCGGCTCGTCGGCTCCAACACGCCGACGCGAAACGTCGTGCTGACCGCTACCGGCGACGACCCCATCACCATCAATTCGGCGACCGCGAGCCCCGCGGTCTTCTCGCGCTCTGGCCCGACTCTCCCGGTGACGCTGCTGAAGGGGCAGCAGGCGACCTTCGTGGTCACCTACGCGCCCTTGGATGCCGGCACCCACACGGGGTCGCTGTCGTTCCTCACGAACGGGCCTACGCCGCAGCCGTCTGTCCCGCTCACCGGCTCGGCCGTCGGTTTCGGCTCTGAGAGCGTCATTGATCACGGCACCGTCGCCGTCGGCGCCTCGAGCGAGCGCGTTCTGACCCTCACCAATACCTCGCCGACCGATGCCGTGACGGTCAGCATGATCTCCGTCGGCGGGCTCGCGGGAGCGGATCACTTCGCCGATGCCGGCCCGCTCCCCATCAGCATCGGTCCCAACGGCACGCACCCCGTCGCGGTTTCCTTCGTACCCAGTGATGCCGGAGTCCGCGCCGCGACCCTCACCGTGACGAACGACTCGCCCTGGCCTCAGTGGGTCGCCACGCTCACCGGAATCGGCCTCCCTCCAGACGCTGGCGCCGGCGGCGGCACGGCAGGCGGCGGCGCGGCAGGCGGCGGCGCGGCAGGCGGCGGCGCGGCAGGCGGCGGCGCGGCAGGCGGCGCGACTGCAGGCGGCGGCGCGGCAGGCGGCGCGACTGCAGGCAGCGCGACTGCACGGGCGGCGCGACTGCGGGCGGCGCGACTGCGGGCGGCGCGACTGCAGGCGGCGCGACTGCGGGCGGCGCGACTGCGGGCGGCGCGACTGCAGGCGGCGCGACTGCGGGCGGCGCGACTGCGGGCGGTGCGACTGCGGGCGGCAGCGGAGGAGGCGAAGTGACGCAGTCGGGGTGCGGCTGCCAGTCGGCCGACCCGTCGGCGCTGTTCATGGTGTGGGGCGTGTTGACGGCGCTGATCCGTTCGCGGCGCAGGCGCGGTCCCTCGACCGGCGTGTAGAAAGTCGAGACAGCCGGGCCCTCCGCGCGTTGCAAACCGTCACATGATGATGCCCGGCACTGACGAGCTGGCAGCGCTCGTGCGGCCGAGCTCCGCGCACGAACAGGTGGAAACCGGCCGCGCTAGAACGAGGTCGTCATCGAGTTGCGTTCGCCGGGCATCGACGCCGCGGCGGCCTCGCGCTGTTCCGCGGAGCTCGATGCACAGGGCGACCGTCTGTGCCTTCACTTCACCGCCGCGCTCCGAGAGGCGATGGTGAAGAGCTCAGGCGTCTGCCCAGCTTACCAGCAGCCGCGCCCCAAGGCCCGGGCCCTCGTGTGAGAGGAGCGAGACCTTGACCCCGCGCGCTCCGGCGTGGGTCAAGCCACCCTCCACCAACCCGAAGTACCAGCCCGGCCAGGTGACCCGGTTGATCCACAGCTCCCAGCACCCGGCGCCGCGGGGGGTGACGGTCGACTCGAAGAACGTGCTCCCGGTCTTCAAGTTGCGGCTGAACCGGGCAAGCGTGCGCTCGGGCCCGAGCAGCCGCATTCCCACCAGCATCGCCTTGCCCACCATGGTCTCGCCGTAGCCGTCGACGAAGCGGCGGCCCAGCGCGTAGATGCCCTCCTCAAAGGGCCTGCCCGGCGCAAACAGCTCGACCCCCAGCTGCATCATCTTCAACCACTGCTCGACCGGGTAGGCCGGGTCGAGCCGCTGGTCGGGATCTACGCCGAGCGCGCGAAACCGGTCTTTCGCCGACTGGCTGAGCGGCCGCAGCGCCCGAAACAGCCCGTCGACCGTCTGCGAGAAGACGAGCGCCGGCGCGAGCTCATCGCCACTTGTATGTGAGGGAGGCCGTGGCTCGAGCTTCATCGCCCCGCTGCCCGAGCAAGTGCCGGGCCGCGCCCAGCGAAGACGTCAGCTGGGGCGTGGTGCGACAGCCTGAGCGACGAAGCCTTGATGACGTCACCGAAACCCGAGCGGCCCTCACGCTGTGCCCTCGACCGGCGTGTAGAAAGTCGAGACAGCCGGGCCCTCCGCACGTTGCAAACCGCCACACTCGGGCGACGGGGCAGGAGGGGACCCCGTGGTTCGTCGCGCGGCACGTGCCCTGCTGGCAGCGGCGCGCATGAGAGCCTCTCTTTTCTCCGCGATGGCGCTGTGCAGCTGCGCAACCTTCCTGCCGGAGGCGGCCCCCGCGGTGAAGACGGTCGAGAGGGCCGTCGCGCAGACGTTGGTGAGCGACGAGCAGGAGGCGCAGCTCGGCCTGCAGGTGCACGAGCAGCTCGGCAAAGAGCAGGTGAAGTTCAGCACCAACGCGAAGGTCTCAGCCTACCTCGACGGCATCGCGCGCCGGCTGGTTCCGGCGCCCGACCGCGACCGCCCCGGCGTGCAGTGGAAGCTGTTCGTCATCGACGACGGCAAGACCGCCAACGCCTTCGCGACTCCGGGCGGGCGAATCTACGTGTACACGGGGCTCCTGCTCGCCGCCCGCAACGAGGCCGAGGTGGCCGGCGTGGTGGGGCACGAGATGGGGCACGTGGTGGCCCGCCACACCGCCCGCCAGCTCGTCGCGGCGAAGGGGCTCGAGCTCGTCGCGGGCATGGCGCTGGGGGAGCAGCCGAACGAGATCGCGGCGCTCACCGCGGCGCTCGCCGGCAAGGGCGGCATGCTCGCCTACGGCCGTGAGATGGAGCGCGAGGCCGACAGCTACGGGGTCAAGTACGCCGCGGCCGCCGGCTACGACCCCGACGCGCTGGCCACCTTCTTCCAGATGCTGCAAGGCAAGGGCGACGTGCCGGAGCTGCTCGCCTTTCTCTCGACCCACCCGCCGAGCGCGGAGCGCGTGCAGAACATCCGGGCGACCATCGCGCAGACCGGCGCTCGGGGCTCTGACCTCGGCGCCGACCGGCTCGCGGTGATTCAGGCCGAGCTCAAGAAATAGGGCGCCCCGGCCTTCGCGCTTCTCGCCGGCGAAGCGGGTGAGCGCTGGGTACGATGCACTTCGATGGCCCTCGACTCAGACACGAAGGGCGTGCCGCCCTCGCTCGCCCGCCTCACGGCCTCTGACCGCATCGCCGGGAAGTACCGCATCGTTCGCCACATCGCGGAGGGCGGCATGGGCAGCGTCTACCTCGCCGACCACCTCGACCTGCGCACCCGCGTCGCCATCAAGGTGATGGACAGGCACCGCTCGGCCCAGAGCGCCGCCGCGGCGATTCGCTTCAAGCGCGAGGCCGCCGTCATGGGCCGGCTGTCGCACCCCAACGTCGTGCGCGTGTTCGATGCAGGTGAGGAGGCCGGCCTGCTGTACCTGGCCATGGAGTACGTCGAGGGGCTCGACGTCTGGCAGCTCCTCCAGCGGCACCGGCGCTTCTCGCTCGAGGCCACCGTGCAGCTCGGTCGTTCGCTGCTGTCGGTGCTCGAGGCCGCTCACCGCGTGGGCATCGTGCACCGCGACCTCAAGCCCTCGAACCTGCTGCTCCAGGGCGGCACGCCGATGGGCGCGCTCAAGGTCGCCGACTTCGGCATCGCCGCCCTCAGAGACGCAACGCCCGACCTCAAGGCCACCCGCACCGGAGTCTTCACCGGCACGCCGGCCTACGCGTCACCCGAGCAGTGCCGCGCCGAGGAGGTCGACGAGCGCAGCGACCTCTACAGCGCGGGCTGCCTGCTCTTCGAGCTGCTGAGCGGGCAGCCGCCGTTTCCGAGCAAGAACGTCGCCGACCTGCTCTCGGCCCACCTGTTTCGCGCGCCCCCTCGCCTGCGCGACGCGGCGCCCGACCTCGCCCTGCCTGTCGGCCTCGAGACGGTGCTGCAGCGCGCGCTGGCCAAGCAGCCTGCCGACCGCTTCGCGTCGGCCCGGGCGATGGCCGAGGCGCTCGAGGCGACGCTCGCGCCTGCGCCGGCCGCCGGGCGCCCGCTGCCGGCCGAGCCGCTGACACGGGCTCAGCCCTCGCCGGGCTCCGCCGTCGCGCTGGTGAGCGCCGCGGGCAGCCTCACCGACGTCGAGGCTGCCGCGCACGCGCTCGCCGCCGCCGGCCTCGAGGCGCACGAGGCCACCCTCTCTGCCGTGCCCGCCGGCCGCGTGGTGGTGGTCGTCGCCGGCAACCTCGAGCTGGCGCTCGCCGCGGTCGTCGCGCTGCAGAAGAATGACCCGGCTGCGCCGCTCGTCGTGGCGCTCCCGCTCTCGGAGCCGGCCGCGCTCGAGTCGGCGCTGCGCGCTGGCGTGTTCGCCACGGTCGACCTCCCCATCGACCCCGTCGACCTGTGCCGCAAGGTCGCGCGCGCCGCCCGGCGCCTCAGAACGCCCAGCTGAGCGACCCGATCGCCGAGAGCGCCCCGTACCGTGCCGCCCCGGGCTCCCCCAGCCCGCCGTACAGCGCGAGCGACCACCCCCAACCGCCGCTCCAGCGGCCCGAGAGCCCCAGCGAGAGCGCCCACTCGAACGCGCTCCCGTCGCGCAGCGGCTTGAGCCCGTCGACGCCGAGGTGCACCTCGGTCGTCTGAGTCGCGAACGCGCCGAGCAGCGCGTTGAGGCGATAGGCGCCCTCCACCCCCCCGCTCGAGAAGCCGAGGACCACCTGGTGCGACGTCGAGAGCCGCAGGCGCCCCGACGAGACGCTCCCCAAGAGCCCGAACGCGCCCATGGCCGACGGGCGCTCGTTCGACGACCACACGCGCGCCCCCGCATCGACGACCGCCGCGAGGCGCACCGGCGCGTCAGGGCCCAGGTCGTTCGACGCGCCCAGCGCCGCGGTCAGGCGCAGCGCGACGTCGGCCGCCGACGGGGCCGACGGGCCGGCGCCCTGCTCGAAGGTGAAGAGGCCCGAGACGTGGAGCCGGTCTCCCCAGCGGCCCTCGGCGCGCAGCCGCGCCCCCGCAGTCTCGACGCGCTCGAGCGTGGTGCGGGTGAACGCGGCCACCGCGACGTCGGGCCGTACGTGGGCCACCTCGCCGGCCGCCTCGAGCTGGCCCGGCCGGTGGCTCGGCACGTCGGGGCGCGGAAAGGCGGCCGGCGCCGAGGCGGGCCGCGGCGCCTGCGGGGCGGCCTGCGCGCCTGGGGCCTGCGCGGGCGCCGGAGCGCCGATGCGGTGCGAGACCTCGGCCACCGTCTCGCTGCCGACCCGCACCCGCCCCAGCAGGTCGTCGGGCAGGTGGGCCTCGTACGCGTCGTCGCCCACAGGCGTCAGTGGGAGCGCGCGGCGGCCCCGCACGTCTTCGAGCGAGACCTGGTCGGGGGCGGGCCGCTCTCCCGAAGGGAACTCGAGCCTGACGAGGCGCAGCTCGTCGTCGTACACCACCTCGGGCGCGGCGCCCTGCGCGACGAAGCTCACCTCGTCGAACGGCTCGTCGGCGACCGCCCGCACCCCGAGCCGATGCTGGCCGGGGGTGAGGGGCGCCCGCACCGCGGTGCCCGCGTCGGGGCGGGCGGGCGTGCCCGCGTCGGCGGCGCCCGGCGCGGGCGCGAGCGGCTGGCCGTCGAGCACCGCCTGGGTGCCCTCTGGCAGCTCGAGCTCGAGCGGCTGACCGCGCGGCACGCGCCGCGGCGCGGCCAGCACGGCCAGCTCGGCGGGCAGGCTGGGCCGGCCGAGCAGACCGTCGGCGTCGATCGACACCACCCGCGCGAAGTAGCGGCCCGGCTCGAGCGCCGGCGCGACGAAGCGCGTCTGCGAGGTCTGCGCCGACAGCACACGCTGGTTGAAGCGCGGGTCGGCGGCCAGGTCGAACCGGTACCGCGCGGCGCGCGTCGCCGGGGCCCAGCTGAACACCGGCGCGGCGGCGGTCGAGCCGTCGAGCCGCGCCCGCCGCAGCGGCATCGTGAAGGTCACCCGGCCCGGCAGGGGGCGCGCCTTCTCGGGAGGCCGGCCGAGCGCCGCCCGGGTGCCGTAGCCCTCGGGCACCTTCTCGCTCGCGCCCCGAGCCGACACCTGCGCCTCGCCCGCGTGCACGCTGACCCGCGACATCTTCTTCTCGTCGACGTCGAGCACGAGCTCTCTCGCGCGCGCGGCGACCTGCGCGGCCGGCGTGGTCACCTTGCCCTCGCCGCTGAACGAGAGCTCGCCCGTGCCGCGCACGAGCTCGAGGTCGCGCGCGGCCTCGCCGGGGCGGGAGCGCGTCGCGCCGATGATGATGAGCGCGTTGCCGCGCAGCCGCAGGTACGACGTGTCGGCGAACGTGATCTCTGCCGCCGCCTCTTCGCGGGTGCCGACCTGGTCTCGCGGGTACAGGCTGTCGCCCAGCGCCGCGAGCGAGAACTCGGCCGCCGCCGCCGGCCGCCGCTCTACGGCCGGCTTGACGAACGTGAGCCTCGCCGGCCCGTCGGGGGCCGGCGGCGCCGCGGGGCGGTGGCCTTCGATGAAGAGCTCGATGCGCCGGTTGCGCGCGCGCCCCTCGGGCGTGGCGTTGGAGGCGCGCGGCTGCTGGTCTCCGACGCCCCGCGCGACGAGCCGCTCGGGCGGCACGCCCCGGCTGACGAGCCAGCGCCGCACCGCCTCGGCGCGCCGCTGCGAGAGGGCGAGGTTGGCCTGCCGGTCGCCGTTCGCGTCGGTGTGCCCCGAGACCTCGACGACGACTTCGACGCTCGAGAGCAGCGGCACGAGCGGCTCGAGCGCCGAGATGCCGGCGGCCTGCAGCTCGTCGCTGCCGGGGTCGAACGCGATGCGCAGCCGCTCGGAGCGCGCGCGCAGCTCGGCCTCGAAGCCCTCGGGTGCGGCCGACAGGAGCGCCAGCCAGATCGCCAGCATCACAGCACCTCGTAGAGCCGGGTCGGCGCGCTGCGGCCGCGCAGCACCTCTTCGCGAACGAACTTGAGCTCGGCGTCGCTTTCGCCCTTGCGGGCGAAGAGCTCTCCGCTGACGAGAATCTGGCCCGGGCGCGCGACCGCCTCGAGCCGCGCCGCGACGTTCACGGTGTCTCCGATGACGGTGTACTCGAGCCTCCGCGCGCTACCGATGTTGCCGGCGACGGCCGACCCCACGTGCAGCCCGATGCCCATCTGCACCGTGGCGCCGTAGTGGTCGCGCCACCGACGCTGCGCGCCCTCGACCCACTCGCGGATCTGCTGGGCCGCCTCGAGGGCGCGCGGCACGTCTTGCTCCGAGGGCTCGGGCAGGCCCCACACCGCCATCAGCGAGTCGCCGATGAACTTGTCGACCATGCCGTGGGTGCGGTGAACGACCTCAGTCTGCACGGTGAACAGCTCGTTGAGCAGCGCGACCGTGGCCTCGGGCGAGATCGACTGCGACATCGCGGTGAAGCCGACAACGTCGGCGAACATCACGACGACGTCTCGGCGGGCGCCGCCCAGCGAGAGCGCCTGCGGGTTGGCCAGCACCTGCTCGACCACCTCGGGAGCGAGGTAGCGCGAGAGCGCGGCGCGCTGCGCCGCGTCGTCGAGCGCCTTCTGCCGGGCGGCGGCGAGCTGCTTCGACATCGCGTCGAAGCTGCGGGCAAGCGCGCCGAGCTCGTCGGAGCGCCGCGAGACCTCGGGCGCGACGTGCTCGAAGGTGCCCTCGGCGAGCCTGCGGGTGTCGCCCTCGAGCAGCTGCAGCGGGCGGGTGAGCCGGCGCGCGCCATAGAGGCCGATGCCGAGCGCGCCGAGGCAGGCGAGCCCGACGGCGAGCATCACGGCCCGGCGCGTCTGGGCGAGGGTCGCGTAGGCGAGCTCGCGCGGCCGCTCGATCACCACGGCCCACTCGAGCGACGGCACGCTCGACACCGCGCCGAGCATCGGCGTGCCGAGGTCGTCGAACTCGAGCGACAGGCTGAGGTCTTTGCGAAACGGCGCGTCGCCCTCGAGCGCGGCGAACAGGGCATGAGGGCGCTCGCGCCCGAGGTCGTGGCCGAGCATCGAGGCGCCGCGCGCGTCGACGACGAAGACCGCGCCGGCAGCGCCGAGCGGGGGTCTCGCCGCCACCTCGGCCAGCACCGCGCCGACGGAAGAGAGAGAGACCCGCGCAGCGAGCGCGCCGCCATCGGCGGGCACCGCGACCCACAGCACGGCCCCTTGCGGGGTGCGCTCGACCGACAGCAGCTGGAGCGGGGGTGACGGCTCGCCGAGAGAGACCGTGGCGGGAGCCGCGACCGCGTCGTCACCGCGGGCCTTGAGGGTCCACGCGCGCTCTGCGCCCGGGCCGTAGCGGGCGAGCGCCAGCAGGTGGGGTGAGGTCGCGACCGCCGCCTTGACCGCGCCGAGCCGCGCGGCCTCGTCGCCGAGGTCGGGCGCCGAGAGCGTCAGGGCGAGGGCCTCGAGCTGGGCGCGCACGCCGTCGAGGTGGGCCTCCAGCGCGTCTCGCCCGCGCTCGGCTGCGAGCTGGTGATAGGCGTTCGCGTCGCGCTCGAGGGCGCGCCGGTTCTGGTCGATGACGGCGAGCCCGAGCAGGAGCAGCGGGGTGATCGCCGTCACGGCCAGCAGCGCCACCTGTCGCGCGAACAGGCCCACGTGCACGCTCGCCATCAGCCGTCGACGCCGAAGTCCTTCAGCCTTCGGTACAGGGTGCTGCGGTCGAGGCCGAGCAGCTCGGCGGTGCGCATCTTGTTGCCGCCCGTGTGCTTGAGCGTGCTCAAGATGTGGCGCCGCTCGACCTCGGCGAGCGGCAGCACCAGGTCGCCGGGCTCGAGCGGCGGCGGTGCCGCGGTGCTCGTGAACGCTCGCACCTGCGGGGCGAGGTCGGCCGTCTCGATCAGCTCGCCGGTGGCGAGGGTCGCCGCACGCTCGACGCAGTTCTTCAGCTCGCGCACGTTGCCCGGCCAGGCCCACGCGGTGAGGCGGGCGCGGGCGTCGGCCGAGAAGCCCTTCGGCCGCGTGGCCGCGCCGGGAGCGGTCGTCTCGAGGAAGCGCTGAGCGAGGAGCAGCACATCGTCGCCGCGCAGCCGCAGCGGGGGCACGTCGAGGGTGACGACGTTGAGACGGTAGTAGAGGTCTTCGCGAAAGCGCCCGGCCTTCACCTGAGCCTGCAGGTCGCGGTTGGTCGCCGCGACGAGCCGGGCATCGAACGCGACCTCGCGCTCGCCGCCGACCGGGCGAACGGTGCGCTGCTCGAGCGCCCGCAGGAGCTTCGGCTGCAGCTCGAGGGGGAGCTCTCCGACCTCGTCGAGGAACAGCGTGCCGCCGTCGGCCGCCAGAAACAGCCCGGCCCGGTCGGCGCGGGCGTCGGTGAAGGCGCCTTTGCGGTGCCCGAACAGCTCGCTCTCGAGCAGCGCGCCCGGCAGGGCGCCGCAGTTGACCGCCACGAAGGGCCCGGTGGCGCGCGCGCTGCGGCCGTGCAGCGCGCGGGCGACGAGCTCCTTGCCGGTGCCGCTCTCGCCTTCGATGAGCACCGTGGTCTCGGTCGGGGCGACGCGCTCCATCACGCGGTAGAGCTCCCGCATCGGAGCGCTCTCGCCGAGCATGGCTCCGTACCCCTCGGCGGCGTCGAGGGCCTTGCGCAGCCGCGCGAGCTCGCGCTTGAGGGCGTTGTGGTAGAGCGCCCGCCGCAGCAGCAGGGCCAGGCTCTCGTGGTCGAACGGCTTGGTGATGAAGTCGTAGGCCCCGGCGCGAATCGCCGCCACCGCCGCCTCGATGGAGCCGAAGCTGGTGACGATGACCACCGGCACCTCGGGGCGGTCGACGGCGAGGGCGCGCACGAGCTCGACCCCGTCGCCCTTCGGGCCGAGGTTCAGATCGCTGACGACCACGTCGACGCCCTGGCCCGGGTCGCGCGCGAGCCGCAGCCCGTCGGCTGCGTTCGCCGCGGTGCGAACGCTCCAGCCTCGCTGGCCCAGGTCGTCGGCGAGCAGCTGGCGCATGCCGCCGTCGTCTTCGACCACCAGCACCGTGCCCTTGCCCTCAGCCGGGGAGATAGACGGTGAACTTGCTCCCATGACCTCTCTCGCTGACGACGTCGAACCAGCCCTGGTGGTCTTTGACGATGCCCGCCGAGACCGGCAGCCCGAGGCCGGTGCCCTCTCCGGTCTCTTTGGTGGTGAAGAACGGCTCGAAGATTCGCGCGCGCTGCTCGGGCGTCATGCCCTCGCCCTGGTCGCTGACGCACAACCACAGGTGCCGTGACGGCGCGGCGTCGCTCCCGGGCGGGGCGCACGTCAGCTCGCCGCAAGAGAGGGTCACGACTCCGCCGTTCGGCATTGACTGAACGGCGTTCATGACCAGGTTGTTGATGACCTGCGCCAACTGGGTGGGGTCGAACGACCCCAGGAGCGGCTCGTCGCGCGGCTCGAGCACCAGCGCCGCGCTGCGCTTGCGCGCCAGGCCCTCGAGCAGCAGCAGGCCCTGCTGGAGCACCGTGCGCAGGTCGTGGGTCGCCTTGCGCGGCTCGCGCCGGCGGGCGAACTCGAGCAGCTGCTTGAGAATCGCCGACATGCGCTCGCCCTGCTCGGTGATGGTCTTGGCGATGCTGGCGACGGCGTCAGGGTCGCCGGTTCCCGTGGCCAGCATGCGGGCTCGACCGATCACGACGGCCAGCGGCGTGCCGAGCTCGTGCGCCAGGCCCGCCGCGAGCTCGCCGATGCTGGCCAGCCGGTCGGAGTGGTGGAGCTGCTTCTGCATGCGGGTGCGCATCTGTGCCTCCTCGAGGAGGTGCCGGCGAAGCTCGAGCTGGGTGACGACCTGCCGCGAGAGGAGCAGCAGGCCCCTGCGCTGGTCGGGGCTCAGCACTCTGGGCTCGCGGTCGAGCACGCACAGCGCGCCGATCGCCACGCCCTCCGACATCAACAGCGGCGCGCCTGCGTAGAAGCGCAGCCCGAACGGCCCGGTCACCAGCGGGTTTCGCACGAACCGCTCGTCGCTCCGGGCGTCGTGAACCTCGAGCACGTCGCTCTGCTCGACGGTGTAGTTGCAGAAGGCGTGGCCCCGCTCGGTCTGAGGCACCTCGACGCCGTAGCGCGCCTTGACCCACTGGCGCTCGGTCGACAGCAGCGTCACGAGCCCCATCGGCGTGCCGCACAGCTTCGCGGCGAGCCACGTCAGCTCGTCGAACGCGGGCTCCGGTGCGGTGTCGAGCGCCTGCATGCGCTCGAGGGCGCGCTGCCGCCGCGCCTCGGTCGCGGAGGGCGCATTCGGTGGGCCCGTCGGCGAGGGCGTCATCGCGCGCCACCCGCTGCGCCGCTGCCAGCTCGAGGTCCAGCCAGGCTCCACTTCGCCGCTCCTTGAAGCGGGCAAGGGCTGCAAGGGCCAGGCCGGTCGGTCGCGCAGGTGAGCATGAGGGCGACTTAGTGCTTCCAAATGCCGCGAGTCGAGCGTCGCGGTTTGCCGCACGGTCGCAAATTCCAACACTCCGGTCGAGCGGTGCTCCCTGTGAGAACGAAGTGGCACGCCGCGCGCAAAGCCGGCCGCGACGTTCAACAACGCGCGCGGCCGAAGTCCGACGGCTCCGCGTCACCCGAGGGAACTTCAGATGACCTTGCGACCCGCTGCCTTTTCGACGCTCATCACGCTGTCCAGCGCGGGCCTGCTGGCCGCGTGTGGAGGCCTGCTGCCGACGCCCGACGCCGGCGGCGGCGACGGAACCTGCAGCAGCGACAGCAGCTGCAAGACCTCCGAGGTCTGCCACCCGGTGGCGAAGGTCTGCGTCGCGAAGTGCAACAGCACCAGCGACTGCCCGTCGGCCTCGCTGAGCTGCGCGGCGCTGAGCGGAACCTCGGCGAAGGTGTGCCAGTGCTCGTCAGACGGCATGTGCGGCCTCACCGAGGTCTGTCAGCCTTACTCGCTGTGCACGGCGAAGTGCACGTCGACAAGCTGCCCGTCGGGGTACACGTGCGACTCGGCGAGCGGCAAGTGCGCGACGCCGAGCGCGCCGTGCGGCTTTGGCGCCGACGCCGGCACCTGCGCGACCGGCAAGCTGTGCAACTACGCCGCGGGCATGTGCGAAGCGGCGGGCTCGTGCTCCAGCAGCAGCCCTCAGCCCGACACCTGCCGCTACAGCCAGCAGTGCAGCGGCTCGACGTGCGCGAGCGCGGTGAGCCGGCCGGCCTGCTCGAACTTCAACACCACGGGCGGCACCATGGCCTCCTTCAACCCGGCGACCTCCTCGGGCCCCATCATCTACGCCGTGCGCGCGCCGTCTCCGGCGGTGCCGACCTCGGTGTGCCTCAAGGGGCTGCAGGGCCTGTCGTGGCAGCTCGACCTGTACCGCACGGACACCGACTTTCCCGCGCAGCTCACGGCGCTGGGCGGCATCTGGTACGTGCGCAGTGACGGCGTGAAGTCGGACCTGACGGCGGGCCTGCCGGCCTCGTACTACACGGCGAACGGCAAGAACGCGTCGCTGCGGGTGTACATCTGCGGCAACGTCACGGCGACGACCGTCGCGGGCTACTACCTCACCGACGGCAACGAGGTGTGCGCCGACAACGGCACGCTGTTCAGCGGCTCCACCAACTGCACCAACGACCCGCAATGCGGCCCGGGAAAGACGTGCACCGTCGCGACCGGGACCTGCACGTGACCGCTCGGTTCAAATCAACGCCGGCCCGCTCCGTCGAAACCCGCTGAAAGGAAACACACCATGAGAACCCAAGCACTCTTCATCGCAGTCGCAGCCCTCTCGAGCACCGCCTCCGCGCAGGTGAACACCGCGGTCGACGACGCATCGCCCCCCGCGCTGTCGTGCCCCGCGGGAGCCCGGCAGGTCGGAGGCGCGAAGAGCGCCATCGAGGCCACCGGCTGCGTGCGCTACGGCCGTGACGGCGCGCGCGTCTTTCACGGGCCGTACGTCGCGTATTGGCCCAACGGCGTGAAGCAGGCCGAGGGGCAGTACCTCGACGGGGCCCGCGACGGCCGCTGGGCGTTCTTCGACGAGGCGGGCATCAAGACCGGAGAGACCGACTTCAAGGCCGGCGACTACCACGGCACGCGCGTCGAGTTCTTCCCCAATGGGCAGAAGCGCCTCGAAGAGGTGTTCGTGCGTGGCCGCCGCCAGGGCCCGGCCCGCTTCTTCGACGAGCTCGGCCGCCCCGCACCGTCGACGCCCTCCAAGCCGCGCAGCCGCTGACCTCAACCCCCACCTGAAGAGACCCCCATGCTCCGACTCTCGCTCCGGCCCAAAGCGCTCGCCACCGCGGCGCTCCTGCTCTCGCTGTCGACCTTGACCCACTGTGCCCACAACTCGCAAGTCACCGGGAAGCCCGAGGTGATCGGCCACGAAGACGAGCTGCGCAAGCTGGCGGCGTTCGAGCTGGGCTGCAACGAGCAGCGGCTCGACGTCATGCGCCTGACGGACGAGTCGGCGGCCGTCACCGGCTGCGAGAAGAAGGCGGTCTACCGCTGGCAGGGCGCGTGGGCCCAGAGCAGCAAAGAAGACGCACCGGCCAAGCCCTGACTCGAGGCCGCGGCGCGCGCACGAGAGAGAGAGAGCCATGTTCGAGACGCTCGTCGATCGGCTCCTCGACTCGCCCGACGGCCGCGAGGTGCTCCAGCGCCTCGAGTCGGTCGGGCTCACCCCGGAGCAGGCAAGGCGCGCCATCACGGCGACCGCCGAGGGCGCGGCCGGCCCCATGGGGCGCTTCGCTGGAAGCGCGCGGTGCGCCTCGGGCGTCTCGACCGCCGTCGCAGCGCCCGCTGCCGTCAGCCGAGGCTGCGGGCTGCCGGGGCCCGCGGCCGTGCCCGGGGCGCTCGTCACGCTCGTGTCAGAGAAGATGGGCCTCGAGCCCGCGGCGGCACAAGCCGTCGTGTCGATCGCGCTGCCCTGGTTGCTCGAGGCGTTCGAGTGGGAGCGAGTCTCGTCTCCGGGCGAGACCTCCGCTGACGCGACCGAGCGTTCGCGCCGCGGGCCGAACGTTGCAGCTTCCGACACGTGATGCAGTCTGCAGCAGTCGGCGCCCGATGAGGCCCGACACTCCGAGGGGCCAGTGCCTGGCACGGAACTCGTAAGGCGCGCCCCGCTCATTCCCGCTGATTCGAAAGGCACCATGCCCGACTCTCGACCGTTCACATTTCAACGCGCTGGTGGCTTCGACCAGGTTCGAGTCGAGCACGGCAGAGACCTCGCCGAGCTCGACGCGCTCGACCCGAAGCTCTGGGTGGCGCTCGCTTGCCCAACCCAGGGGCTCGCCATCGACGGCCGCACCCTCGACCTGATCGACGCCGACCGCGACGGCCGCATTCGCGCCCCGGAGCTGATCGCCGCGGCGCGCTGGGCCTGCCAGGTGTTGAAGAACCCCGACGAGCTGCTCGCCCCCCCGGGCGCGTTGCCGCTCGATTCGATTCAGAGCGGGAACCCCGAGGGCAAGCAGCTGCTCGAGGCCGCGAAGACCGTGCTGCGCGGCCTGGGCAGGCCCGACGCCAAGAGCATCTCGGTCGCAGACAGCATGGAGGCGGCGAAGGCCGTCGACCAGCTGCCCTTCAACGGCGATGGCGTGGTGCCGCCGGAGTCGTTGATCGACGCGGCCGGCCGCCAGCTGTTGACCGACGTCGTGGCGTGCATGGGCCCGGTCGCAGACCGCAGCGGCAGGCCCGGCGTCACGGCCCAGACCGGCGACGCGTTCTTCAAGGCGGTGGGCGAGCACGTCGCCTGGCTCGACAAGGGCACGAGCGACGTGCTGCCGCTGGGCGCCGAGACCGCGGCCGCCTTCGAGGCGCTGAAGGCGGTGCGGGCCAAGGTCGACGACTACTTCGCGCGCTGCCGGCTCGCGGCGTTCGACGAGCGGGCGCTCAACGCGCTCAACCGTGAAGAGAAAGAGTACCTCGCCATCGCCGCGAAGGACCTGACCATCACCAGCGCCGAGGTGCAGACGCTGCCCCTCGCGCGCATCGCTGCGGGCAAGGCGCTGCCGCTCGGTGACGCGGTGAACCCGGCGTGGGCTGCGGCGATGGCGGCGTTCGCCTCGCGTACGGTCAAGCCGGCGCTGGGCGAGCGGCGCGAGCTGACCCACGCCGAGTGGAGCGAGCTCAACGCACGCTTCGCTCCGTTCGAGGCATGGCAGCGCGCGAAGGCGGGCGAGGCGGTCGAGAAGCTGGGCGCCGATCGCGTGCGCGCGCTGGCCGCGCCCGGCGCCCGCGCCGCGCTCGACCAGGCGCTCGCGAGCGAGAAGGCCGAGGAGCCGACCGCGAAGTCGCTCGCCTCGCTCGAGAAGCTGGTGCGGCTGCACCGCGACCTGTTTCGCCTCGTGAACAACTTCGTCGCCTTTCGCGACTTCTACGAGCGCAAGACCCCCGCCAGCTTCCAGGTCGGGCGCCTCTACCTCGACCAGCGCGAGTGTCAGCTCTGCATTCGGGTGGAAGACGCGACCAAGCACGCGGCGATGGCGCACCTGTCGCACGCCTACCTCGCCTACTGCGAGTGCGTCAGGCCGGCGACGGCACAGAAGATGACCATCGTGGCGGCGTTCACGGCCGGTGACTCCGACAACCTGATGGTCGGGCGCAACGGCATCTTCTTCGACCGCGAGGGCAATGACTGGGACGCGACCATCGTGAAGGTCGTCGACAACCCCATCTCGATTCGCCAGGCGTTCTGGTCGCCGTACAAGAAGCTGCTGCGCTTCATCGAGGACCAGGTGGCGAAGCGGGCCAGCGCCGCCGACGGCGCTGCGACGGCGAAGCTCAGCGAGGGCGCGACGAAGGTCGGCGCCGCCGCCGAGACCGGCAAGGCCGAGGACGCGGCGCCGAAGAAGCTCGACATCGGAGTCGTGGCCGCGCTCGGCGTCGCCGTCGGCGGGGTGACCGCGGCCCTGGGGGTGCTGCTGCAGGCGTTCTTCGGCCTCGGCATCTGGATGCCCGCGGGCGCGCTCGGCTTGATCCTGATCATCTCGGGCCCGTCGATGCTCATCGCCGCGCTCAAGCTGCGGCAGCGCAACATCGGGCCGCTGCTCGACGCGAACGGCTGGGCGGTGAACGCGCGGGCGCGGCTCAACATCCCCTTCGGGGCGTCGCTCACGAAGACCGCGAAGCTCCCCGCCGGGTCGCGCGTCGACCGGCTCGACCCCTTCGCCGAGAAGCGGAGGCCCTGGGGGCTCTACCTGGCGCTCGTGGTCGCCCTCGCGCTCGCGCTGGGGTGGTACCTGGGCAAGCTCGACGCGCTGCTGCCGCCCGTGGCCCGCTCGGTCACGGTGCTCGGCGTCAACGCTCCGGCCTGGCACGACCGCTCAGAGAAGCAGCCCGAAGGTGCCGCCGCGAAGAAGCCCGACGCACCCACGGCGCAGTGAAGCGCTGACCCCTCACCTGAAACGGAGAAGACACGATGACGCTACTGCAACTGACGTTGACGCTCGCGGTGACACAAGCAGGCGCGGAGGCCGCCGCGACGGCTCCCGCCTCGCCTGAGGAGCGCGCGGCGGTGGCGGCCGAGAAGGCGGCGCTCGCCGCGCAGCGGGCTGCCGAGGCCGCCGAGCGACTTGCGGGCACGTTGGCCCCCGCCCCCGGCGCGCCGCCCGCGGATGAGAAGAAGCCCGAGGTGGGGTGGACGGGGTCGGCCGGGGCGGGGCTCTCGTTCATCACCGGCAACTCGCAGACGCTGACCCTCACCGCCAGCGCCAGCGCCGACCGCCGCTGGGAGAACTGGGCCCTCGGCATCCGGCTGTCCGGCGCCTACGGCCTCGCGAACCCCGCTGCGAACGTCGCAGGCACGAGCTCGCAGACCACCGCGCGGCGCGCGAACGGCAACATTCGCGGCGACCGCTTGTTCGGCTCCTTCGCGTCGGTCTTCGCGCTCGTCAGCACCGAGTTCGACCACATGAAGAACATCGAGTCGCGAAACCTCGGCGAGCTCGGTGTGGGCCTGACGTTCTTGAACCGCAAGGAAGGCGACCTCGAGAAGCTGTTCCTGCGGCTCGACCTCGCCCTGCGCAGCGGCTATGAGACGCACTACCAGTACTTCCCGGCGCCGCAGGTCATCGACCCCTACGGCGTCGTGATTCTGGCGCCGCGCGGGGCAGTGACCTTCCGTTGGGCGGTGAACACGCATCTGCGGGTGTCCGAGGAGGTCGAGTTCATTCCCTACCTGCTCTCGCCCACCGCGGGCCGTCTGCTCGTCAACAGCACCACCAAGATCAGCGCCCGCATCACCGAGAACGTCGCCCTCACCACCGGGCTCATTGTGCAGTACGACTCTCAGCCCCCGCAGGCCGCGCCGCCGCCCGCGCCCCAGCGCGTGTCGACCGACGTCGCGTTGACGGCCGGTGTCGAAGCGACCTTCTGAGCGCAGCGACGGGGTCGAGCGTCAGCGCAACCAACCCCGCTCGGTCAGCTCGCGCTGAAACGACGGCCCGTCGACGCTGTCGTACGAGAGGTCGTCGTAGTGGCCGCCCTCGTCTTTCATGAACTGCCACAGCATCACCGTGGCGACGCCCGCGCCCTGCAGCTCACGCAGCCACGCGTCGAGGTTCGCCGCGTCGCGCACGGGCGGCCGCAGCGCGAGCTCGCCGACGTAGAGCGGCTTGCCCTGGCTCCGGGCGAGGCGGCGCCACTCCATGAACACGGCCCACTCGCCTCCGAAGGAGCTGCCTTCGACGCCGGCCGCGGCGACGTCGGGGTACATGTGAATCGAGACGACGTCGACGGCCTGGGCGAGGGTCTGCATGGCGCGGCGCACGTCGGGGTTCGAGAGGTCGTTGCCGCAGGCTCCGGGCACGAGCTCGCAGGCGACGGTGCGGGCGCCGGCGCGGCGCAGCTCGCCGACGAGGCCCGAGTACCAGCTCGCGAACTCGCGCGGCCGGTCTGGGGCCTGCAGCTCGTTGCCGAGCGACCAGATGGCGTTTCGGGCGCCCGCGTTCTGCGCCACGATGGTCTGAATGCGCCGGCGAAGCTCGGCGGTGAACGGGCCCTCGTAGCTTGCGAGCTGCGTGTTGTTGTGGCCGTCGATGAGGTCGATGGTGAGCGTCATGCCGCGCTGGGCGGCGAGGCGGAGCAGGGCCGCGACGCGGTTCGACATGCCCTGCACGTCGCTCGGCGGAGCCGCCCAGATGCGAACGTTCGTGAGCCCGGCGGCGCGGAGGCGGTCGAGGTCTTCGGCGGCGGCCTGCTCGCTGAAGACGCCGCTCTGCATGCCGAGGTCGGTGTAGTTGCCGTTGACGAAGCTGCCGGGCCTCGCCGGTGACTGGCGAGGCGGAGCGCCTGCGCCGCCCGTCGACCCGGGCGCGCGCACGAGGTCGATGCCGTTCCACCCGTCGGCGACCCAGCCCTCGAGGGGTCTGCCGTCGAGGCCGATGCCGCGGACGTACGACCAGCCGGCGGCGCCGCCCGGCGGCTGGGGCTCGACGACGGTGACCTTCGTGCCGTCGGCGAAGCCGCCGATGCGCGCGCGAGAGATTCCCGGGCCCGCGCGCACGTTCGCAGAGGGGTCGGCGCGAATCACGGCCGGGCGCCCGGTGCTCGAGGCGGTGGCGCGCGGCGCGTCGAAGGTCGAGTCGGCGCGGCGGGCGGCGGGCCCGCTCGACGGTGGAGCGAGCGGAGCGGGCGCGGGCGCGGGCAGAGCGAGAGCGGGCGGTTTTCGGCTGACGTACACGCCGAGTTCTCTGCAAGCGAGGGCGCCGGTGTTCCCCCGGCCCTGCAAGCCGCGTTTTCGTTTCCGTCGCGCGACGCGGTGCGGGTGGCCTCGTCGTGTCGCTTCGGTCGCGCTGCCCGGGCGTTCGCAGCGCCGGGCAGCCAGAGCCGCTGCTTTCAGTTGCAGCTGCCGGCGACGACGTCGACGCCGAAGGTGACCTCGTTCGAGCCCCACCAGACGCCGCCGTACTGCAGGCCGTAGCCGGTGCCGGGAATCGCGAAGGTGCCGGGGGCCAGGTTGTAGGCGGGCTGCAGCGCGGCGAGCACCGCGGCCTCGGCGGCGGCCTTGTGCGAGTTGATGAAGCTGGTGGCAGACAGCACGGTCACGCTGCCGCCGACCGTGACCCTGATGGTGCCGGTCGCGTTCGCGAACTTCACGGCCGTGACGTTGAGCAGCACGCCGTTGCAGGTGGGCAGCAGCTGCGCCGTGATCTCGAGCGTCGAGGTGATGACGCCGCTCGCGCCGGCGGCAGTCACCGTGACCTGAACGGGCAGGCTGAGCTTGAAGTAGTTCAAGATGCTCGGGCTGATCTCGAACGAGCCCATCGGCCGAATCTCGGTGGCGAAGCCCGACCACGTGAACGGCGCGCAGAGGTCGCCGGTCTTGCCGATGGTGTAGAGCAGGTCGGTGATCTTCCGGTAGGGGATGAGCACGTCGAAGTCGTTCGTCGTCTCGGTGTTCAGCGGCGTCAGGTACGACGAGCGGCTCAGGCCGGCGGCGCACGAGCCGTTCGCGCGGTTCGTCGAGAAGTCGACGTCCCACTGGGTGCGCAGGCGGTTCTTGCTGTCGCTCGTGGTGATCGACGTGAGCGCCACCGCGTAGTCGACCCTCGCCGAGCCGAGGTTCACCGCGCCGTCGACCTTCGCGATCGGGCCGAGCGAGTCGTTGATCGCGCGCTTGAGCTCGCTCTTCCACTCCGACGAGCCCTTGAGCTGCTCCTTCGCCAGCTTGTCGACGCAGGCGTTGAGGGTCGCGCCGCAGCCCGAGCCGAACAGGTCGTAGAGCGCGAGGCCGTACGGCGCGACGGCGGTCAAGAAGTCGGAGCCCAGCGTCACGTTGCCCGGCAGCACCTCGAGGTCTTCGATCGACGCGACCTTGACCGAGCCCGACGTCGGCACGTCGAGCTTCGCCGTGAAGCTGCCCGTGAGGCCGTCGATGGTGACGGTGGTCGACGCGCGGTAGTCGGAGCCGAGGTTGTTGCACCAGAAGGCGGTGCGGTCGGCGACCGAGAGGAACTCGAGCTCGAACGTCATGCGGAAGTCGTCGAGGTCGAGGTCGGCGTCGATCTCCTTGCCCGACTTGAACTGCAGCGTGACGTCGTTGCTGTCGAGCGCCGGCGTGATGCGAATGTTCTTCATCGTGAGGTCCCACTGGTCGCTCGGGGGAATCACGTGGCACTGCTGGAACAGGCCCGCGAGGATGTTCGGCAGCCAGCCGCCGCCGACGTCGATGTCGTCGAGAACGAGCGTGCCGTCGATGACCTCGGGCAGCAGCTTCTGGGTGATGGCTGCGGCGTCTTTGTTCACGCGCACCTCGACCTTCGGGTCGCTGTCGTACAGCTGCGCGTAGGAGCTGCCGGCCGACGTGATCTCATCGGTCATGTCCGCCTGCGTCGGGAAGCTCGAGGTCACCGCGTCGCCGCGGCTCTCGGCCACCGCTGCCGCCGGAGGTTGGGCCAGCTCGGGACCGCAAGCGGCGAGTGGGACCAAGACGAGAAACGACACGGCCAATCGTGGGTTCATGCCGCGACGAGATTGCAAGCGATGACCCAGCCTCGAACCGCCCGTGCTCCCGTCGGCGCGGGTGGCGCGAGCGTCGGGTCGAGCCGACGGTCGGTCGGCGGCGCCCTGCGCGCGCCCGCCGTGACCTCGGCGTCGAAACCGGTGACCGCCGGGCGTGCAGTTCGGCTACCCTCAGCGTCATGAATGCACTGCTCCTCGCAGCGCTCCTGGCGGCTGGCGGCGGAACCTGGAAGCAGCTCGGCAAGGCCGGCGACTGGGCCGGCACGCTGCGTTCGGCGGCGTTGAACGGCAAGGTCTACACGGTCGAGAAGTCGGGGGCGCTGTACGCGACCGACACGAGCGGCGCGTGGAAGAAGATCGGCGGCACCGACTTCGGCAACACGCTGTTCATGGTCGCCTCGGGCGGCAAGCTGTACACCATCGAGACGAGCGGCACGCTCTACCGCGTCGAGCCCGACAGCGGCGCGTGGAAGCAGCTCGGCAAGGCGGGCGACTGGGCCGGCACCATCGCGGCGTGCGAGCTCAACGGGAAGATGTACAGCGCCGAGAAGAGCGGCAAGCTGTACGTCACCGACCTGTCGACCGGCGCGTGGCAGCAGGTCGGCGGGGCCGACTTCGGCGGCACCGTGTTCATGGCGGCCGGCAACGACGGCAAGCTGTACTCGCTCGAGCGCAGCGGCTCGCTGTACCGCATCGAGCCCAAAGACGGCTCGTGGAAGCAGCTCGGCAAGAGCGGCGAGTGGGGCCAGACCATCGCAGGCACCGTGCTGAACGGCGTGCTCTACACCGTCGAGACCTCGGGCAAGCTCTACGCGACGCGCCTCACCGACGGGAGCTGGAAGCAGCTCGGCGGCTCCGACTTCGCCGGCACCCGGCACATGGCCGGCATCGGCTCCAAGCTGTACACCATCGAGAGCAGCGGCAGCTTCTACGAAGTCACGCCGTGAGCCTGTCTCAGCGTCCCGAGTCACCCGCGCTGTCTCAGGCATGAGACGATGGCGCAGGCCGGCTCCGGTGCGCGCCTGCTCCTCCTGGCCCGGCTCGACCTGCAACTGCGCGTGCCCCATGGCGCTCGGGTCGGCATGAGCGCTGCTCAGGTGAGGTCCGCGTGAGCGCGACGACACGATTGGCTTCTCTCGGGGTACGGAGCGACGGCGTGCGAACACCGCGATCGAGCTCCTCCAAGGCACGGTGGGACCTTCTGCTCACCTCGCTGGTTCTCCTCGGCGTCTCAGGCTGTGACTGCACCGGCTCGGGCGGATCCGATGCCGGCGCCACCGGCGGTGGCTCGGCGACGGCAGGGGGCTCGGCGACAGCGGGCGGCTCCGGCACAGCGGGTGGCGCGGCGACGGCAGGCGGCTCGGCGACAGCGGGCGGCTCCGGCACGGCGGGTGGATCAGCGACGGCGGGTGGAGCGGCGACAGCGGGTGGAGCGGCGACGGCAGGTGGAGCGGCGACGGCGGGTGGCTCGGCGACGGCGGGTGGCTCGGCGACAGCGGGCGGATCAGCGACGGCGGGTGGCATTGCGACAGCGGGCGGTGCGGCGACCGCGGGAGGCACTGCGACGGCCGGAGGCAGCAGCGACGCCGGCACGGTGTGCCCGCCGGGATTCGTGCTCGGAGTCGACGGCTGCCGCGCGTGCGCTGCAGGCACGATGGCGCAGGGCAACGTGTGCGTGCTGTGTCCGTCGGGCACGTTCTCGTCGAGCTCGGCGTCGACGATGTGCTCATCGTGTCCGCCGGGGACGTCGACTGCGATGCTCGGCTCCACGCAGTGCGCGCCGTGCGCTGCGGGGACGTTTCAATCGCAGAGCGGCGCCAGCAGCTGCGTGAGCTGCGGAGCGGGCACCTTCTCGTCGATGGCGGGCAGCGCGATGTGCACCGGCTGCGTCGGTCTGCAGTACCAGCCGAGCGCCGGGCAGACGATGTGCCTCGCGTGCAACCCCGGCGCGGTCTCGAGCACGAGCGGCACGGCGTGCGTCGACTGCGACGCAGGCACGATGCAGGTCGACGCCGGTTTCTGTCAGCAGTGCAGCCCCGGCTCTTTTGGCTCCGCGCCGGGCGTGTGCCAGCTCTGCCCGAACGGCACCTACAGCACGCAGTACGGAGCGACGGCGTGCACGCCGTGTCCGCCTGGCCAGACGACTCCGCCCGACGGTGGCGCCGCCAACTGTCAGAGTTGTCCGAACGGCAGCTACCGGGACCCGTCGACGCTCCAGTGCTCTGCTTGTCCCGCGAACTCCACCGCCACCGCGGGCAGCGAGTTCTGCTGGTGCAACGTCGACTACTACCTGACCTCGGGCGACGGCGGCGTGCGCACCTGCCAGCCGTGCCCGTTGGGCGCCACCTGCGGCATCACGGGCTGCACCGACTACGCGACGTGCGGCCTTCGGCAGCAGCCCGGCTTCTGGATGGGAGGCGAGTAGCTCGCAGCACGCCGCCGCTGTGACGGTCGCGCTCGCCGGGTTGGGCTCGCCTCCTTCGGGGTCGGGCGTCACCGCACGCGATCGTGATCAGCGACAGCGCCAGCAGCCCCGCCTCTCGGTGCACGAATGACCATGGAGCTGCCAGCGTTCGCTCGGCGAGATTCGACGGCATGCGGCGGCTCGCGGGTCCCGGGGCGCGTGGGCGGCGGCACCTCGTATCGCTGCCCGAACCCGTTCGGCGCCATCAGCCGGCCTGGCCGACGAACGCCGACTGCTGCGCGCCCGGCGACACCTGCCGCGACGGGGAGTGCAAGCAGCCCGACCCTCCGCCGTGTGGCGGCAGGTGCTCGGGTTGCACCGGCTTCTACGGTGAGGTGTGCTGCGACCACTGCGTCTCGAACCGGTGCGACTCGTACTGCACGTTCGATTGAGGCGCCTCAGCAGTCGGGCTTGTCGCTGACCTTCGTGGGCGCGATGTCGATGGAGGGCTGCTTCGCCGTGAGCAGGCGCATGGCGTCTTCGCGCCTCACGCCCTTCTCTTTGAAGAAGCCGCTGCTCGAGACATCGGTGCACTTGCCGTCGCTCATCGTGAACGCGTTGCCCGACGCGCGGTCGTAGACGCCGCAGGCCGTGTGCGTGCGGTTGTCGCGCGTCGCGTAGTAGGTCTCGAAGCGCGGCTTGCCGTCGGCGCCCTTGACGTCTCCGAGCACCTTCTCGGTGAGGTAGTTGTAGCTCTTGCAGTTGACGAGCGTGCGGCCCGCGGCGTCCTTGGGCTGGTCCTTGTAGAGCTGCTTGAAGTTGGCGACGTTCTGATCAGGCGACTCGGGCCACTCGATCTTCCCGCCCGGGTGCGCGGTGAAGTTGTCCATGTAGCGCTGGTACTCCTTCTGGACGACCGCGCCCCCGCCCTTGCCCGGGTTCTCGTTCGAGACCTGCTGGAAGTACGCCTTCACGTGGTCGAGGTTCTGCGGGTCGAACTTCTCGCCGGCCGGCAGCTTCGTCTTCGCCGCCATCTCTTTCACGTGGTCGGTCTGCTTCATCTTCATGTCGGCCATCTGCTCGTAGGTCGAGTTGAACTTCGCGACCTCGCCGTCGGTGGTGATGCCCTTGCCGTTGTCGGCCTGAATGCGCGGCGGATCGCCCGCGAGCTTGCCGAGGTCGCGCGCGAGGTTCACCTCTTTGCCCGCGTACGGCGGGTTCTTGAGCTGCCCGTAGACCGCCTTCGCCTCGTCGTACTTGCCCTGCTTCACGAGGTCGTCGCCCTTCGACACGATGGCCTTGCTGCCGTTCTGCACGGCGGCCTCCTCGATGCCCTTGAGCGCCTTGGCCGAGACTCCCTTCTCGAGGGTGTGCAGCTTCGGCTTCTCGAACCAGTCGCCGAACGACGCCGCGGTCGTCTGCCCCTCGACGGCCCCGCCCGCCTGACCCTTGATCGCCTCGGTCGCCTGCGAAACGGTCTCGGTGTACTTCTGCGTGTACTGCGCGGCGGAGCTCTTGATCGAGTCGATGAGGGACATGCGAGCATTTTCAGCCCGCATTTTCCGCCGGTGTTTCGCACACCTGGTGACAGCGGCCCTGCGGGCACTTGGCAGATCGGCTGCGACCTCGCCGTTCACGCACACATGTAGGCGTGTGACTACGGCGAGACGACCGGGTGCTTGTCGGTGAACGCGCGCGTCGCCGGCAGGCGCAGGTCGAACGTCCACGCGGCGAGCAGGTAGACGAAGTGCTGCACGAGCCCGCCGCGGTCGATGGGCATGTCGCGCTCGTACGCGACGTGGAGCTCGAACGGCGCGAAGTGCACGATGACCTCGGCCGTGAGGTCGAGCTCCGACGGCGCGACGACGTTCGTGGTGCGGTCGGTGAACATCGTGCCGTCGACTCCGATGGAGACGAGGTCGCGAAAGAAGCTCGCCTCGTAGTGCATGCCGTAGCGCAAGAACGCGAGGCCGGTGTTGTCGGGCCGGGCCGCGTAGCTCGGGTTGAAGAGGAAGCAGCCGAGCGTGAACCAGCCGTGCAGGTGCTCGCCGTACTTCCAGATGGTGCGCCAGCGGGCGTCGACGTACGTCTGCGTGAACGTGCCCTCGTCGACCGGGCGGTCGTGCTCGACGCGCAGGCCCTCTTCCATCGAGAGGTCGCCGAAGTCCTGCGTGCTCGTGACGCCCGCGATGACGTCGAACTCGGTCGGCGCGAAGATCTCGGCGCCCCGCCGCAGACGGTCGGTGAACACGTTCACGTCGATGGGTATCGAGAGCTTCGGCCCGAGAATGTCGACGTCGAGGTGGCCTGCGTAGCGGAACAGCGCGAGGCCCGTGTTGTCCGGCCGCGCGCCGTACGTCGGGTTGTACAGCGCCGCGCCCAGCATCACCGCGCCGCTCACGTTGAAGCCGCTCGCCTGACCGTCGCCGTCTTCCCGCGGCCCGCCCTGCTTGTCGAGCGCCGCCGCGGGCAGGGCGATGAGCAGCGTGAGCGTGACCCGGCCGAGCATCGCGACCGTTTACCTCAACCCCGTTGCGCTGCGGCTGCGCGGCGATATGCGAGGTGCCCGTGACCGCCGCCGCCGAGCTCACCCTTCGCAAGCTCACCCCGGCCGATGTGCCCGCGACGGCAGCGGTGCTCGCCGCCGCCTTCGCCGACAACCCCGCCTACGGGTGGATGCACCCGCGCTCCGCGACCCGGGCCCGAGACCTGCGCGCCTTCTTCGACCGGAACCTGCGCTGGCACCTGCCGCTCGAGCTGACCTGGGTCGCCACGCGAGGCTCGCGCGTCGTCGGCACGAGCACGCTCGAGCCTCCCGGCGGAGTTCGAAGCGGGTTGCGCGAAGCCGTCGCGCACTGGCTCATCCCCACCGTGAGAGACCAGGGCTGGCGCACGTTCTTGCGCACCGCCGCCGCCGCCCGCGAGTTCGCCGAGCGCTACCGCGCGCTCGCGAAGGGCGCCCGCTACTACCACGTGCACGCCGTCGCCGTGGCGCCGGACGCTCAGGGCAGCGGCGTCGGCGGCAGGCTCGTCGCCGCCACGCTCGCGGAGTGCGAGCGACTCGTGGCGCGTGACCCGGCTCCGGTCGTGCTGAGCACGCAGCGCGAACGAAACCTCCCGCTCTACCGACGCGCCGGCTTCGCCCTCAAAGAACAGCACCCGATGGGCACCGGCTGGGGGCGTCGCGGCTTCGTGACGTGGTTCATGATGCTCGAACGGCGCTGACGCGGGCATCGCGGCGCCCAGATCGTGGGCTCGAGCGCGCTCACCCTGTGCGGCGTGCGCGTTCGCGTCGGCGCCGCACAGGCCGGAGGAACCGGAGCCAACGCGAGCCCCGCGTCCGGCTCGGTGCCCGTCTCGGCCATCGGCCAGAACGCGCGCGTGCAGAACACGAGCGCGTCGCGTCGGCCTTCAAGTCTCCGCACGACATCGCCTCTCAGCGAGACTGGGGCGTCACAGGGAGCAAGTGCCTGAGCTCCACGAAGTGCACGATGTGTCCTGTGCCTTCGCCGCAGCCTCCGCGCCGGCGGGGCTGCACGCGACGCCGTAGTTCGAGCTGGGCAAGCACCTGCGTATCCCCAGCGTCAGCCTGACGCGACATCTGAGCTCCAGCGAGTTGAAGCGGCCCGCCGAGCGAGGGTGTCAGAGGTGAGCAGTAGCGTGGGAGCCGGTGACTGGGGGCAGCAGCGAGTACCAGCGAAGGCGCCCGGAGCTGACGGTGCTGCACCGGGCGGTCCGCGAAGGCTGGCCCCAGCTGGCGGAGGCTGTGCGGTTGCCGCCGCGCGTGCACGAAGAGAGGCTTCACGGTGGTTCGCTGCGACGACTGCGCGGAGTCCTCGCTCGTCGCGTTCTCGTGCAAGACGCGGGGTTGGTGCCCGTCGTGCGGGGCGCGGCGCGCGCACGAGACGGCGCTCCACCTCGATGAAGTGCTGCCCCGCGTCGGCTTCAGGCAGTGGACCTTGTCGGTGCCATTCGCCTTGCGCTTCCTGCTGGTGAAGGAGCCGAAGCTGCTGCGCAAGCTCGAGCGCCGGCTGGTGGAGGCCGTCTTCCGGTGGCAACGCCGACGCGCGAAGGAGGTGGGCGCGACGGGCAGGCGCGTGGGCGGCGCGGTCTTCTTCACGCAGCTGTTCGGCTCGGCGCTCCAACTTCAGCCGCACCTCCACGGGCTGGTGGCCGAGGGCGTGTGGAACGACGGCGTCTTCATGGAGCTCCCGCCGCCATCGCCAGAGGAGGTGGAAGGCGTGCTCGAGCGCGCCCTCGCGCAGCTGCTGCCCGACTTTCTAGGCGCGCGGGGCGGCGTGGCCGGAAGACGAGTACGAGGCGCTGCAGGCGAAGTCCGCCCAGCTGCGGCTCCCCCTGGACGACGACGCGGCACCCGCGCGCCGCGGCCGGCTCGCGGTGAAGATGGGCTTCTCACTGCACGCCGACACCGCCGTCACGGCGAACGACCGGGAGGGACTGCTGCGCCTTTCGAGGTATGGCGCTCGGGGCCCGGTGGCCGAGTCGCGGTTGTCGCGGCGAGAGGACGGCCGGTACGCGTACGAGACGAAGCGCGGCGTCACCCTGGTGCTCACCGCGAGCCAACGGGTGAAGCGGCTCATCGCGCTCATCGTGCCCAAGCGCCTTCACCTGACGAACTTCACGGAGTGCTCGCCCCTGCCGCGGCGACACGTTCGACGCTCGCCCCTCCGCCGCTCGGCGACAGGCCGCGCTCGACGCCGGCGCCCCGCGAGACGAAGGCGAAGCGCCCGCCCATCGACTGGGCCCACCTGCTCCACCGCACCTGGGCCTGCGATGTCTTCAAGTGCCCTTGCGGCGGCCAGCGCCGGGTGGTGGCTCTCGTGACAGCGCAACGGCGTAGGACAACTGGACACTCCGTTGGCCACTTCAAAACACGATGAGTCTTCGCGAGGGGAAACTCCAGTGTGGCCGCGGCTCCAACGGTCTGATCGTCAGGCCGTCAGCGACGCGTAGACCTCGTCGAAGTTCAGCACCTCTTCGAACGAGAGCACGTCTTTCGCGTCGTAGAAGTACGTGACGCCGTGCTGGTGCTGCATGCCCCGCTTCGTCTGCACGTACTCTTCGACGCGACGGAGCGTGTCGCCCACGAACAGGTAGAGGTAGTTCTTCTTGCCGCCGTGCACGATGCCGAAGCGGCCGTCGGCCACGACGTCGAGAATCGGTATCTCGTTCGGCAGCACGTCGGCGTCGGCGACGCGCTCGTAGCGGTCGCCTTTCGGCGCCAGCAGGTACAGCCGGCCTGCGCCCGCGAGCGCGATGCGACCGTCAGCGACCGGCTTGACCGCCCAGACAATCTCGCCGTGCGAGAACAGCTCGCGCGGCGGCGAGGGCTTCCCACCCTTCGCGATGAGGTCGAACGAGAGCACCCTGCCCGAGCTCGTGCCGACGAGCACCGACCTGCCGTCGCCCGAGAACGCTGGCATCTGGTAGTCGCCCGGCTCGGCGGTCAACACCGTCTTCTCGCCCGACGGCGCGAAGCACACGACGTGTCCCGTCGCTTCGACGCCGATGACCGTGCCGTCGTCGCGCCACTTTCCGAGCGGGAGCCCGTGCGCAGCGCGCGGCGCTGGCTTCGCCGCCCGGTCGTCGAAGGTGAACCTGCGCAGCTTCCACGGCAGTGGCGGCAGCTTGCCTGCGGGCGCCTTCTTGGCGGCCGCCTTCTTCTTCGCGGCCACGCCACCGACGCGCGCGAACCGTACGAAGTCGTCGCGCTTCACGCTCGCGTGACTGAGCTCGTACTCGCCCGCGCCCGGCTCGGCGATCGCCACGCCGTCGTCGGCCTCGATGTCGTCGGGCTTCTTCGCGCCCGCCGCGGCCGAGTCGAACATGAACAGCCGCCCGTCGTTCAGCGTGAGCCTGCCGAGCGACTTCCACCCGGTCTTCGGTAGCTGCTTCGCGACCGCCGCGGGACCGCTGCCGTCGACGTCGGGCCCGCGCACGATGACGCCGCCGTCGGCCGTCGGTACCCACACCGTCACGAGCTCGGCGTCGAGCGAGATGCCCTGGCCCTTGCCGACCGCGAGCAGCGCGACCTTCGCGCCCGCATTACACGCGCGGTCGTAGTCGCACACCGGGCCGCCGCTCTGGCCCCACTTCCACCCCTTCGGCACCTTCGCGCCCTTCGGCGGCTGGGTGCCGCGCCACGCGCTCGCGTGCTCGGCGGGCAACACGATGACGGGCCCGCCGCCCGACGTGGTGGAGGGCAGCTCGTCCGGCAGCTCGGCGACTTCGATGGTCTCGGCCATGCCCGCGTTGTAGCTCGACGTTCCCCGCTGCATGACAGACTTGTGACGAACGCCGCGGCGCGTCGCGGTACGAATTTGGCCATAAACGGTCGCGGACGTTTCCTCGCCTCCTTCGACGGCAAGAGTGTCGACCGGCCTCCGGTGTGGCTCATGCGTCAGGCGGGGCGCTACCTGTCGGGCTGCGCGCGCGGTGCGCGCGCAGCACGGCTTCTGGGACGTGTGCCACAACCCCGAGCTGTCGACGAAGGTCGCGGCCTCGGCTTTCGCGTCGTGCCGCTGCCGCTCGAGTTCCCCGTCTCGGCCCTCGAGCGCCAGGAGCTCGACGTCGTGCTCTGCGTCTTCGACGTCGCTCCGGGCGACCGCGCTGGGGCGTCACAGGGAGCAAGTGCCTGAGCTCCACGAAGTGCACGATGTGTCCTGTGCCTTCGCCGCAGCCTCCGCGCGGGCGGGGCTGCACGCGACGCCGTAGTTCGAGCTGGGCAAGCACCTGCGCATGCCCAGCGTCGGCCTGACGCGACAGCTGAGCTGCAGCGAGTTGAAGCGGCCCGACGAGCGAGGGTGTCAGAGGTGAGCAGTAGCGTGGGAGCCGGTGACTGGGGGCAGCAGCGAGTACCAGCGAAGGCGCCCGGAGCTGACGGTGCTGCACCGGGCGGTCCGCGAAGGCTGGCCCCAGCTGGCGGAGGCTGTGCGGTTGCCGCCGCGCGTGCACGAAGAGGTGCGTCGGTACCTCGCGTGCGGAGACGTTCGGCGAGGCTTCACCGTGGTCCGCTGCGACGACTGCGCGGAGTCCTCGCTCGTCGCGTTCTCGTGCAAGACGCGGGGTTGGTGCCCGTCGTGCGGGGCGCGGCGCGCGCACGAGACGGCGCTCCACCTCGATGAAGTGCTGCCCTGCGTCGGCCTCAGGCAGTGGACCTTGTCGGTGCCATTCGCCTTGCGCTTCCTGCTGGTGAAGGAGCCGAAGCTGCTGCGCAGGCTCGAGCGCCGGCTGGTGGAGGCCGTCTTCCGGTGGCAACGCCGACGCGCGAAGGAGCTGGGCGCGACGGGCAGGCGCGTGGGCGGCGCGGTCTTCTTCACGCAGCTGTTCGGCTCGGCGCTCCAACTTCAGCCGCACCTCCACGGGCTGGTGGCCGAGGGCGTGTGGAACGACGGCGTCTTCATGGAGCTCCCGCCGCCATCGCCAGAGGAGGTGGAAGGCGTGCTCGAGCGCGCCCTCGCGCAGCTGCTGCCCGACTTCGAGGCGCGCGGGGCGGCGTGGCCGGAAGACGAGTACGAGGCGCTGCAGGCGAAGTCCGCCCAGCTTCGGCTCCCCCTGGACGACGACGCGGCACCCGCGCGCCGCGGCCGGCTCGCGGTGAAGATGGGCTTCTCACTGCACGCCGACACCGCCGTCACGGCGAACGACCGGGGGGGCCTGGTGCGCCTTGCGAGGTATGGCGCTCGGGGCCCGATTGCCGAGTCGGGGTTGTCGCGGCGAGAGGACGGCCGGTACGCGTACGAGACGAAGCGCGGCGTCACCCTGGTGCTCACCGCGAGCCAGCTGGTGAAGCGGCTCATCGCGCTCATCGTGCCCAAGCGCCTTCACCTGACGAACTTTCACGGAGTGCTCGCCCCTGCCGCGGCGACACGGCGAGCACAACATCGGCGGTCGCCTCGAGCTCACCCTGCTGCTCGAGCTGCACGTTCACGGCGGTGAGCTTGCTGCCCTGCCGCAGCGTGCGCGCGGTGAGACGCGCCTCGCCCACGAGCACGGGCGCGAGCAACGGCGCCCGAGAGCGCGCGGAGCGGCCGCGACGCGTCGGCGGTGAAGTCGATCGCGGTGCGCGCCATAAGCCCGAGCGCGAGGCCGCCGAACGCGCGGGGCCCCTGCTGCCAGCCGTCGGGCACCGAGTGCACGTACTGGCCGCCGGTCAGATCCCGCGTCGCGTAGAGCGAAGAGCCATCGGCCTTCTTGAGTAGCACCGGAGGCCCATCGTGTCCGGGCGCTCGTTTGACGATCAGCGCTCCGTCAGGAGATTTCGGTGCCGAGCGAGCGGCCGATCTCGTACTTGAAGGCGTCCGACGGTCGAGCGAACTCTGCGGCGGAATTCTTTGCAGTCGTTGCGCCACGCCTCGATCGCGTTGCGGGCGTCGTGGAACTCGAGGAACGAATGCGCGTTGAGGCACCGGTCGCGGAACTTGCCGTTGAGGCTTCGCAGTGCGCGTTCTCGACGGGCCCGGGGCTTGATCAAGCTGCAGGCGCACCTTGTTAGGCAAGGCCCACTGGTCAAACCGCTTGCTGGTGAACTCGGGGCCATTTTGTAGTTAAGTCCGATGACCTGTGCCAATTGATTTTTCAAAGGTGCCGACGAAAGCAAAGTCGGCGGCCGCTCTTGATCCAGTAGTCATCTTTGGGGCCCTTCCGAAGGCACCCGGCAAATATGCCTATCTTCGAGACGTCCAAGGCGAGGTACTACGCGCGTGGTTTAAGCGACGCGACGAGACCGACTTGGTCATCAAGATGAACACTGGCGCGGGCAAGACCATTGTAGGACTCCTTGTTTTGCGCAGCTCGCTACTGGAAGGGAAGGGGCCGGCGGGGTACTTCACCCCGGACTCCTATCTCGCAGATCAAGTAATTGCAGAAGCTGACGACCTGTCGATCGCGGTAACACAAGATATCGACAGCGCCGACTATTTGGGAGGGAGAGCAATCTACGTGGGGCCAATCTCCAAGCTGGTTAACGGCCGCACGCGGTTTGGCATTAACTCACAGACACCGCTAACGACCGTTCTGGTTGACGACGCCCACTCTTGCCTACGCACCGTCGAAGAGCAGTTTTCGTTAACGATTCCGTTTGACCACCCAGCATTCAAGAAGTTGCTCACGATTTTCCGAGACGCCCTTGAGGCGCAGGCCTCGTCGTCATCGCTCGACATCGAGAAGGGTGACCCCACAGCGTTGGGGGCGGTCCCATTCTGGACATGGCGGGATCAACAAAAGGCCGTCCTCGGCCTGTTGCATGAGTATCGCGACGATCCAGCATTTGAATGGCAGTGGCCGCTCGTAAAGCACAGTCTTGCAGAGTCTGTCTGCGTCTTCACTGGACGAGCTGTAACGATCGGCTCACGGTGCCAGAATATCGGCTTGATCACGAGCTATGAGAATGCAACCCGGCGGATCTTCCTTACAGCCACCTTAGCGGACGATTCGCCGCTTGTGACGCACATGCGCGCGCAACCGGAATCTATTTCGACGCCTATCGTACCAAGCTCGGCTTCTGACCTGGGGGACCGACTTATCTTGTCACCGCGTTCGCTAGTCCCTGACCTCGCCGAGGACGATTTTAAGAAATATCTTAAGCATCTAGCCCAGCACATGAATGTCGTGGTTATTGTGCCCTCAGGCAATCGCGCGAAGTTTTGGGGAGACATTGCGAATCAGACCCTTACCGCAAGCAACCTTCACGATGGTATTGGGCAGCTCCGCAGTAAGGTGGTCGGGCTCACGGTTCTGGTCAACAAGTACGATGGGGTTGATTTGCCATACGATGCCTGCCGCGTGCTAGTTTTGGACGGCGTGCCCGAGATTCAGCGTGCGCTGGATGCCTACGATGCTCAACTGTTGCAGCAGGCTGATCTCTTATTAGCGAAAGACTTGCAGCGCATCGAACAGGGGATGGGAAGAGGCATTCGGTCGAACGACGACCACTGCGTAATCTTCCTGCTTGGTTCTCGGCTGCTTCGGAGGATTGCCGGTCCAAACGCTCGAAAGAAATTGACGGCCGGCACCGCAGCGCAGTTGGAGTTTTCTGACACCTTGGCGGACTTGGTGCGTGGAAAGTCACTGTCAACAATGCACAACGACTTGGTGCTGCCGTTTCTAAAACGCGACAAAAGCCTAGTGGAAAAGGGTCGCGAGATTCTGACGGATGCCAAGTTTCAGACCAACACTACCGGTCTCGAATTGGCCACGGCGCAGCGAACTGCGTACGACGCTGCGCTATTGGGTCGCCATGCCAAGGCGGCGCAGGCACTCGACTCGCACTTGCAACCGGTGTCCGAGAAGCGACTAAAGGGCTGGCTCAAGCAGGCTCTCGCGGATGTCACTCATCCGCAGGATGCGATGACGGCACAACAGATCCAGCTGAGTGCGCAGACCGACAATCGCTACGTTTGCAAGCCAATCGCAGGCGTAGATTACACCAAGATATCCGCCGACAAGCGCCGACAGGCGGAGGTGGTTTCTGCGTTCCTGAAGAGCAAATATGATTCGCCTTCTGACATGATCGTAGATGTTGATGCTGTACTGGAAGACTTGGCGTTTCGGGACGACAGTTTTCGGGCGTTCGAGTCTGCCATGAAGTTTGTCGGGAGTCTGTTGGGATTTGTTTCGCAAAGGCCAGAAATTGAGTTCGGAAAAGGGCCGGACAATCTTTGGGCGATCGCGCCGAGTCAGTTTCTGATTATCGAGTGCAAGAATGAAGCGACGGCGAAGGTTGTGAGCAAGGAGTACGTCGACAAGAGCGCCGGACGGCGTCAATGGTTTGTTGAGAATTACGGTAAGACAGCGAATGCGACCTCCGTGATCGTTCACCCGTCCAAGATAGTCGGCCGTGCTGCTTCGCCGGAGCCTGACCTGCGCATACTTACGCCCGACAAGTTGAGCGCGCTGAAGGCGGCACTGCGTGGTTTTGTGTCTGCAGTGGCCAAGGCGGGCTTTCAGTCGGTCGATCAGATAGCTGCCCTCATCGTTCATTACTCGTTCACTCCGGAAAAGTTTGTTTCCGCGTACACAGAACGGCATCAGATGGAGAAGAAGCAGTAAGGCCTGCACTTGACGAACTTCCACGGGGGGGGGCGCGCCCGCCGCCGCCGCGAGGTCGACCGTCGCTCCGCCTAACCTTATGCCCGACAGTTCGCGCTCTCCGTGACAGCGAGCTCACTTTTTGACGCAGCCCTTGAGGCTCTCGGCCTTCGGCGTCACTCGTGACGCTGCGTCCCGCCTACGAAAAGGCTCATGTCGAGTTTCGCGCCAACGTTGAAGTAGTAGAGATTGGGATTCATGGTGCCGGGCTGGCACGCCCCGCCGGTGCCGGTCTTGTAGAAGATCATGGACCCGCTGAACGCCGTGACTGAGTAGAGGCCTACGCGATACGGGCAGACCTGGTTGTACTGAGTGCCGTACCGTGCCCCATCGCAGTTGCCGCTGGCCAACAGTTGCGTGCAACTGGAATCGCCGTAAGGGCCTACGCTGTTCGCAGGCGAAACGTTGGCCGCGTTCTCGATCGGCAGGCAGCGGAAGCGGCCGTCTTCGGCTTGCGTGAAGAAACAGTCTTCATTGCGGGCTGAGTCAAAGTAGCCCGTGAGGGTGCGCGATCCGTCGTCACCTTCGATGTAGCGGTTTTTGAGTCGGCTGCCGCTCAGTTCCTCACGGTCGATGCCGGGAACGTTCGATCCGCCTCCCGTGCCGCCCGTGCCTCCCCCGGTGCCCGTGTTGCCGCCTGTGCCGTTGGTGCCGTTGGTGCCGCCTCCAGTGCCCCCATTCGGTTGAGGAACACCACACGCAATCAGTGCCAGTGCCGCAAGGGTTGATCGCATTCGGCGGAAGCTACCACGCGGAGAGCTGTACTCAGCCCCGCTCACCATTGGGCACATGGAAACAGAAGTTGCGTCGCTCTTGGGTGTTGGCGCTGGTAGTGATGTGCTCACCGGCCTGTCGGTGCGGCTGTTCACGTTCAGCGCGCAAAGCGGAACCTTGAGGGGCTCGATCAGACCCTCAAAGACCTTTCGAGCGCCGTTGGAGATTTGCGCCACGAGATTCGCGCCCTGCGTGAGACAGATATCGGGCAGGCCAAAGACATTGGCTGCCTTCAGGCTGAGATGGCGCACCTGAGAGAAGAAATGCGCACGCTCCAAGCGCTCCAACAGGGACTGCTGAAGTAGCGGCAGGGTGTGAGAGGCATCGTGCCTCTCGCGACGCTCAAGGGCGTTCCGTTGCAGCGGCGCTCTTGGGGGTTTGTTTCGGGCCTAGTGCGCTCTAGGGATGTAGTGATTCCCAGAGCCGTCCATGATGATCAAGCCGCGCACCAACACGGCCCATCCGCCATCAGGAAGCGGCCAAGCGCTTTCGATCTCACTCAGCGGCAGGTGCAGTAGCCCATTGCCAAGGTTCTCATTCGTGAGACTGGGGATTCCAGGGCGCTCGAAGACGGCAACGTTGGTTTCCGCCTGCACACTCGTGAGGGAGGCCGTGATTCTCATGCTCGCGGGCCTCCCCTCAATGTGCTGTTGCTTGAAGTAGTAGATCGTCACGCGCTTTCTCGCGGCTTCCGGCATCGTGTCTAGGAGAATGACGATCCTGCGAATGGTGGGCAGATTCAGCACGGATGCCTCTTCATGAGTGAGGGGCTTGTTGACGTTGTTCGCACGGATAAAGAACGCCCACGCATCCCAGTTCTTGCCGCAGACGCCGCTGTCAGTAGGGACCTTCACGCCAACAGGGGGGAGGCTGTGCGGCCACACGTTCACGGCGACAACGAATGCACCGGGCGCTTGCTCCAAGATCTGAACGTCGAATGAGGGCAGCGGGAAACACAGATTCTTGACGGCCTCTGTGTAGTTTTTCTGTTCCAGTGCAGCGTCGCTCTTTTGCTTGTAGGGGTTCCATCCGGTGAGCGTGTTCGTGGCCTTGTTCTCATTCGCGCCCAAGAGGATCACGCCCCCTGCGGCGTTCGCGAACGCGGCAACGTCTTTTGCCCGCTCGTGCTGCGTCGCTTTCTCTTGGCTGCTTTTGATATCGAAGTTGAGGTCTTCGGTCTTGTCCCCTGCGTGTGGCAGATCCGCGCTGGAGAGAATCGGTTTGTAGGCCATGGCAGTCAGGCGGGGTTGATGGGCTCAACGTACGTGTAGCCGCAGACGCTGCATCGCGAGACGTAGGCCGATGCGACTCGCCCTATCGGGTGAACCGTCTGGCCCCGGCAGTTGATGCACCGGAAGCCCTTTCGCGGTTTGCCCGCGATCGGCCGCTCAAACGCGGACCATTCGATCGAGTTGCACGAGTCACAGCGCCACACGCCGCGATGCTTCCGCATCGTGTGATTGCCGCAGTGAAAGCACTTGTAGCCTTTTCCGGCCATGTCCCCTCCGAAGTGAAGGGCAGCGTAGCTCACGTGCGATGGCGCTTGATCAATGCCACAGCGCTGGCGATGATCGAGCCCTGAGTAGCGGCTACAGCACTTGAGAGGCGATGGTCTGGCTCAGGGTCACGGGAGTCAACGCATCGAGCACCTGGGTGCTCATCAGCCCCTGGCGAGCGAACACCGCCTTGGCGATCCTGCGATCTCCAGTCGCATGGACGGGAATGTCGCCGAGAAGGCGCCGCCCGTCGGGCTCCCGGTGTAGCCCGCTCTACTAACGCGCCGGCTTCGTCCTCAAAGAACAGCACCCGATGGGCACGGGCTTGGGGCGCCGCGGCTTCGTGACGTGGTTCATGATGCTCGAGCGGCGCTGAACCCCCACCCTCTCAACCGCCCGGCGACACGGGGGATTACGGTTTCCGCCCCCGCCTTGCGTGGTCCTCCTCGAGGGAGACACCACACATGGCTCGCAGACTCATCTTCACCACGTTGTTTGTCATCGGCTGCGTCGGCGCCCCGCCGGTCGCGGTCGACGGGGGCAGCGCCGGAGGAAAAGGACACGCCGGCGGCTCGGCGTCGGCCGGCGGCTCGGGCGGCCAGGCCGGCGGCTCGCAGTCGTGCACGCCGCTCACCTGCGCCACCGCGAACCTCACCTGCGGCACCGGCAACGACGGCTGCGGCGGCACGCTCAACTGCGGCGCCTGCGCCTGCACGCCGTCGACGTTCGCGACCGACTGCCCGTCGAAGGCCTGCCAGGTCGCGACCGGCTGCGTGAACAACGCGTGCACCTACGAGCCCGTCACGTGCAACTTCGAGCGCTGCGAGTCGTGCACCGGCGCCGACGGAGGCGCGTGCGGAGACTCCGAGCGCCGCGCGTGCGGCACCGCCTGCCCCACCCAGTACTGCGACCCCTCGCCCACCATGATGGAGGGCCGCGTCGTCTTCGGGAACCGCTGCGTCGCCCGCGACACCGTTCGCTGCGGCGTCTGCGACCTCGGCGGCCTCGTCTGCCAGGGCGACGCCGGCACCTCCGTCACCTGCGAGGGCGTCACGCTCACCGGCGTCAACCCGCAGTTCATCGAGTGCAACGGCGCCTCGCCCGCAGCCACCGTCCTCTTCGTCGACCCTGCCTTCACCGGCGCCGCGCACACCGGCGCGAAAGACGCTCCGTTTCTCACGCTGGCCGAAGCGCTGTCGGCCGCCGCCGTGCGCAGCTCGCGCGCCGTCATCATCGGCGGCAGCCCGACGCTCGCCGGCCCGCTCGTGATGGCGAACGGCGTCTCGGTGCTCGGCGGCTTCACCGGCTTCCCGACCTGGGTGCGCGACACGACGCGGCGGCCCGTCATCTCGACGGCCGTCACCGCGCTCACCGGCGGCCAGCTCGTCGGCGTCATCGCGAAGGGCATCGTCACCGAGACCGAGCTCGCGGGTGTCGACATCGAGACCGACAGCTTCGCCGGCGCGGCCATGAACGAGGGCGCCAGCAACATCGGCGCTCAGATTGTCGGCTCGCCCGCGCTCACCCTGCGCGGCGTGCGCGTTCGCGTCGGCGCCGCCCAGGCCGGAGGCACCGGAGCCAACGCGAGCCCCGCGTCGGGCTCGGTGCCCGCCTCGGCCATCGGCCAGAACGCGCGCGTGCAGAACACGAGCTGCCCGCAGGCGAACGCCATCACGCCGGCCCTGGGCGGCCAGGCGCAGATGCCGACGTGCGCCAGCGGCGCTCCGCAGAGCAACGGCCTCGCCGGCAACGGCGCGACCGTGGGGAAGGCGTCGGCCACGAACGCGTCGTTCTTCACGCGCGGCGGCGACGCTCCGACCGGAGCGCAGGGCGGCCTCGCCGACTTCCAGATGAACATGTGGATTCCCGGGCCCGGGCAGAACGGCGCTCCGTGGCCGATGGCCGCGATGTCGGGCGCCGCCGGCACCGCGAGCGTCAGCTG
Organism: Myxococcaceae bacterium; assembly: GCA_044223505.1. GTDB lineage: Bacteria > Myxococcota > Myxococcia > Myxococcales > Myxococcaceae > Xiheicaenimonas. Next base: position 193,252 of record JBGALX010000010.1, read on the forward strand.
GGTGATGGACCTGCCCATCGCGCAGGGGCGCGGCGGCGTCGGCGCTCCGGGGCAGCCCGGCCGCGGCGGCGGCGGCGGAGGCGGCGGCTTCAGCAGCGAGTCGCTCGGCAACCCCATCATCTGTCGCGTCGGCGCCGGCGGCGGCGCGGGCGGGGCCGGCGGCTGCGGCGGCAACCCGGGTCAGCCCGGCTCGCCCGGCGGCTGGGCCATCGGCCTCGCCGTCTCGAGCTCGAGCGGCCTGCAGCTGCGCGACGTCACGCTGACCATCGGCAACGGCGGCAACGGCGGCGGCGGCGGCACCGGAGCCGACGGCCTGCCCGGCGCGCTCGGTGGCAACGGCGGCACCCAGTCGCTCGGCCTGCCCGCGTTCACCGGCAGCAAGGGCGGCGACGGCGCGAAGGGCCAGCAGGGCGGCAGCGGCGGCGCCGGCGCCACGGGCCTGTCGCGCGGCGTGCTGTGCCGCTCGTTGACGACCATCAGCTCCACCAACCTCGCCGCGACGGGCAGCGCGCCGTCGGGCTTCCTCGCCACTGAAGGCTGCAATTGAAAGGCACACCGACCATGCGCACCTCTCTTCTCGTTCGCGTTCTCGCGCTGGGCCTGCTGGCCGGTTGTCCCGGCGGCGGCGGGGGCTCCGACTCGGGCACCGAGCAGCCCGGCTACCACTGCACCGTCGACCCCGAGGCGCTCGCGCGCAGCACGGCGTGCCTGTGGGACGACGCGTGCCCGTGCGGCAGCCACTGCAACGCCGGCACGTGCGGGTTCGACTGCAGCGCCGACTCGGACTGTGCGTCGGGCAAGCGCTGCGACAGCTTCGGGCGCTGCGTCGACCCTTCGGCGCTCGGCAGCGTGACGCAGGCGCTCGTCACCGAGCCGTCGGGCACGCTCGTGCTCGAGGGCGCGCCGGTCGCGCTCGACCAGGTGCACACGCTCGGGCAGCTCACGCTGCACGCCAAGGGCGGCGCGCTCTCGGGCCTGCACCTCACCGCCCCTGCGGGCCTCGAGCTCAAGTGCTCGGAGTCGGGCGCGTTCGCTTCATCGTGCGAGCTCGACCTGGCGGCGGGGGCGCACCGCGTCGTGCTCGTGCGCGTCACCGACGCGTCGACCGACGGCACGTTCGAGGTGAAGGTGCTCACGCAGAAGGACTCGCTCGCCTTCCGCGTCGACTTCGTGAAGAGCCGCGCCAGCACGTCGCGGCCGCTCGAGGGCGTCTACCGCGGCTTCGCGCACCCGCTCGGCTTCGGCTCGGTGGCGCGCACGACGACGTCGCGCCCGCCCGCGCCGCTCACCGACGTCAGCATTCCCGTCGAGGTGACCGTGTTCCCCGAGAGCGCCGGCCGCCGCGTCGTCACGCTGAAGGACCAGCTCGGCGTCGTCTTCCCCGAGTCGCCCACCGTGGGCGAGCTCTTGCGCGCGACCGGCGGCGAGCTGCTGCTCCGCCACGCGCAGCGCCCGTACGTCGGCCACGGCCTCGACCCGCAGGCGAGCGCCGACGTCGGCGTCTCGGCCGAGTCGCTGTCGGTCGAGAAGGGCCAGAGCGGCCTCGCCATCACGCTGCGCAGCCGCTACGCCGGCGTGCTCGACGCCGCGAACGACCTCTCGGTGACCTGGCGCCTCTCGCTCGGCCGCGCGGGGGACCTGCCCGCAGGCGCGGTCGCTCCGGCGCTGCCTGCGCCGTACGTGGCGCGCGACCCCGTGGCGAAGGCTGCGCTCGCGCTGCCCGGTGAGAGCGCGGTCGAGGCGGCGGTGGGCGCGGCGTTCACCGCGGCGACCCCGCGCACCGACGCGAACCTCACCCAGACGCTGATGTGCACCGGCTACGGAGCGACCACCGCGGTGCAGCTCGCGCCTGTCATCGGCTCGCCGTTCAGCGGCGACCTGAGCTGCGCGGGCAACGCGCAGCCGCTGACGTACGGGCTGCTCAAAGACAGCACGTGGCAGCTCGCGGGCACGCTGAGCAAGTGCCTCGCCGACCTGCGGCAGTCGGCGGCGGTCAACGCCGGCATGCAGTCGCCTTCGGCCGGCATGGGCTGCATCGACGGGCCGCGCGCGCTGTCGGCGCTGCGCTACGCGCTCGACGTCGACCGGCGGCGGGCGCTCGGTGAGAACGTCGCGCCCGACCCGGTGGCGAGCGCGCTGGCGCACCGGCTGTTGCAGCAGTGGCTGCGCACGCACGTGTTCGTCGCGAAGCAGGCGACGCAGGTCGACCTGCTCAACGACATTCTCGCGAGCGAGAGCCAGCTGAACCGCGGCTTCCAGCAGACCGAGATGCTCGACCTGACCGGCAGGGGCTTCGACGCGCTGCTCGAGCCGCGGCTCGCGATGGGCATCAGCCGCATGATGCCGGCGGTCGTGTTCGACCCCGACTACCGGCCGCGCGTGGCGCCGTCGCTCGCGCTGACGCCGAACCCGCGCCACGAGCAGACCGTCGGGCTGCCGGTGACGATGATCGACTCGCTGCAGTCTGCGCTGAACGTGTACGGCGCGCTGTACGAGCGCGCGCGCTACGTGACGGCCGACCGGCCGGCGCTCGAGGCGTCGGCGAAGGGCTTCGTGCGCAAGAGCCTCGTGCTGTTCGCGCTGGCCTCGACGGTGAACGACGTGACGCGCGCGAACAACCCGACGACGCCGGGCTGGGACGTGCAGTGGGTGCGCTACTCGGGCCAGTACGGCATCGAGCTCGCGGGGCTGTTGCGCGCCATCGACAACCTCGCGCGCGGCGAGAACCCGCTCGGCCTCGACGAGACGCTCGACCTGCCGCTGTACCGCGTGGGCGACCAGACGGGCTCCATCGCGCGCTTCTCGGCGGTGAGCGACTACCTGCTCGGCACCGGCACCTCGCTCGACAACTCGAGCATCGTGCCCGCGCGCATCCTCACGGCCGAGACGGCGCTCGACGCGGCGCGCACCGCGTACACGCAGAACCTGAGCCAGGACTTCGTGCAGGCCGGTGAGACCGCCGCGTCGTCGGCGCGCCTCGAGGCGATTCGGCGGCGCTACGGCGAGCAGGTGTCGAGCCTGTGCGGTGACCCGAACATGAGCTCGGTGAACGTGCTCGACCAGGCGTCGTCGATCGACCCGAACACGTGCTTCATCAAGCCGTCGTGCCGCACGGCCCCGGCGGATCAGCGCGCGCGGCTCGCTCCGGGCGACGTCGCGTCGGTGCTGTGCCGCATCAGCGGCGTGCGCGACCTGCTCGGCTTCGCGGTGAGCGAGCGCATCGCGACGGCTCCGGCGCCGGCGCTCTTGCAGCCGCTGCTCGACGGGCGCGTGACGGTGAAGGGCCACACCGAGGCGAACGGCGTCGTGACGGTGACGATGAGCGACTCGAGCACCGTCGCGGTGCCGGCGGGGCTGTTCGCGGCCGACGCGACCGAGGCTCCGGCGGGCACGCTGACGCCCGAGCAGCTCGAGCAGCTCGACACGCGGTGTCAGATCGTCGAGGGCGCGAGCGAGGCGGCGCGGCCCGAGGCGGTGCCGGGCTCCTGCACGCTCAACGGCGAGTGCCCCGGCGGCTACTCGTGCCTCTCGGGCACGTGCGCGCCGGCGGCCGACACGGCGAACCAGACGGCCTGCTACACGGGCGCGCTCGGCGTGCTCACCGTGTCGATTCGCGCGGCGGTGAAAGACGTCGAGGTGGCGCGCGCCGAGCTCGACGAGCTGACCGAGGCGTACGACATCCAGATGCGCAAGTGCATGATCACCTCGCTCGGGGCGCAAGCCGCCATCGACGCGACCCAGCGCCACAACCAGACGATGAGCACGCTCGGCAAGGTGAAGCTCGCCGCCGACGTCGTGTCGAACGCGGCCGGCGCCGTCTCGAGCTGCGCCGACGCGGTGGGCGGTGACACGAAGTTCGGCGCGGCCGCCGCCGTGTCGTGCGGCGCGAGCGCGGCCCAGGCCACGGCCGACTCGGTGAGCGACGGCATGGAGTTCGCGATGGGCGAGGCCGAGCGCGACCACGAGCTCAACCTCATGCGCATCGAGGCCCAGACCGAAGAGCGCGCGTGCTTCACCGAGGCCGAGATGTCGCTCGTCGGCACGCGCACCGCCGTGCTGCGCATTCAGCGCGCGAACCAGGAGGTCGCCCGCCAGCTCGTCGAGCTCGACAACGCGCGTCGCGACCTCACCGGCGCGCTCATCGAGGGCCGCGAGGCCGTGAAGATGGAGATGGACCGCACGGTGCCCGCGCTCGGCCTCGAGTTCTGGCTCAACGAGAAGGTCGAGCAGTACGGCGCGGCCTTCCGCTCGGCGCGGCGCGCGGCGTACCTCGGCGTGCTCGCGGTCGAGTACGAGTACCAGCTGTCGACCATCGAGCGGCAGAACGTGCTCTCGGCGACGAAGGTGTCCGAGCTGCGCGGCGTGCTCGAGCGGCTGCGCAACCTCGCCGCGACCGGCACCGTGAAGGGCCGCGCGCCCAGCGAGCTGCACTCGGTCGTGAGCCTGCGGAGCAACCTCTTGCAGCTCGCCGACCAGTCGTCGCTGCCCTCGGGCTGGCACACGCTGACCGACGCGCAGCGCTTTCAGCTCGTGCTGACGAGCCCGCGCTTCGCGGTCTACTCGCAGACGGGCGAGTACCTGGGTCAGGAGCTGCCCTTCCGCGTGGCTCCGCTCTCGAAGCTCGCTCTGGGCAGCCCCGGCGGCGTCGCGCTGCTCACGGGCAGCGACTGCGCCGAGCGCGTGTGGTCGGTGAACGCGGCGCTGCAGGGTGACGGCGTCATCGCGGGCGACGCGACGCGGGCGCGGCTCACGCTCAAGAAGCGCAACCGCTTCTTCAGCCAGTGGTGCGGCGCGGCGCCGGTGGGCGCTCCGGCCTTTCAGCTCTCGGCGACGCGGCCGTCGCGCAACCTGTTCCTCGACCCGTTCGCCGACTACCTGCCGGGCCGGCCGGGCAGCGCTCCGAACCCGGCGGTGACCGTCGACGCCTCGGCCGAGGCCGACGCGTACAGCTCGGCGCGCCTGCAGCCGGCGGTGAACGTGTCGCGCGCCGACCTCGAGACCGACGCGTACTTCAACGGCAGCTCGCGCGAGCTCGCGGGGCGCGGCCTGTACGGTGACTACGCGCTGTTCTTCCCGGCCGAGGTGCTGTCGAAGAGCGGCAGCGAGGGCTTGAAGCTCGAGCGCCTCGACGACGTGCTCTTGCGGTTCGACTACGTCTCGGTGGCGCAGAACTGACCCCTCTCCCCTCGTAGGGGAGAGGGATGGGGTGAGGGGCCGATGTGCTATCAGCCGCCGGGTGTCGCAACCGCCGTCGAGCACAGAGGCCCTTCTTCCCCTCGTCTACGAGCAGCTGCGGGCGCTGGCCGGCAAGTACTTCTTGTCGGCGTCGGGAGCGCCGGTGGCTCCGACCAGCATCGTGCACGAGGCGTTTCTCAAGCTGTCGGGCAAGGAAGGCTTCACCGATGAAGAGCACTTCGCAGCCGTCGCCGCGACCGCGATGCGGCAGGTGCTCGTCGACCGGGTTCGCCGCGACAAGGCGGCCAAGCGCGGCGGGGGCTGGGAGCGCGTCAGCCTCTCGCTCGCCATCGACGGCGGCGGTGAAGAGCTCGACCTCGAGTCGCTCGACGCCGCGCTCACGCAGCTGCAGGCCCTCGACGAGCGGCAGGCGCGCATCGTCGAGCTGCGCTTCTTCGGCGGGCTCACCGTGCCGCAGGTCGCGAAGGCGCTGCAGCTCTCGACGAGCTCGGTCGAGAAAGAGTGGCGCCGCGCCCGCGCGTGGCTCGGCGCCCAGCTGCGAGCGTGAGCCGTGATGAGTCCCGAGCGGCACCGGCGGCTGATGGAGCTCTTCGACCACGCGTGCGAGCTGCCGCCGGCGTCGGTGCCCGACTTTCTCGCCGGGCTCGCCGCCGCCGACGTCGACGTGAGGCCGACGCTCGCGAAGATGCTCGAGGCCGACCGCCGCTCGCAGGTGCTGCTCACGAGCGGCGGCGAGACGATGCTCGCGAAGGACCTCGTGGTGAAGTCGTTCGAGGAGCGCCCGCTGCCGGCCCTGCTCGGAGGCTTCGTCATCGGCGAGCGCCTCGGCGCCGGCGCGATGGGCACCGTGTACCTCGCGCGGCAGACCCAGCCGGAGCGGCAGGTCGCGCTGAAGGTGCTGCACCCGTGGCTGTTGTCGACGCGCGCGGTCGAGCGGTTCCGCTTCGAGGCGCAGGCGCTGGCGGCGCTGCAGCACCCGTCGATTCCTCCCATCTACGCGGTGGTGGAAGAGGCGGGCCACCTCGCGCTGGCGATGCAGGTGGTGGAGGGCACTCCGCTGCTCGAGTGGGCGGGGCGGCAGGGCGTCGAGGCGCGCATCGAGCTGCTCGCGCGCATCGCCGAGGCGGTGCACCACGCGCACCTGCGCGGCCTCGTGCACCGCGACCTGAAGCCCGAGAACCTGAGCGTGAACGAAGACGGCGTGCCGCAGGTGCTCGACTTCGGCATCGCGGCGGCGCTCGGCGGTGAGGCGCGCGAGGTGGCGGGGACTCCGGCGTACATGAGCCCCGAGCAGGTGCAGCCGAACGCGGTCGTCGACGTGCGCAGCGACGTGTACTCGCTCGGGCTCATCGCGTTCGAGGTGCTGACGGGGAAGCTGCCGTTCGTGCCGCCGCCGTCGGGGCTGCAGACGCTGCTCGCGTTCAAAGAGACGCCGGTGCCCGTGCTGACGACGCTCGGCGACGACGTCGACTTCGTGTTGCGCCGTGCGCTGCAGGTGAAGGCCGAGGCGCGGTACGGGTCGGCGGCCGAGCTGGCCGAAGACCTGCGCCGCGTGCTGCGCCGCGAGCCGCTGTCGCCCGAGGCGAGGCCGCGCACGCGCGCGTACGTGCTCACCCGCTTCGTTCAGCGGCACCGGCTGCCGGTGGCGCTCGCGGCGGCGGCGGTGCTCGCGCTGCTCGCCGGCGTCGTGGTGAGCACGACGCAGTACCTGAAGGCGCGCGACGAGCGTGACCGGGCCGAGGCCGAGGCGCGGCGGGCGCAGCAGTCGCTCGACTTCATGTTCAGCGTGATGAACGAGGCGAACCCCGAGCTGGGCGTGGGGCGCGGCCGGGCGCTGCCGATCGGCGACGTGCTCGACCGTGCGTCGAAGTCGCTGGACTCGCGCACCGACGTCGACGCGCGGGTGGCGGCGGCGGCGCGCACGGCGCTGAGCACGACGTGGCTCGGCATCGGTGAGTACGACCTCGCCGAGAAAGAAGGCGAGAAGGCGGTGGCGGCGTGGGACGGCGCGAAGCTCGGCGACGAAGAGCCGCTGGCGCGGGCGCTGGCGGCGACGGTGCTCGCGAAGGTCGAGGTGGGGCGGGGCAGCACGGCGGCGGCGCTGGTCGAGCGCGGCGCCGCGGTCGAGCGGGCGCTGCACGCGGGCGCGCCGCACCTGCACGTGGCCGAGCTGTCGAACTTGCGGGCGCTGGTGCTGCGGGCGGGCGCGAAGTTCCCCGAGGCCGCGGCGGTGCACGAGCAGGCGATCGCGGCGTTTCGCGCGCTGGTGAGAGAGGACCAGCGCCCGCTGTGGGACGCGCTGACCGAGTACGGCGTGACGCTGTCGTCGATGGGGCGCTTCGAAGACGCCGAGGCCGCGCACCGCGAGGCGCTGGGGCTCGCGACGGCGCAGCTGGGGCCCGATGACCTGCAGGTCGCGAGCATCGACCACAACCTCGCGTGGCTGATGGACCAGTACCCGCGCCCGAAAGAGGCGCTCGCGCTGCTCGACCGCGCGCTCGAGATTCGGCTGAAGAAGCTCGGGCCCGACCACACGAGCGTCGGCAATCAGAAGAACCTCGAGGCGTTCTTGCGGCTCGAGCTCGGCGACGTGAAGGGCGCGCGCGCCGCGATGGACGAGTGCCTGCGCATCACCGAGCAGGGCTTCGGGAAAGACAGCCCGCGGCTGCGGCGCATGATGGAGCACCAGGTGCTCGTGCTGACCGCCGAGGGTCGCACCGACGAGGCGATCGCGCTGGGCGACGCGCTCATCGCCGAGCAGATCAAGGCGCGCGGTGAGGACCACGTCGTGACCGCGCTCATGCGCTCGAACGTCGCCGAGGCCTACGCGGCGGCGGGGCGCGTCGACGAGGCGGTGAAGATGGTGCAGTGGGCCGTCGACTGGCTGCAGCCGCGGCGCAACCCGAGGCACCGCGGGCTCACGCTCGCTCGAGAGCGGCTCGCGCGCTTCAGTCAGCTGAAGCGTGAGTAGACGAGTCCCCTCTCCCCTCGTAGGGGAGGGACAGGGTGAGGGGCTTCTGCCTTCGATGAGCGCTGCAGCGGGCGAGCACGGAGACCGGCCCGGCGCTGGTGCTGGCTTTGCGGCACGTCAGTTCTTCTGGCGCTCAACGGCCCCCTCACCCCGGCCCTCTCCCCTACGAGGGGAGAGGGTGAGCAGGGTCGCGAGCAGCAGCAGGCCCGGGCCGCTGGCGTCGCAGCCGCACCCCTTCGGCATCGTCACCAGCGGGCAGCGCCCCGTCGAGTCGCACGCCGTCGCGCACGCCAGGTCGCAGCAGTGCCCGTGCACGCACGCGCCGCTCGAGCACTCGGCGCCGGCGCTGCACGACTCGGTCAGCGCGAGCGCCTGCACGTTCAGCTCGTTCGACTCGGCCGACACCGTATGCCCTACGCCGTCCCGGGCCGTCACACGGAACACCCAGCGCCCCGGGGCCAGCACGACGCTCGCGCCGAGCTGGTCGGTCGACGTCACCGCCGACCACGCCGACTCGCTCGCGCCACGCCGCTCGAGCAGGTAGTCGGCCAGGCCCGCCACCGCGTCGGTGCTCGCCGCCCACGAGACCTCGGCCAGGAGCGCCGATGCCGTCGCCGTCACGGGCGCGGGGCTCGTCGGCGCCGTCCGGTCGACCACCGCCACCGCAGACGTCGGGCTGCGCGGCGACGTGTTGCCGGCGCGGTCGACGCCCTGCACGCGATACTCCCAGCGGCCCTCGGGCGCGTCGTCCGCCCGCTCCGGCCCGGGTGAGATGCCCTGCAGCACCACGAACATTCCACCGACCGCGCGCCGCTCGACGTTGAACCCCGCGAGCCCGCTGCCCACGTCGGCGCCGCCGTCCCACTGCAGCTGCACGGGTGCCTGGCCCGGCGGCGACGCGATGCTCGGCACCCCAGGCGTCGAAGGGTCCCCCGTGTCGCGAATCACCGGAGCCGACCACTCCGACCAGTCACCCACGCCGCCCGTGCGCAGCAGCGCGATGCGCCACTGCCACACGCCGTCGGTGCCCGGGCTCTGCGAGAGCGGCGTGCCTCCCGTCAGCGTCGCCACGTTCGCGCTCGCGCCCTGGTTGAAGCGCCGCGCCACCACGAACAGCGCCGTGCCCGCATCGGGCGGCGCCGAGACGTCGAACGTCGTCGCGCTCGCGGGCGGCGTCACCGTCGGAGCGTCGAGCACCGGCAGCCCCAGGTTCGCCGGCACCGTCAGCACGGCCGAGGTGCTGGCCGCCGACGTGTTGCCCGCGACGTCGTTCGTGCGCACCTGCCACCGGTACGTGCCCGGCCCGACGCGCCGCGTGAACGAGGTCGCCGTCGTGTTGAGCGAGAAGAGCGCGCCCGCATCGCCCAGCTCGTGAATCGAGTAGTCGTCGACACCGCTCTCGCCGTCGCCGCCGGGCGTGAAGGTGAAGCTCACGGTGCCGGCGTCGACGAGCGCGACGAGGGGCACGCCGGGCGGCTGGGGGTTGGCGTCGTCGAAGCGCAGCTGCTCTTCGACGCAGAACGGCGACCAGCCCTGCGCGTTCTTGTGGCGCGCGTGCCAGAAGTAGCGCGTGCCGCTCGCCAGGCCGGTGCTGCGGTTGTACAGGCGCGTCGGGCCCGTCATCACCGAGAAGACCGGGTTCACGTAGTCGCCCGCGACGGTCGTGGCCTCCCACTGCGTGTCGGTCTGCGGCCCGGTGCCCGAGTACGCGCTCGTCGCGAAGGGCACGGGCGCGTTCTGCCACTTGTCGTTCACGGGGCCGGTGCAGTCGGGGCGTGCGGGCTGGGCGGCGGCGAGCGCGCCGGCGAGCAGCAGCACCACGAGCGACGTGCGGAACACGCGCCGACTCTACAGCCGGAGGTACGGGCCCAGCGCGAACTGCAGGCCCCAGAACAGCCCGCCCGGCGAGAACGCGAACGTGAAGCCGGGGAACGACGGCATCGCCTCGGTGTTGCCCTGCACGCGCAGGCCGACGTTGAGCAGCACGCCGAAGCGCTCGCCGAGCGGCAGGTCGACGCCGGCGCTGCCCTCGGCGACGAGCGCCTGCAGGCCCGGGTTCAGCGCCATGTCGCCCTGGTGCAGCCAGAGGAACAGCCGGGCCGAGCCCACCGCTGCTTGCGCGAACAGGCGGAAGGCGCCGAACGAGACGTAGTAGCGAATGCCGGCGAGCAGGTTGAACGTCACGTAGTCGAGCACCGAGGTCGCGGCCGAGCCGGGCGCGTCTTCGAGCGTGAACGTGTGCATCCACCCGAGCTCGCCGGTGCCGAACAGCTGCCACCGGCCGTTCAGCCACAGGCCGATCTCGAGCTTCGGGCCGAACGGCACCCGGCTGCGGAAGTCGTGACCGGCGCCGTCGGTGGTGACGAAGCGGTTGAACGGCGCGAACACCTGCACGGCGACGCCGATCGAGAACGGCCGCCACTTCAGCACGTCGACCTCGACCGTGTTCACCACCGGCGCCGAGCGGCCGTCGGTCACCGAGACGCGGAAGGTGTAGTGCCCGACCTCGCCCGCGATGAAGCTCGCGATGCCGTCGCGCGCCGACTCGAGCAGCGCAGGCGGGCCGTCGAGCTGCCGCCACTCGGTCTGCAGCGGGTCGCCGTCGGGGTCGTAGCAGCGGCTCGCGTCGAGCAGCACGGTCTCGCCCTGCAGCGCCGACAGCGCGAGTCGCACCGCGAGGCGCGGCGGCTGATTGCGGCTCGTCGCAGAGCCCATCAGCGCCGTCACGGTCGCGCGCACGGCGTCGACGAGCTGGTTCTTGCCGGCGGGCACGACCTTCACCTGGCGACCCTCGACGCGCGCGCTCTTCACGTCGGTGAGCTGCAGCGTGAAGACCAGCGACTGCTCGACGGTGCCGAGCTGGCCGCTCAGAATCTTCTCGGCGCCGAGGCCGCCCGCGAGCTGGGTGACGCACGACTCGTCGGCGCAGCCGAGCAGCTCTTTCTGGCGCTCGACGCCGAGCAGCATCGCGATCTCACGGCTCGAGATGACGCGCACGTGGTCATAGCGGCCCAGCTCGGCGGCGATCACCGCCGTCAGGTTCTGCGCGAGCTCTGCGCTCACGCCCAGCGGCACCAGCTCGGGCACCGCGACCAGCACCTGCGGCTGCGATGGCGCCGGGCCTTCGGCCGAGATGAGCAGCGCGACCAGCAACGAGGCGGAGAGGCTCAACGGGGCGAACCATAGTTTCAGAACCGGCACCGCGCGACGTTAGGCGCTCACGAAGTCGTCGACGGGTACTGCGCGCGTGCTAGGCCAGCAGGCGATGACGCCTGCGCTGGTGCTGTTCGCCGTCGCGACCGCCGACGCCGGTGAGGCGCCGACGCTCGAAGAGCTCGCCGCCCGCGTCGAGCGCCTCGAGAGCGAGCTCGCCGCCGCGCGCGCGGCGGGCGCCGACGCCGGTGTCGCTCCAGAAGGGGAGCCGGTCGAAGCGCCGCTCGACGTTCGCGAGCCGCCGTTCTCGAAGGCCGACTGGACGTGGCTCAACGGCTCGAACTACCAGCCGGCGTCGCTCTTGCGCATCGGCCCGGTGACGCCGACGTTCTTCGTCGACGCCGACTACGCGTGGCAGTTCTGGAACCCGGTCGACCACACCATCTTCCCGACCACGACGGCGGCGCGGCACGGCGAGTTCAACCTGAACCTCGCGTACCTCGGCTTCGAGCTGAACGGCCTCGACACGCGGTGGGGCGCTCCCATCGGGCGCTTCGAGGTGCAGTACGGCAGCTACATCGCGACGATTCACGGGCAGGACAACACGCTCACGCGCGGCTCGTTTCTGTCGAACCCGACGCTGAGCTACGTGAAGCAGGCCGGCGTCGGCTGGCACTTTCACGCGCTCCACGGCATCAACGTCGAGCTCGGCATCTTTCCCTCGTACATCGCGCTCGAGAGCTTCGTGCCGCAAGAGAACTGGAGCTACACGCACCCGTTCGTCTCGGACTTCACTCCGTATTACCTGGCCGGGCTGCGCACCCAGCTCTTCTTCGCCGAGAACCTGAAGGTCGAGCTGTGGCTCGTGAACGGCTGGCAGTCGTTCGGCCGCTGGCACGACGCGCTCACCGGCGGGTACCTCGTCAACTGGCGCCCGAGCGGCAGGCTGTCGCTCACGCACAACCTGTACGTCGGCCAGGAGCAGACGCGCGCCTCGGACCCGAACAGCAATTCGCTGCGCTTCTTCACCGACAACTACGTTCAGCTGCTCGTGTTCGAAGACCTCGAGCGGGCGGCGCTGCAGCGGCTCGCGTTCTGCCTGGTCGCCGACGTCGGGTACGAGTACCGCGGGCCGGCCGCGGTGCTGCCTCCGAACGGGCCCATGTTCGGAGCCTCGCTCACGATGCGCGTCGAGTGGACGCGAAACGTGATGACGACGCTGCGGTGGGACGTGTTCTACGACCAGAGCTCGGCGGTCGTGATGCCCCTGCCGCTCGGCAACCCCTACTCGCTGCCGGGCAACGTCGGCGCCGCGAACCCGTACGAGTTCCTCGGCGGAGGCGCCGCCGTGACCCTCGACTGGCGACCGAGCCCTTGGCTCTTGGTCCGCGTCGAGTACTCGCACCGCCGCGCGAACCAGCCGTACTTCTCGGGCCCCGGAGGCATCACCGGCCCCAACGGCATACCGCCGAAGACCGACGCAGAGCGCGCCGCGTTCACGCCAGACCTGCAGCGCTACGACAACCGCCTCGTCGTGGGCGCGACGCTGCGCATGTGACGCTCGCCGCGGGGGCCCGCGGCCGGCTAGCGTCGCCGGGCCATGTGGCTGCTGCTCGTGATGCTCGCCGCGCCTGCAGACGCGGGCCCCGACCTCAGCGACGAGGAGTTCGCGAAGACGTTCGGCAGGCGGTGGACGTTTCCCAAGCACACCGTGCCGACCGAGCCCGTCGTCTTTCCGTTCAAGCTGTGAGGCGGCGTGGTCGTGGACCTGGGGTCAGAGCCATATAAATACCTATGGACAAGATCATCCCCATCAGCGACCTGCAGAGCCACGCGAAGAAGTACGTCGATCAAGTCAAAGAGACCGACCAGCCCGTGGTGATCACGCAGCGCGGCCGCGCTGCAGCCGTGCTCGTCAGCTACGCCGAGTACGAGGGCTTCTTGGCGACGCGCGACGAGCTGGGCAACCCCGACTGGAAGCGCCGCCTCCAGAGGGCGACGACCGAGTCCGAAGCAGGGAAGCACAGCACCATCGCGTACCTCAAGCGCCGAGCTCGGCGTTGAAGGTCGTTCTCCCTCCCCAAGCAGAGGAAGACCTCGACACAGTCCACGACCCGGTCTTCAGCCGCATCGTTCGCAGGCTCAGGTTGCTCGAGCGGCTTCCAGAGCTCGGCGCGCCGATGATCGGGCCGTTTGCCGGCTACTGGAGCACCGTCGTGGCCATGTTCCGCCTCCTCTACCGCGTGCTCCCGCGCGGAGTCGTCGAGGCCGCCTACGTTCGTCACTGCCGCCGCGCGCCGCCTGACCGCGCCGTCTACAGCATCGTCTTCAGCTCACCCTCTTTGCAGCGCATCTCGATCCACTTCGGCTTGTTGTCCTCTTCCTTCTTGAAGCGGTTGCCCGCGATGCTGTCTTCGCTGTGGCCCTTGAGCGTGCCCAGCACGTAGTGCGTGCCGTCGGGCTTGCGCACGTCGCACGCCGTCCACGCGGTCTCCATCTGGTTGGTGAGGAACAGGCCGCTGCCGTCGCGCCGCGCGTAGCCCTTCAGCGAGCCCTTCGGCTGGCTCGGCTTGTCGAAGTAGAACTTGCTCTTGCCCTCGGAGCAGATGACCGAGACGTGGTCGTACGCCGGGTCGGGCGCTCCGCCGAGCTTCACGCGCAGCACGCCGTCGTCGCTGTGCTTCACCACCTCGCCGACGTCGAAGAAGCTGCCGTCGCTGTGCACGAGCTTGCACTGCGTCCAGCTCTCGTCCGAGCTGTTCGTCCACGAGAAGTGCAGCCCCGCGATGCCGAGCTTGCCGTCGAGCGTTCGGCCCGTGCCCTTGAACACCGGCGTCTTCGGCGCGTCATCGTCGTCGTCGTCGTCGACCTTCGCGGCCGCGGCCGGCGCGTCGGCCGTCGCCGGCGCCAGCACCACGAACTTGCCGCCCTTCGCCTCGTCGTCGAGCGTGATGCGCGCGAGCTGGCCTACGACCTCCATGATGACGGCCTTGCCGAGGCTCTTCGACGTGTCCTTCGCGTCGGCGACGACGTCGTACTCGGCTCCCACCGTGAGCAGCTTCTTGTTCTCGGTGCGGAAGTACGTGTTGCCCTTGTCGGTGAAGATCTTCGCGGTCGCGGGTGCCTTGCCGGCCGACGCCGGCGCGGCGAGACACAGCGTGAGCAGCGTGAGGAGGCGCATGGGCCGCGCCCTTAGTATGGAGACCGTCATGATCGCCAGACGCAACGCCGAGAGCGAAGTCTCATGACCGTGCACCTCGTCACCGGAGCGACCGACGGCATCGGCAAGCAGACCGCGCAAGAGCTCGCGAGCCGCGGCGCCACCGTGCTCGTGCACGGCCGCAGTGAAGCGCGCGCGACCGACGCCGTGAAGGCGCTGGGCCCGGGCGACTTTCAGCCCGTGTGGGGCGACCTCTCGTCGCTCAAAGACGTCGCCGCGCTGGCCGACCGCGTGCTCGCGAAGCACCCCGTCATCGACGTGCTGCTCAACAACGCCGGCGTCTTCATGAAGGAGCGCAAGCTCACCGCCGATGGCTTCGAGACCACCATGGCCGTGAACCACTTCGGCCACTTCGTGCTCACGCACCGGCTGTTGCCCGCGCTCAAGGCCGCGCGCCAGGGCCGCGTCGTTCACGTGAGCTCGATGGCGCACATGCGCGGCGGCATCGACCTCGCCGACCTCACCTTCGAGCGCGACTTCACGGGCTACGGCGCGTACTCGGCGTCGAAGCTCGCGAACGTGCTGTTCAGCAACGCGCTCGCTCAGCGGCTGAAGGGCACCAAGGTGACGTCGAACGCGCTGCACCCCGGCGTCATCAAGACGAAGCTGCTCAAGACCGGCTTCGGCTCGGGCGGCGCGTCGCTTCAGAGCGGCGCGGTGACGAGCGTGTACTGCTCGACCGCGCCCGAGCTCGCGCGGGTTTCGGGCGAGTACTTCTCGGACGGGCAGCAGGCCGTCGCCTCGCGCGAGGCCCGGGACGTGAAGCTGCAAGAGACCTTCTACGCGCTCAGCTGCAAGCTGACCGGCGTCACGCCCCTCTGACCCGACAGACCGCGGGCGCCCTCGTCCGAGGCTCATGGCGGGCGAGCGCGTCCCTCCACTTCCGTGTCATTGTGGGGGCCCGAGGATGACGTGTCAGCCTCCAGAGGTGTTGCGGAAGTACGCGCTCGGGGAGCTGCCACCGGCGGAGTCTGCGGCGCTGAAGGAGCACCTCGAGGGGTGCACCGTCTGCGCCGCGCGGCTCTCTTCCGAAGGGCTGCCGACCCGCACCGGCGCCCCGGCGCAGCGGCCCCAGGCGATGCCCCCCCCGCCGCCCGAGCCGCTGCCGCTGCAGATCGGCCGCTACCGGGTGCTCGACCGGCTCGGCGAGGGCGCGATGGGCACCGTCTATTCGGCCTACCACCCCGACCTCGATCGCCGCGTCGCGATCAAGATGATCAAGACCGGCGAAGGCGGCGGTCAAATGACGACCGGCCAGCAAGAGCGACTCGTCGTCGAGGCTCGCGCGATGGCCCGCCTCGGCCACCCCAACGTGGTCGTCGTGCACGACGTGGGGAGCCAGGGCGGTCGCCCATACCTGGTGATGGAGCTCGTCGACGGAGAGTCGCTCGCGCAGCGGCTCAAGCGTGGCGCCGTGCCGCTGGCCGAGGCGCTGTCGATCATCGTTCAGTCGGGGCGTGGCCTCGCCGCCGCTCATCGGGCCGGCATCATTCACCGCGACTTCAAGCCGGCCAACGTGCTGCTGAGCCGCGACTTGCGCGTCCGCGTCGCAGACTTCGGTGTGGCGCGCCTGCCCCAAGCGACCGAGCCGCAGCCGGGAGCGCTCGACTTCTCGGCCTCCGACGGAAGCTCCAGCTCCACGCTGCCGGGCCAGGTGGTCGGCACCCTGAGCTTCATGGCCCCCGAGCGCATCGCAGGGCAGCCGGCCGACGAGCGGTCGGATCAGTTCGCGTTCTGCATCACGGCCTTCGAGGTGCTCTACGGCCGAAGGCCCTTTGACCTCACCCTCCCACTCGCCGAGCGCTTCAACCAGCTCGCCGAGGTGCCCTCTCGCGGCGAGTCGCGCCACGTGCGCGCGGCGATTCGCCGTGGGCTCTCGTACGACCCCGCGCAGCGCTTTGCCTCGATGCAGGCCCTGCTGGACGAGCTCGAGCGCGAGCGGCTGACGGCGGGCCGGGTGGCGCCGTGGGTCGCCCTCGCGGCAGTTCTTGCGGGCTCGGCGGGCGCGCTGTGGATGCTCAGCAGGCCGCAGCCGACCCCCGGCTGCAGCCCCCTCGAGCTCGACACCGACGGGTTCTGGGGGCCCAGCCAGCGCCGGCGGCTCGCCGACGGCTTTCACGGCACGCTCGCTCCCGAGGCCGACAAGGCGCTGCGCCTCGTCGAGGCCCGCCTCGACGGGTACGCCGCCGAGTGGAGACAAGAGGCTGCCGGGGCCTGCGCGCTCGCCGCGAAGCCAGACGGCAAGGCGACCCGCGATGGCCTGGGCCGCCTCGATTGCTTGAGCCAGCGACGGCTCGAGGCGAAGGCGCTGATCGACGTGCTCAGCCACCCGAGGGCCGAGATGATCGACCGGGCTCCGTTCGCGGCGGCCGCGCTGACCCCACCGAGCCGCTGCGCGGCCCCCAACGCGGCGGCCTCGCTGCCTCGCGCCCCCGACGCCGCCGGGCTGCGCGAGCAGGTCGAGCTCGCGCGCTACGAGCTCTCGACCGTTCAAGCCCTCGCCCTCGCCGGCCAGCAGCAGGAGGCGCTCTCGCGGCTGACCGCGCTCCACGCCCGCACCCAGAAGCTCGGGTTTCGACCGCTCGAGGCCGAAGTGGCCTTCGGGCTCGCCGAGGTGAACTCGATGATTGGCGACGGCAAGGCCGGGCTCGAGTGGTCGACGGCCGCCCGCGACGCGGCGCTCAAGAGCGATCTGAGCATGATGGCCGCCGACAGCTGTGCGCTGATGGCCTTCTTCGGCGCGTACTCGGGCAAGCTCGAGCTCTCGGACGAGTGGCTCAAGGTGGCGCGGGTGCTGCTCGAGCGCGCCGGCGGCGACCCCCTGGTCGAGGCGCGCCTCGAGAACAGCCTCGCCGTGCTCCAGACCCTTCGCGGAGAGCACAAAGAGAGCCTCGCGCATCAGCTGCGCGCGTTCGAGCTGCGGCGGCAGGTGCTCGGCCCCCGCCACCCGCGCACCCTCAACTTCCTCTCGAACGTGGCTGCCAGCTACGAGGAGCAGTGTGACGGCGAGAAGGCCCTCGAGCTCTTGAGGAGCTTCGAAGACCCCGAGGCGATTCCCAACGCGGTGAGCGTCTACGCGCGGGCCCTGAACCGGGAAACCGAGGTGATGCTCACCCTCGGCAAGGTCGATGAAGCCGAGCGCGTGCTGCAGCTCGCCGTGACGCTTGCGCCCGTGGCCGGCACCGGCCTCGCCGCAGAGCGGCTGGCCATCTGGGCGCGCCTCAGGCTCGAACAGGGCCGCACGAGCGAGGCGTTGGACCTGGCCCAGCAGGCGGTCACCGCGGCCCGAGCCTCGGGCGAAGAGTGGGTCACCTACCGCTTCTGCCTCAATCAGCAGGTGTCTGTGCTGCTCGAGGTGGGCGACCCGAAGGCGCTGTCGCTCGCCGAGCAGGCAGCCGAGAAGGTCGCCGCCGCCGGCGACTCGATGTTCGGGCCCTGGCTCAGCCTGGCGCGGGCGCAGAACCAGGCCGGCCGGCCGCAAGAAGCGGCGAGCTCGCTGGTCAAGGCGCGGGCGGCCGCCGGCACGAGCTGCCTGCACCCGCCCTCGCGGGCGAACCTCGAGCTCACCGACGCCGAGATCGGCGTCGCGCTGCGCCGCGAGAAGCGGCAGACCTCAGAGGCGCTGCGCCAGGTCGCCGCGATGCTCGAGGGCCAGCCCTGGGCAGGCCGTCTGATGCACCGGCTCGAGCGGCTGGGCTCTCGCCCCTGACGAGGCGCCCCCGCCCGGCGCGCACCGACCGTTCGGTGCTGGAAGCCGCCGGGCGTACGCCCCTCTGACGCGACAGACCGCAGGTGCCCTGGCAGCGGGCCGCCGGCGCCTCGGTGGCCGGCCAGCGCCAATGACTGCGCCCTTCGCCGGTGCCGCTGCCTCGCGAGGCGGCCCCGCACGCTCATGACGAGTCGTGCGGGCTTCAATCGCGCGACGACAGAGCCCGACCAGTAATACGGTGATGTGATGAGGGTCGTCGACTGCCCCACCTGTGCAGTACCGATGCAGCCGTTCTTCGCCGAGGGCAAAGCCCGCGTCGAGCTCGACCGCTGCCCGAAGTGCGCGCGGCTCTGGTTCGACGTGAAGGAGCTCGAGACGGCGGCCGGCGAGAAGTTCCTGCCGCGGCTGCACGGCTCGGCCTCGACGCGCTCGTGCCCGGTCGACAAGGTGCTGCTCGACTCGAACCTCATTCGCGGCGACGTCACCATCGACGAGTGCGGCATGTGCGGCGGCGCCCTCCTCGACGCGCAAGACTTCGCCCAGATCAGCGGCGTGCCGCTGCGGCAGGTGAAGCCGAAGGCAGCGCCGCCTCCTCCCCTGCCGAGAGCGTCGAAGCGCGCGAACGACACGCCGCGGGTCGTCGAGTTCGTCTGCGAGCGCTGCCGCAAGCCCTTCCCCGTCACCGCGCTCGTCGACCGCAACGGCGCGGCCGTCTGCCGCGACTGCGACTTGAAGCCCTGGCCCGATCAGCCGACCTGGTACTCGCGCGGCGATGACCCGGTGACGAAGCTCATCGAAGGGTTCATCAACGACCTGTTCCGCTGAGCGACGAGCGCGCACAGCCGCTGCACGCTCGCCGCGTCGATGCCCGAGTACACCGGCAGGTACACCACCGACGAAAGCCACTTCGCCGACCCGCCGATCGACGCGAGCGACGTCGTGCCCTGCGCCGCGTCGAAGCCCGCCTCCCGCAGCGCCGCGATGAGCTCGGTCGGCGCGTCAGCCACGAACGGAGCGAGCCAGTGCATGCGCAGCCCCTGCCGGTGCCCTGGCATGCGCTCACCCGCCGCGGCGCGCAGCTGCTCACCCAGCGCCGCACGCTCGGCGAGCCGGCCCGCGTCCCACGTCGCGAGGCGGTGCTCGAGCAGCCGCAGCATCGCCGCGGGCGGCCGCCGGCGAATGCTCGCGAGCACCTGCAGCAGCGTGCCGGGAAAGCCCTTCACCGCGCCCTCGAGCGCGCGCTCGAAGTCGACCCCCAGCCCCGTCACGAGCGCTCGCGCGGCCGCGAACTGCCGCGGGCCTCCGACGGCGGCCAGCGCGGCGCCTCGCGCGACCTTGAGCGCGAACGCCTTCGCCGGCAGCTCGGGCAGCCCGCTCTGCGCCGCGCGCATCTTCGCGAGCAGGGCCGGGTCGCGCACGCAGGTGAGCGCGCCGCCGAGCGCGGTCGCCGTCTTGATGGTGCCGAAGCTGAAGAACGACGCGAGCGCGCCGGGGTGACCGGTGTCGTGCGGCCCGACCCACGCCTGCGCGCAGTCTTCGAGCAGCGGCACGCGGCGGGCGCGGCAGACCTCGAGCAGCGGCAGCAGGTTCATGCGGCCGCCGAAGAGGTGGGCGACGACGACCGCTCCGGTGCGGGGGCCGAGCGCGCGCTCGAGCGCCTGCGCGGTCGGGGCGGCGGTCGCGAGGTCGATCGGCACGGGCACGACGGTCAGCCCGCGGGCGCGCGCGATCGACGCCATGTGCGGAATCGTGACGTCCGACAGCACGAGCTCGGAGCCCGGCGGCAGCGCGAGCGCCTCGAGCAGCAGGTCGAAGGCGCTGCGCACCGAGAGCGTGGCGATGCCGTGCGGGCTCCAGCGCTCTTCGACGCGACGGGCGAGCGCCTCGGGGTCTCCGCCGCGGGCGAGCGCCGAGGCCGCGAAGAGCACGTGGCCGGCCTGCAGGTCGATGCGGTGGCGCGGGTAGAGGCTCATAGAAAGCGGTGCGTGCCGCGCGTGCCGTCGGAGCTGAAGCCGGCCCGGCTCTGAAACGGCGCGTCGAGCAGCGCGTCGATGCGGCGCATGAGGTCGGCCGTCGCCGCCTCGAGGGCAGGGCGGTGCCGCGCCTCGTGCTCGGGCTCGAACGGCTCGAAGCTCGCGGGCAGCAGCGCGTCGCCGAGCGTGTACGGCGCGCCGAAGCGCACGACGACGTCACCGCCGCGCAGCACCGGGGCTCCGCCGCGAAACGCCGCCGCGCAGCCGCTCATGCCGGCGGGCACGATGGGCAGGCGCAGCGCCCACGCGAGCTGCACGGCTCCGATGCGGCCGGTGCCGAGGCGGCTCGAGACGGTGCCCTCGGGGTACATCTGCACGTGGTGGCCCGCGCGAACCGCGACCGAGGCGAGCCGCCGCGTCTCGGCCATCACCGACGCGTAGACGCGCCGCACGAAGGTGCGCCAGGTGTCGCGGGCGGGGTCGAACGGGTAGCCGAGCAGCGAGCGCGCGGTGCGGTCGAGCGCGGCGAGGTGCGCGGGCAGCTCGGTGCCGGCGTCGAGGTGCGAGCGCAGCGCGCGGTACTCGTCCTCCTGGGCGCGGCGGCCGAACAGCGAGCGAAAGTCGACGAGGATGAGGTAGCCCCGCGACGCGAGCGGGATGACGCCGAGGCGCTCGAGCAGAAACGCCATCACGGGCTGGTGGTAGTTCTTGCCCTTGGTGACGGTGACGGTGGGGATGCCGCGCCGGCGCAGCTCGGCGCGAATGGGCATGAAGTCGTACTTCTGCGTCGAGTTGGTCGCGATGAGCGCGGGCGTCTTCGGCAGGGCGTCGAGGTTCTCGAAGCGCACGCGGGTGCGGGTGACGCGCTCCATGGCGGACCAGGCGCCGGCGACGGCGCGCTCCCAGGGCTTCGAAGGGGTGACGCGGTAGCTCTCGAAGAAGCGGCGGTCGAGCATGACGGCGCGAGGTATCACGGCGCGTGCCGGGCCAACGGCGCAGGCGCGGTGAGCTCGGGGCCGTGCGCTGCGCAGAACTCTGCGCTACCGGAGGTGGTTTGCCGCGCCCGCTGCGTCGGCTCACATTCGCTGCGGGCTCATCACCGGCATGAAGTCGCTGCCGGGCGTGAGCGTGAAGCCGAACTGAAAGCGCACGTAGCCTCTGTCGATGAGGCCCTCGGGCACGTTGGGAAACGGCGCGGCGCGCTCGAACGCGGCGACGGCTTCGCTGTCGAGCGCGTCGATGCCGCACGGCTTCATGACGAAGATGTCTGCGATGCGGCCGTCGGGCAGCAGCGCGACGCCGAGCACGGTGGTGCGGGGCGCGTAGAGCTGGCGGCGCGGCTCTTTGTCTTTGAGGCGGCCGTTCGGGTCCCACTTCGCCGAGACGGCCTGCTTCACGCGGTTCATGAACGCGGCGAACTTGAACTCGCGCGTGTTGAGGTACGTGCCGTCGCCCTTGTCGACGTCTTCGAGGGCGTCGTTGGGCGCGGCGCCTCCGACCTCGGCGGGGGTGTCGCTCGGCTCGAGCGACGGCTGCGGAGCGAGCAGCGGCCCGGGCTTCGGCTTCGCGCCGTCGAGGCTGTCGAGCTGCTCGAAGCGGCTCGCGAGGCTGACCGCCGACGGAGCGGCCTGAGTCTTCGGCGCCGCCTTGCGGTAGCGGTTCGTCTGCTCCTTGGCGCGCGTCTGCTTGGGCACCGAGTTGTCGGTCTCGGCGAGGTACTTCGACTCTTTCGGGCGCACGTAGTTGCCGGGCGCGACGTCGACGACCTGGCCGGTCAGGCGCTCGTCGGGGCGGCGGCCGCGGTTCTTCTCCCACTGGCGCGCGTTCATCGGCCGCAGCGCGATGGGCTGCTTCTCGACGCGCGGCGGCCGCTCGGTGCGCAGCGCGACGATGGCGGCGACCGCGAGCGCGTGTACAGACAGAGAGAGGACCAGCGCGATGACGGGACGACGCACGCTCCGTTTTATCTACAGCATCCCCGGCCGGGATGCCCGAGGGCGGCGGCTGCGGCGTGCACGAGTCACCTCACGACAGGCACAGCTTCTCGAGCGCTCAGAGCCCCCGACGTCGTTGGGAGCAGGCGTCGTCGTGCGCTGAGCGAGCGGCTCAGCCGGGAATGCCACCCGCGAAGCGCGCCAGGTTGATGGCCTCGAGGTCGGCCTTCTGGTCGTAGTCGGTGTCGGTCAGCGTCTCGACGGCGAGCGTCGTGCCCTGCGCGTCTTTCGCGATGACCTCGTACGTCTGCTGCGAGTCCACGAGCCCGTCCCGGTTCCGGTCGGCCACGATCTCGCTGTACTGCTCAGCGGGCCCCGTGACGTCTCTCCTCACCTCGTACGGCGTCGAGGTCTCGTCGAAGCCGTCACACAGATAGTGCGCCGCGAGGTCGACGCTCCAGCCGTCGTCCTCGGTCGTGCCGCGCGCCGTCACCAAAGAGGGCACGACGCCGTCGACCGGCTTGCAGGCATCGGCCGCGGGGCGCGGAATCGTCGGGTCTGAAGTGGGCGCAATCGACTGTCCGATGGTGTTGCCGCGGCTGATGGTCGTCATGGTGCGCCAAGGACGGGAGCCACGGAAACTTGTCGCACGGACCCGCAACCCCTCGACTTGCCTGCAGGCTCGCGGGCGTCAGGGCGTGAGCGAGGTGAGCACCGCGTCGGCGCTGGCGCTCACCTGGCGGGGAGCCTCGAGTGGCGTCTTCTCGACGTCGATGCCGGTGAGCATGGCCGTGAGCGTCACCGCGTAGGTGTTGCCGGGCTGCAAGATGTTCGGAGGCAAGCGCGCGCGGGTGCCCTCGAGCACGAGCGTCGCGACGGAGATGATCTCAGTCTGGCCCGCGGCGTTTCCGAGGCGGTAGACGCGGAGCTGGTAGCTGTCCGGTGAGCCCAGCGCGGGAGCGCTCCAGGCAATGACGGGGCTCGTGCCGGCGCCGGTGACCGGGCCTGCGCCCACGGCAACGCCGTTGACGGTGACGTCGCGGGGCGGCCCCACGCGCGGCGCGATCGGGCCGGTCAACAGGTTGAGCGGCCCGCTGACGGTCACCCACGTCGAGAACGGTGTCGCGGTTGCCCCGGGAGCCTGAACGAGCGTGGTGAAGGAGCTCATGTACTGGCCCTGCAGCATCATCGAGGGCCCGAAGGGGTTGCCATACTGGAGCGATGCGAGCGCCTCGGCGGAGCCGGCCGCGAACGTTGCGTAGAGCAGCGTCTGGCTCGAGCCCCAGACCCCCCTCGCGGGCGTCTGACTGGCGACACCCCTCAGGAAGAAGTGGTGGGCGCCGAGGTTGGCGGCGGGGTGAACCGCGGCACGGAGCGCCTCGAACTGGCTCACCCGCCAGTCGAGGGCGAACGTCGAGGGAGTCAGGGGCGCGAAGGCGGCGTTGACGGTCGCGCGCTGGCCCGAGACCTGGGTCAAGCCGGTGATGGTCGCGCTCTTCACTGCGGCGATGTGGCGAATCGGGGTGCTGGCGAAGAGGAGCTGGGTCAGCACGAGCGTGTCTCCGCGGCCGGCCTCGAGGAGCACGGGCTCGTCGGCCATGGCCGTGTCGACAGTGAACGTCGCCGAGGTGGCTCCGGCCACGGGGTAGCTCGCCCCGAGGCTGCGTACGTCATCTTCCATGAGGCCGACGTTCGTGCCGGCGAGCGAGAGGTAGTTGCTCGTCGACCACGGCATGAGGCCGGAGGCGACGACGTCGATCAGCGTGGGGGCCGTAGGCGTCGCGTGGTTGGGGCGGCCCATTATCGCGAACGAGAGGTCGAGCTGGTCTTCGTTCGTGAGCACGTACCAGGCGCTCGAGTATTTGAAGTAGTACGGCCCGGGTGGGAGCCCGAACGCGGCGAAGCCGCCGTCCACGGTCCCTGCGACCGAGAGCGGCAGAAAGGTACCTCCGTCGAGCTCGTGAAGCGTCTGCAGTGGTGCGCCGCTGAGGTCCGTCGGCACCGCCACGGTCGATGTGTCGCCGACCCACGTACGCCAGCGAACGCCCGAGAGGGCACGCACGACGCTTCCTCCGCCGGTGCCCGCTCCTGCGCTCCCTCCGGCCTGCCCGCCACCGCTGGAGCTTCCGGCCGCGCCGCCGCTGCTCCCGCCCGCGTCGGCCGAGCTGCCTCCTGCCGTGGAGCTGCCGCCGGCTTCGCTGCCGCCGGCGCTTCCCCCGGCGGCGCCCTGACTGCCGGCGAGACAGGCCTGGCGCTGGCACGTGGTGCCGGCGAGGCACTGGGCGCAGGCGACGCCGGCTCCACCGCACGAGACGTCCTGGTCGCCGAGCAGGCAGACGCCAGAGCTGTCACAACAGCCGGCGCACGAGCGGGGCCCGCACAGCGTGACGACGGTCTGCGGGCAGGCCGTCAGGAGCGCGAGGGCGCCCGCCGCCAGAATGCTCCGCTCTTGCTCGAATCCTCTGCGCACGTTCGTCCCCTGAGGTTGGTGTCGAGCGAGGACGGGCGACGGCAGCGCTTGTCGCAGGCGCGCGCGGGTGAGCCCTCGACAGTGTATCTACGGTGTCCATGACCTGGGTGCTGATGCTGCTCGCCGCGGATCCGCAGCCGCCGCCCGAGGGGCGGTTCATCGTGGATCAGACGGGCGGGGTGTCGGCGCAAGCGCGAGCCGACGTCGACGAGCTGGCGCTGGCGATTCATGCGGGGGCCTTCGGCGAGCTGATGGTGCTGGTGGTCGAGTCGACGGGCGGAGTGCCGGCGGCGAAGTACGCGACGCGGGTGTTCTCGACGTGGCCGGTGGGTCACGCAGAGAACGTCGACGGAGCGCTGCTGCTGGTGGCGCGCAAAGACAAGACGTGTGCGCTGGTATTGGGCGACAGCTTCGTGGGCGTGCAGACGAAAGAGGTGGAAGAGCAGGTCATCGCGAGCGTGAAAGACAACAAGCTCGACGAAGCGGTGCGCAAAGGAGCGACGGCGACGCTGCGGCTGCTCGAGCGTTACCGCAAAGGCGAGACAGCGCCCTCGAATGAAAAGCGAGACGCCGGCAAATCCCCCCCTCTCCCCCGTAGGGGAGAGGGCCGGGGTGAGGGGGCCGTTGAGCGTCAGTGAAGTTGTCGGCGGCGGAAGCGTCGCCGCAAGAGGAGCGTGAGGGCGACGAGGACGCTGTCGCCGGCGGAGGAGCAACCGCAGCCGCCATCGCCGTCGCCAGCGGATCCGCCGGAAGAGCCGCCGGCAGTCCCAGAACCGCCAGCGGTAGCGATGCCGCCAGCGGAACCAGAGCCGCCGGCAGTACCAGAACCGCCCGCGGTAGCGATGCCACCGGCGGAACCAGAACCACCGGCAGTACCAGAACCGCCCGCGGTAGCGATGCCGCCAGCAGTCCCAGAGCCACCGGCAGTGCCAGAGCCGCCAGCGGAAGCGACACCGCCAGCAGCGCCAGAGCCACCGGCCGCACCCGAGCCACCGCCGGCGCCGCCACCCGACCCACCCCCATCGGGCACGCCGCCATCGGGGCAAGCGCCGGTCGGGGTGTGCACGCACCCGGCGGTCGGCGAGCAGGTGTCCATCGTGCAGGCGTCGCCGTCATCGCAGCTCGGGCAAGCGGTGCAGGTCGCAGCGCCGCCGGTCGAGAACGTGCCGGCAGCGCAGCTCAGACAAGACGTACCGCCGTTCATCGAGCCGTAAGTTCCAGCAGGGCAGACGGTGCAGACGGCGGCGCCGGTCGAGCCGGCGAACGTGCCCATCGCGCAGGGCGCGCACGCGGCGAGGCCGGCGTCACCCGCGAACGTCCCGGGAGCGCACTGCGCGCAGCTCACCGACGCCGCGTTCGAAGCGAACGTGCCCGCGTCGCAGAGCGTGCACGCAGACGCCGCTGGCGCCGAGTACGAGCCCGCCGCGCAGTCGGTGCAGGCCGCGCTTCCGGTCGTGGCCGCGAACGTGCCCGCCGAGCACGCGGCGCACGCAGCCTGTCCCGGCGCTGGAGCAAACGTCCCCGGAGCGCACGACGCGCACGCCGTCGAGCCCGAGCTCGGCGCCGCGGTACCGACCGCACACGCCAGACACGCGATGCTGGCCGAGACGTCGCTGTACCGACCCGGCGGGCAAGAGGAGCACGCGCCGCCTGCGGTCGCGTTGAACGAGCCGGGAGGACACAGGCTGCACGACGACGCTCCAGCGTCAGAGCTCGTGCCGGGGTTGCACGCCAGGCACGCCGAGCTGGCGCTCGCGGCCGCGAACGTACCCGGCGAGCAGGGCGCGCACGCGACCGACGCCACGGTCGCGGTGAACGTCCCGGGTGCGCAGCTCGTGCAGACCGTCGACCCCGAGCTCGCGGCGAACGTGCCCACGTTGCAGCCGCTGCAGCTCGCGCTGCCCGAGCTCGCCGTGAAGGTCCCGGGCGCGCACGGCGTGCAGGCCGCCGCGCCCGCGGCCGAGAACCGACCCGCCGGGCACGGCTGACACGTGCCGCCGGACGCGAACGTGCCAGCAGGGCAGGGCGTGCAGCTCGCTCCGACGGTGCCCGGGTTGCACGTGCACAGGCCGTTCACGTCGCAGGTGCCGTTGCCGCTGCACGTCGTCGCGGCCTGGCAGAAGCGGCAGATCGGGAACGCGTAGTAGTCGGTCGCGCACTGCGAGCAGCTCGCGCCGGCGAAGCCCGGCCCGCAGGCGCAGAACCCGCTCGCGTTGCACGTGCCGTGGCCGCTGCACGTCGTCGAGGCCAGGCAGAATCGACACGTCGGGTACGAGAAGTAGTTCGCGGCGCACGTGCTGCAGCTCGAGCCCGCGAAGCCGACGTTGCACGTGCAGCTGCCGTCGAACAGCGCGGTGCCGTGACCGCTGCAGGTCGTCGTGTTGCCGTACTGGCAGATGGGCCCCGCGAAGCCCGCGTTGCAGATGCAGGCCGAGCCGGTGCACACGCCCTGATTGCTGCAGGCGTTGCCGGGCCCGCAGGCCTGTGCGGCAGCCGCGCCGGGAATCGTGAGCACTGCGGTGATAAGACACACCTCGATGACGCGCATTGCGCGATGATACTCCGGCCATGTCGACTTCCTCAGAGCCCAAGTTCCGACGACCGGCGATGACCGAGAAGGTCGCCCGGCACTCGCCCGGCGCGACGCGGCACTTCTCACTGCAGCGCGTCGACGTCTCGGCCCCGCCCGTCGTCGTCACCAACGGCAAGTGCACGGTCGGCGCGCTCGCGATGAACGAGCTGTGCGTCGACATCAGCACGGTCTCCCGCTTCCACTGTGAGATCGGCGTCGAGGGCGGCACCGGCTGGGTGAAAGACCTCGGCTCGACGAACGGCACGCACGTCGACGGCCTGCACGTGAGAGAGGCGTTCCTCAAAGACGGTAGCCTCATCAAGCTGGGGCCGGTCGCGACGCTGCGCTTCAAGCTGCTCGACGAGCAGGAAGACCTGCAGCTCTCCGAGAAGCGCGAGCTCGGCGATCTGATCGGCGAGTCCGCCGCGATGCGCACCTGCTTCTGGCAGCTCGAGCGCGCGGCCCAGTCGAGCCGCTCGGTGCTGCTCGAGGGCGAGACCGGCACGGGCAAGACGGCCGCCGCCGAAGCGATTCACGGAGCCAGCGCCCGCTCGCTCGAGCCCATCGTCATCGTCGAGTGCGGCTCGCTCGCGGGCGTCGACCTCGAGCAGGTGCTGTTCGGCCGCGGCGAGCCGCCGAAGCGCCTGTCTGCGTTCGAAGAGGCCGGCAACGGCACGCTGGTGCTCGAAGACATCGGCGAGCTGCCGCAGGCGCTGCAGCTGCGGCTGTTGCCCGTGCTCGAGACCGGCGAGCTGCGGCGGCCCGGCGCGATGGCGGTGGCGACGGTGCGCTGCCGGCTGGTCGCGACCACGCGCACCGACCTGCGCATGCTGATCAACGAGGGCCGCTTCAAGAGCGAGCTGTACCACCGGCTCGCCGTGCTGCGCATTCGCCTGCCGCCGCTGCGCGAGCGCGCCGAAGACATCCCCATGCTCGTCGACGAGCACCTCGAGCACTCGAACGCGACCGAAGACGAGGCGAAGGTGGTGCGTGACCCCGAGTCGATGGCGCAGCTCAAGCGCGCCGTCTGGGTCGGCAACGTGCGCGAGCTGTTCAACCACATCGATCGCAGCGTGGTGATGAAGAGCACGGCGCCTCCGCTCGAGCTGGCGGCGCAGGTCGGGCCGCGCGTCGACGCTCGCGTCCCGTACTCCGAGGCGCGGCAGCAGGCGCTCGATCAGTTCGAGTCGTCGTACGTGAAGGCGCTGCTCGAGCTGTACGGCGGCAACGTGAGCGAGGCGGCGCGGCAGACAGGCATCGATCGCGCCTACCTGCACCGACTCATGCGCCGTCACGGCGTGAAGGCCTGAGCGGCGGTCGCGGGGCCCCGTAGTAGCGTCTCGACGCATGCGCCTCGTCCTCGTCGCCGTCGCGGCTCTCTCGAGCTCGACGTTCGCCGCCACCGCCGTCATCTGTGACTCCAACTCGACGTACCCCGTCAACGACGGCACCGTCGGCCCCGGTGAGTACGCAGGCTCTTCGACCGGCCTCGGCAACAGCTTCGGCGGCGTGCTCGGCGCCGGAGCCACGCTCTCGTTCGACTCCGACGCGCTCGGCAACCTCGCGTTCGCGCTCTCGGCGACGTCGGCGACGTGCGCCCAGGGCAACAGCGACTCCATCGTCATCTACGTCGACTCGCGCACCGGCGGCTTCACCGACACGACCACGCTGAACGACTTCTCGGACCAGGGCCGCGCCGCCGCGAGCGGCATGGGCACCGACGGCACGCGCTCGAGCCTCGCGTTCGCGCAGGGCTTCGCGGCCGACTACGCCATCGTCATTCAGAACAACTTCAGCGGCATCTTCCGGCTCGTCGCCGGCGGCCCGCACGTCTTCGTCAAGACGCTCACGCGGAGCTCGGTGATGACCGTGCCGCCGCCGTGCGTCGGCGAGTGGACGGGGTTCTCGATGGCGGACCTCGGCGCCCAGCTCGGCGGAGACCTCCGCTACGTCGCCACGCTGCTCAACTCGACGAACGGGTTTCGCTCGAACGAGTACCAGGGCGTCATCGGTGTTCCTGCGACCGGCGGCGTGGGCCCGTACACGCTCGGCTCGGGCGAGTTCAACGTGTTCACGCCGGGGCCGGGCCTCTCGTACCTCACCGGCCCCGTGCGGTGGACGTTCGAGAGCTACGCGGGCACCGGCTTCCAGCCCACGCCCATCTGCGGGCAGCTCTCGTCGAGCCAGTTCTCGGCGACCGGCTGGTCCGACGGCGCGCTCGCGTTCGGCGGCACGCGCACGACCGCGAACACCGACTACACGCGCGGGTTCTCTTCCATCGCCGTGACCACCGGCGGCTTCTATTCCTTCGAGGTGTTCCCGGGGAACCGCGTGTTCGGCATTCAGCCGGGAGGCAGCGACTTCGCGCCGGGCGTGCTCACGCTGGGCATTCAGAACCTCTCGAGCGCGACGCTCGACGGCGTCGACCTCGCGTACACCCTCTGGCACCGCAATGATCAGGGGCGCTCCACCTCGCTCAACTTCGCGTTCTCGACCGACGGCAACAACTTCGTCGACCTGCCGGCGCTGTCGTTCACGACGCTCACCACCGCCGACGCGCTCGGCTGGCAGCAGGCTCCCCGCAGCGTGACGTTGGGCGGCCTCGCGCTCGCTCCGAACCAGCTGCTCTACCTGCGCTTCAGCAGCGCCGACGTGGCCGGCACCGGCTCCCGCGACGAGCTCGGCCTCGACGACATCACCCTCACGCCGCGCACCGACGTGTTCGCCGACTTCGGCGATGCGCCCGCAAGCTACGGCTCGGCCGGTCACATGAGCTCGACCGTCTTCATCGGCGCCAGCGTCGACGGCGAGTTCGCGCAGCAGCCCTCCGCCAACGCGCTGCTCGACGACACCAGCGGCAACGACGACGAAGATGGCGTCACCTTCGGCGGGTTCTACGAGGCGGCCACCACGCCGCTCACCGTCGTCTCTTCCGCCGCCGCGCGCATCTCGGTCTGGGTCGACTGGAATCAAGACGGCGCGTTCGGCGCCGGCGAGCAGCCGGTGAGCAACGCCGCCCTCGTCGCGGGCAACAACACCGTCAACGTCGCCGTGCCCTCGGGCGTCACCCGCGGAGCCACCTTCATGCGCGTGCGCGTCGCTTCCGCGAACCCGACGCAGCCGACCGGCCCGATGGCCGACGGCGAGGTCGAGGACTACGCCATCACCATCGGCGGCTGCGGCGACGGCCTCGTCAACGGCCCCGAGCAGTGCGACTCGGGCGGCGTCGGCACCGGCGTGTGCGGCTGCCTGCCGTCATGCACGTGGACTCCGGCGACCGCGCAGTGCGGCTCCTCGCCGAACGGCGCGTGCGACGCGCAGGACACCTGCGACGGCGCCGGCACGTGCTCCGCGAACTTCCTCGCGGCCGGCACCGAGTGTCGCGTCGCGAACGGCGCGTGCGACGTCGCCGAGACCTGCACCGGCTCGTCGCCGACGTGCCCGGCCGACGCCTTCGCCTCGAGCGGCGTCTGCCGCGTCGCGGCCGGGCCGTGCGACCTGCCCGAGAGCTGCGACGGCTCGGGGCCTTCGTGCCCCGCGGACCAGCTCGCCGCCGGAGGCATCTGCCGCGTCGCCGCCGACACGTGCGACATCTCGGAGTCGTGCACCGGCACCTCGGCGGCGTGCCCGCCCGACGTCTTCGCTCCGGCGACCACCAGCTGCCGCGCGTCGACGGGAGTCTGCGACGTCGCCGAGGTGTGCACCGGCTTCGCCGCCACGTGCCCCGCCGACGGCTTCGCCGCGTCGACCGTGGTGTGCCGCGCTGCGAGCGGAGCGTGTGACCTCGCGGAGACCTGCAGCGGCCTGAGCGGCGTCTGCCCGGCCGACGGCTTCGCCGCCGCGAGCACCGTCTGCCGGGCCGCGAACGGAGCGTGCGACGTCGCCGAGCTCTGCAGCGGCGCGAGCGGCGCGTGTCCCTCCGACGCGTTCGCTTCTTCAGGAGTCTGCCGCGCCGCCGCCGGCGCCTGCGACGTCGCCGAGAGCTGTAACGGCACGAGCGCGGCGTGCCCGAATGACGCGCTCACGCCGGCCGGCACCGAGTGCCGCGCCAGCGCCGGCACGTGCGACGTCGCCGAGGTGTGCAGCGGCGCGACGGCGGCCTGCCCGAACGACGGGTTCGCGTCGAGCGCGACGACGTGCCGCCCGAGCGCCGGCCCGTGCGACATCGCCGAGGGGTGCACCGGGGGCAGCGCGGTCTGCCCGGCGGACACGCTGCGGTCGAGCGCGACGGTGTGCCGCACCGCGAACGGGTTGTGCGACGTCGCCGAGTCGTGCAGCGGCACGAGCGCGGCGTGCCCGAACGACGGCTTCCTCGGCGCGGGCACCGTCTGCCGCACCAGCGCCGGAGCGTGCGACGTCGCCGAGCTCTGCAGCGGCTCGACGAGCCAGTGCCCCGTCGACGCGTTCGCTCCGAGCACGCAGGTGTGCCGGGCGGCGGCCGGAGCGTGCGACGTCGCCGAGCGCTGCACCGGCGCCGGAGTCTCGTGCCCGGCGGATCAGAGCGCTCCCGACGGCACGGCCTGCAACGACACGCTCGCGTGCAACGGCCCCGAGCGCTGCATGTCCGGCGCGTGCGCCTCGGGCATGGCTCCGAACTGCGCCGACAACGACGCCTGCACGATGGACATGTGCATGGAGCCCGCGGGCTGCTCGAACGTCCGCATCCCCGGCTGCTGCTCGGTCTCCGCCGACTGCGACGACAACGACGCGTGCACCATGGACTCGTGCCCTGGCACCGGCCAGATGTGCATGCACCTGCCCGTGGGCGGTTGCGTGAACGACGGCGGCGTCGACGGCGGAACCGACGGTGGCGTCGATGGCGGCGTCGATGGAGGCGGCACCGGCGGGGGAAGCGGCACCGCGGGCGGCTCCGGCGCCGCGGGCGGCTCCGGCACGGCGGGCGGAATGGCGAGCGCGGGCGGAATCGCGAGCGCGGGTGGAATGGCGAACGCGGGCGGCTCGGGCGGCGGCGGCGCCGAGGAGCCGAAGTCGGGCTGCGGCTGCAACACGGCCGACCCGGGCACGTTGATGGCGTTCGCGCTGCTGGCGCTCGTGCGTCGCCGCCGCAGCTAGCGGAAGAGCTGCCAAAGCCCGGCTGCGGCCGCGGCGGCGAGGACGAGGAAGAAGAGGGCGGGGAAGCGCGAGATGAGGCGCATCGCCTCGTAGCTCGTGCGCTTCGCCGCGGTGACGTGACACTGAATCGGCACCTTGCCCTCGGCGCGGTCGTCGAGGCGCCGGATCAGCTCGTCCGCCGTCTGGTAGCGCTGCGCCGGGTCCTTCGCGAGGCCCTTCTGCAAGAGCCACCCGAGGTCCATCGGGGGCTGAATCTGCTCGGGGTGCCGGCGCGTCGCCGCGTGCGGAATCTTCGCCTTCGCCACCGCCGCGAGCAGCTTCGCGGCGTCGTCGGCGAGGTGCGCGAACGGGTGCCGCAGCGTCAACAGCTCGTAGAAGACGAGGCACAGGCTGTACAGGTCGGAGCGCTCATCGGCCGTCTCCCCGCGCGCCTGCTCCGGCGACATGTACAGCGGAGTCCCCATGACCGCGCCCGCCGTCGTCTCGAGCGGGCGGGGTGCTCCGGGCGCCGGCGCCGGCGTGGCGCTGTCGGGCGCGCCGCGCTCGCGCTTCGCGATGCCCCAGTCGAGCAGGAACACCTCGCCCAGCGGCCCGACGAGAATGTTCGCCGGCTTGATGTCGCGATGGAGCACGCCCTTCGCGTGCGCGTACCGCAGCGCCTCGAGCACCTTGCGAATCACGTCGACGCGCCGCTCGAAGGGCCAGCGCGCGTGCGCCTCGGCGTCGCCCTCGTCGAGCCGGCGAATGATGCTCGCGAGCGACTCGCCCTCGACGTGCTTCATCACGAAGAAGTAGCCCTGGGCGTCGAGCCCGGCGTCGTGAATCGGCACGATGTTCGGGTGGTCGAGCTTCCCGATGGTGCGCACCTCTTCGACGAAGCGCGCGTACAGCTCGGGGTGCGTGAGCCCCGCCTTCAACCGCTTCACGGCCACGTCGCGGCCGATGTCGTTGTCGCGCGCGCGCACCACCTCGCCCATGCCGCCGCTGCCCAGGAGGTCGAGGCGCTCGTAGCGGGGCAGCGCGCTCGGCTCGAGCTGAACGCCGGTCTCGCTCCAGTGAATGAGCGGCAACGTGGTGCTGCCCTGCAGCGGGCTCTCGACCGCGATGGTCCCCGCGCCTCGCGGAGCTGAGGGGCGCGTTGCGGCAGTGCCGAGGTCTTCGTTCATGACGGTCGTCTCGAAGAAGAGACGGCCCGCGCCGCGGAAACTCATCGGGTGGTCGACGTGATCGAGCGCGCCCTGGGCCCGGCCTTCGGGGCTCGGCCGCGGCCTCGTCCGGGCGGCCCAGCGCCGACCGCGCCCCAGGCCCCAGCCACACCCCGTTTCGTTCCGGTAACCTCCCGATGTCACGAGCCTTTGAGTTCTGCGGGTTTTGGTTCGCAACGCGAAACAGCTTGCGTACGTTGGCCGTACTTGAGCCACCTGACGGACGAGGAGCTGATGGTGCGTTTCTGCGACGGCGATGATGCTGCGTTTCAAGCGCTCTTCGACCGGCTCGGGCCGCCCGTGCAGCGCTTCCTGAACGCGATGGTTCGAGATCGCGCGCTCGTCGAAGACCTCACGCAGATGACGTTCCTCTCGGTCGTGCGCTCGCGCGATCGCTACCAGCGCGGCGCCGCGGTCTCGCCGTGGGTCATCTCGATCGCCGCCAACGCCGCGCGCGACGCCCTGCGCCGCAAGAACCTCGGCGTCGAGCAGCTCTCGGTCACCGGCGAGCAGGCCGACGCCTCGGTCGAGGCCGTCGCGACCGACCCCGGCATGCGCAAGCAGATCGAGAAGGCGCTCTCGCAGCTGCCCGAGGCCCAGCGCGAGGCCGTCGTGCTGCACAAGGTGCAGGGGTTGTCGTTCGAACAGATCGCCGCGATGCTCAACACCACCTCGACGGCCGTGAGAATCCGAGCGCACCGCGGCTACGAACGCTTGAAGGAACTGCTCGCCCACCTGGAGTTGAATTGAGTCAGAAGCTCGACGATCTGTTGAAGCAGCCGGCCTCGATCGACGCCCCGTCGCTCGACAAGGCCCGCGCCGCGCTCGCCGCCGAGCTGAAAGGCCCGCGCCCGCGGAGCTGGCGCGCCGACGCCGCGCTGCTCCTCGCAGCCAGCTGGGGCATGGCCGCGCTCGTCGCCGTCGTCCTCTTCATCGCCGGCGCCACCGCCACCGACCTCATCGCCCGCCACGGCGCCGCCCTCGGCCTCGTCTTCGCCGTCGGCGCCGCGTGCGCGTGGTCGGCCCTCGCTCCGCCGAGCCGCGGCAGGCTGTTCTTCTCGGCCGCCATGGGCCTCTCGGGCCTCGTCGGCCTCGTCGTGCTGCGCGCGCTGGGGCTGAGCGCCCCGAGCGCCACGCCCGAGTGGGTCTGCACGCTCACGCACACCGGAGTCGGCATCGCTCCGCTCGCCGTCGCGTTGATGGTGCTCAAGAAGTCGGCGCCGCACCCGCTGCGCGCCGCCCTCGCCGGAGTCGCCGTCGGTACCTGCGGCGCGCTCATCGGTGAGATCGGCTGCGGCCAGCCGTGGCAGCACGTGCTCGTGTATCACCTGAGCGCGTGGCTCGCGTTGGTGGCCGCGTGCGCCGTGTTCGCGCGCAGGCTCGTGCGCTCGTCGTACGCGCCGTGACCTGAGCTGCGTGACGTTCGCTGCGTGACGCTCACTGCGTGACCTGAGCTGCGTGACGCTCGCTGCGTGACGCCGTCGTTCCGCGTGCGACCACGACGTCAACGTGCGCGCGCGTCGCCGAAAAATTCGCTTGCGAAAAAATCCGGCGATTTTCCACGTTCGAAACAGCGGTCAGCTTCCACCCGTAGGTCTCGGTGCGCACCCACTCGGGTTCGCAAACCCAGGAGACAACGGTGAACACGAAAGCGACCCTCGTAGCTATCAGTGTGTCTTTGATCAGCCTCGCTGGCTGCGGCGACGGCACGATGACGGATCCGGGTCAGCAGATGAACCCGCCCGGGGACACGGCGAAGCTGCGCGTGCTGCACCTGAGCCCCGACGCGCCCGCAGTCGACGCCTACGCGAACGGCACGCTGAAGGCCGTCACGAACCTCTCGTTTCCGAGCGGCACCGACGTCATCAAGGCGCCGGTCGGCACCGTCGATCTGCAGGTGACGCCGACGGGCAAGCCGGTCTCCGACAAGGTCATCGAGCTCAAGGGCGTCACGCTCGAGAAGGACAAGGACTACACGGTCTACGCGTTCGGCAAGCTCGCCTCGCTGCAGCTCAACGCGCTCGAGAACGACACGAAGAGCCTCGCGACCAACAACGTGCGCGTGCGCGTCGTTCATGCAGCCGACGGCGTCGGCACCGTCAACGTGTTCCAGGTGCCCGCGACCGGCGCGCCCGTGCCGATCGCCGAGAACCTGCGCTACGGCACCGCCGCCGCGCCGGCAGACCTGCCCGCCGAGGCCTTCACCGTCGGCCTCGACGTCAACGGCGACCGCACGCCCGACCTCTCGTTCGCCATTCCCGCGCTGCCGAAGGGCATCGTCGTCAACGTGTTCGCCGTGCTCGACGCGTCGGGCTCGCCCTTCCTCTTCGCGCAGCTCGCCGGCGCCGCGACCGCGCGCATCGACCCCGAGCAGGCCCAGCTGCGCGTGCTGCACCTCTCGCCCAGCGCTCCGGGCGTGAAGGCGTTCGTCGACGGCCAGGCGCCGGCGTCGTGGCAGCAGATTTCGTTCACTCAGGCGACGCCGTTCGCGACGTTCTCGGCCGGCGCGCACAAGCTCGACGTCGGCACCTCGGCCTCGATGCCCGCGCTCACCGCGTCGGACCTGCGCTTCACCGGCGGCGCGAAGTACACCGCGGTCGCCATCGGCAACGTCGGCAGCCTGAAGGCGCTCTTCTTCGAGAACGGCGCGGCGGGCCTCGCCTCCGACAAGATTCGCATTCGCGCGATTCACGCGGCGCCCGCAGTCGGCACCGTCGATCTGTTCACGCTCGGCGCGAACGGCGTGCCCCAGTCGCTGCTCGCCGACGTGCCGTACTCGGCGGTCTCTGACGCCCTCGACCTCGCCCCCGGCGCGTACACCCTCGGCGTCGACACGAACAACGACGCGAACCCCGAGCTGTGGTTCGAGCTCCCCTCGCTGCCGGGCGGCACCGTCGCGAACGTCTACGTGACGCAGGACTCGACGGGCACCGTGTTCGCGCTCGCGCAGCTGCAAGACGGCCCGACCGTGCGCATCGACAAGGCGACCTCGAAGCTGCGCGTGATTCACATGTCCCGTAACGCGCCGTCGGTCGACGTCTACGCGAACACGACGAAGGTCGTGACGAACCTCGCCTATGCCACGAGCAGCAGCTCGCTGACGGTCGCGAGCGGCGCCTACGACATCGCGGTGACGGCGACCGGCGCGAACATCTCGACCGCGGTCATTCACGCGCGTGGCGTGAAGCTCCTGCCTGGCAAGGCGTACACCATCGCGGCGTACGCGGACCTCGCGAACATCACCGCGGCGGTGCTCGAAGACGACCTGAACGGCATCAACCCCACGACGGACATTCGCCTCAACGTCATTCACGTCGCGCCGACGGTGACGCGCGGCGACCTCTACGCCGTGCGCGCGGCCGGCAACCTGCTGCTCGCCCCCGACATCGGCTTCGGCGAGAGCGCGCGCATCCCCGACCTCGCGTCGTCGTCGTACCGCGTCGGCTTCGACGCCGAGGCGAACGGCACCATCGACATCGCGTTCAACCTGCCGGTGCTCGCGCCGGGCAGCTTCGCGAACGTGTTCGTCGCCACCGACCCGATGGGCGTCGTCTACCTGCTCGTGCAGACGATGAACGCCGGCTGCATCCGCGTGAACGCGACTCCCTGAACCGGTGGCTTCGCCGCCGTCCTGGGCGGCGAGCGAGGCGGGCCCCCTGCGCCGCTGTCGGTGCCGGGGGCCGTTTCGTCTCATGATTGAAGCGCGTGAAGCCGCTTCCGAAGTGGGTCGTCAGCAACGACGAGTCGGTCTGGCGCGAGACGGCGCGGGCGGCCGAAGACCCTCTGCCCGAGAGCTCGCGCGCGCGCTCGAGCGCAGGGGCGTGCCTCACGCGCTCGGTGGAGCGCTTGCCTTCGGTGTCTGGGCGCGGCAGGGGAAGCCCTTCAGCTGCGCACAGGAGCCCTCGACCGGTGACGGGGCTGCTACCTTCTCGGGACATGCCGCCAACAGCGCGAATGTGAAGAAGAGCGTAGGGCGCATCGCCGGCACGATGGCCCTGTTAGAAACCCGCACACGCGCCGATGAACCGCCCGCTCAGCTTCTTCCTCTTCATCATCGCTGCCGTGCTCATCATCGCGCTGATGCACCGCGCGCTCTGGGCGTGGATGGTGCGCGACTCGCAGCCGCCGAAGTGGGCGCATCGGGTGGGCACCATCGCCTTCACGGGCCTCGCGCTGCTCGC
Source organism: Myxococcaceae bacterium (assembly GCA_044223505.1). Classification (GTDB taxonomy): domain Bacteria; phylum Myxococcota; class Myxococcia; order Myxococcales; family Myxococcaceae; genus Xiheicaenimonas. The sequence continues at coordinate 230,909 of JBGALX010000010.1, forward strand.
GCCGCTCGGGTGGACGGTGCTGCTCCTCTTTCACACGCGGCCGTCGCAGCTGTTCGCGGTCGGCATCTTCACGTGGCTCGCGCTGTCGCTCGTGCTGTTCAGCGTGCTGGTGCTGCTGCGCGTGCCGGTGGGGCTCTTCGACCGGGTGAAGAAGCTCGATGCGGGCCGGCGGCTGCTCCTCGTGCGCGCGGCCGCGGGCACGGCGAGCCTCGTGACCGGCGGCTCGGCGGTCGCCGCGTTTCGCACCGCGACCGGCCCGGCCGAGATCAGCGAGCACGCGATCAAGCTCGCCCGCCTGCCCGCGGCGCTGAGCGGCCTCACCATCGCCCAGATCTCCGACCTCCACGTCGGCCCCACGATTCGCGAGCGTGAGGTGCAGCGCGTCGTCGAGCAGGTGAACGCGCTGAAGCCCGACCTCGTCGCCATCACCGGAGACCTCGTCGACGGCTCGGTCGACCAGCTGCGCTTCGCCACCGAGCGCCTCGGCAGCCTGCGGTCGCGGTACGGCACGTTCTTCGTCACCGGCAACCACGAGTTCTACTCGGGCGTCGACGCGTGGAAGACCGAGCTCACCCGCATCGGCGTCAGGGTGCTCGGCAACGAGCGCGTCAGCGTCGGCGACGCGGCGTCGTTCGACCTCGCGGGCGTCGAAGACTGGACGGGGCTCAACACCACCGGCGAGGGCGCCGGCTCCGACGTGACGAAGGCGCTCGAGGGCCGCGACCCCGAGCGCGCGCTCGTGCTGCTCGCCCACCAGCCGCGCCGCGACGCCATCGCCTCCTACGCGAAGGTGGGCGTGGGGCTCTCGCTGTCGGGCCACACGCACGGCGGTCAGCTCGTGCCGTTCAACCTGCTCGTGCGAACGATGTTCCCGTACCTCGCCGGCCTCTACGAGCACGAGGGCATGCACGTGTTCGTGTCGCGCGGCACCGGCTACTGGGGCCCGCCGCTGCGGCTGGGCTTCCCGCCTGAGGTGACGAAGCTCGTGCTGACGGCGTGAGCTCCTCGTTCTTCGCGGTGAGAAGGGCGAACCCCGTCACAGGCCACTGCAGGCTCTGGTGTCTGGAGGCCGCGCGTCGTTCTATACGCCTACCTCGATGACCCCCGCCGCACCGGCTGCCCCTGACGAATCGTGACACTCGCGGCGAGAACCGTCGTCTGCACCCTCGCGAGCCTCGGCCTGCTCTCGTGCACCTGCGAGAGCCAGCTCGGGGGCCGCACGTTCGCGTGCACGAGCAGCGCCGACTGCACCGAAGGCTACGCGTGCCGGGCCAGCGTCTGCGTCACCGGCGTCGAAGAGCCGGTGCGCGACGGAGGCTCCGACGCAGGCGAGCCCGACGCCGGCGCTGAAGACGCAGGAGCGGACGACGCAGGTCCACCCGACGCGGGGCCACCTGACGCTGGGCCTCCCGACGCAGGGCCTCCCGACGCGGGGCCACCCGACGCGGGGCCCGACCGGTGTGGAGCGGCAGCGGTGGTGCCCGTCGACGCCGGCGTGGTCGCCGTCTTCTGCGCGCTGAACCGGACGATGGCGGTCGACGGTGACCTGAGCGACTGGTCGGGCGTCCCCTTCACGTCGCTGACGCGAGCGACGGCGGGGTCGACGAAGGGCACGGGCACCTGGTCGCCGGACGCCGCGATCAACGACGCCGACATCTCGGGGCTGTTCGCGCTGCAGTGGGACGACCAGTTCCTCTACATGGCCGGCAGAATCACCGACGACGTGCGGGCGCTCCACCCGGCGTCGGCCGACTACTTCAAGGACGACTGCTTTCAGATCTACCTCGATGGAGACCTCAGCCGTACGGCGACCTTCGGCGCCGATGACCACGCGCTGCTCATTCGCGCCGACAACGCCACGCAGCGGTACTTTCGCGCCAACAACACGACCCTGGCGGGCCTCGACGGAGGCATGCTGAGCGCGACGCGCAACGCCGACGCCGGAGCGGCCGGGTGGACGGTCGAGGTCGCCGTGCCCTGGGCGCTGCTCGGCCCCGCCGCGGTCGCGCGCGGTCGCGTCGTCGGCTTCGACCTCATCATCGACGACGACGACGACCTGGCGGTGCAGGTGCGGGAGCACTACCTCATCTGGGCGCAGCGGGTCTCGGTCGGCGCCTGTGACGAGCCGTACTGCAGCATGATCGGCTACGGCGACGCCGTGCTCACCGGCGCGCCGCCCTGAGCGTCAGCGAGCGGGCTCGCGCGCGCCGTCACGGGCACGAGGCGCTGCGCGAGGCGAAGCCGGCCGAGATGGCGGTGACGGGGTGACCCTGCACGTACGTGCCGGTCGCGAGCTCGTCCCACACCACGCCGTCGGTGCTCCGGTAGAAGCGCTGCTGGTCGTACCAGACCTGCCAGCCGCCCCTCGTCGCGGCGAACGTGCCCGCTGCGCTGCGCGCGACGGCGCCGATGTTGGGGCCACCCGAGAGCACTCCGTTGCGGCGCGTCTGCGTGTTCGTCGAGGTCCACGCGATGCCGTCGGCCGAGCGATGCACCTTGCCGTTGCTCCACACCATGAACTCCGAGCCCGTCCACAGCGGGCGTGACTCCATGTACTCGTTCGCGATGGTCGAGCTCGTCCACGTCTGCGCGCCGTCGGAGCTGCGGCACACGATGCTCCTGTTCATCGCCTGGTCCCACGACACGGTGACGAAGATGCCGTTGCCGTACGCAGGGTGACCGGCGCCGCACACGTCGACGCGGCCGCCGCCCATCATCGTCGGCCGCTTCCACGTCGCGCCGCGGTCGGAGCTGTACTGAAAGTCGAGGTTCGCGCCGTCCTGAGCCGTGACGAGGAAGACGCCTCCGCCGGCGACGCCGCCGCGCACGTTGTAGATGGTGTTGGCGCCGTTCGCGACGTCGATGGTCCCGTTCATCTGCCACGTCGCGCCGAGGTCGTCGGAGCGCCGGCTGCTGCGCGTCGCGAGCACGAAGCGGCCCTGGTCGAACAGCACGTCGGTGGTGTTCGCGCCCATGTCGACCTGCGCCCAGTCGATGCCGTTCGTGCTGCGGAAGATGCGGCCCGGAGCGCCCCAGCCGGTGGTCTGCAGGAAGACTCCGTCGGCGTAGCCGAGCGCGGTCGAGCTGTACGCGTTGTGGTCGCAGTCGGTGCTCTGCGTGCCGCCGTCGGGCAGCGTGAAGTCGCCCGAGAAGCAGCGGTACCGCTCGTTCGCGGGCCAGGCGTCGTCGACCGAGACGTCGTGCGTCCACGTGCGGCCGTCGTCGCACGAGATGGCGCGCCGCCACTGCTTGCCCACCGCGACGAAGACGGGCACACGGTCGGGCCCGGCGTCCGGGATCACGGAGCCGCCCGCGGTGCCGGCCGTGCCGCCCGCGCTGGCGCCGCCCGCAGTCGAGCCGCCTGCACTCGAGCCGCCGGCCGTGGCGAGAATGCCACCGGCCGCGCCACCCGCGGAGCTACCGCCGGCGGTCGCCTCGCTGCCACCGCCGGCACCCCCGGCGTCGTCGGCCATCTCGCCGACCATGCCCACGCAACCACTGAGGACGAGGGCGAGAACGACGCGCATGGGAAGTAGGATGCACGGCCCGTCGGATCAGCTCACGCCCCCCGCGGCTCAGTTGATCGCCGACTTACACACCTGGTCGCAGACGATCGCCCCCGCGTTGCAGCACTCGGACGTCGAGGTGCACGCCTCGTTCACCTGCTTGCACGCCACCGGACCCGGGTCGATGCAGCGCCCCGCCGAGCAGAACCCCGAGCAGCACTCGAAGCCGGCCGCGCACGTGCTCGTCGGCCCGGTCGCCGTGCACGCCGCGAGCGTCCAGTAGCCGCGCATGTTCATCGTGTCCTCCTGGCCCTCCAGGTAGAACGCCGGGTGGCTGGGGTCGCCGCCCGTGGCGCCGGTCTTGTCGACGGCCGCGACCCAGAGCCGCTTCTTCCCGTTCTTCGGCGCGCCCGTCATCAGGTTGCCGAAGTCGCGCGTGCTCGTGAACACCACCCAGAAGTAGCCGCCGCTCTCGATGGGGTTGAACGTCGGCTCGAACGACACGCCGCGGTCGGCCATCAGCAGCGAAGAGTCGTTGAGCTTCGTCAGCGGCACCGACGCGCCGCCCGCGACCGACTGCAGGTAGAGCGACGCGACGCCCGTCTCGTTGACGTCGCACGTGACCGCGCAGCCCGAGGCGTGGTCTCCGACGTGGAAGGCGAGCCACTGCGAGTCGGGCGAGAAGCTCGGGTACGCGATCGACTTCGTCCCCGTCGGGAACATCATCGAGCTCGTCAGCTCAGTCGCGCCCGTGAACTTCACGTTCGCCTCGTCGAACGCCGCGAGCATGAGGCGGCTCTCGCCCCACTCGTACCAGCCGGCAGACGACTGCACGGCGGCGAAGCGCTTGCCGTCGGGCGAGAAGACCGGGTGCGCGTACGTCGCCATGCCCATGTCGAGCGGCAGCGTCTCGAGGTCCGACGTCGTGATGCGCGTGCCGGTCACCGCGTCTGCGATTCGCAGCGGCACCGTGCCGTAGACGACGTACTTGCCGTTCGGGTTGATGGCGAGGTTGCCGCCGAACAGCGTGCTCGCCTTGCGCTCGGTCGCGGCCGGCAGGTCGTAGGTCACCCAGCCGCGGTTCGACGAGCCCGGCTGGTCGTTGCTCGTGTTCGCCTCGACCGACGCGACGAGCCGGGTGCCGTCGGCGCTCACGGCATGGCAGCCCATGCACTGGCCTCCACCGATGGTCTCGGGCATGGCCCCGCTGCCGGGTCGAATGCGCGCGAGGTGACCCGAGCCGCTCGTGGTCCAGTAGTAGATGGCGCCGCGCAGGCTCTTGCCGCTGAGCCTCCACTCCTGGCGGGTGCTCGTGTACGCCGTCGAGGTCGCGGCGTCGTAGCGCAAGAGCGTGACGACGAGCGGGTCGGTGGCGGCCCCGGCCGTGGTCGCTTCGTCCCACCGCGCCTGCGGCGCGCGCACGCGGCCCGGCTGCGCGCCCGCGAACACGAGCTCGAAGCGGTAGTTCGCGCGCTCGAGCCTCAACAGATACGTGTCGCCGGCGGCCGGCGCGTTCCACATCACGAGCGGGGCCGCGAGCCCGAGCGGGAACACGGTGTGGTCGTACGGGTAGAGCAGAGCGGCCAGCGCCGGGTCTTGCGGCAGGTTCGGAGCGGTCAGCGCCGTCACGACGTTCGGCGGCACCATCGCGCCGACCTCGCGCGCCTGCTGCTTGATGTGCAGCTTCGCGGTCGCGCTGTGCTGGCCGAGCGCCGAGGTGAGCGTGCCGGTGCCCGCGAAGCGCGTCGCGGCCGTCAGCACCACCGGCGAGCCCGTCATCGCGGTCGCGAGGTCGGGGCGATCGAAGAAGACCTGCGACGCCACCGTCGCCAGGCGCGTGCCGTTCGAGAGCACCTCGAAGAGCTGAAAGCTCGCCAGCTGCGCGGCGCCCGTGCCGTCGAGCGTGAGCGTGAGCTCCGGTGGCTCGAACGCGAGGCCCGTGACCGTGGGGCCGCTGCCGCCCGCACCGCCGCTGCCGCCGTTACCGCTCGCGCCGCCCGTGCCGCCGCCGGTGCCCGTGCTCGACCCGCCTGAGGTGCCGCCGCCCGCAGCCGGACCACACTGGCAGGCAGACACGACCACAGCAGCGAGCATGAGGGGAGCGAGGCGACGCATGGCCGCGCAATGTACCGCACGGCCTCGCGATTGACCTGACCGCTTTGACTGTGAAATCACGCGCGCCATGCGCGCACTGGTTCTGCTCGTCGCCGCGACGTCGGTGGGGTGTCAGCTCGAGAAGCTCGACAAGGCCAAGGTCGGCAACGGCGTCGCGCGCCTCGCCGTGCGCAACGCGGCGGTGCTGACGGCCGTGCTCGCCGAAGACTCGCGGTGCGGCTTCAAGTCCGAGGCGGCGGTGCAGAGCGCGAAGGTCGAGGGCGTGACGGGCCAGCCCGGCAAGGTGACGTGGACGGTGAGCGACTGCACGCTCGACCTCGGCCCCGAGTGGAAGCTCCTGTCGACCGACTGCACGAACGTCGAGGTGAAGGCGCGCGGCGCCGTGACGGTCTCGGCGACCCGCACCGTCGAGGGCATTCTCACGGGCAGCGCGGCGAACCCGGTCGTGCCGCTGAAGCCCGACGCGACCGTCGTCACGCACACCGCGACGCTGAGCGGGTTCACCTCGAGCAAGAGCGACTCCGACGCTTCGCTGAAGCTGATCAGCGGCAAGCTCTCGTGGGACGCGCACCCGAAGCTCGCGATCAGCAAGTCGAGGGGCGTGTGCGCGGTGCCGACGAACGAGCTGGGGCTCACCGCGGTTCGCTTCGAGAGCGCGACCGGCTTCGTCGAGTCGGCGTCGCGCGCGTTCAACGTCGAGATCGACGCCTCGGACCTCTCGGCGCAGCTCGGCAAGTGGGGCGACCACGAGAACACGCTCGAGGGCACCGTCTCGGTCTGGGGCGGCGTCGTCACCTTCCCGCAAGACAGCGACAGCCCCGGCCTCGACCCGAGCTACGACGCGAAGAGGTTCGTCGACGCCTACGCGTGCAAGCCCGACCTGCAGGTGCCGGTCAGCCATGCGTGCCCGCACTTCGGCGACCGGCTCGCGCAGGGCGCGGCGCAGCTCACCGTCTCGGCGTTCGGCACCATCGGCTCGGCGGTCGACGACGACACGCGCTGCGGCTTCGCGTCGCCCGCGGCCCTGAGCTCGGCGCGGCTCACCGGCCAGGTCGGCGGCGTCGGCGAGGTGACGTTCACGCTGCCCGCGGCGTGCGTGCTCTCGTACGCGCACAAGACCGCGGTGCGCACCGACTGCCACGGCGTCGCGCGCGAGCTGACCGGCAAGGTGTCGGTGACCGGCACGAAGACGGTGCGCGGGCGGCTGACGGGCGACCCGGCGGCGCCGGTGATTCCGAATGCGCGCGACGCCGGCAAGCTCGTCATCACGGCGGTGCTCGAGGGGCTGACGGCGAGCGACTCGGCGTCGACGAGCGCGCTGAGCGTCACGAGCGGCACGCTGAGCGGCGAGCTGGGCTCGCGGCTCGCCATCGACACGGCGACGGGCGCGTGCTCGATCAAGACGCCGGTCGTCTACTTCCGGAACCTCGCGTGGGCCGCCGGCGTCGCGAAGCTGCACAGCGACGGCGCCGAGTACGCCCTGCAGCTCGGCGGCTCGCGGCTCGACGCCCAGGCGGGCGCGCGCGAAGACCACACGAACTGGCTCGAGGGCGAGCTGACGCTCGACGGCACGCGGCGCACGATTCCGGTCTCGGGCATGCCGGTGCTCGACCCGGCGTTCGACGCGGCGGCGCACCTCGCCTCGTACACGTGCATGCCGGGGCTGAAGGTGCCGCAGAGCGACGCCGACTGCTCGTTCGAAGAAGTGCTCGCGAGGAACGTGGCGCGGCTCGTGGTGCAGACGGCGGGCGCGGTCGCGTCGATGATCAACAAAGACGGCTCGTGCGGCTTCGACGCGACGCTGAACAAGCTCGCGCCGGTCGAGGTGGTCGGCAGCGCGGGCGAGATGGGCTCGATGACGTGGGCGGTGAACGCCTGCGCGCTGAAGCCGTCGGGCAACGCGGTCATCGACACCGGCTGCACGGGCGGGAAGCGGCTGGCCTCGGGGCGCGCCGACGTGACCGGCACGCGCAAGGTGGTCGGCGAGCGCGAGACGCAGCTGTTGCTGGTGGCGAGCATCATCCCCCGCACGCGCGACGCGGTGACGCTCGACCTCACCGGCGTCGAGCTCGAGAACTTCGCGGCGTGGTCTCTGGCTCCGGGCGCGACGGCCCCGGCGGGGAAGCTGACGATTCACTCGGGCACGCTGGTGACGTTCATGAAGCCGATCATCGGCGAGCTCGCGAGCAGCCCCGGCCGGTTCGAGATTCCGACGCCGGTGGCGAGGTTCGACCGCGTCACCCTCATGGGGGCGCGCGCCACGCTCGAGTCGGGCGCGAAGAGGTTCCTGCTCGACCTGCCCGAGGTCGCTCTGACGGCGCAGGCCGGCTCGTTCAAGGGTCGCAGCAACGTGGTCTCGGGCGCCGTGAAGCTCGGCACCTCGACGGTGACGGTCGCTGAGATGCCGCTCGACCCTTCGTTCATGCAGGCCGCGTTCGACTCGAGCTATGCGTGCACCGCCGACCTGAGGGCGGTGGTGCCGGCGAACTGATGGCGAACCTCATCGGCAAGGCGGTCGACGCGCTCAAGGCCGGCAAGCCCGCCGACGCCGTGGCTCCGCTGGTCGCCGAGTGGCGAAAGGTCCGCGCGCCGGCGCTCGCCGACGTCATCGACGCGGTGTCGGCGGCGGCGACCGAAGCGCAGGGGCCGCTGAGCGGCTCGACGCGGAAGGCGCGCATGGCGGCGTGGGACGCGGCGCTCGAGAAGGCGGGCCCCGGCGAGCTCGGCGTGCTGTTCGACGCGCTCGAGACGTTCGCGCTCGCCGAGGCGCAGCCGCGCCACACGGCGCTCAAAGAGAAGGCGGGCGACGACCCGCGCATCGTGAGCCACCTCTTGAAGCTCGCGTACAAGCCGCCGAACGGCTGGCAGGGCGCCGCCTCTCAGCGCTTCTGGTTCGGTGTGCTCGCGGCGCTCGAGCGGCTGCGCGACGCGCGCGTGGTCGAGCAGGTGCCGAAGCTCCTCGCGCACTGGGAGGCCGACCGCTCTCACACCGTCGGCCGGCTCATGGTCGGCGAGCTGCCCCGCCTTCAGGGCTACACCGCGGCGTGGCCGAAGCCGCCCGCGTTCGACGCCGCGGTGCTCGAGCCGGTGAAGGCGCAGCTCGGGTCGGCTCCCGTGGCGGTGCCGCGCGGCTCGGCGACGAAGAGCGCCTCGTTCGCGGCGGTGTTCGCCGACCCGTTCGACGACGGCCGGCGGCGCGTGCTCGCCGACGCGCTGATCGAGAAGGGCGACGTGCGCGGCGAGCTCATCATGCTGCAGCTGCTCGAGGCGTCGGGGCCGCTGACCGCCGCTCAGCGCAAGCGGGTGTCGCAGCTGTTGAAGCAGCACGCGCGCACCTGGCTCGGCCCGCTCGACGGCGTCATTCACAAGAGCGGGCTGCGGTTCGCGCGCGGGTTTCCCGTCGCGGCTGTGGTCGGCGCGAAGAGCAGAGACCGCTGCAGCGAGGCGGTCGGCCTGCCCGAGTGGGCGACGTTCGAAGAGCTCGACTGCACGCCCTGGCTGGGCGACCGGGCGCCGCTGGTGACGCACGAGGTGATGCGCTCGCTGAAGGTGGTGCACGCGGCGAGCGTCGCGGTGTTCGAGTCGCAGCGGCCGCTGCCGCTCGAAGAGATCAACTTCCCCTCGTGGCTCGACCCGAAGCACGTGGCGATTGTCTTCGACGCGCAGTGCGTGCCGAAGCTGAAGCGCCTGAGCATCTGGCCCTACGGCCACGGCGACACGACAGACGCCGCCGTGTGGAAGCCGTTCTGGGGCTCGCGCGTGATGGCGCAGCTCGAGGAGCTCACCGTCAACAGCCCGAACAAGAGCGTGACCGAGTGGTTCGCGCTCGTGGCCGAGGTGCCGGCGAACGTGAAGCGCGTGAGCGTCAGTGCGACGAGCAGCGCGCCGTGGGCGGTGCGCTTCACGCGCAGCGAGCGCGGCTGGGACGTCGCGCTGCGCTACGGCTGGAACTCGCAGCTGAGCGAGGCGTACCTGTCGGGCCTCGACGAGTACCTGAAGCCGGTGCAGGCGAAGTTCGAGCGCGTCACGTTCGACTTCAACCGCGCGAAGGCGCCACCGACCGACGCGTTTCGCGAGCGGGTGACGGCCACGCTGCGGCGCCGGCTCGGGGCCGGCACGGTCGAGCTCATCGAGCCCGGCAAGCGAGCGCGCGCGGGCCGGGCGTGACTATCTTGATGCCGGTGACTCCCCTCAAGCCCGTGGCACGGCCGGTCGTCGTGACGAAGCCCGCAGCGGCGTCGCAGCCGGCTCCGGTGAAGCCGGCGCAGGCTCCGGTCGATGGGTTCACGAGCGGCCAGCCGGTCGCGGCGGCCGAGCTGCTCGAGCTCGTGGCGAAGCAGACCGAGCACCTGCGCCTGTACCGCGAGGTGTTCCCGCCCGGCGAGAAGCCGAAGACGGGCGTCGAGGTGATGTTCGTCTCGTTCAAGGGCGACGACCGCTTCGTGACGAAGAAGCTGAACGCCGCGGCCGGCAACACGCTGGTGAAGAGCGACTGGGCGCCGCGGCTCGAGCGGCTCTTGAAGCAGCTCGACGGCGCGGTGCTGCACGGCTACCGCGTGAAGCTGCTCGAGCACTTCTACGGCATGGCCTCGCTCGCGCTGGTGCCCGACTCGGGCCCGAAGAACCCGGACGCGGCGGCGAGCGCCCTCGCGAAGCAGCTCGGCGAGCAGACGACGGCCGAGCTCTCGGCCTTCCTCGCGGGCGCTCGCGCCGAGCACGCCGCGCGCGGCACTCCCGACGCTGGCCACCAGGTCGAGCTGCTCGACGGCATGCTCGCGCAGCTGAACCACAAGCCGCCCGACCTCGTGAGCCACGGCCTCAGCGAGGTGAGGTTCGACCCGCGCAAGGGCGCTCCGGTGTTCGCGCTGCTGTCGGCGGTCTACCGCGCGCGCGCCGCCTCGACGCTCGAGCAGCTGACGCGCGACAGAGGCAGCGAGCGCTTCGACGCCGCCGCGCTGGTGAAGGCGCTGAAGAGCCCCGAGGGGTTCGCGGGCGCGCTGCAGCGGCTCAAGTCCGCGACCGTCTCGTTCGGGCCGCTGGTGCTGCCGGTCGTCGCCAGCGACGCGCCGTCGGGCACACAGGGTCTGAACCCCGAGGTGCTGCGGCTGATGCGCGGGAAGGTGAAGCTCGAGGCCGCGCCGGGCGTGCTCGACGACCTCGACACCGTGGTGCAGCAGGCGACGCTGCTCGACTTCGTGTCGTTCGGCTCGAACCGGCAGCTCGCGCGCGACGGCACCGCGAAGCTCGAGCAGGCGGCGAAGGTGCAGCTCGACCTGCAGGCGCGGCCCGCTTCGCACACCGCCGAGGCGACGGCGAAGGCGCTGCTCGCTCCGCAGAGGGCGGGCGTGCTCGTCGCGCAGTCGGGCACTCCGTCGGAGCTCTACTTCTTCGGCGAGCTCGTGAAGCGCCAGCACACCGTCTTTCTCTGCGTCGACATCAAGGCGCTCGGCGCGACGGCGCAAGGCGCGATGGTGCGGCACGCGGCGGCGCTCTCGAAGCTGAAGGGCGCGGTGCACGACGACGACGTCTTCTACCGGGCGCTCGCCGCGAACGACGAGGTGGTGGCGCGGAAGGCGGCGGTGCTGGGGCCGATCGAGCAGAAGCTCCGCGAGGCGGCGGGCGATCAGCGCCTGAGCGTGCTCGCGTTCGGCGACGAGGCCGTCTTCGCGCTCTCCGACTGGAGCGAAGCGTCGCTGAAGGCCGCGCTCGCCGCCGTCGGGGCGCCCGAGGGCGCGCGGCTCGTCCTCACCGAGACCCGCGCCGTGCCGGGCGAGTCGTTCAACGAGGCGCTCGACCGCAACGTCGCGGCGATGGGCGCCTCCGACCGCGGCAACGAGACGCTCAAAGAGCGCGAGCGCGAGCGGGAGCTGCTGCGGTACCAGCTGCTCGCGCTGCCCGAGCCCGCGCGCACGCTCGAGCTCGCGAAGCTCGAGGCCTCGCCGCTCTCGCACTTCGTCGCGAAGGTGACGGACTCGGGCGTGATGGTGGTCGACGCGCGGGAGTCGCGTTAGCCTTCAGTGGAATGGCGGCGCCACGAAATCTCGCGGACCCCGAGTTCGAGCCGAGCGACGATGAGCTGCGCGAGCTGAGCAGGGCTGCGTTTGCACACCTCGCGGGGGCTCGCGCTTCCAGCGAGGCGAAACTCCTCGCTGAGATTGCCCGACTGCGGAAGGAAGCGCTGCAGCGGCTCCACGCCAAGGGCGCGGCATCGCGGTGAGCTCGCAACCGGCGCTCCTGGTGATCGCCGGCCCGAACGGCTCGGGCAAGACGACCGTCACTGCCCGCCTGCGTCAAGACAAGTGGAGCGATGGCGTCGAGTACCTCAACCCCGACGACATCGCGCGCGACCGCTTCGGCGATTGGAACTCCGAGAGCGCCGTCATGAAGGCTGCTCGTTGGACGACGGCGCGCCGCGAGGAGCTGCTGGTGTCGAAGGCCGGCATCGCATTCGAGACCGTCTTCTCTGCGCCAGACAAAGTCGATTTCCTGCAGCGCGCCAAACAGACCGGGTACTTCGTCCGAGTCTTCTTCATCGGCACGCGAGACCCGAGAATCAACGCGTCGCGTATCGCTGACCGCGTCATTCAAGGTGGCCACTCGGTGCCCATCGAGAAAGTGGTTTCGCGGTACGCGAAGTCGATGGCGAACCTCGCGCCGGCCATCGAGCTCGCAGATCGCGTCTATCTCTACGACAACTCGGAAGACGGCGTGGAGGCCCGGCTCTGTGCGCGAACCCACGAAGGCCGGCTCCGCAAGGTCTACGGAGCGCTGCCGCCCTGGGTCGCGCAAGCCGTCGATGCCCTGCCGAGACACGCCGGGTTCGTCGACCTTCGCGGCGCCTGATCTCTTTCCATTGGAAGGAAAATGCCGGCCTGGGTCCTCCGGCACATGAGAATCCCCCCGAACCTCGTCGTCCGTAGCACTCTTGACCACACCCGCAGCTCGGCCGAGCGCGACCTGCGCCACCGCCAGGGCCTCGACGCCGACCAGTTCGAGTGGGCGGTCGCTCCGAAGAAGAGCCTCGACGCCCGCGCCCTGAAGGAGCTGCTGCCGAAGGCGCTCCGGGGCGAGCGCACCGAGTCGAGCGCGGTGCGCGAGGCGACCGACCTGCTGCTCGGCGCTCCGGTGTCGCGCGGCGAGAACGGCGCCGAGGTCACGCGCGACGCCCCCGACGTCAACTCGGTGCAGGACACCGACCCGAACAGCGCGCGGCACATCGCCGCCCAGGCGCAGCTCGACGCCAACGCCGCGCTCGAAGAGCAGCGCCTCGCGCAGCTGAGCCCCGAAGACCGCGCGCGCTACGAGGCCGTGAAGAAGCGCTGCCTCGACGCCAACGACCCGGTCGCCGCGCTCGCGCTGCAGAAGCTGCTGCTCGAGGGCAAGCTGCCCGGGCCGACCGACGCTGCGGGTGAAGGCAACCTGCTGCAGCACCTCGCCGCGCTGTCCGACGAGAGCACGCCGCTCGCCGAGGGCGTCGATCGCAACCAGCTCGTCACCGACCTCGTGCAGGAGCTCGCGACGCCGAGCGCCATCAGCCAGGGCACCGTCGGCACGTGCGCTCCGACGGCGGTCATCGTGCAGCTCGCGATGGAGAACCCGGCCGAGTACGCGCGCATCGCGGCGGGCCTCGCGAGCCCCGAGGGCGAGGTCGTGCTCGCCGGAGGCGCGACGCTGAAGCGCGAAGACGGCACGGCTGCGGAAGACGGCCGCGGCCGCAGCACCGTGCAGCGCCTGATGGGCCCCGCGATGATGGAGATGGCGAACGGCAGCCGCGACTACGACAACGCGACCGACTCCGGCGCCGGTGCGTGGTCGCCCGAGCTCGACGCGCTCTACGAGCAGGTGATGGGCCGCCCGATGAGCGAGCAGCGCATCACGACCGACGCGCAGCGCGCCGAGGCGATGCAGACCATCGACGCCGAGCTCGCGCAGGGCCAGAGCGTGCCCGTCGCCATCTCGTGGGGCACCGGGTACCACAAGGTGCTCGTCACCGGCACCGAGACGGTCGATGGCGTCGAGTACGTGAAGTACATCAACCCGTGGGGCCGCGAAGAGCGCATGCCGCGCGACGAGTTCGAGCGGCGCCTCGCCGACGTCAGCTGGGACCCGGGCTTGAAGGAGCAGGCCCAGGCGAGCCTGCGCGCCGCGCTGCGCTTCGCGGCCTGACGGATGCTCCCGCCGAGCGAGCTCGCAGAGACCGGGCTCGCGATCCCGCATGCGGTCGCGATGGGAGACGTGGTGCTCTAGTGGCTCCCTCGAGAACGGAACAGCTGCATGGACTCGTCCATGCGGCTGCCCATCGCGCGCACGAGGCTGTCGAGCTCCTTGTCCGACAGCTTCAGCGCGTCGACCAGCCGGCGGCGGGTGCCCTGCAGCAGCTTCTGCCGGGCGCGCGTCAGCCAGAACGCGACGGTCGAGCGCGGCGCGCCGAGCTGCTCGCCGATCTGCTCGTGCCTGAGCCCCTTCACGTGGAACAGCTCGAGCAGCTCGCGCTCCTCGCCCTCGAGCTGGGCGAAGGCGCCCTTCAGCGCCCGCACCACCTGCGCCTGCGCGACCTTCTTGCCGAGCTGCAGCTCGGGGCTCGCGGCCGAGAGCAGGGCGGCGGCGGAGCCCTCGGCCGCGTCTTCGGCGCCGCCGACCGCGACGAGCCGCTTGTCGCCGCGGCTCGCGTTGATGGCCTGGCGCCGCACCACGAGGCTGAGCCACACCTGCAGGGCGCCCTGCCCCGAGTACTCGAGCAGCCGCGGCTTGGGCCCCAGCAGCAGCTTCTCGAGCACGAGCTGCCGAACCTCTTCGCGCTGCGAGGCCTTGAGCGCGTGCAGCGCGCGAGCCAGCGGCCCCTTCTCGAGCGCGGCGAGCGCGCGCGGCTGGGCTTCGAGACAGGCGGCGCAGAGGAAGAGGTCGGCGGCGTTGAGCGAGTCGAGCGCGTAGGCGTTGCCCTTCGCGCGGAGCATGCGGCCGAGCTGGCGAACGAAGGCGGCGGGCTCGAGGTCGAGCTCGGGGTGGGCGGCGGCTCCGGCGGCGTGCAGCGCCGTGAGCCCGGCCTCGTCGGCGCCGCCGACCAGCGCGAGCGCCCGCGGGTGCGCCACCCGAACGAGCACGTCGAGGAGCCTGCTTGAGCTCACGCACGCACGGTAACATCCACCGCACGCCGATCGAGGTGAACGTGACGGGTTGTCCCAGCGAGGCCGAGCTGCTCGACGCCATCGAGGGAAGGCTCGGCGACGCCGAGGCGCTCGCGGTGAACGCGCACCTCGAAGGCTGCGAGCTGTGCCGCGCGCTCATCGAGTGCGTCGCCGACGCGCGGCTGCCGGGTCGAGACCCGCTCATCGGCACGACGCTCGGCGAGTACGTCGTCGAGGAGCGCATCGGCCAGGGCGGCATGGGCATCGTCTACCGGGCGCGCCACCCGCTCATCGGCAAGCAGGTCGCGGTGAAGCTGCTGCGCGGCTCGCTGTCGCGCGACGAGAAGAACGTGAAGCGGCTGCTCGCCGAGGCGCAGGCGGTGAACGCCATCGGCCACCGCGGCATCATCGACATCTTCTCGGTGGGGCAGCTGCCCGACGGCCGGCGCTACATCGTGATGGAGTACCTCGTCGGCACGCCGCTCGACGAGTACCTGGCGGCGACGGGGCGGCTCACGCCGTACCAGATGTGTCTGTTGCTCGACGACGTGCTCGCGGCGCTGGCGGCGGCGCACGCTGCGAGCCTCATTCACCGCGACCTGAAGCCGTCGAACCTGTTCCTGGTCTCGCAGCCCGACGGGACGAAGTTCGTGAAGGTGCTCGACTTCGGGCTGGCGCGGCCGATGGGCCGGCGCGACGAGCGGACGCAGAACGTGCTGCTCGGCACGCCCGAGTACATGGCGCCCGAGCTGATTCACGGCGGCGAGCTCGGCGCGTGGACGGACCTGTACGCGGTCGGCGTCATCGCGTGGCAGATGCTCGCGGGCCGGCGGCTGTTCGGCGACGCGAGCGTGACGGTGATTCTGCGCAAGCACCTCGACGCTCCGGTGCCGCCGGTGTCGAGCCACGCGCCGGGCCTGCCGCCTCCGCTCGAGAAGTGGGTGATGTCGCTCTTGCAGAAAGACTGGCGCAAGCGGCCGCACGACACGCTGGAAGAGCGGCAGAAGCTCAAGCGCATGCTGCACGCGCTGAGCACCGAGCGCACGGCGCCGGCCGACGAGCTGACCGTCGCAGCGAACCCGACCGACTCCATCGGGTCGCGGCTGCACCACCCGAGCGTCGCGCTGCGCGAGGCGAACACCGACCCTGAGAGCCTCGCCGCCGAAGGCCCGGTGCCCGACAGCGTCTCGGGCGTGCGCTCGACCGAAGACGGCATCGCGACGGCGCCCGAGCTGCCGGCTGCAGGCTGGCGGGGCAGGGTCGCATCGTTCCTCGCGTGGTCGCGGCGAGTGCTGGGACGCTCGGACGCGTGAACAAAGCGCTCACGTGGACGCGCACGCGCACGTGGACGTGGTCGTAGCCGTGGACGTGGACGTGGTCGTAGTCGTAGTCGTAGTCGTGGCCGTAGTCGTGGTCGTGAGCGAGCCCGGCCGCAGACCTTGCGCGAGGGCCCGTGACGCAGCCGCTCGTCTCGCGGCTTTGCGCGCGTGCACGCTTGATGCTGCACAGCGTCATCGGAGGTGCCGCCATGCGTTTCCTGCGCGCCCTGCTGTTGCTGCCTCTGCTCTCGTGTGGCGAGGGCCTCGCGCCCGAGCTGGTCGCGAGCGGCGCTGATGCGGTCGTCGTGCTGCCGAAGCCGGTGCCCACGCTCGAAGAGCGGCTGACCGCCGGCGAGGTGCCGTCGCTGCAGTTCCTGCCGTACGGCACGCGCGGCTCGATCGACGTGCGGCGCACGCTGCTCGACGAGACGTACGCGACGCTGCCGGTGCGAGCGATCGGCGGCGACCTCCGCGTGCGCATGCTCACCGACTGCGTCGACCACGTGCGCATCGAGCGGCTCGCCGTGAAGCTCGCCGACGTCACCGTGCTCGACACGGGCATGACGCTCACGAACCTGCAGCTGAAGCTCGAGCCCCTCGAGGTGCCCGAGGTCGACTGGCTGGGCGAGCGCGAGCAGGCGTACGTGCCGCTCGAGGTCACGATGACCCTCACCGGCGGGCTGCGCGGGCCGAGCGGCGCCGAGAGCCCGTTCGAGCCGCAGACGTTCGCGGCGGTGCCGGCCGAGCTGTGGCTCTCGCTCGACGCGACCGAGGGGGTCACCGCGCGCTTCCACATCTGGAGCGACAACGCGCCCACCTGGCAGTGGCTCGGCCTGCTCGAGACGGGCCCGGCGTCGCTCGAGGCCCGCGCGGTCGAGGTGCCGAGAATGGTCAATCCCCTCTGAGGGGCTGCTAAGACGGCGCGCCTTGGGACTCGACGTCGCCGTCGTCGGCACCGGCACCGCGGGCAGCGCCACGGCGCTCTTCCTCGCGCGCGCGGGCCACCACGTCACGCTGTACGAGCGCGTGGTCGACCCGCAGCCGCTGGGCGCCGGCATCATGCTGCAGCCGACGGGCATGGCCGTGCTCGACGCGCTGGGCCTCAAGGAGCAGGTCGTCTCGCGCGGCGAGCGCATCGACGCGCTGGTGGCCGAGACACCCGCGGGCCGGCGCGTGCTCGACCTCACGTACCGCGACCTGCAAGAGGGCCTGTTCGGCGTCGGGCTGCACCGCGGCGTGCTCTTCGACGCGCTGTTCCAGGCGGCGCGCAAGCAGAGCGGCATCACGCTGAAGCTCGGCGTCGACGTCGAAGACCTCGCGTGGGCGAGAGACGGCCACTGGCTCGTCGAGGCGAAGACCGAGCGGCGCTTCGGGCCGCACCAGCTCGTCGTCGTCGCGAACGGCGCGCGCTCGAGCCTGCGCGACGACACGGCGCACTACAAGACGGTCGACCGCTACCCGTTCGGAGCGATGTGGGCCGTCGTGCCCGACCGCGAGCACCGCTTCCGCGGGCGGCTGTACCAGGTGGTGCGCGGCACGCGGAAGCTCATCGGCCTGTTGCCGACGGGCCTGGGCCCGCAGGGCGACACGCCGCTCGTGAGCCTCTTCTATTCACTCAAGGCGACCGAGGTCGACGCGTTCAGAGAGCGCGACTTCGGCGAGTGGAAGCGCGAGGTGCTGGCCGAGGTGCCGGCGTCGGCGCCGGTGCTCGAGCAGCTCGAGGGTCACGGCGCGCTGCTCTTCTCGGAGTACCACGACGTCGTGATGTGGCCGTGGAACGTGGGCCGAGTGGTGTACGTCGGCGACAGCGCGCACGCGATGAGCCCGCAGCTGGGGCAGGGCGCGAACCTCGCGCTCGTCGACGCGTTCACGCTCGCGCGGTGCCTGGCGCGCGGCGAGTCGATCGAAGACGGGCTCTACGCGTACTCGCGGCTGCGGCGCTCGCACCTCGGCTGGTACCAGTTCGTCACGCGCTGGCTGACGCCCTTCTTTCAGTCGGACTTCTGGCCGCTCGGGCTCATGCGCGACGTCGCGATGGGGCTGATGTGCCGGCTGCCGGTGCTGCGCGGCGAGATGGTCGCGATGATGGCGGGCGTGTCGCTCGGGCCGTTTCGGCGGTGGAGCCTGCCGCCGTGAGCGCTACAGCGGGCCACCGACCAGCTCGAGTGCCTGGCGGTACTGACGGCCTACGCGAACGACGCTGAAGTCCGAGTCGACCGTGAGGACGCGGAGCACATCGAGGCGCTCGGCGAGCGCCACGACGGTCGCATCGACGAGGCCGAGGTCCGTGCTCGCGAACTTCCGGTCGAGCTCGCGAGCGCGGGTGAGGTCTGCTTGGGTCGGCGGCTCGTACGAGTAGGTGCCGTCTTCGAGCTCGGCGAGCACACGGTGCATGTCCCGGCGGCGATCGCGAAGAAAGGAGTCGAGCTCGGCGAGCACGAGGCCCGGAACGATGAGCGACGTCGCTTCGTCGAGAGCCTCGGCATGCGGCTCGTGGCCTCCGAGGGCGGCGAGCCAGCCCCCCGTGTCCAAGATGAGCGGGCCGCTCAACGGTCGTAGTCTCCGAACTTCTCTCTGCGAATCTCATCGAGCTCTCGCCGGCTGAGCTTGAGCCAACCTGTCAGGGGCTTCACCCGCTTGCGGTACGCCGAAGTGACCGTGCGAATCCCTTTGCGGATCAACTGTGACTGAGAGAGCCCTTCGGCCTTACTCGCGCGCTTGAGCGCTCTCTGCTCGTCGTCAGTCAAGACCACGGTCGTTCGGCGAGATGCCATATCTGCCATATCGCACGGCAGTCGCCCGACTCGCCCTCGGCTCAGCGCGGCGCCGATGCCCTCGGCTGAACCGCCGCGGCGGTCTCGACCTCGGCCACGGGCCGCCCGGCCGCGTCGTACGCGTAGACCTTGCGCGTGCCCATCAGGTCGTCGAACCACGTGCTCGTCACGCACCAGTTCGCGTTCTGGTCCTTGCCCATGTGGTGGTCCCAGTGCACGGGCACGTGCCGGCGGCCCCACTCCGGGTCCATGTGCGCGCGGCGGTGAACGAAGTAGTAGCGCGCCGCGCTGAGCCACACGGCCAGCACGAACAGCGGCGCGAACGGCAGCAGCACCGAGTGGGCGAGCGCGAGGCCCAAGACCGAGAGCGCCTCCTTGCCCTGCGGCGACCACGTGAGCAGCGGCCGCACGTACTGCGGGTCGAACATGCCGCCGCGGCGCGCCGCGCGGTGGTGCTCGTGCCAGTGAAACGAGAAGAAGCTCGCCTTGCTCTTCCCGACGCCGTGGAGCAGGTGCTTGTGAATGAGCCACTCCGTCGCGTTCGCGTAGACGAGCGCGAGCGGGATGCCGAGCAGCTGAAGGAGCGCGTTCATCATCGTGTCACCCATATGGTTGCCGAGTGACACAGCTTCGATCGCCGGAGCGCAGCCCACCTGGCGCAGTGGAACCCGCGAGTTTCGCCCTTGCCGCTACGGCGCCTTCATCGCCTCGCGAAACGCCTGGAGCTGCTTCACCACCGCACGCGCGTTGCGCGGGCCCATGCGCAAGAGGTGCTTCTCGGCCGGAGACAGCGCCTCGAGCTTCGGGTCGGCCCACGTGTAGCCGATGCCCGTCTCCATCGGCACGACCTCGCGCGGCCCGTCGGTGATGGGCACCGCCGCGAGCCGGTCGACCGCCTGCGTGAACGCCGCGTCGAACGTCTTGCCCGGCGGAGCAATCTCTTTGAACGCCGCGTCGAGGTACGGCCTCAGCTCGCCGTACAGCTTGCCGACCGCGGCCGCGTCGATGGCGGTGAACGCCTGCGTGACGGCGTCGTAGCGCGCGTCGTTCTCTTCCGAGATGAAGTACTTCGGCGGCGGCCCGGGCTTGCGCGGGCCCTTCTTCTTCGCCTTCGCCTTCGTCTTCTTCACCGGAGCGCCGGGCTGCTCCTGCTCGTCGACGACGAACGTGCCGCCCGGCTCGAGGAAGGGCACCATCACGCGCGGGCTCTGGCCCTGCGAGACGGCGTAGACGGCGGCGGCGGCGCGGCGCACGGCGTCGCCGCCCGACAGCCACGCCTCGGGCACGAAGCCTTTGACGAGGCCGTCACCCTTCGCGAGGTCGACGGCGGGCGCCTGCGGCTCGACGCCCGCATCAGGCACCGCTGCGACGGCCGGTTGCGGCGCCTCCTGCGGTTGATTGTGCGCGCGGAACATCAGAAAGCCCGCGACGCCGAGCCCCGTCGACACCAACAGCAGCACCAGCCAAGGCCATTTGCGGTTCATGGGTTCGAGCGTTGATGCAAGACCGTGCCCAATATATGCGGCTTCCCGATGTCACTCGGACGACAAGTCCCGCGATGGGTGAAAGAGGGCACCTTCGACGAAGAGTGGGAAGACGCTCCGCAGCGCGGTGACACCGTGCAGGTGCGGGTCGAGTTCACGGAGGACCTCGAGTCGGGCGACGGTGAAGAGTGGTCGCACGCGCTGCTCAAGGGGCGGGCGAGCCAGACCGACGAGTCGACGGTGACGGCGATGGTGTCGCCGACGTCGAAGACTCCGCCGAAGAAGCTGGAGGGCTTCTGGGACGTGAAGCTGGTGCGCGACGGCGAGGGGCAGCCGTGGCGGCTCGAGGTGATGACGCGCAGAAAAGGCTGAGGCGCGGCGGGACACGTGGGGCGGTGCTGCACGGGCCGCGCGCGTGAACCGATTGGATCATCTCGCTGGCCGAGGCGTTGCACCGTTCGGCCACATCGAGGTGCAACATGATCCGTCCCGTCCTGGGCGCAGCCGCCGCGTGCATCGTGCTCGCGGGCTGCGCAACCGTCCCGCTGCCGGCTGAAGAGCTCGAGCAGACCCAAGCGACCATTCGCAGCGCCGAGGTCCTCGGCGCCGAGAGCGTCCCCACCGCGAAGCTCCACCTTCAGTACGCGAAGGACGAGCAGGCCACGGCGAAGAACCTGGCCGCCCGCGGCGACGAGCGCGCGCTCACGCTGCTGTCGTGCGCGCAGGCCGACGCCGACCTCGCCCTCGTGCTCGCCCGCGAGTCTCAGGTGAGGCGCCAGGCGG
This sequence comes from Myxococcaceae bacterium, assembly GCA_044223505.1. Lineage (GTDB taxonomy): Bacteria > Myxococcota > Myxococcia > Myxococcales > Myxococcaceae > Xiheicaenimonas. The sequence goes on from JBGALX010000010.1 coordinate 252,015, forward strand.
TTCAGGCCGCCGAGCAGGTCGGAACCCTGCGCCAGAGAGGAGCGAAGCCATGAGCCGCCTGCTCGTGATTCCCGCGGTGATGATCGCGGCTGCGTGTGCGGCGGTCGCTCCGAAGGCGCTGGTGACGGCGCGCGACGACTACGACACCGCGCAGCAGGGCCCGGCGGCGCGGTACACGCCGGCCGACCTGTACGAGGCGCGCAAGGCACTCGACCGCGCCAACGCCGAGTTCCTCGAGTACGGCGACACGTACCGCACGCGAGACTTCGCGTACGTCGCGAGCCGCAAGGTCGAGCTCGCGAACGCGAAGGCGCGCATCGAGGCCGACCTGCACCAGATCTCGGCCTACGCCGACGAGGCCTCGCGCCTGCGCGACCAGCAGTACGAGGCGAAGCAGAGCGAGCTCAGCCAGACGCGCGAGCAGCTCGAGGCCCAGCGCCGCGCGACCGAGGCGAACGCGCAGGACGCCGCCGCGAAGGCCGAAGCCCTCGAGGCCGAGCGACACGCCCGCGCCGCGGCCGAGGGCCAGCTCGCCGCCGCGATGAAGGACCTGTCGACGGTCGCGGCGGTGAAGGAAGAGCAGCGCGGCGTGGTCATCACGCTGTCGGGCAGCGTGCTGTTCGCTCCCGGCAAGTCGACGCTGCTGCAGAGCGCGCAGACCCGGCTCGACCAGGTGGCGACGACGCTGACGGACCAGGCCGACGGCCGGAAGATCACGGTCGAGGGCCACACCGACAGCCTCGGCAGCGCCGACTCCAACGAGCAGCTCTCGCTGCTGCGGGCGATGTCGGTGCGCGACTACCTCATTTCGAAGGGCGTGAAGGCGAGCGACATCGAGGCGAAGGGCTACGGCGAGAGCCGGCCGCTGGTCGAGAACGACACGGCCGAGAACCGCGCGAACAACCGGCGCGTCGAGATCGTGATTCAGCCGAAGCCGGTCAGCTGACGAGACGCATCGGGCAGGCGCCGGGGTAGGCTGACGGCGCCCGCATGTCGAAGCCGTTCGACTTCACCGTTCACCCGCTCTTCAAGCACGTGAAGCCCGAGACGGTGGAGTACCTCGTCAAGAACAGCCGGCTCGAGACGTACCCGCGCGGGCACATCGTGCTGAGCGAAGGCAGCGAGGGCTCGCGCTTCTTCGTGCTCGCGCACGGCTCGGTGCGGGTCTTCTATACGGACGCGACGGGGCGCCAGGTGGTGGTGAAGCTGTTCAAGGCGCCGGTGGCGTTCGGCGAGATGGAGTGCATCGCCGGAGTGCGGTACCTCGAGTCGGTCGAGGCGCTCGAGAAGTCGACGGCGCTCGAGATTCCGCGGCACGTGTTCCTGCTCGGGCTGCGCCAGTCGCAGGAGCTCACGTACAACATGGTGGTCGACCTGGCGGCGCGGCTGTGCATCGCGGCGCAGAACGAGCGGTCGCTGGCGTTCAACACGGTCGAGCGCCGGCTCGCGACGCTGCTGCACGCGCACGTGACGCTGTTCGGGCTGCCGGCGCCGGGCGGAGTGATGATTCGCATTCCGCTGTCGCAGGACTCGCTGGCGCAGTCGCTGGGCGTGGCGCGGCGGTCGGTGACGCGGGCGCTCGCGCGGTGGACGCGCGAGGGGCTGATCAAGAAGAGCGGCGGGAAGTTCGTGGTGGCCGACGTCGAGCGGCTGGCCGCGAACGGCGACCTGAGCCTGCTGCCCATCGCGTACTCGCTCGCGAACGGGCTCGAGAAGTCGCTCAACCCGGCGTCGAAGCCGCCGGAGCCGAGGCCGTCACGCGCTACTGGAGCGAGATGACGATGTCGGAGTCGCCCGGGTAATCGCCGAGCAGGTGGAACGAGTAGTCGCCCTCGGCGCTGATCGGGTCGGTGTAGAAGTCGACGGTCTTGATGTTCACCGAATTTGATTTGAACACGGTGCCTGAAGGCAGCAGCACCTCGGTGTCGTAGTAGATGTAGTCGAGCGCGTAGATGCGGACGTGGAAGCGCTTGCCCACGTCGGCCGCGGTGGCGGTGACCTTGTACCAGTCGTCGTCGTCGCCGTAGCCGGTGGAGTTGCCGATGACGCGCACGGCGTTGTCTCCGCCCAGCGCCGAGAGCGTGAAGATCTGCGCCGTGTCGCGGGTGTCGTTGGGCTCGGTGTCGGCGACCGTCGGGAAGTTGGCCACGGCCGTGACGGTGGCCTGGGTGCCCGTCTTTCCTTCGACCTCGGACAGCACGAAGAACGTCGGCGTCGTGATGTCGGTGAGGACGAAGTCGTTGCCCGGCCCCGGCTTGCCGGTGCTGAGGTCGACCTGAACCGGGTCGCCGTCGTCGTTCAGCATGATCAGCTGCCAGCGTGCGCCCTTGGGCCCCGACGCGTGAATGACGACCGGAACCGGCGTGGCCGCCGGCGTGTATTGGATCAGCTTCGACTCGAAGGCCCCCATGTCGACGTTCATCAGCGCCGTGGCATCCGACAGCATCAGCGCGCTGCGCTCGGCGAGATCGAAGGTCGGGAGCACGAGGCGGTCGGCGCCGAAGTGAACGGTGGCGGTGTACATGCGCAGGGGCACCGGGAAGTTCGCGTGCAGTCGAACCACGAGCGCACGCGGCTTCAGCGACGTGACCGTGCCGATCAGCTCGCCCATGGCGGGGGCCGGGTCGAGGGTCACGCTGATGTCTTCTCTCGCGAACGGGAAGGCGAAGTCGGGGTCGTTCGACTTGATCTCGAAGTACCAGTAGCCGCCGCGGCTCGCCATGCCGATGGGCTTGATCTCCCAGAGCGGCAAGATGGTGAAGACGCCGTTGAACGTCGTCATCTCGCCGCCCTGGGTCACCTTCACGTCGCGCGTGCCCGGCATCGCGTCAGCGGCGACCGTGATGTTCGCGACGAGGCCCGTGCGGCTGCCGACCTTCACCGAGTTCACGGTGATGCCGGTGCCGAACGACACCTGGGCGCCGTTGCTCCAGTTGGTCGCGAAGCCGGCGATCGAGACGTCGGTCGTCAGGCCGGCGGCGAGGCGGTTCGGCGTCACCGCGCTCACGCTCGGCGGGGTCATGAAGCCCGGCCCGGTCTCGCCCTGGGGGCCGGTCGGGCCCGCTTCACCTTTGGCGCCGGCTTCGCCTTTCGGCCCGGTGCAGGAGATGGCGAGAACGAAGAAGAGGGCAGTGAGGGCAGTGCGAATCATGGAGGGCTCCGGTAGCGCGGCCGACGTGGTTGTCGGGCATACCAGAGACCCGGTTTCGGATCCTCACGGCCTGAGAAATCGAGACGCGCTCTGCAGGGCGGGGGCCGAGGCGGGCAGGTCGGCCCAGCCGGGGCGCCAGGCGGCGCCGGGCTGCAGGGTGAAGCGGGCGTTGCGGGTCTGGCCGTCTTTCGTGACGTGGAGCGTGTAGCGGCCGGGCGCCAGCGCGAGCTCGCGCGAGCCGGAGCCCGAGCCGATCTCGGCGACGATCTGATCTCTCGCGACGTCGCGCACCATCGCGCGCTGAATGCCGTCTGGCACCTCGAGCGTCGCCGGTGGAGCCGACAGCGTCGTGAGCGTCAGCTCGCCGCGCCCGCTCAAGCGGTAGTCGAACGTCGGGTGCTGCCCCGTCGGAGTGATGAGCCCCGTCGCGTCCAGCGTGCGCTCGTAGGTGTAGCGGTACGCCTCGAACAGCGTGACCTTCTTGTCCGCGTTGGCGTCGGCGGCGCCGCGCAGGCCCGACAGCAGGTGGTGCGTGAACAGCCCGCCCATCACCTCGCGCGACTCGTGGGCGAGCTCTTCTTCCGAGGCCGACGAGATGAAGACCTCGCCGCGCGTGTCGAGCTGATCGTGCAGCACCAGCGTGAAGGCTTCGGAGGCCCGCCCGCCCTTCGCGCGCAGGCCGACGCCGCTCTTGCACGCGTCGACGATGGCGACGCGGGCGTCGGCTCCGGTGCCCTCGAGCAGCGCGCGCAGCTGGGCGTACGAGAGCCGGTCGGGGCCGATCTCGAGCGACTCTCCGTCGGAGTGGCCCGAGAAGTAGAAGAAGAGCACGGTGCCGCGCGGGCCCGGTCTTCGCGGGACGCCGGCTGCGGCGGCGCTGCCTCCGGTCGCTGCGCCGTCGAGGCGAATGATCTCGCGCACGGTGGCGAACGCGCGCTCGAGGTCGTCGCCGTGGCGCCCCTGCAGGAGCAGCACGTCGTCGGCCTGCACCGAGCCCAGCTCGGCCATCACGCGCGCGAACTTGCCCGCGTCGGACTCGGCGTAGCGCAGCGGCGGCAGCTCGCCCGAGCCCGCGTTGTTGCCCACCACGATCGCCAGCCGGCGCGGCTCGGCGGCGGCGACCGCCGCGACGAACACGGGGAGCAGCGCGAGTGATGTGGTGGACCGCACGGGCCGAAGGAGTAGCGAAAGGCGCCCGACCGGCGATTGGACATATGTCTCAGTTTTGGTGGATTGGGCGCTGCGCTTTGACCGGGGCGCTGGTGTCGCATGGTGCTGGCGCTCGTTGCCGCGCTCGCGGCGTCATCCCTCGCCGAAGCGGTCGAAGGGCTCCGCACGCCGTCGGTGACGGCGACGGTGGAAGAGACGGCCAACGGTAGCCTCGAGGTGACGGGCAGGGCAGGCAGTCACGAGGCGGTCGCCGACCACATGCGCGCGATCGCGTCGCTCGTCGAGACGCCTCGCGGCATCGGGCGCATCATCGAGAAGCGGCGTGGACGCAGGTCGACGCGCGTCGAGCTGCTCGGCGGCTCGCTGGTGTTCGACATTCGCGTTCGGCTGTCACGCGTGTGACGGCCTGAGCGCCGCCAGAGATTCCCGGCGACAACCGCCGGACCCCGCGCACCCCGCCGGCCAACAGAGAAGCGGTCGGCGGTTCTCCACCGCCGAGCGAGCTCCGGGGCCGCGGGAGCACCGAGCTATGACATTCCTGCGGTACTTATTCACTGCCGCGCCGCTCGAGCCGCCACAATAAGTACCGCAGCAATGTCATAGCTCGCTCTCACCTTGCGCCCAGGGGAGGCGGCGCGGGCTCGACGCCACGCGAGAGAGCGCCGACCGCATCTTCTGTCGGCAGGCGTGCCGCGCCACGAGCTCGGCGGTCGTCGCACGGACTCTCTTGGCTGCGCAGCGAACGGATCCGCCGAACGGGCGTGCAGCGCTACGAGCTCGGCGGTCGTCGCCTGAACTCTCTCGGCAGCGCCGGTGCCAGCCCCGCGCCACCTCAGAACAAGCTGAGCTGCTCCCCGGCCTCGCGCTCGTACGACGTCCCCAGCGCGCGCAGCACGACGTCCACCGCCGGCGCCAGCTGCCGCTCGAGGTAGTGCCCATGGTCGAGCGGCGCCGTCCGCGCGCCGACGGGCTCGGGCCCGTGCACCGTCATCACGTACTCGACCTCGGTCGCCACCGCTTCACCCTCGGCCGCCGCCTCGGCCGCCAGCCGCGCCGCCTTCACGTGCGGAGCCGCCGACGCGTAGTCGCCCACGTCGCGCCGCAGCCGCTTCCGGTAGCGCAGCCGCTCGTCGGCCGCCCCCGACAGCACCTCGCGCCGCAGCCCGAGCAGCCACTCGCTCCAGGGCTCTCCGGCGAACACGCGCCTGAGCAGCTCGCGCTGCGCCTCCCGCGCCAGCGGAGTCCAGTCGGTGCGCACCGCCTCGAGCCCGCGAATCACCAGCTCGCCCGCCACCGTCAGCCCCGCGTACCGCTTCTTCGAGCCGCGCTCCGAGCCCCGCGTCGTCGGCATCAGGAACTTCGCGTACCGCGCGTCGACGCGCAGCTCGAGGTCGCTCTTCAGCCGGTGCTCGGCCCAGAGCGTCTCGCGCCACCACGCGTTCAGCTCCTCCGCGAGCCGCTCGGCGTCGTCGACCTTCTCGCCCAGCTTCACGAACAGCGAGTCGGTGTCGCCGTAGATGACGCCGTGCCCGCGCTCCTCGAAGAAGGTTCGCGACCGCTCGATCACCTCGTGCCCGCGCAGCGTGATGGAAGACGCCAGCCGCGGGTCGAAGAACCGGCACCCCGGAGTCCCCAGCACTCCGTAGAACGAGTTCATCAGAATCTTGATCGCCCGCGAGAGCGTCTCGTTCGCTGCCGCCCGCGCCTTGCCGCGCTCCTCGTGCAGGTGCGTGATGAGCGCCGGCAGAATCGCGCCCTCGCGCGCGAAGCTCGCGCCCTCGAAGCCCTGCACGCGGTCGGGCCCCTCGAGCCACAGCGCCAGCGGGTCGACCTGAAACGTGCGGATGATGCTCGGGTACAGCGAGCGGAAGTCGAACGAGACGACGTTCGTGTAGAGGCCCGGCGCGCTGTCGAGCACCTGGCCTCCGGGCGACGGCATCGGCGTCGAGTCGACGGCGACGTCGGGCGCCACGAAGCCGCGGCGGTGCAGCACGGGCAGGTACAGGTGGTCGAACGCCGCCACCGAGCCGCCCTGCCGGTCGAGCGGCAGCCCGGTCAGCTTCGCGCGCGCGATCGAGAAGCCCACCAGGTCGGCCTTCTCGAAGAGGTCGAGCGCGAGCCGCGCGTCTTCGAGGTTGTACGCGGCGAGCGCCTCGGGGTCTTCGCGGTGCATGCGGCGAATCTCGGTCAGCGCGTCGACGCCCTCGGCGCGCAGCTTGCCGCGGCCGAGCAGCGTGCGGCCCACGAAGTCGAGCGTGTAGCGCTCGAGCACCCACGACGCGTTCTTCAGCGTCGCGACGCCGTCGAGCACCACGCGGCCCGGCACGCGCGCGAGGCTCACCTGCTGCGGCGTCGCGCCGACCAGCACGCGGCCTACGAGCCCCGCGCGGCCGATGGCGAACGGCAGGTGCAGCGCCTCGCACCGCGCCTGCAGCGCGCGCAGATCGAAGTCGACCACGTTCCACCCGAGCAGCACGTCGGGGTCGAGCTCGCGAATCAGCGCGAACGCCCCGCTCAGCACCTCGCGCTCGTCTTCGGCGCGCTTCACGACGGTCACGCGCTCGACGCCGCAGCCGGCGAGCGCGATCGAGAGCACCGGGCCCTCCCAGCCGTCGGTCTCGATGTCGAGCGAGAGCGTGCGCAGCTTCGGCGTGACGTCGGCAGAGCGGACCTTCGGGTCGAGGAAGCACAGCACGCCGTGCTCGCGGCGGGCGGGGCCGTGAAGGCTGAGGCCTCCGTTCACGAAGCGCTCCATCACGAAGCGGGCCGAGGGCTTGAGGTCGGACTCGAGCACGACGCCGCCGCTCGCGCGGATGCGGTCTCGCTCGCGGAGCAGCGCGCGCTGCGACTTGAAGTACACGGCGTCGACCTCGGCGCCCTGCAGCGTGCGCAGCGGCCTCGGCTCGCGCCGGCCGTCGACCAGCAGGGCTCCGCGCGGCACGAACATGACCGGCTGCTGGCCCGTGATGCTCGCCTTCACCGGCCCGTGCTCGGGCGAGCTCGCCCACAGCGTCAGCTCGACGCCGGCGTCGGTGTCTCTCCACTCGGCGGAGAGCAGAAGGGCCTCGAGGTCCACGACCGTGCTCATACCGGCGTGATCGTTCTTCGTCGCTCCTGAACACGATGACGGCATGAGAAAGAGCATCTGGGTTGTCGCGATCGGGCTGGTCCTTCTCGCCCTCGCTTGCGGCGTCGGCGGCGGCAACGCGCCCGCAGACCACGGGACTCTCGAACCCTCTGACGAGCTGCGTGGCCTGTCACGGCGCGAGCCTGCAGGGTGCCGCGGGCCCGTCGTGCACCTCGTGCCACGGCCAGGTCTGGTGACGGCGCAATCGGTCACTCCCGAGAGGCGCAGGGTCATTGACGAGAGGCCACAGCACTGACACCTTGCCTCGGCTTTCGGGCAGGGCCGGCTTTCCACCTCCTCTCGGGTGTCGCGTTGCGCACAGGAATCACGCCTGCCTCCTCGTGGGTGCTGTTGGCCGCGCTCGCGGCGGTCGGCTGCTCGCCGCTCAAGCCCGACCTCACCTGCGACGGCAGCTGCGGCACCCTCTGCCCGACCGAGGCCCAGGCCTGCTCCGCCGCGAACCCGTGCTGCGCCCCGCTCGAGTGCAAGGGCGGCCAGTGCGTGCCGCCCTGCTCGAACGAAGGAGGCAGCTGCACCGGCCTGGGCAGCTGCTGCACCGGCCTCAGCTGCAACGCCCAGGGCGTGTGTGCTCAGCCGTGCCGCGACGCCGGCGTCGGGTGCACCGGCAACGGCGACTGCTGCGACGGCCTCGAGTGCACGAACGGCCTGTGTCGCCCGCCCTGCTCGGGCAAGGGCGGCAGCTGCACCGGGTTCGGCACGTGCTGCAGCGGGTTCTCGTGCAACGGCAGCGTCTGCGTTCCGCCGTGCTCCATGGGCGGCGGCGACTGCACCGGCGTCGGCAGCTGCTGCACGGGCTTCTCCTGTTCGAACGGCGTCTGCGCGTGTCTGCCTGAGGGCGGCACGTGCAGCGGCGACGCCGGCGTCTGCTGCGCGGGCCTCTCGTGCGACGGCACCGGTCACTGCCGCGCTCCGTGCGCGACGGCCGCCGGTGCGTGCGAGCCCTTCGGAGCGAGCTGCACCCCCGACGCCGGCACCTGCTGCGCGTCGGCGACCTGCGTCGGCGGCGCCTGCACCGACCCCGCCACCGTGCTCGCGTGCCGCACCGAGGGCGGCGCCTGCGTCACGTCGAACGACTGCTGCGGCTCCGTCGCGCTCGGCACCCGGTTCGACTGCGTCGCCGGCCGCTGCCACCTCGGCCTGCCCGGAGAGCCCTGCACCGCCACGACCCGTCACTGCGCGCCCGGCAGCACCTGCGTCTTCCCGCCGCCTCCCGATGCGGGCACGCCGCAAGACGCCGGCCTCGACGCCGATGCGGGCCTCGACGCCGACGCAGGCCTCGACGCCGACGCGGGCCTCGACGCCGACGCAGGCAACGCGGTCGACGCCGGCCCGCCGCCCGAGCCGACCGGCGTCTGCACGCAGCCGCAGACGGGCGTCACCTGCAACCTCACTTCGGGCGCGTGCTCGAGCGGCGACGCGTGCAACCCGAGCTCGGCGCAGAACCAGGGCTACGACCCCTGCTACTATCGCGTGCAGGGCAACACGCTCTACACGCGGGCGAGCGTGCTGGTGTGCGCCGACGGTCTGTGCAGCCTGCCGCGAGACGGAGAGCGCTGCAGTGGCGCCTGCCGCCAGACTCCCGGCGACTCGCGCAGCATCCAGTGCCTCACGAACTTCGCGAACCAGCGACGGTGCATGCCGGCGTGCTCGACGAACAGCGACTGCCGCGGCGCCGTCGTGCAGGACTCGAGCATCTCGAACCCGCAGCCGCTGACGACCTACTGCGTGAACTACGGCGGCGGCGGTGGCTGCCAACCGCGGCTGTGCTTCATCGACGGCCAGGCGCCGTACGACGACCCGAGCCTGCTGTACAAGTCGTGCTCGGGAGTGAGCAGCTCCATCTGCCTGCCCCGCTTCGTCGGCAGCCTGACCTCCATCCTCGGGTTCTGCAGCGCGGTTCGCCCCGGCGCGGCCTCGCCGACCGTCGGGCAGACCTGCAACCCGCTCGCAGGTCGCGAGGCCACCACCGCGCTCTGCGGCCGCGACGCCGTGTGCCTCGGCGGCCGCTGCGCGAAGGTCTGTGATGCTGCGGCGCTCGGCCTGCAGGGAACTCCGACCTGCGGCCCCGACCTCAGCTGCCTCTCACCGCAGGACCTCGACCTCATCTCGTCGTACCAGTACGGCGGCTGCGTCGACCCGTGCGAGCCGTTCAGCGACCTCGCGAGCTCGGGGTGCGTGAACTACTGCGGCGGGCCGCCGGCGCGCTGCAACTGGACCTTGAGCGACCCGACGCCGAGCTCGCGCAAGGGGTACTGCGGCGCTGCGCCCATCAACCCCATCGCCGTCGGCCAGCCGTGCCCTGCGGCGGCCGTCGACCCGTGCGTCTCTGGAGCGATGTGCCTCTTCAACCCCGCCAGCAACAGCAACAGCTGCGTGCGCCTGTGCGACCCCATGGCGCCCGCGGGCGCCGCGACCGCGTGCCCCTCGGGTCAGACCTGCACCAACTTCACTTCCTACAACCGCGCAGGTTTTTGCCACTGAAGGTGAGGTCACGCTGATGAGCCGCGAAACGTCTCTGCTGGTGGCTGTGCTCTGCGGTGCTGCGGTCGCGTGCGCGCCGAACATGATCAGCAGCGAGGTCGACGCCGGCGGCGCCGGCGGAGGCAACGCCATGACCGCCGGCGGGAGCGGCGGCGGCAACGGCATGACTGCCGGCGGCAGCGCCGGCGGCGACACGACCGCGGACGCCGGAGGCAGCGCCACGGCCGGCGGAGCCGAGATCCCCGATGCGGGCGCGGGCCCGTACCCTCCGCCGCCCTACGGCGTCAGCGTGAACCGCATCATCCAGAACTTCACGTTCCCGGGCTACGTGACCTCGACCTCGGGTGTGAAGGTCAGCACCCTCACGAAGATCGACACCCTCGACCTGCAGATGATCCGCAACCTGCGGGACGACCAGGGCAACTTCTTCCGCTTCATGCTGCTCGACATCAGCGCCGGCTGGTGTGCCCCCTGCAACCAGGAGGCGCAGGACCTCGGCCTCGTCGGCAGCAAGCGCGCGCTCGTCGAGAACTGGCGCGGCCGCGGCGGCATCTTCTTCACCGTGCTCGTTCAGGGCTACGACCAGGGCACCGGCGCCGCGCCGCTCCCCGGCGACCTCGACACCTGGGCCAACCAGCACCAGGTCCAGACCTCGCTCGCGCTCGACCCGATGCAGAACCTCATCGCGCAGGGCATCAACCCGTCGGCGTTTCCCACGAACCTCGTGGTCGACCTCCGCACGATGCGCATCGTCGCCGCCTGGTACGGCCTCGACACCACCTACCAGAAGTGGGAAGCGGCGCTGAACGGCCCGTGAGCCGTGGTGCAGCAAGCGCGTGCGGGGAGTCGCTCTTCGTGCCAGCTCGACGTCGCACGCAGGCGATGCTCCAGCAGCTTCGAGGACCCGCGGCGCGATGCGTGCCGGTCGGTCGACGAACGGCTCACTCGGGCCGTCGCCACTCGACCGGCAGCACCGCCTGCAGCCACTCGGGGTCGCGCACGGTGGCCTTGCACAGGCGCAGCCACTTGAGCCGCGGCTTCGTCTCGACGAAGCGGCGCCACGCCTGCGGGCTGCATGAGAGGCCGCCGAGGTCGAGCGAGCGCAGCGACGACAGGCGCTCCCAGCGGGCGAGCGCGTCGAGCACGACGTCGCCCTGCGGCTGGCCGGCCCCGGTGCCGTAGAGGCCGAGGTGCTCGAGCCGCGCGACGGCGGGGCTCTCGAGCAGCTCGGTGAGCGCGGCTCCGTCGAGCTCGTCTTTGCGCCAGGCCTCGCGCTGCAGCCGCAGCTCGAGCCAGGTGAGTGCGGGCACGCGGGCGTCGGCGAGCGCGCCGAGCTGCGTGGTACCCACCGGCATGAGCCCGAGGCACAGCGTGCGCAGGTGCGGCGCGACGACGTGGCCGAGGTCGAGGTCGAGCGCCTGTGCGACGACGAGGTGCTCGAGGCGCGGCGCGAGCGGCCACAGTCGCTCGAGGCTGTGCCCGACGTGCACCTCGGCCTCGTGCATGGCGCCCTTCAGGTCGTGAGAGAGCCGTGCCCGGCCGCTCGCCTCGTCGAGGGGCTCGCTCATCATGCGCCGGTCGAGCTCGACGGTGCGCAGCCACGGCCGCGGCATCGAGACCAGGGCCTCGAACGTCTTCGCCTGCCGGCCCCAGCACCCGTGGTCGGGCACGACGCTGAGCAGCGTGTCGGCCGAGAACCGGCGCAGCCGCGCCGAGATGGGGTCGCGCAGCACGGGCAGCTCGGGCTCGTCGCAGTAGCCGTCGCCGCGCTCGAGCTCGGCCAGCGCGTGGCCCTCGGGCATCACGAGCGAGTCGATGAAGCCGTCTTTGAACTCGACGCGGAAGTGGGCCTCGCAGCCCTGGGTCCACCCGGGGTGCCTCGCGACCAGCGACGCGAGCGCGGCCCGCACCTCGGGGCTCGAGCGCGAGCGCGAGAGCTGAACGAGCTCGCCGCGGGGGTCGCCGCGCGAGAGCAGCTCGTCGGCCCAGACCCGAAAGAGCGTCGAGCCGGGCGGCGCGCCGAGCAGCTGATCAGAGATCATCACACGGAGTGCCGAGCGGCATGCCCTCGTAGACGCCGAGGTCCGTGTAGATGAGCACGTGGTTGTCGTCGACCGGCACGCGCGTGAGCTTCGTGTCGGCCTTGCCGGCCACCCACTTGAGCTCGTCGTTGTTCGCCACGAGCCGCAGCTCGCCGCTCTTCGTCGAGAAGATGTCGCCCATCGAGTCGGACACGATGTTCGTCATCGCCTGCGGCTTCAGCTTGCCGCGCGGGCCGATGTAGAGCTTCAGGTCCTTCTTGCCTGGCACGTCGCGCTGCATGTCGACGAAGTAGTAGTTGCCCTTGTCGTCGCGCGCGAGCAGGTACGGCATGCGCTGCCAGCGCGGCGCGTAGAACGTCGCGCCGTCGACCAGCGCCTTCACCTCTTCGCTCTTGAGCTGCGTGAGCGGGGTCTTGCGCTCGAGGCACTCGACCGAGAAGACGCCCTCCCGGTAGTAGAGCGAGGCCTTCGCGTGCTCCATGCGCGGCTCCCAGAGCGTCATGCTCCAGTTGTCGCGGTCGCCGCCGCCGCCGGGCGAGCGCAGCTTGTAGAACGTCTTGCCGTCGCCCCAGTACGCGGCGTCGGGGAGCACCTTGTCCTTCTCGGGGGAGGTGACGATGTAGTGCTTCTTGCCGTCGGTGTAGACGCGCATCGTCGCCTTCTTGTCCGAGACGTCGAGCTTCTCGGGCTCGGCGGCGAGGAGGGCGGCGGTGACGAGAACGAGGGTCATGCGACGCACTATAGTCGGGGCGGGTGCTCCGCAGACTGCTCACGTTGGTTCTGATCGCGGGCTGCCGAACGGCCGAGTTCAGCGACGACCTGCGCCTCAGCGTGCTGCCCCGCACGCTCGAGGACGACGGCGACCGCGCTCGCGTCGTCGTCGCCGCCAACGACAAGTACGGCGAGCCCGGCACGGGCCACGTCAGCGTGCGCTCGACCGCGGGCTCGCTGCGCGACGGCATCGACATCGTGCTCGACGCCGACGGCATCGTCGAGACCGAGCTCACCTGCGACGCCAAAGCCGACGCCGACTGCCACGACACCGTCACCGTGACCGCGACGTGGCAGACGCCCGACGGCACGGTGTTCGAGAAGTCGACCGCCGTCAGCGTGCGCACCACCGACGCGTTCGTGTCGGCGTGCGCGTTCTCGAACCGCCGCATGCTGAAGCTGCTCGTCGGCGACCCGGCCGTGGTGCAGCTCGCGGTGCTCGACACGGGCCCCGAGGTCGCGCGCGGGCCTCGCGGCGTGGCGGTGTGGGACGGGGCGACCGGCGTCGGAGCCCTCTCGGTCGAGCTGCCGTCTCGCGGCGCCAGCGCGAGCGAAGAAGAGCGCCAGCTGCTCGCCGTGCTCGAGGGCGTGGGCGCCGTCGGCAACCCGCTCGTGCAGACGCTCACGACGTGGGACGGCTACCCTGCGGCGCGCACGACGTTCGACTTCGGAGCGGCGGGCGATCTCAAGAGCGTCATCGAGCGGGTGTCGCAGGCGCTCGGGCTGGGTGCGACCGGGCTCACGGGCGATGCGGGCAAGAGCGGGCCGTTCAAGGGGCAGCTCGTGGTGGCGCGGCACGACCTCGGCAAGAGCGCGCTGGTGCTGGCGCTGCACGAGGCCGCGGGCTTCAGCGAGGCGGCGACGTTCGACCTGGAAGACGTCGCCGGAGGCTCGGCGCTGGCCTTCGCGGAAGATCGGCCGGTCGACCACTGCGAGATCTTCACGGTCGAGGGCTCGAAGAAGGTCGACTTCGTCTGGGTGGTCGACGACTCGTGCTCGATGGCGACGTCGCAGACGGCGGTGGCGCGGGTCGGCGCCCAAGCCGCGGCGCGCATTCAAGGGGCGCAGCTCGACTTCCGGGTCGCGGGCGTGAGCACCGGCTGGTACCCGCCGGTGCGCTTCGGCTCGTACCGCGAGTGGACGAAAGAGCTGCCGCGCATGCTGGGCTGGTTCAACGGCAGCCAGGCTTGGGGCACCGGCGGAAGCGGCGACGAGCGCGGCTTCGAGGCGGCGGCGACGTTCATCCAGATGTCGAAGAGCGGCGCGGTCGAGCCGTTTCGCAGCGACTCCGAGATTCACTTCATCTTTCTCACCGACACGCGCGATCACTCGGGCACCCTGGCCCCCGCGGACATGAAGCGGCTCTTCGCCGACTCCTTCCCCAGGCAGCGGGTCATCGTGAGCGGCATCGTGTGCCCCGAGGGGCAGCTGTGCGGCGACGACCCCGAGCTCGCGATGGGCGAGTACCACACGCTCATTCGCGAGACGGGCGGGGTGCTGGGGAGCATCAAGGTGTTCAACCCGCCGAGCGTGACCCCGGCGCTTCAGCAGCAGCAGATCGACACGATGAACCGCATCGTCGGCACGGTGGTGAACGGCGCGGGCTACCCGCTCAAGTACCGGCCCATCACCGCGTCGATTCGCATCGCGGCGTCGGCCGTCGTCGACGCGCGCTGCGACAACCGCGACATCCCCCGCAGCACCGAGAACGGCTGGGACATGGACCCCGCGAGCGGCCGCATCGGCTTCTACGGCTACTGCGTGCCCTTGCTCGGCGGCGCCATCGTCGCGTCGTACAAGTCGTGGGCCCGCTACGGCACGCAGCTGGTCGAGGTGAAGGACCCGCGGTTCGTCGTCGCCGTGCCTGCCCCCGACGGCGGCGCTGCAGCCGATGCGGGCTCTTCCGATGCGGGCTCTTCCGATGCGGGCTCTTCCGATGCGGGCTCTTCCGATGCGGGCTCTTCCGATGCGGGCAGCTTCGCCGACGCAGGCAGCATGGCCGACGCCGGCAGCATCGCGGACGCGGGCGACGGCGGGTGAGCGCGCTGCTGTGCCTGATGCTGTTCGCGCAGTCGCTCAACCTGCCGCCCCGCGCCGACGCCGAGCTCGCCGCGAAGCTCGAGGCGCTCGAGGCGCGAAGGCCCGAGCTGCAGTCGCGGCGCACGCGCGCGAGCGCCCTGCGCATCTCGGGCTTCGTCGGCTACACGCTCGCGCTCGTGGGGGCGGGCTGGGTGCTCGCCGAGCTCGCCGTCGCCGCCGCGAACCGTCCGACCGAGCCGCTCTCCGGAGTCCCCCCGCGGCCCCTCGTGCCGCCCGAGGCTCTCGCGGTGTCGGCGCTCGGGCTCTTCGTCGCCGGCATCACGCTGCACGTCGTCGCGCGCATGCTCGACCTCGAGACCGACCACCAGGAGGCCGACCTCGACGAAGAGGAGCGCGTCCTGCGCTGGAGGTACAGGCCCGACCCGCCGGATTGAGAGGGCCGCTGGAGTTTGGCTGCTCGGCGATTTGCGACCGCCGGCACGATCACGACCACGATCACGACCACGATCACGACCACGAACGACCACGATCACGACCACGATCACGATCACGATCACGATCACGGCTACGACCACGTTCACGAGCGCGAGCGCGAGCGCGTGTGACCGTGGGCGTCGTGGCCGCGAGCGAGCGAGACTGTCGCTGTGGCTTTGAGCGCTGTGGCTTTGAGCGCTGTGGCTTTGAGCGCTGTGACGGTGAGCGCTGTGACCGTGGGCGTCGTGGCCGCGAGCGAGCGTGGCTATGAGTGCTGTGACCGTGGGCGTCGTGGCCGCGAGCGAGCGTGGCTGTGAGTGCTGTGACCGTGGGCGTCGTGGCTGTGAACGCTGTGACGGCGCGGCGGACTACTTCTTCGCCGTGGGCGCCGTTTTCGCCGGGGCCTCGGCCACCGGGGCCGGCGCCGGCTTGAGCGCCTTCAGCGGGCTCGCCGCGTCGCTCAGCGTCTTCGTCGCCTTGACGACGGCGGCCTTCGCCGTCGCGGGAGGAGCACCGCCCGCCTCGGTCAGCTGGTAGCCGGCGTTGCGCTGGGCGGTCTTCGCCGCCTCGAGGGCCGGGTTCACCTTCGCCGCCGGGAGGTTGAGGAGCTCCTTGTCGACCATCAGGTCGTTCAGCGCCTTCTCGGCCGCGACGTACGCGTCGGTTGACCCGACCGCGTCAGTCGCCGCCTTGAGCCCGTTGACCGAGTCCTCGATCTTCGCCTTCGCCGCCCCCACGTTGGTCGGCTCGAAGCCGCCCATGTTCTGTTCGGCCGCCTTCTGGGCCTCCTTCGCCGAGCTGATCACCGCCTCGAGCGACGAGGGCAGGTGCGCGTGCTTCGTCAGCGTCTCGTTGAGCGCCTTGTTGGCCGACTCGTACGCGGTGAACTCCTCGAGCAGGTCGGTCATCTGGCGGTTCGCAGTTCCCATCGCCTCGGCCTTCTTGTCCTTGTCGGTGAGGGCCTTCGCGGCGTCGAACGCCGTCTGGGCCTCGGCCGTGCGCTTCTCGATGACCGACTTGAAGGCGGGGTACTTCGCCGCGTACTTCTGACCGGTGTCGACGTTCTTGGTCCAGTCTGCCGTCTGCTCGGCCTCGTTCTTCGTGCAGCCGGTTGCGACGAAGACGGCGATGACGGCGGAGTAGAGCAGCACTTCGCAGCGAAGGCGGTTCATGGTGTGTACCTCGGTGGTGGGGGAGCCGACCCGTGTGCAGGCGCGGTGCCAGCGCCGATCGCCGTCGTGCCGTGCGCGGTTCGCTCCTTCAGATCAGGACTTTCACGTGACGTGTCGCCGCCGAGACCCGTGACGTTCACCCGTCACGCGACCGGCTTCGGCCCGCGCCGCACTTCGAGCTGCCTCGCCACCACAGCCTCGAGCAGCGCGTGCATCTGCTCCGGGGAGTGCTCGGTCATCTGCACGAAGCCCGCAAGGCGTGGCGTCGATCTTCTCGAATCCGTCGGCGAAGTTGAAGCCGAGATCGTTGCACAGGTACGCGCTGCGGTGGGGCGCGTACTCCGTGTCGGGCAGGCTCGTAGCGACCTTGCGCGGCGCGCCGGGCCGCACCTGCCCCGGCGTGATGGGCTTGCCCTCGCCGTCGCCGCCGCCACGGCCATGGGTCGCTCACTTCGGCCGCGTCACGTGCTGCACGGCCTTCCTCAGCTGCTCGGTCGAATGCGGGGGGCGCAGGTAGAGGCGGGCGCCGAGCGCGCGGGCGTCGTCGGGGTCGCCGGGCTCGGGCGTGCCGCAGATGATCAGCAGGCACTTCACCTTGCCGTCGCCCGGCAGCACCATGCGAAGGCCGAGCGTCGTCGAGATGACCACGTCGTACGGCGCGATGCCGTCGAGGCCCGCGTCGTCGAGCGGCTCGGCCTTGAGGCCGCCCTGCTCGATCATCATCGCCATCGCCTTCATCGCGGCCGGGTGCCAGCCGTAGAGATAGACGGGCTTCGAGGGCGGCGCGGGCTCCTCGCCGAAGTCGAACGTCTGCTCGTTCTGAACGTTGGTCTTCCGCTCGCGGGGCGGCGGCGCGACTGGCGGCGCGGCGACTCCGCCCTTGCCGTAGAGCCGCGCGATGGCCCGGCCGATGGCCTCGTCGTGAGAGAGGTGAACGACGGCGCGCGACTTCTTCGTGAGCGCGAGCACGGCGTCGACGGTCTGCAGGTCGACGGGGGCAGCGATCGCGATCTCGATCACCTCGTAGCGCCGGCCCTGCAGCCTCAGCGGCACGACGCGGTACTGCTCTGCGAACTTGAGCGGCAACAGGTCGGCGCGCGCCGGGTCGAGCAGCTCGGCGTCGAGGTTGATGACCGGGTAGCCCGACTGACGCGACGCCGCGCGCACGACGTCGTCGGCCGAGCAGAAGCGGCGCTCGACGAGCGCGCGCTCGATGGTGACGCCCCACTGCTGCGCGTGCGTCGTCGCGACCTGCAGCTGCAGCGGGTCGATCGCCCCCATCTCGAGCAGAATTTCGGGGACGCTCTTGCCGGCGCGGGCCATCGCTTGAGCCCGTCATGGTAGCCGATGAAGCGCCGCGAGGGCCCGCTCGAGGCGCTTCTGGCGCACGCGGCCCGCGACGTCGAGCAGCGGCCGGTCGCGCTCCCAGCGCTCGCGCTCGGGCGCCGGCAGCGCCGCCAGGTCGAGCGTGGCGACCAGCGCCCGCGTCTCTTCGATGAAGCCCGCGAGCGCGACGTGGGTCGCCGGGTCCGAAGGGTCGCGCGCGGCGAGGGCGCAGGCGGTCGTGCTCAGCGCGCAGAGCCGCTCGAGGCGCCACCCGCTGCGGCGGCCGGCGCCGACGAGGTAGCCGAGCAGCGCGGCGTGCACGTGAACGTCTTCGAGGGTGCGGAAGGGCTTGAGGTACCGCTCCCAGCCGTCGCCCTCGAGCACCTCGGCGGAGGCGGCGTCGGTGAACGTGACCTGGGCGTGCGGCAGCTCGGGCACGAACGGCAGCTCGGGCATCGGCGTGAGCGCGACGCCGGGCGCGCCGGGCGCGACGCGGGCGACGCGCAGGAGCTTCTTGCCGTCGCGCTCGCCGCTCGAGGCGACGACGTACAGCTGCTCGGCGAGCTGCGCGCCCGTCACGAACAGCTTGTTGCCGGTGACGCGGCCCTCGCTCAGCGTGGTGTGCAGCTCGCGCGGGTGGCCGCCGCCGGCCTCGGTCGCGCAGAGCGCGGCGCGGGCGTGGCGGGTGAGCGAGGGGAACAGCGCGCTGAGCGCGGCCTGGTAGCCCGCCGCGAAGGCGTGCGCGAGGCGGTCGGCCTGCAGTGCGCTGACGAGCGCCCGCTCGACGGGCCGGTCGAAGCGCTCGCGCGCGGCCGTGGTCGCCGACCAGAAGGCGTCGAGGCTCGAAGGCGGCGCGAGGGGCTCGGTGAGCAGCGCTCGGAGGAAGTCCACGCGGCAGAACGTACTCCGCTTCACTCTCGGGCGAGGTGAGGGGTCAGACCGCTGTGACTCCGCGTCTCAAGTGTGCCGTCGCCGGGCTCGCGCTGCTCGTGCTGACGCCGCTCATCTCCAAGTGGTCCATCTTCGACGTGCTCGAGAAGGCGCGAGCGCACGCGCCCGAGGTGAGCTGGTCCGAGAAGGCGCCGTTCGTGGTGCCGCTCGGCCTGTTCGGCGGCGTCGCGGCGCTCGTGATTGCCGCGATGCCGTCGCTCTGGGTGGGGTTTCAGCCGAACCGCATGCGCCGGTTCGCCGACCTGGCGCCGATGCAGAAGGTGCTCGCCGTCGGTGGCGCCCTCATGATGGTCGGGGCCGGGTTCGCGCTGCGCGCGTGGTTTGTTGGGGAGCTGCAGGCGCTTGGGTACGACGTGACGTCGGTTTGAAGCGGGCGTTACCGGGTACGGACACGCACCCCGACGACGCTGTCCGCGAGACCCGTTCCCCAGGCCGATGCAGAGAAAGAGGTGTGAGGCACGGCCCCTCACGGGATGAGCTCCGCGGTCATGAGGTTCGACTCACCCGGCTTGTAGTCGTAGCCGTAGCTGAACGGCAGTTTGCCCGACGAGCTCCGCTGCATCTCGATCTTCAGGTCGGGCTGCGCGCGGTTCCAGAACTCGGCGATGGGCGCATCGTACGCGCCGTGAAAGTGCAGCCTCCAGCGGTCGCGCGGGAAGAGCCTGAGTGGCACGCCGGAGTCGTCTTGCACGATGAAGGCGCTCTGGCCGAGAACGAGCGCGCGGATCTGATCGAAGTGCACCGCCTCGCGCTTGCTGTCTCGGTGCATGAGGTACGACGCCGACTTGATGACCGTGACGAAGCGCCCCTGCTTCTTCAAGTACGCGAGCAGGTCGGGGCCCGCCTTGGTGTCGTCGGCGATGTTCACCATGAAGTAGCGCAGGGTCTGCACCTTGCCTGCGCCCCTCCTGAACGAGATCTCGACGCCCGGCACCCGCGAGCGGGCCGGGCTGCGCCAGTCGACGGAATCGTCCGCCGCGGTTCCCGCAACGAGCGCGGCGCCCGGCCCCACCGCGATTCTTCGCGCGCCAGTCACCTCGAGGTCGTTCATCGCCAGAAAGAACAGCAAGAGCCCGGTGATGCTCGCGAACGACGTCCGGTCGAGCTTCTTCTCCATCCCCTTGGTGATGAAGAAGTTCACCTTGAAGATGGTGCTCAGCGAGGCCTTGAGGCCGTTCAGCCCCACGTCGATCGCCTCGTCGGGCATCGCCTGCAGCTCGGGAATCGCTCCCGGCGCCTCGAGGCCGAACATGAAATACGAGTCCGCGCCGGGGAACAGGGCCAGCGCGTTTCCGATGTCGGGCCCGCTGAACGGGTAGAGCACCGTCGAGTACGTCGCCGGCGCCTGCCCCGCCCACCACGTGCGCATGCTCTCGAGGTTCGGCTCTTGAAAGGCGCTCCACCCCGACGCCAGCTGCTCCGCGTACTCGGCGTACGACGCGGTCTTCGCGTACCGGGCCAGCTGTGACTCGGGCGCGGCGCCCTTTCCCGCGAGCAGGCGCGCCGTCTCGGCCAGCGGGGTCGCGCACTCGCCCCGCGCGCTCGCCGCGAGCACCGCCCCGCACAGGGCCGCAGCACCGGCACGAGCGAGTCGCGAGCTCACGGGGGCCCCAGCGTAGCGCGCCGGGCCGGCCGAATTCCGGCGCCCAGGTTTACGGCGCAAACTTATTCTGCACATCGGGAGCCGGGGTCGGGTCTGGCCGTGCATGAGCCCACTCAGAGTCGTGACGGCAGCGGCGCTGTCGATGCTGTTCAGCTGTGGAATGGCCGAGGTCAGCGTGGGCGACGAAGCCGACAAGGACGTCACGTCGTCCACGGGCAAGAAGCTGACGGTCGCGGCGGGCGAGATGTACCCGGCCCCGCACGCGTCGCTCAGCCTCGCGGGGCTGAGCCCGGCAGCGCCGAAGACGGCGGCGTTCAGCTACCACCCGAGCGGCGCGACGACGCCGAGCGACAAGTACCGACTGATTCAGCTGCCGTCGCTGCCGATCGGCCGAGCGCTGAAGGTCTCGGTGGACTCGGAGCCCGACGGCGCCACCGACCCGGTCATCTCGATCGTCGACGGCGCGTTCGACGTGCTCGTCAGCGACGACGACTCGGGGCCGGGCTCGAACGCCGAGGTCACGTACACGTTCACCCGCTCGAGCGCGTACGCCGTGCTGGTGCGTGAATACCGCAAGGCCGCGGGCACCTTCCGCGTCACGGTGCGCGACCTCTCCACCGGCGGCGGCGGCGGCGGCGGGGGCACCGACGTCGTCCTCAACGCGGCGCAGGGCCTCACCCAGAGCGCGATGATGGGCGGCCTCTCGCTGCCCGCGAGCCGCAGCGTCTCGTACCGCAGCCCGCCGAACCTGCGCGCGTACACGCTCAGCCTGAGCGCCGGCCAGCGGCTCGACGTGCAGGTGACGTCGACGACCGGC
Source organism: Myxococcaceae bacterium (assembly GCA_044223505.1). GTDB lineage: Bacteria > Myxococcota > Myxococcia > Myxococcales > Myxococcaceae > Xiheicaenimonas. The sequence goes on from JBGALX010000010.1 coordinate 273,161, forward strand.
GACGCATACGCGTTTCTGTTCGGAGCGGGCCCCGGCTACGCGCTCCTCGCGAGCGACGACGACGGTGGCGGCAACCGCAACTCGCACCTCGTCTACGACGTCGCGCAGACGGGCGTCTATTACGTGGCGCTCCGCGACTACAACCTGCGCGAGGCCACCTTCCAGCTCACGGTCACCGTCGCCGGCACGCACCTCGCGACGCTGCCCACCGCGCCGACGAGCGTCTCGGCGACCTCGCCGGCCGCGAACGTGGTGCGCCTGCGGTACGAGGTGCCCTACTCGTCCGGCTTCGAGCTCGTGAGCGGCTGCCGCGCCGAAGACACCGCCACGGGCCGGCAGTACGCGTGGCCGCTCTCGTACAACCTCGACTGGAGCTCGACACAGCGGAGCCACACGCACGACCTCGCGAACGTGCCGCCGGGCTCGCGCGCCTTCCGCGTGCAGTGCCAGAACGTCGCGGGCTGGGGCCCGTGGTCGCTCTCGAGCGGCACGGTGACGGTGACCGACGCGATGAACCCGGCGTACCAGACCCCGACCGCCGCGACCGACGTGGTCATCGAGCGCTTCGAGCCCGACCAGGGCTACCCTCCGTCGGCGCTCGTGGTGCGCTTCTACCCGGGGTGGAACACGGCCTCGTACACGACCGCGTGCGAAGGCAACGACACCGTCACCGGCACGACGTACTCGTGGCCCGGCTCGTACTACCAGGGCAGCCGCGCGCTCGTTCGCGCGTCGAGCGTGACGGTGGGCGACCACGCCTTTCGCGTGCGGTGCCGCAACACGTACGGCTGGGGCCCCTGGTCGGCGACGTCGCCGACGTTTCACGTCTCGGTGCTGAGCCTCCCGCGCGCTCCGACCACGCCGGCGGCGACCGTGCTCAGCTACGACCCGCGCTCGGTGCGGCTCACGTTCGACGTCGCCGACTACTCGAGCAGCAGCATCACCACCTGCAAGGTGCAAGACGTCTACACCCAGAACATCGTGCAGCTGACGTCGGTGAGCTGGACGACGACCCCGAGCCTGACCGCGGCGGCCGGCACCCACGCGTACCGCGTCGCGTGCTTCAACGTGAACGGCTGGGGGCCGTGGTCGCCGCAGTCGAACAGCGTCGTGGTGCAGTGACGGCCCGGGGCTACCACGCGACGCCGGCCGCGACGTGCACCCAGCCCTCGACACCGCTGACGCCCTGCACCGGCTGCGCGCCGTCGACCACCGAGAGCCCAGGCACCCAGTAGCCTGCGCCCGCCGACAGCCCCAGGCTCACGCCGCCGAGCTGCGCGCCGAGCCCCGGGCCCACGCGCGCCGCGAACGCCGGGCTCCAGCTCGAGCGGCCTACCGCGTCGGTGCGGCTGATGCCGTCGACCTTGAGCAACAGCCCGAGCAGCTCGGCGCCCGCTTCGAGCCAGAGCCGGTCGCTGCCGACGAGCCGCGCCCCGCCCAGCAGCCGCGCGCACAGCCCCCACGTTCGCACCAGCCCCGAGCCGGCCGAGACCGGAGCCGCGCCGATCGCCCCGACGCCGAGCCCGACCCAGAACGGCGCCCACGCCCGCCGCAGCTCGAGCGAGCCGCCGCCCAGCCACGTGCTGCCCTGAGAGAAGAAGAGCTCGCTCACCGCCGCGAGGCGCCAGCGGCGCACCACCGCAGCGGCCGGCGCTTCGGGCTCGGGCGCCTCGACCGCGGGCTCGGGGTCGACCCGCAGCGGGTCGCGCAACAGCTCGGCGGTGAATACGGCCACGGCGAGCGGCAGCGCGCTCGGCTCGCGGTCGATGGTGCGCGTGCGCGTGCGGCCCTGCGCGGTCACCTGCACGGTCACGCGCTGCGGCGACCACCAGCGGTACGACACCTGCGTCGGCGAGCTGCCCTCGTCGCAGCGGCGGTAGCCCAGCGCCGAGAGCTCGACCTGCAGCTGCTCGGCGATGGCCCGGCGCACGGCGTCGTCGGGCCCGGGGCCCGACTCGAAGACCCGCACCCCGCGCTCGGAGCAGGGGACGGCGGCCAGCGCGACCAGCGCCCAGCCGAGCAGGCTCACGGCTCTTTCGGGCCGCAGCTGCCCTTGATGGTCGAGGTGAACTGCCCCCCGCGGAAGCGGCTCAGGTACTCGTCGCGCAGCCGCTCGCACTGGCTCGCGTCGTTCGCCGCCCACGCCGCCTGCGCCTGGCGCACGAGCAGCTCTTCGATGAAGTCGCCCTGCGGGTCGAGCTTGCGCGCCTTCGCGTACGCCGCCGTCGCGGCCCCCGGGCGCCCGAGGTGGTCGGCGAGAATGCGGCCCAGCTCGAACGCCATCAGCCCCGCGCGCGAGTCGTCGGGGTACGCCGAGAGGAACTGGTCGGCGTAGTCGGCGGCGAGCGACCAGCGCCGCGTGCTGCGCGCCGCGAGGGTGCGCCCGAACAGCAGGTCGGCCTCCGAAGCCTCGGCCGGCGCCGGTGACCCGAGCGCGCCGCCGCCCGCCGGCGCCGCGGCGCTGCGCTTGGGCACGCGGACCTTGTGGCGGCGGTGCGGCCGCGGCGGCTTCGCCTCGTTCGCGCCGGGGCCGTCGCCGTCGTCGGGCAGCTCGACCTCGACCACCTCGCCGGCGCGGGGGTCTCCGGGGCCCTCGATGATCTGCTCGGGGGCGGCGCTGCCCGGGGCCGGCGTGTCGACCGAGTGGCCGCGCCACTGCTCGCCGGCGCCCAGCCGCTTCACGAGGCCCTGCGAGCGCACGTCGACCTGGCCGCGCTCGACGGCCACCTCGACCGAGTCGGCCCCGTCGCGCTTCACCGTGAAGCGCGTGCCCACCACCACCACCGAGACGTCGTCGACCTGCACCACGAAGCGCCGCGTCGGTCGCTTCACCACGTCGAAGGTCGCCGTGCCGCGGCTCAGCTCGATCTCGATCAGCTCGGGCGCGCTCGAGGCGAGCTGCACCCCGGCTCCGAAGCTCAGCTCGACCTTCGAGCCGTCGGGCAGCTGCGCCACCGTGGCTCCGTCGGCGAGCAGCGCCTGGCCCGGCACCAGCTCGGGGTGCGCCTTGCGCAGGGTGAGCCACGCGACGCCGGCCACGACGAGCAGCGCGGCCGCGGCCGCCAGCGCCGGCGCACGCCACCTCGGCGCGGGCCGGCGCGCTGCCTCGAGCCGCTCGGCGGCGGCGGCCCAGTGGGCGTCGACGGTGCCCTCGCTGACCTCGCGCTCGAGGTGCTCGCGCAGCGGCCTCACGGTTCGTCCTCCGACACGCCCAGCACCGCCAGCGCGGCGGCGAGACGGCGCTTCACGGTGGCGAGCGAGAGACCCATGGTCTGTGCCGCCTCTTCATTCGTCAGACCTTCGATGCGAGTCAAGGCGAGCACCATGCGCTCTTCGGTCGGCAGCTTCTCCATCGCGCGGTAGAGCTCGCGAATCTGCACCGACGCCTCGGGCGGCGTGTTCGGCGCCATCACCGCGTCGAAGTCGACCTCTTCGCCGGTGTCTCCGAACCCGAGGCGGTTCAAGATGCTGCGCCGCCGCAGCCGGCCGCGCACGAGCCGCACCACGATGCCGCGCAGCCAGCCCGCGAACGCGGCCGGGTTCGAGAGCTGCTTGAGGTGAGTGAGCGCCTCGACCAGCGCGTCCTGCGCGACGTCTTCGGCGTCGCACTTCGGAGCGAGCCGCCACGCGAGCCGCGTCGCGGTCGGGAAGTGCCGGCGAAAGAGCGCCTCGCTCGCCCAGCGTTGACCCGCAGTCGCCGCGGAGACGAGCTCGGCGTCGCTCGCGTCGGCGCGACGGGCGCCGGGCAACGCGACGAGGTGAGTCGAGCGGGTCATCGGGTCACGTCGCGAGCGCGCGGCATCATCAATCACATCGCGCTTCGCGGGCGATTGTCCATCCTCGATCTGTGGCAAGCCACGCTACAAAAGCGGCCCTGAGCCTGTGGCGCGCGCTCGAGCCACCTGGGGTGGAGCAACCCCACCGAAGGAGCACGTGATGCGAAGAGCCGGACTCACCCGGAGCGCCCCCCGTACGTCCAACCCCGACCCCGAGGGCCTCGCGCCGCTCTCGGCGTCGGCGCCGCGGCCGAAGGCGGGCGGCCTGGGCGCCATCGCGTCGCACGTCAAGAAGACGTTCGACGCCGCTCGCAAGGCCGATCGCTTCGAGCCGCCGCGCCCGACGAAGACTCAAGGGCTGCTCTGAAGGGGGCCGGCGTGGCGTGCGGCGCTCGAGCCCTGCTCGTCTTTCTCTGCGCGGCGCCGGTCGGCGCGCGGGCGGCGACGATCTCGGCGGTCTCTGGCCGGTCGGCCGATCTGCAGGCGGCCTGCGATCGCGCCGCGCCGGGCGACACCGTGCGGGTGCCGGGCGGAGACTTCACTTTCTCGGCCCAGGTGCGCTGCCCCGCCTTCGTGGTGCTGAGGGGCGCGGGCACGCAGGCGACCACGCTGCGCAACGGCTCGCTCACCGACGCGATGTTCTACGTCGACTGCTCGGGCGGCGGAGCGCTCGAGGTGTCGGACCTGCGCTTCATCGGCGGCGGCAACGACGGCAGCCGCCTCGACCTCGCGCTGCACCTCACCGCCGGCTGCCGCGACTTCCGCGTTCACCACTGCGCGTTCGAGGGCTTCGGCGGCTACGGCGTCTACGTCTCGGGCAACGCGCGCGGCGTCGTCGACCACTGCAGCTTCAGGGACATTCGCTGGGGCACCGTCGACTCGATGGGCTACGGCGTGTGCGTCATCGGCGACGGCGCCGCGAGCTGGGGGCGGCCGCTCGCGCTCGGCGGGGCCGACGCCGTCTTCATCGAGGACAACACCTACAGCGGCGTGCGGCACGCGGTGGCCTCGAACGAGGGCTCGCGGTACGTGTTCCGCCACAACGTGGTGCAGAGCCCGCCGTTCAACTGGGTGCCCATCGACGCCCACGGCCGCGAGTACGGCGCGATGACGGGCAGCCGCAGCTTCGAGATCTACGAGAACACCGTGTCGAACACCGCGGGCACCGCGTGGGCGGGCACGGCGCTGCGCGGCGGCGACGGCGTCGTCTTCGACAACCGCTTCGGGCCCGGCATCAGCAACCCGGTGTACCTGGCCAACCGCCTCGACGGCAGCGACACGTCGTGCGCGTACCCGTGCCCCGACCAGACGCGCCAGCTCCACGCGTGGAACAACACCAACGGCGGCGCGCCGGTCTCGGTCACGGTGCGCGCCGGGCACGAGGCCTTCTTCGTCGAGGGCCGCGACTTCTTCAACTTCGCGCGGCCCGGCTACACGCCCTACGTCTACCCGCACCCGCTCGTCGGAGCCGTCGCGGTCGATGCCGGCGTGCCGGTCGATGCGGGAGTGCCCGTCGACGCAGGCACGCCCGTCGACGCAGGCACGCTCGTCGACGCAGGCACGCCCGTCGACGCAGGCGTCACGCGCGACGCCGGCTTCACGCCCGATGCGGGCGCGCTCGCCGACGCGGGCCTCATCGTTGACGGCGGCGACTTCATCGACGCGGGGCGGGTCGTCGACGGTGGTGCTCGCGATGCGGGCGCCGAGCACGTCGACGCGGGAGCTCCGACCGGCTCGGGGCCGACCGGCGAGTCCGTGACGGGCGGCTGCGCGGTCGGAGTCGCGGGCCCGCTGGTGCTCGCTGCGCTGCTCGCGCTGCGGCGGCGTCGCAGCTGAAGCGCACCGCCACGCGGCTCGCCCGCGGACCTGTCCCGAGCCTCGCCGGTCGACGTCGTGGGGTTGAACGGTGCCGCCGACCGTCACTGACGTCGCTGCCGCCGACCTCTCGCGGTGTGCCCCGGAGGCAGCTTCAGCCGCACCGGGCGGCTGGGCCTGTACTTCGAGAACGAGTTCGACAAGGTGGTCGGCAAGGCCGCGACGCTGGCGGCGGTGCTCGAGGCGCTCGCCGACGGGCCTCTTCGGGGCATCGACATCGCCAAGGCCATTCGGGCGTCGACCGGGTCGACGTCGCAGTACCTCGACCGGCTCGGCGATGTGGTGCGCCGGCTCGCGTGGCGGTTCGTGGTCGCGGCGGTCGACGCCGACGGCCACGTGACGTTCCTCGACCCGAAGAAGGCGACGGTGGCGAAGGCCGTTACCCTGGGGCCTCGCGCCGAGCTGAAGAACCTGCTGGCCTGGTTGTAGCGCGCTGAGGCGGGTTCGACGCCCAGCCGCGTCGACCCGCGCAGTTTGTTCCTCGATTGACCGCCTGGCATATCCGTCGAGCATGGGTCGACTCCACGTGCTGCTGTTGGCGACGGCCGGGTGCGCCTCGAGCGTGAGTGACGCGACGGCGGGCAGCATCGTCATCGCGCAGTTCGACACCGTGGCGGGCACACAGTCCTCCCTCTCGGCACACTTTCTTCAGCCGGCGCCTCAGCGGCGCGCGAGCTGCACCGAGCTGACCGACGGCCCCTGCCGCTTTCTCGACTGCACGCTCCCGCCCGCCCCACTGCCAGCGTACGTCGAGCGCAGCGCGGGCGACGTCACCATCTCGGGCCTCACCCTCGACGCAGGCGCGGTCTCGCTGAGGTTCGACACATCTCTCGCGCGATACCCGCAAGAGGCGGTGCCGACGCACGTCTTCGCTGCCGGCACGTCACTGACCGTCTCGGCCGCGGGTGACTTCGTACCCACGTTTCAGGGCGTCACGGTGCAAGCGCCGGCGGCGGCGGAGCAACTCGAGCCGGCGTGCCCCAGCTTGGATTGTGGTGTGGTCTCGCACGCCACTGCGATGGCCGTGCGATGGCGCTCGACGAGCCCTGGCACCGTCGTCGTTCACATCCTCTGCACGGGCCGGGGCTCCGACGTGACGTGCACGGCACCCGCCGAGGCGGGGTCACTCACCGTGCCGGCCACGGTGATGTCGACGCTGCAGGTGGGCGCGTTGTGTGCGTTGTCACTGACCACCACCCACGTCACCGAGGTGATGGCCGGCGACGTTCCGGTGCGGGTCGAGGCCTCGAATCGGGCCCGCGCGTCTGGCGGCACGTTCACGCCGGAGTGACCTGCTGGCCCCTTCGTGCGCAGGGCGAGCCAAACGACCCCGTCAGCGGCCCTCACTGCGCGCGCGCCCAGGCGAGCTCGCGGCGGCACGTTGTCGAAGGCCCTTCTGCGTGCGCCGGGCGCCAGCGGTCTCGGCGTTCGCGTCGCGCCGTCGGTTCTTGAAGCCTCACTTCGAGACGACCGGCAGCCGCTCTCCCGCGGCGGCCCACTCGACGTTGTCGCGCCAGTGGCTCTGCCGGGGAATGACGTTGGGAGGCCGATAGCCGTAGCCGCCGTGGTTGGGCTCGCCGCCGCCCGAAGGCCCGCCCCACTCGGAGCGCGGCACGCCGAGCCACTGCAGCACCGAGCCGAGCAGCTGGTGGAACGTGAGCCCGACGTACGGCCGGCCGGTCATGATGTCTTCGTCGTAGTGCTGGGGCAGCTGGCGGGTGAGGTCGCGGTAGTCGACGTGCAGCCCGGTGCGCACCGCGCCGCCGGCGCCGCCGAACGTCACCACGGGGATGTTCTGCTGCCCGTGCCCGTAGGTGCCGTGCTCCTGCGTGAAGTAGATGAGCGTGCGGTCGAGCACCGAGCTGCCGTCGGCGTCCTTCGCGGCGTCGAGCGCGGCCGCCAGCGGCACCACCACGCGGCTGAACATCAGCGCGCGCGACGCGCACATCGCGTTCTGCGCGTCGAGCTCGTCGACGCGGTGCGACACCTGCTGGTGAAACGGGTCCTGGCTCAGCGGGTCGAACGTCGTGTTCCACCCCTGGAACAGGCAGCTCACCACGCGGGTGAGGCCGCAGTGCAGCGCGGCGACCACCACGTCGCGAAAGGCGTCGTAGAACGCCGCGTGGGTGACCGGGTCTGCGCCCACGTTCGGCGTGCCGCCGCGCGCGGGCACCGTGCACTGCACCGGCGTCACGACCTGGAGCCGGCGTTGAATCTCTTCGACCCGGGTCACGTGCTCGTCGAGCCGGTCGCGGTCGAGCCGCGACAGCCGGGGGTGCCCGCGCAGCCGCCGGTAGTCCTCGAGCACCAGGTCGACGATGGGCGCGCGCGGCGGCTTGGGCGCCGTGAAGCCGGCGAACAAGAGGTCCCACGCGTCGCCCACGCTCATCGTCGGCAGCACCTCACCCGAGCTCAGCGACTTGCCCTCGCCGCCGCCGGGGTACGCGTAGCTGAGGCTGCCGAACGAGCTGAAGTAGAGCGAGCGGCGCACCACGGTGCTCAGGTCGCCGTAGAAGCTCGGCGAGCTCGCGAGCACCTGGTCGATGGTCGAGCGCGGGTGGCCGGCGAGCGCCTGGCCCGAGATGCCCGTCGGGGTGTTGCCCCCGGCAGCGGCCGCGTCGCCTTGCGCGTAGTTGCCGAACGTCGCCGCCGAGTGGTGGTTCACGTCGAACGGCAGGTCGATGCCCTGCAGCAGGTTCATCTTCGCGACCAGCGACGAGGTGAGCACTCCCGAGCTCGCGGTGAGCACGTCGCTCACGCGCGTCTGCCCGTTCGCCACCGTCGGCGCGAGCGTCTGGCTGCGAATGGTGCGGCCCGCGTAGGTCTGCGTCGCCGCGCCGGGCGCCATCGCCGGGAAGAAGCGCTCGGCCCAGCAGCCGCCGTACGCGCCCATCAGGCCGATGAAGCAGCGCGGGCGCACCGTGGCCTGTGCGGCGGCCTCGCGCGGCGCGAGCAGCGACGGCAGCGCCGGAATCGCGAGCGTCGCGGCGCCCGCGCTCTTCAAGAACCACCTGCGCGTCGTCTTCACGGCGCCACCACCCTTCGTCGAAACGCATCGGACACGAGCGCCGCCTCGACGACCGCGGGCACCGATGCTCCCGACCGCGCGAGCGCCTCGAGCTGCGAAAGCAGGCACGCGTCACCGGCGCCGAGCTGCGGCTTGCCCCAGGTGAAGCGCACGAGCTGGGTCGCGAGGCACGACTCGACCTTCTTGCTCTCGATGATGCGCGCGGTGAGCTCGCGCGCGCCGTCGACGGGCCGCGAGTCGCCCGGCACCACCCGCGGCACCGACCGCGCATCGACCGCGTGCTCGGCGACCACGCTGCCGTCGGCGCGCGCGCGCACCTGCTCGATCGAGCGCTCGCGGCCCAGCGCGTCGAACCCCTCGAGCGCGTAGCCGAGCGGGTTGATGGCGGTCGCGTGGCAGCCCGCGCAGCCGCCGCGCTCGGTCATCGCCGCGGTGCGCGCCCGCTCACTCTCGTTGCCGGTGAGCACGGTGGCGGCCGCCACCGCCGCGGCGTCGGGCGGCGCCTCGCCCAGCCCGTCGCACAAGAGCCCGCTGCGAACGCGCACGCCGCGCAGGATGGGGTGCGTGGTCGCGTTGCCCGTCACCAGAAAGGCGAGGCGCGTGAGCAGCCCGCCGCGCTGCGACGAGGCAGGAGCCTGCGGCGGCGACGCTCCGTCCCACGCCGGCGCGCCGTAGAGCGCCGCGGTCTGGGGGTCGCGCGTGTACACGGCGCTGTCCGAGAGCAGGGCGGCGAGCGGCGCGTCGCGCTCGAGGGCGGCGTCGACGGCTCCGTAGACGTCTTCGACGAGGCCCGCCGTCGACTGCGGCAGCGAGAGCCCCGCAATGAGCGCGCGATAGTCGGCCTGGTCGAGGCCCGCCTTCAGGTCGGGCACGCGGTAGAGCTGGAACCACCCGTCGAAGAAGCGGTGCAGCGTCGCGCGGGCGCGCGCGTCCGACAAGAGCCGGGCGACCTGAGCGCGGAACACCGCCTCGTCGGCGAGCTCGCCCGACTCGGCGAGCGCCCACAGCGCGTCGTCAGGAGGCTCGTCCCACGCGGCGAACGAGAGCCGGCTCGCGAGCTGGTGCGGCTCGAGGAGCGCCTGGCCCGGGTCGGTGTCGCCGTCTTCCACCAAGAGGAGCAGCTCGGGCGACGCGAACAGCAGCGCGAGCACGTCGGCGAGCCCCGCGGCGTCGATGCTGCTGCCCCGCAGCGCGCGGCGGTAGAACGCGACGTCACCGGCGTCGAACGGGTGGCGCAGGAGCCGGGCGCCGCGCGTCTTCAAGAACGTGTCGAGGCACGCCGTGTCGTTCGCGGCGTTGGAGTCGCTGAGGCAGGTGCCGAACGCGCGGCCGATGCGCGCGGAGCTGGCGGTCAGCTCGCGCCCGAGCTTCTCGGCGAGCGCGTACTGCGCGTCGGCGTGCTGCTGCGTGAGCACCTGGTCGGCGCGCTGAAAGCCGTCGTGGCCCTTGAGCGACGCGGCGATGAAGCGGTCTTCGGGGAGCGTGGCGAGCTCGGGCGCCACGGCCGCGAGCACGAGCGAGGCGTCGGCGCCCGCGAGCGACGTGAGCGCGGCGCGCACGGTCGCCTCGAACTGCCGCCGGGTCAGTCGCTTGAGCGGCGGGTCGAGCAGCGCGCCGGCCGCGGGCGAGCACCCGTACCGTGGAGGCGCGACCCCGTCGACGACGGTGCCGGGCGGCTGCGTGCCGGGCGGGGCGTCGGGCGTGAGGGTCGGCAGCCCCCGGCCGGGGATGATGTCGCCCGTGCAGCCAAGCGGGAGCAGGGCAACGGCAGCCAGCAGCGTGGGACGCACGTCCTTGAGGTGGCACGGCGTCGAAAGCGAGGCTCAAGACTCTCCACGACGAAGTCCGGGTGCTCGACAGCGGGGTCGCGAGCTCCCCAACGTCTTGCGCGGAGATCTGCGGTCTGCGCCCTTCAATCCTGCGCCGGTGGTGGTGGCACGACGACTGCTAGCGCGGTCGGCCATGAACGCACTTGCCGCGGGTGTGCTCGCGCTGACGCTCGCTTCGAACCCCGACGAAGGCCCCCACGTGCGAGCCATCGTCGGAGGCTCGCTCGACGCCTCCGCCGGGCGCGCCGAGGTCGGGCAGTCGACCGACGCGCCGCGGCCCCACTTCGGTTCTGATGGCGGCCATGCTCTCTCTCTCTCTCTTGGTCATCGCCGTCTCGGCCTCCGCCGATGAAGACGGCGAGAAGAAGATGAGCCCCGGCTTCGTCGACGTGGTCACCGCCGAAGCCGGCACCTTCATCGCCACCGGTGACGGCACGCTGCGGCGCGTCTCGGGCGACACGCTGCCGATCGTGAAGAACGTCGGGGTCAAGCTGGTCGGGCTCGCCGTGAGCGCCGACGCGAGGCGCGTCGCGGCCGTCGGCAACGGCGTGCTCGTGCGCTCGGGCGACGGCGGCAGGACGTTCACTTCGACCCCTCTGCCTGGCGGCGCCCTCGCCTATGCCACTGCGTTCTGCGGCGCCGACCTGTTCGTGTTCGCCCGCACCGGCGAGGCCTTTCGCTACCGCGGCACCGAAGCCGTCAGGCCCGTCGAGCTGCCCGTACGCACCGGCTGGTTCACGGCCTCGTTTTCGGGCCGCACCGGCTGGGTGACCGGCACCGACGCCCTCGCCGTCACCAGAGACTGCGGCGAGACCTGGGCGAAGGTCGCCCTACCGGCCAAAGACTGCGAAGGGGTGCTCGCGCGCGGCGACACCGTCTACGTCGGTGCGTCGACCGGCGTGTTCCGCTCCGATGACTTCGGCCAGACCTTCAGGCGCGTCTTCGCGCCCGACGACAGCGGCAAGCCCCCCTACTGCGTTCGGCTCGCCGCGCGCGGCAAGAAGGTGGTCGCCGCGTGCTCGCAGTGGCAGCGCTCGATCGCGTGGTCCGAAGACGGCGAGACCTTCACCGCCGTCAAGTCGCCGCTCACCTCGAACCTTCTCGCGGTCGCCTTCGTCTCTGACGACGAGGTCGTCGGCGTCGGCCCGTGGGAGACCTTCATTCGCGCCCGTCGCGACGGTTCGCGCCTCATCGACCACTCGGCGCAGACGAAGCAGTGGCTCGAGATGGCCCGCGAGCGCGCCGAGCAGGAGTCGCGCCCGCCACCACCGCCAGAGCCTCCGGCCCCGCCGCCGCGCGTCGCCGGCCCCGACGCCAACGTCTTCGCCGGCACTCTACGAGACGAGCGCGGTGCTCCCGTCGCCGGCCAGAAGCTCTTCATCATCTACTCGTGGGCCCATCACGGCGAGGGCTACCAGGAGGCCGTCACCGACGCCGGAGGTGCCTTTCGCTTCGTCACCCACGGTAGCGTGCGCCTGAGCGTCGACCGCAAAGGCAGCCAGCGCATCTGGGACGACTTCGCGGTCGACGCTTTCGACGGCACCCGCGTCGAGCTCATCGTGCGTGCCGCCGTCACGCTCTCGGGCCGCGTCGACAGCGCCGCCATCACCGGGGGCGAGGTGCGCGCGCTGCCGCTGCCGCCCGAGGGGGCCGACCTGACGAGCTACCTGTTCCGCACGCGCCACTTCGACTCGTGCCCCATCTCGGCCGGAGGGACCTTCTCGTTTCCCCGGCTCGGCGCCGGCGAATACCTGCTCGACGTGCGGCCCGAAGGGGCGTTGGCCTTCACGGCGCGCGTGAAGGCACCGGCGCGCGACGTCGTCTTGACCGCGCAGGCGGGCGGCCGGCTCACCGGGCTGATTCGCGACGCGCAGGGCAACGGCCTCGCGGGCGCGCAGGTGTGGGTCAGCGAGGTCTCGCGCGGCAGCCACTTCACGGCCCTGGTCACGGCGGGGCCCGACGGCCGCTTCGAGGTCGCCGGCGTGCCCGACGCCGAGCTCGAGGTGAGCGCCAACCCTGCCGGCGAGCGCGGCACCGTCGTCGTCGCGGGCCCGCTGTGCCGGCAGACGACCGTGCGCATGACCAGCGGCGCCGCGCACGTCGAGCTGCAGCTGGGGGCGGGAGGCACGATTCGGGGCTCCGTCATCGACGCCGCCGGCAAGCCGGTCGTCGGCGCCAACGTCATCGCGACGGGCGGCTCGTCGTTCTGCGGAGCGCGCGCGGCGAAGTCCGGCACCAACGGCAGCTTCACGCTCGTGAACGTGAACCCCGGGCCGAACGACCTCTTCGCCACGGTCGGTGAAGGTGACGACCAGCGCTTCAGCGAGCGCGTGAACGCCGCCGCCGGTGACGTCGCCGTGAAGCTCGTGGTGAAGTCGAGGTGAGTCTGTGACGCTCGCGCTGCTGGCCGGCGCGGTCGGCCCGCCGACGGTCGGGCAGCACCCGCCGATCGCCCACGCGTCAGACCTCGAGAAGGGCACGCACCGCACGACGCGAGGGCTACTTGCCGCACGCCGTCGAGGCTGTGACCGAGGGCGAGCCGGGCACCATCTCAGGGCGGCAGTCGGTCGCCCATCAAAAGGGGCGTCGGTCGTGACACAACCACCCGCATGGGCACCGGGCTGCAGCCGTTCGACGGTGCATCGCGAACCCCGTGCTCGTCGATCTTCAGGGCCGCCCCGTCACGGAGAAGGGCATGACGCGCATCGAGCACGTGATCGTGACGCGACCCTCGCGAACCGGAGGCTCGGCGACGTCAGGGAGGCCATGATGTTTCGATGGCTTACGCCGCGCCAAAGAACTTTTTTCAACGTCGACCCCAAGAATTGAAGCTTTCTGAACGCGTTCGAAGAGAATTCCAGCCCAGCGCCCGTCCTGGAAGGAATCTTGGCCACCCCCATCGGCTACCTCCACTTGCAGCAGCGCTTCGACCTGAAGACGCTGCCGCTCAAGAGCCAGAGCGTGGTCGCGCGTGGAGCCGCGCGAGTCGAAGTCATCGGAGACACCGAGCACCGCTCGTACTCCGCTGCCTACTACCCGGGCGATGCCCCCGAGAATCACCTCGAGTTCGCGCTCAAGCACGAGCCCCTCAACCTCGAAGTGCTCTCCGCGTGGTTCGAGGATGAGCGGGCAGCCGCCGAGGCGGCTGTCGTGGCACTGGTGAAGCGCAAACCCACCGGCGAGTACGCGCGCCGTGCGTGGTTTCTCTACGAGTGGCTCACGCAACGCCGCCTCGAGCTGCCTGACGGTCGGCCGCGCAGGTTCGTGAGCGTGCTCGACGACTCACGGCAGGTCACCTGGAGCCGAAAGCAGTCCGGCGGGAGCACCTCCTCGAGAGCGGCGCGCAGCTCGCGCCATCACGTCGAGAACAACCTCCCGGGGACGCCGGGCCTGTGCCCGCTGGTCCGAAGGACTCCCGAGGTGCAGCGCTGGTTGGCCGAAGACTTCGGGGCACGGCTGACCAAGACCATGGGGGAGTTCGATGCCTCCCTCTTTCGCCGCGCGACCAGCTACCTGTACCTGAAGGAAAGCCGAGCCTCGTTCGAGATCGAGGGCGAATCACTTCCCGACGCCAAGGCCGAGCGCTTCGTCGCCTTGCTGCACGAGGTCGCGGCAGCGGACCAGCTCGACCACGACGAGCTCATTCGATGGCAGCGCGAGCTCGTCGACCCGCGCTTCCGCGCCGAGCGCTATCGAACAGATCAGGTCTACATCGGAGAGAGTGGTCGCGTCGGCCGGCCCGGCAAGATCCACTACATCGCGCCCAAACCCGACGACGTCGGTGCGCTGATGGACGAGCTGCTTGCGATCGACACGCTCCACGAGGGCGTGCCGCAGCTCGTTCATGCGGCCGTCGTCGCGTTCGCGTTCGTGCTGATCCACCCATTCGACGATGGCAACGGGCGCCTCCATCGCCTCCTGATCCACAACGTGCTGCGCCGCCGCGGACTCTCGCCACCGAACATCGTGGTTCCGGTATCCGCCGTGATGCTCGCTGACCGTGCCGGCTACGACGACGTGCTCGAGTCCTTCTCGAAGCCCCTCATGCAGCTGCTCGACTATGACCGTGACGAAGATGACCGCGTCACGGTCAAGGGTTCGTCGGCTCGGCACTACCGCTACTTCGACGCTACGCCGATGGTCGAGGGCCTCGGCAGGTGGATCGACCGAACCCTTCAGGAGGATTTCCCCGACGAGCTGCGTTGGCTCGAGGCCCACGACCGTGCACGCGCGGCCATGAAGCGCATCGTGGACCTACCTGAGAAGCACGCGCGAATGTTGATTCAAGTGCTGTTGAACAACCAGGGGAAGATGAGCCGCAACAAGCGCGCGCGCTTCGACCTGCTCACCGACGCCGAGTTGGAGCGGCTCTCGAAGGTCGTGCGCGAAGAGCTGCTGCCTCATGCGCGCAGCCGATGAGGCTCACCACTTCGTCGCGCCGTGACGGGGGCGATGTACCGCACCCACTGCGGCGCGTCGCTGGCACGCGCGGACACGAGCGCTGACGCCGGGCGTCATTGTCGCGTGAGCCGCGCCCGCGCTGCGCGCTGCAGTGAGGCTCGTCTTCGCTGCGGCGCGAGGATCGGGTCGAAGCTCGACGCGCGCTACCAGCACCACGCGCTGGTCGCCCCGTTGCGGGGGCTGGATGTTCAGCAAGACGGCGAGCGACGCCACGGTGCCCGAGCCGCTCACCGACTCCCGAGGAGCGAAGCTCACGGCTCGGCGGGCCGGCAGCTCGCCGAGGCGGCGGCGGCGAGCTGCCCGTCGCGGAAGCGGCGCAGGTACTCGTCGCGCAGCCGCTCGCACTGGGTGACGTCGCCGGTCGCCCAGGCCGCCTGCGCCCCGCGAACCAGCAGGTCTTCGATGAAGTCGCCGTCGGGGTCGAGCCGGCGCGCGGTCGCGTAGGCGTCGAGGGCGGCGTCGGGTCGGCCGAGGTGGTCTGCGAGCGTGCGCCCGAGCTCGAACGCCATCAACCCCGCTCGCGAGTCTTCAGGGTGCTCGGCGAGGAAGCGCTCGGCCGTGTCGGCGGCGAGCTGCCACCGCCGCAGGCTGCGCGCGGCGAGCGCCTTCTCGAAGAGCCGGTCTGCCTGCGAGGCGTCGTCGGCTTCGGCCGGCGGCGTCGCCGGCGCAGCTCTTCGTCGCGGCCGATGAACCTCGCGCCGCTGGGGCGCAGCGGGCAGCTCGACCTTCGGGGCGCTCGGCGCTTCGTCGCGCGTCGGGCCGCGCCACTGCTCGCCGGCCGCGAGCCGCCGCAGCGTGCCGCGCGCGTGCACGTCGACGAGGCCCCGCTCGACCTCGACCGTCACGACGCCGCCGAGCTCGCGGCGCACGGTGAAGCGCGTGCCCACGACCGCGATCTCGACGTCGTCGACCACCACCGAGAAGCGACGCGATGGGCGGCGGGTGACCTCGAAGGTGGCCGCCCCCTCGCGCAGCGCGACCTCGACGCGCTCGGGCCCGCTCGCATGGAGCAGCACGCTGCCGCCCGAGCCGAGCTCGACCCTCGAGCCGTCGGGCAGCTCGGCCACCGTCGCGCGCGTGGCGATGAGGCCCTGACCCACGCCGAGCGGCGAGACGGCGGGGCGCAGCACCCACGCGCCGACTCCGGCGACGACCAGCAGCCCCGCGGCCGCGGCGAGGGCCGCCGCACGCCAGACCGGCTTCGGCCTCAGACGCGCCGACGCCGCGAGCCAGCGCGTGTCGACGGTGTGTCCGGGCACTTCGACCTGCAGGTGTCTCCCCAGCGCAGTCATGCGCGGCACCACGCTGGGCACACCCTCAGGGTGAATGGGACGACACGAGGCATTCACCCTCTCGTGGTCCGACGGGCCTGGACCAGCTCACCGCTTCAGGGAAAGTTCACCTCGGTGAAGGTGCTGCGCGGGTTCGTGTCGGAGAACCCGAGTTGTCCCGAGGCGTTCTTGCCCGCGCACCACAAACGACCCGCGCGGGTGAAGCAGGTGTGAAAGCGACCCGCGCTCACCTGGTCGACTCCGTCGGCGACGCGCGTGAACGTCGGGCGAAAGGTCATGTCGCCGAGGCCGAGGTCTGCGTCGGCGTTCTGACCGAGGCACCACGCGCTCGCGTCGGCCTTCTTCGCGCACGCGTGAAAGAGCGAAGCGCTGAGGCCCGACCAGCCGCCGCTCGGGTCGAGCTTCGCCGCGGTGAGGTAGTCGACCGACGGGTTCGGCCCGCCCTGCACGTCCTGGCGCTTGCCCCAGCACCAGATGGCGCCCGAGCCGTCGAGCCCGCACGTCGCGAACATCGTGGCCTCGAGCGTGGTGAGCACCGGCGCCGAGGTGACCTCTTGCGGAGCGTCGTAGCGCGGAGGCTGCACCGAGCCCTGGCCGATCTCTCCCTCGGTGTTGCGCCCCCAGCACCACGGCCGGCCGCCGCTCGCGAGCGCGCAGGTGTGGCCGTCGCCGGCCGCGACGTCGAGCCACGCGCCCGCGACCTGCACCGGCGCCGCGCGGCTGTTGGCGTCGTTCTGGCCGAGCTGCGCCTCGGTGCCCCGGCCCCAGCAGTACAGCCGCGCGTCGGTCAGCACCGCGCACGCGTGGTAGTGCGTGAGCGAGAGCCGCTTCACCGGCGCCGGCAGCGGCACCTTCACGAGCGCGGCGCTCGGCGCCGTGTCGCCCTGCCCGAGCTCGCCGTCGGTGTTGGTGCCCCGGCAGTACGCCGCGCCGGCCGCGTCGACCGCGCAGACCACCGACCAGCCGAGGGCCACCGCGACGAACGTCGCGCTCCCGAGCGCTCGCGGGCCCAGGCCCGTCTCGCCGTACATCGCGTCACCCGAGCCCCAGGCGAAGAGCTTCCCGTCGCGCAGCGCCGCCGTCGCCTCGTGGGCCCCCGCCACCGCCGTCACGCGCGCAGCGGCTCCGCCGCCGCCGCCGGCCGCGCCACCGCCGACGCCTCCGCCCGCAGCGCCGCCGGCCAGCGGCAGGTCGAACGCGGGCACCACCGTCACGCTGCAGGCCGACAGCGCCAGCGCCAGCAGTGAGACCGAGCGGGCCATGACCAGTCTCAAGTAGCCCGAAGTGCGGAGGTCTGTATACGTGTTCACGGCGGTGAGCCCCGAATGCCGCTCCGTGCCACCCTAGAGAGAGATGACGCGCGGGCTCTGCCTAGTCCTGTGGCTCACCGCGTGCGAAGGCCTGGTGAGCGAGGCAGGGCAAGGCGGAGGCAGCGGCCAAGGTGGGGGCGCAGCGACTGCCTCTGCCGGTGGAGCTGCCGCGGGCGGCAGCGCGATGCCCGGCGGCGGCGCGGCCCTCGCCGGAGGAGCCGCCGCAGGGGGGGCCACCGCGGGAGGCGCGAGCGCGGGCGGCACCGCCGGTGGCGCGGCGGGCGGCGCGGCCGGAGGCTTCACCGTCGACCCCGACTCGCTGCGCGCGCGCGTCTCGCCGGGGCTGCCCTTCATCGGCGCGGCGGTCGACGCGGCGGCGCTGCGCAGCGACGCGCTGTACCGCGACGCGCTCGCGCGCGAGCACAACCAGGTGGTGCCCGAGAACGCGATGAAGTGGGAGTCGCTGCACCCCGCGCCCGGCACCTGGACCTGGGCCGACGCCGACGCGCTGGTCGACTTCGCGGTGCAGCACCAGCAGGCGGTGCACGGGCACGTGCTCGTGTGGCACCTGCAGCTGCCCGGCTGGGTGCAGGGCCTCAACGCGCAGCAGCTCGGCACCGAGCTCGACGCGCACATCGCGGCGGTCGTCGGCCGCTACCGCGGCAAGGTGCAGTCGTGGGACGTGGTGAACGAGGCCATCGACGACACCGCGCAGCTGCGCTCGTCGGTCTTCGCGCAGCAGCTGGGCGAGCCGTACATCGCCCGCGCCTTCCGCGCCGCGCGCGCGGCCGACCCGACGGCGAAGCTCTTCTACAACGACTACGGCGTCGAGACGGTGAACCCGAAGTCCGACGCGGTCTACGCGCTCTTGCAGCGGCTGCTCATGCAGGGCGTGCCGATCGACGGCGTGGGGCTGCAGTTCCACGTCTCGGCGTACGACTTCGCGAACTTCGAGCTGACCGAGCAGCGGCTGCGCGACAACCTCCGCCGCTTCGCCGCGCTCGGGCTCACGGTGCACGTGAGCGAGCTCGACGTGCGGCTCGCCGAGCTGCCGGGCGCCGCGGTGGACAAGCTCCGCTATCAGGGGCAGGTGTACCAGCTGCTCGCAGACGTCTGTCGCAGCGAGCCCGGCTGCACGGCGCTGCGCACGTGGGGCTTCACCGACAAGTACAGCTGGGTCGACGCGTTCTACGGCGCCGATGACCCGCTGCCGCTCGACGACGCGCTCGCACGCAAGCCGGCCTGGGTGGGGCTGCGCGACGGGCTCGACGGCGGCGCCGCCGCGGCGCTCGACTACGGCCTCGACACCGCGTGCCGCGGCTCGACGGCGCGGCTGTGCGAGTCGTTCGAGGCGACCCGGCTGCCCTCCTCCTGGTTCAACGCGGTCGGCTCGGGGCAGGTGGGCCTGTCGACCTCGACGCACGCGCGCGGGGCGCGGGCGCTCGAGGCGAGCATCTCGCCGTCCGCGAGCTCGCAGGCGCTCGTCGGGCGCACCGCGTTCGCGGGCGAGACGTCGGGCAGCTTCTACCTGCGCGCGCACGTCTTCGTGACGGCAGCGGCGGTCGGCGCCGGCCAGACGCTCACGCTGCTGGGGCTCGGGGAAGCGGTGCCTCCGTACGCCGGCGTCTCGATGGGCATCTCGGGCACCGAGGTGCAGCTCTCGCTCACCACGGCGAGCCAGTACCCGACCTCGGGCGGCTACAGCTTCCCGACCGGCTCGTGGCAGTGCGTGGAGCTCGCGGTGAGCGTCTCGGACTTTGGCGGCAGCGCCAGCATCAAGGTCGGGGGGAGCACGGTGGTCTCCGCGAGCGGGCTCGACACCCGCCCCGCTGCGGGCATCAGCAACATGCTCGCCGGCATTCTCTACGCGAGCCCGAATCACCCGGCGGCGTCGGTCTACGTCGACGAGCTGATGGTCGCGCGTACGCCGCTGCCGTGCCCCTGATCTCTTCGAACGAGGTGACTCATGCGTGTGAAGCCCTCCGAGCGTCGGCCTGCGAGCCTGACTCACCGAGCGCCTGTGGGCGCGGCGCCCCAGACGCGGCCGAGCCGTTCGCCCGATGCCTATCGCGGCACCCAGCCCGCGCTGGCCCTGGCCGCGGCGCCGGCGAGCGGGGAGGCCTTCCCGTTCAGCCGGGGAGCCGCGGGCACGCTGAGCCCGCCGGTCGACTTCTCGCGCTTCCTGTCGCTGCCTGACCCGACCGACGCGGACATCCTCTACCAGACGCGCACGGTGCTCGCCGACTACCTGGCGACCGGGCAGTTCGGCGAGCTCGAGGGCGAAGGAGGCCTGAAGCTCCGGTACGCGGTGTACGGGCCGCCGCCGGGCACGCCGGTGAAGAAGGTCATCAACTTCGCCCTGGGCAACGACGAGTCGTTCGTGAAGTACGGCGAGCTGCTCTTCAACTTCCGAGCGCTGCGCGCCGAAGGCTACGCGTTCGCGCTGATGGACCACCGCGGAGTCGGCTTCTCGGAGCGCGAGCTTCACGACGAGCCGCAGAAGCACACGCTGGGCGACTTCGAAGACATGGTGAGCGACCAGCACGCGTTCACCGAGGTGCTGCGGCGCGAGCTGGGCGCCGAGGTCCCCTACGCCTTCGTCGGCACCTCGCTCGGCGGCGGCGTCGCCACGCGCTACATGCAGGAGCACCCGGGCCGCTACCAGCAGGCGGCGCTGCTCGCGCCGATGCTCGACATCAACACGAAGCTGCCCGACCGCGTCGAGAGCGCGGTGGCGAACCTCACCGGCTGGCTCGCGCCGAACCAGTACGTGCCGGGGCAGGGCGCGTATCGGCCCAAGCCGTTCGAGGGCAACTCGCTGACCGACTGCGCCGAGCGGTTCGAGGTGCCGAACCTGCTCGCCGAGCGCTACCCGCAGATTCGCGTCGGCGGCGTGACCTGGGGCTTCGCGAAGACGGCGGTGCACGCGACCCGGCAGATGATGCGCGCCGAAGAGCTGGAGAAGCTGCGCGGGGTCGACCTGCACTTCTTCGCGGCGAGCCACGACACCAGGGTCGAGACGAAGACGGTGGCCGAAGCCGCAGCGCGTCTCGGCGCGCCGCTCGAGGTGCTCTCGCAGCAGCGCGCCGACGGCTCGAAGGCTCCGGTGCTGCACGACCTGATGTCGCATCGCGACCCGGTGCGCTCGCAGCTCGTCGCGGCCCTGCGCGAGCTGCTCACGCGTTGAACGTCAGCCGGGCGGCGCACGACGTGGCGCGCTGCCCGGGACGTCGCGCGCCGCTCAGCCGCAGGTGCCGCCCGAGGTGAACGGTGAATAGGTGGGAGCCCACGGAACGCAGAGGTTCTGCAGCCCGCAGTTGTAGACGACCTCTTTCACGCGGTGGACGGGCGAGGTCAGCCGCTCGACGAAGTAGTACACGCTGTTGATGCACTCCTCGGTGCGGGTGACCGTCTTGCGAGCCACCTGGCAGGCCCGAACGCTGTGCCAGTACTCGTCGCCGCGCGGCGAGAGCGCGTACTCGCTGACGATGTGCTCCTGAGGAGCGACCGCGCTCGTCGACACCTGGCGCAGGTAGGAGGCCGCGCACGGGCCGACGCGGTTCGACTTCCACTTGCGGTAGATGGGCCCGCGGCTGATGGTCTGCGCCTGACCCACCTCTTCGGTCGTCGGCTCCTCGAGCTGCGACGGGTCGGGGTCGCCTCCGGTTTCGTCGAGCCCATCGGGCCCGCACGAGCAAAAGGCCAACGCCGCGACCGCTGCCATCGAGAACACTTCCATGCGCTTCATGTGTCGTCTCCTGTGAGGGGGGGTGAGTACGTCCGCCTCCAGGTCGCGCGAGGTGACGCTTCAGGCTCAGGTCGACAATTCTCCTTTCGTGCACCGTGGCTTTACGACGGGCTCGCTCGGCTGCGACCTGACGGCGGTCTTAGGGTAAGCAGGCCGTGCCTCCATGCCTCAAGACGGAACCGTGCTCGACGTCGGAGCTCGTGTCGGCGACACGTACGAGGTCGTGCGCCTCATCGGGCGCGGAGGCATGGGTGAGGTCTGGCTCGCGCGGCACCTGAGGCTTCAAGGCAAGCAGGTCGCCATCAAGGTGCTGCACACGAAGGCCGGCGGCCTGTCGGAAGAGCAGCTCGTTCGCTTCAAGCGCGAGGCCGACGTCGCGACGCGCATCGGCCACCCGAACATCGTCGAGGTGCACGACTACAACACGCTGCCGGGCGGGGCTCCGTACCTGGTGCTCGAGTACCTGCAGGGCGAGAGCCTCGCGTCGCGCCTGCGCTTCGGCACGATGGGCGTCGACGAGGCGACGCTGATTCTGCGGCAGGTCGGCAGCGCGCTCGACGCGAGCCACCAGATCGGCGTCGTGCACCGCGACCTGAAGCCCGACAACATCTTCCTCGTGCCGACGCCGATGGGCACGCAGGTGAAGGTGCTCGACTTCGGCATCTCGAAGGTCGTCGACTCGACGACGGTGCAGACGGCCGACGCCGTGCTGGTCGGCACTCCGCAGTACATGAGCCCCGAGCAGGCGGTCGGGCAGAACAGCGACGTCGGGCCGCAGACCGACGTGTTCGCGCTCGGCTCGATCGCATACGAGATGCTGAGCGGGCAGCCGGCCTTCAGCGCCGAGAGCATCGCGAAGGTGCTCTTTCGCATCGCGTACGAGCCGCACGTGCCGCTCGCGCAGCTGAAGGCGGGGCTGCCCGACCGCGTCTACACGGCCGTCGAGCGCGCGCTCGAGAAAGACCGGTCGAAGCGCTTCGCCACCATCGCCGACTTCATCGCCGCGTTCTCGGGTCAGCCGGTGCCGCGCACGCTGCCTCCGCCCGAGCGGCCCGCCGAGGGCTCGTGGGGCGGGGTCGCGCGGCCGGGCATGGCGACCCCCGACTCGCTCGCGCTCGGAGCGACCGCCGCGCACACGCCGGCGCTGGCGCCTCAGGTCGTTTCGCCGCCGGCCTCGCAGCCCGCGCCGACCGCCGTGGCCCCGCGGCGCTCGTCGCTGGGCCTCTTCGCGGGCGTCGGCTTCGCGGCGATCGCGGGCGTGACGGTGTCGCTCTATCTGCTGCGCCAGACGCCGGCGGCGCCCGCGCCCGTGGTCGCAGAGCCTTCGCGCCCGATGCCGCCCGAGCCGCCGCCGGCTCCTCCGCCGCCGGTGAAGCCAGTGGAGCCGGCCTCGCCTGCACCGGTGGAGCCCGAGCCTGCGGCGCCGAAGAACCCGAAGCCGCAGCCGGCGGCGGCGCGAAAGCTGCCCGAGGCCGACCGGGCGGTCATCGCCGAGATGGAGAAGCGGCTCGGTGAGGCGCAGGCGCTCGCGCGCATCCGGCAGCTGTTCGGGTCGCTGGAGTCCGAGCCCGGCCGTCAGCGCGCCTACGTCATCGCCGGCGAGGCGGCGTGCCGCGAGCACGACCTCGCGAACAGCCGCTCGTACCTCGATCGGCTCAGCGACCGCGCCGACCGGCAGCGGCTGGTGGCGGCGTGCAAGAAGCTCGGCATGGAGCTCGTCGAGTGAGGGCGCTGCTCGTGGTGGCGCTGCTCTCGAGCGGCTGCGTGTTCCGCGCGTGGACGCGGCCCGTCGAGCTGGCCGACGGCTGCCGCGAAGTGAAAGACGTCGCGTACTGGGAGGGCGACGACTTCGACACGGGCAAGCACCGGCTCGACGTGTACGTGCCGGCGGGCGAGGGGCCGCACCCGGTGGTGGTGTTCGTGCACGGCGGCGGGTGGATTCTCGGCGACCGCCAGCAGCCAGGCGGCAACTACGCGCTGCTCGGGCGCCGGCTCGCGAACCAGGGCGTGGTGGCGATGGTCATCAGCTACCGGCTCGCGCCGTGGTCGCGGCACCCCGCGCAGATTCGCGACACGTCGCGCGCGCTCGCGTGGGCGCTGCAGCACGCGCCCGAGTACGCCGGCGACCCCTCGTCGGTGTTCGCGATGGGCCACTCGGCCGGAGCGCACCTCGTCGCGCTGGCCGCGTGCGACCCGAAGTGGCTGCGCGAGTGGGGCGCGTCGCCGTCGCAGCTCGCCGGCGTCATCGGCGTGTCGGGCCCGTACGACGTCGAGCACCTGGGCAACGCGATGTTCATCGGCGGGCCGCTGGTGTTCCCGACCTTCGGGCAGGACAAGAACGTGTGGCGCGACGTGATGCCGGCGCGGCACCTGAAGGAGTCGCGGCCACCGCCCTTTCTCGTCGCGTGGGCCGACGGCGACCCCGAGATTCTGCGCCGCGACGCGCGCCGCTTCGTCGCGGCGCTCGAAGAGGCGCACGTGCCCGTGCAGACCTACGAGACGACGTTCGACGACCACCTGTCGGTCATCACCGACTTCGCCGACTCGGGCAACGCGCTCGGCGAGCGCGTGCTGCAGTTCGTGCAGCAGCGGCGCATCGAGGTGCGGCAGGTCGCGAGCCCGTGAGGCTCGGCGGCCGCCCCTCGGGGTCGGCTCCTTCAGCTTCGACGCACGGTTTTCCGAGGTGATCGAATGACACGCCCGCCGCGACGCGAGCGGGCACGGGTGGAGCAGGCGTGCGCTGCGGCGTTCTTCGAGATCTCTTTTCCGTGGTTTGCCGCTTGCACGAGCTCCCTCGAGCGAGGCCGGCAGAAGGAGGAGAACGAATGTCGAGGTGTTCCAACGGGTGGCTCGCGTCGTTTGCGGCCCTGATGCTGTGCGCCGGCTCCACCGTGCGAAACGTCTTCAGCGGCGGGTCGGGGTTCGTGACGAGCGCGAAGGCTCCCATGAAGCCGCGGGCGAGCACGGCTCCGAGGCCGCTCGCGGTGATGGCGACGGCCGAGCCGCGCACCATCGGGCGAAACCGCTCGGCCAGCTGGCGCGCCTTTTCGCGCATCGCGGCGTCTCCGGGCGACGTCACCCGCTTCACCACCCAGAACGCCGAGCACTTGCCGCCCAGCCGCGCGAGGAAGTCTGCCTGAAACCGCTCCTGCTCTTCGTAATCGGCGACCGTCGGACTACCGAACGACACGCCCACGAGCACCGAGTGAATCGTGCCCAGCGACAGCGAGGGGAGCGACATCCCGTGGCGGACCATCGCCCCCAATCATCCAGAACGCGTCGCGCCGATGCACGCACGATTCCGTCGAACGACGCCCCCCTCTCAGGGGCACTGCAACTTTCCGCACGTCTGTGCGATGCGGGGCGCATGAACGTCTCGACGCACTCGGTCGACCTCGGGAAGCTGCGCATTCGCGTCTTCGAGCCGAAGGGTGACCCTGCGAAGCGCCCGTGCGTGGTCGCGTACTCCGACATCTTCCAGCACACGGCGCCGCACGTGCGCGCGTGCACCCGCATCGCGTCGTACGGCTTCACCGTGGTGGCGCCCGAGCTGTACGGTCGAATCGAGCCGCTCGGCACCGTGCTGCGCTTCGAAGAAGATCGCCAGCGGGCGCTCGACGACGCCGCGAAGATGAAGCTCGAGTGGTTCGACGAAGACCTCGACGCCGCCCTCGGCTTCGCGCAGGCGCTGGGCCCCGAGCGCGTGCTCGCCTGCGGCTGGTGCATCGGAGGTCACCTCGCCTTCCGCGCGGCGCTCCGACCGATGGTGAAGGCGACCGCCTGCTTCTACCCGACCGGCCTTCACGACGACTCGCTCGGAGCCGCGAAGGGCACGGCGCGCTCGCTCACGGCGGCTCCCATCATCTCGGGCGAGCTCCTGCTCGTGTGGGGCTCACGCGACCCGCACATTCCCGCCGAGGCGCGGCAGAAGATTCACGGCGCCCTCGCCGCCGCCGGCACCCGGTTTCAGTCGCGCACCTACGACGCCGAGCACACCTTCATGCGCGACGACGGCGCCCGCTGGCAGCCCCGCGCCGCCGACCACGCCTTCGCCGACCTGCTGTCCGTCTTCGCAAGCCGTTGAACCGCGGCCATTCGGTGACGCCCCGGCTTTCGAGGGTGCCCCGAAGCCGGGGCCGCTATCGAATCTCATGCTCTCGCTCGGCGCAGTTGCTGTGATGGCTTCACTCGTCGTGGTCTTGATCGCCTTCACGCCGACGCTGATCGAGGCGCTGCGCCGGGGAAACGCCGCCAATCCGCTGGTGCGCACCCCCGCCCCAGACCCGAGCCGCCCCAGCCGCTAGCGCGGCGACGAGGTATTCCCGATGCAAAGCCGTGGGTTGCGCAAAAAGTGCGCGGAAAATGCAACCGGCGCCACATTGGGCATGTCCCTCTTCTCGAGATTCGAGAGGAGGTGCCCGTGAGGCTCTGGTGGGTGACGATGGCAGTGTCCGTCGCGGCAGCGACCGCGAACGCCGAAGACCTGGTGAAGGTGGTGGGCTTCGTGACCGTCGACGGAAGGCACCTGGCTCCGCTGTGCACGGATGTCGGCGGCGTGGTCGCGCGGCTGAGCTTCACCGACCTCGCCGGCAAGCAGCCGCCCCTCGAGGTGGAGGTGACGTGCGCGTCGGCGCCCGCCGCGGCCTTCGCGACCGAGCTGCCCAGCGGGCGCTACACGGTGCGGGTGACGCCGGCCGAGGTTCCGTCCGCGCTCACGACGGGCTTCACGGCCACCGTGACGGTGAAGGGCCCGCGCACGACCTTGAGCCTCGAAGCTCCGGCGGTGAAGGCCCCCACGGCCCGCGTGACCGACCCCTCGACGCCGCGCGCGCGGCCCGTCGCCGCCGCCCCCCGATAGCGCCCCGCATCGAACCGATGCGACCGGAGCGGACTCGCCCCTGTCTACCGAGATGTCACCCACTCTCGGCAGTCTCAGGAGGCACGATGCTCAACCGAATCGCCCCCGCAGCCCACCTCACGCTCCGGCCGGGCCCCTCGTCGCTCACCCCGCCGTGGCTCGCCGCCGTCCTGCTCTCGCTCGCTGGCTGCCTGGGGGAGGTTGGCGACCTCTCGGGCGACTCCGCCACCACCGCGGACTCCGAGCTGGCCTTGAGCGTCACCGCCGGGAAGCTCTCGATGACGAAGAGCGAGCAGGTGACCCTGCGCGTCAGCGTCTCGACCACCGCGGCGCGCATCTACACGCTGGGCTTTGCCAGCAGCAACCCGCAGGTCGCCGCGGTGAACGCCGACGGCGTCGTTCAGGCCCTCGCCGCCGGCAGCGCGACCCTCACCGCCACCGCCACCCTCGTCGACACCGGGGCCGCCGCCAGCGCCACCGTGCAGGTGGCGGTGACCGACCCGGGCGCGCCGCCGCCGCCGCCGCCTCCTCCTCCTCCGGCCGTGACGTGGACTCGCTGCGCCGCCGAGGCCGCGGCGCCTCCCGGCGACACCTGCACGTTCTCGGGCCGCCGCGAAGTGCGCTACGGAGTCCCCGGCGCCTACACGGTTCGCGTCGCGGAGGGCTCGGTCAACTGCAGCGACGGCGCCTTCGGGGTGACCGTGCCCACGCCCTACCAGAACTTCTGTGAGTACAGCTCGGCCACCACCACCGCAGCCGTCACCGCCGGCGCCGGAAGCGGCTCGGGCGGCGCGGGCGGCTCGGGCGGCGCGGGCGGCTCGGGCGGCTCGGGCGGCTCGGGCGGCGCGGGCGGCTCGGGCGGCGGCGGGGCTCCTGCGCCTACCAGCGGCGCCGGGCCGCGGGTGACGAGCTTCACGAGCTCGGGCCCCATCACCGCCACGGCGGGGCAGGTCATCTCGGGGGTGCGTATCTCGAACCCGAACGGGCCGTGCATCTCCATCAACGTCGCCAACGTCACGGTGCGCGACAGCGACCTGGGCCCCTGCGGTGGCGCGGGCAACATCGTCGTCTCGTCGGCCAGCGGAGCCGTCATCGAGTTCAACTCGATTCACGACGGCGCCCGCGGCGTGCTGGTGAACCAGGGCACCAACGTCACCACGCGAAACAACCGCTTCACCACCTTTCACGGCGGCTCGTCGGGAATGGGGTCGGCCATCGAATACGACTACTCGAGCGGCAGCACCATCGACGCGAACGTGGTGCGCGGCCAGGGCTACGCGAGCGACGCGGTCAGCTTCTTCGAGTCGAGCAACATGCGGCTGACCCACAACGACATCGACGTGGGCGTCACCGAGCCCTCGTCCGCCGGCTTCACCATGGGAGACATGGTGCCCGGCACGGGCCACGACCCCGGTCACGACAACTACGTGGCGTACAACACGGTGCGGCAGACCGGCGGCGTGCCGGCGGGCGTCTTCGGCTCGAGCGGCAACACCGTGCTCGAGAAGAACTGCTTCACGGCCGGCATTCAGGCCTACAACTACGCGGGCACCTTCGTCGGGGTGACCGTGCGCAACAACGTCATCAACCTGGGCCTTTCGTTCGTGCCGAACACGTCGGTGCTCGCGGGCTGGTCGACGAACATCGACGGCACCGACTGCAGCCGCGTGCCGAACTGAGGGGCGAAGGGCCGCGCACCGCTGAACGAGCGCGCCATCGCACGCAGTCGGTGCTACGGCGGTCGCGGCGTGAACGTGACTTCGGTCAAGGCGGGCAGGCGGGCAGCGCGGCGAGAGTGCGGCATGACCACGCCGCTGACGCCGCTCGGTGTGCCGAACACGCGGGCGGCGGCCCGCTGAGATGGGGACCACGGTCAGACGCGTGGCGCTCGGGCTGTACACGTACGCAGAGTTCTTCTTCCTCGCCGTGTTCGTCTTCCTGCCGATCATGGCCGCGGTGGCGCTGGTGGCGCGGCGCGATCCCGGGCGGAGGTTGCGCGGCCGGTGGATGCGCCGCTTCGGGCGGCTCACGTCCGAGCTGACGCCGCTGTGGCGCTTTCGCGTCGAGGGTCGCACGCCGCCGGGCATCGACGAGCGCGCGTACGTGGTGGTGGCGAACCACATGTCGACGGCAGACCCTTTTCTGCTCTCGCACCTGCCGTGGGACATGCGGTGGGTCGCCAAGGCCGAGGCGTTTCGGGTGCCGATCACCGGGTGGCTCATCGGCCTGGGAGGCGACATTCCCGTGCGGCGCGGGGCGCGGGCGTCGATCGAGCGCATGTTCGCCGCCGCGCACGCGACGCTGGCCTCGGGCCTGAGCGTGATGCTGTTCCCCGAAGGCACGCGCAGCCCCGATGGGCAGCTGCAGGCGTTCAAGGACGGCGCGTTCGACCTCGCGATCGAGGCGCAGGTGCCGGTGCTGCCGGTCGTCGTGCACGGCACGCGCGCCTGCCGGCCGAAGGGCAGCCTCTGGTTCGGCGACGCCACCGCGGTGGCGCGGGTGCTCGAGCCCATCTCGACCGAGGGTCTGACCTCCGTCGACGCGCCCGCGCTGCGCGAGCGGGTGCGCGAGCTGATCGCGCGCGAGCTCGCGACGATGGCGACGAGCCCGGCCTGAGGCTCTCACAGCGGCGCGAGGTCGACGGTGCGGTACCTCGAGCAGAACGGGTTCAAGGTCACGCGGCTCGCGCGCGACTTCGAGAAGCACCGGGCCGGTAGGCTCGAGCAGCCTCGGGCGCGCTACCGTCGCGCCATCTTCGCGGCGAGCCGCAGCAGCATGCCGTGCGCGGTGTAGAGCGAGAGCTCGAGGTGCCCGAGCGTGAGCGTCTGCCCCGACGACACCGCCACGAAGCGGCCGGGCGGCACCGGCTTCTGGTCGAGCAGGAACACCGAGTGCTCCTCGGCCGAGACCGCCGACCAGCCCTCGTTCCACACGAGCGTGCAGTGGTGCCGCGACACCGTCTCGTCGCTCAGCACGATGGTGTTGCCCTCGGCGCGGCCGATGGTGACGGTCGCGCCCGGCGTCGCGGTGTCGAGCGCGAAGCACAGCGGGTCGCCGACGCGCGGCTTCACGGCTCCGGCGTCGAGCGGGTCGCTCACCGTGTTCGCCGTCGCGATGTTGCCTCTCGGCACCGCGAGCGTGCCCGCTTCCCAGAGCAGCCAGTCGTTGGGGTGCAGCTCGGAGAAGCGGGCCCCCTGAATCAGGAACTGCCGCGTCAGCGCAGAGAGGAGCAGCGTCTTCAAGCCGCCGTCAGTGTCTCACGCCTTCGCACGAATCACGCTTTCGCGGCGGCGGTTCGCACGCGCGCTCGCTCCGTGCCGCGCCCTCGAGCCGCGCCGCCGCGAGCGCCCGGCCGTCGGCCTGCATCGCGTTGCCCGCGGCCGCCGCCGTGTGGCCCGCGGCGGCCACCACGTTCACGCCGGCGCTCACCCCCTGCACCGCGGCGTTCGCGTACGAGAGCCCCGCGGTCTCGAGCGCGCCGCCCGACTTGCCGAGCTGCTTCTTCGCCTCGTCGAGCAGCCACGCGCTCTGGGGCGCGGCGGGCACCTCGCGCTCCTTCACGCGCAGGCGGGTGCCGTCGCCGCTCGCGCGGCCGAACGCGTTCGAGAGCGCCGCGAAGCCCCGGGTGGCGAGCGCGGCGACGGCCTGCGCTCCAGACCAGATCTTCTCCGACAGCCAGGCCTTGGCGGCGGCGACCGAGAGCCCGCCGGCCGCGGCGAGGTGGGCGGCGCCCTTCACCACCTCGACCGTGCCGTACGCGACGCTCGCCGCCGAGACGACGGTGTTCACCGCGGCGGCGCCGGTGTGAGCGACCGCGGCGGTCGCGTGCTGCGCGGCCTCCTGGCGGTCTTGCCGGGCTTCGGCGTCGAGCTCGGCGGCGCGTGCTTCGTAGCGATTGATGCTGCAGCTGCTGATCATGGGTTTCCCCTCGTTCGAGGCAGAGCGAAATGCTCCGCGTCGCTCGTCCCCGACTGCCGCGGCCGTGCCGTCGCAACGCCGCGAACGCTTGAGCGCGCGCGTCGCCGCGCGTCCCGGTTCTCGCGAGCTGAGAAGACGAGAGTGGTGGTAAACGCGAGCCGTGCGTCGCCTCACGCTCATCGTTGCGCTGTTCGCCGGCTGCAGCTCGCCTCCCACCGAGCCGATGCTCGACGCGGGCTACGACGCCGGCGTGGATGCGGGCACCGATGCGGGCAGCGACGCCGGCCTCGATGCGGGTCGCCCCGACGCGGGCCCGCGCGACGGCGGCTACTACTGGCTGTTCATCGATGCGGGGGCGTGCGCGCCGAGCACGCTCGCGAGCGCGGCCGAGCTGCAGTCGACTCCGCGCGCCGACACGGACCTCGAGGGCCTCGCGATCGAGACAACGGGCACGTTCATCGCCGACGACGAGACGTACCGCCGCATCGAGGCCGACTTCACGCGCATGCGCGACACGAGCACCGGGGTGCGCTTGTTCGGGTACATCCCTCCGCAGGAGGCGACGTCGCTCGTCGTCGAGGTGAGCGACGCGGGCGCCTACGACGCGATGGCGTGCCTCAACACGACGTACCGCGCGCGGCGCGTCGACTCGATGCTGATCAGCTTCTACGGCGCCTACGACACGCCCCGGCTCGCTCCGCTGTACGCGGCCGTGCCCGGCGTCACGCGCGCCACGCCGAACGTGCTCGGGGTGCCGAACATCTGCGGCGCGGTGAGCGACGGCTGCCTCGAGATCGACGGCGGCACGTTCACGTACTTCGGCATGCGCGAGAAGTTCATCGGCGGCCAGTGCAACACGCGCTGGTACCTCGTGACGTCGACCGACGGCGGCGACCTCTTCGCGCAGCAGCTTCAAGACACCACGGCCGCGCAGTGGCGCCAGGAGCACCTCGCCTGCGCTCGCCGCCTCTACGGCCTCGCGCTCGACGACGGCGGCGTGAAGTAGGCACTGCGCAAAAAAGGGGACAGGCTACTTTTTTGCGCAACCGACTCGCTTCGTCGGGGCCGCCTGTCGCGGGTTGCGCAAAAAAGTAGCCTGTCCCCTTTTTCCTGTCCCCTTTTTTACGCGCGGACGCCCGAGAGCGTGCCCGAGCCGGCGTCTTCTTCGAGCACCTCGAACACGGCCGTGCGCACCTTCGAGCCCTGCAGCGCGCGCTCGCCGAGCGGCGTCACGTCGAAGCGGGCGCCGATCTGCGCGAGCGTCTTGCCGGTGATGAGCACCTGCTGCGGCGACGCGCTCTGGCACAGCCAGCTCGCGATGTTCACCGGCTCGCCGATGGCGGTGTAGTCGAGCCGCAGGTCGCCGCCGACCGTGCCCGCGAGCACCTTGCCGGTGTTCACGCCGACCTTCACCTCGCACCGCTCACGCTGCGGCCGCTTCGCGATGAACTTCGCCCACTCGGCCTTCAGCGCCAGCGCCGCGCGCACCGCCCGCAGCGCGTCGTCGCCCTTCGAGTAGGGCGCGCCGAACAGCGCCATCACGCTGTCGCCGAGGAACTTGTCGACCGTGCCCTCGAACGAGAACAGAATTCGCGTCGACCGCTCGTAGAACTCGTTCAAGAGCTCGAGCGTCTTCTGCGGCTCGAGCTTCTGCGAGATGGCGGTGAAGCCCGAGAGGTCGGCGAACAGCACCGTCACCATCTTCTCTTCGAGCTGGGTCGGCTTGCCGCCCTTGTTCTTCAGCTCGGCGACGCGGCGCTCGACGATGGCCGGCGCGTGAAAGCGCTCGAGCGCGAGCTTCAGCCGCTCGTCGGCGGGGCTGTGCGGGCCGTCTTTGTTCCAGCGCTGCATGCCGGCGTCGATGAGCTGCGCGACCGCGTTGCACAGGTCGAGCAGGTCTTCGACGGGCTCCTCAGAGACGCCGACGCGGTTCAGGTAGAGCACGCCGTCGAACGGGGCCTCTCGCCCGATGGGGATGCAGAGCACCTGGTCGACGCCGTACAGCACGACGCTCTCGCGCTCGGCGAAGCGGCGGTCGTCGCGCACGTTGGCGACGGCGATGGCCTGACCCTTCTCGATGGCGGCGTCGACGATGGCGTCACTGACCGGCACCTCGCCCTTCTGCAGCTTGCCGCCGTGCCGCACGGCCGCGGGCACCATGACGCCCGAGTGGTGGCGCGAGAGCACGACGGCGGTGGTGGCGCCGACGCGCTCCATGACCTTGTCGGTGACGTCTTCGAGAAACGCCTGCAGCGTCGACGCCGACGAGAGCTTCTCGGCGACGCGGTAGAGCAACAGCAGCGAGTGAAACGCGATCGGCACGCCCGTGCGCGGGGTCGTCTCGACGTTGGCGTCGGCGGGCAGCTCGAGCTCCGAGGTCTTGCTGCGCTCGGCGGCGACGCCGATGTCACCCGCATCGCCGAACGGCAGCTGCGACGGGTTGAACGGGGCGATGTTGTCGAGCACCTTCATCACCACGCTGTCGCGCACGTCCTTCGCGAGGATGACGGCCGACGCGATGTCGATGCCGCGGCCGAAGCGCTTCACGGCTCCGCCGGCGCCGAGGTCGATCATGTCGGTCGCGGCGTTCTCGACGGTGCTCGGCTGGCGAATCGCGAGGGTGTTCTCGCCGACCTGCAAGAGGTCGCCGGCCTTCGCGGGCTGCAGGCCCTCGAGCGGCTGGCCGTTGAGCTTGCTGCCGTTGCGCGACCCGAGGTCTTCGACGGTGAGCGAGTCGCCCCGCACGGTGATGCGGGCGTGCTTGCGCGAGACCAGGTCGCCCGAGAGAACGATGTCGTTCTCGTCGGCGCGACCCATCATGGTCACGCCTTCGGGCAGGTCATACGCGGTGTCGAAATACCCGGGCCCGTTGATGGTCAGCTGCCACATGGGTCGCGCCCGCAGTATGGATCGACTGCGGCGCCTGTTCTCGTTTAAAGCGCGGCACACCGATGCCCGTGCGCCTCGTCGTCACCGACATGGACGGAACCCTCTACTCGTGGATCGACTACATCGTGCCCGCGGTCGAGGCGATGGTCGACGCGGTCTGCGGCGCGACCGGCTACCCCCGCATCAAGGTCGTGCAGAGCCTCAAGGCCGTCTACAAGAAGTACGACTCGAACGAGTACCCGTTCGCCCTGCAGGAGTCGTCGCTGTACGCCGACTTCCCCGAGTTCGGCAGCTTCGACAAGCTCGTCATCGAGCCCGCCCGCATGGCGTTCTCGGAGGCCCGCAAGAAGTACCTCAAGCCCTTCAAGACCGTCGTCGACACCCTGAAGACGTTGCAGGAGCGCAAGCTGCCGGTGGTGGCGCTGACCGACGCGCCGCGAAACCCGGCCGAGCAGCGCGTGAAGCGCATGAAGCTCGACGAGCACCTGACGGCGCTCTACACGATGCCGGGCTTTCACTTCCCCGCGGGCGCCGAGGGCGAGAAGCTGGTCGCGCCCGACATTCTGCAGAAGGAAGAGCGCGGCGAGTACCGCGCGGCGTGCCCGGTCGTCGAGCTGCCCCGCGACTGGGAGAAGCCCTCGACGAACGGCCTCTACGCCATTTGCAAGCAGTACGGCGTCGACCCGAGAGAGACGCTCGTCGTCGGCGACTCGCTCACGAAAGACATCGCCATCGCGAAGGCGACCGGCGCCATCGACTGCTGGGCCGAGTACGGCACCTACGTCTCGCAGGAGTACCGCGAGCGGCTCGACATCATCTCGGCGCCCGCCATCACGAAGCGGCACGCGGCGTCGGTGTACGAGGGCGGCGGAGCGGCCCCGGCGAAGCCGACGCACGCGCTGTCGAACTTCGGGCGCGTGCTCGAGGTCATCGACGCAGCGAAGTGACGGGCACCACCCACGACTCGTCGCGCAAGGCGGCGTCCTGGGTCTTCTCGAGCCGCGCGTCTCGCACGCGCATCGCCGCCTCGGCCTCTTCACGCGTGTCGAAGGTGGCGACGACGAAGTCCTCGCGGGCGAAGGTGTCGCGCCCCATCAGCGCCCACCGCTGCACGCCCTTGTCCGCAGGTTCAGTCACGGCCGTGAGTAGAGCGCTTTCGGTGCGCCGGTGGCGAATGCGGGGCGGTGACGAAGGCGAGCACGGCGTCGGCGAAGCTCCAGCCGCTGGCGGCGCAGCGCTCGGCGTCGGCGCGGCGGGAGTCGAACGGCAGGGGCGGCTGGTCGGGGTTGGAGTCGAAGCCGGCGAGCGCGCGGCGGCAGGCGGGCAGCGCCCAGAGCCGGCCCGCCGAGCCCGACATGAGCTCGGCGCGCGTGCCGTCGATGTAGAGCTCGCCGCGCGCGACGGCCGCCGCGTCGTCGAGGCTTATGACGAGCACGCCTTCTTCGTCGCTCACGCCGAGCGGCACGCCGTCGACTCCGCTGATGCGCCCGGTCGCGGGCGAGCGGGGCTCCGGCGTGACGTCGAGCTCGAACGCGCGCTCGCGCGGCGGGAGCGGCACCGAGATGGCGCCCGTCACCGCGTAGACCAGCGTGCCGACGGCGACGACGCCGGTGGCGCCCGCCATCACGGTCAGCGTGTTGGTCAGGTTGCGCTCGCCCTGGTGGTACGCGGCGTCGGCCCAGCGCTCGGGCTTCGCTTCGGCGGCGAGGCGGGCGGCGACCGCTCCGACCGCGGCGAAGCCTGCGACGCTCGAGAGGCCGATGCGCCAGCGGTCGTCGAGGCGCACGTGGCGCTCCTGGCGGTAGACGGCGATGGGGCGCCGCTGACAGGGGCCGCTCTGCTGGAACTCGAGCGCGATGCGCTTCGAGCCGGGCAGCACCGCGACGGTCGGTCGAGCGTCGTGGCAGTCGCGCGACGGCGGCAGCGTCGAGACGTGCTGGAGCTCGCCCTCGACGGTCGCGCAGGCCGACAGCGCGACGGCCAGCGATGCGGTGAGCAGGCGGAGCACGATGAAATGAGCACAGAGCACTCGACGTACCAGCGGTGCGATCGAGGGCGGACGCGCGGTTCGACGCGGCCCGAGCGCGCCGCTCGTGACGCGCGCGTCACGCTCGATTTCTTCGATGTGCGTCGTCGAGAAAACCGAAGAGCGCAGAGCGGCGCGCGCGCACGGGTGACGACCCGAAGGCCAGCGGCGAACGACGCGCGCTCGGGGTTCCGCGCCGCAAGCCGGCCGTCGGTTCGAGCCGTGTCGAGCGTCGTGCTCGGGCTCGCTCGCGCTGTTCCGCATCGGCCTGGGCGGTCGTGCGGGACCTTCTGCCGCCGCGCTCGAGCGCGCCCAGACGGGTGGCCACCTGTCCCAACGGCGGCACAGTCGCCCACAGCGCCGGCACACCTGCCGGGAGCCCCTCGGCGCAGGCGCGCGAACGCGCTCGGTGGTATCGCGGCTGCACTGCGGACGGCGCATGCGTCCCCCTTCTCTGTCTCGCTGAGCTCCCACATGTCGGCCCTTCCCCGAGCGGTCGTTCTTGCCCTCCTGTTCGCCGCCTGCGCGGCGGGCTGCCGCTCTTCGGCCGACGGGCCGGCTGCACGCGAGCGCGGACGAGCTCGACGTCTTCAGCGCGACGCAGGTGTATCGGCTGACGGCGACGCGCTGCCCGCGGTGAGCCGTGGGTGCCGGTGACGTCGTCGCGTCGCGAGGGCCGCCGCGAGCAAGAGCGGCAGCGGCAGCGGCGACGCCGAGCAGCCGCAGCCGCCCTGCACCTCGGGCTCGATGAAGCCGCCGTCGGCCGGCGTCATCGGCTGCCCGGCGTCGGGCCCAGGAGTGCCGGAGTCGGGAGGCGGCGGGGTGCCCGCGTCGCGCGTGCCCGCATCGCTGCCGGCGTCGCTGCCGGCGTCGGCGACCGGCGGCGTGTCGCGCTGTGCGATGAACGCGTCGATGAAGGCGGCGTGAAAGTCGACGCGGTTGTCCTGCCCGTCGCCGCAGATGGCGAGCGACGGAGTGGTTGAGTGCACGCCGATGACGCGCTCGACGCCGTCGGGGAAGAGGCGCAGGCCGGGCCCGCCGGAGTCGCCGCTGCAGATGCCCAGCTGGCCCGAGATGCCGAAGTCGAACGTGCGGGGGCCGACGGCGGTGATGGAGGCGGCGGCCGCGCGCTTCGTGCCGCTGCTCAGCGCGTCTTGCGGGTCGTCGCGGCCGTAGCCGGCGAGCGTGATGGCCTGCCCCGTTGCGGGAGCCGCACGCGAGATCGGCAGCGGCGTGAGGCCCGCCGGCACCGTCGCGAGCAGGAGCACCGCGATGTCGTAGTCGGCCTCGTTGCTCGAGGTGACCCAGCTCGGGTGCAGCCGGTACTCGACCATGCGGTGAACGTCGGCCGAGGTGAGGCTGCTGGTGTCGGCCTTGTTCGAGGCGATGACCGAGACGCTGGTGGCGCCCGGGTGCCGCCCGAGGTCGAGGCAGTGGGCAGCGGTCAGCAGCGTGCGCGGCCCGACGAGCGACGCCGAGCAGATGCTCGAGCCCGCGTCGGGCAGCCAGGTCATGCCGAGAATGAAGACGCGCGTGTGGCGCAGGCCGGCGTCGGCGCTGCCGCCGAGGATGGGCTGTTCCAGCGTGTCGGCGTCGTCGACGGGCCCGGGGGCGCAGCCGATCGCCAGTACGATGATCGCCACCCGCGCAGGCACGCCGCGAGTCTACCGCGCGCGGCAGCGGCGCATCACCTGCGCTTGAGCTTGAACACGCCGTCGGTGAGCTCGGTCTTGCGCTTGTAGCCGTCCCACGGCTCGACGAACTCGGCGCTGAACGTGCCCTCGTCGAACTGGCCGGGGCCGGAGGCGAACGTCGTCACCACGAGGGTGCAGGTGCCGTCGGTCTTCACGCCGTCGTAGCGGAGGTTCGTGGCGCCGAGGCACTTGAACGAGCCGTCGGGCTGGCGCTCGGCGCGCAGGTCGAGGCCCTGTCGGGCGCGGCCGTTCGGGGTGCCGAGCCACGACTTGCCGGTGAGCTTCAGCGTCTTGCCGTCGAAGGTCGAGCCGAGCTCTTCGTCGAACTCGGCGTCCCAGTTGCGGTCGCGCTTCGAGTGAAACCACTGCACGTTCTTCGTGATCTCGGCGACCGAGCACCCCGTGTTGCGCGCCCAGGCCAGCATGTCGCGCACCGACCCGCCGACGGCGAGGTACTTCGTGAACAGGGTGCGGAAGCCCTCGCAGTCGTCGGCGTCGGCGAGGTCGTTCGCCCAGCGCGAGTAGATGGTGCTGAAGTACGAGTCGAGCTTCGCCGAGCGAGGGCACGCCTTCTCCATCTCGGCGGCCATGGCGAAGACGCCCTGAACGCCCGCCTGCTCGATGCGGTCTTGCACGGCCTGCGAGCCGACGTTGAGGTCCATGCCGTCGCACTTCTTGAGGCCCTTGCTCCAGCGCTCGACGTAGTCGAGGCCCTGAACGCCGCGGCCGGCGAGGTAGCTCTTGATCTTCTCTTCGTACGTCTTCGACTCGCGGGCGGTGGGGAAGGCGTCGAGGAACTTCTGCATCAGCGAGACGGGCGCGTCGACGTCGTAGAGCTGCAGCGACGCCCGGTTACGGTGGTCGATGAGCACGCGCAGCTCCCACGTCTTGTTGGCGTCGGCCTTGGCCGCGGCGAAGGCGGCCTCGATGCGCTTGTCGAGGGCGTCGAGCACGTCCTTGCGTTCTTTCGGCTCGACGAAGCCGAGGGCGGGCGCCAGCGAGAAGCGCTCGCCGTCGTCAGCCTCACCCTGGAGGATGAAGTCGTCGTGGGCTTCCTGCGGGTCGCCGAACGAGAGCTGGCCGAACTTCGCGTCCTGCACGAGCCGCTGCTCATCGGCCTCGAGGCGGCCCTCGGTGAGCGAGGGGAAGCGCTTGCGCGTGCGCTGGAGCTCGGCGACGAAGCGCCGCTGGTTGTCGAGCCACGCGTGCATCGTGACGAGCGCGGGCCCCTCTTTGCCGCGCAGGGCGACGCGCCGGCGCTCGTTGCGTGACGAGAAGAACTGCTTGCCCGAGCGCAGAATGAAGCGGCCCTTCAGCATGCGCATGGCGAGGAAGCGCGCGGCGGCCTTCTCGTCCATCGTGTCGAGCTTCGCCTCGTCGGCGAGCGCGGCGTCGATGCGCTTGCCGAGCTCGAGGGCCTCGCCGGTGATGAGGTCCTTCTTCTTGAGCTCGTACTCCTGGAAGCGCTTGAGCAGCTCTTCGCGGCGCTCGCGGGCGAGCAAGAACGAGGGCGCCTTCGAGACGACCTGCTGCATGGCGGCCTGGGCTTCGGTGAGCTTGCCCTGGTCGGAGAGGTCGATCGCCTTCGAGTAGCTGAGCAGGGTGTCGAGGTCGGGCACCTTCGCCTTGCGGCGCGAGGCGGGGTTCGCCTCGAGCTTCGAGTCGATGGCGCCGATGATCTTGCCCGCGAGGTCCTGCTCGAGGTCGAACACCTTGTCCTGGTCGGCCTCGGAGCGCGTCGCGAGCGTCACCGAGCCGTCTTGGACCTTGAGCAGCTTCGCGTCGACGACGAGGCTGCGGCCCTGCAGCACCATCGTGCCGGTGAGCTGGTACTGCGCGCCCATCAGCTTGCCGACCTTCACCGCTGTCTTCTCGTCGAACGCCTTCGACGACTGCAGCTTGAGCTCGCCGAGCACCTCTTCGAGGCGGGCGCGCTCGACCACCGTGACGCCGTCCCACGACACGAGGTCGGTCACGAGCATGTCGGCCATGCCCTTGCGGAGCACGTCGAGCTCGGGCTTGCGGGTGGCGTTGTCGAAGTAGAGCACCGCGACGATGGGCTTCGCGGTGAGTGCGGTCATCAGGATGAGAGAGCTGGTCGCGATCATGTCGGGCGTCTGACCCCCCAGGGCCGTGGCGCGTGAAGTACGAGGTCAGCTCGGGCGGCGCAAGCTCGGGCTACTTGAGCGACTGGAGCCCGAGCTGCAGCGCTCCGTCGCCGGTCATGCGCGAGCCCTCGGCCCGCAGCGCGTCGAACGGCCCCTGGCCGAGGTGCGCGCGCAGGAGCCCTGCGGCCGAGGTCAGGTCGTCGCGGTCGGCGAACGCGATGCCTGCGCCCGTCTTGATCTGCTCTTCGGCCGCGCCGAGCAGCTTCGCGCCGACCTTCGCCTTGCCGGCGAGCGCGGCGAACGTCGCGAGCGCGATGAGGTCGGTGGGCAGGGTCTGCTGATTGCCGAGCTTATGCGACACGTCGATGGCTTCGACGAGCGCCTGCAGGCCGCGCTTGCGGTCGCCGGTTCCCTTCGCGACCAGCGCGAGGTTGTAGAGCGCCACCGCCGCCTGGCGCGGCGCCTTGAGCTCGCGCGCGAGCTGCAGGCAGCGCTCGTACGCCGCGCGCGCGTGCTCGAGCCGGGTACGCCCGCGCAGCACCTCGCCGAGCGCGTTCAGCATGTACGCGAGCATGGCCTTGTCGCGCTGGCTCTCGAGGTCGGCCACGGCCTCGGCGTAGAGCTTCTCGGACTCGGTGCGCTTGCCCAGCTCGAAGAGCGCCCACGCGCGCTGCCCCTTGGCGCGCGCGAGCCGCACCGGGTCGCCGAGCTGCTGGGCGAGGGCGTAGCCCCGCTCGGCGAGGGCGGCTCCTTCGGGGACGCGGCCCTGGTAGATGGCGCACCACTGCAGCCGGTCGACGGCGTCGAGCTCTTCGAGGGGGCCGGCCGACTCGAGGGCCCGCTCGTGCAGCGCCTTCGAGGCGGGCAGATCGCCCTGGCGAAACGCGAGCAGCCCGGCGTGATTGATCGCGCTCGCCCGCAGCGGCGAGGGCTCGCGCGAGAACGCCTCGAGCCAGCGGCGGCCATCGGCCCACTGCGCGCGAAGGTCGAAGAACCGCCCGAGCGGCACGACGAGCTCGAGCCCGCGCTGCAGCTGGTTCTGCTCGAGCAGGTACGCGGCCGCAGCGCGCACGTTCGGCAGCTCGGCTTCGACGAGGTCGAGGTCGGCTGTCGAGGGCGCCGCGTCGAGCCGGGCGCCGACCTCGCGCGCGAGCGCGATGAAGCGCGCCGCGTGGGGCTCGCGCGCCTTCGGGTCGAGCACGGCCTTGCGGACGACGGGCAGGAGGTCGAACCGCGCGCCGTCGCGCACGACGAGCCCGCGCTGCTCGAGCAGCGCCGGAGCGCCGTCGAAGCCTCCGCGGTACGCGCTGAAGAGCCCGAGCTGCTCGCGCTCGCGTGGCGGCAGGGCGGCGAGCGCGAGCTTCAGCACCGCGTCGAGCGGCGGCGACGGAGGCACCTGCTCGAGCGGCAGGTGCTGCGCGAGCTGCAGCACGAGCGGGTTCGAGCCGGCGCGCTCGACGAGCGACGGCGGGAAGGCGAGCATCGCGGCGTCGCCGAGCGGGCCGAGCGCGAGCCCCTCTTCGCCCCACAGGCCGAGCTTGCTCCTGGCGGTGATGAGCAGCTTCAGGTTCGCGCTGGTCGCGAGGAGCTCGGCGAGCTCTTGCGCGGCGCCCGGCACGGCGTCGGCCTCGTCGATGACGAGCAGCACGCTGCGCTCGCGCAGGTGCCCGATGAGCAGCTCGCCCGAGCGTGCGAGGCCCAAGGCGCGCGAGAGGCCCGCCGAGAGCGGGTCGCGCCCGCTGAGCTCGGTGACGTCGACGAACTTCGCGCCGTGCTCGAACTGCTTGCCGAAGCGGGCCAGCGCGACGCGCGCGAGCGTCGTCTTTCCGATGCCGGGCTCGCCGTGAATGGTGACGGCGAGCGAGCCCTTCTGCTGGAACCATCGCTCGAGCTGGGCGAGCTCTTTCTGCCGGCCGACGACCTTCATGGTGTCGGCCGAGTCTTAGTCTGCCGGCCGCTGCCGGGGTACCACGCGACGACCGCCAAGCTCGTGGCGCCGCACGACAGGTGACCGAGCTCGCGACGAGCTGCCGGGCGCGCAGGTCCAGCCGCTGCCAGTGGTACCAGGCGACGACCGCCGAGCTCGTAGCGCCGCACGACAGCCGACAGAGATGGGCCGGCGCTCACGCTCGTATTGCCGAGCTCGCGATGCCCTGCCGTGGCCCGCGGGTCCAGCCGCTGCCAGTGGTACCAGGCGACGACCGCCGAGCTCGTAGCGCCGCACGACAGCCGACAGAGATGCGGCCGGCGTACACGCTCGTAGCGCCGAGCTCGCGATGCCCTGCCGTGGCGCGCGGGTCCAGCCGCTGCCAGCCGATGCCCTGCCGTGGCGCGCGGGTCCAGCAGCTGCCAGTGAGAGCCGCACGACAGCCGACAGAGATGCGGCCGGCGCTCACGCTCGTATTGCCGAGCTCGCGATGCCCTGCCGGGCGCGCAGGTCCAGCCTGCCAGTGAGCGCCGCACGACAGCCGACAGAGGCGCGCGGGTCCGAGCTCGCGATGCCCTGCCGGGCGCGCAGGTCCAGCCGCTGCCAGTGGTACCAGGCGACGACCGCCGAGCTCGTAGCGCCGCACGACAGCCGACAGAGATGCGGCCGGCGTACACGCTCGTAGCGCCGAGCTCGCGATGCCCTGCCGTGGCGCGAGTCGCGAGCATGCAAGATTCTGCTGCCGTACTTGCTGCGGCGGCTCGAACGACGCGGCCGTGAGTAGGTGCCGCCGAGCTCTGGCGCCGCACGACCGCCAACATAGAGCCGGCTCCTGGCACCGAGGTCGGGCTGGCTGATTCCGCCAGCGAGACGCGCGACCGGCGGCGGCGAGGCGCGGTCGATGTCCAGGCGTCAGTTGCTACACAGATCTGCGTAGCATTCGACGGCTGGACATCCGGCTGCTGGCACCGAGGTCGGGCTGGCTGATCCCGCCAGCGAGGCGCGCGACCGGCGGCGGCGAGCCACGGTCGATGTCCAGGCGTCATTTGCTACACAGATCTGCGTAGCATTCGACGGCTGGACATCCGGCTGTTGGCACCGAGGTCGGGCTGGCTGATCCCGCGAGCGCGACGCGCGACCGGCGGCGGTGAGGCGCGATCGATGTCCAGGCGTCAGTTGCTACACAGATCTGCGTAGCATTCGACGTCTGGACATCCGCCTCCGCGCACCGAGGTCGGGCTGGCTGATCCGGCGAGAGACGCGGCCGGCGCTCACCCCCGTCGCGCCGAGCTCGCGCGGTCCCGCCGTGGCGCGAGGGGAGGGCGAGCCATGAGCTTGCTGCGATACC
Source organism: Myxococcaceae bacterium (assembly GCA_044223505.1). Taxonomy (GTDB): domain Bacteria; phylum Myxococcota; class Myxococcia; order Myxococcales; family Myxococcaceae; genus Xiheicaenimonas. Next base: position 315,248 of record JBGALX010000010.1, read on the forward strand.
TATTGCGGCGGCTCCAGCGACGCGGACGCAAGAGGTGCTCGCGCTGAGCTCGCAGGTGCCGGGCTGCGCGGCGATGCTCGATGTACGGGCCGAAGACCGCCGAGCTCGTGGCGCCACGCGAGAGCCGACCGCGATGCGGCCGCCGCTCACACTCGTCGCGCCGAGCCCGCGACGCCCTCCCGAGCGCGAGGGGACGGCGAGCTCTGACATTGCTGCGGTACTTATCGCGGCGGCTCGAGCGCCGCGGCGGTGAATAAGTACCGCAGGAATGTCATAGCTCGGTGCTCCCGCGGCCCCCGAGCTCGCTCGCCCGGCCTGGACCCGCCGTCCGCCTCTCTGCCGGCCGGCGTGCCCACGCTGGAGCATGCGGTTGTCGCGACGCGGTCTCTGGCAGCGTTCAGGGTGCCTCAGTCGCCGACGGAGTCCAGGTAGACGGTGCCCGTCCACCCGGAGGAAGCAGTCAGCTCGAGCCCGAGCTGACTGAGCGCGCCAGCGTTCGCAGGCACGGTCACGCTGAGCGTGTTCCACGCGCCCGTCACGAGCGCAGCGCCGGCGGTCCACGTCCCCGTCCACCGCCAGGTGCCGCTCTCGAGCACGTACGGCTGCACGGAGGCGAGGTTCGCGTTGGCGGGCACCCAGAGGTGAAACGTCACGCGCTTGCCGGCCGCGATGGGCGGGCTCGCCACCGACGCCGACACGCGCGAAGACGTGACGTTCACCGCGAGCGAGCGCGCGCCGGCGAAGGCGCGGGTCGCCGAGGTCGCGCCGCCGCTCCAGCCCTGAGCGGAGCTCTCGAAGCTGTACCGCGCGGGGTCGCCGCCGGCGCTCACGGTGAACGTGGCGGCGGAGCCGTTCCAGTGCAGCAGGCTCCAGGCGGCGTCGAACACGCCGAGCTTCACCGTGTACGTCCCCGGCGAGGCCGCACTGAAGGCGTACGTGCAGGTCGTCGCCGACGCGCAGCTCTGCTGGCCGGCGAGGCCGGTCGCTCCGTGCACCTCGACGAGAATGAACGCGCCTGTGCCGTTGCTGACGGTAGCGGTCACGGTGGTGCCGCTGACCGTGGCGCTCGACGTGATGCCCACAGGAGTGCCGCCCGAGCTGCGCGGCACGGCGAGCCCGCCCCCGCGCAGGAAAGCCCCCGCGTTGTTCTTCAAGAAGTCGCCGTCGGTCTCGTGAGTCGCCTGGCAGCCCTCGCCGCGCCCGAAGAGCAGCGCCGCGACGCCGTTCGTCGCGAGCTTCTCTCGATGAGCTGCCGAGCCCGCGCCGAAGAGGTACGCCGAGCGGTTGTCTTTGTAGCCGGAGCCCTGCGAGCCATCGAAGCAGACGTTGCGCTGCGTCGACGCCCCCTCGGGAATCTGCCAGACGACCCAGCGCTTGTTGGCCTTCACGTTCCACAACCGCAGCCACTCGGCCCAGCGGTTGAAGCTCGCGGAGCTCGTCGACGCGGTGTCCGACGCGTCCCACCAGCGGTTCTCGCCGCGCACGAGCCGGTAGTAGTCGGCGTCGCGATCGAGCGGGTCGGCGACGAGCACGTCGTACTGCGCGAGCCCGAGCGCCGAGAGAAACGCGTACGCCTTGTCGACCTCGGGCTGCAGCGGCTGCGTCGTGCTGAAGCTGAACAGCTCGAAGCCGGTCGCCCAGCCCGACACGTGGAGGCCGAGCATCACGTTGCTCGCAACCACCGAGTCGCGCTCGCGCACGAACGCCTGCCCCCAGCCACCCACCGTGTTCGGCAGGCCCGCGAGCTCGGGCAGCCCGGTCGCGGCCACGGCGGCGTACGCGTTCGGGTTGCTCCCGCTCTGCGCCTCGAGCAGGCCGGTGCCGTCGGGCTCGACGAGCACCAGCACGGGGCCGCCGTACTGCTTCGCGACCTGCATCAGCAGGCGGAAGTCGCTGAAGTACGCGCGCGCCGTCGTCGCGTTCTGCGCCTTCGTGAGAAACGCGCTCTCGCCGCCGCCGGGCTCGCTGTGGAACTGGTAGTAGCTGAAGACGGGCAGGTAGCCCTGCGCCTGGCACTCCCGCAGGTACGAGGCGGCGAAGCTGCCGTCGGCGGGGCTCCAGCCCCAGTTGTTCGCCCAGCCCTTCGTCAGGTAGCGGTAGCGCGCGTCCCACGGAGCGCCGCTGTTCTTCATCCACGTGCCGCCGTTGTCTTCGTTGAGACCGACGGCGAGGCGAGCGGGCATGCCGCTGGGAATGGTGCCTGCAGGAGCACCGACCGCGGCCCACGCGGCAGCAGCGACGAAAAGACAGACGGCGGACAAGAGACGACTCATCTCGGGGTGCTCCTTCGACTTGTGAACAGGGCAGCGCGTGGGAGGCCACGGCCCATCGGGGCCGCCACCTCGACCTGTTGAATTGGAGCGAGCGGCTTATCGACGCTCGCGTGGCGGATTCAAGGCGCGCATGTCGCACTCTCTCTCGGACGACGCGGAGCCCGCGCTATACAGCGCGCGTGACCTACGACCTCGTCGTCCACGGCGGCACCGTCGCCACTCCGAGCGGCCTCGCTCACACCGACGTCGCCATCAAAGACGGCCGCATCGAGACCGTCGGAGACCTCGCCAGCGCGCCCACCGCCGAGCGACTGTCTGCCCGCGGCCTGCACGTGCTGCCCGGCGTCATCGACAGCCAGGTGCACTTCCGCGAGCCCGGCCTCACGCACAAGGAAGACATCGGCAGCGGCAGCGCCTGCGCCGCGCTCGGCGGAGTCACCACCTTCTTCGAGATGCCGAACACCCAGCCCTCGACGACGACCGCCGAGAACCTCGCGTGGAAGGTGCGCCGCGCGAAAGAGACGAGCTGGGTCGACTTCGCGTTCTACGTCGGCGCCTCGGCCGAGAACGCCGACGAACTCGGCGTGCTCGAGAGCCTCGAGGGCTGCGCCGGAGTGAAGGTCTTCCTCGGCTCCTCGACCGGCAACCTGCTCGTCGACGACCCCGCGGTGCTCGCGCGCGTGCTGCGCTCGGGCACCCGCCGGGTCGCGTGCCACAGCGAGCTCGAGTCGCGCCTGAAAGAGCGCAAGCCGCTCGCGAAGACGGTGCACGACCACCCGGTGTGGCGCGACGAAGAGTGCGCGGTGCAGTCGACGGCGCGGCTGCTCGAAGCGGCGCGCGCTGCGGGGCGGCCGGTGCACGTGCTGCACGTGACGACGGCGGGCGAATTGCCGCTGCTCGAGGCGGCGCGCGACATCGCGACGTTCGAGGTGACTCCGCAGCACCTGACGCTCGAGGCGCCCGACTGCTACGACCGGCTCGGCACGTTCGCGCAGATGAACCCGCCGATTCGCGACGGCCGGCACCGCGCGGCGCTGTGGGACGCGGTGAAGCGGGGGCTCGTCGACGTGCTGGGCTCGGACCACGCGCCGCACACGCGCGAAGAGAAGTCGAAGGCGTACCCGGCCTCGCCCAGCGGCATGCCCGGCGTGCAGACGCTCTTGCCGCTGATGCTGAACCACGTGCACGAGGGCCGGCTGTCGCTCGAGCGCGTCGTCGACCTGACGGCCCACGGGCCGGCGCGCGTGTTCGGCCTGTGGTCGAAGGGGCGCATCGAGGCAGGGCGCGACGCCGACCTGACGCTGGTCGACCTCAAGCGGGAGCACGTCATCACCGCGGCGGAGCAGCGCACGAAGTGCGGGTGGACTCCGTTCGAGGGCATGACGATGCACGGCTTCCCCATCGCGACGCTGCTGCGCGGCAGGTTCGTGATGCGCGAGGGCGTGCTGCAAGGCAAGCCGGGCGGCAGGCCGGCGCGGTAGGAAAAAGGGGGGGCTGAAAAAGCCCCTTTTTCAGCCCTCACCAGTCGAAGAACGACTTCACCTTGCCCGGCTGCGGCGCGCCCGGCTGCGCCTCGGCGGGTGAGGGTGAGCGCACGAGCCAGCTCACCACCATCAAGAAGACGGCGAGCAGCGCGATGGCCACGCCGATGGGGACGAGCGGGTGCAGCTTCTTCGCCTCGGGCTTCGGGCCGCCGGCGGCGTTCATGCGCCGCGACTCTTCGAGCAGCTTCTGCGCCTCGCGCGCCTTCTTCGGAGTGCCGGTGTGCTTCGTCGACTCGTCGTCGTCATCGTCGTCCTTCGCGACGTGCTTCACGACCTTCTTCGGGACGGGCGAGGGGTCGATGCGGGTCGCCTCGTCGTCGATGACCGGCACGTCGGGAGTCGTCTGCGGCCCAACCGCTGCCGGCATCTCGGCGACCGTCGGAGGAGCGACCGCCTCGGGCTGGGTCGGCCCGCCGGTGACGGTCGTCGTGTCCTCGCGATCCTTCGGCACGGTGACGGCATAGCTTCCCTGCTGATCATCCCGCAATGGTTTGCACGTGCTGCGCAGCTGGGGTGTAAGCCAGCCAGCCGCGCCTCCTCGGAGATTTCCCCCCATGCGCAGAAACCTCGTGCTGTTCCTCGTCGCGTCTGCGTCGGTGCCGGCGTTTGCCGCCGCGCCGACTGCGACGACCGTCTCGGCCAGCGGCATCAACACCACGCAGGCCAACCTGAACGGCGCCGGCAACCCCAACGGCGAGTCCTCCACCGGCTGGTTCCGCTATTCCACGGTGCACCCCGGCACCTGCGACGACACGTTCGGCGTGCGCGTGCCGGCCGTCGGCGGCACCGTGCTCGGCGCGGGCATCAGCAGCGTGCCGTACTCCATCACGCCGACGGGGCTCACCCCCGGTACGACGTACTACTTCTGCGCGATCGTCTCGAACGCCTCGGGCACCGCGTTCGGCGCCGTGTTCTCGTTCAACACGCTCGGGCCGCCGGCCGTGACGACATCCGCTTCGACCACCGTGACCGCGAGCTCGGCGACGCTCAACGGCTCGGCCACCCCCAACAGCAGCACCACGACCGGCCACTACCGCTACAGCACCACGAGCCCCGGCACCTGCAACGACACCTTCGGCACGCGGGCGCCCGCGAGCAGCGCGTCAGACGCGGCGCTCGGCTCGGGCACCACGGCGGTGCCGTGGTCGAACACCATCGCGGGCCTGACCCCGGCCACCACGTACTTCTACTGCGCGATCGCAACGAACGCGTTCGGTACCGCCTTCGGAGCCGTGCTCTCGTTCACGACGCTGCCCGCACTGCCGGTCGCGACGACCAGCTCGGCGACGTCACTCACGGGGACCACCGCGCAGCTCAACGGCTCGGCGAACCCCGGCGGCGCCAGCGCCACCGGCTACTTCCGCTACGCGACGACGAGCCCGGGCACCTGCAACGACAGCTTCGGCACGCGCGCTCCGGCGACCGGCGGCTCGGCGCTCGGCTCGGGCAACACCAGCGTCGCCTTCTCGCAGGGCTTGACGGGCTTGACCCCCGGCACCACGTACTACTTCTGCGCCATCGCGCAGAGCGCGGCGGGTACGGGGCTCGGCGCGGTGCTCGTCTTCACCACGCCGACGCCACCGGTCGCGGCGACCACCGCAGCCAGCTTCATCGCCGACACCAGCGCGCAGCTGAACGCCACCGGCACTCCGAACGGCGCGGCGACCACCGGCTGGTTCCGCTACAGCGCCACCGACCCGGGCTCCTGCAACGACACGTTCGGCTCGCGCGCGCCGGTCACCGGCGGCACCAGCCTCGGCTCGGGCACCAGCCCCATCACCTACGCCGAGTTCCTCTCAGGGCTCTCGGCCGGCACCACGTATTACTACTGCGCCATCGCCTCGAGCGCCGAGGGCACGAGCTTCGGCGCGGTGCTCACGTTCACCACCGCGGCCGCGCCCACCGTCACGACGAACGCGCCCACGCTCATCACCTCGAGCTCGCTCACGCTGAACGGCTCGGCGAACCCGAACCTGAACGCGGCGTTCGGCTACTTCCGCTACAGCACGCTCAACCCCGTCACCTGCAACGACACGTTCGGCACGCGCGCTCCGCCGAGCAGCGCGTCGGACACCTCGCTCGGCGCCGGGGCCGCGCCGGTCGCGTACTCGCGCGGCATCACCGGCCTGCTGCCTGCGACGACGTACTACTTCTGTGCGATCGGGCGGAACTCCTACGGCACGAGCTTCGGAGCCGTGCTCTCGGTCACCACGCTGCCGAACCTGCCGTCGGTGTCGACCGGCTCGGCGACGTCGCTCACGGGCACCAGCGCCCAGCTCAACGGCTCGGCGAACCCCGGTGGAGCGGCCACCACCGCCTGGTTCCGGTACGCGACCACGAGCCCCGGCACCTGCAACGACACCTTCGGCACGCGCGCGCCCGCGACGGGCGGCAGCTCGCTCGGCAGCGGCAACTCGAGCGTCGCGTTCTCGCAGGGCCTCGCGGGCCTCAGCCCCGGCACGACGTACTTCTACTGCGCCATCGCGCAGAACGCGGTGGGCACGTCGTTCGGCGCCGTCGCCGCCTTCACGACGCCGACGCCGCCGCTCGCCGTCACCACCGCGGCGACGTTCCTCGCCGACACCAGCGCGCAGCTGAACGGCACCGGCACTCCGAACGGCTCGGCCACCACCGGCTGGTTCCGCTACAGCGCCACCGACCCGGGCACCTGCAACGACACGTTCGGCTCGCGCGCGCCGGTCACCGGGGGGACGAGCCTGGGCTCGAGCACGAGCCCGGTGAGCTACGCCGAGTTCATCTCGGGCCTCTCGGCGGGCACCACGTATTACTTCTGCGCCATCGCCTCGAGCGCCGAGGGCACGAGCTTCGGCGCGGTGCTCACCTTCACCACCGCGGCGGCGCCGACGGTGACGACGAGCGCGGCGACGCTCATCACCTCGAGCTCGCTCACGCTGAACGGCTCGGCGAACCCCAACCTGAACGCGGCGTTCGGCTACTTCCGCTACAGCACGCTCAACCCCGTCACCTGCAACGACACGTTCGGCACGCGCGCTCCGCCGAGCAGCGCGTCGGACACCTCGCTCGGAGCGGGCAGCTCGCCGGTCGCGTACTCGCGCGGCATCACCGGCCTGCTGCCTGCGACGACGTACTACTTCTGTGCGATCGGGCGGAACTCCTACGGCACGAGCTTCGGAGCTGTGCTCTCGGTCACCACGCTGCCGAACCCGCCGTCGGTGTCGACCGGCTCGGCGACGTCGCTCACGGGCACCAGCGCTCAGCTCAACGGCTCGTCGAACCCCGGCGGCTCGGCCACCACCGCCTGGTTCCGGTACGCCACCACGAGCCCCGGCACCTGCAACGACACCTTCGGCACGCGCGCGCCCGCGACGGGCGGCAGCTCGCTCGGCAGCGGCAACTCGAGCGTCGCGTTCTCGCAGGGCATCACGGGCCTCAGCCCCGGCACGACGTACTTCTTCTGCGCCATCGCGCAGAACGCGGTGGGCACGTCGTTCGGCGCCGTCAACGCCTTCACGACGCCGACGCCGCCCGTCGTGACGACGTCGGCCGCCTCGTTCATCGCCGACACCAACGCGCAGCTCAACGGCACGGGCACGCCGAACGGCGCGAGCACGACCGGCTGGTTCCGCTACAGCGCCACGAACCCCGGCACGTGCAACGACCTCTTCGGCTCGCGCGCGCCGGTGACGGGCGGCACGAACCTCGGCTCGAGCACGAGCCCCATCACCTACGCCGAGTTCATCTCGGGCCTCTCGCCGGCCACCACGTATTACTTCTGCGCCATCGCCTCGAGCGCCGAGGGCACGAGCTTCGGCGCCGTGCTCTCGTTCACCACCGCGGCGACTCCGACGGTGACGACCAACGCGGCCACCCTCGTCACGTCGACCTCGCTCACGCTCAACGGCTCGGCGAACCCCAACCTGAACGCGTCGTTCGGCTACTTCCGGTACAGCCTCACGAACCCCGGCACCTGCACCGACAGCTTCGGAACCCGGGTTCCGGCGAGCAGCGCGTCGGACACGTCGCTCGGCGCCGGCGCCACGCCGGTCGCGTACGCGAACTCCGTCGGCGGCCTGGCGCCCGGCGCCACGTATTACTACTGCGCCCTCGCGCGAAACTCATTCGGCACCTCGTTCGGCGCCGTCCTCTCGGTCACCACCAACGCGAACCTGCCCTCGGTGTCGACGAGCTCGGCGTCGCTCGTGACCGCCACCTCGGCGCAGCTCAACGGCTCGGCCAACCCCGGCGGCTCGGCCACGACGGGCTGGTTCCGTTACGCGACCACGAGCCCCGGCACCTGCAACGACACCTTCGGGACCCGCGCGCCGGCGACGGGCGGCAGCTCGCTCGGCTCAGGCAACAGCAGCGTCGCCTTCTCGCAGGGCGTCAGCGGCTTGAGCCCCGGCACCACGTACTTCTACTGCGCCATCGCGCAGAACGCGGTGGGCACGTCGCTCGGCTCGATTCTCAGCTTCACGACGCCCGCGCTGCCGTCGGTCGCGACCGCCGCGGCTTCGCCCGTGACGTCGAACAGCGCCACGCTGAACGCCACCGCCACTCCGAACGGCTCGGCCACCATCGGCTGGTTCCGGTGGGACACGACGAGCCCCGGCGCCTGCAACGACACGTTCGGCACCCGCGCGCCCTTCAGCGGTGGCACGAGCCTCGGCTCGGGCGCGACGGCGGTCGCCTACGCCGAGGCGCTCTCGGGCCTCGTGCCGAGCACGACGTACTTCTTCTGCGCCATCGCCCAGAACGCCGCGGGCACCGTCTTCGGCAACGTGCTCTCGTTCACCACGCCGGCGGCGCTGCCGTCGGTGACGACCAGCGCGGCCACGCTGGTGGGCGCGAGCGCCGCGACGCTGAACGCCGCGGGCACTCCGAACGGCGCGGCGACGACCGGCTGGTTCCGCTACAGCACCACGAACCCCGGCACCTGCAACGACACCTTCGGCACGCGCGCGCCCGCGACGGCCGGCTCGGCGCTCGGCGCCGGCAACTCGGCGGTGACGTTCAGCGAGGCGCTCACGGGCCTGACGCCCAGCACGACGTACTACTTCTGCGCCATCGCCCAGAACGCGGTCGGTACCTCGTTCGGCTTCGTGCTCAACTTCACCACGCCGAACGCGCCCGTCGTCACGACGCTCGCGGCGTCTGCGCTCGGCGGCTCGACCGCGACGCTGAACGGCAACGCGAACCCGCGCGGTGACGCCGCCACCGGCTGGTTCCGCTACAGCACCACGAACCCCGGCACGTGCGACGACACGTTCGGCACGCGCGCGCCCGCGACCGGCGGCACCTCGCTCGGCGCCGGCACCTCGGCGGTCGCGTTCAGCCAGGGGCTCAGCGGCCTCAGCTCCGGCACGACGTACTTCTTCTGCGCCATCGCCCAGAACTCGGTCGGCACCGTCTTCGGAGCCGTGCTCAGCTTCACCACGCTGCCCGCACCGGTGGTCACGACCGCCGCCGCCACGCTCGTCGCGAGCACGACCGCGACCCTCAACGGCTCGGCGAACCCCAACGGCCTGACGACGACCGGCTGGTACCGCTACAGCCTCACCGACCCCGGCGCGTGCAACGACACGTTCGGCACGCGTGCGCCCGCGGCCGGAGGCACCTCGCTCGGCGCCGGCACCGCCGCGGTCCCGTACGGCCAGGCGCTGACCGGCCTCACCTCGGGAGCGACGTACTACTACTGCGCCATCGCCTCGAGCAGCGCGGGCACCTCGTTCGGAGCGGTCATGTCGTTCACCACGCTCGCCGCGCCGCTCACCACGACCGCCGCGGCGTCGGTCGTCGTCAGCACCACCGCGACGCTCAACGGCAGCGCGAACCCGCGCGGCTCGGCCACGACGGGCTGGTTCCGCTACAGCGCGACGAGCCCCGGCGCGTGCAACGACACGTTCGGCACGCGGCTGCCGGCGACCGGCGGCACCGCGCTCGGAGCGGGCACCACCGCCGTCGCGTACAGCCAGGGGCTCAGCGGCCTCACGCCCGGGACGACGTACTTCTTCTGCGCCATCGCCCAGAACTCGCTCGGCACCACGTTCGGAGCGCTGCTCAGCTTCACCACGCTCGCCGCGCCCACCGTCACCACCGCGGCCGCGTCGTCGCTCGGCAGCACCGGCGCGACGCTCAACGGCAGCGCGAACCCGCGCGGCGACGCCGCCACCGGTTGGTTCCGCTACGCCACCACGAACCCCGGCACCTGCAACGACACGTTCGGCACGCGGGCTCCCGCGAGCGGCGGCGCGTCGCTCGGTGCGGGCACGGCCGCCGTCGCGTTCAGCCAGGCCGTCACCGGCCTGACGCCCGGCACGACGTATTACTTCTGCGCGCTCGCCTCGAACTCCATCGGCACGTCCGTCGGCGGAGTCTTCAGCTTCACCACGCCGGCCTCGCCGCTCGTCACCACGTCGGCCGCGAGCGGAGTGACCACGACCGCCGCGGTGCTCAACGGCTCGGGCAACCCGAACTTCGACGCGACCACCGGCTGGTTCCGCTACAGCGCCACCAACCCGGGCACCTGCGACGACACGTTCGGCACGCGCGCGCCCGCGAGCGGCGGCAGCTCGCTCGGCTCGGGCAGCACCGCGGTGACGTTCTCGCAGCCGGTCACCGGGCTCACGCCCGGCACCACGTATTACTTCTGCGCCATCGCGCAGAACACGGTCGGCACCTCGTTCGGCGCCGTGCTGACCTTCACGACGCTCGCCGCGCCCATCGTCACCACGTCGGCCGCGACGCTCGTCGGCTCGACGACGGCGACGCTCAACGGCAGCGCGAACCCGCAGGGCAGCACGGCGACCGGCTGGTTCCGCTACAGCACGGTCAACCCCGGCACCTGCAACGACACGTTCGGCACCCGCGCGCCGACGACCGGAGGCACCGCGCTCGGCGCCGGCAGCACCGCCGTCGCGTACTCGCGCGCGCTCACCGGCCTCACCCTCGGCACGACGTACTACTTCTGCGCCATCGCCTCGAACGCCCAGGGCACCTCGTTCGGAGCGGTGCTCACGTTCGCGACGCCGAATGCGCCGCTCGTCACGACCAGCGCCGCCAGCGCGGTGAGCTCGAGCTCGGCGACGCTGAACGGCTCGGCCGACCCGCGCAACGGCGACGCCACCGGCTGGTTCCGCTACGCCACGACGAACCCCGGCACGTGCAACGACACGTTCGGCACCCGCACGCCCGCGACCGGCGGCAGCGCGCTCGGCGCCGGCTCGGGCGCCGTGCCCTTCACGCAGGGCATCTCGGGCCTCGCGCCGTTCACGACGTATTACTTCTGCGCCATCGCCTCGAACGTCGTCGGCACCGCCTTCGGCGCGGTGCTCTCGTTCACCACGCCGGCCGGGCCGTCGGTGACGACGCTGGCCGCGACGGGCGTCACCGGCACCACCGCGACGCTGCAGGGCCAGGCGAGCCCGAACGCGTCGGCCACCACCGGCTGGTTCCGCTACGCGGCCGTCGACCCCGGCTCGTGCAACGACACGTTCGGCACGCGCGCTCCGGCGGCGGGCGGCACCTCGCTCGGCTCGGGCAGCGCGGTCGTGCCGTACTCCGAGGCGCTCACCGGCCTCACGCCGGGCACCACGTACTGGTTCTGCGCCATCGCCCAGAACGCGGTCGGCACGTCGTTCGGCGCGGTGCGCTCGTTCACCGCTCCGGGCGCTCCGCTCGTGACGGCGTCGCCCGCGACCGCCGTCGGGCCGACGACCGCGACGCTCAACGCGGGAGCGAACCCCCGCGGCGCCGCCACCACCGGCTGGTTCCGCTTCAGCGTGACCGACCCCGGCACCTGCAGCGACACGTTCGGCACGCGCGCGCCGGCCACGGGAGGCACGGCGCTCGGCGCAGGCACCGCGAGCGCGCCGTACACGCAGGGCCTCACCGGGCTGCTCGAGGCGACGACGTACTACTGGTGCGCGCTGGCCTCGAACTCCGAAGGCGTCGCGGTCAGCGCGGTGCAGTCGTTCACGACGCCGGCCCTGCCGGTGGTGACGACGGCCGCGGCGACGGGCGTGAGCGGCGGCAGCGCCACGCTGAACGGCAGCGGCAACCCGCGCGGCACGGCGACGACCGCGTGGTTCCGCTACGGCACGACCAACCCCGGCGCGTGCAACGACACGTTCGGCACGCGCGTGCCGCTCGCGGGCACGCCGCTGGGCGCGGGCAACGCCGCGGTGCCGTTCGCCGAGCCGCTGACCGGGCTCGCGGCGGGCACGACGTACTACTTCTGCGCCATCGCCTCGAACCCGGTGGCGACGGTGTTCGGCGCGGTGCTCACGTTCTCGACGCCGGCGGCGCCGTCGGTGACCTCGGTGGCGGCCTCTGGGGTCGGCTCGACCGCGGCGACGTTGAACGGCACGGCCAACCCGAACAACGACGCGACCACGGGCTGGTTCCGCTACTCGACGACGAGCCCCGCGGCGTGCAACGACACGTTCGGCACGCGGGCTCCGGCCGCAGGAGGCACGGCGCTCGGCTCGGGCTCGGCGGTGGTTCCGTTCAGCGAGGCGCTGACCGGGCTGGTGCCGGCGACCACGTACTTCTACTGCGCCATCGCGCAGAACTCGGCGGGCCTCGCCTTCGGCAGCGTGCGCACGTTCACCACGCTCGCGGCGCCGGTCGTGACGACGCTGGCGGCGTCGGCGGTCACCGGCACGGGCGCGACGCTGAACGGCAACGGCAACCCGCGCGGCGACGCCACGACGGGCTGGTTCCGCTACGCGACGACGAGCCCGGGCACGTGCAACGACACGTTCGGCACGCGCGCCCCGTCGAGCAGCGGCTCGGCGCTGGGCTCAGGCACGGCGGCGGTCGCCTTCAGCCAGGCGCTCGCCGGCCTCACGCCCGAGACGACGTACTACTTCTGCGCCATCGCGCAGAACTCGGTGGCGACTTCGTTCGGCGCGGTGCTCACGTTCACGACGCCGGCGCAGCTGCCGGTGGTGACGACCGAGCCGGCCTCGGCGGTCGGCATGACGGCGGCGACGCTCAACGGCACGGCAGACCCGCGGGGCAGCGCGACGACCGCGTGGTTCCGCTACGGCACGGCGAGCCCGGGCACGTGCAACGACACGTTCGGCACGCGGTCGCCCTCGAGCGGCGGCACCTCGGTCGGCCCTGCGGGCGGAGCGACGCCGTACTCGCAGGCGCTCACGGGCCTGACCTCGGGCACGACGTATTACTACTGCGCCATCGCCTCGACGTCGGCGGGCAACGCGTTCGGAGCGGTGCTGACCTTCACCACGCCCGGCGTGCCGCGCGTGACGACGTCGGCGGCGTCGAACCTCACGTCGTCGGCCGCGCGGCTGAACGGCTCGGCGAGCCCGACGGGTGTGTCGGCGACGGGCTGGTTCCGCTACGCGACGGTCGACCCGGGTGCCTGCAACGACACGTTCGGCACGCGGGCTCCGGCGACGGCAGGCACGGCGCTCGGCGCGGGCACGGCGGACGTGACGTTCAACCAGGACCTCACGGGCCTGACGCCGGGCACGACGTACTACTTCTGCGCGGTCGCCTCGAACGCTCAGGGCACCGGCTTCGGAGCGGTGCTGACGTTCTCGACGTCGGCGGCGCCGAGCGTGATGACGTCGTCGGCGTCGAACGTGACCGGCACCACCGCGACGCTGAACGGCGCGGCGAACCCGAACCGGGCGCTCGCGACCGGCTGGTTCCGCATCGGCCTGAACGACCCCGGCACGTGCAACGACACCTTCGGCACGCGGCTGCCGTCGATGGGCGGCACGGACCTGGGCGCGGGCTCGACGCCGGCCAGCTTCTCGGTGCCGGCGATGGGCCTGCAGCCCGGCAGGAAGTACTGGTTCTGCGCCATCGCGTCGAACGCGGTGGGGACGTCGTTCGGCGACGTGCTGACCTTCACGTCGGTGGCGACGCCGCCGACGGTGACGACGAACGCGGCGACGAACCTCGAGGGGCGCGGCGCGGTGTTGAACGGCACGGTGAACGGCAACGGCACCGAGACGACGGGCTGGTTCCGCTACTCGCAGCAGCGGCCGACGGCGTGCGACGACACGTTCGGCACGCGCGCGCCCGACATGGCGGGCCAGGCGCTGGGCTCGGCCGACGCGACGCTGACGCTCGCGGTGACCGGCCTCGAGCCGGCCGCGACGTACCACTACTGCGCCATCGCCTCGAACGCCGGCGGCGCGCGGTTCGGTGAGCTCGTGAGCTTCACGACTCCGCGGCTGATGGCGACGGTGAAGACGATGGAGCCCGAGCTGCGCATCGGCCTCGCGACGCTGAACGGCTCGGTGAACCCGAACGGCGTGCAGGCGACGGCGTGGTTCCAGTACGGCGGCGTGAAGCCGAGCGAGTGCTCGCTGACGTTCGGCACGAAGGCGCCGGCCGAGGGCATCGCGGTCGGGTCGGGCACCGCCGAGGTGCCGATCTCGTACCTGCTGAACGACCTGCCGGCCGGCACCGTGTACTACTGCGCGGTGGCGCAGACCGAGAGCGGCACCGTCTTCGGCGAGGTGATGAGCTTCGAGTCCAGCGGGCCGCAGAAGGGCTGCGGCTGTGGAGCGGGGGCGGGTGCTCCGCTCGCGCTGCTCGCGCTCGTCGCCCTGTGGCGGAGGCGGCGGCAGGGCCGATAGCGTCTTGTCGTGATTATCACTACGTTCGCGACATGGGCTCGAGCCGCAGGCGAGCAAAGAAGTCGCGCTCCGTCGGCGTACCGATGAGCCTCAGGTTCTCGCCTGAGCTCCGGGCGCGCGTGAGGCGGTTCGCCAAGACGAAGGGTCTCGAAGAGGCCACCGCGGTTCGCCTGCTGTGCACCGAGCGACTGAGTGAGCTCGATGTCGAAGCGGAGCGGCGACACCTCGAGAAGTGGCAAGACGAAGAAGCGGTTCGCATCTGGGAGAAGCTCGTCGACGGTGAGACGCGCATCGCTCACGACGACGCGCTCGAGAAGGTGTTCGCCGAGGCACGCACCCACCGTCGCCGTGCGGTCTGATGGCGCGGCGCATTCTGCGCAGCGAAGACTTCGTCGCCGCAGTGCAGGCCGACCTCTCGCGCATGCGGCAGACCGATCGGGTCGAGTGGGTAGAGCTCCTCGCTCGAGACATCGCCGATGTCGAGCGGCTCATCTCGGTGCTGCCGCAGGCCGGGAGGCTGGTCGTGGCGCGCGACGGCCTGGAGCTCCGGAAGAAGGTCACGCGACGAACGCCGTTCGTCATCTATTACGACTTCGAACCGGCGCGTCGGTCGGGGCCCGTGAGGCTCGTCTGGCTCGTTCACCAGCATGCGCCCCGAAGCCGGGGCCGGCGCCGGTGAGTCGCGCGGCACCGAGACCCCGCAAGGCCACCTGAGAACTCGAGGCGCTGAAGGCCGGCCAGCGCGTGCTCCTCGCCTCCGCCGGCGGCCCGCAGGTCGTGGGGGCGCCGTGCTCTTGCGCGTCGTGCTCTCGGTCGACGGCAGGCAAGAGGCTCACGAGAGCCGCGACCTCGTGATGCGTGAAGAGCAGTAGAGTCGGGTTCGTGCTTCGCGCGCTCCTGATCGTTGCGGTGATCGCTCCTACGGCTGCCTGGGCGTGCAGCTACCGGCAGGTGCACGGCCCGCCGTTGGTTTCACCGGCCAACGCGACGAATGTGCCCTTGAACGTCGAGGTGCGCTTCGAGTCCTGCCTCGGCACCGATCCGTGGACCTTCACCGTCGAAGACGGGGGGACGTTGGTTCCCGTGACGGTCGGCCGGCGCGGGAAATGGACGGTACTCACGCCCGATGCGCCGCTGAGCCCGAACACACGCTACGTCCTTCAGGTGCAGGTGCCAGATTGGACGGTGAACGCCTTTTTCATCACCGGCACCGAGCGCGACGACACGTCGCCCCTGCTGTCGGGAAGCCCCACCATCGTCGCCCTCACCGAGCGAGACCCCTGCGGGAATCAACGCGACTCCGCGACATTGACCTGGCCTCAGCTGAGCGACGACGGCACGCCCGGCGAGGCTCTGCAGCTCGAGGCCTTCATCGAGGACGACACCCCGGCCGTCCACATGCAGCCGGCAGTCGTCGGAGCGGCGCCCAAGCTCGAGATCGGCAAGCTCGAAACGCTGTGCCGGTATGGTCTCGAGCTCACGAACCACACCCATGTCCGGGTCCGCGCCGTCGACTGGGCCGGTAACTTCTCGGAGCTCAGCGAGCCCTACTCCGCGAAGAACGACTGCGGCTGCTCGAGCGGAGCGCCTGGCGCATTCACCGCCCTCGCGCTGATGCTGCTCTTCAGGGCTGCGTCGTCTCGGCCGACGCAGCAAGCCTCGCCGCGGCGCGGCCCTGGACGAGGAGGCCGCTGCCACACGACGGGCGAGGCTGACAGCAGGCAGCCCGCCGTGGGCGCGCCGCCCGCTCAGTCGCAGTGACAGGAGTTCGGGTTCGCGGTGTCGCAGGTGATCTTGTTGCCGTGGCACTTGCCGCTGTCGCTGAGCTCCTTGCAGTCATCGTTGCCCCAGCACGTGCAGCCTCCCGCGCCACAGTCCCACGGCCGCGGCGGCGGCGTGAAGGACGTGAACGACATCGGCTGGAGCGCGCCGTTCGTGCACTGGGCGCGACCGCGGCCCTCGACGACGATGGTGCCCGACGGCAGCGACTGCCGGCCGTCGACGCACGGCTTCAGCACGGCGAACCCGAGCTCGCGGTTCGAGGTGCCCAGCTCCGTGTCGGCTTCCCCCTCGAGAGGCACTCCACAGGCGATGAGCGTGACGGCAGCGAACAGCAGCGAAGTGCGAACCATGGTGTCTCCAGGTGGTGAGCGCCGTGAGTGGCGTCACCTGGAGTTCGCCGGCAGCGCGCCAGCTCTGACTGCCGACCGTCGTCGCGCGACCGAGCCCGAGGAGCGAGCAATGAAGTGCGATGACGTACGGCCGAAGTCGCGCTCGGGCGTGGCGCCGCGCTCAGGCGAACCGCTCGCAGGCCGCAGCCGGAGTCGAAGCGTCTCGCGCCGGCAACGGGCCCGCTTCGACTGCGCACCGCTTCGCGCTGGTTCGCTCTACTTGCGCAGCACGGCCGAGAAGTCGGAGCTGCTGAGCGACCACTCGCGGGTGGCGGTCTTCACGATGCGGCGGTTGTTCATGAAGCCGGGGGGGATGGGCGAGCAGGTCCACGAGGAACCGTTCCAGGTGCAGACCTCGTCTCTGCCCTGAGCCTTCACGTTCACGTCGGCGTCCGACCGGCCCCAGATGCCGTCGCTCGCGAGGTACCCGGCGGGGAGCGCGACGGAAGACCATGCGCCGGTGACGTAGCGCCAGACGCGGCCCATGTCGTCGACGGCCCACGGAGTGCCCTGGGTGCTCTTCCACATCCACAGCACCTTGCTGGTCATGCTCGTGTCGAGCATCCAGCTCGTGCCGTCCCATTTGATGAGGGTGCCGTCGTACGAGCGCGCGAACGCGAGCGTCGGAGTCGATGCGATCATCGTCTTCATCGTGACGAAGGTGCCCGAGTATGGCGTGGGGAGCTCCGTCAGGGCCGTGCCGTTCCAGTGCAGCATGCGGTTGCCCGTGATCCAGAGGTCGTTGGCCGACGTCCCGTCCATCAGGTCGCGATCGCCGAACGTACCGACGGCGACGGGGTGGGTGGCGACGGTGCTCCAGCTGGTGCCGTTGAACCTCCGCAGCTCGCACGTGTTCAGGTCTTGCCGGTTGACGAGCACGTAGGCTTCGACGCCGTCGGGGCTCCACGCGCCCATCGTGTGCGAGTGGGTGCCGACGAGCGTGATCGGCGCGAGCCAGGTGCCCTCGTTCCAGATGGCGATGGCTCGAACGTAGGGGACGATGCCGCCCGAGACGGGCTGCGCCTGGCCGAGCCCGACGACCATGCGCGTGTCGGAGATGGGGTACGCGATCGCCTCGGACGCGAACGCCTGAACCGGTGCGGGCCAGCTGTTCTGCGGCGACTGCGACCAGCCGCTGCCGGAGCTCGAGAAGAACGCGCCGCCGCTGCCGGCCAGCACGGCGCGGGCGGGGCTGCCGTGACCGGCGGTGATCTCCCAGCCGAGCGCTCCGCTGTACAGCGGGGCAGCCGTCCACTGCAGGCCGTCGAACTTCCAGCCGCGATCTGCCGCGCCGAAGAGCGCGACGTCGGAGCTGCCGGCCCGGCGAAGCAGCCGCCCACGCGCAGAGGCTTGCTGACCACGAGCACCCGGTCGTTACCGCAGTGCCGTCGGCATGCTTCGTCGCTTCGATGTCGTGCGCCGTCGCGAAGTCGAGCTGCTCGGCACTCACGGCTGAGTCGCGGCACCTGATTCAGCGCCGTTTCACATCGGCGCCGCTGACGACACTGCCGACATCGAGTCGATCAACCTGGCGCGGCTGGCGGGCGGCATCCCGGGCTGACGGCGCGTCCCGGGGCGGCGCCGGCGCTGGTGAGTCGGCGTGGTGCTATGCATCGACACCACGATGCTCCGCCGCGCAGGCACACTGCTGATCATCCTCATCGCCTGCGGTGGCCGCCCCGTCGAGATTCCCGGCACCCAGGTGAACATGCGCTTCACGCGCGCGACGCTGTGGGAGGCCCCGTTTCCCAGCGACGAGCTGAACGCGAACGGCCGCATCGACGTCGCGAAGTTCGACACCCGCAGCATCGCGCTCGTCGCCCAGGTGCGCGCCATCGCCGCGAAGGCCGACGGCTTCGCCACCTCGGCGGGCATCTTCTTCACCCTCACCGGCGCGCCCGGCCCGCTGCCCTCGCTGAGCGAGACGACGCAGCCCGGCTCGCCCGTGTTCCTCGTCGAGCTCGACTCGGGCAAGCGCTACCCCATCGAGGTGAAGTACACCGCCGAGGCCAGCCGCTATGGCGCCGCGAAGCAGCTCGCGCTCTTGCCGCTGCAGGGCATCCCCCTGAAGCCCGCGACCCGCTACGCCGCCGTCGTGCTGCGCTCGCTGAAGGACGAGAGCGGCGCACCGCTCGGCGTCTCGAAGAGCATGGGCGAGCTCGTCATCGGCGCCACTCCCGAGGGCCTCGACGAGGCCACCGCGACGAAGTACCGCGAGGCCCTGGGCAAGACCGGCGCGCCGTCGGGCGAGATCGCCGGCATGGCGGTCTTCACCACCGGCCGGCCCGCCGCCGAGCTCCAGGCGTTCTACGACGCCGCCGCGCAGCTCGCGGCGCCGGCGCTGACGGCGCCGCTCGTGCGCCGAGAGGTCTTCGACGACTACTGCGTCTACGAGTCGAAGGTGCCGATGCCGAACTACCAGTCGGGCACGCCGCCGTACTCGATGACCGGCGGCACCTGGGGCGACCCGGCCGCCGGCCCGCAGCGCATGGAAGAGGCGCGCGTCGTGCTCACCGTGCCGCGGCGCGCGATGCCCGACGCCGGCCTGCCGCTCATCGACTTCATCGGCGCCGGCGGTGGAGCCGACCGCACCCTCATCGAGCGCGTCGTCCGCGGCGCCGACGGCGGCGACGTGTCCGACGCCGGCACCGGCCCCGCTCTGCACCTCGCGCGCGCGGGCTTCGCCGGCCTCACCATCGACGGCCCGCTCGTCGGCAGCCGCAACCCGACCGGCGGCGACGAGCAGTTTCTGCTCTTCAACCTCACGAACCTGCCCGCGCTGCGCGACAACCTGCGGCAGAGCGCGCTCGAGGTCGCCCTGCACGTGCGCCTCGTCGAGAGCGGCGCGCTGAACGCCGACGTCTCTGACTGCCCCGGCGCCACGAGCCCGCTGCGCTTCGACCTGCAGCACCTCGGCGCCATGGGCCACTCGATGGGCGCCACGATTCTTCCGCTCGCCGCCGCCGTGCAGCCGAAGTTCCAGGCCGCCGTGCTCTCGGGCGCCGGCGGCAGCTGGGTGCACAACCTCATCTACAAGAAGAAGCCCCTCGAGGTCCGCCCGTTCGCCGAGCTGCTCGTCGACGTGCCCGCCGGCTCGCTCAACGCCTTCGACCCGCTCGTCTCGCTCGTGCAGTGGGCCGCCGAGGGAGCCGACCCGCCCATCTACGGTGGCGCCCTGCGCGGGAAGATGCACGTGCTCATGGAGCAGGGCATCGTCGACCACTACATTCTGCCCCGCATCGCGAACTCGACGAGCCTGTCGATGGGGCTCGATGTCGCCGGGCCTGACTTCGACGACGACCCCGAGCTCGTCGACCAGCAGCGCGCTCGCGACGTGCTGCCGCTCGGCGGCCGCGGCTCGATTTCATTGCCCGCCAGCGGCAACGCCGACAGTGGGAAAACTGCCGTCGTCGTTCAGCATCGCAGCGACGGCGTTCAAGACGGCCACGAGGTGCTCTACCAGTTGGAGGCTCCCAAGCATCAGTACCGGTGCTTCTTGGAAACGTGGCTGCGGGGCACGCCGGTGGTTCTTCCCGACGGCCCCGCTTCCGCTGCTTGTCATTGAAACGGCTCCTCCCTCACCCTGTCCCTCTCCCCTACGAGGGGAGAGGGGACGCAGTTACGGCGTGACCGGCAGCGTCGCGTAGCTCGCCTCGGTGAACGCACAGGTGTCGGCCTTGCCCTCCGTGGGGAAGAGCATCAGCGTGTCGTTGTAGTACGTGCGGTTGAGCGCGCTGTCCCAGCACTCGGTGAAGCGCACCTCGGAGCTCAGGTCGCCGCCCGTGCCCGTCACGTCCGATCGGCCCTGGCCGCTCTGGTGCCAGCGCGACTTCACCGTCAGCGTCTCTTGCGCCGCGGTGCGCGTCGAGAAGTCGGCGGTCACGCGGAACTCGAAGCTGCCGTCGCCGCCCTCGACCTGGCTGAACGCGTAGTCCGACGGCACGCCGCCGCGGAAGCCGACCTTCACGTCGAGGTCCTTCTTCTCGTTGCGCGCGTAGCTCACCTCGGCGCGCGTCTTCGCGTCGACGTCCTGCAGCACGAACTCGCCGGTGCCCGCCGCCCGCAGACCGAAGCGGTGCTGGCCCGTCAGCACGGCGACGAACTCGGCCGTCTTCTCCTTCGCGTCCTTCGGGCCGCGCGTGAGGACGTAGCTGTACGTGCCCTCGCGCTCCTTCTTCATCTCGAGGTGGAAGCTGTTGCGCCACAAGGGCTCGGTGAACGGGCCCCAGGTGGCGTGGTCTTCGGTGATGGTGGTGGGCTCCTTCGCGACGATCGAGCCGACGACCGCGAGCGTCAGGCCCACGCCGCCGTTCACCACCACCGTCGCGAGCAGCGTCACGCCCGGCATCAGCGCCGGCTTCGGGTCGGTGTCGTTGAGGCCCTGCTTGTTCGTGTTCCCCTTCGCCATCGACACCTCGATGCCCTGGCTCGAGGGAGACGCCGCCCGAAACTGCTCGAGCGGAGTGGGACCACAGGCGACGAAGGCCGGCACCGCGAGGACGATGAGCTTTTTCATGATGGGCAGGCTCCAGAGCAAGGCCGGTGCCTGGGCGCCGCTCACCGGGCTTCAAAGACTTGCCGCTCGCCGATGCGACCTCGGTAGCACTCGACGAGCGACCGGAGTATGCGGACCGGTCGAGATGGCCAAAGCCGCCAAAGCCGCCCCCGCCAAGAAGAAGAAGAGCGTGAAGGGCGTGCGGGTGAAGGTGCCTACACGCAAGGTCTCGGTGACGCGCCGAGCGGCGGGCAAGGACAAGAGGCTCGAGGTGGTGGTGCAGACGAAGCTGGCGGTGGCGGCACCGAAGCCGTCGGCGCCGCCTTCGAGGCCGATCAAGCTCGAGGGCACTCCGCTCGAGGTGAGCCGGCGCTTCTTCGAAGGCCACGGGCTGAGCGCGATGGCGCAGGCGCTGCCGCCGGTGGTGATGATCGACGAGCTGGTGCCGCGGGCGCGCGCCGAAGGCTTCAACCGCGTGCTCGTGTTCCCGCCGGTGAAGGTGCAGAAGGCGAACGCCGAGCTGATGATCGTGCAGCTGCTGCGGGCTCCGTCGCCGGCGCTCGAGCCGTCGCAGCAGTACGGGCTGCCGTGGCTGTTCGACCTGCGTGAGATCGTCGCGGGCGAGGTGCGGCTGCGACCCGAGGGGCCGTACGCGCTCGCCATCTCAGACAGCCCGTTCCCCGACGACACGCGCGACCGCAAGGCCGCGCAGCTCGAGCAGCGCTTCCAGGCGCTCGGCCAGTGCTCGCTGACCCTCTTCGAGTACATGGTGCTGCAGCGGCTCTTCGCGGAAGAGCGGCAGGACCATCGCTTCGATCAGCTCGACGACGCCCACGGCTTCCCGAGCGGGTGGCAGTGGCTGCTCGACACGAAGAGCGCGCGCGGGCCGATGCACGCCGGGTGGAACGCGGCGAAGCGCCGCGTCGAGATCGGCACGACCGCGATCGCGAACTTCAACGCGAAGCGCGGCGCGCACCCGACGCTGGTGAAGGCGCTCTAGGCGCTGCGTCACTCGAAGTCGTCTTCACGCGGGTGACGAATCGCAAGGACCAGGATGTGGTCTTCCGCGATCTCGAAGGCAGCGACGTAGCCGGCGCGGCCGAACGTGATGACGCACTCGCGCACGAAACCAGAGCCCTCGGCTTTCCTACACGAGTACGGAAACTCAGCTGCCATTGCGAGCCCTCTTCGAAGCTTGGCGAAGGCGCGCTCTGCGAGCTCGACGTCCTTCTCGGCGAGAAACGTGAAGAGCCGCACGAGATCTTCGTCGTCGGCGCCCGCCGCGAAGCGGACTTCGCGACGGCTCATCTCGCCTTCTTCTTCGCGTGCGCAAGCACGTGGTCGAGGCGCTCGTAGACTGCCTCACTGCCGACGTACTTGCCGCTGCGGCGGGTCGCTCGCGACCGCTCTTCGGCGCGCGCCACGAAGTCCTGCTGAGCCCTACGCGTGGCTGCCGTCTTCGCGACCGATTCGGCGACGAAGGACGAGAGCGTCTCGCCCGGCTGCAGCACCGACTCGATCTCTCTCTTCAACTTCGGGTCGACACGAACGGGCGGAAGCGTGGCCGTCTTCATGGGCCATGTATAGCATCTGCGATGCGTCGCCGCCCGCGCCTACAGAAAGAACCGGTGGAAGTCGAAAACCTCGGGCGGCCCACCGTCGGCCCGATCGAGCGTCACGCGCAGCCGGTGCGGGTTCACGAGCTCGTACGTGAGCGACGCCTTGTTCGCGCCCTCGCCCTTGAACACCGCCCTCTGAAACTCGGCGGTCTCGAGCACGTACCGAATCGGCGCGCCGGCGGTCTTCTTCGAGTCCTTGAACGCGCGGTCGAACATGCGCGACGAGAGCACCACCTTCTCGCCCTCGGCCACGATGCTCGACAGCTCGTAGAAGCCGGCCTTGCCGTCCATCACCTCGCGGTACATGCCGGCGAGGCCCGCCTCCGAGTACACCCAGACCTCTTCGCTCGAGGCGTTGTGCTTCGCGTCGACCGCGCGCCAGCTGCCCGAGAGCCACTTGAGCTGGGCGGGCGTGTGGCTGAGCAGCACGCCCACCGCGAGCGCGGCGGTGATCAGGCCGCGACCTTCTCGCAGAGGCCCGCGCACTTCGCGCAAGACTCCATGCACGCCTTGCACTCGGCCATCTCGGCCGCGTGCGGCTTGCACGCCTTCTCGCAGTCGCGACAGACCTTCGCGCAGTTCGCGGCGTGCGCCTTCAGGTGCGGGCTGTTCAGCTTCGCGAGCGCCTCGAGCGCCTCGCACATCGGCTTCATCGCGCGCACCGCCGCGTAGCAGTCGGTCATCGACTTGTCGCCCGCGGTCAGCATCGCGATGCAGTGCTCGATGCAGTCTTTGCCCGCGTCGACGCACCCCTCGGCGGCCTCGGCGAGCACTTTCGGGTCGACCGGCGGCGCCTTCGCCGCAGCAGGCGGCGCGGCGGCGAGCACCGCGGTGGGAGTGAGTGCCAGAGCTCCGAGGGTCGTCAGCGCGTCGCGGCGGTTGGGGTTCATGGGCCCCCTCTTACGTCAGGCCTCGCAGGCGTGACAGTGCCGATGCGCCGCGCGGTTCTTCCAGTGCGCGGTGAGCATCAGGGCCGCTCCTCCGACGCTGAAGCCGATGTCGAGCGCAGGAACTGCGTGAAACGCGAAGGTGCCGAGCCCGAGCAGCGTGATGCCGGCGAGCCCCAGCACGACGGGCGCGCGCTGGTGGTGGTGCCGGTAGCCGGGGATGAAGGCCCACGCCGCCGTGCCGAGCACGAGCAACAGCAGCACCGGGTGCGCGTTGCCGAACAGGCCCGCCAGCGCCGGAGCCGCCAGCAGCACCACCGGAGTCAGCGCGCAGTGAATGACGCACAGCACCGAGAGAGCCTGGCCGATGAAGTCGCTCGTCGCTGCGCGCATGGGGGTTCGCGAGGTCAGCTAGCAGCGGGCCGGCGCAACTGCAACACAGTGGCAACTACTGGAGCTGCCGCCTGAAGCAGACCCCGGTGATCTTCTTGCCGTCGCTGAGCATCTGGTAGGGCTCCCAGCCGCCCTCGCCGTAGCGCTTGAGCACCGCGTTCCACCCGGCGGCCTCGTGGGCCTCGTCGACGGTGTCGTTCTTCACGCCGCTGCCGATGGCGCCCGCGCAGAACGCGTCCCACTTCTTCGTCGGCTGCGCCTGCCCGCTGACGACCGTCGCCTTGGTCTGCGCGAACACGAGCCCCGACGCGAGGACGACGGCCGCAACGAGGAGAAAGAGGTGTCGTGAGGTCATGCGGCCGTCTACGGTGCCCGGCCGCACCCTTTCAAGGAGCGTTTCATGAGCAAGGCGATCGGCTTCGTGGCAGTGGCAGCGCTTCTCTTCGTGGCTCCGGCGGCGTGGGCGGGCTGCGGCTCGGACTCCGACTGCAAGGTCGGTAAGTGCTCGAGCGGCACGTGCGGCAACTGCGGCTCCGACTCCGACTGCAAGGGCCACAGCAAGTGCTCGAGCGGGAAGTGCAACAACTGTGGCTCCGACTCGGACTGCGGCGTCGGCAAGTGCTCGAGCGGCAAGTGCGGGAACTGCGGCTCGGACTCCGACTGCAAGGGTGGCCGGTGCTCGAGCGGGAAGTGCTCGAACAAGGACGACTACCTGAAGTGACTCACGCCCGGTAGCGGTACACCGGCGACGCGTACAGGTCCTTCGCGCGCACGGTCGCGTCTGCCGTTCGGCCCGGCAGCGCGAACGTGCTGCTGATCAGCACCGCGCCCCTCTTCAAGCTCACGCGCTGCGCGAGCTGCTGCATGCCGCCGGTGAACAGGTAGCAGACGAGCACGTCGGCCTCGCCCAGCGGCTGCGCGAAGAAGTCGCCGCGCACGATGCGCAGGTTCGGCAGCGGCCTCACGCGCTGCACCAGCGCCGCGAACGCCCACGGCACGAGCGACGCCTCGACGCCGACGACGTGCGCCTTCGGGCACCGCCGCGCCAGCGCCCGCGCGAGGCCGCCGAAGCCGCAGCCCAGCTCGTACACCGTGCCGCTCGCGTCCGCCGGAGTCAGCTCGAGCATCACCGCGCGCACCGCCCGCGACGTCGGCACCGGCCCGATGCCGAGCCGCACCGCCGACCACAGCACCGACAGGCACGCGGCCGTGACCACGACGAGGGCGGCGATGCCGAGCATGCGAGGTGAGAAGATCGCCCGCCCTCCCGCCGGCAACAAAGCACTAAACCTCGCCGCTCAATGAGCCGCGAGCCGAAGGAGCCTCATGCGTCGAGCTCTCGCCGTCCTCATGATGCTTCACGTGTCGGCCGCGGTGGCGGCCGAGCCCCTGCCGCCCCCACCGCCTCCGCCTCCGCCCATCGTCGAGGCGCCTCCGCCGCCGCCTCCTCCTCCGCCGCTCGAGGAGGCCGCCGCTCCGGTGCGCGACCTCTCGGACGACGGCCGCTTCCGCTGGGGCGTCAACGGGCAGGTCGGCTGGTTCGTGCCTCAGCCGACGTTCACGTTCGGCGCCGAGGGCCGCTTCGGGTGGCAGGTGAATCGCCTCTTCAGCGCGTATGGGCAGTTCGGCTTCGGCGCGGGCCTCTTCCTCGGGCTCGATCGCGGCCAGCTCGTCTTCAACCTCTTGAGCCAGTGGTACGTCGGCGCGATGGGCGAGGTGAACTTCGGCGACCTCTTCTTCCTCGCCGCGGGCCCCGGCATCGGCCGCTTCGGCCTCGGCGGCGTGACGTTCAACGTGACGAGCTCGACGCGCGGCGAGGGCGTGCGCGCGTACGGCGGGTGGACTCCGTCGTTCGACTTCAGGGCGGGCTTCACGTTCGGCGCGCGCAACCCCGAGACCGGCCGCCGCGGCGGCTTCACGCTCGCGCTCGACCTGCGCGCCGTCTTCCCGCTCGAGAGCACCATCGAGACCTTCGGCCCCGGAGCCACGACGCGCACCGGACCTGCCTGGGGCCTGTTGCCGATGCTGATGCTCGGCTACGACTCGCGGTAATGCCCCGCCTCGACCCGCACTCGTACGCCGACGCTTCTCAGGCCCGCACCCGCTCGTTCGACTTCGCCGCGAAGGTCGACTTCGCCACGCGCACGCTGTCGGCGAAGGTCACGCTGCGCCTCGCCGAGCCCTCGCGCCAGGGCCCGCTCGACCTCGACACCCGCGGCCTCGTCATCGAGTCGGCCAGCGTGCCGTACGTGCTGCACCCGGCCGAGCCCATCTTGGGCGCGCGCCTCGAGCTCGCGCTGCCCGCCGGCACCCGCGAGGTCACCGTCGCCTACCGCACCGCGCCCGACGCCTCGGCGCTGCAGTGGCTCGAGCCCGCGCAGACGCACGGCGGCCGGCAGCCGTTCCTCTTCTCTCAGTGCCAGGCGATTCACGCGCGCAGCATCGTGCCGTGTCAGGACACGCCGTCGATTCGCCAGACGTACACGGCGTCGCTCGACGTGCCGGCCGAGCTGCGCGCCGTGATGGCCGCCGCCCCCGTCTCGCGCACCGTCGCAGCCGGCCGCGCCGTCGAGAAGTTCGAGATGCCGCAGCCGATTCCGCCGTACCTGCTCGCGTTCGCCGTCGGCGAGCTGGCCTCGAAGGACCTCAGCCCGCGCAGCCGCGTCTGGGCCGAGCCGGGCCAGGTCGACGCCGCCGCCTGGGAGTTCTCGGGCGTCGAAGACATGGTCAAGGCCGCCGAGCAGCTCTTCGGGCCCTACGACTGGGAGCGCTTCGACATGCTCGTCATGCCGCCGTCGTTTCCCTACGGCGGCATGGAGAACCCCCGCCTCACGTTTCTCACGCCCGCGCTGCTCACCGGCGACAAGTCGCTCGTCAACGTCGTCGCGCACGAGCTCGCCCACGCGTGGACCGGGAACCTCGTCACGAGCTCGAACGCCGAGCACTTCTGGCTGAACGAGGGCTTCACCGTCTTCGCCGAGAACCGCATCCTCGAGACGCTCGAGGGCGCCGACGCCGCCGCGCTCCACGCCGCCCTCGGCCATGAGGGCCTGCTCGAGGCGCTCGAGCAGTTCGCGAAGCACCCCGAGCTCACGAAGCTGCGCACGAAGCTCACCGGCATCGACCCCGACGAAGCGTTCAGCCTCGTGCCGTACCAGAAGGGCTACCTGTTCTTGAAGACGCTCGAGGCCGCGGCCGGCCGCGAGAAGTTCGATGCCGTGCTGAAGACCTGGCTGCGCACCCACCGCTTCGGAGCCGCCGACACCGACGACTTCGTTCGCCTCGTCGACGACCTGCAGCCGGGCCTGCTCGCCCGCGTCGACGCGAAGGCGTGGCTCGACGCGCCGGGGCTGCCCGCGAACGCGTGGAAGCCGCAGTCGAAGAAGCTCGACGCCGTGAGGAAGCAGCTCGGCGGGCTGCCGCACGACACCGCGTCGTGGACCCCGACCGAGTGGCAGCTGTGGCTCGACGCGACGCCGCGGCCGTTCGCTCAGTGCGCCGCGCTCGACGCGCGGTTTCACCTGAGCGACGCGAAGAACTCCGAGGTGCTCGTGAGCTGGCTCGCCCTCGCGGCGCAGTCTGCGTACGACGCCGTGCTGCCTCGCATCGACGAGGTCGTCTCGCGCTTCGGGCGCATGAAGTATTTGAAGCCGCTCTACCGCGCGCTCGCCGCCCGCCCCGAGACGAAGGAGCGCGCTCGCGCCCTGTTCGAGCGCAACAAGGCCCGGTACCACCCCATCGCGCAGCAGGTCATCGCCGGGGTCGTCGCGGGCTGACTCAGGCGACACCTCAGGAGGAGGAGGAGGCAGCACCGGCGGCTGCCGACCGCGCTCCCGCGCGCTTTCCGCCCTTCTTCCTCACCTTAGAGCCACGTTCGAGAGACGAGCAGCGCGCCCACGTCCGCCGGGCTCGGACCGCGACGCTCCGATGTTTCGCGTCAGCGCCGGGGTCTGAGACGACGCAGCTGCTGCTCCGATACTGCCGCGCAATGTTCGTTCGCACTCGCGCTCCACTCGGCATCCTGTTCGTCTTCGCGGTCGTCGCCTGCGGCTCGCCCAAGCCCGAGCCCGACGGCAGCTCCGCAGGTGGAGTCGGCACGGGAGGGGGAGCGCCCGGGGGCGGCTCGGCCGGAGGGAGCGGAGAGAGCGGAGGCTCGAACGCCGGCGGTGGAGAAAGCGCCGGCGGCTCGGGCGGCGGCAGGAGCAGCGTCGACGCGACCGAGCTCGTCTCCAACCAACCGCCCATCAGCGGGCTGACCCTGGCTCAAGGCCGGGTCTTCTGGTTGGCCACGCCGGGGGGCCTGGCGGCCGCCAGCATCCGCTCCATCGGTCTCGACGCGGGCGACCCGCGCGTCGATGTCGCCGACGCCGGTGTGGGCAGTCTCGCTCCGTGCCTGCGGGTGCACGATGGCTCGGTGCTCTGGGGGGCAACGAACAGCCGTCAGCTCCCCGCGGACGGCGAGGTGCTTGCCGCCGACCTCACCACGCATGAGCAGCGCCAGGTTGCACGCGCGTTGCCGACACCGCTCAGCTTCGACTTCTCCGGTGACACGCTGGTGATCGCGAGCTACGGCACGTTCAGCGGCGCTGGCACCCAGGGCTACCGCAACAACGGCCAGGTGACCGAGCATTTCACCGATGGCGGCAGTCGCTACCTGACGAACTTCAGCTACGCCTCATTTCTCGCGCTCGACCCTGCGAACGCACGACGGCTGTTCGTGTCGGGTGACCGGTTGTTGTCGGAGGTCGACGTCGACTCCGGGCTCAAGGTCGAGTCGGTGGGGATGGCCGACCGACCGTTCGTGGCTGCGGGGGCGGCCTTCTACACCGACGCGTCGGGCACCATTCGGCGCTTCGTCAGCTCGACGAGCTCCCCCCAGGTCATCAGCGGAAGCGCGCGGCTGCTGGCAGCCGACGACCAGTGGCTCTACTACGCCCCCGCGTCGCGGCCCGGGTCGCTGTGGCGGGCGGCACATGACGGCGGGGCTGCGCTCGAGCTCGTTTCGAGCTTGAGCAGAATCGGCGAAGTCGCGGTCGGTGCAGGGCAGCTGGTGGTCGCCGACTGCACCGGAAGCAGCCCCATCACCTGCCGACTGCTGGTGAGGAGCCTACCCTAGAGCTCGTGCGGTTCGTCGCTGCGGCAGACGGGCTCGTGCTTGGAGGCTCTGCGAGGGCTCCCCGATTCGTTGATCGATCGGCCGTGCGGCGGCCCAGAGGGAGTCACCACGGCGGCGGTCGGCTCACGACCGCGGTGAGCCACCTCGAAAGACCTCGATGTCGAGGCCGTGATGTGCGAGCCGGCGCTGCACCTGGGTGCGAGAGGTCTCGAGCTCGCGGGCCACGGCGCTGAGGTTGCCCGCGTGCTTCTTGAGCAGCTCCTCGAGGCGCTCGCGCTCACCCTGGGAGGCAGGGGCGGGGGGCGCGTCGGGGGGCGCGAGCTTCAGATCTTCGAGCTTCACCTCGGGCCCCGAGGCCACCGTCACGGCGGTGTGCACGGCCTGTTCGAGCTCGCGGACGTTGAAGGGCCAGTGGTGCTCGAACAGCGCCCGCATCGCGGCGAGCGAGAAGCGCAAGTCGCGCGCCGCAGAGTGCCTGTCGAGCAGCGTTCCGATGAGCAGGCCGAGGTCTTCGAGACGCTCGCGGAGCGCAGGCAGCCTCACCTCGTACCCTCGCAGGCGCGCGTGCAGGTCGCGGCGAAACGCGTCGCGCCGAACCAGCTCTTCGACGGCGCGGTGCGTGGCCGTGACCACGCGCACGTCGACCTTGGAGGGCCGCCCGCCGCCGAGCGCCAGCACCTCGCCTTCTTGCAGGAAGCGCAGCAGGGCGGCTTGAGACGACGCGGGGAGGTCGGCGATCTCGTCGAGAAACAAGGTCCCGCGCTCAGCGCTGCGCACCAGACCCGCGCGGTCTTCGGCGCCCGAGAACGCGCCTCGACGGCTGCCGAACAGCTCGCTCTCGAACAGCGCCGCGGGGATGGCGCCGCAGTTCACCGGCACGAAGGGGCCGGCGCGCTCCGAGAGGCGGTGCACCGCCTGGGCGATGAGCTCCTTGCCGGTGCCCGACTCGCCGCGAACCAGCACCGGCACCTTCGACCGGGCGATCTTGCCGAGCGGCGCAAGCTCACGCTCGAGCGCCGGTGAAAACGTGCGAAGGGCCGGCAACGTGCGACTCGCCTCAGGCTCGACGCTCGGAGCGCTGCGCAGAGCCCGACGCATCACGAAGAAGGTGGCTCCGAGCTCGAGCACGTTGCCGTCGGCAAGCTCGGCCCGGTCGACGGGCTTCCCTGCGACCCGCGTGCCGTTCTTCGAGCCGAAGTCCTCGACCGCCCAGGTGCTGCCCTGGCGGGTGAGCTTCGCGTGCGACTCCGACGCCGCTGCGTCGGCGAGCGTGACCTTGAGCTTCGTGCCATCGGCCCGCATGGTGCGGGCGGTGCCGCGCCCGATCTCGACCTCGTCGAAGCCCGCAAGTGAGATGCGCTCGGGCTGAGCGCGGGGCCTCGCGCACTCGACGGCGAGGCACAGCCACCATGCGCCGGCCAGGGGCGCCCGATCGTCACGGCTCTCGGCAGACTCGGTATCAGACACGGCGCCGCATGATAGCCACACTCCGTCGAGCGGGTCCTGGCGGCTTTGAACGGCCCTGCCCCCTCGGTCGCTCACGGGCTCACGCAGGCCGCCGCGGCCTCGGAGCCCTGACGGATGGGGCCCTCGCCACCGTGTGGCTCGCCGAGTGCGAGCTTCGCGCGGGCAGGCTGGGGCCGGCGCTCGAGACCGCGCGCCGGGCGCTGGCGCACCTCGAGGCGAACGGCGGCGCGCCGGCTCAGCTCGGCCTCGCGCGGTGGGGGCTGAGCCGCGTGCTCGACGCGATGGGCAGCCACGGCGAGGCCAGGCGAGCGGCCGGCCTCGCCGAGCTCGCTGCCGACGCGACGTTCAGCCGGCAGCTCCGAGCGGTGCGTGCGGTTCTCGCGCGCCGCTGAGGTGACGGTGGGCGCTACGGCACGTACCGGAGGATGGTGCCCATGTCCCCAGTCGCCCAGATGTCGGTCGGCCCGGCACCCCAGATCCCGCTGAGAGAGAGTTCGGTCGCGGTGGGCTGCGGCGACCACGCGGCACCGTCCCAGTGCAGGATGCTGCCGTTGCCAGCGGCCCAGACGTCGTTCGGCCCGGTGCCCCACAGGCCCAGATACGGTGGGTCACCGAGATCCGTGCATGCCCAGGCGGCCCCGTCCCAATGGCAGAAGACTCCGTCGTTGCCGACGCTCCACACGTCGTTCGACGCGGTACCCCACACGCATCCGCGCAGCGTCGGTGTGCCGCTGGGCACGGCGGCCCAGCTGCCGCCGTCCCAGTGAAGGGTGGCGCCCGCGAAGCCGACCGCCCAGATGTCGTCGGCCGCCGCCCCCCAGACGCTGAGCAGGCTGGTGGTGGTGCCGCTCGGCACCGCACTCCAGGCGGCCCCGTCGTAGTGGACGACGCGCCCGTTGAGGCCGACGGCCCAGACGTCCGAGGGGCCGCTGCCCCAGACGCTGCGGAGGTTGGCGAGATTTCCCGTGTACGTCGAAGCCCACGAGCCTCCGTCCCAATGCCACATCGTGCCGCTGCTCCCTGCGGCCCAGACGTCGTCGTGCGCCGCGCCCCAGATGCCGAAGTAGTTGCTGACGGCGCCGGGCGTCGCAGTCCAGGTTCCTCCATCGTAGTGCGCGATGACGCCGTTGCCCGCTGCCCAGACGTCCGTGTTGGATGAACCCCAGATCGCGTTCAAGTAGCGCTGCACGCCGTGGCTCACCGCAGACCAGGAGCTCCCGTTCCACCGAAGCAGCGTGCCCCCGACCCCGACGGCCCAAGCGTCGGCTGCGTTCGCAAACCAGACGTCGACCAGCAGAGCGGTGGAGCCGCTGCTCACCGCCGACCACGTGCTGCCATTCCACCGGAGAATGACGCCGCTGTCGCCGACGGCCCAGGCCTCGGTGGGGCTCAGCGCGACGACGCTCGACAGGTAAGCGCCCATACCGATGGGCACCGCGCTCCACGCGGCGCCGTTGAAGTGCAGAGCCGAGTAGCCGATGCCGGTTGCCCACACGTCACTGGGCCCGCTGCCGGCGACGTTGGCCAGGTCCGACGTCGTGCCGCTGGCCACCGCCACCCACGCGCTACCGTTCCAGTGGCGGATGACACCCAGCAGACCCACCGCCCACACGTCGTTCGGAGCGCTGCCCCAGACTCCCAGGAGCCCGAACGTCGTGCCGCTCGCGACCGCAGTCCAGGCGCTCCCCGTCCAGTGCACGATCTTGCCGGCGCCGCCGACTGCCCAGACATCTTGAGGGCCGGTACCCCATAGGGCGTTCAGACCGCCCGTGGCTCCCGTCGACACGGTGCTCCAGCTCACGCCGTTCCAATGAAATGCGCGGTCGGTCATACCAACGACCCACACGTCGCTCGCGGAGGCTCCCCAGATGGCGGTGAGCCGATCGCGCGTTCCGAGGTCGACCGGCGTCCACCGACTGCCGTCCCAGTGGAGCAGCGTGCCGGCGCCTCCCCCGGCCCAGACGTCGTTCGCTGAGCATCCCCACACCGCGCTGAGGTGGTTGCCCTGGGGCAGGGGGTTCTCCCAAATCCAACTCCTACCCTGCTGCGGTGGGTCGAGCGGCCCCGTCATGCCCATGCAGGGCTGTGTTGCGGAGCCTCCTGCGGTACCGCCCCCAGCCGCACCGCCGCCGGCTGTTGCCGCGCCACCTGCGGTTGGGGCGCCGCCTGCGGTTGGGGCGCCGCCTGCTGTTGATGCGCCGCCTGCTGTTGATGCGCCGCCGGCGGTGCCTCCACCTGCATGACCTCCGGCGACTCCGCCTGCGCCACCGTCGACGTTCGGGGAAGGCGGGCCACTGCACGAGACGACGAGCGCGGCGCACGCCCATCGCAGGATCGCTCCGCACCGAACGTTTTGAGTCATCTCGAGCTCTCCTCAATCAATCGAATGCCCGGCAACAGATGAGACATTGCTGGTCTCTGTGGCGGCGAAGCACCTGGTTGCCAGCACGATGCGTGCCGCAGCCAACGGCGATGCAGTCGGGAGCTTGCGGTGGCTCGCAGAGCTCGGTGGTGCGCCAGCGGGGGTCGGCAGTCACCGTCAAAGCGATGCACTCGCGGTGCACTTTCGGTGCACCAGCGGCCCACAAAACCCTGTCTGCGCGTCCGTGACTCGCGTCGGCGCGTACGGCACGCACGTTGCTCTCTGCGGGTCGAGGCTTGCGACTGCGGACCTCACCCATGGAGGCAACAACATGAAGCTGCACCCCCTGAGCATCACGCTCGTGTCGGTCATGAGCTGCACCATGGTTCCAACGCAGAGCCGAGAGACCTGCTTCGAGCGCCGGGCGCAGGCGCTGGAGTCACCCGAGTGGGAGCTTCAGGGCATGAGCATTCAGGGCATGACGCTGCAGGGAACCCAGCTGCCCACCGAGTCGTGGAGCCTCGAGGGCTGGGCCCTGCAAGGCCAGGGAGCGGTCGACGTCGGGTTGGCCGACGGGCGACTGGTGGTGCGCAGGGACGGCGTCGAGCTGCCTGAGTCGCTCGTCGCGGGAGCCGCGCTGCTCAGCCCCGTCGGCAGCCAGGGTCGCTTCGCGGTGCGGGCGAAGAGCGCGACGACGTACGAAGTCACCGTCGATGGGCAGGGCGTCTGCGCAGACGGGGAGCCCGGCGTGTTCGTGCTGGGTGCATTCGACTCGAGCGGCAGCTTTCGTCCCGGGGGCGCCGTCACGTACTCGTGCGCGTCGGGCGTCGTCCACAAATGTCTGCGCTGGGGCTACACGCCCTGGAGCGCGGGCGCCGCGGCGTTCGCGGCCTGCACCCGCCTCGCGCGAGCGGACTACTGCGGAGACGGCGTCTCGTGGACTCGAGATGGCACGCGCATCGACATCTCCGACTTCTCGGGCGTGCAGACGGCAGCGAACCCAGAGGGCTTCAGCTTCGAGGCGGGTTGGGCAGAGCGCGGCGCGGTGTGTGTCGACACGCCGCGCTACCAGGTGACCGGCCTCGACGGCACCCCGTACCTGCCCCCCTGCTGGGCGGCGCTGCCGCGCTGCGGCTCGCCGCTCGAGGCGCGCGAGGCCGGCGCGCTGCTGGTCAATGCCTCGACACACGCCGCACTCGACGTCTGCCGTTGAGCATGAGCCTGCTGACCGCTCGGGTGCGCGGGACTCACGCGCGCCGCAGCCTGGCGAGCAGCGCCTGGAACCGTGGGTCGGGGCGCAGCGAGTCGTAGTCGGGGTCGTGCAGCACCCAATCGGGGTTTCCCCACCCCCGGCCGAACGAGCCTTCGAGCGCGGCGAACGCTTCGTCGGGGCGCCCGAGCTCGGCGAACATGCACGCGGCGTTGACGAGCGCCGCCGCGTCGTCCGGGCCGATCGCGACGGCTCTGCGTGTCCACTCGAGCGCCCGCTCGGGCTCACCGAGCGCGGCCAGCGACGAGCCTCCGAGCGACAGCGCGCGCAGGTTGTTCGGGTCGAGCTCGAGTGCGCGGGTGGCGCGGCGAATGCCCTCGCGCAGCGCCGCGAGCCCCTCGTCGACCCGCCCCAGGCGGCGGGCCGGCATGTGAATGAGCAGCATGCACTGAAAGTCCTCGGGCCGAAGCTCTGCGCCTCGGTAGAACAGGCGAATCGCGTCTTCATGCCGCCCCACCTGAAAGCAGAGC
The DNA here is from genome assembly GCA_044223505.1 of Myxococcaceae bacterium. Classification (GTDB taxonomy): domain Bacteria; phylum Myxococcota; class Myxococcia; order Myxococcales; family Myxococcaceae; genus Xiheicaenimonas. The sequence goes on from JBGALX010000010.1 coordinate 349,913, forward strand.
CGCGCGTAGAGGTAGTGAGCATCGAAGTTGCGCGCATCGAGCTCGATGGCTCGCGCGAACGAGCGCTCGGCGGCCGGGTACTCGCCGCGCACTGACAGCACGGCGCCGCGCGCGACGTGCGACTCTGCGAGCTCCGGGCCGAACTCGAGCGCCCGCTGGCTGGCGAGCTCGGCGGCGTCTCGCTCTGCGGCGGCGCCCCCGTACCACTCGCAGTGCCAGGCGTGCGCCTGCGCGAGCATCGCGTGCGCTGGCGCGTAGGTGGGGTCGAGCTCGATCGCGCGCTCGAGCTCCTTCTTCGCCAGCGGGATGGTCGCGCCGCTCGGGTGGTGCACGACCCTGCGGCCACGCAGGTAGTGCTCGTACGCATCGGGTGACGTCTCGGGCCTCCGGCCGACGCGCGGTTGCCCGGCCGCGAGCGGCCCGCGCAGCGCCGCGACCACGCCGGTGGCGATCTCGTCTTGAATCGAGAAGACGTCGCGGGCGGTGCCCTCGAAGCGGCGCGTCCACCGCTGTGTGCCGTCAGAGGTGTCGACGAGCTGCACCGTCACGCGCAGTCGGTCGTCGGCCACCCGTACTGAGCCCGCCAGCACGGCGTCGGCCTGGAGCTTCTCGCCCACCGCGCGCAGATCGCGGGTGCTCGCGTACACCGCGAACGACGAGCCGCGCGCCGTCACGCGCACGGTCTCGACCCGCGCGAGCGAGGTCAAGATCTCTTCGGCGATGCCGTCGCACAGGTACGCGTGGTCTCGCTTCGCGCTGAGATCTTCGAACGGCACGACGGCGATCGTCGAGACGACGCTCGTCGCGGCACGCTCGAGCTCGGTGAGCAGCGCGTGCATCGACGCGTAGCGGGCGAGCGGGTCGAGGCTGAGCCCACGCGCGAGGACGGCCCGCAGCGCCGGCCCGATGCGCACCGTGACATCGTCGCTCGCCGCGAGCCGGTCGTCGCCCGCGCCGCTGAGGGCGGGCAGCTCGCCGAACGCCTGGTCGCGGCTGGGGTGCTGGCCGAGCAGCGCCCACCAGAGCGCGAGGCAGAAGCTGTACTGATCTGCTCGGGCGTCGACCCTGCCTCCTGTTCTCTGTTCCGGCGCCATGTAGGCCGGCGTGCCGAGCACGCTCCCGGTGGCGGTCACGGTCACCTCGAGCGCCGTCGAGCGCGACGTCGCGTCGGAGCCGCGCTCTGCGAAAGCGTCAGCCGAGCCGTCGGTTCTCGCGAGCCCGAAGTCGACGACCCGCGCGCGATCTCCCAGCATGACGTTCGACGGCTTGAAGTCGCGGTGAACGAGGCCCGCGTCGTGGGCCGCGGCGAGCCCGCGCCCGGCCTGGAGGAAGACTTCGATGATCTCGTCGGTCGGCCGAGGGCGCTCGGCCAGCCAGTCGGCGAGCGTCGGCCCAACGATTCTCTCCATCGCGACATAGACCGTGTCGCCCGTCGTGCCGACGTCGTAGACCGTGACGACGTTCGGGTGGCTCAGCCGCGCCATCGCCTGCGCTTCGCGCTGAAAGCGCGCCCGGGCTTCCGGCGAGCGCTCGGCGACCCCGGTGCGAATCACCTTGATGGCGACCAGCCGGTCAAGCTCGGGATCATGAGCGAGGTAGACCTCGCCCATGCCGCCGCGCCCCAACAGCCCGCGCACCGTGTACCGGCCGAGCGCTGACAGCATCTTCTCGTCGAGAGATGGCGGGTCGTCACTCGAGGCCGTCATGGGTAGATCGCGCCTCCTTGCTCGGGGTCGGCCCAGCCAAAGGGGCATGCACGCCCCCGTTCAAACTGCACGCCCGACTTTCTCGCAAGGGCTTACCGGTGTGTTCCCGGTCGGTCGCACGTCGCGAAGCTCAGCCTCGAGCACGCGGTTGCGGCCATCGCTCGCTGGCCGAAGGGAGTGCGCTGGCCGTCGCCTCCGTCGACGCGCACCAGCCCGCCTCGACCGAACCCGACCCACACCTCGTGCCCGACCACGAGCCAACCGTTCACCACGTCACCCTTGTCGTCGAGCGCGCCGGCCGGCGAGGTGGCGAGCGTGCGCACGCGGGCGTCGCCCTGCTTCCAGGCGAAGACGTGCGGGTAGCCGTTCGAGTCGTACACCGAGCCGACGAAGGTGGTTTTGGCGTTCGAGCCGACGAACTCGATGCGGGCCGGCACGCCCCTCAGGGGCGCGGTGCGCGGGGGAGGGGTCGACCAGAGCCTTCTGGGTGCGCTGACGCGTCGAGCAGGCGAGCCGTCTGCACGTCCGGTTCGGAAACGAGGAAGCGGGTGTGGCACCATGCCTCCACGATGCGGGCCTGTGTGTTGTGCTTCGCGCTGCTCGCGGTGTCGGGCTGTGGCAAGAGGAGCACCCAGGGCGGCGTCACCGTCGTCGTGAACGTCGCGTCGACGGTGCGCGCGACGTGCGTCTCGGTGGTCGCGGCGACGACGTCGGGTGGCGCCGAGCAGAGCACCGCGAAGGTGCCCCGAAAGGACACGCTGCGCTTCGGCGTCGCCTCGGGTGGTGGCCTCGAGGGCGAGGTTCGCTTCGTCGCGCGAGGCTGGCTCGGCCCCGACTGCTCGCAGCTGAACGCCGAGAGCGCGCCGCAGACGTACCGGTTCATCGCCGGCCGCGCCTCGGACACGGTGACGCTCGAGGTGACCGGCGCCCTCGACGACGGCGACCTCGATGGCTACCGCGCGCAGCAGGCCGGCGGCACCGACTGCAAAGATGACGCGGGCATGGTGCACCCGGACGCCGACGAGCTCTGCACGAACGCCGAGGACGACGACTGCAACGGCCTCATCGACTGCGCCGACTCGCCGCGCTGTGACGGCGTGAGCTGCAACGACGGCAAGGGCTGCACCTCGAACGACTCGTGCCGCTCGGGCGCGTGCGTGGGCCACGCGACGACGTGCAACGCGCCGCCGGGTGAGTGCTACCGCGGCCCGGCCTCCTGCACCGACGACGGCGGCTGCCTCTTCGTGGTCGACGCCGGCACGCGGTGCGACGGAGGCTCTTGCCGCCCCGACGGTACGTGCGCGCCGAACGGCACCGAGGCCGACTGCACCGACGGCCGCGACGACGACCTCGACGGCCTGCTCGACTGCCTCGACGTCGCCGACTGCGCGACCCGGCTGTGCGCCGCCGCGAACCTGTGCTCGACGATGAACCGCTGCGCCGCCGACGGTGGCTGCGAGGGCGTGCCGCGCGACTGCTCGACGGCGCCCGGCCCGTGCTTCGCCGGCGACGCGGGCGCGTGCTCGCCGGCCACTGGCCAGTGCGTGTGGCCGGTGCGCCCGGGCAGCTGCGACGACGGGCTCGCGTGCACCGCGGGCGACGCGTGCGGCGCAGACGGCGGCTGCGCCGGAGCGCCCGTCACGTGCTCGGTGGCCGACGACGGCGGCTGCTTCGCTCCGATGGGCAGGTGCGTCGAGCCGACGGGCGCGTGCGCCTTCACGGCGCGCGGGGGCTTCTCGTGCAACGACGGCGTCGCGTGCTCGGCAGGCGACACGTGCTCCGATGCGGGCACTTGCGCCGGCGTCATGTACACGTGCGCCGCGCCGCCCGAGTGCCACCAACCCGGCACGTGCGAGGGCGACGGGGGCTGTCGCTTCGTGCAGTCGGCGCTCGGCACGCCGTGCGATGCGGGCAGCTGCCAGGCCGACGGCGGGTGCCGCCCGGCGGTGCCGTCGGGGCCGTGGCCGTACGAGCCGTCGAACTTCGCGCCCACGCGGATTCCCGACTCGGGCATCGCGGGCACGCTCGTCATCGACTGCGCGAACGCGGTGTTCGACTCGACGCTCGGCATCTTCGCGCCCGGCTGCATCGGCCAGCCGATCATCACGCCGTTGAGCCTGCAGCAAGACGGCGGGCCCGACGTCTGGGTGCTGCCGGTCGCCGGCCTCCTCGTGACCGACGGCGGAGCGCTGCGCCTGCAGGGCGACCGGCCCGTCATCTTCGCGGTGTACGGCGACGTGGTCATCGCCGGCCGCGTGCTGGCGCATTCGGCCCGCGCCGACCTGGTCCAGGGAGCGGGCGGGACGAGCCTCTTGAACCGCGCGCGCTGTGGAGCGCGGGCCGGAGGCGACGGCACGTTCAGCACCGTCGGCGGCGGAGGAGGCGGCGGCGCGCTCGCGGGGGCGGGCGGCCGCGGCGGCGACTCGCTCGATGCGGGCGGAGGCGCGGCCGGGGTCGACGCGCAGCGTGCGTCGCTGCAGCCGCTCGTGGGCGGGTGCCCCGGTGGCAGCGGCGGTGGGTTGGGCTCGGGCCTCGGCGTCGCGGGCGGCGGCGCGCTGCAGGTCTCGGCGACGGGGAGCGTGGCGGTTCGCGGACTCGTGACCGTGAGCGGCGCGGGCGGCTTGCACGGGAACTTCGACGACACCGGCGGCGGCGGCGCGGGCAGCGGTGGCGGCGTGCTGCTCGAGGGCAGCGCGGTGCGGGTGGAGCCGACCGGCCGCATCACCGCGAACGGCGGCGGCGGCGGAGCGGGCGCCGGCTCGAGCGGAGTCGCCGCGGATGGAGAAGACGGCAGCCTGCTGGGGACGGCGCCGGCGCCCGGCGGAGCCCCAGCACAGGGCGGCGAGCGCGGCGGAGCCGGCGGGACGGGCGATGCCGGTGCAGGAGCAGGCACGGCGGGCGTCGCGGGCGGCGGCGGCGGCGGCGCGACCGCGGGCGTGCTGCGGCTGAACGGCCATCCGCAGTGCGGGGTCTCCGGCGGCGCCGTGGTGTCCGCCGTGACGACGACCAACGGCTGCAACTAGGAGAGCGTAGGGCGTAGGCGGGCGTAGCGCGCCAGCGCGTAGAGGGCGTCTTGTGCCCGACCCGCTGAAGCCCGAAGCGGGCTAGGAGAGCGTAGGGCGTAGGCGGGCGTAGCGCGCCAGCGCCTAGACGCACCGTCGCGAAATCAAAAGTCGCGTCCGCTGCCTCCATTCATGGGTTATCTCGCACCCGCGCCATGGCCTCCAGCCTGCTCATCGACGAGTTCTTCAGCTCCGAGGACGAGCGCTTCCTCTCGGAGGTGCTCTCGAGCACCGACTCGGCGCGCCTCAAGGGGCTGGGCATCAAGTGGGTCGCCGACCGCCGGCCGTTCGCCCGGGACGCGCTCCAGCGCTACCTGCTCAAGGGCGGCGCCGACCGCGAGGGCCACCGCGCGCTCGTGAAGCAGGTGCTCAAGGGCGCCGAGAAGGCGCAAGACGACGAGCTGATGGGCTGGTTGATGATGGCGTTCGATCGCCTGCAGCACCGCGTGCTCGCCGACACCTGGTCGTGGGACCCGGCGACGCGCCAGAGCGTCAACGGCAAAGAGCCGAGGCTCATGCGCGGCCTGCACCGCCGCAGCCCCGACAAGAAGGCAGGAGGCTGGGGCGTCTTCCACAGCCGCTTCTCGGCGGTGACGCGGCGCTACCTGCAGCGGCGCGCGTGGCGCTACTTCCGCAAGCTCGCGTGGCGCGACGGGCCGCGCTACGCCACCTCGCTCTCGCGCGCGCTCGCGGCGTACCCTGAAGAGACCTCGTCCGACGCGGGCAAGCTCATCGACGCCTGGGGCCTCATGCACGCGCTCTACTGGGGCTCGCCCGTGCTGAGCCGCACGCCCCGCGGCATCGTCGTCGCCGCCGGCCAGTCGCTCGCGAAGCTCGAGCCTGCGCCCTACAAGCCGGAGCTCTGGCGCGACCGGTTCGACGCGCTGTTCGAGCTGTACTGCGACGCGGGCTGCAACACGGTTCGCAGGTGGGCGCTCGCGATGCTGCGCGCGCACCACGCCGCGAGCCTTCAGGGGCTCCCGCTCGAGAAGGTCCGCAGGCTGCTGCGCCACCCGAGCGACGAGGTGCAAGCGTTCGGCGCCGAGCTGCTCAAGTCGGTGCAGGGACTCGAGGCGCTGCCGATCTCCGAGTGGCTGCAGCTGCTCGAGCTGCCGAGCCTCGAGGCCGTGACGCTCGTGGTGAGGCTCGTCGAGAAGCACGTCAGCCCCGACCGGCTCACGCTCGCGCAGTGCATCGCTCTGACGCGCGGCCGCGTGGCCCCGGTCGCCGAGCTCGGCTTGAAGTGGGCGAAGACACGGCCGGTGCGCAGCGAGGCCGACCTCGACGCGCTCTTGCCCATCGTCGATGCCACGGTGAAGGCCGTTCGCGACGAGGGCGCGACGTGGCTCGCGTCGCTCATGGCGCTCAACGAGGGCGAGAAGATGCCCGAGCGGGTGCGGGCGCTGCTCGACTCGAACCACGCCGACGTGCGCGCGCACGCTATCGTGCTGATGGCGAAGGACAAGCGCTTCGGCGAGTCGCAGCTCTTGTGGGCCGCGATGGCCGAGAGCCCGTGGCCCGAGGTGCGCGAGGCGCTGGTCGGCCAGCTGCCCCAGCGGCAGGCGCAGTACACGCCCGACATGCTGCGCTGGGTGTGGGCGGCGAGCCTGCTTGCGATTCACCGCGGAGGCCGCGCGCGCGCC
>JBGALX010000040.1:0-98260 GCA_044223505.1 Myxococcaceae bacterium
CAGGGCCTGCTCGCGGCGACGAAGGCGCGGGCGTCGCGGCGCGGCCGCGACTTCGCGACGCCCGACGACGTGAAAGTGGTCGCCTCGAGCGTGCTCAACCACCGGCTGATGCTGAAGGCCGAGGCCGAGGTCGAGGGCGTGACGGCCGACGACGTGATCCGAGCGCTGCTCGAGCGGGTCGAAGTGCCGCGGTAGCGATCACATCTTCGGCTCGGCGCGCAGCGGTTGCGCCGCTCCCAGGTGGCGCGGGCGATGCATCGCCACGATCGAGGTGACGCCATGAACGAGCGACGCGAACCAGGGCTGTGGGCGAACGTCGCGGCAGTGCTCGTGAACGTGTTGGCGCTGGTGATCATCAACTCGCACCCGGTGTGGCGGCCGTGGACGCACGGGGTCGTCACCGACGCGTGGTCGCAGATCGTCTGGGCCGCGAACCTCTCGGCGGTGCTGCAGATCGCCGGCAACGCGCTCCTGGTGGCGTTTCGCCCGCCGCTCCTGCAACGCGCGCTGCGCGTCGCGTTCTCGGGCGGGGCGCTCGTCGCGGCGATCGTGTTCTACGTGCGCTACCCGCTCGACTTCTCTCGGCTGGGCGTCGGGTGGCTCGACACGGTGGCGCACGTGCTGCTGTTCCTCGGCGTGCTCGGCGCGGCCCTTGCGGTCGTCGTCGACCTCTTGCGCTTCGCCTTTCCGCGGCCTCGCGGGCCACGCGCGGCGCCCCTCGGCGGCTCGGTGTGAGGCCGTCGCGTCGAGACGTGCAAGAACGCCCCAGCCGGCGGCCGTCCCAGGCACGGCTTGCGCCTCCCCCGTGCGTCGAAGATGCCGCTCACTCGACCCGAAGGCTCGCGCGGGGGCCGCGGCGAGGGTCGAGCACGCGCGCCCGCTGATCGGCAGCACGGTGCCCGCCGACATGGCGTTCGGCGGCCTCCGAGCGCGCGCTGAGCTCCCGACCTCGTGAAGCCCCGCCACCGCCGGGGCTCCGACGCCCACGGCCGCGCTGCGTCAGAGATCGGTCCAGCGGGGCTTCAGCTCGCCGGCGATCCTCCACCCGTCGGGCTTCGGCTCGACGCGCAGCACGCGGAACAGCGAGGGCGCGCCCGACTCGCAGAAGGTCACCTCGAGCTCGGCGCCGAGCGCGGGCTCCATGGTCGAGCGAAACGCGAGGCCGGTGCCCGTGCCGTCGATGGCGTCGGCGGGGAACTCGATGCCGCTCTCGATGTCGACGACGTGAAGCGAGGCAGAGAGCGGAGCGCGGGCGTCGTGGCGTTGGTCGAGCTTGGACATGTAGCGGATGCTACGGCCGCGGCGCAGGCCCGCAAGAAACCGTCGGGGCGCGGCAGCTTCAGGCCCGCGGCGGCCGGCGAGAAATCCGCTACGGTCGCGGCCGATGCCGGCGCCGACTCGGCTGTTCTTTCAGCTCGCCCTGCTCGGCTTCGTGCCCGCCGTGCTCGCGGTCGCGGTGCCGGCGCTGCTCTGGGTCACCCTCGCCTTCGACGTCGCGCTGCTGGTGCTGTGCGCCGTCGACTTCGTGCTGGCTCCGAAGCGGCTGGCCGTCGAGCGCGTGGTCGAACCGGTGATCTCGAGCGGCGCGGGGAACCGCGTGGTGCTGCACCTCGAAGGCACCGCGCGCGGCGAGCTGCGCGACACCGCGTCGAGCGGCCCCGAGCTGAACGGCAACCGGCAACGCTTCGCGGTGAACGGCCGGGCCACGCTCGCGTACACGGTCACTCCGAAGCACCGCGGCGACCTGACGTTCGGGCCGCTCGCGCTGCGGCTCGAAGGGCCGCTCAGGCTCTGCGCGCGGCAGGTGACGCTGCCGCTGGCGAGCAGCGTGAAGGTGTACCCCGACCTCGCGGCGTTGAGCCGCGACGCGCTGAAGCTCGCGCAGGCGCACGCAGAGGCGAGCCGCCGCGTGATCAAGCGCCCCGCCGAGGGCCGCGAGTTCGAGTCGCTGCGCGAGTACCGGCTCGGCGACGACCGCCGCACGCTCGACTGGAAGGCGACCGCGCGCCGCGGGCGGCCCATCGTGCGCGTGCACCAGCCCGAGAAGAACCAGACGGTGCTGCTGCTCGTCGACTGCGGCAGGCACATGGCGGGCGAGGTTCACGGGCGGCGCAAGCTCGAGCACGCGGTCGACGCGGCACTGCGCCTCGCGAAGGTGTCGCTCGACCAGGGCGACCAGGTCGGCGTGATGACGTTCGCGTCGCAGATCCACGCGTGGCTGCCTCCGAAGAAGGGGCTGGAGCAGCTGCGGGCGATCGCGGGCGCGCTCTACCGCGTCGAGGCGGCGCTCGAAGAGAGCGACTACGGGGCGGCGCTCGACCGCGCGTTTCAGCGGGGCTCGCGGCGCGCGCTGGTGGTGGTGCTGACCGACCTGCTCGACCTCGACACGTCGGCCGTGCTGGTGAAGCGCACGCTGCAGCTCGTGCCGCGCCACCTGCCCCTCGTGGCGTCGCTGCTCGACGACGCGCTGCAGGCGCGGGCGCTGAGCGCGCCGGTCACCGAGGCCGAGGCGTACGAGCGGCACGTCGCGGTGCGGCTCGAAGACGAGTACCGGCACACCGCGGCGCGGCTGCGCGACGCAGGGGCCCGCGTCATTCGCGCGAGCGCTCGCGACTTCGGGCCGGCGGCGGTGAACGAGTACCTCGAGCTGAAGGCGCGCGGGCTGCTGTGAGCCTCAGGGGCAGGTCGCGCCCGAGCTCGGCAAGATGCCCCAGCGCTCGCTGAACAGGCAGTCGCAGCGGTGCGCCGAGGTGACCGAGGCGATCTCGGAGTCCCAGCAGCTCACGTTCGTCACGCCGAAGTCCTGCATGAGCTGGCCCTTCGCCCGCTCGCAGCGCGCTGAGCACTCGGCAGGAGCTTGTACCCCTGCACCACCGCCCTGCCCGCATGCTGCGAGCGCGATCGCCAGCGTGAACCATCGCATGCGCCGGAAGTGCAGGCCGCGGCGCCGACCTTCACGAGATCGTCAGTTGATCGTCTCGGCAGGCGGCTCGCGGCGCACGACCTTCTTCGCCTTGGCCTTCGCCTTGGGCTTCTTGGGCTTCCTCGGCGCGGCAGCCTTGACCTGCTCGCGCACGAGCTCTCGGCGAGTCTCGAGGTCGCGCATGCAGCGGGCGCCGACCTTGTTGGTGAGCACCTTGTTCAGGCCGGCTCCGATGCCGATGCCGAGCACGGGGATCGCCTTGATGAAGCCGCGCCACACGTACAGCGCGAGGATCGCGGCGAGCGCCTGCGCGACGAAACGCGCGACGTGCCGCGGCGCGTAGTTCCAGAACGCCGTGCCCTCGAGGCGCGCGACATCGGCGAAGAAGTTCTTGCCGCTCGCGTCGTAGGTGCCGACCGACGCCATCAAGAACGCGAGCTGCCGCTCGGCCGGCTCGTCGACATCGAAGCCGTAGAGGTGCGAGAGCGCGAGCGCCATCTCGACCTCCCACTTGAGCAGCAGCGTCACCTCGGCCACGGTGCCGCCCACCGCCGCGACCAGCGAGCCCCAGCCGGGGATGAGCGCGAGCAGGCCCGACGCTCCGCCGGCGATGGCGGCGCGATCGCTGTAGTGCTTCACGAGCGCCTGGGCGGTCTGCGCGCGCAGCTCGGGGCCTTTGAGCTCGGGCTGGGCCGACTTCAGCGTGGCCTGAACGCCTTCGACCGTCGCGCGAATCGAGGCGCTCGACGCCAAGATGCGCTCGACCGCGGTCAGCAGCTTCTTCCCTGCGGCGTCGTCGGGCTTTTCCATAGGACGAAAGTCCATGACTCAACCCCCGGCCGTCAAGGAAAGTTCCCGCCATGGCAGACGCGAAGAAGGCTCCCCTTCCCGAGAAGCAGATGGGCCCCGCCGAGAAGCTGCTCGACCTCGTGCTGAGCTCGTCGGCCCACCTCTGGCACAACCGCCCCGGCTACGACGTGAAGGGCACGTGGCACCCTCCCGTGCGCAAGGGCGCTCCGGCGCCGAAGAACGGCGTGCCGGTGAAGCCCGGCCTGCACGTGCCGGCGGCGAAGCAGCTCTACGAGCGCCTGCTCGAGATCTACGAGCTCAACCAGGAGCTGTTCGCCCACTTCGCGTCGTACGCGCTCACGCAGACCGACTGGCGCGACCTGAAGGTCGCCTGCGCAGCGCTCATGCTCGTGCAGAAGAAGTCGGGCCAGCCCGTTCGCGAGGACGACGGCAAGGTCGCCTTTCACGACGACGACTTCCGCGCCATCGGCGAGGCGATGCTGCTGCACTACGAGAAGAAGTCGGCGCGCATGATGACGCCGAAGGGCGTGCTCCGCGTCGCCGAGCTGCTCGAGAACGACGAGATCGCGAAGCTCAACCGCAAGGCCGGCTTCGCCGACCCGGCGTCGAAGAAGCCTCCGCTCGGCCGCTGGAAGCGCGCCGCCGAGAAGTGGCTGCGCGCCCGCGAGACGAACCCCGCCATGCTGCAGGGCCTCGTGAAGGCCGGCTTCAAAGAGACGCTCAAGTCGCTCTCGCGCAAGGCGGGCTACAAGCCCGACGGCCAGGCGTTCTTCGAGGCGCTCGGCTGGAAGCAGAAGCAGGCCGCCGGCGGCCACCGCACGGTGGGCCTGACGGATCTCAAGCTCCAGAAGTCGGAGCGCTTCGACGGCCTGTCGGAGGCCGAGATCTGCGAGGCGATCGAGAACCAGCGCCTGTCGTACAAGGAGGTCGTCGGCCGCCTGCCGAAGGACGTGGGCCTGACGCCCGCGATCATGGTCGCGCTGTTGCCGACGCTGTCGGACAAGGACCTGCGCATCATGACGCCCACGCTCGAGGAGCTCGGCCTCATGGCAGAGCCCGAGATCCGCAAGCGGTGGGAGGCCGCGATCGCGACGGCGACCGATCAGCGCTCGCTCAACATCGCGAAGAACGTGAAGTCGAAGCAGCTGCGCGAGAAGCTCGAGGAGGCCGCCGACGTCGCCGCGAAGAAGGCGGTGGCCGAGGCGACCGACGAGCTCGACGTGCGCGTGATGTTCCTCGTCGACAAGTCGGGCTCGATGGAGGGCGCGATCGAGAAGTCGAAGGACGCGCTCTCGAAGATCCTCGCGGGCTTCCCGCTCGACAAGCTGCACGTCGCCACCTTCGACACCATCGGCACGGTGCTGAAGCCGAAGGCGGCGTCGCGCGCGGCGGTGCAGCACATGCTGAACGGCGTGAAGGCCGGCGGCGGCACGACGCACGCGGCGGCGGTGCGTGCGCTGTTCAACGACGGCGTGCGGGTGCCCGACACGGCGCGGCTCATCGTGATCGTGGTCGGCGACGAGGCCGGCGAGGCCGGCGACCAGTTCGCGCGCGTCTTCAACGAGTGCCGGTACAGCGTGGCGGCGATGGCGCTGCTCGTCTCGGTCGCGGGCAGCGCGGCGCGCGGCCAGTCGGTGCGCTCGTGCGCGGGCCAGCTCAAGGTGCCGTTCAGCGAGGTCGACGTGAGCCACTTCGATGACCCGTACCAGGTGCCGCGCGTGCTGAAGGCGCTGCTCGACGCTCCGGTCGCGGCGGGCCCCGCGGCGGCCGGCGCGCAGCACGGCTGGGTCGAGAAGGTGATGAAGACGCCGCTCCTGGAGCTGAAAGCGTGAGCTCCGAGGGTGACCTCACCCTGCTGCTCGAGACGAACGACCCCGTCGAGCTCGCCTCGGTGCGCAGCCTGCTCGAAGGCCACGACCTTCAGTACGTCGTTCAGGGCGAGCTGCACTCGGCGATGGTGGCCGGGTTCATGGGCAACCCCGCCGTCGTCCCGCGCGTGCTCGTCGCGAACCGCGATCTCGCCCGGGCCCTGGCGCTGCTCCAGGCCGAGCCCGACACCAAGGCCCAGCCTGCGGCGGGCGCTGCTCCGCTCGAGGGCGCCGAGTGCCCCGTGCACCTGAAGCCCGCGATCGCCGCGTGCGGCCGCTGCGGCACGTTCTTGTGCGGCGAGTGCAAGGCGCTCGGCCAACCGCCGCTCTGCGAAGACTGCGACGTCTCGGAGTCCTTTCAGCGCCGGCCCAAAGACGCGAAGGCGAGCTTCTACAAGAAGGCCGTGGTGTGGGGCCTGCTCGGCTTCGCCCTGCTGTCGCTGCTCTGCGGCGGCCTGTAGCGGTGACGCCCGCGCCGCCCCGCGCGTGGACACGCGCGCTCCACGCCGAGGCATCGCTCGAGAATCGTACCGCGTCCGCTCCCGCTCGCCGCCGGTTGCACCCGACACCGCCCGACTGCTCGCGGTACCCGGTGAGCGCGTCACGGTCGCAGCGGCGGCCGCGTCGCTGCGGCCGACGGCGGCCCGATCGCCGGGGCCACGATTCGGTGCAACGGGTCGACCGACCTCATCGCCCCGACCGACGCCGACGGTGGCTACGCGTTCGCGTCCGAGACGACGAAGTGCGACCTCGGCGACTGCCCGACCCCGTGCAGCAACGCGCGCTGCCAGCACCTGAGCGTCGCGGCGCCAGGCTACGCCCGCGCCCCCTCGACCTCGTGGAGCTCGCCGACGCCGGCGTGCGCGTCACGCTCACCCCTGGCCGACGCCGGACACTGACGCGACGGGTGGGGCCTAAACACGATGCGTCCAGGATGCTGCGCTCTTCGTAGATTCCTACGAACATCGCCGCATCTCGGACGCATCGCGACTCCGAACCCCGTCGGGCTCGACGCGGAATAGAGTCACTTCCCGATGGACTACCGGAAGTTCCTCGGGCGTGAAGAAGCGCTGGTGCTGCCGTGGCTCGGCGGCGCGACGGTCGAGACGAGAGACCGGCGGCTGCGCGTCGCGGCTCCACCGGCGGCGCCGGGCTGGTACGCGTTCACCGTGAAGGGCCGCCAGGCCACGGTGAAGGGCCCGGCCGACCCACCCGCCCTCGACGATCTGCCCGCCGTGCGCGGCCACTTCCTCTCGGGGCGGCTCGTGCGCGACGGCGGCAACGCCGAGGAGCTCGTCTTCCCACCGGCCGACGAGCCCGCGCGCTTCGCGCCCATCAAGGCCCGCCGCTGGCACTCGGGTGAGCTGTTCTTCGACAGCCTCGAGTTCGAGACCGACGCCGAGGCCGCCGTGCGCGAGGCGCTCGCCGAAGACCGCACGCTCGCCGCCGTGAAGGGCGCCAGCGCGACGCTGCGCGCGGCCTACGCGTACGCCGTGCTCGAGAGCGCCTCGCGCCGGCTGAACGTACCCTTCGCGCCGGTCGAGGTGCGCCCGGCGCTCGCGGCGGTCGCCGATGGCGGGGCGCCCGAGGCCGAAGCGGCGCTGAGAGCCCTGCACGCCGAGCGCGAGCAGGCGCGGCGCGAGATGGCCGAGCTCGAGCGCCGCCGCGCCGCCGCGCAGGCCGCGCAGGAGCTCCGCGAGGCCCGCGAGCGCCGCATCGAGGAGGCCCGCAAGGTCCAGCGCGACGACCCGCGCCGCTGGCGAGAGGTCGTGCACGAGAAGGCCGACGCCGCGCTCGAGGCCGCCGGCGCGCGGCTCGAGCAGTCGCGCGTGCTCGCCACCGGCGATCTCGAGGTCATCTTCCGCTTCATGGGCCAGCGCTTCATCTCGGTGGTGAACGCCGTCACCTTCCGCGTGATCGACTCGGGCATCTGCCTGGGCCACCCGCCGCGCGACGATCTCGTCACGCTCGAGTCGCTGTGCGCCGTCATCAAGGAGGCGATCGACACGCACCGCCTCGTCATTCTGAGGCACGCATGAGCCGAAAGATGACTCCGCTCATGCTGGGCGCGCGACGAGCCCGTCATCGTCGAGCTCTGCGCCGTCAACCACGACGCGAGGCCCCGAGGCACGCATGAGCCAGGAAGTGTGTCTTCTCATCTCGAAGTCCGGCGCGATTCTCTGGAGCGACGCCTCGCGCAGCGCCATGGCCCTGCCCGACTCGCGCGCGCGCTGGGAGGCCATCTGGAGCCACCGCGACGAGCTCGCCGAGATCGTGCACAGCCACCCGTTCGGGCCCCGCGGCTTCAGCCACGAGGACGAGACGACGATGCAGGCGCTCGACGCCGCGCTGGGGCGCCCGCTGCGCTACGCGGTGCTGGCTCCTGCGGGGCTCTACGTGCGCGACGGAGGGAGGGACTTCGCGAGCGACGAGCGCCCGTGGTGGGACGCCCTGCTCCGGCTCGCCTCGGGCATGTAGCGGCGCTTACGCGACCTGGTCTTCGTTCGCGGCGACCGCCTCGCGGATCTTCACGGTGACGAGCTTCGAGATGCCGGGCTCTTCCATCGTGACGCCGTAGAGGTTGTCGACGATCTCCATGGTGCGCTTGTTGTGTGTGATGAGAATGAACTGAGACTGCTTGCTCATCTCTTTCACCATGTCGTTGTAGCGGCCGACGTTGGCCTCATCGAGCGGGGCGTCGACCTCGTCGAGCAGACAGAACGGCGTCGGCTTGATGAGGAAGATGGCGAAGATCATCGAGACCGCGGTGAGGGCCTTCTCGCCGCCCGAGAGCAGCTGCACGCTCTGCAGCTTCTTGCCGGGCGGCTGCGCCACGATCTCGACGCCGGCCTCGATGCCGGGCGCCTCTTCGGTCAGCACGAGGCCCGCGCGCCCGCCGCCGAACAGGCGCGGGAAGATCTTCTGGAAGCGCTCGTTCACCGCCTCGAACGTCTGCGAGAACCGCTCACGTGACGTCGCGTCGATCTTCTTGATGGCGGCCTTTAGCTGCTCGATCGAGCTCTCGAGGTCGGCCTTCTGCTGCTCGAGGAAGGCGTAGCGCTCGGCGACTTCTTTGAGCTCGTCGATGGCCGCGACGTTCACCTCGCCCATGCGCTCGACCTGGCCGCGCAGCTCTTTCAGCTGCTTCTGGCCGACCTCGTCGAGGGGCCGCAAGAAGTGGAACTCGCCGACCGCGTGCCCGATGGGAATCTGCCAGCGCTCGAGCACCTGCGCCTCGAGGTGCTGCAGCTCGATGGCCGACTCGCGCTCCTGAATCGAGAGCTCCGAGAGGCCCTGGGTGTGCTCGTCGGCCTGCGTGCGCAGGGTCTTCAGCTCGTGCTCCTGCTCGCGCACCGCCTGCGTCGCGGCGCCGTGCTCGGTGCGCCGGGCGCCGAGCTGCTCCTGCTTGGCGACGAGGTCGGCCTTGCGGGCCTCGGTCTCGAGCGTGACCGTGTGAATGCGCTCGTCGAGGCCGAGCAGGTGCTGCTTCGCCTCTTCGAGCGTGGCCTGGCTGCGCTCGGCGCGGCCCTCGAGCTCGACGATGCGGGCGGCGGCCGCCGCGGCGGCGCCCTTGGAGCCCTCGACGCGCTCCGACGTGGAGGCGAGCTTCACCTTGAGGGCGGTCTGCTGCTCGAACAGCTCCTTCGCGCGCGCCTCGAGCGACTCGATCTCGGAGGTCAGCAACCGCACGCGCTCTTCGCGCGCCGCGCGGTCGGCCTCGGCGTGGAGCAGCTCGTCGCGCGCCGCGTCGCCCTCGCGGCCGAGCGACTCGAGCGCCTGGGCCGCGGCCTCGAGCTCGTGCCGCACCGCCGTGACGCGCTCGTCGAGCTTCGACAGGTTCGAGGCGGCGGCCGACAGGTCTTTCTCGTAGGCCGCGAGCGAGAGCTCTTCGGCGTGCGCGTGCCGCGAGAGCCCCTTCAGCACGCCCTCGGTGTGCCCCATCTGCTTCTGCAGGGCGTAGTGCTGGGTGACGATCTCGTTGTAGCGGCCCTCGATGCCGAGGACCTCTTCGCGGAGCGCCTCGATCTCGCGGCGCTTGTGCAGGGCGCCGACGCCGGCGCCCTCGAGCACGCCGCCGGTCGCGACTCCGCCAGGGCGAATCACCTCGCCCGCGAGCGTCACGAACGTGTGGTGGCTGTTCGCGACCGAGGCCTCTTTCGCCGCGGCGAGATCGGCGACGAACTGAACGCCGTCGAGCAGCACGTCGATGAGCGCGCGAGCCTCGGGGCGCGTCGGGTGAACGACCGCGAGCGCCGAGACCGGCAGCGTCGGAGCGACCTGCGGGGCAGCCGGCGCATCGACCAGAGCTGCATCGACCGGAGCTGCATCGACCGGAGCTGCATCGACCGGAGCCGCGACCGTTTCCACGGCAGAGAAGGGCGGCGCTTCGATGGGCGGCGCTTCGATGGGCAACGGCTGGGCATGATCCGGCCCGAGCGGAATGAACGTCGCCCTGCCCTCGCCGCGCGCGCCGAGCCGCTCGATCCACTCCCAGGCGACCTTGGGCGAGTGCACGACGACGTGCTGCATGCGCTCGGCGAGCACGGCCTCGAGCGCCTTCTCGAGCGTCGGAGGGGCCGAGAGCAGGTCCGACAGCAGGCCGACGACGCCCTTCGCGGCCGGGTCGTCGCCCACCTGGTGCATGACCGCGCGAACGCCGCGGTCGTAGCCCTCGTAGTTCTTCTGAATGTCCTCGAGCGAGTGCAGGCGGCTGCGCTTGTCGGCGAGCTCCTCGCGCAGGCAGATGACCTGAATCTCGTTCTCGGCGAACGCCTCGCGGGCGCGCTCGAGCGACGACTCTTCTTCGCCGCGGCGGGCCTGCAGCTCGGCGTGGGCGGCCTTCGCCTGGCCGACGCGGGCGAGCACCTCGGCCTTGCCCTGCTCGAGCGCGGTGCGCTCCTGGGTGAGGCCCTCGAGCTCGCCGAGCAGCCGCGCGCTCGCGGCCTCGGCGTCGGCCTTTCGCTGACCGAACGCGACCGACGACGACTCGAGGTTCGCGACGCGCTTGGCGGCGTCGAGCAGCTCGGTGCGATCTCGGCCGAGCCGCTCTTGCACCTGGCCCTGCAGCTCGGAGGCGCGACGCAGCTCTTCGGCCAGCACCTGCGCGGCGACCTCGTCTTCCTTGCCGGCGATCTCGAGCGCGTCGGCCTCGGCCGACTTCGAGATCTGCTCGGTGACCGCGGCCTCGTTCGCCTTGGCGAGCTCGACGAGCTCGGTCTCGAGCGCCGTCACGCGCGTGCGCGTCGCGGCCTGGTCGCGCGACCAGTGCTCGAGGTTCGAGGCGTCGAGCTTCGTCTGGCCCTCGAGCGCGTGCACCTCGCCGGCGAGCGCCTCGATGCCCGCCGCGGCCTGCTCGAGGCCGTCGCGGGCCGTCACGATGGCGGCCTCTTTCGCCTGCACCGCTTCGAAGGCCGCGCGCTCGTCTTCGCCGAGCTTCGAGAGCCGGGCGTCGACGACCTTGCGCAGCGCGAGCAGCTCGAGCCAGCGGTGGCTGGCCGCGTGCAGCTCGATGCGGCGCATCTCGGCCTTGAGGCGCTTGTACTTCTCGGCCTTCTTCGCCTGGCGGTCGAGCGAGTCGTGGCGCACCTTCAGCTCGGCGACGACGTCGTTCACGCGGAGCAGGTTGTTCGCCGCGTGCTCCATCTTGCGCTCGGCGGCCTTCTTGCGCGCCTTGTAGCGGGTGACGCCCGCGGCCTCTTCGATGAACGTGCGGCGATCTTCGGGGCGCGACGACACGATCTGCCCGACGCGGCCCTGCTCGATGATGCTGTACGCGCGCGTGCCGACGCCCGTGCCCAAAAACAGCTCGGTGATGTCGAGCAGGCGGCACTTGGTGCGGTTGAGCTCGTACTCGCTCTCGCCGCTGCGGAAGAGCCGGCGGGTCACCGAGACCTCGGGCAGCCCGGCCATCGTCGGCGGCAGAACGTCTTCGCCCTCGACCTGCAGCGTCAGCGTCACCTCGGCCATCGAGAGCGGCGCCTGCGACTCGGAGCCGTTGAAGATGACGTCTTCCATGCCGCGGCCGCGGAGGTTCTTGGCGCTCTGCTCGCCCATCACCCAGCGGATCGCGTCGACCACGTTCGACTTGCCGCAGCCGTTGGGGCCGACCACGCCCGTGATGCCGTCGTGGAACGAGAAGACGCTCCGCTCCATGAACGACTTGAACCCGCAGATGTCGAGGCGCTTGATCCGCATGCGTGGGGGCTAGGGAAATGTCGCGATTAGCATGACACTACGTGTCGTGTCACGCGCTCCAAGGCCGATAAATCGGCCTCAAACGCACATTGTGGCAGCTGAAAAGCGCAGCGGGCTCTGAAAAATCAGCTCGCTGCGGTGGCGAGCACCAGCGGCACCGCGACCAGCTGCCCGTTCTGCACGGTCATCGAGAGCGTCGACACCAGCCGCGTGACGGGCAGCACCACGTCTTTGGGCGTGGGGCGCTTGATGGGGGTGGGCGCGGCGTTCATGAGCAGCTCCAGAGACAGCAAGTCGTCGGCCACCATTCAACGCCCCGCGCCCCGCCGTTGTTTCCACGGCTTGGAGCCCGCGCGCACCTACATGGTTCGCGGCTGCACCACCTCGCCACCGGATCTCGATGCGCAGCTGTCTGAAAACGATGCGGTGAGTCGGACAGACTCGATCTAGGGCATTTCCAACGCTTTGAGAGCGCGGCCCTCGCCGCCGGGCGCGACGATGCGCAGCAGCAGCACCGAGCCCGTCTTCGCGTCGCTGATCACCTTCACGAGATCATCGCGCCCGCTGATCGGCTTCTTGTTCGCCTCGATGACGACCATGCCGCGCCGCAGGCCGGCGCGCTCGCTCACCGAGCCGACCGCGACCTCGACGACCAGCGCGCCCGAAGACGGCAGGCCCGTGCTCTGCGAGAGGCGCGGGTCCATGTCCTGAAACGAGAGGCCGAGGCGCGACGGCTTGGGCTCGGGGTCGTTCGAGCGGCCGCGCTTGGTGTCTTTGGCGCCGAGGTTCTCGAGGTCGGGCCGGGTGCCGAGCTTGACCTTCAGGTCCATCGACTTGCCGTTGCGGAAGGTCGTGAGCACCACGACCGAGTCGGGCCGCTTGAGCGCGACCGTGCGGCGAAACGCGTCGGCCGACGGCACCTTCTCGCCGTCGATCGCGGTGACGGCGTCGTCTTCGAGCATGCCCGCCTTCTTCGCCGGAGAGCCGTCGTTCACCGTCGTGATCACGGCGCCGTCGGGCACCGGCACGCTCATCGCCTTCGCGAGCTCGGGCGTCAGATCTTGAATGCCCACGCCGAGCCACCCGCGCGTGACCGCGCCCTCTTTCTCGAGCTGCGGCACGAGCGCCTTGATCAGGTTCGACGGCACCGCGAAGCCGATGCCGATGTTGCCGCCGGCGCCGCCCATCATGCCGGGGCTCGAGAAGATCGCCGTGTTCATGCCGACGACCTCGCCCTTCAGGTTGAACAGCGGCCCGCCCGAGTTGCCCGGGTTGATCGCCGCGTCGGTCTGAATGAACTGGTCGTACGGGCCGGCCCCGATCTTTCGCTCGGTCGCCGAGATGATGCCGCTCGACACGCTCGACGCGAGGCCGAACGGGTTGCCGATCGCGACCACCCAGTCGCCCACGCGCATGGTCGCCGAGTCGCCGAGCCTGAGCGACGGCAGGTTGTCGACCTTGCCCTTGATGCGCAGCAGCGCGACGTCGACGAGGGGGTCTCGGCCCACGATCTCGGCGTCGAACGCCCGGCCGTCGTCGAAGCGCACCCGCAGCGTCACGGCGTCGTCGACGACGTGGTTGTTCGTGAGCACGAGGCCCTTGGGGTCGACGACGAAGCCGCTGCCCAGCCCCTGGAGGATGTTGCCCTTGCCGCGCGGCCGCTTCATGCCGAAGAAGCGCTCGAGCATCTCGTCGTCGGCCTCACCGCCGGGGCTCTCGCGCTTCTGCACGTCGACGTTCACGACGGCCGACTTCACGCTCTCGACGAGCGGCGCGAGCGACGGCAGCGTCACTTCTTTCGCCGTCACCTGCGCGTAGGCGAGCAGGGGCACGAGCAGCGAGACCGGGAGCAGCAAGCGGGCGGATTGCATGTCGTCTCTACGGTTAAAGCACTTCGGGTCTGGTTGCCACCAACGTTCCACTTCGCCCCCGATTCCCGGTATAGAGGGGTTCGTTCGACGTGAGGGCCGAGGGAAGGACTTTCATCTCCACATGAGCCGGCTCACCCGTCTACCGCTGCTGACAGCGCTGTGCGCCACCGCGCTGCTGGGCTGCCCCCCGAACATCTCGACCACCGACGGAGGCCCGCTCACCATCGGCCCCAACGGCACCGACGGCGTGCTCATCGACACCGCGTCGGGCATCGGCATCAGCGTGCCGAAGGGCGCGCTGACGGAAGACACGCTCATCACGATCATCGTCGTCGACACCGGCGTGCCCGAGGTGCCGATGCGCAAGCGCATCTCGTTCGGCTACAAGATCTCGCCCGCGAGCCTCAAGCTCGCGATGCCGATCACCCTCTTCATTCCGTGGAAGGAAGAGCGGCTCATCAAGGGCGTCAGCCAGAGCACGTACGACATGCGCCGGCAGACGACGATGGACCCCTTCCTCGCGCTGCCCGGCAGCGCCGCGCGCTCCGAGACGAAGACCGTCGAGGCCCAGACCGACAAGCTCGGGCTGTTCTGGCTCACGTCGCCGCTCAACCCCGACGTCGCGACGCTCACGCTCGAGCCCCCCGAGGTCTTCATCAACGTCGGCGACACGCAGCAGTTCACCGCCGAGGTGAAAGACCCGACGGGTGAGATCATCCCCGTCGACCTGCACTGGAGCGCCGTCGCCCCGCGCATCGGCACCATCACCGACGGCACCGACGGTGGCTTCTACACCGCGAAGGACCCGGGCATCGCGACCGTCACGGTGCGCGCCGGCAACGAGAGCGCCGAGGCCACCGTTCACGTGAAGGGGCCGGCGGTCGGCCCGCGCACGTTCATTCACGAGAACCCGTTTCCCACCGGCAACGATCTGTGGGGCGGCAGCGTCGGCCCGCTCGGCACGGCGTTCGTGGGGGCCAACGGCACGGTGCTGTTGCGCGACATGAACGGCTCGTACACGCGGGCCTTCTCGCAGCCCGGCTTCACGCTGAAGGGCATCGCCGGCACGACGCTGCAGAACGCGGTGGCGGTCGGCTCCCTCGGCACGACGGGCATTCTCGTCGAGCTCTCGAACAACCAGCCGAAGGTGACGGCGTTCATGAGCGCGAACCCGTCGTACCTGTGGTTCGACGGCACGTACGGCATGGCCGTCGGCACGGGCAACGACGTGCTCGTGCGGCGCAACGGCCAGTGGGTGAAAGAGTACAACCCGTCGTTCGAGCCGCTGCTCGCGGTCGCAGGCGACGGCATGGGCGGGTTCGTGGTGCTCGGCGGCCAGGGCAGCATCTACAAGTACGACCCGGTCACGATGCGGTGGAACTCGCTGTTCCAGACACAGCTCGCGGTGCTGCTGACTGCGGGGGCGCTGGTCGGCAACGACGGGCGCGAGGCGTGGGCCTGCGGCGGCAACAAGGTGTGGCACTTCGTGAACGACCAGTGGACGTCGTTCAACATGCCGGCGATGCCGTTCTTGACTGAGGCGACGGCGCTCGGGCTGGTCGACGGGAAGATCGTGATCGGCGGGCGCGTGAACAAGACGGGCTGGGCGCTGATCTGGGACCCGGCGGCGATGGCGCCCGACGCCGGCGGCGAGGCGGGCTGGGTGACGGTGCCGATGCGCGGCCCGCAGATTCCGCGCGGGTTCTTCGGCCAGGGCCCGGCGTCGACGGTCGGCTGGCTCGTCGGCGACTACGGCATGGTCTGGCGCTACGAGGCGAACAACCTCGTCGAAGAGTCGCACGGCTTCTACGGCGACGTCGCGGCGGTGGT
This sequence comes from Myxococcaceae bacterium, assembly GCA_044223505.1. Classification (GTDB taxonomy): domain Bacteria; phylum Myxococcota; class Myxococcia; order Myxococcales; family Myxococcaceae; genus Xiheicaenimonas. The sequence continues at coordinate 15,498 of JBGALX010000040.1, forward strand.
GACGGTCGGCACCGACGTGTTCGCCGGCGTGAACGAGTGCGCGAACTCGAACTGCACCGCGTTCACGCCGCAGGTGTACCAGCGCGACGCGGCCGGGGCGTTCTCGCTGGTGGGCGGCGGGCCGCAGCCGTTCGGCGGGAAGATCTGGTCGATGGCGGCGAAGTCGAAGACCGATCTCGTCGTCGCGCTGTCGCAGCCGACGGGCGCAGGTGCCCAGGTCTGGTTCTTCAACGGCACGACGTGGTCGCCAGCGGGCGGCCCGGGCGGCACGGTGCTGGCGCTGCGCTACTGCGGCACTCCGCTCTTCGGAGTCGGCGTCTCGGGCGCCTGGTTCCGCGGAGGGCCCACGAACATCGGCCTGCAGGGCACGATCGGCATGGATCACCTGTGGGCCGTGACGTGCCGGTCGGACGCCGAGATCTGGGCCGGCGGCGACGGCGTGCTGTTCTCGCGGGTGGGCTCGGGCTCGTGGGTCGCGCGCGACTCCACCGAGGTCGGCCACGCGCCGTACCGCGCGCTGTGGTCGCCCGGGCAGGGCGAGGTGTTCGCGTTCGGCGACGCCCGCTACGGCACGTACTGGGACACCACGACCCTGCGGCTCATCGACGGCCCTGGCGGCACCCTGCCCGACATCATCAACGGCCTGTGGGCGTCGACGCCCGACAACCTGTACGCCGTCGGCGCCACGCAGACGCCCGTGCCTTCGGGCCTCGGCATCCGCTTCGACGGGAGCGCGTGGAGCATCGTCGACACTGGCAGCCAGCGTGGAGTCACCGCCATCGACGGCACGACGGGCACGAACGTGTTCCTCGGGTCGAAGGGCGGCGGAGTGCTTCGGGGAGTGCCGCCTCCCTGAGCGGCGCCCGCCGGGGCATCGGCATCGGCATGCGCGGGGCTGCGGTTCTTCGGGCTGCGGTTCTTCGGGCTGCGGTTCTCCGGGCCCCGGTTCTTCGTGGATCGGGACCGCTCGCTCGAGGACCGCGGCTATCGAGGTGACCGCGCTACGTGTCAGTCGACCTGCGCGACCTTGTTACGCTCTTCGAGGAAGCCCTTCACGCCCTCGGCGATCGCCTCGGCGACGTCGAGCTGGTACGCCTCGGACGAGAGCAGGCGCTCTTCGGTCGGGTTCGAGAGGAACGACGTCTCGACCAGAATCGCCGGCATCTTCGCGCCGAGCAGTACGAAGAACAGGGCCTCCTTGTGGCCGAGATCGCGCACCGCGGGGTTCTTGTCTTTGAGCGAGGTGACGAGCTCGCGCTGAACGCGGTTCGCGAGGCGGCTCGACTCCTCGGTGTTCGCCTTGGTCGCGAGGTCCGCGAGGATCAGCTGCAGATCACCGACGCCGCGGTCGGACATCGCGTTCTCGCGCGCCGCGAGCCGCACGTTGTACCGGTCGGACGAAGTGTTGAGCGTGTACGTCTCGATGCCGCCGAGCGACTTCGACGGCGCCGAGTTGCAGTGCACCGAGATGAACAGGTCGCCCTTCTGCTTGTTCGCGAACGCGGTGCGATCTTCGAGCCGCACGAACGTGTCGTCGTCGCGCGTCAGCACCACCGTCAGGCCGGCCTCGGTCAAGAGCCGCTCGAGCTTCAGCGAGATCGCGAGCGCCACGTCTTTCTCGCGCGTGCCGTTCTTGCCGATGGCGCCGGTGTCGTGGCCTCCGTGGCCGGCGTCGATGATGACGCGCTTCACCTTGAGGCCGAGCTGCTCGGCGAGCGTGAGCTCTTGATCGGTGACGCGGGCCTTGAGCTCTTTCACTTCGCGATCGCCCACGCGCACGTCGCGCAGCTTCTCGGCGAGCTCTTCGACCGACGGCACGTGCAGCCCCGCCCCCTCGCTCACCGGAGCCGCCTCGTCGGCCACCGGCGCCTTCTGCTCGGGCGGCACCGGCAGCTCGAGCTTCTTGAACGCATCGGCGATGCGCAGCACCTGCGCTTCGGCCTTCGCCGCCGGCCCCTTCTTCTTTGGCGGGGCCGCGACCGCCGCCGGCGCCGGCGCCTTCGCCACGCCCGCCTTCGGAGCCTTCGCGTAGAGCCGGCGCGCGGCCTCGAGATCCTCGGGGTTCGCCGACAGCTTGCCGAGCTCTTCGTACGTCTGCGCCGCGAGCAGCACGGCCTCGGCGGCGCGCGGGCTGCGCGGGTACTTCTGCGCGACCGCTTCGAGCTTCTTCGCCACGTTCTGCCAGTGGTGACGGAACTTGCGCTTTTTCTCGTCGGCCCTCAGCTCTGCGCGCGCGCTCTTCGCCGACTGGTACGCCGCGTCTGCCGGATCGCCGCCCTTCGCGTTCGCCGCGTCGACCGTCATACCGATGAGGAGCAGGAGGAGCGTCATTCGCTACAGGTTTGTGCAATGTGAGCATCAAACCTACATGGTGGCAAAAAAGACGCCGCGGGCGGTTAGACTGAAAAGGCCCCTCGATGAGCCAGCAATCGAAGAAAGACCGTGAGCGCGAGCGCGACGAGACCTCGTTCGTCGGGCCGGGCGAGCGCACGCGCTCGACGGGGCCACAGCCCGCGCAGCCGCAGCGCGTGACCGGCTCGCACCCGCAGCCCGAGCGAGAGCGCGTGACGCAGAAGATGTTCCCGTCGTCGGGAGCGGCGCCGGCGAAGAAGCCGACGGGGCCGCACGCGGTGCCGGGCGCGACGACGGCTCCGAAGCAGATGACGGGGCACCAGAAGCAGCAGCTGGCCTCTGCGTTTCAAGACGCGGCGCGAATGCGGGCGACGGCGTACGTGATGGGCACCGCCGGTGGGCGCAAAGACGAAGGCGACGACGACGACGAGGCGACGGCGCTCGGCAAGGTGTTCGACGGCAATGCGCCTGCGCCCGAGCTCACGGCGCGCGATCTCTTCAAGGCGGTGCAGGCGCCGGTGCAGAGCCGAGAGGGGCGCCGGTCGCAACGCATCTACCAGCAGGTGATCGCGCAGTTCGCGATCGGCCACAACGCGCGCTACGAGCCCGACGGGCCCGGCAGGCCGCGCGGCCACATCTACGTGTGGGACGTGAGCCGCGCGATGAACTGCGAAGTGCCGCACTTCCTCGGCGTGAAGGAGCTCTCGCTCACGCAGACCGTCGACTGGCTGCGCGCCGAGGGGCCGTCGCGCGGGTGGCTGCGCGCGGACCCGAAGACGGTCGTCGAGCTCGCCGGAGCCGGCCAGCTCGTGATCGCGGTGCCCAAAGAGATCCGCCTCAAGCAGATGGGCATCGTGATCCCCGAGCCGGCCGACAAAGACGGGCGCCCGCGCCTCGCCGGGGCCGGCGTGAAGCTGGGCGGCAATCTGTCGGTGTACGAGCTGCTCGGCGCCTACGCGGCCGAGTTCTTCATGCACCCGTGATGCGGGGCGGCGCCGGTAGCGCTCGAGCGCGAGCCCTCGGCGAGCGTCAGCGGCCCGACCTCGCTGAGGCGACACGGCTGCATCACCTGCTCGAGCGCGAGCCCGATCGGCGCGAGCGTCAGCGACCCGACCTCGCTAAGGCGACACGGCTGCATCACCTGCTCGAGCGCGAGCCCGATCAGGGCGAGCGTCTAGCGACCCGACCTCGCTGAGGCGACACGGCTGCATCACCTGCTCGAGCGCTAGCCCGATCGGCGCGAGCGTCAGCGACCCGACTCGTCGTTCGCCTGAGGCGACACGGCCGCGTCACTTCTCGAGCGCGAGCCCGATCAGCGCGAGCGTCAGCGGCTCCGGCTGGTAGTTCGGGAAGCCCGGCACGCCCTTGAGCACGCTCTCGGCGTGATCCATGTCACTCAGGCGCACGACGCGCGAGCCGGGGATCTCGGCGTCGGCCTGGGGCACGAGCCCGTCGCTCGCGATGCCGTAGCGCTCGCGCATGTACCGCGCCGTCACGTCGACGATCGACTTGAGCGAGTCTCGCGACGTCGCGAGTGAGACCGTCGGCACGTCGCTCGGGTACGGGTGCGCCGAGACGAAGTCACGCCTCGCCTCGTACGAGAGATCGAGCAGCGACTTCACGTCGCCCTTCATCACCGAGCCGATCACCTGCTTGAGCAGCGGCTTGAGCTCGGGGCAGTTGCGCAGATCGCTCGCGATCGGCGTGCCGCCGTACGGCGCCTGCATCGCGACGACGGCTCGCACCCGCCCTTTGAGCTCGGGGTACAGCGAGAGCGCGGCGGTGGCGTCGACCCCGCCCTTGCTCTGGCCGACCAGCACCACCTTCTTGCCGCCCTTGCTGGCCTCGAGCACGGCGTCGCGAATCGCCTTCGCGTTCGTCTCGACGCTCGCGCTCGTGTCGATGCCGACGCGCCGCGCTTCGAGGCCTGCCTGCTTGAGCGACTTCAGGTTCCCATCCATGTAGCCGGGGTACTGGTTCGTGAAGAGGCCGCCGACGAGCAGGTAGACGTGGTCTTTCGCCTCGCCCGGCAACTGTGGCTTGCCCGCCTTCGCGGCGCCGAGCAGCGCCTTGAAGCGCGCGGTGACGTCGGTCACGGGCGGGGGCGAGCGCTTCAGCCAGCCGGCGTTCTGGCCGCTGGGCACTCCAGACCAGCGGCCGGGGAGCTTGAGCTGCGACGGGAGCTTGAAGCCGAGGGCGTCGAGGCGGGGCATGGCCGGTATTCAAATCACGCCTCGCTCACGCGTACCAACCCAGCGTGCGCGCGAGATCTTCGTCGATCACGCGCACCCAGGTCGGCTGCGTGGGCACGACCGCGGCGAGCACCTTCTCGCCGTTCTTCACCGGCGCGCGGCCCGGCCGCGCCCGCGCGCGGACCTCACGCTTCACGTCGGCTTGAAAGTAGTGCGCAGCAAAGGTGGTCTCGGCGCGGGTGTCGGGCAGGCCCCCGTCGCAGGTCAGCCAGACGAGCATGCCGGTGCGCAGCGGCTGGAGCTCCGAGCGCACGGCGCGGCGCACCTCGAGCGCGACGAGCAGCACGGCGGCGAGCAGGCCGAGGCCCACCCCGAACGGAGCGAGCCGCGTGAGGCCCTGCTGGTCGCGCGCGTAGTCGGCCTCGCGCGGCGCCTCGGGCGCCTTCGGGTCGACCAGCAGCGTGACCTTGGCGCCGAGCCCGAGGCCCTCGGCCCGCTCGGCCGACGCGAGCACCGAGCTCACGCTGCGGTCGAACCCCTCGAACGTGTAGAGCACCGTGAGCTTCGCGGGCAGCCGCGTGCGGTCTTCCCACTTCGGCAGCGAGACCGAGCTCACCCGGCCCTCGACCTCGACCGCGCGGGCGAAGAAGCCCGACTCGGCCCCGAGCCAGCGGCCCGCGACGAGGCCCGCGCCCGAGAGCAGCGCGAAGACTCCGAGGGCGGCGCCGGCGACGAGCCCGAGGCGGCGGTACGCGCCCGGGACCTGGCTCAGCGTCACTTTCCTGGGCGCCTTCGGGATCGCGAGCTGCACAGAAGTACCGCGAAGCCTAGCCCGAGCGGCAGACCCATCGCGCCCCCCCTGCTCGGCCCGCCCGCCGCGCTCTTCACTCTCCCGCCAGGCTCGGAAGGGAACCGGCAAGGGGCCGGCTCTCGGCCTGGGGGTGCTCTTCCTCGCCCGCAAAGTGAACGGGCCCGAGCGCCCTCACGCTCAGGCCCGTTCGAATTGGGTACGACGAGGCGCCTTGCGTCCCCTGCCCTGTGGGGAGCGCCGCGCACATGCCTCATTCTCTGCCGAGCGCCGAGACGGTCGTCAGCCTGAGCTGTAACGCGTTTTTACTGCCCGCGCCGCGCGAGCATCGCCTTCCACTCGGCGATGGCGTTGAGCGCCTGCAGCGGCGTCGAGCCCTCGACGGAGAACGCCTTCACCGCGTCGACGACCGGGTCGGAAGGTGGCGCCCCGAACAGGCCCAGCTGGGAGTCGGGCTTGGGCTTCTTCGCGAGGCGGGCGTGGCCGACCTCGTCGAGCTCTTGAGCCTCGAGGTTCGTCAACAGCTCGCGCGCGCGCACGAGCACCTCGGGCGGCAGGCCGGCGAGCCGGGCGACCTCGATGCCGTAGCTCTTCGACGCCGCGCCCTCGACGAGCTTGCGCAGGAAGGTGACCTTGCCGCCCTTGTCTTTGACCGCGATGCAGCAGTTCTTCACGCGGGGGCGCTCGCGCGCGAGGTCGGTGAGCTCGTGGTAGTGCGTCGCGAAGAGCGTGCGGGCGCCGACGGCGTCGTGCAGGTGCTCGGCGACGGCCCAGGCGATCGACAGGCCGTCGAACGTCGAGGTGCCGCGGCCGATCTCGTCGAGCACCACGAGGCTCTTCGCCGTCGCGTGGTGCAAGATGTTCGCGGTCTCGGTCATCTCGACCATGAACGTCGACTGGCCGCGCGCGAGGTTGTCGGAGGCCCCGACGCGGGTGAAGACGCGATCGCACAGGCCCACGTGCGCCTTCTTCGCCGCCACGAAGCAGCCGGCCTGCGCCATCACGACGGCGAGCGCGACCTGGCGCATCACCGTCGACTTGCCCGCCATGTTCGGCCCGGTGATGACGAGCAGCTGGTTCTCGGAGCGATCGAGCCGCGTGTCGTTGGGCACGAACGTGCCCCCGTCGAGCGAGAGCTCGACCACCGGGTGGCGCGCGTCGTCGAGCCGCAGCACGTCGGACTCGTCGAGGGCGGGCCGGCAGTACCCCCGCTCTGACGAGACCTGCGCGAAGCTGCACAGCGCGTCGAGCGCGGCGACGGCGGCCGCGGCCCCGCGCAGCGCCGAGGCGCGCGTGACGACGAGGGCGCGCAGCTCTTCGAACAGCCGCTGCTCGAGCGCGACGCGCTTCTCGTCGGCGCTCAGCACCTTCTCTTCGTACGCCTTGAGCTCTTCGGTGACGTAGCGCTCGCCGCCCACCATCGTCTGCTTGCGCACCCAGTCTTTGGGCACGAGGTGCAGGTTCGCCTTGGTGACCTCGAGGTAGTAGCCGAAGACGCGGTTGTAGCGGACCTTGAGGCTCGCGATGCCGGTGCGCTCGCGCTCGCGCGCCTCGAGCTCGAGCAGCGTCGTCTTGCCCGAGGTCGACAGCGCCAGGTACTCGTCGAGCTCGCGGTCGAACCCCTGGCGAATGAAGCCGCCCTCGCCCACTGTCACCGGCGGCTCGTCGGCGATGGCGGCGCACAGGGTCGCGCCGAGCGAGACGACCGGCTCGGCGCGCAGGGGGCCCTCGAGCAGCGACAACAGGCCCGCCGACGCCGAGCCGACGAGCTCGCCGATCTTCGGCAGCGCCGCGAGCGAGAGGCCGAGCGCGCGCATGTCGCGCGGCGTGCCCGTCTTGAGCGACAGGCGCGCGCAGAGCCGCTCGAGGTCTTGCACGGCCTTCAGCCGGTCGACCAGCTCGGCGCGAAACGCGCCGCGCTTCACGAGCTCTTCGACGGCGTCGAGCCGGGCGGTGATGGCGGGCACGTTGCACAGCGGCGCCACCAGCCACGAGGCGAGCTTGCGCGCGCCGAGCGGCGTCACGGTGCGGTCGAGCACCGAGAGCAGCGTGCCGGCCCGGCCGCCGTCTTTGAGCGAGCGCAGCAGCTCGAGGTGCGATCGGGTGGCCTCGTCGAGCACGAGGTAGCCGCCGCGGGGCTGCAGCGACAGCCGGTCGACGTGGCCGCCGTCGCTCTTCTGGGTGTCTTTGAGGTAGCGCAGCGCGGCGCCGGCGGCGCCGGCCGACGGGCTCGAGTCGGGCAGGCCGAAGCTCTCGAGCGACTGCACCTGGAAGTGCGCGAGCAGGTACGCGCGGGCGCGCGACGCGTGGAAGACGTCGGGCTCGAGCGTCGCGACCGCCGGCCGCTTGCCGAAGCTCGCGAGCAGCGGCTCGAGCGGGGCGACGTCGGTGCCCTGAGGCACGAGCACCTCGCTCACGTTCATGCGGAGCAGCTCGGGCGCGAGCTCGGACAGCTGGCCCGGAGCGAGCGCCATGAACTCGCCGGTCGAGGCGTCGAGCAGGGCGGCGCCCCAGCTGCCCGCAGCGCCCGAGGCGCCGGGGGTCTCAGGCGCCTTCAGCGCGGCGAGGAAGTTGTTCTGCGCGGGCTCGAGCAGGTTCTCGTCGAGCACCGTGCCGGCGGTGACGATGCGCACCACCTCGCGCTTCACCAGCGCCTGGCCGCCGGCCTCTTCGACCTGCTCGCAGATGGCGACCTTGAACCCCTGGTCGATGAGCCGGCCGATGTAGCGGCGCGCCGAGTGGTACGGCACGCCGCACATGGGCACGCGCTCGTCGCCCTTGGCGCGCGAGGTGAGCGTGATGTGGAGCGCCGCCGCGGCCTTCAGGGCGTCGTCGAAGAACATCTCGTAGAAGTCGCCGAGCCTGAAGAAGAGGATCGCGTCGCCCACCTGGGCCTTGGTGTCGACGTACTGCTGCATCATCGGCGTGAGCTTCTCGGGCAGCACCGGCGGCGAGACGACGGTCGGCGAAACAGTCGGCGAAACGGTCGCCGAAGCAGCCGCGGGCGCCGGAAGCTGAGCGAGGGCCTCGACGACGGCTGCTTTCGCTCCGGCTCTGCCGTTCTTCATTGGCGGCGTCTCTACCACCATCAATCGGACCCCAGCGAGAGGAGATCGCCCTGGGCCGAGTCGGCGGCGGCGGGCCGCACGCGGCGGGTCTTGAGCTCGTCGGCGGCGAGGAGCCGCGGCTGTAGCTCGATGGGCTCGAGCAGGGGCAGCGGGTGCTCGGCGCTGGCGGCCGAGAGCTCGACGAACTTGCGAGCGCCCGACAGCACCTTCGCCTCGAGCGAGCCGACGCACTTGTTGTACGTCGAGACCGAGGTGGTGAGCTGGCGGCCGAGGGCGTCGAAGTGCTCGGCCATGGCGCGGACGCGGGTGTAGAGCTCCTGCCCGAGCTGGCGAATGGCCTCGGCGTTCTGGGCGACCTGCTGCTGCCGCCAGCCGTAGGCGATGGCGCGCAAGAGCGAGATGAGGGTGAGCGGCGAGGCGAGCACGACCTGCCGCTGCGCGCCGAACTCGATGAGGTTGGGGTCGTCTTGCAGGGCCGTCGACATGAGCGGCTCAGACGGGAGGAACATGACGACGAGCTCGGGGGCGGGGCTGACGGCCTCCCAGTACTGGCGCGACGAGAGCTTCTGCACGTGATCTCGCACCTGGGCGGTGTGGGCCTTGAGGTGCACGGCGCGGGTCGCGTCGTCTTGGGCCTCGACCATCGAGAGGTAGCGATCGAGGGGCGCCTTGGCGTCGACCACGACGCTGCGGCCGCCAGGCATGCGCACGATGAGATCGGGGCGCAGGCGGCCGTCGTCGCCGTCGATCGTCTTCTGCTCGATGAAGTCGCAGTGGTTCACCATCTGCGCCATCTCGACGACGCGCCTCAGGGTCTGCTCGCCCCAGCGGCCGCGCACGTAGGGGGTGCGCAGGGCCTTCACGAGGTTCGAGGTCTCGTGGCCCAGGTTCTTCACCTGGCTGAACAGCTGGGCGCTCTCGACGCGGGAGCGCTCGAGGGACTCGCCGACCTTCTTCAAGGTGTCGTCGACGGGCTTCATCGAGGCCTCGATCGCCTTCTGGCGGGCGTCGAGGTCGACCTTCGCCGTGTCTTGCAGGCCTTTGAGCTCGGTGCGCGCGAGCTCGATGAGCTGCTTGCCGGAGCTCTCGAGGGTCTGGGTGGCGAGGGCGCTGAACGTCTCGCGCATGCGGGCGTCGAGCTTGTCTTGCATCGCCTGAACGGTGACGAGGCGCTCGTCGGCGGCGCGGCGCTCGGCCTGGAGCCGGGCGAGGCCGGCGGCGTGCTCGGTCTTCAAGGTCGAGGCCTCGGTACGGGCCTGATCGCGCTCGGCGACGAGCTCGTGGGCGCGGGCGACCGCGGCGCGCTGCTCGGCGAGCGCGGCGGCACGGTCTGAGGCCGCGAGCTGCAGCCGCCGCTGCACGAGCGCGAAGGTCAGCCCGGCGCCTGCGAGCATGCCGGCGATCGCCCCTGCGAGCCCGAACGCCACGTCGGAGAAGTGCATCGACCCCACATACACGAGGGGTCCGACATTCATGGGCCAGGCTCTCGAGCGGGTCTGAGCTACTTCCCGGTCGGGCGCGGGCGCCGGAGCGCTGAGGCGGCGGCGACGAGCACCAGCGGCGCGAGGCCGTCGAGCTGCGAGCAGGCGCAGCCCACGCCGAACGGCGCTGGAGGCGCGACGGAGCTCGGTCCATCGCCGGCGTCGGTGCCGCTCCCGGCGTCGGGGAGCTCGACCGGCCGCAGGCCGCCGTCGAACACGACCGAGGTGCCGGCATGGGCGCCGCGGGTGGCGAAGCCCGGCTCGGCGAGGCGGAACTCCATGGCCGTGCCGCTCATGAAGTGGCCGCCGAGGCCGGCCTCGACGCTGGCGGGGCAGCTCACGGCGTCGCCGCGCAAGAGCACCCGCCCTCCCCCGCCGCCGCCCGAGGTGCCCTCGCAGAAGCAGGCGTTGATGCCGCCGCTGCCGCCCTGGGCAGAGGCCACGCCGCACGAGAGCGCGCCGCTGACGGCGACGACGATCGAGCCGCCGGCGCCGGCGCCGCCCGAGGCGTCGCCGACGTCGGGGCTGGTGGCTCCGTCGGCGCGCAAGGCGCCAGCGCCGGCGACGTTTCGCGCGCGGAGGAACAGGGCTCCGCCGCCGCGGCTGCCGCCGTTGTTCGTGGAGCCGTGGTGGGCCTCGCCGGCGCCGCCGCCTCCGCCGAAGGTGAGGCGGTCGGCGGGCACGAGCAGCCGCACGCCGCCGCGCCCGCCGACGTCGCGCGAGCCGTCGGCGTCCCACGAGGCGCCGCCTTTGCCGCCGGGGCCGACGTGAGAGCCGGCTCCGCCGCCCGCGTTGTGACAGACCCCGCCGCCGCCGCCGCTGAAGGCGCGGCCGAGGCCCGAGGCGGTGGGGCCGAAGCGCTGGCGGTAGAAGCTCTCGCCCTTGAAGGCGCCGCGCGGCGAGGGCTCGTCGGGGTTCGTGCAGCCGAAGGTGCTCGGGTCGTTGCCGGCGTTGTCGACGACCGGCGCTCCTCCGCGGAAGCCGGCCGCGCCGACGTCGATGGCGCCACCGAGCGCGACGTCGCCCTGCACGAAGATCGCGACGAGCCCGCCGGCCGAGCCGTCCCACGCGCGGGCGGGCACGATCACGCCGGCGTCTTCGACCGTCAGCGAGGTGAGCTCGTGAACCAGCACCGCCTGAGAGCCGGGCGCCGGGTAGGCGAGGTCGAGCGGAGCCGTGAGCGCGAAGCCGGTCGCGGTCGGGGCGCCGAGGCGGGCGAGCTCCCAGCGGCCGAGATCGGTCGGGCCGAGATCGAAGGTGCCGGCGTCGCGATCGTCGACGGCGGTGTCCGAGGTCGTGCGGTGGAGCAGCACGAGATCGCCCGAGGCGAAGCCGGCATCGGAGGGGACCTCGAGCGACGTCTGGCCGGCGGCGGCGCTCGTGCTGAGCGGCACCGAGGGCGAGAAGCCGCGGCGCGCGGTGACGCGCACGCTCCCGTGGTGGCCGTCGCCGAGGAATGGGTCTGCGCTCGCGAGGACGGTGACGGCCAGGGCCGGCAGCATCTTCAGAGCTGCGCGAGCAGGTCGGCCTTCTTCTTCTCGAACTCGGCGTCGGTGACGATGCCCTTCTTCTTCAGCTCGCCGAGCTTCTCGAGCTTCTCGAAGACGTCCTTCGCGCCCTTGTTCTCGGAGGCCTTCTTCGCGACCTCTTTGCCGGCCTCGTACTCTTTCTCGTAGCGGCTCTTGGCCTCGTCGACGTCGAGGTTGCCCATCGTGCCGCCGCCCGAGAAGTGCCGATGAATCACCTTGCCGACGCCGTAGGTCGACGCGCCCGAGGCGATCGACATCGAGAGGCCGCCGATGATGCTGCCGACCCCCGGGATCGCCTTGATCGCCGAGGCCCCGATGCGCGCGATGGCGCCGCCAGTGAGCGCGCCGATCCACACCTTGCCGGTGCCCTCTTCATAGCTGACGCCGTGCAGCGTGCAGAGCTGGCGAATGAGGTCGAGCTGAATGGCGGTGACGGCGACGAAGTCGACGATGGGCACGGGCACGAGGCCGGCGCCACAGCTCCAGATGACGTGCTCGCGGATCAGCTGCTCGGCGGTGGCGCTCTTGTCGGTCATCGGGCGGGTACCCTCCGGGACGGGTTTTTAGCAGAGTGACGGGCGTGATCTCGGGTTCCCTGCTCGCCGCGACGGTGTTCGGCTGCTCCGTCATCGGGGGCTACACGCCGGAAGAGCTGGTGCGCGAAGCCGATCAGATCGTGCTCGCGCGCGTCGTCGGGGCCGAGCGCCCACCCCCTGCGCAAGGGCTGAAGGGGGGCGACCGCCGCAAGCGCGAGCTCGCGATCGACACGGTGAGGTTCGAGGTCGTCGAGGTCTTGAAGGGGGCCCGGTGCGTGAGCCTCACGGTGGCCGGCCAGCTCGACCGCTACGACGGGCCGAGCAGCGGGCCCGTGCCTTACACCGAAGTGCGGCCTGGGGGACGGCGTGGCGCCTGCTACGCGTACGACTACCGCGAAGGCGGCACGTTCTTGCTGCTGCTGAAGAAGGGCACCCCGTACTGGGCGCCGCTTCACCCCACGAACGAAGAGGTCACAGGCGTCGCCGACCCGTGGGTGGCCTGGGTGCGCCGACAGCTGTCACCTTGAACGTGCCCACAAGAGTGGTCACCTCTCACGCAGAATGTGTGCAGGCGGCCGGAATCACGAATCCGATCGCGGCGAGGCCCTCGAGGTGCGACTCTTGCTGTCGCTTCCGGTCCCTCATGCATCGCTCCCTCGTCATCGCCCTCCTCGCGGCAGCCTGCACGGGCGAGATCCGCATCCCCGTGCCGGGGGCCGCTGATCCGCTGAGCCCGGTCGACCCGACGAACCCGGTCGACCCACTGCAGCCCGACCCGCTGCAGCCCGAGCTGCCCGCCGTCGCCGCCGTCGTCGAGCTGCGCCGCCTCACCCGCTCGGAGCTCGACCTGACGCTGATGGAGCTCACGGGCGACAGCTCGCACGCCGCGCTGACGCTGATGCCGGGCGAAGAGCTCACGCCGTTCGACAACGACTACGCGAAGCAGCAGGCGTCGGCGGTCTGGGTCGAGGCCGCCGAGCGCCTCGTCGAGCAGGTCGTGAGCGAGACGCTCGCCTCGCCGGCGCGCAAGGCCTCGGTGCTGCCCTGCACGCCCGCGGGCAACGACGACCTCGCGTGCCTCGCGGCCTTCACGAAGAGCTTCGGCCGCCGCGCGCTGCACCGGCCGATCACCGATGAAGAGGTCACCGAGCTGACGAGCCTGCACATGCTCGCGCGGCAGCGCGGCGACTTCACGACGTCGATGTCGCTCGTGATGCGGCGGCTGCTGCTCGACCCCGAGTTCCTGTTCCGCGTCGAGGTCGGCGCTCCGGGGGCCGACGGCGCGCTGAACCTCGACGCGTTCGCGCTCGCCTCGCGCCTGTCGTACTTCATCTTGGGCCGCGGGCCCGACGCGGCGCTGCTCGATCTCGCGGCCGCCGGCGGGCTGTCGACGCCGCAGCAGGTGCGCGACGTCGCGGCGGGCATGCTCGACTCGTCGGAGGGCCGCAACCACATGGAGGTCTTCCACGCGATGTGGCTCGGCTACCAGAGCCTGCCGCACGACGCGATGTTCAACGCGCGCGCCGTGACCGAGACGAGCGCGCTGGTGCGCAAGGTCGTGTTCGAAGACAAGACCGACTACCGCACGCTCTTGACGTTCACGAAGACGTACGTCGACGACACGATGGCCGCGCACTATGGGCTGCAGCCGTCGGGCATGCCGGGCGCGCACTGGCTCGACTACGGCGCGAGCGGCCGGCAGGGCATTCTGTCGCACGCCTCGCTGCTCTCGAACGGCGTGAAGCAGACCGACACGAGCCCGACGCTGCGAGGCAAGTGGATCAGGAACCGGCTCTTCTGCCAGGAGATCCCCCCTCCTCCGCCGAACGTGACGGCCGACGTGCCGCCGCCCGAGATGGGCGGGGCGGTGTGCAAGAAAGACCGGTACCAGGTGCACGACAGCGTGGCGTCGTGCGCGGGCTGCCACACGCAGATGGACCCGATCGGCTTCGGGCTCGAGCAGTACGACCGCACGGGCAAGTTCCGCTCGGCCGAGGCGACGCACCCCGAGTGCGCGATCACCGGCGAGGGCAAGCTGCAGGGCATCGGCGACTTCGTGGGGCCGAAGGGGCTGGGCGAGCTGATGGTGCAGAAGAACACGCTCGACTCGTGCCTGGTCACGCAGCTGTTCCGGTTCGGCACGGGGCGGCGCGAGGCTTCGGGCGACGCTCCGCTGCTGCGCGATCTGTCGCGTGGCTTCGCGGGCAAGGGCCGTCGGTTCGACCAGCTGATCCTCGACTACGTGAGCCACCCGACCTTCGCGCAGAAGAAGGAGGCGCTCTGATGAAGCCCCTGTCTCGCAGAACGCTGCTCCGTGGCGCGGGCGGCTTCGCGCTCGGCCTGCCGCTGCTCGAGGCGATGCTCGACGGCAAGGCGTGGGCGCAGGCGATGCCTCCGAAGCGGTACCTGCTGGGCTTCGCGGGCTGCTCGCTGGGCGGCTACGACGGCAACATCGCGCAGACGTTCGTGCCCACGACGGTCGGCGCGAACTACGACCTGAAGCCCGCGCTCGCGAACCTGCAGCCGGTGAAGCAGCTCGTGAGCGTGGTGACGGGGCTCAAGCTGCCGTGGGCCGTCAACGGCGTGGTGCCGGCCGGCGGCAAGGCGGTGCAGTTTCATTACTACCAGGTGGCTCCGCTGCTCACGGGCGTGCGCTCGACGACGGGCGACTTCGGTGGGCCGACCACCGAGCACATCGCGGGCGATCTGCTGGGCGGGAACACGACGTTCAAGACGCTCGTGACGCGCGTGCAGGTGTCGAACTACGTCGACGCGGCGCAGCCCGGCACGGGCCAGGCGATCTCGTTTCGGCGCAACGCGACGGGCATGGGCGTGCAGTCGGTGCCGCCGCGGTACAGCCCGCAGCAGCTGTTTCAGGCGCTCTTCGGCAACTTCGCGTCGACGGGGCTGACGCCCGATCAGGTGGCCGAGCAGAAGTGGCGCCTCGACCAGCGCAAGAGCGTGCTCGACTCGGTCGGCACCCGCATGACGAAGCTGAAGTCGCGGCTCGGTGGGGCCGACCAGCGCCGCCTCGACGCGCACCTCACCGAGTTCCGCGAGCTCGAGCAGCGCGTGGCCGCGATCCCTCCGCCGATGGCGGGCATCTGCCAGAAGCCGATGGACCCCGGCGCCGACCCTGCCGTCGGCGGCAACCAGCAGACGAACGCGGAAGGGAACATCACGTACTCGCAGAACCTCGGCTACAGCGGCGAGGACGCGCGCGCGAAGGTGATGTGCGATCTGATTCACATGGCGATCGCGTGCGACCTGACGCGCAGCGTGCTGCTGCAGTTCACGAACTCGCAGTCGTTCATGAACATGTCGGCCATCAGCGGCCAGCGGTCGGACCTGCACGAGCTCAGCCACGGCGGCTTCGGGAACCTCACCGACCCCGACACCACCCAGGCCCTCGCCAAAGGCATCAACTGGCACATGAAGCACTGGGCGTACCTGCTCCAGAAGCTCAAAGACACGCCGGAGCCCGGCGGCAGCGTGCTCGACAACATGGCCGCGGTCTTCACCTTCGAGGGTGGACATGGGTTCGACCCCGCCGACAACCGCACCGTCTCGGCGCACAGCACCGAGAACATGGCGATGCTGGTTTCTGGCGGTGCCGGCGGCTTGAAGCAGGGCCAGCACATTCGGGCGACCGGACTTCACCCCGCCCAGGTGTTTCTGACCGCCCTGCGCGCTGTGGGGTACGGGTCGACCACGCTGGGTGAGATTTCCGGAGAGATTCCCGGGCTGCGCTGAGGCCCCGCGCAGTGCCGTCCCGCGATGCGAGCGCGGCGACGTCTGGGAGCGGGGCGCGTCCACGATCACGATCACGATCACGATCACGATCACGATCACGATCACGATCACGATCACGATCACGGCTACGTCCACGAGCGCGAGCGCGAGCGCGTCCACGTGTGGCAGGTCGAGCCCGCGAGCGTTCTTGATTCCCGGCTGTCTCTTCTCGCTTCAAGTCGCGAGAAGCTGCGCCTCGACGGCGTCCTGATGCGGGCCTCAAGAGTGTCACCGATGCCTCCGGTCATTCACGACGCGCCACGTGGACGCGCTCGTGCACGTGGTCGTAGCCGTGATCGTGATCGTGATCGTGATCGTGATCGTGATCGTGATCGTGATCGTGATCGTGATCGTGATCGTGGTCGTTCGTGCTCGTGATCGTCATCTGTGATCGTGATCGGCCCGACTCCGCGCACACGCCACGCCACCATGGTAGGCAGCCCAGCATGCGCGCCTTCGCCCTCGCGATGTGCCTTGCGGCCGCCTGCTCCGGGCCGAAAGACCCCAGCGACGACCCGCTCGACTGGCAGGTCGACACCGACGCCGAGTACGAGCCTGTGCTCTCGGAGCCCCGCTGGGTCGTGCCGCGCCTGATGCCCGCCGAGGCGAAGCCGTCGAAGGCCTCGAACAACAACGTCGCCATTCAGTACTTCGGCGGCCGCCTCTACCTCGCCTGGCGCACGAGCGATCTGCACTTCCCCCTGCCCGACACCTTCATCCACATGGCGTCGTCGGCCGACGACGGAGCCACCTGGCGCTTCGAGAAGACCTTCTCGATGGGCCACGACCTGCGCGAGCCGCTGTTCCTCTCGCTCAACGGCTCCCTCTGCTTTCACTTCTTCGAGGGCTCCGACATCGCCTACGAGTTCAAGGCGCTCGCCCTCTGGCGCACCTGCATGCAGAAAGACGGCACGTGGCCCGAGCCCGAGACCTGGGGCCGCGAGGGCGAGATCACCTGGGACATGAAGGTGCGCGGCGGCGTCGCCTACCGCACCTCGTACACGGGCACCCACTACGAGGCGAACCCCGAGCTGCAGCTCCGCTTCGAGCGGTCGACCGACGGCCACACCTGGGCGCCCATCTCCGGAGACGGCATCGTCTATCGCGGCGGCGTCTCGGAGGCCGCCTTCGAGCCCGACCTCGACGGCGTGCTCTGGGCCGTCACCCGCAACGAAGACGGCGATTCGACCGGCTTCGGCTCCCACGTCTGCAGCGCGAAGGCCGGCGACTGGGGCACCTGGGAGTGCAACCCGAAGTCCGACCCCGACCGCTACGACTCGCCCAAGATGCTCCGCCACGGCAAAGATCTGTTCCTCGTCGCCCGCCGCGACATCGGCGGGCCGTTCGATCTCATGACTCCCGGCATCAACCAGGAAGACGCCCGGCTGCAGTACGCCGCCGCCTACTGGGGCCGACCCAAGCGCACGGCGCTGTACAAGATCGATCGCGAGAACCGCAAAGTCGTCTTCGTGCTCGACTTCCCCAGCGCCGGCGACACCGCCCTGCCCTCGGTGATCCGCACCGGCCCCCATACGTTCTTGATCGCCAACTACAGCTCACCGCTCACCGACCCCGACCGCAGCTGGCTCAAAGGCCAGGCGAGCGAAGAGGGCACGCGCATCTACCTCATCACGCTCGAGCTCAAGCGAAAGTGATCGGCGCCCTGCTCTCGCTCGCCCTGGGCGGCGAGCCCGTGAAGCTCTTCGTCGCCGCCGACCCCCTCAACACCGATCGCGCCGCCTCGGCCGTCGCCGCTCAGGCGCTCGCCGACGAGCTGCGCCTGTACGGGCTCGCGGTCACGACCGACCTCGACCTTCAGGCCCTCGCCGCCGGCAAGCGCCGCGACCAGATCCTCGGCTGCGAAGACAAAGACTGCGGCATCGACGACGAGGTCCTCCGCACCGGCGAGGCGAAGCTCGAGTGCCTGCTCACCGGCGAGTCGCTGATGGTGAAGATCATCGACATGCGGCCGCGCAGCGTCACCCAGCTCTCGCTCGGAGCCCCCTCGATCGACTCCTCGAGCCGCACCCTCGCGGCCGACGCCCGCCAGCTCGCTCCGCAGGTCGCGGCGGCCCTGCGCCGGCGCTTCGGAGCCGACCGCGTCGCCGAGCGACCCGCGAACGAGCGGCCTGGCGGTGCTCCCGCGCGCCGCTGCAGCGCGACCGACGGCTGCGCGGCGCTGCTCGCCATTCTGCTCGCGCTCAGAGCTTCACCTTCAGCACGGTCGTCTGCCCCGGCTGAATCTCGACCTCGATCACCTGCTTGATGCCCTTGTCGGGGTTCAGGAGCTTGAGGCTCTGCTTACCCGCCGGCAGCGTCTTCTCGAGCAGCGGCGTGTCGCCCAGGTTGCGCCCCTGAAACCAGACCTGCGTCCACGGGGTCGTCTCGAGCGACAGCCTCCCCTTCGCGGCCCGCTTGCGCACCGGCGCTCGAGCCGTCGCAGCAGCCGGCACCGCCGCCTTCACCTCGGGCGACTCGGCGACGTCGGGCGCTTCGTCTTCTTCGGGCTCGGGCGCCGGCGGCGCCTCGGGGGCGATCACCGGGGCCGGCGCGTCGAGCGCGTGCGGGTTGAGCCCCAGGAACACGGCGGCGCCGACGACGGCGAGCGCGGCGATCGTCAGCGCGACCTTGCCTGAGCCGCTCTTCAGCGAGCGGCTGATCGGCCCCTCGGGCATCGACCGCTCGGTCGGAGGCTTCAGCACGACCGGCAGCTGCGCGAGCCGCACCGAGCCTTCGCGCACCGACTCGATCAGCTGGCTCTTCTTCAAGATGCGATCGCCGAACAGCTCGTGCATCGCCGCGCTCAGCGCCTGCGTGTTCGGAGCGTCGGCCCGCTTCCTCAGCCACGCCTCGAGATCGCGCTGCAGCGCCGCGGCCGTCGGAGTTCGCAGGTCGAGCTCGCGCTCCAGCGCGCACGAGATGATCGCGTCGAGCTCGGCGGGGACGACCGGGTTTCGCGCGCGCGCCGAGGGCACGTCGCCGCGCAGCACCGCCTCGCGCACCGCCATCTGATCGTCGCGACCCTCGAACAGGCGCGTCGCGGTGGCGGTCTCGAACAGCACGACGCCGAGCGCCCAGACGTCGGTGCGCGGGTCGACCTCGCCGCCGCGCGCCTGCTCGGGGCTCATGTAGCTGAACTTGCCCTTCACCTGGCCGCCGCTGGTGACGCTGGCGCGGTTGCGCGCCTTCGCGACACCGAAGTCGAGCACCTTCACGATGCCGTCGTACGTGATGAAGATGTTCTGCGGCGAGACGTCGCGGTGCACGACGTTGAGCGGCTTGCCGTCGAGGCCGACGCGGGCGTGCGCCGACGCGAGGCCCTCGGCCGCGCTCGCGACGATGCGGGCGGCGAACGCGGGGCTCAGCGGCGAGCGGGCGCCGATGGCCGCGCGCATGATCGAGGCGAGGTCTTCACCGTGCAGGTACTCCATCGCGATGTAGTAGGCGCCCTCGTGCTCGCCGAGGTCGTAGATCTGCACGATGTTGGGGTGGTTGAGCTGCGCGGCGATGCGGGCCTCGTCGAGGAACATCTCGACGAACGTCGGGTCGGCCGAGAGGCCCTCGCTGATGCGCTTCACCACGACGACGCGCTCGAAGCCCTTCATGCCCTGCTGCAGCGCGAGCCAGATCTCGGCCATGCCGCCCACGGCGATGCGGGTCAGAAGCCGGTAGCGGCCGACGACGTCGCCGGGCGTCCAACCCCGGCCCGCGACGTCGAAGCCGCTGTCGTTCGTAGGCGGCACCGGCGCGCACTGTAGATCTCGCGGCGCGCTATGTCCTTCCTCCGGCCGGGCCGCGAAGGCATGAGAGACTGACAGCCCCTGATGCGTACCCGGCCCTACATTCTGCTCGCAGCGCGGGTGGCGTGCGGCCCGAGGGCCGAGCCGGGCGTCACGGTGCTCACGACGCGTACGTGAACGAGGCGGCGCTCGAGATGAGCGCCGAGCCGATCATGAAGGCGCAAGCCGAGCTTGAGGCCGCGAAGCTCGTGACGTCGCGGCGGCGCAAGGGCCTGCACGACCCCGACGTGAAGCCGCTGGTGCGCAACACGCCGAACGCGACGTTCTACCAGTACGGCTACCTGCGCGAGGCCGACACGCTGTGCTTCTGGGAGCGCGAGCTCGCCCAGGTGCGCCGCCTCCGATCCCGGGCTGCGTGCTCTGACCGCTGCGCAAAAAAGGGGACAGGCTACTTTTTTGCGCAACTCGCGCGCTCAACCGCGCGGAAGCACACGTTGCGCAGAAAAGTAGCCTGTCCCCATTTTAGCCGCCGTTGCGCATGTGCTGGGGGGTCGGCGTGGCCCAGACGGACTCGCTGAAGCCGCTGCCGCTCGACAGGTCGACCGACGCCCACGACGCCCAGCCGCCGCCGCCCCTCGGCGAGATCGTCACGAGGTCGGCCTTCGCGTCGGCGTTGAACCGCCCCGCCAGCACGCGGAAGTCGTTGTCGCCCCCACCGTTGCGCATGTGCTGCGGCGTCGGAGTGCCCCAGACCGTCGACGCGAAGCCGTTGCCTCTCGAGAGCTCGAGCGCCGCCCAGTCGGCCCAGCCCCCGCCGCCGTTGCGCGTCACCGTCGCCAGGTCGGCCTTGCCGTCGCCGTCGAAGTCCTCCGCGAGCACCCGGTAGTCGTTGCCCGCGCCGCCGCGGCGCATGTGCCCCGGCGTCACCGCACTCCACACCGTCGAGGTGAAGCCGCTGCCGCTCGAGAGCTCCATCGCGACCCAGTCGGCCCAGCCGCCTCCGCCCGTCGCCGTGATCGTCGCGAGATCGGTCTTGCCGTCGCCGTTGAAGTCGGCCGCCAGCACCCGGTACTCGTTCGCCGCGCCGCCGTTGCGCATGTGCCCGGGCGTCGACGCGCGCCACACCGCGTGCGCGAAGCCGCTGCCGGTCGAGAGCTCGAGCGCCACCCAGTCGGCCCAGCCGCCGCCGCCGTTCGGCGAGATCGTCGCGAGGTCGGTCTTGCCGTCGCCGTTGAAGTCGCCGGTCAGCACCTTGTACTCGTGCGCCGCCCCGCCGTTGCGCATGTGCTGCGGCGTCGCCGCGCCCCACACCGTCGACGTGAAGCCGCTGCCGGTCGACAGCTCGAGCGCGACCCAGTCGGCCCAGCCGCCGTCACCATTGCGCGTGATGGTCGCGAGGTCGGTCTTGCCGTCGCCGTTGAAGTCGCCGGTCAGCACCTTGTACTCGTTGCCCGCGCCGCCGTTGCGCATGTGCTGCGGCGTCGCCGCGCCCCACACGGTCGAAGCGAAGCCGCTGCCGGTCGACAGCTCGAGCGCGACCCAGTCGGCCCAGCCGCCGCCGCCGTTGCGACTGATCGTGGCGAGGTCGGTCTTGCCGTCGCCGTTGAAGTCGCCGGTGAGCACCCGGTAGTCGTTCGTGCTGCCGCCGTTGCGCATGTGGCCGGGCGTCGCGGCGCCCCAGACCTGCGAGGTGAAGCCCGCGCCGGTCGAGAGGTCGACCGAGGCCCAGTTCGCCCAGCCGCCGCCGCCGAGCGCGCTGATCGTGAGCACGTCGGTCTTGCCGTTGCCGTCGAAGTCGCCGGTGAGCGTGCGGTACTTCGGCTCGAACGAAACGGCCGCGCACTGGCCGCCGGCGCACGCGCCGAGGAAGCAGCCGCAGCCGTAGAACGCGCAGGCGTCGCGCTGATCGTTGCGGCACAGGTCGAGGCCGACCGAGTCTTCGCAGGCGCCGCCGCCCGGGCCGCCGCCCCAGTACTCCCAGTGCCACGGCTCGCTCGGCACGGTGCGGCGAAAGCCGAAGGCCGCGGCGTTCGCCGAGAGCCAGCTGTAGACCCCGGCGGCCGACGTGTTGAGGTCGAGCGCGTGGCCGCTCTGGTGGTTCGAGTAGCCCGGCTGCGCGGCGAGGTTGCAGCTGTTGCAGCTGCAGTTCACGTAGCAGGAGTACAGGTACTGCTGCTCGGACATGGTGCGGAAGCCCGAGACGACGCGCAGCGGCACTCCGGCGCGCTCGGCGGCGTCTTGCATGAGGCTGTACGCGTTGGCGGTCGACAGCTCGATCGGCTTGCCGTCGGCGCTGACCACGGTGATCGGAAACGCGGCGCCGTTGCTGTAGCCCGTGTCGCTGCGACGGTTGCAGCTCACGAGGCGCTGGCCGGTGGTCGACGAGAGCTCCTCGTCGGTGGGAGCGCCCTCCTCGTGCACGTCGAGGTCCGAGACCCCGCAGGCAGACAGAAACACGAAGGTGACGATCGGACCGGTGTGGCGCATGCCGCGCACCAAGCACGGCCGAGACCAGGCACCGCGCTTTACAATCGAGTCGGGCGGTAAAGGCGGCGCAGAGGGCGCGTGTGCGCGTGCGCGCTCCAGGCGTCGCGAACCCGTGCGTCGCCCGCGCGTGACGGTACGGGAAATCGAGGCGTTCGCCGTGCGTTGGAAGTTTGCCGAGGCCCACCGCGCGTGGGAGCTTCGACGAGCCGCCCATGATCCGCGAAGCCCTACAGGACCTGAACCGCGTGCGGCAGATCGCGGTCATCGCCGGCCGGCACGGCTTCGGCGAGCTCGCCGATCGCAGCGGCCTGTGGGCCCGCCTCGGCCGCAAAGAAGAGGTCGAGCCCACGCCCGAGTCGCGCGAGCAGTCGGGCGCCCGCCGCTTCCGGCAGATGCTCAACGAGCTCGGCGCCACGTACATCAAGCTCGGCCAGGTGCTCTCGACCCGCGGCGACCTGTTGCCCGCGAAGGTCATCGACGAGCTCTCGCTGCTGCAAGACAGCGTCGACCCCTTCCCGCTCGAGCAGGTGCGCTCGCAGATCAAAGACGCGTTCGGCAAGCCCCTCGAGGAGCTGTTCAAGAGCTTCGAAGAGAAGCCGATCGCCGCCGCCTCGATCGCACAGGTGCACCGCGCCGTCACGAAGTCGGGCGAGCAGGTCGTCGTGAAGGTGCAGCGGCCGGGCATCGCCGAGACGATTCGCGCCGATCTCTCGGTGCTGCACTACATCGCGCGCGCGCTCGAGGCCGTCATCGAAGAGATGGGCATCTACAGCCCGACCACGCTCGTCGAAGAGTTCGACAAGGCCATTCACGAAGAGCTCGACTTCATGAACGAGGCCGCGAACACGCGCGCGTTCTTCAAGAACCACGCGGGCCGCGACTACGTGCGCATCCCGAAGGTGTACGACGAGCTCACGGCGCGCACGGTGCTGACGCTCGAGTACCTCGACGGCCACAAGCTCAAGGACGCGAACCTCGACGAGGGCGCCCGGCAGGCGCTCGCGAAGAACATTCTCGAGGGGGCGTTTCTCGAGCTGTTCGAAGACGGCCTGTTTCACGGCGACCCCCACCCCGGGAACTTCCTGGTGCAGACCGGGCCGAACGGGCCGATCATGGCGCTGCTCGACTTCGGGCTCGTCGGCCGGGTCACGCGGCAGATGCAGGAGACGCTGATTCAGCTGATCCTGGCGGTCGCGCTCAAAGACTCGGGCTCGGTCGCGAAGCTGCTGTACCGCGTCGGCACGCCCGACAGCCGTGCGAACCTGATCGGCTTCAAGAACGACATCGACGCGATCATCGGCCAGTACCTGCCGCGCGAGCTGAAAGACGTGAACGCGGCGAGCCTCTTGCGCGACCTGCTCGACCTGGTCGTGAAGTACCGCATTCGGGTGCCGCGGGAGTACGCGATCCTCGCGCGGGCGGCGGTGCAGACCGAGGGCATTCTGCGCTCGCTGTGGCCCGACATGAACATCGGCGAGATCGCGCTGCCGTACGCGAAGCGCATGCTCGCCGATCGCTACGACCCCGAGCAGCTGCAGGGCGGGCTGATGAAGACGCTCTTGCAGCTCCAGAACGTCGCTCAGGATCTGCCGATGCAGCTCTCGCAGATTCTGCTCGACCTCGAGGCGGGGAAGTTCTCGGTGACGGTGAAGGCCGAGCAGATGAACGAGCTCAACAAGAACCTGCGCTCGCTCGCCCTCGTCGCGTTCTCGGGGCTGTGCGCCTGCGGGTTCATCGTCGGCGCGTTCATCTCGTTCGCGGGCACCGGGCCGACCATCGGCGGCATCTCGGCGCTCGGCATGTTCGGCATCGTGGCGGCGGGCTTTCTCTTCGGCACCGCCCTCACCTGGTACGCGTTCGGCGGGCGCATCGGGAAGATCTCGCTGAAGCGCCTGCGCGGCCGGAAGTAAGAGACGAAGCGAGGCCCCGGGGTGGTCCGTCCCCGGGGCCCCACTCCCCTGGTGCCGCTTACTGCACGTCGAAGTTGCCGCTCACCGTGCCGCCTGCGGCCAGCGTGAGCGAGAAGGTGCCGGTGTAGTGCGGGCCGCCCGTGGTGAACGTGACGGTGCCCGAGGCCGCGCGCACCGCGTAGAGCGTGAGGCCCGCGCCCGCGCTCGTCTGGCTGTAGAGCTTCGCGCCGCTCACCGAGACCGAGCCCGACGCCGCCGGGCAGCTCGAGAGGGGGATCACGACGCCGTCGGCGCCGTTCGCGCCGTCGATGACGAACAGCGCCAGCTGGCCGTTCTCGTCTTCACCGAGGGCCGCGAAGCCCTGGCTCACCGAGATCGCTCCGCTGCCGAGCGCCGAGCAGGTCGCCGTCGCGTTGACGCTGCCCGAGTAGCCGCCGGTGCCCTGCGCCTGGCAGGTGCCGGGGTTGGCGACGCAGCGGCCGCCCGCGCACACGCTGCCCGCAGGGCACTGCGCGTTCGACGTGCACTGCGGAGGGTTCGGCACGCACGCGCCGCCCTGGCACGAGCTGCCGGCGGGGCACTGGGCGTTCGACGTGCACTGCGGCGGGTTCGGTACGCACGCGCCGCCCACGCACGAGCTGCCGGCGGGGCACTGGGCGTTCGACGTGCACTGCGGCGGGTTCGGTACGCACGCGCCGCCCACGCACGAGCTGCCGGCGGGGCACTGCGCGTTCGAGGTGCACTGCGGGGCGGCGACGCAGGTCGCGGTCGCGACGTCGCACACCTGACCGCTCGGGCAGTCGGAGTCGACGCGGCACAGGCCCGGCACCACGCACTGGCCGTTCTGGCAGACCGCGGGCGAGCTGCACTGCGAGTTGCTGGTGCAGGTCGGGTTCGGGTTGCTCACGCAGGTGCCGTTCTGGCAGCTGCTGCCGGCGGGGCACTGGGCGTTCGAGGTGCACTGCGGAGGCGTCGGCACGCAGCGGCCGCCCTGGCACGTCGAGCCCGAGGGGCACTGCGCGTTCGTCGTGCACTGCGGAGCGGCCTGGTAGTCCTCGAGGGTGCCGTTGAACGTGCCGACGATCGTGGCGCCGGCGGCGGTGATGTTCAGGGTGCCGCCCGAGGCGAGCGCGATCGGATCACCGGTGTTGCCGTCGAAGATGCCGGCGAACGTGGTCGAGTTGTCGACGAGGCGCGAGCCGACGGCGAACGGGTTCGTCGAGATGATGCCGAAGAACTCCGAGGGGCCGGCCGAGAGGTTGCCGATGATGAGGTAGTAGATCGACTGCGCCGGCTCGGCAGCGGCGATCGACTGGGTGCCGCCCGAGCGCGGGGGCGCTGACTGGGCGCTCCAGGTGCCGGTGCCGATGGGGCTGCCCGTCCACGTGTTCGGGTTCACGACCGGGGCGTCGAAGGTCGCGGTGCCCGAGTACCCCACTCCTCCGACGGCCTGCTGCGCCGTCGGCATCTTCGGCCGCGCGAACGTTACCGAGCTCGAGCTCTGACAGCCCGCCAGACACACGACCACCGCCAGGGCAGCCGCCCGTGACAGAAACATGGCAATCACCTCGTGAAAGGACGCGCCCCGGCCCACTCCCGACGACGTCAGCGTGCGTCCGCCGCCTCTGTCTCCCCACCCGATTTCCGCATTCAGCGAAAAGTCAAAGCGGGCAGATGATGTCGACGCCGTTGTCGCGGCCGACGTAGACGTTGCCGGTGCGCGGGTCGACGGCGATGGGCTCGACGTTGTCGGCGCCGCCGAACTTGAACTCGCCGAGCGGGCTGCCCTGGCGGTTCAGCTTCATGATGCGCGAGCCGAGCGGGTCGTTCACGTAGAGGTCGCCCTTCGCGTCGATGGCGATGTCGCTGGGCCCGCCGTGCACGTCGGTGTTGCCGTCGAACTTGCCGACCTCGGAGCCGTGGCCCCCGAACTTGGCCGACCGATCGCCGGAGCGCACGTCGAAGCGCTCGACGGTGCGCTCGAACATCTCGGTGGCCCACAGGAAGCCGGTCGAGTCGAACTGCAGGCCCTGGTAGCGGGGCGGTGCGGGGTCTTTCGAGCCGAAGACGCCGTGCGGCATGCCGTCGGCGTCGTAGCGCCCGATGCGGTACGAGGCGACGTAGAGCATGCCGTCGGAGCCGAGCGCGAGGCCTCCGACCTCGTCGGTCTCGACGTTGAACTTCGAGAGCTGCACGCCCTCGGCGCTCAGGTGCACCACGGCGGGGTCGATGGTGGCGCCGCTGCGGTCTTCGAGCACCCAGTACGTACCGTCGGGCGCGAGCGTGAAGTCGATGCCGTCGCGCAGGAGCCCCCTGCCGATCGCCCGCGAGTAGTCGTTGTTCGGCGAGGGGCCGAAGACGCTGATGTACGAGTCGCTCGAGGTGCGGTTGAGCACGTAGAGGTTGCCGTCGGCGTCGAAGCGCACGGCGTTGATCGTCGAGAACGGAGCGGCCGTCGACTCGATGACGAGGTTGCCGTCCTGGTACGAGCGATTGCAGCCCTCGCTCGTGCCGATGTACCCGCCGTCGGGCAGACGCCGGCCCGGCGACTTGAGGCCGCAGGCGCAGGCCGCGACGGCGAGAACGAGGAGGACGACGAACCGCATTCGATCGCCCATACCTGTTTCGCGCCGGGGGCTGCAAACCGGGCTAGCGTCACCGTCCCGCGTGGATCTGACGCTCGACTCGGTTTCAGTGCGCTTCGGAGCGCTCGAGGCGCTGCGGGGGGTCAACGCGACCTTCAAGGCGGGCACGCACACGGTGATCTGCGGGCGGGCGGGTTGCGGGAAGACGACGCTCTTGAAGGCGCTGGCGGGGCTCGTGCGCCCGAACGAAGGGCACGTGCTGTGGGGCGAGACCGACGCGGCGGGGCTCGACACCGCGGCACGGCGGAAGGCGCAAGGGGCGTTCGGCATGGTGTTCCAGACGGACGCGCTGTTCGACTCGCTGAGCGTGCGGGGCAACGTGATGCTGCCGCTGCTCAAGCGCGGCGTGCCCGAGAGCGAGGCGACCGAGCGCTGCGACGAGGCGCTGAAGCGCGTGGGGCTGACGGCGGCGGCCGATCGAAAGCCCGAGCACCTCTCGGGAGGCATGCGAAAGCGCACGGGCATCGCAAGGGCGATCATCGCGAAGCCCCAGGTGCTGTTCGCGGACGACCCGTTCGCGGGCCTCGACCCCGACACCGAGCGGTCGATCGCAGAGCTCCTGCTCGAGGTCAGCGAAGGCAGAACGCTGCTCTGTGCGCTGCCCGACCCCTACGAGCCGCTCTCGCTCGGCACGACGGTGGTGATGAACGAGGGCAAGCTGCAATGAACCAGCCCATCGCGCACACGCACACGCACGTGGACACGCACGCGCACGTGGACGCGCACGTGGACGCGGACGTGGACGTAGCCGTGATCGTGATCGTGATCGTGATCGTGATCGTGGACGGCCCGGCCACGAAGAGGCACCGATGCTGACGTGGCCGCTCCGCCTGGTAGGCGCCGCCTCGCTCACCTCGGTGCGAGCCGCCGGAGCGCTCGCCCTCGTGCTGGGCCGAACGCTGTGGCACCTGCCGCGCCTCGACCTCAAAGAGACGGCGCGAGCGCTGGTGCTGTTCGGCTACCGATCGCTTCCGCTCACGTTCGGCATCGCGGTGCTGACGGGCATGACGGTGGTATTCCAGGCGGGCGTCTACGCCGAGAAGTTCGGAGCGCGCCTGTACGCCGGCTGGGCGGGCGCGTACGCGGTGCTCTGGGAGTTCGGCCCGATTCTGCTGGGGCAGCTGATGGCGGCGCGCATCGGGGCGCGCAACGCGGCAGAGCTCGCGCTGCTGAAAGTGAACGGGCAGATCGAGGGGCTGCGCGGCATCTCGCTGGATCCGTTCGGGCTCCTGGTGGCGCCGCGGGTGGTGGCGAGCGCGCTGGCGGTGTCGTGCCTCGCGAGCCTGACGTTCCTCATCGCGATCGTGTGCGAGGCGGTGGCGGCGTACTTCACGCTCGATCTGCCGCCGCGGGTGTTCCTCGAGGCGGTCTCGCACATGATCCAGCCGAGAGACTTCGCGGCGGGGCTGATCAAGGCGACGGCGTTCGGCATCGCGATCAGCATCGTGTCGACGGCGTGCGGGCTGTCGGCGAGCGGAGGGGCGCGGGGCGTGGGCCGGGCGGCGGCGCAGGCGGTGGTCGCGAGCGCGGCGGCGATCTTCTCGCTCGACTTCCTCTTGACGGCGCCGCTGGCGAGGTGGCTCGCATGAGCCGTCGACCCTCGCTCGAAGGCCCCCGCACCCGGGCCCTCTCCCCTACGAGGGGAGAGGGGCTTCGACGATGAGCGTTCTGCACTCCATCGGCGCACCGTTCGTGCTGCTCGGCCGCACGGTGTCTGCGGCCCGGCGCTCGGGCATCGCGCTCAGAGAGTGCGCGGTGCAGTTCGTCGAGCTGGGCACGCGCTCGAGCTGGCTGGTCGGCGGAGGCCTCGCCTTTCTCGGCGCGGTCATGGTCGCGATCGCGTGGGCGCAGGCGCGCAAGTACACCGGCAACATCACCGTCGTCGGGCCGGCCTACTTCGAGCTGATGGTGCGCGAGTTCTGCCCGCTGACCGCGGCGATCCTCTGTGCGTCACGCGCGGGCGCCGGCACCTCGGCCGAGCTCGCGGCCATGAGCGTCAACGAGCAGGTCGAAGCGCTCGAGCTCTCGGCGGCCGACCCGTACGCCGAGCTCGTCGCTCCGCGGGTGGTCGCCTCGGTGCTCGCGGTGCCGCTGCTCACCATCGTCGGCATCGTCTCGGCCTCGCTGAGCGCGTTCGCCACCGTGCGCTTCGTCTACGCGGCCGACGGCGCGAGCTTCATCGACCCCCGCTTCGTCGACGGCGGCGACATCGGCTGCTGCGCGCTCAAGGCCGTGCTGTGCGGCCTCTTCATTCCGCTCGCGGCCTCGCGCCGGGGGCTCATGGCGAAGGGCGGCGCCCACGCGGTCGGCGGCGCCGTCACCGACGGAGTCGTCGACGCCGCCATGGGCTGCCTACTCATCGACTTCGCCGTCACGTCGGCCTTCTTCCTGCTGGGGCTCTGAAGACGCATGCTGCGCTTCCAGCACGTCAGCAAGCGGTTCGAGCGGGGAGCGCCTCCGGTGCTGGCCGGTCTCGACGCCGAGGTCCCGCTCACCGGCCTCACGTTCGTCATCGGCAAGTCGGGCAGCGGCAAGAGCGTGCTGTGCCGGCTCGCGGTCGGGCTGCTCAAGCCCGACGAGGGCCACGTGACCTTGCTCGACGAGCCGGTCGACGAGCTGCCCGAGCGGGCGCTGCGGCCGCTGCGCGCGAAGGTGCCGTACATCGTACAGGGGCCGGCGCTCATCGACTGGATCACGGTCGAGGCGAACGTTCTGCTCGCCGCGAGGGGCAGCAAGCACGAGCGCCGCGAGGCGGCACGAGAGGCGCTCGAGCGGGTCGGCCTTCAGGAGCTAGCCGCGCGGTTTCCTCCGCAGCTGGGGCCCGGGGTGAAGAAGCGCGTCGCGATCGCGCGGGCGCTCGTGCTGAAGCCGCGCTACCTGCTGCTCGACGAGCCGACGACCGGGCTCGACCGCGAGGCGGCGTCGCAGGTTCACGACACCCTGCTCGAGCTCAAGCGCCAGGGACTTGGCGCGATGGTGGTCTCGCATGATTATCGCGCGGTGAAAGAGCTGGCCGATCGGGTGTTAGAGGTGTCGGCCGGAAGAGCCCAATGGACGAATCGAAGCTCGAGCTGAAGGTCGGCGCCCTGGTGCTGCTCGCGGTGGGCGGGGGTCTCGCCCTCTTGTGGCTCATGGGCGAGCTCGGCTTCGGCGGCGGCAAGAGGCTGGTCGTCGACTTCTCACACACGGGCAACGTGGTGAAGGGCGCTCCGGTGAAGCTGGGCGGGGTGCAGGTGGGCAAGGTCGAGGGCATCGAGCTGTTGCCTTCGCGCCGCGACGAGCTGGGGCTGCCGCTGCCGGTGTCGATCGACGTCTCGCTCAGCGAAGCGGCGGCGTCGGCGCTGAAGCGCGACGTGACGGTGACGATCTCGAGCCAGGGTCCGCTCGGCGAGCCGTACCTCGAGCTCAACCCCGGGTCGGCGAACGAGGCGGTCGAGCTCTCGAAGCACGTGCGAGGCACCGACGCGCCGCGCATCGATCTCGTCTCGAACCGGCTCGCGAAGTTCCTCGAGGTCATGGGCGGGGCGATCGAGAAAGACCCCGAGGCCATCACGCGGCTGATCGGGGGAGTCTCGGGCCTCACCCGCACCGTCGACGGCGTCATCACCGACAACCGCGAAGACATTCGGCAGATCGCGAAGGAGCTCGGCGAGGCGGCGAAGGATCTTCGCGCGCTGTCGTCGGTGCTGCGCACGCAGTTCGAGCCGGGCGGCAAGACGGCGCTGCTCATCGACGACGCGCAGGCGACGGCGAAGGTGCTGCGCTCGGACGTGCCCGTCATCACGAAGCAGGCGCAGGGCGTGCTCGGCGGGGCCGAGAAGGTCGCCGGCCAGTTCACGGAAGAAGACGGCAAGCAGCTGCGGGCGGCGATGCTCAAGTACGCGGCGCTGTCAGAGAAGCTCGACGGCATGGCGACGCGGGCCGACCGCATCTTCAAGAAGATCGAGGCGGGTGAAGGCACCGCCGGAGCGATGATTCAGGACAAGCAGGTCTACGACGATCTCAAGGCGCTGCTCGCCGACCTCCGCAAGCACCCGTGGAAGATGCTCTGGAAGGACTGAGCTGCGCAAAAAAGGGGACAGGCTACTTTTTTGCGCAACTGGCGCGCTCAACTCCGCGGAAGCCCACGTTGCGCAAAAAAGTAGCCTGTCCCCTTTTTTCACGGGCACGCCCTCGACTCCTGCGCCGAGATCGTGACGTCGCCCACGACGCAGTCGAGCGTCGCCTGAATCCGCAGCCGCCCCAGGCCGCCGCCGCCCGCGCCGCAGCCCTCACCGTCGATCGGAGGCTCGCACACCGCCCCCATCGCCGCGCCCGCATCGACGCCCCGCGCCGCCCCGTTCGCGCCGTCGCCTCCGCCTGACGTGCCGAGCGAGCCTCCGGCCGCCGGCGTCCCCGCATCGGCCGAGCCGTCGGCGCCCGCACGCCCGGGAATGCCCGTGCCGCTGCCCTCGCCGCCGCCGCCGCCGTTGCACGTCAGCGCGGCGTCGTCGACGAGCACGAGGGTCGAGGCCTCGAGCAGCAGCGCTCCACCGCTGCCGCCGCCTCCACCGCCCGCGAACTGAAGCGCGCCGCCCTGCCCGCCCGCGCCCGACGCCGAGATCACGCCCGCGATCGTCAGCGTGCCCGCGACCGAGAGCTGCAAGGCGCCTCCGCCCGCGCCGCCACGCCCGCCGTTCGACGGCGTGAGCGCGCCCCCCGCTCCGCCCGGGCACCCGCCCCGCAGCGGCTTGAGCGTCGCAGCCGACGGGTTCAGCACCCCTCCGCGCCCGCCCAACCCGGCCACCACGCCGGCGCCGTCGCTCCCGCGCGTGCCGTAGGTGCCTCCGCCCCCGCCGCCGCCGCGAACGTTCATGCCGGCGTCGACCCGGCCGCCCTCGCCCACCGACGTGCCGCAGCCGGGCCAGTTCGCTCCCGCGCCGACGAGCGCCGCCGTCGAGGTCGCGAGCAGCTGGCCGCTGATGCGCGCGTCGCCGACCACCGCGATCGCCACGGGCCGCTCGCCGATCACGCGAAGGCGCGAGCCCGCCTCGAGCGTCAAGCCCTGCACCGGCAGCACGACGAGCTCGGGGCCGCCGGTCTGCGCCACCGTCAAAGGCACGGGCCGCGGCCCGCACCACCCCGTGAAGCCCGAGTCCGTCGAGTCGAAGACCGCGTCACAGCCGGCGTCGAACACCACGGCCCCGCCGTAGCCTCCGTCGGGGATCTGCGACGGCGCGAAGTTGCTCGGCATGAACGGCCACAGCGCCCGCACGCAGACGCCCGTCGTGTCGCAGGCGCCGCCGGGGCACGCCGTGCCGGCCAGCTTCGGCGCGGAGCCGCACCCGCCGTCGCCCTGGCAAAGCCCCACCTCGCAGTCGCGATCGACGCAGTCGTACGCCGTGCTCTCGCAGCGGCCGGCGTCACAGACGCCGCCGAACGTGCACAGGTCGCCGTCGTCGCACGCGGTGCCGGTGAGCGCCACGCCGCTACAGCCGCCGTCGCCCTCGCACGCGCCGCCCATGAAGCACGAGCCCAGGCCGCACGTGTACGCCGTGCCGCTGCAGCCGCCGTCGTCGTGGCAGACGTCGCCGTGCGTGCAGCGCTGGCCGTCGTCGCACCCCATGCCGCTCGCGATCAGGTACTCGCACGCGCCGCCGGCCCCGCACGTGCCCATCGCGCCCCAGCACGCGCCCGGCGGAGGCACGCTGCACGCGATCGCGCCCATGCACCCGACGTCGGGCTGGCAGACGTCGCCGACCGTGCACGCGCGGCGATCGTCGCACGCGACGCCCACGCAGTCGGCGTCGTCGCAGTCGATCTGCTGATCGCCGTCGTTGTCGAGCAGGTCGGTGCAGCTCCACTCCTGCCCGTCGGGGATGCACGCGCCGTCTTGCCGGCAGGTGCCTCCGTCGCAGCGCACGCCGGCGTCGGTCGCGAACAGGCAGCCGCCGTCGGCCCCGCAGCCGAGCGAGACCGAGCACGCCCCCTGCGCGACGCACAGCACCGGGCCGGCGCAGCGGCCCTGCGAGCAGACGTCGGGCGAGGTGCACGCCTTGCCGTCGCTGCACGAGGCGCCCTCGCACTTCGGCGCGTCGGCGCAGTCGGTCTTGCCGTTGCAGTCGTTGTCCCTGCCGTCGGCGCAGCGCTCGTCGAGGCCGGGGGCGACGTCGGCCGACGAGTCGTCGCAGTCGGTGCCTCCTTGGGCCTTCGCGCGGACCCCGTCGCCGTCGGCGTCGTCGAGCGCGGCGTCGAGGGCGAGCTGCACCTGCACCACCTTGCCCGCGACGAAGCGCTCGGTGACCGCCGCGCTCTGCGCGTTCAGCACGCCGGCCTCGTCGCAGGGCCCCAGGGTGCCGCGGGCGACGAGCGACACCTCGCCGCTGAGGCCGTCGCCTTCGACGACGCCCCAGGTGAGCTCGGGCTTCCGGGCGAGCCGCTCGCTGGGCCGCTCGGTGCCGCCGCTCGTCGCGATCAGCTGAACGCAGTCGGCCTGAACGCGCGGGTCGACGGTGACGTGCACCTCGAGCCCACCCACGCCCGGCTTCTTCGAGCAGCCGATCAGCACGAGCATGAGAAACGCCGCGCGCCGCATGGCGACCGAGCGTAGCCCAGCAGCTCCGAAACGGAGCGGCACTGATCCCTTCTGGTGCAGCGCCGCGCGGCGTGGACGAAAAGACGCGTGGTTGCGGCTGGCCGCCCACTTGCTCGACCTGTGGCCTCCCAGTCACAGGAGGCCGGTTCATGAGGATTCGCTTTTGGGGCGTCCGAGGAAGTGTCGCAGTGAGCGGGGCCCACGTTGCGAAGGTCGGAGGCAACACGTCGTGCATCGAGGTGACGTCGCAGGGTGAGCGGCTGATCCTCGATGCGGGCACCGGGCTGCGCGGCCTGGGCGACGAGCTCGGCAAGCGCGGCCCGCAGCGCGCGACGTTCCTCTTCTCGCACCTGCACTGGGATCACGTGCAGGGCTTCCCGTTCTTCGGGCCGGCGTGGCACCCGGGCTCGCACTTCACGCTCTACGGCCCGGGCGAGGCCGGCGACGCCCAGCTGCGCGACGTGCTCGACAAGCAGATGTCTCCACCGAACTTCCCCGTGCCGCTCGCCGCGATGAAGAGCCGGCTGCAGTTCGCCGCGGCGCGGCCGGCGCAGGCGTTCGAGGTCGGCCCCTTCCGCGTCACGCCGTTCGCGGTGCCGCACCCGCAAGGCTGCCTCAGCTACCGGGTCGAGGCCGACGGCGCGGCGTTCGTCTACATGACCGACGTCGAGCTGAAGGCCGACGCGCTGTCGAGCCTGGGCCGCTTCGTCGAGGGCGCCGACGCGCTGGTGCTCGACGCGCAGTACACGCCCGACGAGTACGCCGGCCGGGTCGGGCCGCCGAAGGCCGGCTGGGGCCACTCGACGATGATCGACGCCGCCCTGCTCGCCCGCAGCGCGAGCGTGAAGCGCTTCTTCATGTTCCACCACGACCCTGCCCACAACGACGACTTCGTCACCGAGATGGAGACCGAGGCGAAGGGTGTGTTCGAGCGCACGGAGCTCGCTCGCGAGGGCCTCACGCTCACGTGTGGCGCGGGTGAAGTGCATGCGGCGTGACGTTCGCCAGGCCGTTCGGCCGTGCGGGCGCCCCTCAGGCAGCGCGGCGCGCTTGGGCTCACCTGCGCCGCGGAAGTGGGTTGCATGAATTCGCTTGAAGCCACGGCCGCACTGGAGTGGCGTCTTCCGCCGCTCTTGCGCTCGGTGCCTCCGAAAGATGCCCCCGAAGTGCTGCTCGCCGTCGGCGGCATGGTCGGCAAGGAGGTCAACCTCGACGAGTTCCTCCACACGCTCGTCGACCGCGTCGCCCGCTCGATGCAGGCCGATCGCGGCACGCTCTACCTGATGGATCACTCGTGCGGCGAGCTCTTCAGCCGCGCGGCGCACCTGCCCGAGCTCAAGCAGATTCGCCTGAAGGTCGGCCAGGGCGTCGCCGGGCACGTCGCGCAGACCGGCGAGCCCGTGAACATCCCCGCGGCGGTCGAAGAGACCCGCTTCCACGGCGCGATCGACAAGATCACGGGCTATCGAACGAAGACGCTGCTCGCCGTGCCGCTCAAAGACGGCGAGGGCCGCGTGTTCGGCGTGCTGCAGGTGCTGAACCGCCTGGGCGGCGAGCACTTCACGGACGACGACCAGGTGCGCCTCGTCGAGCTCGCCGCGCAGATCTCGACGGCGCTGCAGTCGACGTCGCTGTACGTCGAGCTCGAGCGGGCGCGGGCGGCTCCGCAGACGCCGGTCGGGTACTTCTTCAACAAGGTGATCGGCGACTCGACGCCGATGCGAGCGATCTACAAGGTCGTGCAGAAGGCGGCCGGCACCTCGGCGACGGTGCTGATTCGCGGCGAGTCGGGCACCGGCAAAGAGCTGTTCGCCCGCGCCGTGCACGTCAACAGCAAGCGGCGCTCGAAGCCCTTCGTGAAGGTCGACTGCGCCGCCCTGCCGCCGTCGCTGATCGAGAACGAGCTGTTCGGCCACGAGAAGGGCGCGTTCACCGGCGCCGAGGGCCGCCAGCCCGGCAAGTTCGAGGTCGCCGACGGCGGCACGGTGTTCATCGACGAGCTGGGTGAGCTGCCGCTGCCCGCGCAGGGCAAGCTCTTGCGCGTGCTGCAAGATCGCGAGGTCGAGCGGCTCGGCGGCAACCAGACCGTTCAGGTCGACGTGCGCATCGTCGCCGCGACGAACCGCGACCTGCAGAAGATGGTGCGCGAGGGGTCGTTTCGCGAAGACCTCTACTACCGCATCAAGGTGGTCGAGCTGGTGCTGCCTCCGCTCAGGGCGCGCGGCGCAGAAGATCTCGAGCGGCTCGTGCGGCACTTCGTGGCGGCGGCGGCGCGCCGGCACCACATCGACCCGGCGCCGACGCTCTCGGCCTCGGCGCTCGATCGCCTGAAGGGCTACCACTGGCCGGGCAACGTGCGCGAGCTCGAGAACTGCGTCGAGAGCGCCGTCGTGCTGAGCGAAGGCGAGATCCTGCCCGAGCACCTGCCGCTGCCCGAGGGCCAGCGCGTGGTGACCGTGACGTCGTCGATGGCCGACGAGCAGGTGCCGACGCTCGCCGAGGTCGAGAAGCGGCACATTCTCGCGGTGCTCGACCGCGCGAAGGGCAACCGCACGGCCGCTGCGAAGCTGCTCGGCATCGGGCGAAACACCCTCGCCCGCAAGCTGAAGGAGTACGGCCTCTCGGACGAGTAGATGCGGTAAGTCGTCGGTGTGCGCCGCCTCTATGCCATCGCCGTGCTGCTCGCCTGCGGCAAGCCCGCGCCGCTCGACCCGCTGATCGTCGAGACGGCGAACGGTCTGTCGATTCGCCGCGAGGTCGTGCGCGTGAAGGCGCCGAAGCCTGCGCCGAACCCGGTCACGTCGACGGCGACGCCCGACGCGCTCGATTCGGTCGACGTGGTGCGCTACCGCGTCGACACCGCGGGTGGCGCGCCGAAGCCCGCACGCGCGATCTTCGTGCTGATGCCGGGCTTCCTCGGCGGGGGCGGCAGCTTCGACGGCATCGCGCGCGCGCTCGTGCGCCGGTCGACGGCCGACGCGCCGTTCGAGGTGTGGGGAATCGACCGGCGGGCGAACCTGCTCGAAGACCGCACCGGCATCGAGGCGGCGCTCGACGCCGGCAGCGCCGACACGCTGACGTCGTACTACTTCGAGCCGGGCTCGAAGTTCTCGGGCTTCGTGAACCAGGCCGACGTCGCCTACGAGAGCGAGTGGGGCATGGCCTCGACGATCGCCGACCTGCGCGCCGTGATCGCGCTCGTGCCCGAGGCCGACCGGAGGGCGCGCGTGGTGCTCGCGGGGCACTCGCTGGGCGGCACGATCGTCGCGCAGTACGCCGCGTGGGACTTCGACGGCCGGGCGGGGCACGAAGAGCTCGCGGGCCTCGTGATGATCGACTCGGTGACGGGGCGAGAGGGTGAGCCGATCGCGGTGACGCGCGAGGGGTACGAGACGACGGGGCTCGAGGTCGGCGTGACCGGCGGGCTGATGAGCCTGAGGTCGATTCGCGAGTCCGTGCGCTACGTCGCGCTGCCGATCCTCGAGTCGGGGCTGTACCCGCTCGGCATCGGAGCCGCCCTCCGCGCCCGCGTCGCGCCCGAAGCCCTCGAGCGCGACGTGCCCCGCGCCGAGGCGATGAAGACCGTGTTCGGCCTCTCGACCCTGCCCCGCTTCACGAACCGGGCGGCGTTCGGGCTCGTGTTCGACACGGCGTCGTGCCCGGTCGGCATCAGCTCGGTGAATGCGGGCGCCGCAGAGGGGGGCGAGCTGACGGCGTCGCCGCCCCTGTTCGGCGGCACCGGCACGACGCTGAAGCCGACGCAGGCCGACGCCACCTACCGGTGGAGAGAGTACGACCAGGTCGAGCCACACGAGTCGACGTCGCTCACCGACTTCGCGCTCGCGTGGACACGCTCGGGCTCGGACTTCGGCGAGTGGTACTTCCCCGCGCGGCTCTCACTCGACTCGCAGATCGGCGAGAACCTCGTCGTGGGCCCGAACGAGTGGCCCGTCGATTTCGGCGTGCGCGCGTTTCACGGCCGCGAGCTCTCGGTGCCGCTGCTCGTCGAGGCGGCGGGCATCTTGTCGGGGCGCGCGCAGGCGTACGACAAGCTGAAGGCGATGCTGCCGCCGGTCGGCGAGGGCCGGCCGCTCTCGGGCGCGACGCGCGCGACGACCGACGGCTGGGAGGCGCTCTCTCACCCGGAGTACAGCCACCTCGACCCGCTGACGGCCGCCGACGTGCCCGGCTCGGCCGCGGCCGGCTGGTACGACGCGCTCGCCGGCTTCGCGCTGCGGAACACGCCTGCGGGCGGCGTCAGCGTGCCGTGAGCTGAGCGCTGCGCGCTCGAGTCATCGCGCCGCGCCGCAGACGGCGCTCCAGTACAAGAAGTCGCCGGCCTTCAGCGCGACCGAGGTCGGGCGGCCGATCACCCTCGGGGCCTCGTCGGGCCGCACGACCTCGGCCGGAGCGAACTGCTCGGGGATGGAGCGCTGGCTGATCACGTCGAAGGTGATCGCCTCGCCACGCGAGATGTCGGTCGCGGCCACCACGATCGGGACGAGGTTCCAGCCGCTGCGCGCCTCGGCCTCAGCCTTGCGCACGTGCGAGTAGTGGACGATGCCGGCGAAGAGCCCGAGCAGCAGGCCGCCGACCGCGACGCCGCCCGCGATGAGCGCGACCTTGCCCCCGGTGGCGCCCATGAGCCGGCTGACGACGACTCCGGCGGCGACGCCGAAGAGGGCTCCGGCGAGCGTGATGAGCAACAGCCCGCCGAACGCGATCACGGAGATCACGGGCAGCTCCGGGTGAGGAAGACGGGATGCAGCGGAGTGCCCTTCGAGATGGGGGCCGCGAGCACCTGGCCCTCGAGCGGGCGGGTGTCGGTGAAGATCGCGCTCGTGACGAACTGCTCCGGCACGTCGCGCGACTGGAGATCGGCGCGCTGCAGCGTCTCACCGGCCTTGAGATCGCGCGCCGCCGCGATCACGGGCTTCAGCAGCCACCCGCGCCGGACGTCGGCGCGCTTCTTCGCCACCACCCAGTAGCCGCTGCCCCAGCCGAGGCCGGCGAGGAGCACCGCGACGACCATGAGGACGACGGCGAAGAGCGGAATCGATTGCTCCGCGGGCGGCGAGCGCTCCACCCGCGTGGCGATATCACGAGCTGAAGAGCGCAGCGCGCAATGCGTCGGCGCCGCCTGGCTTCAGCATCGGGCCGAGCAACAGAGCGAGCGCGCGCTCGGCGTCGGGGCCCTTCGGGGCGTGTGCGAGGGTGCTGGCGAGTCTGCGCCGCACGTCTGTGAGGCGGCGCGCCTCGAGATTCGCTTCGGCCGCCGCGACGCTCGAGGGCGGCATCGTGCCGAGCGAAACCGCCTCTTCCTCGATGATCCTCCGGAGCATCGAACGCACCGCCTTGGGCGCACCCCAGCATCTCTCGGCGACGTCGCCCTCGGCCCGATGCGCCATCGCGGCGATGCGCTTCACGCACCTCACGCACGCGAGGCCGAGCGGAGTGTCGGCCGCCTCCTTCGCGCGGTG
Source organism: Myxococcaceae bacterium (assembly GCA_044223505.1). GTDB lineage: Bacteria > Myxococcota > Myxococcia > Myxococcales > Myxococcaceae > Xiheicaenimonas. The sequence continues at coordinate 54,092 of JBGALX010000040.1, forward strand.
TGCACAGAACATGCAGCGCATCACGTGAGCTTCGCCCTCGCCTGCTCGGCCCAGCGCGAGCCCGGCGCCTCGCGCGCCGAGCGCTGGTACGCCGCCACCGCCTCTTCCTTCCGCCCGAGCTGCTCGAGCGCCTCGCCCAGGTAGTAGGCGCGAATCGCCTGCGCCTCGGGCCCGTCGGCTGCGTGCTCGGCGAGCACCCGCTCGATCTTCGGCACCGCTTCGGCCGCCCGCCCGTCGAGGTAGAGCCCGATCGCGTAGGTCCCCCTGAAGAACCCGATGCCCGAGTCGCGCGACGCCTCGCCGTCGCGCACCGCCTGCGACGACAGCTCGAGCGCCCGCTTCGTGATGCCCAGGTGCATCAGCGCCCACGCCAGGTTGTTCTGCACCGTCGACCGAATCGGCGTCGCGAACTCCGACTCGAGCAGCCACTCGAGCAGCGTGCGCGCCTCTGCATACTTTCCGTCGTGCGACAGCAGCGCGGCGCGGTGAAACGCGAGCTGCGCGGTCGCGTACGGGTCACCCGCCTGCAGCGGCCCCAGCGCCGCCAGGATCTCTTCGGCCTTCACCTTCGGAGCGTCGGCCAGCTCGCGCCACAACAGGCGCACCAGCCACCGCTCGGCGAGCAGGTACAGCGCCGCCACCGCGACGAGGCCGGGCACCACCACCCGAACCTCCGACCCACCGAGCACCCGCGCCACGGGCCAGAGCCCGAGCAGCAGCACGACGGCGACCGCCCGGATGCCCCAGATGCGCGCGCCGATGCCCATGCGGTACACACAAGTCCATGACGCCTGCCCAGTTCAAGAAGCTCGCGCTCGCGATCGACGGCGCCGAAGAGCACTCGCACATGGGCCACCCCGACTTCCGCCTGCCGGGCAAGGGCCGCATCTTCGCGACCGTGCAGCCCGACAAGGGCTTGGCGATGGTGGTCCTCTCGCGCGAGCTGCAGGCCGAGCTGATCGAGAAACACCCCGAAACCTTCGTTCTTCTGGGGGGCTGGTCGAAGAACGGCTCGACGGGCATTCGTCTGGCCACGGCCAAGACGTCACTCGTGAAGGACCTGCTGCGAGAAGCCTATCGGGTGGTTGCGGCGAAGCGCTGACTGCAACATATCTGTCACAGGCTCGCTCCAGGCCCATATCCATGCCAGAACGCGGAAGACAGGAACGCGCGCCCGTGGAGACCCCTGCTTCTGCCTCCGACCGCAACCTCTTCATCAACCGTGAGCTGTCGTGGTTGGCGTTCAACGACCGCGTGCTGGCCGAGGCGCGCAACCCGTCGCTGCCCCTGCTCGAGCGGCTGAAGTTCCTCTCGATCTCGTCGGGCAACCTCGACGAGTTCTTCATGGTGCGCGTCGCCGGCCTGAAGCAGCAGCTGCAAGGCGGCGTCGTCGAGCTGCCCGCCGACGGCATGCTGCCCGCCGAGTCGCTCGCCACCATCAGCCAGGCCGCCCACCAGATGGTCACCGAGCAGGGCCGCATCTGGCAGAAAGAGCTGCTCCCGCTGCTCGCCGCCAACGGTCTCCACGTGCTCGAGCGCACGCAGCTGACCGCCGAGCAGAAGGCCGCCGCCAAGGCCACCTTCTCGTCGTCGGTGTTCCCCGCGCTCACTCCGCTCGCAGTCGACCCGGGCCACCCGTTTCCGCACCTGCGCAACAAGTCGCTGAACCTCGCCGTCGCGCTGCGGCGCGAAGGCCGGCGACGGAAGAAGGACACGACCCTACACACCGAGCTGTCGTTCGCCGTCGTGCAGGTGCCCGGCGTGCTCTCGCGCCTCGTGCCCCTGCCCTCGCAGAGCGGCCACGCCTTTCTGCTGCTCGAGGAGCTCATCGCCGCCTACGTCGGCGACCTCTTCCCCGGCTACACCGTCGACCAGGTCGCCGCCTTTCGCCTCACCCGCAATTGGGATCTCAACGTCGACGAAGAAGAGTCGGAAGATCTGCTCGCCTCGATTCAGCAGGAGCTCCGCCGCCGCGACCGCGGCACCGCCGTGCGCCTCGAGATCGACGCCGCCGCGAAGCCCGATCTCGAAGCCCAGATCACCGGCGCCCTCAAGCTCAGCCCGCAAGACCTCTACAAGGTGAACGGCCCGCTGCAGCTCGCCGATCTCACGCAGCTGTCCGACCACGACCTGCGGCCCGAGCTGCGCGTCGAGCCGTTTCAGCCGGCCGTGCCGTACGCGCTGCGCGACGTCGACTCGATGATCGAGGCGGTCGGCAAGCGCGACCTGTTGCTGCACCACCCGTACGAGTCGTTCGACCCCGTCGTGCGCTTCATCGAAGAGGCCGCCGACGACCCGAACGTGCTCGCGATCAAGCAGACGCTCTACCGCACGACCGGCGACAGCCCCATCGGCCGCGCCCTCGTGCGTGCCTCCGAGAACGGCAAGCAGGTCGCCGTGCTCGTCGAGCTCAAGGCGCGCCTCGACGAGGCCAACAACATCGCCTGGGCCCGCCGCATGGAGGACAACGGCGTTCACGTCGTCTACGGCCTCATCGGCCTCAAGACCCACTGCAAGGTGACGCTGGTGGTGCGCCGCGAGGGCAGCGGCATTCGCCGCTACGTGCACCTGGGCACCGGCAACTACAACCCGGCGACCGCGCGCGCGTACACCGACCTGTCGCTGTTCACGGCCCGGCAAGAGATCGCCGACGACGTCACCGCGCTGTTCAACCTGCTGACCGGCTACTCGAACCCACCGCAGTGGAAGCGGCTGGCGGTGGCTCCGATGTCGCTGCAGCAGAAGGTGCTCGCGCTCATCGACGAGCAGGCCAGCAAGGCGAAGAAGGGCGAGCCTGCGCGCATCTTGGGCAAGCTCAACGCGCTGGTCGACCCGGCGACGATTCGGGCGCTCTACGCCGCGAGCCAGGCCGGCGTCGACATCGAGCTGCAGGTGCGCGGCATCTGCTGCCTGCGGCCGGGGCTGCCCGGCGTGTCCGACCGCATTCGGGTCATCAGCGTCGTCGACCGCTTCCTCGAGCACAGCCGCGCGATGGCGTTCGGCGTGGGCGACAAGACCGAGGTGTACCTGTCGAGCGCCGACTGGATGCCGCGGAACTTCCAGCGCCGCATCGAGGTCATGTTCCCCGTCGAGGAGCCCGCGCTGAAGGCGCGCGTGCTCGACGAGGTGCTCGGCGTGGGGCTGCGCGACAACGTGAAGGCGCGGCAGCTCCAGCAAGACGGCACGTACGTGCCGGTGCCGCTGCAGCTCGACGGTCAGACGATTCGCAGCCAGATGATGCTGCTCGAGGTCGCGCGCCGCGGCGCCGAGCCGAAGGCGAGCGAGCCGATGCTGCGACACGTGGCGTCGCCGGTGGCGACCGCCCCGGTCGAGCCGGTGCGCGCGCCGCCCGGAACCGGCACGACGGGCTGACGGCCGCCTACGCCGCGGCGAGCTGCGAGATCCACGCGTCGAGCAGGTGCTTCGGAAGCGCTCCCGTCTTGCGATCGACCTCGCGGCCGCCCATGAAGGCCACGAACGTGGGGATCGCCGAGATCCGCAGCTCGGGCACGGGCGACTCGTCGGAGTTCACCTTCAGCACGACGACCTTGCCCCGCCGCTCCTTGGCGATCTGGTCGAGCAGCGGGCTCACCGCGCGGCACGGCCCGCACCAGGGCGCCCAGACGTCGACGATGACCGGCACGGGGCTCGAGGCCGCCGCGCGCGCAAGAGCTGCGGCGTCGACCGGCTGGGGAGCTCCAGAGGTATCGAGGGGCTGCTTGCAGCGACCGCAGACGGGCTGGCCCGCATGACCCTCGGGGACTCGGTTGAAGGCGCCGCAGGCGCTACAGCGGTACATGAAAATGGGGTAACCATGCCCAGCAGGTAGCGCCACATCCCCCAACGGCCTACAATCAACCATGCGTATGGGCACTCAAGAGCTGATCATCGTCTTCGCGATCGTCTTCCTCCTCTTCGGAGCGTCGCGTCTTCCGCAGTTGGGCAGCTCGCTCGGCAGCGCCATTCGCAACTTCAAGAAGGGCTTCGGCGGTGAGGCCGACCCGAACGAGAAGCCCGCCGAGAAGAAAGACGACAAGCCGGCGATCGCCCAGGGCGGCGACGCCAGCAAGGCCGCCGACCCGAAGGTCGCCGAAAAGCAGAGCTGACGCTGTCCACTGAAGGCGACAGCGCCTTCCACCCTACCCGCCTGAACTGACTCGCCGCCGCGCATGGCCATGCGGTTGCACGCGTGTGCCTCATGCCCCTCGCCGCCGCGAACGCGAACCAACAGCTCGGAGCCTTGAAGCGCCTGATCGACGCCAGGTCGAAAGACGGGGTCGTGAACCTGCAAGACGTGAAGGCGATTCTCACGCAGGCGCGCAGAGAGAACGTGCAGGTCGGCGAGCTGGGAGCCTTGCGCACGCTCGCCGCCGACCCGACACTGACCCCGGCCGCGAGAGACTTCTTCGTGCCGCGCGTCGATCAGGTGGTGCCGGCCGGGGCGCCGACGGCGCAGCTCGCGGCGATCCTCTTCCGCATCGACAGGGACACGGGGCGCAAGCAGCTGCTCGACGTGCTCGACCGCTCGCACAACCCGGTGGCCGGAGGGCCGAAGACGTTCGTGATCAGGGGGCTGGGTCGACCGTACCTGGCGGCGATCACCACGGGCCAGGTCATCACGGGGCTGACGAAGTTCATGGACGGGGCGACGCCGGCGCAGGCGACGAAGCTGCGCAGGTACCTCGGCGAGCAGCTGAAGACGCTGCAGCAGCCGATCTCGCGCGGCGGGCTCTCGGTGCCGGCGGTGCTGGGCGCGCGCGGCCTCGCGCTCGCGGTCGACACGCGGGTGCCGGGCGTGACGGCGGTGAACCAGAACGCGATCGTGCTGCGGGCGCTCGAGAAGGTCGGGCAGCTCGCGGGCCCCGAGAACGCGCAGCTCGCGAGCGAGGCCCGCGGCGTCGCGACCCGGCTCTCGCGAGAGCTGAAGGCCGAGCTCGACCTTGCGTACCCGTCGGCGGGCCGGCTCGTGTACGGCCTGCGCATGACGAACGGGCGGCCCGAGCTCTTGCAGAGCGAAGACGGCGATCACCTGAAGACGACCGTCGACGCGCTCAAGTCACTGACCGTGTTCAAGTCGACGTTCACGCCGGTGCTCGAGCGCCTCGCGCGGCGGCTGCCTGAGCTGTCGGTCGCGACCCCCGAGGATCTCGATGGCCGGCCGGGGCACGTGTACACCGACGGGTTCAACGAGTTCCGGCTGAGCTACCGGCGCGCCGTGAAAGACGGTGTCGTGACGGCCGGCGAGCTCTCGCGGCTCGACGCGCTGGCGAAGCGCGACGGGCTCCTGTCGGGCGGCGAGAAGAAGCTGATCGCGCTCGCGAAGGCGCTGTGAGGCGTCAGGGCGCCGGCTCGGCCTCTGCCGAGAACACCCACGGGTAGGTGACCTTCACGGTGCCGCCTCCGCGGGGCCGCGGGAACTCGAACCTCAGCACCTTGGCCCGAATGCACTCGACCATCGAGGCCGGCAGTTCACTGGGCTGGGCCTTCGCCTCGGTGACCTTGCCGTCGGCGCCGATCACGAGCTCGATCGACACCTTGCCGGTCAGCGACGGCTTCGCCTTCAGCGCCGCCTCGTAGCAGCGGCGCACCTCGCCCTGGTGCTTCTGAATCGCTGCACGGAGCTCTTCTCGCGTCAGCGGGCCACCGCCGACGAACACGCCGCCGTCTGGCGCGGGCTCGGGTTGCGGGGCTGTTCCTGCGTCGACCACTGGCGCTCCAGCCGAGACCGCGAGCGCCAGCAGAAGGCGCAGCACGCTCAGTCGACCCGCTTCTCGTCGTACAGCCCGTCGAGAATGGCCTGGTACTTCTGCGTGCAGAACTTCCGCTTCACCTTGAGCGTCGGCGTCAGCTCGCCGGTCTCCTGGGTGAAGTCGTGGTCCATCAGGGCGAAGCGCTTGAGCGTGTTGTAGGGCGGCTGGTCGGCGTTCAGCGCGTCGATCGCCTCCTGCACGGCCGTCTTCACCTCGGGCCGCGCCACGATGTCGGCGTAGCTCGAGGCCGTCACGCCCTTGTCGGCGAGCAGCTTGCGCGCGTACTCCTCGTTCACGCAGACGAGCACGGTGAGGTAGGCGCGCTTGTCGCCGTGCACCATCGAGCTCGAGACGATCGGGTACGTCTTCAGCTGGTTCTCGAGGTTCTGGGGCGCGACGTTCTTGCCGCCCGCCGTGACGATGATGTCCTTCTTGCGGTCGGTGATCCGCACGTAGCCCTCGGAGTCGATCTCACCGATGTCGCCCGAGTGGAACCAGCCGTCGGCCTCGAGCACCTCGGCCGTCGCCGCCTCGTTCTTGTAGTAGCCGCGCATCACGCCCGGCCCCTTGATGAGGATCTCGCCGTCGGAGGCGATCTTCACGACCGAGCCCGGCACCGCGCAGCCCACCGTGCCGATCTTCACGTTGCCCGGGCGGTTCACCGTCGTCGCCGCCGAGGTCTCGGTGAGCCCGAAGCCCTCGAGCACCGTCAGCCCGAGCAGGTCGAAGAAGTAGCCGATCTTCGGCGACAGCGGAGCCCCGCCCGAGATGATGAGCCGCATCTTCCCGCCGAGCTTCGCCTCGAGGCCCGGCTTGATCTTGCCGAAGAACACCAGCTTCTTCGCCAGCGACCAGCCGATCGAGTCGTACTCGCGGCCGAGCTTCCGCGCCTCGACGTACTCGTCGAACAGCTTGAACGCCCACCGCACCAGCTTGCCCTTGAGGCCCGGCTGGCTCATCGCGTTCGTCTGCACCGCCGCGAACACCTTCTCGAACACGCGCGGCACCGCCGGCAAGATCGTCGGCGACGTCTCGGCGAGGTTGTCGATCAGCTTCTCGAGCTTCTCGGCGAAGATCATGCGGAAGCCGAGGCCCAGCCACGACGCCTTGACCACCTGAGCGAAGCTGTGCGCCAGCGGCAGAAACAGCATCACCGTGTCGTCGTTCTTCATCAGCGAGATCTCGCGGGTCGCCTTGGCCTCGTAGGCCCAGTTCGCCTGCGTGAGCATCACGCCCTTCGGGTTGCCCGTCGTGCCCGACGTGTAGATGAAGTGGCACAGATCATCGGGCGAGAGCGCCTTCACGCGCGCGTCGAACGTCTCGGGCGTCTCGGCCTTGCCGCCGTCGATCAGCGCCTGCAGCGTCGTCTCGCGGTCACCCTGCCCCGCGCCCTCGAACAGCACCACCTTGCGCACGTCGGGGCAGCCGCCGATCTTCGCGCGCACCCGGCTGAGGCGGCCGGGCTGCTTGCCGTCGCTCACGTCGTTGTCGACGAACATCAGCGTCGCGCCCGAGTTCTGGAGGATGTACTCGACCTCTTCCGGCGTGTTCGACGCGTAGATCGGCACGCAGACCCCGCGCGAAGCCGAGATCGCGAGATCGCAGACGACCCAGGTGAGCGTCGTCGCTCCGAAGACGGCCACGCGATCGCCGGGCATCACGCCCGCGGCCACCAGGCCCGCCGAGACCTTCTTCACCTCGTCGAGCACGGCCGACCAGCCGACGTCGACCCACTTGCCGTCGACCTTGTGCGTCGCGGCGGGCGTGCGGGTTTCACGAACGCGGGTGAGCAGGAGCTCAATCAGGTTGCGCTCACTACCCCCCGCGACCTCTGACGGAATCTTCTCGGCAGCAGTCATGCCCGTCGAATACCTGCCCGCCGCACAAAAAGAAAGCGGCTGACCCGTGAAGGTCAGCCGCCGTTACCACCTGGGAAGGTGTCCTGCCGCGCCGAAGCGGCGCGTTACGAATGGCGGGCGGAAGCCAGCCGGGGTTGCCCGGTCCGGGAAGAAGCCGTCGGGACACCCTGATGAGGCACGCAACCGTGGCGAACCCTCAGGGCCCGAAGGCCGCGACCGCCCAGAAGGTCAGGCGGCCTTGCTCTCGAGGTCGAACGCGAGCTCTTCGCGGTCGTCGTTGAACGCGGCCAGGTACCGGGCGAGGAAGTTTCGCGTTCGCAGCTCGACCTGACGCACGCGCTCGCGGCTCACGCCCCAGCGCTGGCCGAGCTCTTCGAGGGTGCGCGGCTTCTCTTGAGTCAGACGCTCTTGCAAGATGTCCCAGCCGAGGTCGCCCAGGCGCTTCTTCACCCGCGTCAACGCCTCGCTCACCTCGGCGTCGCGCTCGGTGCGCAGGAAGGCCTCGTCTTGAATCTGAGCGCCGTCTTCGAGGCGCTCGAGGTACGTGGTCTCGGAGTCGTCCTCGATCGGGGTGTCGAGCGAGAAGTCGCTCATCGAGATGCGCTCGGCCTCGCCACCGCGCACCTGGCTGCGGTTGTCCTTCAGGTAGCGGGTGATGTACGCGCGAATCCACCACACGGCGTACGTGGCGAAGCGCACGTTCTTCCTCGAGTCGAAGTGCTCGATGGCCTTCATCAGGCCGACGTTGCCCTCCTGAACCAGATCGTCGAGGCGGGCGCCGCGGTTCTGGAACTTCCGCGCCACCGCCACCACGAACGGCAGGTTGCTCTCTGCCAGAATTCTTCTCGCCTGCTCGTCGCCTTTGTGGGCGCGGCCCGACAGCTCGTACTCGTCTTCACGGGTCAGCTGACGGTGCCCTCCCAGGCTCCGAAGATAGTGCGAGATACCCTCGCTCTCGCTGCGTGCTTTGAAAGCCATCTTCGTCGTCTCCTTTCGGGTTCCGTCGCGGTAACGACCGCTTCGAAACATTCAACAGAGAGACGCGCCGCGCTCGTCCGCGTTTCCGGAAAAGATTCGGCCTTCATGATTCTTCATGACAGCCGAGCTGATTCGGGCGCCAAGGCCCCGAATCAAGAAATCTTTTCCGGCGGGAAAATCTTGCCGGGGTTGAACAGACCCGTCGGGTCGAGCAGCGATTTGATACTCCTTTGTAACGCGATCAGCTCGGGGCGCTGCTCAAACGCGAGAAAATTCCTCTTCGCGTATCCGACACCGTGCTCGCCGGTGATCGTGCCGCCGAGCTCGACCGTGACGCGCATCATCTCTTCCATGGCGGCGTCGACCTTCGCGCGCTCGTGCGGCCCCTCGTAGAGGATGTTCGCGTGGAGGTTGCCGTCTCCGGCATGGCCGTAGGTCGCGACGGTCAGCCCCTGCTTCGCGCCCAGCGCCTTGAAGCGCTCGATCGCCTCGGGGATCTTCGAGCGCGGCACCGCGATGTCTTCCGAGATCTTGAACTTCTTCATCGCGCGCAGCGACGTCGACACGATGCGCCGCGCGGCCCAGAGCTTCTCGCGCTGGCTGTCGTCTTGAGCCATCAGCGTCTCGAGCGCCCCGCTGCGGTCGAAGACCTCGCCCATGCGGGTGAGCTCCTGGAAGAGGCCCTCTTCGACGTTGCCGTCGACCTCGGCGATGATCGCGGCGCCGGCGCCCTTGGGGAAGTTGAACCCCCGGCCGTCGATGGCGCGAATGCTGACGTCGTCGAGCAGCTCGAGCGTGCGCGGCAAGACCCCCGCCGCCAAGACCGCGCTCACCGCGCGCGCCGCCTGCAGCACGTCTTTGAAGATCACGAGCGCCGTCATGATCCGCTGCGGCTTGGGTATCAGCTGCAGCGTGATGCGCGTCGCGACGCCGAGCGTGCCCTCGCTGCCGACGAACAGGCCGCACAGATCGTAGCCCGCGACGCCCTTGATGGTGCGCCGCCCGACGCTGACGAGCTCGCCGCTGGGCAGCACCCACTCGAGGCCCAGCACGTAGTCGCGCGTGACGCCGTACTTGAGCGCGCGCGGGCCGCCGGCGTTCTCGGCGATGTTGCCGCCCAGCGTGCACATCGCCTGCGAGTTCGGGTCGGGCGGGTAGAACAGGCCCTTCTCTTCGACCGCGGTCATGAACGTCTGCAAGATGACGCCCGGCTCGACGACCGCGGTCAGATCTTCCGCGTTGATCTCGAGGATTCGGTTCATCCGCTCGAGCGACAGCGACACCCCGCCCTCGAGCGGCAGCGAGCCGCCCGACTTGCCGCTGCGCGCCGCCACCGGAGTCACCGGCACCTGGTGCTTCACGCACGCCCTGAGCACGCGCTGCACGTCTTCGGTGCTGCGCGCGAACACCACGAGGTCGGGCGGAAAGTCGGCCGTGTCGCTCTCGTCGTGCCCGTAGACGGCGCGGGTGTCGACGTCGTCTTTGAGGGGAATGTCGCCGAGCTCGGCGCGTACGGCTTCGAGGGGGCTCAACCGAAGACCTCCACGCGGGCGCCGCGCATCGCGTCGGGCGCCTGCACCGCCAGGTACCGAATCACGCCGGCGACCTCCTCGGGCGACATGGCGGGGTCGAAGCCGCTGCCCTTCAGCATGTCGGTGTCGACGCTGCCGGGCGAGACCGCCGCGACGAAGACGCCGCTGCCGCGCAGCTCTTCGGCGAGCGAGCGCGTGAGCGCTTCGAGGCCCGCCTTGCTCGACGCGTAGCCGATGGCCTTCGGGCTGCCGAGCGTCGCGCTGATCGACGACACGTTGATGATGCGCCCGTACCCCCGGCGGATCATCCCGGGCAAGAGCCGCCGCGCCAGGTAGAACGGCCCCGACAGGTTCACCTTCAGCACGAGGTCGAAGTCGTCGTCGCTCAGCTTGTCGAGCGGGCGTCGCACCACGATGCCGGCGTTGTTCACGAGCACGTCGACGCGGCCGAACTCGGCGGTCGCGGCGGCGACGAGGGCGTCGGCGCTCGGGCGCGAGCTGGCCTCCCACACCACCTCGAGCACCTTGCGGCCGTTGTCGCGAATGCGGCGCGCGACCTCGGCGGTGCCGCCCTTCATCGTCGACGTGACGACCAGGTCGAGCCCGGCGCGCGCGAGGGCCTCGGCGGTCGCGAAGCCGATGCCGCGAGAGGCGCCGGTGACGACGGCGACGCGGGTGAGCGCGCCGATCTCTTCTTTGCCGGTGAGGGTGCGGGCGAGCTTGCGCTGCGGGCGGGTCACGAGCGGGCTCCTCCGGCGATGCGGGCCCACAGCTCGCTGCGCAGGCCGGCGTCGCGCTTGAGCAGGCCCTCGTAGGCCTCGGCGTGCGTGACCGCGTCGCGCTGGTGCCCCCCGCGCAGGCGCAGGCAGGTCTGCTCGGCCTGCAGAATGCACGCGGTGGCGGGGCTCTCGAGCGCCTCGGCGAGAGCGCGCGCGACGTTGCGGGCGATCTCTTCTTGCAGCGTGAGGCGGTGCGAGAAGGTCTCGAGAATGGCGTTCAGCCGCCCGAAGCCCACCACCTCGCGCCCGGGCAGGTACGCGAGGTGCGCGATGCCGGTGTACGGCAAGAGGTGATGCGGGCACATCGAGTGAAACCGCAGCTGCGTCACGACGACGAGCTGCCGCTTCGACGTCTTGCCCGCGGGGAAGCGCTCGCCGAGCTCCTTCGACGGAGTGCGCGCGTACCCATCGATGAACTCTTCGAGCCAGGCCTCGGCGACCCGCTGCGGGGTCGCCTTCAGGTTCGGGTCGCGCCGATCGAGCCCCATCGCGTCGAGGAAGTCGGCGATGGCGCGCTCCATGCGGGCACGATCGGGCTTTTTCATCTTCGCCCCCTTCAGATCGAGATCGACCCTTCGCGGAAGTCGGTCTTCTGCAGGTGCACGTTGATGCACACCGGGCGGCCCTGCTTCGAGAGCGCCTTCGCCTCGTCGATGACGGCGTCGGTCTTCTTCGGGTCGTCGAGCAAGAGGCCCACGCCGCCGTAGCCCTCGGCGACCTTGTGGTACGCCGTCTTGATGAGGGTGGTGCCGACGTCCGAGCCGAGCAGCGTCACCTGATCGCGCGCGATCTGGCCCCAGCTCGCGTCGGTGCCGACGACCGCGATGGGCGCCATGCCGTGCCGCACGAACGTGTCGAACTCGCTCAACGAGTACGCGCTCGAGCCGTCGCCGTAGATGATCCACACCTCGGCGCCCTTGCGCACCGCCGCCGCTCCGACCGCGAAGCCGCCGCCGACGCCGAGCGTGCCGAAGACGCCCGGGTCGAGCCACGAGAGCGGCTTGCGGGGCTTCAAGATGTACGCGGCGGTCGCCACGAAGTCGCCGCCGTCGACGACGAGCACGCTGTCGTCGGCGAGCTTCTCTTCGAGCCGCAAGAAGAAGTGAATCGGGTCGACGAGCGGGCCTTGCGCCTTCGCCTTCGCGCGGATCTCTTCGTCGCGCGCGGCCTCGCGCTGCTTGCAGTCGCTCAGCCACGCGTCCCACCGCCCGGGGCTCGTGCGCTGCGCGAGCTTGATGAGGAAGTCGGCGGCCGGCATCTGCAGCGCGTGGTCGGGCCGGCGGTTCTTCGTGAGCTCGCGGCTCGACAGGTTCGCCGAGACGAGCGTGCCCTTGCGGTTGAAGCCGAGGCCGTACTTCATGCGGAAGTCGAAGGGGAAGCCGCAGACGATCGCGGTGTCGGCGTCTTTGAGCGCCTTGCCGCGCGCGTGGCGGAACTGAATCGCGCTGTCGCGCCCGAGCAGGCCGCGGCTGGTGCCGCCGAGCCAGACGGGGATGCCGAGCGCCTCGATCGCGCGCGCGAGCGGCGTCGGGTCTTCGCAGTTCACCATCGTCTGGCTGCCGATGACGAGCGCGGGCCGCTCGGACTTCTTCAGCAGCGCGGCGACCTCGTCGATCTGCCGGTCGTTGCCCATCGCCGGCAGCTGCGACGTCACCTGGTCGACCTTCGCCTTCACGTCGACGTACGGCATGTGGAACTGCCGGTAGAGGTGCCCCTTCAGGTACAGGCCGATCGCCTTCTGCTGCAGCGTCTCGCCCTTCGCCGCGCCGCTCTCTTTCATGAACATCTCGCGCACGGTGTCTTCGGGGTACAGCACGTCGACGGGCACCTCGATGAAGACGGGGCCAGGCACGCCCGACTTCGCCTCGTGCAGCGCGCGCTCGAGCGTCGGCTCGAGCTGGCTCACCATCGTGCACCGCGCCATCCACTTCACGGCGCTCTTCACGAGGCTCGTCTGATCGATGTCTTGCAGGGCGCCGCGCCCCTTGAGCACCGTCGCCGTCGCGCCGCCGAAGAGCACCATCGGCGTCTGCGCGAGCTGCGCGTTCTTCAGCGCCGTGAGCGCGTTCGTGACGCCGGGGCCGGCCGTGACCGCGGCGACGCCCGGGATGCCGGTCATGCGCGCGACCGCGTCGGCGGCGAACACCGCGTTGCGCTCGTCGCGGCAGTCGACCACCTTGATGCCCGCGTCTTTCGCGCCGACGAGAATCGGCGAGATGTGACCGCCGCACAGCGTGAACACGTACGGCACGCGCCAGCGGGAGAGGACCGATGCGATGATGTCGCCGCCGTGGCGCGGCTCGGTGCGAGGTCTCATGCCTCGAGCGTCTATCAGATCACTGCGGCTGTGCCTTCACCCGTGGAGGCTCGAAGGTGGCCACGAGCCCCTCGTCGCAGAACACCGTGATCGCCGACGTCGGGGTCGCCCACTTCCACGAGCCGAAGTCGTACTCTGGCGAGCCCGCACGCGGCCGGAGCCACTGCTCGAGCTTGCTCGCGTCGCTCTTGCAGTCGTCACCGTCATCGCCGTAGCGCGCGAGCCCGCTCACCTCGACGAGCTGCAACCCGTCGGGGGGCTTCGCGTGCAGCGCCACCTCGAGCTCGAGCCCGTCGACCTTGCGGAGAATGATGAGCGGAGGGTGCGCGCTGGCGAAGCGCTCGGCCTCGCCCTCCGCGAGGTCCTTGCCGTAGACCGCGAGCAGCTCTGCTTCGGTCTGCCCCCACCACGTCGCCTCGAACAGCGTCGCCTTCTTGTCTTTGGGAGCCTCCTGGGGCGGGCGAGCGACGACTTCGGGCGCCGGCGCAGGCGAGGCGGCCGCGGGCGGGGGCTGCTCCTTCTTGCAGGCGCCGAGGCCCAACAGCAGCACTGCGACGAGCGCTCTCATTGTGGCTGCGACTCTACACGCGCCGGCTGCGCACCGGACCTCAGCACCGCGCGCCACTCACCCGGCGTGATGCACGCCGCGTAGCAGACCAGCACGGCGAGGAAGAACGGCCCGACCTCCATGAGCACCCAGATGCACGAGTGCATGCAGAACCCGAACGCGAGGTACAAGAGCCGGAAGTCGGCGCGCGAGAGCCGCCCGAGCGGCGCGTTGAAGAAGCGGCGCACCCTGCCCGGCCGCTCGCGCGTGAAGCGGTACCAGTACGCGAGCAGGAGCAGCAGCCCGCCGATCTCGAACAGCCACGTGCCCGCCGTCAGCAGCTGGGTGACGCGGTAGTACGGCGCCCAGTCGGCCGGGTCGAACGGCGCCCGGTTCCACGTCATCTGCTGGAGGATGTACCAGATCGCGTCGGCCGTACCGATCGGCGGAGGCCACCAGCTGTTCGACACCTTCTGCACCCCGGTCGTCCAGTAGACCGTCGCGATCTGGAAGATGAGCACGTAGCGCGGCCACGCCGGCGCCTCGCTCGACGCTCGAGGGTCGCGCCGCCGCCGCAGCCACTGATCGACCGACAGCGCGCGGCCGCTGCCCGACCCGATCAAGATGAACAGCGCGTTGATGAGCAGATCGTCCGACGAGCCGCCCGACATGCCGTTCGACCCGGTCAGCGAGCGCCAGCACAGCCACGTCGCGAACGTCGCTGCCCGCGTGAACAGCCCGAGCGCCATGAAGGTCGCCGCGACGGTGCAGGCCGCCATCAGCGCCGCGACGTTCTCGGGGGTGCAGCCGCCGATCAGCGAGAACAGCAGCGCCGGGTCGGTGTGAAAGGCGCCGCCGTACTGCACGTCGACCCACGACTGCTCGACGGCTCCGGTGGGGCGCAGGAGCAACAGGTGCACGGCGACGGTCGCCCCGCAGACCATGCGCGCGACGGCGAGCGACGCTGCATCTTCGCGGTGCGAAGTGAGCTCGACCCAGGCGCGCCAGAGGTTCGAGAGGCGCTTCATGGGGCCGGCCGGTTGACCACGATGGGGTCGCCCCAGAAGACCTGCGGCGCGACGTGCCGCGCGGCCTCGTCGGGTGTCAGCGACGGGGCCGACCAGAACCGGCACTGCACCTGCTCGACGTCGGCGCGCTCGCGAAACGCGAGCCGCGCGAAGTAGGCGCACCCCTCGCCGTAGGCGCCCCTGAAGCCGGGCCAGGGCCAGCGGGCGATCTGCGAGCGCAGGCGCTCCTGGGCGAACATCGACTCGTGCCAGCGGTAGGTGGGGCTGCGCTCTTCGTAGAGCGTCTCCCACGCGTCGGGCGCGGCGCCGCGCACCCGCTGCAGCACCTGGAGCTTCGCCATCACGCGCACCGGCGCCACGAACATGCGCCACGGCTGGTCGCAGCCCGAGAGCCGCAGGTACGGCCCGAACGGAGCGGCGGCGCGGTCGCGCACGTTCATGTAGAGCACCGCGGCCTGCCAGAGCGCCTCCTCGAAGGCGTCGGCGCTGACGTGGAGCAGCTTCGCCCAGGCCTCGAAGTCCTGCTGAACGCTCTTCACCTTCCAGTTCGAGCGATCCATCCCTCCGATGGGCGCGGGGAAGGCGATGACGAAGATCATCGTGACGTGAAAGAGCACCAGCGCCGCGCGGAGGTGGGGCCAGAGCCGCTTCACGGGTCGGGCACCTCGAGCCAGATGGCTCCGTCGCGCTCGGTGACGTCGAACCGCGCGACGCGAATGCCCTGGGGGAAGAAGCCCTCGCCCGTGCGCACGTCGAAGCACCACGCGTGCTGCGGGCAGTACAGGTGGTGGCCCTGCAGATCGCCCAGGCCCAGCTCGCCGCCGCGGTGCGGGCAGACGTTGTCGATCGCGTGCACGGTGCCGCCGACGCGCGCGAGCGCGATGCGGCGACCCGAGGCCTCGACGGCGGCCGACGCGCCTTCACGCAGCTCCGCCGAGTCGAGCACCTTCACTGTGCTCACCTGCGCCCCTCACCCTGTCCCTCTCCCCTACGAGGGGAGAGGGGACGCGTTTTCGAGCCTCTCATGTCAGGGCCGAGCCTGACGCGACCGTGCGCGCCGTCACCGCGTGCACGCGCACCGGCTCGGCGCGGCCCTTCACGCGCTCCTCGCCGACGACGGTGCCCACGAACCGCTGGTCGAGGCGGCTCCACGTGCCCTCGCTGACGAGAATGTCGACGCCGTGCTGCTTCGTCAGCCCCTCGATGCGCGAGGCCAGGTTCACGCTGTCGCCGATGACCGTGTACTCGTGCAGGCCCTCACCCTTGCCGCCCAGCTCGCCGGCGGCGACCGGGCCGGTGTGAACGCCGACCCCGATCTTGAGCGGCGCCTCGCCCTTCGCCGACCGATCGCGGTTCAGCTCGTCGACGACCGCCCGCATGTCGAGCGCCGCCTGCACTGCGTGCTCGGCGTGCTCGGCGTCTTCTTCGGGCACGCCCCAGTAGCAGAGCATGCCGTCGCCGATGAACTTGCCCACCGTGCCGCCGCGCGCCTGCACCACCAGCGACATGCGGCCGAAGTAGTCGTCGAGGAAGCGCATGACGGCCGCGGGGTCCATCGTCTCGCTCGTCGCCGTGAAGTCGCGAATGTCCGAGAACAGCACCGTCACCTCACGCTTCACCGGGTCGAGCGCCTGCATGTGCGAGCGCTCGACGCGATCGGCCACCGCCTTCGGCAGAAACCGGCGCAGGTTGTCGCGCGTGCGAAGCGTGTGGAACATCTGCGCGACGCGCCGCGAGAGCACCAGCACGAGCGCGGTCATGCTCGCGAACGTGACCACGACGAAGACGATCGGCAGCGCGTACAGGGCCCGCCCTTCGGCCTGGTCGTGCAGCACCGCCGCGCCGTAGACCGCGACCGACAAGACCGCCGAGTAGACGACGTGCATGCGGTGCAGCCGCAGCGCTCCGAAGCCGAGCAGCATCAGACAGAACACCGCCGCGAGCGGCCCCTGAGGCCCCTCTTCGAAGTCGGGCGGCGTCAGGGCCATCGCCAGAATGAAGCCGTAGTCGACGCTGATCACGAACAGCGGCATGACCTTCGAGCGCGTGACGCTCGCCGTCGTCGTGTACACGCGCACCAGCGTGACGATGCAGAACGCGAGGTACCCGAACACCACGTACGGCCGCAGCGGCAGCGAGGCGGGCAGGTTCGAGAAGAACCCGGTCGCGAGCGCCGTGGCCCCGAAGCCGAGCAGCCGCGTCACCTGCAGCGCCAGGCGCAGCGTCGAGATGACGCGCTCGGCCTTGAGCGCGTGCTCGGCGAGGAGCTGCTCCTCCTCGTCGCGCAGGCTGCGAATCGAGGTGAGCGTGCCCTCGCGCTTCACTTCACCGCCTGCGACACCGCCTTGAACGCCGGGCCGCCGGCCTTCCCGAGCGCGTCGAAGAGCACCGTCTCGACCGTGGTCAGCGTGGCTCCGGCCTCTCGGCACAGCTGCAGCCCGACGTCGTGATCGACGGCGCTGCGCGACGTGACCGCGTCGGTCGCGAGAAACGGCCGCAGCCCCGAGTCGGTGAGATCGCGCACGGTCTGAAAGACGCAGACGTGGCTCTCCATCCCCGTGACGAGCACCTGCGGTCGCGCCTGCAGCTTCTCGCGCACGACCGGCACCAGCGCCGAGAACTCGATCTTCTCGACCGGCGCGAAGCCCGCGATGCGCTCCTGCACCTCTTTGATCGTAGGCCCGAGCCCCTTCGGGTACTGCTCGGTGACGATGATGGGCAGGCCGAGCGCCTTCGCGCCCTCGATCGCAGCGAGCGTGCGGTTCAGCATGCGCGCCAGGGCGTCGGGGCGCATCGCGGCGCACAGGCGCTCTTGAACGTCGATCACCAGCAGCGCGGCGGAGTCTCTGGAGAACCGGTGGATCATGCCTTCAGCGCCTTCTCGACGAAGTTCAGGCGGTCGTTGCCGACGAACATCTCTTCCCGGTCGACGTAGAACGTCGGCACCCCGAACGCGCCCCGCGCGACCGCCATCTCGGTGTTCGCCTTGAGCCTGCCGCGCACCTCTTCGCTCTGCGCCCGCGCGAGCAGGGCCGTCACGTCGAGGCCGGTGCCCGCGAGCGCGTCGCGCAGCGTGCTCTCGTCGTTCGCGTTCTTGCGCTCGGCCCAGATCTTCTTGAACAGCGCCAGCGCCAGGTGCGGGCCCTTGCCGTGCTCGTCGGCGGCGAGGCAGAGGCGGTTCGCAGCGGCCGCTTGAAAAGGGAACTCGTCGGGAAGCCAGATCTCGGGCAGGCCGTAGTGCTTCGCCCAGTCGTTCACGTCTTTGAACGTGTAGATGCCCTTCGGAATGACCTCGGTCGGGCCTCTGTTTCCGACGGCGCGCATGATGCCGGGCAGGTAGACAGGCACCCAGGTGACGCTCGCTCCCGTGCGCTGCGCGAGCCCGTCGAGCTGCGTCGCTGCGAGGTAGCTGTACGGGCTCATCAGATCGAATAGAAATTCGAGGTTCTTGCCCATGAACGCACCCGAGCTTCTAACAGCCCTGCGCAGCGACGCGAAGCACTTCGGCCCCGAGCTCGCCGCCACCGCGTACGGCAAGGGCCTCGCCGTCACGAACCGCGACGACGGTACGACGAAGCCGATTCCGATCACGGCGACGCCGGTGATCGTCACGAAGCGCGAGCTCGACGAGCGGCTGAGGCTCTCGGCGCTGCTGTCGTCGGCCGGCGCGAAGGTGGCCCACGCGCTGATGAAGGGCCCCAGGCAGGCGCTGCTGCTCGACGCGATGTCGCCGCTCGAGCGAAGGCTCGCGACCGCGACGTACGAGCGCGCGCTGCGGCTCGTCACCACGCGCGTCGACTTCTTCGTGGGGGCGAAGGCGCTCGCGCTCGAGCTGAACGCGACCATCCCCGCGATGCAGGGCTACTCGGACATCGCGGCCCACACGCTGCTCGACGTCGTCGGCCGCCGCTGGGGCCTCGACGCGGCCGGCGTCGCGAAGCTGCAGGCGCAGAACGGCTCGAACGCCCGGGCGCTCTACGACGCGCTGCTGGCAGGGTACGCGCAGGTGCGCCCGGGCCAGGCGCCGCGCACCATCGCCCTGCTCTGCCGGCGCAACGACGCGCAGCTCACCGAGCAGCGCTACCTGTGCGAGCGCTTTCGCGCGTTCGGCGCCGACGCCGACGTCGTGCACCCCGACCAGCTCTCGGGCACCGACGCCGTGCGCGCGAATGGCAAGGCCTACGAGCTCGTCTACCGGCACCTGTTCGTCCGCCGCCTCGAGGAGGCGGACATGACCGGGGGGCAGACCGGCGCGGACTACGTCATCTCGCTCTTGCAGGAGCCGCAGGGCACGCGCGCGGTGGTCTTGAACCCGCCGGCCTCGCAGGTCGAGGCGAAGCTCGTGTTCGCGTTCATGTCGCAGGCGCTCGAAGACGCGGCGATCGGGCGTGACGCGGGGCTCACGGCCGCCGAGCTCGAGGCGATCGCCGCCTCGGTGCCGTGGACGCGCCCGTTTCACGACGACGCGATGGCGAAGAAGGTCGCGGCCGACCCCGACCGCTACGTGCTCAAGCGCAGCTGGGACTACGGCGGCCGCGCGGTGTTCGTCGGCCGCACCCGCAGCGAGCCCTCGTACGCCGACCGCGTGAAGGCCGCGTACGGCTCGACCCTCGACTGGCCGGCGCTCTGCCAGCGCGCGCTGAGCGATCGCGCCGGCGGCGGCTTCATCGTGCAGGAGCTCGTCGAGACCCGCCCCGAGGCGCACCTGCTCTGCAGCGGGCAGACCCAGAGCGAGGCGCAGCTCTACGTCGACTTCTCTTCGTACGCCTCGGTCGGGCTGGGCGCATCGCCTGCTTGGGGAGGTGTGTGCAGGGGCTCGATTTCACACATCGTCAACATCGTCGGCGGGGGCGGCGTCATTCCCCTGCTCACGGAGGAGGTGGCGGGGGCCTTGACGAATGTGTACCGTGACTACATCAAGAAGCACTGAAAGGGAGATCGCACATGGCTTGGGAAACACCGGGCGCCGTTTCTGGAGACGTCGGCGCCTCACAGGTCCTCGCGCAGGAGTCGGCCAACGCCTTCATGGCGAAGGTCTACCGGTGGATGTTCGTCGGCCTGGCGCTGACCGGCGTCACCTCGTTCGTCGTGGCCTCGTCGCCGGCGCTGCTCGAGGCGGTCTACCCGCTCTGGCTTCCGCTCTTGATCGGCGAGTTCGTGATGGTGCTCGCCTTCACGTGGATGGCGCCCCGCGCCAGCACCGCGGTCGCGGCCGGCATGTTCCTCGTCTACGCGTTCATGAACGGCCTGACGTTCTCGGTGCTGTTCCTCATCTACACGAGCGGGTCGATCGCGGCCGTGTTCGGCATCACCGCGGCGATGTTCGGCGCGATGAGCATCTACGGCACCGTGACGAAGAAAGACCTCTCGTCGTGGGGCGGCTTCCTGTTCATGGGGCTCATCGGCCTCATCATTGCGGGCCTGGTGAACGTCTTCCTGCAGAGCCCGGCGATCAGCTGGGTCGCGAGCCTGGTCGGCGTCGTCGTCTTCACGGGCCTGACCGCGTACGACACGCAGAAGCTCCGCAAGATCCACGCGAACAGCGGCTACTCGAGCGCGGGCTCGCTCTCGATCATGGGCGCGCTGATCCTGTACCTCGACTTCGTGAACCTCATGCTCTACCTGCTCCGCCTCTTCGGGCGGCGCCGCTAGAACTTCCCCCCGAGAGTCACGCCGGCGCCGCCGTTCACCGGAACCACGGCGGCGCCGAGCGACTCGCGCTGGCGCCAATCGCTCAGCTCGAGGAACAGCGCAGGGGTTCCCACGGCGAGCAGCGCGGCCAGCACCATCGTCCCGGGCTCGTACGGCACCGACCAGTCTTTCGAGCCCGACACCGCGAGCGGCAGCAGCGCCGCGGCGACGCCGATCGCAGCGCCTCCGACCGAAGCCCCGTAGTTGCCCGTGCCGCCGGCCAGGTAGTGGCCGACGAGCGCCGTGAGCCCCGTCAGCGGAGCCCCCACCAGCGCCTCGACCCCGATCAGCGTGAGCCTTCGCGATGACGCCGGCGCCGCGAGCGTCGTCACGAGCGGCACGATCGCTCCCATCGCCGCGCCGATCGTCGCGGCCACGAGGCGCAAGGGCCGCCCGAGGTCGACGAGCTCGGGCTCGCTCCCGACGGTGGGCGTCGCAGGCGGCTCCCAGGTCGAGATGAGGCGCGCGCTCTCGGTCGCGAGCTCGGCGCACGTCTCGCCCCGCACCCGCGCCGCCCTCACCTCGCGCCCGTCGTGGGCGTGCTGAACCACGTACACCTCGCCCACCAGGTTCGCGACGCGCACCCAGCCGTCGTCGGACTCGGTCGGCACGAACCGCTTCAGCTCGCGCGTCACGTCATCGGCGCTCGGGCACGACGTCTCGCTTCGCACGGCGAGACCCGAGGCAGCGACCGCGACCACCAGCGTCAACATGGGCGCGCTGGCGTGAGCAAGAACCGAACCCCGGCCAACCTCGTGATCTCGTCGCCCCGCCCATCGGCGCGCACACCCGCGACAGCGACAGCCGCGTCGCGGTCAGAAGCGACCGCTCACCGCGATGCCCGCTCCCCCTTCACCGGCGTCAGGGCCAGGTGAGCGCGACCCACGCGGTGCCGTCGACGCGCGTGAGCTCTGAAGGCCCGAGCGCCTCGACGCACGCGGCGTCGCAGTGGCCAGGCCGCGTGACGAGCCCGGTGAACCCCTGGCTGCGCAGCGCGTCGCGGAAGGCGGCGGGCCCGAGCGCGGCGACCTCACGCGGCCAGTCGCCCGCCCTGCGCCCGCGAATGCCGCCGAAGCTCCACTCGGCGCGCGTCGAGTGCACGAAGAGCTGAAACGGCAGGTACGGGTCGCCGAACGGAGGGTGCCCATCTTCCGGAAACTCACCCGGAGGCCACACGAACAGGCGCACCGGCCCCGGCCTCGCCTCGAGCCGCGCCACGAGCTCGCGCGTCGCGCGCCACTCGTCTCGCACCCGCGCGCGGTGCTGAGGGTCGACGTCGGGCTCGGTGAGCGGCACCTGCTCGGCGACCCCGAGCACCGCGAGCGCGGCGCCCACGGCCCAGCTGAAGCCCCGCTTGCGCGCCGTCAGCCGCGAGAGCCGGTGCGCGAGCCAGAGCAGCGCGACCGTGAGCAGCACCATGCTGACGCGGTTGTTCGAGCGCAGCAGCGGCGTGCCGGTCAGCCGGCCGACCTGGGCGAGGGCTCCGAACGGCAGCGCCATCGCGAGCCAGAACGCGACGAGGCCGACGTTGCGCAGCGCCGGGCCGCGGGCCCTCCACCGCCGCGCGCCGGTGGCGAGCAGCGCGAGCAGCGCCGCGCACCCCGCGAGGCCGAGGTACGCGCTCGGGTACTCGCCGCGCGAGTCCGCCCGCGCGGCGTACGGAGCGACCAGCTCGCGCACGGCCGCGACCCGGTGGAACTCGCTGGGGATGAACAGCTGCTCCGGCCACAGGGCGTTGTACGTGGCGTCGGCCGCGCGCCGCACGACGGCGCTGCGGTTCAGCCCGTCACGCGCCACGAGCGCGAACGTGTCGAGGCTCATCACGAACATCACCGCGACGGCGAGGCCTGCGCTGGCCGCGCACCACCGCACCATGCGCCAGCGCCGCTTCGAGGCCTGCCAGGCGCCGCACAGCACGACTCCGAACACGAAGTACGAGGCGAAGTAGACGGCCTGCGCGCCCATGACGAGCGAGCCCGCGACGAGCGCGGCGCGGTGCAGCCGCCTGCCCGGCTGCGCGAGCGCGCGCCACACGAGCACCCCGACGGGCAGAAAGAGGTACAGCGTGACGATGAAGTGGTTCTGGTTGCGCGTATAGAGAAACGGCGTGAGGCCGTAGATCAGCGCGACGGCGCCGGCGAGGGCCGGGTGTGCGCGCAGGCGGCGAGCGGCGAGGTACATCACGATCGCGGCGCCGACGGCCGCGGCGAGGAACAACACGTTCGTGGCCCAGCCGAGCCCGCCGGCCCGCGCCAGGAGGCCCGCCACCGCCCACCAGAGCTCTTCGGTGCGGGGGAAGTCGGCCCAGCTCGACCCGAACGGCGCGCCCAGGCGCGGCTCGGCGCCGGTGAGGCAGCCCGTGAGCGACGTCGAGCAGGTCGCGAAGCCGGCCTCGTAGAACAGGGCGTCGCCCGAGAACTGCATCGGCACGGACCAGTCGCCGGGCGCGAGGCTCCACGTGAAGATCGCGGCGGTCGCGAGCGCCACGCACGAGAGCAGCATGGCGTCGCGCAGGCCGAGGCGCACGTTCAGGGCGGCGAGACGGGCGCGATGCGCAGCTTGATCCACGCGGGGGTGCCCGAGGGGTCGTAGTAGCCGTCGATCTTCAGTTTCACGTACCCACCGCGGTCGGTGTGAACGACGTAGGTCAGCGCGCGCGGCGTGAGGGTGTGGAAGCGCGGCTCGTACTCGTACCAGACCGCTTCCTTGTCGAGCACGGTGTCGAGGTCGGTGTTCTCGTCGTCGCTGTCGGGCTGATCGACGAGCCACGGCCCGGGCGGCGCCCGCGTCACGTCGGCGTAGCCCGCATCGGTGAACGAGATCGACACCCCGCCGTCGCCGCTCGCGCCGCCCCGCGCGCGAATGTGGAAGCGCTGAAACGCGAGGTCCCACCCGTCGGTCTCGAACGGCACCTCGGCCGGGGCGTCGAGATCCACCGCCGTCCACCGGGTCGAGTACATCGCGTCGAGCAGCACCGCGAAGCCGCCGGCGTCGGGGGTGAAGGTCACGTAGCCCAGGCCCGCGTCGACGCCCGCATCGACCACGATCGGCTCCCGCCGCGGAGGCCACCCGTCGGGCAGCTTCGGCTCGCACGCGGCGGCAGCACACAGCACGCAGGCGAAGAAGAGCGGCCGCATCAGTCTCTCACCGTCACGCCGAGAAACGCCGACAGCGGGGGAATCGGCAGATCGCCCCCGCCCGCGGCGCCGAGGTTCATGCCGGCCGCGAACACCTCGATGTGCTTTCCGAACGTCTTCGCCACGCGCGCGTCGAGAATGCCAAAAGGCGCCGCGTATTGAACAGACCCGTCGTCCTGCAAGAAGGGCCTCGGCCCCGTCACGCTCGCGCGCAGCGTCGCCGTGAGGCCCCAGCTCTTCATGCGGAACCGCGCCTGCCCGAAGCCGCGGTGCATCGCCTGGTTCTCGACCGGCAGGCCGCTGCCCAGGTCGCGCGCGTCGGTGAAGGTGTAGCCGGCCTCGAGCGCCAGCGGCTCGATGATCGTGACGCCGGCCGAGAGCTCGGCGCCCCACGAGCGCACGCGGTTGTAGTTCACGTACTGGAAGCGCTGCCGCTCGGTGGGGCTGTCGATCTCGCTGATGTTGATCATGTCCCACAGCTCGTTGAAGAAGAGCCCGACCGAGAACAGCCAGCGCGACGGCGACCACTGCACGCTCGCGTTCGTGCCCCACGACTTCTCGGGCTGCAGGCCCGGGTTCGCCACGATCTCGTAGCCGACCGACGGGTTCTCGAAGTCGATGTACAGCTCCTGGAAGGCCGGCGCCCGAAAGCCCAGCCCCGTGCTGAACCGCACCGCCACGTCGCTCGCCGGGTCGAGCCGCACCGCGAGCCGCGGAGTCGCCGCCGCCCCGAACAGCGAGTCGTAGTCGACGCGCACCCCGCCCGCGATCGACACCGGCACCGGCGCCTTGGGAGCCCACCCGTCTTGAATGAAGCCCGCCCCGCGCAGCCGCTGCCCATAGCCGCGCTCGATGCGCGGCGACTCGAACATCTCGAGCAGCACCTGCCCGCCCGCGAGCAGCGTGTGCGTGCCGAAGAAGGTCTGGCTGACCTGGCCGTCGACCTGCGCGACCGTGTCCTTCGTGTCCTCGACCGAGTCGAGCGTCGTGCCCCCGCGCTGATCGAGGATGAAGCGCCGGTCGAACCACGACGCCGCCGCTGACACCTGCACCTCGCCGTTGCCCACGGGGATCCGCGCGCCCAGCCGCCCCTGGAGGATGTTGTCGCGCGTCGCGCGATCTTGAACCAGGTTCTCGCCGCCCTGGTCGACGCCGTATTGAACCCGGCGCGTGTAGTCGAGCCGCACGTCGAGCTTCGGCTCGTCTTTGCCGTGGCCGCCGAACGTCGCCTTGATCGCCCCTTGCGCCTGGTCGAACGAGCTGCCGCTCGTCGCCACCGTCGACTTGTCGTAGTCGTACGCGTCGCGCCGCTCGTAGCCGCCGCTCACGACCACGCCCCACTTCTCGCCCGACGCCTCGCCTGCCGCCGTCGCCGACACCTGGTTCAGCGTGCCGTACGAGACCGAGGCGCTGCCGCCGATGGGCTTCTGCGCGTTGCGCGTGATGATGTTGATCGTGCCGCCCAGCGCGTCGCTGCCCCACAGCACCGACGACGGGCCCTTCACGATCTCGATCTGCTCGATGTTCTCCATGCTGATGCGGCGCAGATCGACGCCGCCGTTCACGCGGCCCGAGACCCGCTGACCGTCGATCATGACGAGGTTGTACTCGGGGCCGAGGCCCTGCATGCGCACGCCCGCGCCGCCGACGTTCGGCAGCACCTCGATGCCCGGCCGCGCCTGGAGGATCTCCGCCACGTCCCGCGCCCCGCTCTCTTGAATCTGCCGCCGCGAGATGACCTCGACCGCCACCGTCGTGTCTTTGAGCTGCTGCGGGAGCCGGCCGCCCGTGACCACGGTAGTCAGCTCTGCTCCGCCGTCTTGTGCCTTCGCTGCACCCGCCAGCAGCAGGAAAGAGACTGCTACTGCTTCTGCTCTCACCGCCCCCTCACCCTGTCCCTCTCCCCTACGAGGGGAGAGGGGACGCGGTGACGACTGCGGCGGATGATGAGCAGCGCCATGAGGAGGAGCGGCCCCGCTCCCGCGTTGCAGCCGCAGCCCGGCGGCGGGTCGGCCGGCCCCAGGCCTCCGTCGACCGGCG
This sequence comes from Myxococcaceae bacterium, assembly GCA_044223505.1. Lineage (GTDB taxonomy): Bacteria > Myxococcota > Myxococcia > Myxococcales > Myxococcaceae > Xiheicaenimonas. The sequence continues at coordinate 79,750 of JBGALX010000040.1, forward strand.
TGATGCCCGCATCGGTCATGACCCCCGCATCGGTGGCGACGCCGGCATCGACCCCGGCGTCGACGCCCGCGTCGGTTCCTGCATCCATCGGGGGCCCGAGCCGGCACGTGTCGACGAACGACGGGCTGCCGACGCACAGCTGCAGCGGCACGCTCGGCCCGCCCAGCGCGACGCTCGTCACCAGCACGGTCACGCTCGGCGCACCGGCCGGCATCACCGTGTTCGTCGCCAGCGGCGTCAGCGTCGGAGCCCCGCTGCTGCCGTCGCCGACGACGCGAACGCGCAGCTGCGATGCGCCTCCGTCGGGGCCGTCGTCGAGCATGCGCCACCAGGCGACCGCGTCGGCCGGCAGCGCCACCACGTGGTAGTAGCGGCTCGACACCCGGAACATGCGCGCCCGCGGCACCTCGATGCGCTGCGAGCTCTCGGTGACGGTCGCGTTGCCGAGCTGCGCCGCCCGCGCGTGCCCGTAGCCGGCGCGCGCGCGCGACCCCGTGAAGAGGTTGTAGTCGGTGCACCGCTCGAACAGCGCCGCGAACGAGCCGCCGTCTTCCGCGAGCTGCCGGTCGAGCGTCTGCACCCAGCCGAACCCGCCGTCGATGCGCGACCACAGCTGCTGCACGGCGTCGGGGCCCGCCTGCGCCGTCAGGCACTCGAAGAACAGCCCCAGGCCGTACGAATAGCCGTCGACGGCGGTGCTGGGCTCTTGATCGATCGAGCGGTCGGGCAGCGCGAGGTAGCTGCGCGCGAAGCCCTCGAGGTCGTTCAGCGACGGCTCGAAGCGCTCGGTCGCCCACACCGCCGAGCCCTCGCCGATGTTGCTGCCCTGCAGCGCGCTGTAGCCCGCCTGCACGCCGTGAAAGTACTCGTGGCTCGAGACCGTCACGACGCCGGCGTGCACCGTCGGGTACGCGTAGCCGGCGAAGTCGTTCTCTTGCACCATGTAGCCGGTGCAGTGCACCGGGTCGCTCTGGAAGCACTCGCGGCGAAACGCGCCGTCGGCGCGGCCGGCGAAGTCGACGAGGTAGACGTCGAAGCGCGAGTCGCCGCCGTTGTCTTGCGGCACGAGCGAGTCGTCGGGAGCGTGCGCGAAGCCCCACGGCCCGTGGTACGCGGCGCGCACGGCGTCGTAGGTGCGGGCGACGTCTTCGACGAAGTCGGGCACGCCGCTGTCGTCCGAGTCGGCGGCCGGCACCCGGTGCATGCCCGCGCGCGTGAAGTGCACGACCACGCCCGAGTCGGGCAGGCCGAACCGCTCGACGACGTCGCCCGGCGCGAAGTTCGGCGGCGGCTCGTTCGTGTTCGGCGAGTCGGGCCGCAGCTCGTCGGCGCGCACCCCGGTTCGGGGCTCAGCGCCGGGGCGTGGCAGCGCCTCGGGCGCGAGTGCGTAGGGCTCGCACGCGCTGAAGGCCGTGAGGAGCGCGACCTCAGTGAGGCGGCGCAATGAACCCCCACCGGATCCTCACGATGGCCGCCTGGTTCGGCGTCGGCACCGAGCCGGTCGAGTTGCACGTCATCTGCTCGGTCGGCGAGTAGTACGACAGCACGTGCAGCTTCACGTACCGGCCCTCGCGCGTACGCACGATGTACACGTTCGGAGTCGTCTGAACGCACATCTGGTACGTCCAGTAGCTCGAGAGCGCCGTGCCGACGCCCAGGCCGCTCGGGTGCGCGACCACGGTGCACGCGGTCGCGGGCGGCGCCGGCGGCGTGAAGTACTCCTCGGTGCGCCACGACAGGCCGTCGGGCACCTGCGTCAGCGTGTCGAAGCTCGTGCCCGGCGCGGTGCGCGCGCCCTCGACGCACGACGGGCCGCTGACGCCGCTGTTCAACCGAAGCACGTAGCGCCGCAGCGCGAAGTCCCAGTCGAGCGACGTGAACGCCTGCTCGTCGCTGATGCTCTTCTTCACGAGGCCGTTCGGGCCGAAGCTGAAGTACAGGAAGCTGTCGTTGGGAAACGAGCCGGTCGCGCGCGCGCGGGCGTCGATGCGGCTGACGAAGTTGGGCGCCGTGCCCTCTTCGACGACGCCGTCGGGGTTCACGGTCATGTAGAGCGGCAGCTCCATCACCGACTCGTCCTGGCAGAGCACGGTCGTGGCCGCGCAGCGCGGCATGCCGGCGTCGTCGGCGAAGCCTCCGGCCGAGCCGCCGCTGCCGCCGCCGCCGCCCGTGCCGCTCCCGCCGGCCATGCCCGAGCCGCCCGCGGTGCCCGAGCCCCCGGCGCCGCCGCCCGAGCACACTCCGGCGAGGCACTGCTGGCCCGCGGCGCACATCGCGCACGTCTCGCCGGGCTTGCCGCAGGCCTCGGCCGTGGGGCTGACACAGACGCCCAGCCCGTTGCAGCAGCCGCCCAGGCAGGTGGCCGGGCTGCACACGTTCGAGCTGCAGGCGGTGAAGAGAAGCGCGACGACATTGACGATCAACAGCGGATACCGGACCATGACTGGCGGGTGCTACTGGCTCTGATCCTGGCAGTCAATTCGCAGTGGGTGACCCCCAACGCGATGGTCTCGTTCGAGCCGGGCGCCGACCCGCGCGCGATCGCGCTCGAGACGCGCGTGGTGCTCCTGCGCGAGATCTTCCCCACGCGGCGCATCTGGCTCGTCACCGACGCCCTCGGCTTCCGCGACGGGGTCGAGCTCGCCCGGGTGCTGTCTGCTCAGCCGGGCGTCGCGCTCGCCGAGGCCGACCTCGCCGTGCCGCGCACCCGCACCACGATTCCGGTGCCGCCGAATGACCCCAGCTACAGCGCCCAGTGGTACCTGCGGAAGATCGGCATCGAGGGCGCCTGGAGCTACAGCACCGGCGCGTCGAGCGTCACCATTCAGGTCATCGACAACGGCTGCGACATGGCGCACCCCGACCTGCAGGCGCACGTGCTGCAGGGCCGCGACGTCATCGACGGCGACGACGACCCCTCGGTGACCGAGAGCGGCAACGGCTCGGGCCACGGCACCGCCTGCGCCGGCATCGTCGCCGCCGTCGGCAACAACGGCATCGGCATCGCAGGCACCTGCCCCGAGTGCATGGTGCGGTGCGTGCGCATGCTCGACAAGACCGCCGCCGTGCCGATCTCGGCCGACGTCGAGGCCATGCGCTTCGCGCTGCTCCACGACGACGTCGCCGTGGTCTCGAACAGCTGGGCGTTCACCACGGCGATTCAGGTGCCGGCGATGCTGCGCCTCGCCATCGAAGACGTCTCGCGCATGGGCCACGGCGGCAAGGGCGCGCTCGTCGTCTTCGCCGCCGGCAACGAGAACCGCGAGCTCTTGCCCGGCGAGCTCTACTCGATCCCCGAGGTGCTGACGGTCGGCGCCATCAACAACTTCGACGAGTCCGCGCCGTTCTCGAACCACGGCGCCGAGGTCGATCTCACCTCGCCCACCGGCGCCGTCACGCTCGACCCCGTGGGCGACGCCGGCGAGAACAACACCGACTACACGCAGCTGTTCGGCGGCACCTCGGCGGCCTGCCCCGTCGTCGCCGGAGTCGCCGGCCTCCTGTTCTCGGCGAAGCCCGACGCGTCGTCGGCCGAGATTCGCGACGTCCTCGTGAAGACCGCGCGGCGCGCTCCGTTCGCGACGCCCGACATGAACGGCCACGACCCCGTCTACGGCTACGGCATCGTCGACCCGAAGGCCGCGATGCAGCGCCTGCTCGGCATCGACGCCGGCTCCGCGGGCGGAGCGGGCGGTGGCTCGGGCGCTGCCGGCGGCGGCGCGGCCGGCGGCAGCCCGACGGCAGGCGGCTCCGCGACGGCGGGCGGCAGCGCGAGCGCCGGTGGCGGAGCGAGCCCGGTCGACCCGCCGAGGGGCTGCGGCTGTAGCGCGAGCCCGTGGAGCGTCGCCGCCCTGCTGCTCGCCGCGGCGATCGCCCGGCGCTCGTCGCGTCGCTCCGCGTGACGCGGGCTCACGGGCGCTTGCACAGCGCGCTCGTGCGGCACACGCGCGCGGTGACCTGGTCGGCGATCCACCGCTGAGCCTGTGAGCTCGGGTGCCCCACGCAGCCGTGACCGAGCTTCTCGGGCGGAGCCTCGAGCACCAGCGCGTCGGGCAGCACCGCGGCGCGTGCATCGGTCGCGATCTGAACGAGCTCCGCGTGGGCGTAGGCGGCCCGCACCCGGGCGACGAGGGCCGCGTACGCCTGGCTGAACCCCTCGGGCAGCTTGCCGTCCCACAGATCGTTCGCGCCGAGCGCGATGACGACGAGCCCGGGCTCGGGCTGCGCCGGCGCCCACAGCTCGGGCACCGTCGGCTCGGCCCGGTCGCCCCAGTTGCGCACGACACCGCGCCCCGACCAGCCCACCACGCGCACGTCGGCCTTGAGCGACAGCCCCACGAGCCAGGGGAACGCCGCCGTCACCGCCTGCGTCTTCGTCGAGTACGGGCACGGATCGTCACCCTCGACCCCGAAGCCGACGCTCATCGAGTCGCCGATGAACTCGACGAGCGGCGCCGCGGGCCACGGCTCGACGCGCGCGCCGGGCGGCAGCTCGAGCTCGTCGAGGCGCGCCTCGCCCACCATCGCCTCGCTCTGGCGCACCACCGTGAGCCGGTGCGTGCCAGGGGGCACCACCTGCTCGAACACGAGCTCACCCGCGTCGCTCGCGTAGAGCTGCTCGGCGGCGCCGTCGAGCTCGACCTGCAGCCGCAGCGGCTGCCCCGGGCCCTCGACCGACGCGGGGCGGCTGAGCTGGCGGAAGACGGCCCGCACCTTCCCGCTGCCTGCGAACTTCACCGAGACGCGCGACGCCGACCACGTGAAGCGGCCGTCGTCGCTGAACCGCCCGACCCGGTGCAGCGACTCGAGCGGCACCCGCACCGGAGCACAGGCGATGAGGACGACGACGAGGCTGCTCCCGAGCGACCCGCGCATGCGTGCGCGAGATCTAACGTTCGAACGTGTCCCTGTGGAGGGCCGCGATCTGCGCCTGGAACCACTTCACCAGGGCGTCCTTGTCGGAGGCGAGCCTCAGCGCCACCAGCTCTGCGCGGAGTCGGACCTGCTCGTCATAGGTCTGCACTTCGCGAACCTCGATCATCTTGGGGCGGCTGACGTTCATGCCTTCGTTGTCGCCTCGAATAACGGACGTGATTTCACCGCCTTGCGTAATCGGGCGGGGCAGAAATCAAATTGGAAGGCCGTTAGGACTTCTGCTCGTGCAGCCCTTCGTCCTCCAGCGGGAGCTGATGGTCCACGACCAGCTGGAGAAGCGCCGCGTGAACGACCCGCGCGTGCTGACGGCGATGCGCATGGTGCCCCGCCACCACTTCGTGCCGCCCGAGCACCTGCTGCTGGCGTACGCCGACGAGCCGGTGCCGATCGGTCGAGGCCAGACCGTCAGCCAGCCGTACGTCGTCGCGCGCATGCTCGAGGCCGCCGCGCTCACGTCGGGCGATCGGGTGCTCGAGGTCGGCACCGGCTCCGGCTACGCCGCCGCCGTCTGCTCGCTGCTCGTCCGAGACGTCTTCACCCTCGAGCGCCACGAGAGCCTCGCCCGCGAGGCCGAAGAGCGCCTCGCCCGCCTCGAGTACCTCAACGTCTTCGTCCGCCACGCCGACGGCATGCAGGGCTGGCCCGAGCAGGGCCCGTTCGACGCCGTGCTCGTGCCGGCCGCGCCCCGCCAGATTCCCCTGCCCCTGCTCGACCAGCTCGCCATCGGCGGCCGGCTCATCATCCCCGTCGGGCCGGCCTCGCATCAGAGGCTCATGCGCGTCGTCCGCACCGACAAGAGCGTCTACGAGCAGCAGAAGCTCGAGGCCGTGCACTTCGTGCCGCTCCTGCCCGGCGTCACGCACGACCAGGCCGCCTGACTCACCTTGCACCTGGAAGGTGCTCGAGGGGTCATGCGGCCATGCGCTCGACCCCCCTCGCCGTCGCGATCCTGCTCTCGGCGTGCAACAGCCTGCAGCCGCCTCCGCCCGTCTCGGGCTGCGGCCCTGCGTCGTGTTCCGGCTGCTGCGATCGTGACGGGGTCTGCCAGCTGGGCGAGGCCACCTCGGCCTGTGGCACGACCGGCGCCCAGTGCACCCCGTGCGGCATGGGCCTGTCGTGTCGCGGCGGCGCCTGCACCAGCACCGGCGGCACCGGGGGAGGCACCAGCGGCACGGGCGGAGGCAGCGGCACGGGCAGCGGCACCGCCGGCCAGGAGCTCGTCAGCGGCACCCGCCTGCGCGCCATCTACCACCTCGGCGAAGACGGCTCGAAGGCCGCCACCACCCCCACGATCTTCTGGGACACCGCCCTCAGCACCTACTGCGCCCCGGACCTCCGCACGGGGGTCTGCTTGCCGCTGCGGGTCGTCGGGCCGTACGCCGAGGGGTACTACTTCCGCGACTCCGCGTGCACCGACCCGAACGTGGGCACCCTCTCGGATGAAACCGACTCGTTCTTCGTCGACGCGGGCCTGCCCCAGGGCCAGGCGTACTTCTTCGCCGATGACGGCGGCATCTTCACCGCCACCGCGGGCAGCGCCTGGTCGAAGCAGAACCCGACCGCCCCCTGCCTGCCGGCGAACCCGATGCCCAGCCCCTGGTACGTGCCGGCGGCCCCCGTAGCGGCGAGCGGCTTCGCGAAGATGCCGCTGCGGCGGGAGTGACGCCTACTTCTTCGGGTAGGGCTCCATCTTCAGCCGCTCGACCGGGCGCCCGTTCTTCAGGTGCTGCTCGACGATCTCGTTCACGTCGGCCGCCCCCACCTTCTGGTACCAGGTCCCCTCCGGGTACACGACCACCGTGCAGCCCCGCTCACACGCGTCGAGGCACTGCGCCTTGTTGATGCGCACGTCCTTCACGCCGTGGGCGTCGCAGGCCTTCTTGAACAGGGGCGGCAGCTCCTCGGCCCCCTTCGCCGCACAGCTGCCTTTGGGCGAGTCGTCGGGCCGGCGGTTGATGCACACGAAGACGTGGCGCTCGTAGGGCGGTGGCATTTTGTAGCGGCTCCTCTGGGGTGCTCTTACCCGTTGTGCGCGACCGTGCAAAACGGATCCTCGGGCCGATTTAGAGGGGCCAAAGGCCCCTTTCCCTGGGGAAATTGATCAATGTTCGAGTCGCACTGAAAGTCGAATCGGAGCACGGTTTCGGTGCAAGTGCTTCCACTGGTCACGTATCGTCACGACGATACGGTGCAACATGTTTTCGAGCCACTTGACCCTACATGTCACCAAAATCGATCTGGGGCCGATTTATCGGCCTGGAATCACTGTGGGGGCCAGTCGCACGTCATCGAGACACGCTAAATGTTGGGTATCGGCCGGAAATTTGACACTACATCTGGGGGCTTTAGGGTTGACACGTCGATGTCACGTTCGGTACAAGCACGTCACTGTTTCGGAGGGGTATCACGCTGCCCTCTGCGCCCGGTGGGCTCAGGGGATCCAAAATCGCACATTTCGCACTTTTTCACCCCTCCCCATCCCAACGTCGGGGACACGACACGTCTCACCCCGCACCCACACCGCCGGTAAACCTGCTGCTTCCTTAAAAACCGTCGCCTCCTGAAAAACCGCCCGCCGTTAAAAACTGGAGAATCGAACATGGAGAAAGAGCTGGCCCCCAAAGCTCCCGCCGCCGTGCCTGCCGTGAAGCCGTCGCCGCCCAGCGGCACGTCGCGGTCACGCTCGGCGAAGAAGCGCATCTCGGGGCTGACGGTGGGTCGCTACTTCACCACTCCAGGGGTCGACCCGGCCGACGAGATCGCCTGGGAGCTGCGCTCCTCGGCCATCACCGGTGAAGACGGCAAGGTCGTCTTCGAGCAGAAGAACATCGAGGTCCCGAAGTCGTGGTCGATGCTCGCCACCAACGTCGTCGCGTCGAAGTACTTCCGCGGCACGCCGGGCACGCCGGAGCGTGAGGGCTCGGTGCGCAAGCTCGTCGCGCGCGTGGTCGACACCGTCACCTCGTGGGGCCACCAGGGCGGCTACTTCGCCACCGAGACCGACCGCGCCTCCTTCCACGCCGAGCTGACGCACCTCTTGCTGCACCAGAAGGTCGCCTTCAACTCGCCCGTCTGGTTCAACGTCGGCGTCGAAGAGCACCCGCAGTGCTCCGCGTGCTTCATCAACTCCGTCGAAGACTCGATGGACTCCATCCTCACCCTCGCGAAGACGGAAGGGATGCTGTTCAAGTACGGCTCGGGCACCGGCTCGAACCTCTCGACCATTCGCTCGTCGAAAGAGCTGCTGGCCGGCGGCGGCACCGCCTCGGGCCCCGTCTCGTTCATGAAGGGCTTCGACGCGTTCGCGGGCGTCATCAAGTCGGGCGGCAAGACCCGCCGCGCGGCGAAGATGGTCATTCTCAACGCCGAGCACCCCGACATCGTCGAGTTCGTGAAGTGCAAGGTGACCGAAGAGAAGAAGGCGTGGGCCCTCATCGACGCTGGCTACGACTCGTCGTTCAACGGTGAGGCGTACTCGTCGATCTTCTTCCAGAACTCGAACAACTCGGTGCGCGTCACCGACGAGTTCATGAAGGCCGTCGTCGACGACAAGGCCTGGTCGACCAAGGCCGTGCGCGACGGCCACGTGATGGAGACCATGCCCGCGCGCCAGCTGTTCCGCGAGATCTCGGAGGCCGCGTGGGCCTGCGGCGACCCGGGCCTGCAGTTCGACACCACCGTCAACGCCTGGCACACCTGCGCCGGCACCGCGCGCATCAACGCGTCGAACCCGTGCAGTGAGTACATGTTCCTCGACGACACGGCCTGCAACCTCGCGTCGCTGAACCTGATGAAGTTCCGCCACCCGGTCGACGGCGAGTTCGACATCGAGGCCTTCCGCCGCGCGGTCGACGTCACCCTGCTCGGCATGGAGATCATCGTCGGCTTCTCGAAGTACCCGACGCCGAAGATCACCCAGAACTCGTTCGACTACCGCCCGCTCGGCCTCGGCTACGCCAACCTCGGCGCGCTGCTCATGGCCTCGGGGCTGCCGTACGACTCCGAGACCGGCCGCCACTACGCCGGCGCCATCACCTCGCTGATGGCCGGCCAGGCCTACCTCCAGAGCGCCCGCATCGCCGAGCGCATGGGCACGTTCGCCGGCTACTCGAAGAACGAAGAGCCGATGCTCGGCGTCATCCGCAAGCACCGCAAGGCGGCCTACCAGCTGCCCGTCGAGGGCGTCGCCGGCAAGCTCCACGAGGCGCAGAAGCAGGTCTGGGACGGCGCCCTCGAGTGGGGCGAGCAGTACGGCTTCCGCAACTCCCAGGTCACCGTGCTCGCGCCCACCGGCACCATCGGCTTCATGATGGACTGCGACACCACCGGCATCGAGCCCGACATCGCGCTCATCAAGTACAAGAAGCTCGTCGGCGGCGGCATGCTGAAGATCGTCAACAACACGGTGCCGCCCGCGCTCTCGAAGCTCGGCTACAGCAACGCCGAGGTCGCCGACATCATCGCGTACCTCGACAAGGCCGAGACCATCGAGGGCGCTCCGCACCTCAAGGCCGAGCACCTGCCCGTGTTCGACTGCGCGTTCAAGCCGGCGAAGGGCAGCCGCTCGATTCACTACCTCGGCCACCTCCGCATGATGGGCGCCACCCAGCCCTTCCTCTCGGGCGCGATCTCGAAGACGGTCAACCTGCCCACCGACGCGACCGTCGAAGACATCGAGGCCGCGTACCTCGAGGCCTGGCGGCAGGGCCTCAAGGCCGTCGCCGTCTACCGCGACGGCTGCAAGCGCAGCCAGCCGCTGAACACGTCGAAGTCGAAGGCGAAAGAGCTCACCCCCGCCGAGCTGCCCCCGCCGCAGATCGTCGTCGAGCGCATCGCTCGCCGCCGCCTGCCCGACGAGCGCGAGGCCATCACGCACAAGTTCAGCATCGCCGGCCACGAGGGCTACCTCACCGTCGGCAAGTACGAAGATGGCTCGCCCGGTGAGCTGTTCATCACCATGTCGAAAGAGGGCTCGACCGTCTCCGGCCTGATGGACTCGTTCGCCTGCGCCATCTCGCTCTCGCTGCAGTACGGCGTGCCGCTCCAGGTGCTGTGCGACAAGTTCAGCCACATGCGCTTCGAGCCCAGCGGCTTCACGGGCAACCCCGACCTGCCCATCGCGAAGTCGATCAGCGACTACATCTTCCGCTGGCTCGCCCTGAAGTTCCTGCCCCGCCAGGAGGCCCTCGACCTCGGCGTCGAGCCCAAGATCGGCGACGAAGAGCCCACCAAGACGTCGGACATGAAGCTGAAGCACGCTCCGACGCCCACGCCGCCGCCCGTCGCCGAGCCGCCCCGCGCCGCCCGTCAGGCGTTCTTGAACCAGGCTGACGCGCCGCCCTGCCACGTCTGCGGCACCATCACCGTGCGCAACGGCGCTTGCTACAAGTGCCACAACTGCGGCGCCACGTCCGGCTGCAGCTGAAGTCGGCCGCGCGACGTCTAGAGCTCGAGGCTTTCGGGTCGGAGGGGCGCTGTGACAGGCCCCGACGGGGAATGCGCCAAGCGATCCCTGTCGCTCCACCCGATGAAGGCCCAGGGAGGGGGAAGCGGCTCCGGCGTGCTTCACCGCGCCGGAGCCGTTTCTTTAGCGCTGAACCGCCCCCTCGAAGCACGGGAGCTTCCGCACCGACGCCCACTCCACCCCGTCGAGCAGCGTCAGCGAGCGGAAGTACCCTCTCAGCGCCGTCGCCAGCAGCTCGCGCACCGGCCCCTCGCTGTACGACGCGTTCAGGTCGCTGCCCGGGTACACCGTCACGTCGCGCCGCCCGTTCGAGAAGCGCACCCACCAGTTCGTCGCCTCGAACGCCATCGGCGTGAGCTGCAGCTCCGCCACCTGCGGCGCGAGGCCATCGAGCGCGTAGAGCCACGGCTCGAGATCCAACCAGCCCGTGTGCAGCACCAGCCGGTGCAGCCGCTTGCCCAGCGGGCTCTCGAACAGCCCTTTGAGCCGCCGCGGCTCGAAGTGCGCCGCGTCGTCCCGCGTCACCAGCGGAAAGCCGAGCCGCAGCTCGCGCAGCGCGGGGTACGCGCTCGCGCCCAGGCCCGGCGCCAGCGCCCCCGCCGACTGCGCCCGCACGCCCAGCGTCTGCAGGCGCAAGAGCGGCGGGCCCTCGACCGGGAGCGTCACGAACAGCCCGTCGTCGATCTCGGTCAGCTCTTCCAGCACGGGGCACCGCGCCAAGAGCTCGCGCGGCGCTGCCGACAGCCGACGCGCCGTGCCCCACACCGGGTGCGTCAGCGACGCCGTCAGCGCCGACTGCGAGCGCACCTGAATGCGCGCCGCCGTGAAGACGCCCTTCTCGAAGACGATCGACGACGGCACCAGGTTGATGAGGATCTCGTCGGGCAGCCAGTGCTTCAGGTTCGCCTTGAGCAACAGCGCCTCGCGCGAGCGCTCTTCGTCGGTGCGGTGGGCCTTGAGCTGCAGCGCCATCAGCTCACCGCGCACGTCGCCCCGCTCGAGCAGCCAGTCGGCGAACACCGCCTTCAGGCCGTCGTCGTCGGGCCTCGCCGCGATGTCCACGAGGAAGTCGTCTGCGGTGCGCGCCACGGTGCCGTTGCAGAGGAACCTCCCGCCCGGCGCGGGTGTCGGTCAACCGTGAAGTCTCTCGCCGCGCTCGCCGCCCTCTGCCTCTGTGGAGCGCTCGCCTGGTGCGCCCTCGGCTCCGACGAGGCCCTGCCCCACGAGCCGGCCGCAGCCATCGCCCCCGCGGCCGTCGAGCCGCAGCCCGCAGCCGAAGCGCCCACACCACCCCGCCAGGGGTCCGAGCTCGCCGCGCTCGAGCCCGACCTGCTGCTCGCCGCCCTCGACTCCGTCGAGCCCGACATCATTCTCACCGGCCGCGTCACGCCTCGCAGCGGCGTGCAGCCCCCCGTCACCGTCATCGCCCAGTCGCAGTGCGAGCCCGAGGCCCCCGAGTGCGCCGTGCAGACCTACGACACCGAGGCCGACCCCGGCACCGGCGAGTTCGCCATCGCCGTCGGCCCCGGCACCTGGCGCCTCGTCGCCCGCTCGCCCGGCTTCCTGCCCGCCACCGAAGACGGCCTCCGCGTCGTCGCCGGCGAGGAGCTCGGCGACATCGTCATGCTCCTCGAGCGCGGCGAGCGCATCAGCGGCACCGTGGTGCACGACGGCCAGCCCGTCGAGAACGCCACAGTGGTCGCCTCGGCGCCCCCGTGGGTGCGCACGACGTTCACCGACGCCTTCGGCCACTACGCCATCGAGGGCCTGCCCGCCGGCACCTACTCGGTGCTCGCGTACACCGGCGGCCTCGGCGGCGACGAGAAGCGGGCCACCGCCGGCTCGACCGTGCACCTCACCCTCGGCCACCGCGAGAAGATCCACGGGCGCGTGCTCGACGAGCGCGGCATGCCCGCCGAGGGCGCCGCGATCTTCTCCGACTACACCCCCGTCGACTACACCGACATCGACCCGCTGCCCGACGTCCTCGACGGCCTCATCGGCCTCACCGGCCTCAGCGCCCACGGCTGCGGCCCGTCGCCCGCCTGCTACCAGCGCATGGTGACCGGCGCCGACGGTCGCTTCGAGCTCGAGATCGCGCCGGGCGAGACCCTCACGGTCACGGCCCGCCTCGGCGAGCGGTACGCGGCGCCCGTCGACGTCCACCCCGGCAGCGAGGCCGTGCTCGAGCTTCACCCCGCCATTCGCGTGCGCGTCGTCGACGCCCGGTCGAACCCCGCCGTGGGCGCCGAGCTGCGGGTCGAGCCCTACCCGCGGATCTTCGGCCAGCCGGCTCCCGCCGACGACGACGGCATCGTCCTCGTGCCGCCCTTCGGCATCGAGAGCGTCTCGACGCCGCCAGCGCTGCACCTCGAGGGAGACGTGCCCGTCACTCCGTGGCGGGTCGACGAACCCCCAGCCGACCAGGTCATTTACTGAGCTCGGCGAGCAGCGCCTTCGCCTCGCCGTTCTTCGGGTCGATCTGGAGCACGCGCTCGACCGCCGCCTTCGCGCCCTTCTTGTCGCCGGCCTGGTACGCGATGCGCGCCGCCTCGAGCGGCTGCGTGACGTACCGGGCCACGACGGGCTTCGTCAGCTTGCCGGGCTCCTTCGGAGACACGAGGCGATCCCACTCGAGGTACGCCTTCGCCTCGGCGGGCGTGAGCTGATCGTTCTTGTGAATCAGCGCCTCGTACTCGACCAGCGCGCGGTACATCGGCTCGCACTTCTTTCGCCCCTCGAGCTGAATGCAGCGGCTCGCGGCGTCGATCGCGCGCTTCAAGTCTCCCGCGAGGAAGAACAGCTGCGCCATCTCGCGCGGAGTCTGCGGCCCGGGATCGACCCCCGCATCGGGCTTCGCCGGCGCGGCGGCGAGAATGAAGAGCAGCGGCAGCATCAGTAGGCGTTCTTGCTCAAGAACCCTCCAAACGCCGTGCGGAGCACGATCTTCAGATCGAGCAGCAGCGACCAGTTCTCGATGTAGTAGAGGTCGTACTCGATGCGCTTCTGCATCGAGGTCTGGCCGCGCAGCCCGTTCACCTGGGCCCAGCCGGTCAGGCCCGCCTTCACCATGTGCCGCAGGTGGTAGCGGGGGATCTGCTTCTTGAACTCTTCGATGAACACCGGCCGCTCGGGCCTCGGCCCCACGAGCGACATGTCGCCCACGAGCACGTTGAAGAGCTGCGGCAGCTCGTCGAGCGAGAAGCGCCTCAAGAACGTGCCGACCCACGTGCGCCGCGGGTCGAAGGGGCTCGCCATCTGCGCGCCCTCTTCTTCGGCGTCGACCGACATGGTGCGGAACTTGAGCATCGCGAAGGTGCGGCCATCCATGCCCATGCGCTCCTGCCGGTAGAGCACCGGCCCGCGCGAGGTCAGCTTCACCGCCAGCGCGATGAGCGCGAGGAAGGGCGCCGAGAGCACCAGCGCCACCAGCGAGAACGTGAAGTCGAACGCCCGCTTGAGCACCACGTTCCACCCGTGCAGCGGAGCGCCCTGCAGCGAGATGATCGGCAGCCCCCCGAACTCCTCGAGGCCCGAGCGCAGCGTGCGGTACTGGTACAGGTCGGGCACCACCTTCACGTCGACCGTGCGCTGGGCGAGCTTCTCCATCAGGGGCTTCACCAGCGGCTGGTCGTCGATCGGCAGCGCGATGATGACCTGGTCGATCGGCGTCGCGTCGAGCACCTCGTCGACCTGCCCGATGAGGCCCAGCACCTTCGCGCCCCGCACCACCGTGCCGACCTTCTCGGGCTTGCGCGTGAGCACGCCGGTGACCGTGAACCCGAGCTCCTTGTGCTCGTCGATGGTCTCGATGACCCGCTGGCCCAGCTCGCCTGCCCCGACCACGAGAATCGTCTTCAGGTTGAAGCCGCGGCGGCGCAGGGCGTTGAACAGCCCTCGAAACAGAAGCCGCACCGCCGAGACGCCGAGAAACGAATAGACCATGAAGATCGCGATGGTCATTCGCGAGTAGCGCTCTGAGATGAAGTAGCGCGCCGCCACCAGCAGCAGCGTCGCGAACAGCGTGGCCTTGAAGATCTCGAAGACCTCGCTGATGTGCGAGCGCGCCCGGTTCGTCGTGTAGAGGTTCGCCTGCCGGAAGGTGATGGGGAAGACGATCAGCACCATCAGCAGCGACGTCAGCGTGTCCTGCAGCGGGGGAATGGACTCGTGCGGCAGCCCGGTGTGGAAGCGCGTCACGTACGCCGCCCAGAACGCCAGCGTCAGCACCGCCAGGTCGGCGAGCAGCTTGATCGAGTTGTAGAAGCCCTGAAAACGACTGAACACGTTCGACCTGAAGGTCTACCCTACTTCGCGACCTTCGCGCACTTACCGGCCCGGCACGCCGCCACGGTCGGCTTCTCGTGGGGGCACTTCATGTCGTCACAGCCGCGGTCTCCGCACGGGCCCAGCCTCGAGCACCGCCGGCGCTCAGCCGCCGCCTCGCCCTTCGTCATCGCCTCGGGCTCGGGGCAGCAGTCGCAGCTGCAGCGCGTCATCAGCACGCAGTCGGCGTCGGTGGTGCACGTGCCGGCCGACAGCGTGAGCCAGAGCACGAGCGCGATCATCTCGGCATCGCCACGCACTTCGCCTCGCGACACGCCGCCACGGTGTCGGGCGGCTTGCGGCACTTCGCCTTGCACGGCCGGGCGCATTCGCCCACGGCGCAGCGTCTTCGGTCGGCGTCGGCCTCGGCCTTCGTCATCGCTTCGGGCTCCGGGCAGCACTCGCAGGTGCAGCGCGTGTGGAGCACGCAGTCGGCGTCCGAGCTGCACGACAGCACGATGGCGGCGATGAAGCCCAGCACGGGCTCGTGAGTCTACTCCGACCAGCCCGGCGCCACCGCGTCGAGCTGCGCCCGCATGCCCTCGAAGAAGCGCTGCTTCGTGAAGCGCGTCGCGTTCTCGCGGGCGGCCTCGGCCGACAGCCGCCCCTCGAGCTCCTCGACGAAGCGGTACACGGCGCGGGCCAGCGCGTCGGGCGTCTGCGGGTAGAAGAACAGGCCCGTCTTCTCGTGCACCACCGTCTCGAGCGCGCCGCCCTTGCCGAACGCGATCACCGGCCGGCCGCACGCCTGGGCCTCGATCGGAGTGAGCCCGAAGTCCTCCTCGCCGGGGAAGACGAGCGCCCGCGCGCTCTTCAGCACGTGCGGGAGCTGCGCGTCGTCGACCTGCCCGAGCCACCGCACGTTCGGCGGCAGGTTGCGCCGCAAGGAGCGCTCCATCGGGCCGGAGCCCGCGATCCACAGGGGCAGGCCGTTGCGCCGAAACGCCTCGATCGCCACGTCGATGCGCTTGTACGGAGCCAGCGCCCCGAAGCACAGAAACGCCTCGCCCTGCCCCCGCGGCAGGCCCTCGCGCGTGAAGCGCTCGAGCTCGACGGGCGGGTGCACCACCGCGGCCTTCTCGCCGTAGCGCTGCGCGATCTGGCGGGCCACGTGGGCGCTGTTCGCGATGAAGCGATCGATGCCGGCCGAGCTCTTCACGTCCCACGAGCGCATGAACGGCCGCACCGCGAGCGCCGCCGCCCGCACCGGCAGCGACGCCCGGCCCGGGCCGAAGTAGTCGTCGAAGCGATCCCAGAAGTAGCGCAGCGGCGCGTGCACGTACGCGACGTGCTTCGCGCCCGGCGCCCGCGCCGCCTTGGCGACGCAGTGGCTCGAGCTCACGACGAGATCGAAGCCGCTCAGGTCGAGCGACCTGATGGCGAGCGGCAAGAGGGGCAACAGCTCGCGGTGGCGCCGCCGCGCGAAGGGGATCTTGTCGACGAACGACGTGTGCACGTCGTGCCGCTCGATCGACGCCGGCATGCCGGCCGGCTCGTGGAAGAGCGTGAAGAGCTCGGCCCGCGGCATGAGCTCGAGCAGGGCCTCGAGCACCTTCTCGCCGCCGCGCCAGGTGATGAGCCAGTCGTGGACGAGGGCGATCCGCATTCTTGAGGGCCGCGCTGGGCTGGCACAAGCTACTCAAAGACGTGCCCAGAGTACTGATCGACTTGCGCATGGTGCGCGGCCCGCTGCACGGCATCGCGCGCTATGCCCTCGAGCTCGCCCGCCGGCTGCCCCAGCTCGAGCCGGGCTGGCAGTTCATCGGCCTCGTCGGGCCCGAGGGCGTGCCCGACGAGCTCGGCGACCTCACGCCGCGCATCCCCCTCGAGAAGTGCCTCGGCAGCTTCCTCTCGCCGATCGAGCAGCCGACCCTCCTCGCCTCGCTCGTGAAGGTGCGACCCGACCTCTTCCACGCGACCTCCTTCTCGCTGCCGGCGCTCTGGCCGGGCCGGCTGGTCGCCACCCTGCACGACGCGACGCACCTCGCCCTGCCGGAAGGTCAGACCCCGCTCCAGGCGGCCTACTACCGCGTCGTCGTCGGCCCGCGCGCGAACCGCGCCGCCGCCCTGCTCACCGTCTCGGAGTTCTCGCGCCGCGAGCTCTCGAAGCACCTGGGCCTCTCGGAGTTCCGGCTTCAGGTCATCCCCAACGGCGTCGACGTCCTCTTCCGCGCCTCGTCGCCGGCCGAGCTCGACGACTTCCGCCGGCGGCGCGGGCTGCCGGGCCGATACTTCGCGGCGGTCGGCAACCCGAAGCCGCACAAGAACCTCTCGCTGCTCTTGCCCATCATCGACAGCCTGCCCGCGCCGCTCGCGCTGCTCGCCGGCCGTGGCGCGCGCCGGGCCCTGCGCATGCCCGACGCCGTGATCGAGCTGTCGCCGCTCTCTGACGCCGATCTCGCGCTGTTCTACGGAGGCGCCGTCGCCGTGATGGTGCCCTCGCGCTACGAGGGCTTCGGCCTGCCGGCGCTCGAGGCGCTCGCGTGCGGGGCGCCCGTGATCGCGTCGGACGCCGGCGCGCACCCCGAGGTCACCGGGCAGGCCGCCCTGCTCGTGCCGCCCGATGACCCCGCCGCGTGGCTCGACGCCGCCCAGCGCCTGTTCCGCGACGAGCCGCTGCGCAAGAAGCTCTCGGAGGCGGGTAAGGAGCGCGCCGCCCTCTACAGCTGGGACGACTGCGCCAAGCGCACGCTCGAGGTCTACAGAAGAGCGCTCACTTGAGAGCCTCCCTCTCCCCCGTAGGGGAGAGGGCCGGGGTGAGGGGGTAGTTGAGCGCGGAAAGAAGGTCCTGTCTCAGGGCCACCGCCAGCCGCCGAAAGGCCTCTCGCGTATGCGCGCACTGCGAGCGACGACGCCTGCAGCCCCTCACCCTGTCCCTCTCCCCTACGAGGGGAGAGGGAACTCTTTTCCGATGTCGCGGCGGTAGTGCACGCCCGCGAAGCGGATCTTGGCGGCCTCGGCGTAGGCGAGCTCGCGGGCTGCACCAAACGTCTCGCCGCGAGCACACACCGTCAGCACCCGGCCGCCGCTCGTGACGACGCGATCGCCTGCGCGCTTCGTGCCCGCGTGAAACACCTGCACGCCCTTCACGGCGTCGAGGCCCTCGATCACGTCGCCGCTCACGGCCGCCTCGGGGTAGCCCTTCGCGGCGAGCACGACCCCGATCGACACGCCGGGGTGCACGCGCAGGGTGCTCTTCGAGAGCGCGCCGCGAGCGCACGAGTGCACGAGCTCGAGCAGATCTTCGTCGAGCTGCATCATGAGCGGTTGGGTCTCGGGGTCGCCGAGGCGCGCGTTGAACTCGAGCACGCGCGGCCCCTGCGGCGTGAGCATGAGGCCCGCGTAGAGCACGCCGGCGAACGGCGTGCCCGCCTTCGCCATGACGTCGAGCACCGGAGCGATGACCGTGCGCCCGACGTCGTCGAGCGCCGCGGCGTCGAGCACCGGCGCCGGCGCGTATGCGCCCATGCCGCCCGTGTTCGGCCCCAGGTCGCCGTCGTTGAGCCGCTTGTGATCCTGCGACGGCGGCAACAGCGCGAACCGGGCCCCGTCGCAGAACGCCATGACGCTGACCTCGGGGCCGGTGAGGCGCTCCTCGAGCAGAATGCGCTTGCCGGCGGGCAGCGCCCCGAGCGAGCGCACGGCGGCCTCGGCCTGGGCGCCGTCATCGGCGACGACGACGCCCTTGCCGGCCGCGAGCCCGTCGGCCTTCACGACGACGGGGCCCCAGGCGCGGGCGCGTGCGGCGGCGGCGCCGGCGTCGTCGAAGAGCTCCCAGCGGGCGGT
>JBGALX010000041.1:0-98523 GCA_044223505.1 Myxococcaceae bacterium
GTGGACGTAGCCGTGATCGTGATCGTGATCGTGATCGTGATCGTGGACGGCCGTTCGCGGCGCCGTCGATCACGACCACGATCACGACCACGATCACGACCACGATCACGACCACGATCACGACAACGTCCACGTCCAGGTCCACGTGCGCGAGCGCGTCTCTATGGCCCGTAGTAGCCGTCGTCGTAGGGGTCCCGCGTCTGCTTCGTGAGCTCGGGCAGCACGAAGCGGCCCACCAGGAACAGCGCGAGCAACAGCGCCGTCGCGTACATCAGCGGGCGCGACGGCCGCGCTCGCCACGCCCACAGCCGCTCGCGCCTGCGCTGGAACCGCGGCGCCGCGACGTACTCGTCCCACGCCTGATCGCGCATCAGCGCGGCGGCCCCGTCGTCTTTGAGCCCCTCGAGCGCGCGCGACATCAAGAGCCGCCCTTCGACGGTGCCCTTGCGCGCCGCGATGAGCTGCTCGAGCGCCTTCTTCGCGCCTGCGTGGTCTCCGCGCGCGAGCCGGAAGCGGCCGAGCGCGAGGTAGATCTCGCCGACGCGGAAGTCGGGCTGCATCTCGAGCGCGTGCTCGAGCAGCTTCTCGCCTTGCGTCGTGTGCCCTGCCCCGAGGCACGCCACGCCCATGTCGAACACCGTCGCGATGTCGTCGTCGCCTGCCTCGAGGTTCGGGCGCAGCACCTCGACGGCCTTCGCGTACTGCTTGCGCGCCAGGTACAGCTCCGAGAGCTCGGTGCGCGCCTTGCGGTCGTGCGGGGCGACCTTCAGGTGCTGCTCGAGCCTCCACTGCTTGCGCAGCGCGTTCACGAAGCGAAACGGGTCGGGCAGAACGCCCAGCGTGTACCGGTCGATCGCCCAGTAGAAGATGAGCAGGCCGACCGCGCTCGCGATCGGGCTGCCCGTCATGCGCGCGAGCAGGTACCAGATGAAGAACTTGCTCACCCGTCACCCCTCGAGTCGAGCTCGTGGAAGCGCTGCAGCACCGACGTCAACGCGAGCGCCAGCACGTCGGCGCGGCCCATCTCTTCGGCGAGCGAGCTCTTGCTGAACACCGCGACGCGCGTGGCCTCGAGCGCGACCACCGTCGCCGTGCGCGGCTTCTTGTCGAAGATCGCCGACTCGCCGAACAGCTCGCCGACGCCCATCTTGCGCAGCACCTTCTTCTTGCCCTTCACCTTGCGGCTCGCCTCGACGCGCCCCGCGCGGATGAGGAAGGCGCAGTCGGCCGTGTCGCCCTCGCGCACGATGACCTCGCCCTTCGCGAACGTGCGCTCGGGGAACCGCGCCGCGCCGCGCACGTATGACTCCAGCTCGGCCTGCAGCTGGTCGACGCTGCCGAAGCGATCGGCCGGCTTGCGCGCCAGCGCCTTCATCGCGATCTCGAGCAGCCGGCGCGACATCGACCGCCCGCGCGCCTGCTGCTCGGGCGGGAAGACGGCGCCGCTCTTCGCGAGGTCGAGCCCCGCATCGGTCGACTGCGCGTGGTACGGCGGGAAGCCGACGACGATTCGGTACAGCAGCGCTCCCAGCGCGTACACGTCGGTGCGGGCGTCGAGCCCCCCGGTCTCACCCCGTGCCTGCTCGGGTGACATGTAGCCGAGCGTGCCGAGCACGGCTCCACGGGTCGCGCGGTCCTTCAGCCGGCGCGAGATGCCCCAGTCCATCACGTAGACCTGGCCGTGCGACCCGACCATCACGTTCGCCGGCTTCAGGTCGCAGTGAATGACGCCGCGGCTGTGCGCGTACGAGACGGCCTCGCAGACGCGGATCAGCACCTGCAGCGCCTTGTACAGCTGCACGTCATCGGCGGGGTCGAACCTGGGCGGCGAGAGCAGCTGCGCGAGCGTCTCGCCCTCGACGAGCTTCATCGTGAAGTAGTGCAGCCCGTCGGGCGTGACGCCGAGGTCGTGCACCGCCGGCACATGCGGGTGCTCGAGCCCTGCCGTGATGCGCGCCTCGTCGACGAAGCGCCCGACCTCGTCGGCGCGCGCAGCGGCGGGCGCCTTCAGCATCTTCATCGCGACGTCGCGGTCGAGCTTCTTGTCTTTCACCCGGCGCACGACGGCCTGGCCGCCCTCGCCGATGGTGCGGCCCGACCGGAAGCGGTCATCGGAGGGCGGGCCCGCGGGAACCAGCGTCTCGTCGTTCTCGCTGCGGGTGCTCACGGGTGCCAAGCGATCTACATCAACGCCGCGGCGACCGACGAGTGCACGTCGAAGCCCCGGTCGGTCAGGCGCACCCGCTCGCCGACCTCGACGAGCCCCGCACGCTGCAGCCGCTGCAGCGCTTCGGCGTGCCCTTCGATTCGCACTCCGCTCACGAGCCGCAGGCCCATCGCGACGCGCTCGGAGGCGAGCGTCTCGTCGTCGAGCGCCTCGCGGCTCGCCTCGGGCAGGCGGCCCGCCTCGACGTCGGCCAGGTACTTCTCGGCGCTGCGGTGGTTCTGGTACCGCACGCCGCCGACGCGGCCGGTCGCTCCGGCGCCGAGGGCGAGGTACTCACCGCCCGTCCAGTACGCGGCGTTGTGGCGCGAGTGGTGACCCGGCCGCGCGTAGTTCGAGATCTCGTACCGCTGGAGCCCGTGCCGCGCGTACGCCTCGGCGACCGCGCGCTGCATCGCGACGACCGTGTCGTCGTCGGGCAGCCTCACCTCGCCGCGCGAGAGCTGCTTCGCGAGCGGCACCTCTTCGGCGAGGGCCTCCTTCTCGAGCGTGAGCGCGTAGGCCGACAGGTGCTCGGGCTGCAGCGCAGCGGCGCGCTCGGCGTCGCGCGTCGCCTGCTCGAGGGTCTGGCCGTGCACGCCGTAGATGAAGTCGAGCGAGACGTTGTCGAACCCGGCCTCACGCGCTGCGCGGAAAGCGGCCTCGGCGGCCGCACCGTCGTGCGCGCGGCCGAGGGCAGCGAGCGTCGACGGCTCGAACGACTGAACGCCGATGCTCAGGCGGTTCACCCCGGCGGCGCGGTAGTCGCGAAAGCGCGCGGAGTCGGCGGCGCCCGGGTTGGCCTCGAGCGTGACCTCGGCATCGCGAGCGATCGAGAGGGCCTCGAGCACCTCGGCGACGTAGCGCGCCGGCCAGAGCGACGGCGTGCCGCCGCCGAAGTAGACGGCGTCGAGGCGCGGCGCTCGGCGCAGCTTCAGCTCCGAGAGCAGGGCGCGGGTGTAGCGAGCGTCTGGCGGCTCCTTCGCGGCGATCGAAGCGAAGTCGCAGTAGGGGCACTTCGAGAGGCAGAACGGGTAGTGAATGTACGCGGTGAAGCGAGCGGCCTCGATGCCGGTCAGCGGGTCGAGTGGAGCGACGGGGGGCAACACGGGTTCGATAGACCGCGCAGCACTGCAGCGCAACCACCGCCGGCCCGAGCGGCCGCGGGCTGCGGCTACTTCTTCCCGCCCTTGAGCTGCGCCTCGAGCTTCGCGACCTTCGACTTCAAGAGGACGACCGCTTCCTTCGCGTTCTCGCCCTCCATGGCCTTCTTCTTCATCGTGGCGAGATCCACCTTGAGCTTCTCGATCTCTGCGGCCGACATCCCACCGCCGCCGGCCCCTGCTGGCACCGCCGCCGGAGCCGCCTTCGCCTTCTTCAGCTCTTCCTCGAGGTGCTTCATGCGCTGCACGGCCTCGCTCGCACCGGCCGCCTGCTTCGAAGCGGCGTCGACCTTGGCCTGGGCCTCTTTCCACTGCTTCTCGGCGGCGATGACCTTCTGCTCGAGGGCCTTCACCTTCTCCATCTCGGCCTTCAGCTTCGAGTCGCCGCCCTTGATGGCGGCCTGGTGGAGCTCGGCGGCCTTCTTCTCGGCCTCGAGCGCGCGCGTCTCGGCCGCCCTCACGCGATCTTCCGCGAGCCGCGCCCGCGACTCGGAGTCCGCGATCTGGTTCTCGAAGTTCGCGACCTTCGCGTCGGCGACCTCTTTGTCGGCCTTCACCTGGCGCAGCTGGGCGCCCGAGTCCATCGCGCGCTTGTTCGCCTGGTTCAGCTCGTCGCGCAGCTTCTTCACCGCCGCCGTCTCGACCTCGACCTTCGCCCGCTGCAGGTCGATCTCGTGCTGCCGCTCGCGCGCCTTGAAGCCGTCGACCTCGAGCTTCATGTTGCCGATGGTCGTCTCGTGCCCCGAGATGATGTCTTGCACCCCGGCGAGCTCGGCCTCGACCGCCTCGCGGGCCTCGTTCGCCGCCTCGAGCTGGCCGGTGAGATCGGCGACCTGCGCCTGAAGCTGCGCGACCCTGTCGGCGAGGCCGCTCTTCTCTTGCTCGAGAGAGACGACGCGCGCCTGCGCCTGATCGATGCTCGACTTCGACCACTCGGCTTCGCTCTCGAGCGTCTGCGCCTTCGAGCGGATCTCGTCGAGCTGCTGCTCGAGCCCCTGCGCCCGCGCGCTGTGGCTCTCGCTGTCGCCGCGCAGCGCGTCGACCTCGGCGCGGGCGGCGTCGCGCTCGCTCGTGACGGTCGCGAGCTCTTCGCGGGTGCGTTCGAGGTTGAGCTGCGACTCTTCGGCCTCCCGCGCGTAGCGCTGGTACTCCTCGGTGGCGGCCTCGAGCTGGCCCTTCACGTCGCTCGCCGTCGCCGCCAGCTCGCTGACCCGATCTTGGCTGATGCCGAGCGCCTCTTTCGCGCCGACCAGCTCGTCGGCGAGCTGCTGCCGGCTCGTCCGCTCGTTCTCGAGCTGCCCCTTCTGCTCGGTGAGCGCGGTCTCGATCTCGGCGAGGGCCGCCTGCAGATCTTTGCGGTCGGCGTCGGACTCGGCGAGGCGCGAGACCAGCTCGTCCATCTTCCGCTCGGCCGACTCGGCGCGAACGGTGTCCTTCTCGAGCATCTCTTTGAGCGCCGCGATCTGCTGCGGGTACTCGGCGCCCTTCGACGCTTCGATCAGCGCCGCCTCGAGCTGGGTCTTCAGCTGCAGCGCGGCCTGGCGCAGCGCCTGCGCCTCCTGGTCGACCGCCTGGTACAGGCCGCGGCCTCGCGCGAGCGCCTCGTCCTTCAGCTTCAACATCGTGCGGAAGGCCTTCAGCTTCTCTTCGGGGTCTCCCCCCGGAGGCAGCCGCGGCTCGGGCGCCTCGGCGAACGGATCAGACCCCGTCGGGCGCGGCACCGGCGACGGCAGCGACATCGTCTGCGGCGCCGCCGACGGAGGAATCGGCGAGAGCGTCCCGGGCGGGAACACGCCCGTCTGCGGCCGCTTCGGCGCTTGCATCTGCGTCACGTTCGAGACGCGCGGCTGATGCGCGGGCTGGTTGCCGCTCTGCGTCTTCTGCTGCCGCGGAGGCAGCGGCGGCGGCGCCATCGGCGGAGGCTGCGCCGCGGGGACTCCGGGCTGAGACAGCGGCTTCGCGCGAGCGGCAGGCGGAGGCGGAGGCGCACCGGCCCCGGGGAAGAGCGGTTCGTCGTCATCCCCGAGGCTGTCTCGGAGCTCGAGGAGTGGATCTTCGTCCGGGCTTTGCGCCATGGAACCCATCGAAGCCTAACATGCCGTTTTGAGTCCGCCTGCTTGCAACCGAATGGAGTCATCGCGGTCGCACGCCGACGCCGTTACGAGCCCGACCCGTGAAAACCGGCTATGAGAGGGGCGGGATGAAATTCCAGCTCGGTAACGGCCTGACCGTGGTGGCCCAGGAGCAGCACGCCGCCCGCGTCGCCGCCTTTCAGGTCTGGGTGAAGGTCGGCAGCGCCGACGAGTCGCCCGAAGAGATCGGCCTCGCCCACCTGCACGAGCACATGCTCTTCAAGGGCACCGCCCGCCGCGGGCTCGGCGAGATCGCGCGCTCGGTCGAGGCCCACGGCGGCGAGATCAACGCGTGGACCTCGTTCGACCAGACCGCCTACCACGTGGTGATGGCGAGCCGCTTCGCGCGCGAGGGCCTCGACGTGCTCGCCGACGCCGTGCGCGCCTCGGCCTTCGACGCCGCCGAGCTCGGCCGAGAGATCGAGGTCGTCTGCGAAGAGATCAAGCGCAGCCTCGACATGCCGTCGCGCCGCGCCTCGAAAGACCTCTTCGCCACCCGCTACACCGTGCACCCGTACGGCCGCCCGGTCATCGGCTTCGAAGAGAACGTGCGCGCGCACACCCGCGACCGCGTCGTCGCCTTCTACTCGAAGCACTACGTGCCCTCGAACATGGTGCTCGCCGCGGCCGGCGACTTCACCGAGGCCCAGCTGAGGCAGTGGGCCGAAGAGCTCTTCGGCGGCGACTGGGGCCGCTCGCGCGGCGCGCCCCACCCTCGCGCGGTCGAGCCCGAGGTCAGCGGCATTCGCACGTGCCTCAAGACCGACGACGTGAAAGAGGCGTGGGTCAACCTCGCCTTCTCGCTGCCCGGCGCCGACCACCCCGACACGCCGGCGCTCGACGTGCTCGCGATGATCGCCGGCCAGGGCGACGGAGCGCGGCTCTCGCTCGAGGTGAAGCGCAAGCGCAGCCTCGTCAACGACGTTCACGCGTACGCGTACACCCCGAAGGACGACGGCGTGTTCGCCGCGGGCTTCACCTCTTCGCACGAGAAGGCGACCGACGCGTTCGAGGCGACCGCGCGCGTGCTGCGCGGGCTGTGCACGAAGCCGGTCGAGCAGGCCGAGCTCGACACGGTGAAGGGGCTCATCGAGAGCGAGGCCGTCTACCAGCGCGAGACCGCGCAGGGCATGGCGCGCAAGCTCGGCTACTACCAGGCGGCGCTCGGCGGCATCGAGCGCGAGGCGGCGTACTACGAGGCGGTCGCGCAGGTGACTCCGGCGAAGCTGCTCGACGTCGCGAAGAAGTACCTGCGCTTCGATCGCGCGATGGTGACGGGCCTGTTGCCGAAGGGCTGCGAGTTCGACGAGAACGACGCGCGGGCGCTGCTCGAGCGGGTCGCCGACGGCGACGGCGTGTCGATCGTCTCGCGCAAGACGTCGGTCGCGGCGGGCGCGATGCGGGTGACCGGCAGCGCGCGCAAGGCGGCGGGCCTCGTGACCGAGCGGCTGCCGAACGGCGCGACGGTGCTGGTGCGCGAAGAGCGCAGCGTGCCGCTGTTCGCGATGCGCGCGGCGTTTCACGGCGGGCTGCGCACCGAGACCGAGGCCAACAACGGCATCTCGACGCTCCTGTCGCGCGCGTGGATGCGGGGCACCGCGACGCACGACGCGGAAGGCATCTCTCAGCAGATCGACGCGATGGCCGGCGGCATGTCGGCCGTCGGGGGCCGCAGCTCGCTGTCGGTGCGGGGCGAGTTCCTGTCGAAGCACTACGCGCGCGCGTTCGAGCTGTTCGCCGAGGTGCTGCTCAGGCCGTCGTTCCCCGAGGGTGAGGTTCGCCGCGAGCGCGCCGTGCAGCTGCAGGCGATCGCGTCGCGCGACGACAAGCCCTCGAGCGTCGCGTTCGAGCAGCTCGCGAAGGCGATGTACCAGGTGCACCCCTACCGCATGTCGATGCTGGGCGAGCGCGCGACCGTCGAGCGCCTCTCGCCCGACGATCTGAAGGCGTTTCACGCGGCGCACATCGACCCGTCGCGCATGGTGCTCGCGGTGGTCGGCGACGTCGACGCCGAAGACGTGGTGAAGCGCGCGCGCGAGGCGTTCTCGGGCAGCGGCTCGCGCCGCGGCAAGCTCGAGGTGCCGCAGGAGCCCGAGTGGAAGGGCCCCCGCGAGGTGAAGAAGACGCTGCAGAAGGCGCAGACGCACCTGGTGCTCGGCTTTCCCGGGGCGCGCGTGACCGACCCGTGGCGCCGCGCGCTCGACGTGCTGTCGACGGTGCTGTCGGGCCAGAGCGGCCGGCTGTTCCTCGAGCTGCGCGACAAGCAGAGCCTCGCGTACAGCGTGTCGTCGATGTCGGTCGAGGGCATCGACCCGGGGTACTTCGCCGTCTACATCGGCACGAGCCCCGAGAAGGTCGACACCGCGCTCGCCGGCATGCGCCGCGAGCTGCAGCGGCTGCGCGACGAGCCGGTGAACGACTCCGAGCTGTCTCGCGCGAAAGAGCACCTCATCGGCGTTCACGAGATCGGCCTGCAGCGCAACGGCGCGCGCACGGCGACCATGGCGCTCGACGAGCTGTACGGCCTCGGCGCCGAGGCGTACCTGAAGTACGCCGAAGAGATCGCCGCGATCGACTCGAAGGCCGTGCAAGACGTCGCCCGCCGCGTGCTCGACTTCGAGCGCTGCGCGCTGTCGGTGGTCGGCCCGTGAGAGCCTTCGCGGTCGTCGCGCTGCTGATGCTGGCGGCGTGCACGATGCTGACGACCTTCGACCCCGAGGGCCAGCCGTGCGACCTGTCGGCGCAGCCCGGCTCACAGTGCCTCGAGGGGTATCACTGCGACAAGGGCAAGTGCGTGAAGGGCGGCGTCGCGGGCGGCAGCGGCACCAGCGGCGGAGCGGCCGGCAGCGGAGGCATGAGCGGAGGCAGCGCCGGCGGCGCTGCAGGCGACGGCGGCCGCACCGATGGCGGCCGCACCGACGGCGGCGACGGCGGCTGAAGCGCCGAGAGCGGCGCTAACGCGCGCACCCCATGTCTTCGCGCGCCGCCTGAACCGCGCCGTCGTAGCGGCCCGCCGGGTATCGCCACAGGTGATCCTTCGCCTGCCGGCAGCCCTTCACGGTGTCCCAGAGGTCTTTCGAGTACAGATCGACGAGCTCGTACGAGAGCCGCTCGCGCGCGGCGGCGGGCAGATCTTGCTTCATCGCGTCTTCCAGCTCTGCGGCCGCCTGCGCGTCGGCGCCCATGCGCCGCAGCTTCGGAATGCGCTCGAGCAGCGTGTGCGCCCGCAGGAGCCGATCGTGCGCCGACCAGTCGGTGCCACCAGCGGGCGGCGGCGACGGCGGCAGCGGCGCGAGCGCGTCTTCCTCGGGCGTGTCGAAGCTCTTGTCCTTCGCGGGCTCGACGGGAACCGGAGGCGGCAGCGGCCACGCCACCGACTGACCGGGCTTCAGCTCGACGACGCGGCCGTCGGGCGCGCGGAACACGATGGTGCCCTCCCACAGCAGCGCGGCGCCTCCGCCGCCCTCGATCTGATCGACCGCGAAGCGCGTGCCGCGCACCTCGATCTCTCCGTCGCTCACGAGAATGCGCAGCGGGTCGCTGCCCGGCGCCCGCTTCTCGACGTCGAGCTCGACGCGGCCGCTCAGCACCCGCAGGTTGCCCTGCTCGTGTCGCAGCCGGCCCGGCCGCGTCATGCGCGCCGTCGCGCCCTCGAGCTTCACCGTCGCTTCCCCGGCCTTCACGACGAGATCGTTGCCTTCAGCGCGACCTTCGAAGCCGACCGACGGCGCTTCCACCTTCAGCCCCGCCATCACCACCGGCGCGGGCGGCCTGAGCACGGCGAACGCGAGCAGCACTCCCGCCGCACACGAGGCCAGCGCCGTCACCGGGTACCGCCACCAGAGCCGGTTCTTGTAGAGCGACGCGCCCAGGCGCTGGCGCAGGCGGGCCTCTGCTGCGGGCGTGACCTGCTGCAGCTCGGCGTCCTCCATGAGGAGCGCTTCCCGGAAGTCACTCGCCATCTGCGACCTCCCCCTCACCGAGCTCCCAGCCGGCGATTCGAATCCGCTCGCGCGCCCTCTTGAGGAGCTTGCTCACGTAACCTTCGGTCAGCTTCAGCGCGCTCGCGATCTCGCGCTGCTTCTTGCCGTCGAGCAGCTCCATGCAGAGGACGACGCGCTCGCGGTCGGGCAGGGCCGCCAACTGCGCGAACGCCGAGCGGGTCGCGAGCCGCGCCGCCACCTGATCGTCGAGCGCCGCCTGCCCTTGCGGCTTGAAGAAGCTCGAGAGGCGCTCGACCCACCCACGCTCGTTGCGCCGCCGCGTCATCGCGAGCCGGGCCGTCACCGTGTACAGCCAGCCCGCCAGGTCGGAGCGCGCCTCGAGGCTCGACAGGTGGCCGTGCAGCTTGAGGAACACGTCGTGCGTCAGGTCTTCGGCCCACGCGCGGTCGCCCGCCCCGTACCTCAGCGCCCAGCGGAAGACGTCGCCGCGGTGGCGCTCGAAGGCGTCCGAGAGCTCCACCCGCTGGAGCTCGGCCGCCGGCACCACGATCGATGGAGTTTGGGGCACCATCGGGAGATCACTCCTGGCCTCAGGGAACTTTCCTCATCCACACGGCCCGCACCAGCGGCGCCGTTCGCTCGCCGACCGTCTGCAGCCCGCTCACCACGCCCACCACCTCGACCGCCGCGCCGAGTGGGAAGTCCTGCGACACCCACGGCGCGTCTGGCGGCAGGAACACGAACACCTCCCGGTCGGCGTACGACACCACGCCGATGTTCGGAGACAGCCCCGCCTGCACGTGCCCGCGCACCAACACGCTCTGCCCCGTCAGGGCGTCGAGGCCCTTCGCGAGATCCGCGCTGCCGTCGACCAGCGTGAAGCGCGGCGGGTACGCCTGCACCGCCTCCTCGAAGCTCTTGAGCTGCTTCGCGCCGGGCAGAAACGTGCCGGCTTCCCCACCCTCGCGGCGACGGCCGAGCTCGTCTTCGAGGCGCCCCAGCTCGGCCTGCACCGCGTCGCCGCGCACCTGCCGGCACGCCCGCGCCGCCTCGACCCGCTTGAGCAGCGCACCGGTGGTCAGCGCCGTGGCGTCGGCCACCGACTCGCGCACGAGCTTCGCGCACCCGTTGAACGCGATGAGCAGCGAGCGCGACCCGTCGTCGAGCGCCACGTCGCGCTCGTAGAACACGAAGCCGTCGAGTGGCGCTTTCAGCGGCTTCGCCTCGACGGCGACGAGCCCGCCCGCGGTCGGCAGCGGGCCGAGCACCGAGCCGTCTTCCATGCGCAGGTGCACCGGGCCGTCGATCGGGCGCACGTTGCAGACCTCGTCGCGCTGGCCGGCGACCTGCTCGACCTTCACGACCTCGGTCGACTCGCCCGTGCGCAGCCACTGCACGAAGCCGACCGCGAGCGCGGGGACGCCGAGGCAGAGCAGGCCGACGCTCCAGCCTCGCGCCTGCACCGCCTCCGAGGGGCCGTAGCGGCCGGCGCCGTCGAGGTGGCTGCGATCGGGCTCTTGCGAGAGCACGTACGAGGCGCCGAACGCCGCGGCGCTCGCGACCGTGAACAGCACGCCCGCGCTGATCGACGCGCCGGCTCCGGCACCGCGGCGCTCGCGAATGTGCTCCTCGGCGAACTCTTCGACGCGCTCGGTGCGGCACGTGTCGTAGCCCGAGAGCGCCAGCGTGAGCTTCGACGGGGTCGCGGGGTCGACGGTGATCGTGGCCGTGACCCCGCCCTCGACGATGCGCGGCCGCTCGAACTCGCGCAGCTTCGGGCCTCGCTCGACGCGCGTCGTGTCTTCCATCGTGGCGCAGCCGCAGAGCGAGACGAGCGCGAGCATCAGCGCCGCGTTCGGCCTTCTCGCCCGAGGCTCGAACGAAGGGGTCATCACGGCCCCCCGTAGAACTTCGCCATCGAAGGGCAGCCGCGGAACATGTCGTCGACGTCGTCGCAGCTCGGCGCCTGGTCGATGTGGTCTCCCGTGCGGATCAGCGGCAGCCGGCACGAGAGAAAGTTGGCCCGGTTCTCGAAGCGAAAGTCGTCGGAGTCACACCCGCTGCGCGTCGTGAGCTGCCCCGTGCAGTCGCTGTCGGCCGTGAGCCCCAGCTTCGCGTCGGCCACCGGGCAGCGCGAGTTGCACAGCCGCCGCACCACGTCGCGGCACACCTCGGCGTCGGTTGCCGGTGGGCCCTGACAGGCACAGGCCAACACCAGCAACAGCACTCCACGCATCGGTCACATTCCCTTCGGAGCGGCCCGGGCCTTCACGCTCGACAGCTTCAGCACCACGTCTTTTACCTCGACTTCGCCCTCACCCTGGAACGTGACCGGGTTCTTCGCGAACGCCGCGAAGCCCACCTGCTGCCCCTTGGCGTCGAGCGCGATGGCGCACAGGTGCCCCACCGTGCCCTGCGGGAAGAACATCTCGGTGAACAGCTTGCCGGGGCTCACGTCGGTCTGCTCGATGACGTCGAGCTCTTCGCTCGTGGCCTCGCACGGCCCGCGCGCCACCACGAACACGATGCGCGAAGGCTTCAGCTTCCCCGTCTCGACCGTGCCGAAGAACTCGACCTCGGCCGCAGGCGGCGGCTGCGGCTCGGGCACCACGTTCTGCGTGATGACCACCGCCGCGTCGGGCGCGGGAGCCGCAGGGGCCGGCGCGGGCGCCGGTGCAGGCACAGGTGCCTCCTTCTTCTCGGGACAGCCGCTCAGCAGGAGAAAAAGGGGACAGGCAACTTTTCCAATGTGCCCCCAGCCCTCGCACGCTCGCAGCCTCGTGGAAAAGTAGCCTGTCCCCATTTTCATGTGACGAACGCGGTGCCGGCCGAGCCGGGCACCTGCGCCTCCTTGAGAATCGAGTCGGGCGGGTCGAGGCCCACGATGTGAATCGCCCCGATGCCCTCGTCGAGCATGGCGAGGCTCTCTTCGACCTTGGGGATCATGCCGCCCTGAATCACGCCCGCCGCGATCTGCGCTCGCGCCTCGGCCGGCGTCAGCTTCGCGATGCGCGTCTTCGGGTCGTTCTTGTCCTTCAGCACCCCCGGCACGTTCGACACCAGGAACAGCCGCGCCGCCGACAGCCGCGCCGCCACCCGCGTCGCCACCGTGTCCGCGTTCACGTTGAACACGCGCCCGTCGGCCGAGCCCGCGAGCGAGCCCAGCACCGGCACCACGCCCGCGCTCGCGAGCTTCTCGAGCAGCGTCACGTTCACGTCGGTGACGTCGCCCACCAGCCCGAAGTCGACCGGCTCCGGAGGCCCACCGCTCACCACCGCCGGCGGCCGCTTCACCGCGTCGACCAGCCCCGCGCTCGCGCCCGTCGTGCACACCGCCGGCACGCCCGCGATGCGAAACGCCGACGCCACGTCGACCGACACCTGGCCTGCGAGCGACATCTTCATCACCTCGAGCGTCGCCGCGTCGGTGATGCGCCGCCCGCCGACCTGCCGCACCTCGATGCCCAGCTTCTTCTGCAGCTCGGTCGCCTGCGGGCCGCCGCCGTGCACCACCGCGACCTTCACGCCGGCGTCGAGAAACGCCGAGATCGCCCGCCCCACCGTGCCCGCCAGCTTCTCTTTGTCGGCCGCGAGCTCGCCGCCGACCTTCACCACGAACCACCGGCCCCGCGAGTCGGTCAGGCTCACGGCCACAGCCCCGGCTCGGTGAGCGTCGTGCCCTCGTCGAAGCCCATCATCGCGTTGAACGCCTGAATCGACTGGCCCGCCCCGCCCTTCACCAGGTTGTCGAGCGCCGAGAAGCACACCACCCGGCGCGTGGCCCCCGTCACCGGCCCGAGCGTGAAGCCGACCTCGACGTAGTTGCTGCCGCTCACGGCGACCACCTCGGGCTGCCGGTCGCCCTTCACGATGCGAATGAAGCGCTCGCCCTCGAAGGCCTTCGACCACGCGGCGTCGAGCTGCTCCTTCGTGGTGCTCGCGGGCACGTCGGCGAAGCTCGTCGAGAAGATGCCGCGCGGCAGCGGCGCCGACACCGGCACGAACTCGAGCGACACGTCGGCGCCCGCCCCCGCCGCCCGCAGCGTCTGCAGGATCTCGGGGATGTGCTGGTGATCGAGCGGCTTGTACGTGCGGATGTTCGACGCCCGTAACGGGTGGTGCGTGCCGATGACCGGGTTCGCGCCCGAGCCCGAGCTGCCGGTCGCCGCCACCGTGTGCACCGCGCCCGTCAAGAGCCCCGCCTTCGCCAGCGGAGCGAGCCCCAGCGCGATCGTCGTCGCGAAGCAGCCCGGGCTCGCGACCCACTTCGCGCCTTTCAGCGCCGCGCGGTTCAGCTCGGGCAGCCCGTAGACGAACTGCGCGTCGGTCAGCATCGACGGCTTCGGGTGCGCAACGCCGTAGTACTTCTCGTACGCAGCCGCGTCGCGCAGGCGGAAGTCGCCCGACATGTCGACGATGCGCCCCGCGTAGCCCGCCTCGAGCATCTCGATGACGACCTTCGCCGTCGCCTTGTGCGGCAGCGCGAGGAAGACCACGTCGGCGCCCTTGCACGCCTCGCCCGCCGGCACCTGCTCGAACTGCAGCGGCGTCAGCCCGGCGAGGTTGAAGTGCACGTCGCCGACCTTCTTGCCGATGTTGTCGGCGGCCGTGACGCGCGTGACCTTCACCTGCGGGTGAAAGAGCAGGCGGCGCAACAGCTCGGCGCCTCCGTAGCCGGTGCCACCGATCAAGACCGCATTCATTTGAGCTTCCCTTCCACCTTGCTCGCGTACTGCGGGGCGGTCTCTTTCAGCCGCTGCCACAGCAGCTTCGCGCCCTCTTTGTCGCCCCTCTTCGCGAGCGTGTCGCCGAGCGCGTCGAGCGACTCGGGGCTCTGCAGCGCGACGCTCCACACGTTCTGCGCCATCGGCTTGTTGAGGCGCACGAGGCTCCACGCCATGCCGGCGCGGGCGCGCGCGTTGTCGGGGTTGAACGGCACCACGCGCTTGTAGGCGTCGAGCGCGTCCTGGTACTTGCCGGTGGCGAGCGCGACCTCGCCCTCTTCGATCAGCTTCTCGAAGCCCTGCTCCATCTCGGGCGTGCGCTCGACGTTCTGCACCGCGTCGATCATCTCTTGCGTGAGCGGCCGCATGCCGCCGGCCTGCGCATGCGGGTCGGGCTTCTCGCTCGGGGGCTTGTTCGGGCCCTTCGCGACGAGCTTCGACAGGCCGCCGGCCGCGATCGCCGCGTTCGTGCGATCGAGCAGCGCCTTCGCCTGCGCCGCGCGCGGGCTCGTCGGGTAGTCGGCGAGGAAGCGCACGAAGTCGCCCTTCGCCTGCTCGAGCGCCTTCACGTCGTCGCCGCGCGTGTCGAGCAGCAGCGCCGCGCGGCCGTAGCGTGCGTCGGGGTTCGACTCGAAAAGCTCGAGCGCCGACTCGTAGGCGGCGAGCGCGCCGGTCGCGTCGCGCGTGAGGAAGCGCGCGTTGCCGAGCTGGGTCTCGAGCTCCATCAGCACGTGCAGCCCGGCCCGCATGCAGGCGGCACCCGCAGCCGGGTCTTGCTTCGCCTTCGCCTTGGCGAGCTCCATCTGGGCTTCGAGCTTGCCGTCGGGCTCCGGCGTGCAGCCGACCGCGCCGGCGGCGGGCAGCGCCTTGTTGCCGGCGGCCTTCTTGAGCTGCAGGTAGAGGTCGCGCGCCGGCTTCGCCTTCTCGACCGCCTGGCGAAGGTACGTCGCGGCCTCGGCGTAGCGCCCGTGCGCGTAGTACAGGCGGCCCAGCGTCGCAGCGACCTCGAACGACTTGTCCTTGTCGGCGAGGTCCTTCATGCCGTCGAGCTTCTTCATCAGCTCCTGCGTGCTCGGCGACGCCTCGGGCTGCGCCGGCATCGGCGGGTGATCTGGCGGGAGCGCCGGCTGCCCCATCGGCGGGTGACCGGGAGGCATCTCGGTCTGACCGGGCTGCAGCGGCTGCTGACTGAGGAGAATGAGAACGACCGGGAGCGTCATCACGCCCCTCTATAGCGCGGGTCTGTTGCTCCCGGGCGAACCGCGAAGCCCGACGTCAGCCCGCCGACCCCGCGTCGGCCGCCGCGGCCGAGCGGGCGTTCTCGCAGCAGCGCGTCAGAGCTCGACGAGCGGCCGCGGAGCGACCACGAACTCCGAGCGCTGCCGCCCGGCGTCTGCAGCGACCTGGCCCAGCGCCGACGAGATCAGCTTGTCCAGCTCGGGGTGCACGCGGAGCTCGGGCACCGGCTGCGCGCTCCCGTCGATGAGCCGGGTCACCGTGCCGCCCGTCGGCTGCGTCAGCGCCTTCGCGATCTGCTCTGCGCTCAGCACGTCGCCCGCCTTCGTCCCCGTCAACCTCGTCACGAGGTCCGTGAGCGACGACTGAAACGGCCCGGTGCGCAGCTTGTCGGCGAACGACCCGAACAGCTGCGTGGCGAAGCCGCCGAGGGGCGAGTCGGGCCCGCCGATCGCCTTGCTGCCGACCACGCTCTTCAGCACGTCGCCGAGCAGCCCGCCCGTGCCGCTCTTGCCGGCCGCCGCGCCGACGAACATCTCGGCGAACTTGCCCGCGGTGCCGCCGCCGAGCTTCGCGAGCGGGCCGAGCACCTTCGCCAGCGCGCCGCCGGGGATCATCGAGACCACACCGCCCAGCACCTTGCCGAGGTTCGGCGGCTTGTCCGTCAGGCCGTCGATCGCCTTGATGCCCGCAGCCACCGCCGTCACCACCGGGTTCAACCCGGGGATGAACGCGCAGATCGGCGCGACGATGTCCGCCACCTTCGAGAGAACGCTGACGGCGCCCTTGAGCACCTTCCCGATGCTCTTGAATAGACCCATGGGCTGAAGACCGTTCGCAAGCGCGGTGCCACGCGCGGCCCTGCCTGCGCTCGCGAGGTTGCTCGCCGTCACCGTCGAGAGCGTCGGGGCAGCCCTACTCGACCGTCGCCGGCTCCCGTCGCAAGCCCATCACAGCCGCGCGAGCAGCTCGCGCACGGTCGCGCCGAGCACCGGGTGCACTGCGCCGGGCGCGATCTCGGCGAGCGGCTCGAGCACGAAGCGGCGCTTGTGCAGCTCGGGGTGCGGCACCGTCAGAAAGGGCTCGTCGACGACGCGATCGCCGTAGAGCAGGAGGTCGAGGTCGAGCGTGCGCGCCTGCCAGCGCGCGCGCGCCGCCGGCCGGCCCGCGGCGCTCTCGATCTCGCGGAGCCGCAGCAGCAGCGCGCCCGGCTCGAGCGCCGTCTCGAGCTCGGCCGCCGCGTTCAGGTACGCGGGCTGCGGCGTGGCATCGCCCGGAGCCAGCAGCGCAGCCGTCTCGACGTAGCGCGAGACCCTCGTCGCGCCGAGCGCGCGCACGGCCGCGTCGAGGTGCGCGCGGCGATCGCCCAGGTTCGAGCCCAGGGCGACGTACGCGACCGTCACGCCCGCTTCACCGGGTTCTTGAGTACGCCGACGCCCTCGAGCTCGACCTCGACCACGTCGCCGTCGCGCAAGGGGCCTACGCCCGACGGCGTGCCCGTCGTCACCACGTCGCCCGGGAGCAGCGTCATCACCCGCGAGATGAACGACACCAGCATCGGCACGGGGAAGATCATGTCCGACGTGCTGCCGTCCTGGCGGGTCTCGCCGTTGACGCGGCACTGCACGCGCAGGTTGCCGTGGTCGAGGCCCGTCACCATCCACGGGCCGACGCACGCGAAGGTGTCGTAGCTCTTCGCGCGCGTGTGCTGCGTCTCGCGCTTCTGAATGTCGCGCGCCGTCACGTCGTTGAAGCACGTCACCGCGAACAGGGCCGCGCGCGCCTCGTCTTCGCTCGCGCGGTGCAGCCGCCGCCCGATCACCACCGCGAGCTCGCCCTCGTGGTGCACCTCGTTGCTCTCGGGCGGCATCACGATCGGCGACAGGTGGCCGTTCAGCGCCGTCGACGGCTTCATGAACAAGAGCGGCTCGGGCGGCACCGGCTTGCCCATCTCGGCCGCGTGCTTCCGGTAGTTCTGCCCGACCGCG
The DNA here is from genome assembly GCA_044223505.1 of Myxococcaceae bacterium. Taxonomy (GTDB): domain Bacteria; phylum Myxococcota; class Myxococcia; order Myxococcales; family Myxococcaceae; genus Xiheicaenimonas. The sequence goes on from JBGALX010000041.1 coordinate 17,391, forward strand.
ACGACCTTCGAGGCCTCCGACGGAGGCAGCAGCACCGCAGGGTCGAGCGGCATCGTCTCGCCCGTGCGCTTGCCGTCGGCCCACGGAGCGCCATCGAGCAACAGCGCCTCGTCGCCGCGCAGCTCGGCGTACCGTGCTCCACCCGACGTCTTCACCCGCGCGTATTTCATAGGAACCCCAGCACGTGCCGCATGTCGTAGAGGCCCGGCCCCCTGCCCTGCAGCCAGGCCGCGGCGCGCATCGCTCCGCGCGCGAACTGATCGCGGCTCGTGGCGCGGTGGCTGAGCTCGACGCGCTCGCCGTCGCCGAAGAAGTAGACGGTGTGCTCGCCCACGACGTCGCCGCCGCGCAGCGCCTGCACGCCGATCTCCCGGGGCGGGCGCTCGCCGAGCTGCCCCTCGCGCGCGAGGCGAAGGTCGCTCTTCGTGCGCTGCGTGGCCGCCGCGATCTCTTCGGCGAGCTTCAGCGCCGTGCCCGACGGGCTGTCTTTCTTCTTCTTGTGGTGCGTCTCGAGGATCTCGACGTCGAAGTCATCACCGAGGCGCTTCGCGAGCTCGGCCGCGAAGCCGATGACCACGTTCACGCCCACCGACATGTTCGGGGCCACGACGAGGGCGCCCTTGCCGCCGAGCTGCTCGAGCTCGGCGCGCTGCGCCGCCGAGAAGCCGGTCGTGCCGATGACGATCGGCACCTTCGCCGCCACGCACGCGCGCGCGTGCTCGAGCGACGCCTCGGGAGCCGTGAAGTCGATCACGCAGTCGGCTCCGGCCGGTGCCAGCGCTTCGGTCACCGGCACGCCGGCCACCGCCACCCCGTGCCGCTCGACGCCCGCCACGACGGTGTGGCCGAGCGCGCGCGCCGCCGCGATGAGCGCTTGCCCCATTCGGCCGGCGGCCCCACAGATGATCAGCTTCATGCGGCGACGCTCTTATCAGGGCCCGGGACCGGCCGCTGCGGCGAGCCTCTCTCTCAGAGCAGCTTCAGGCGCTTGAGCTCGTCCTTCAGCTTCGCGGCGTTGACCTCGGTCATCGGCGTCAGCGGCAGGCGGAGCTCGGCGGTGAAGCGCCCCATCAGGTGCAGCGCCCACTTCACGGGAATCGGGTTCGACTCGCAGAACAGCAGGCGGTGCAGCGGCTGCAGCTCGAGCTGAAGCCTGCGCGCCGTGGCCGTGTCGTTCTTCTTCGCCGCGGCGACGAGGTCGCTCATCAGCTTGGGCGCGACGTTCGACGACACCGAGATGACGCCCTTGCCGCCGCACGCCATGAACGGCTGCACGGTGAAGTCGTCGCCCGACAGCAGCGTCATGCGCTCGCCGCACTTCTCGTAGACGTCGAGCGCGCGCAGCGCGAGGCCGGTCGCCTCTTTCAGCGCGACGACCTCGGGGATCTCGCAGAGCTTCGCGGCCGTCTCGGGCAGCAGGTCGACGCCGGTGCGGCCCGGCACGTTGTACGCGACGATCGGGAACCCGGGGTGCGCCTTCGCGATCGCCCGGTAGTGCTCGACGAGCCCGGCCTGCGTCGGCTTGTTGTAGTACGGCGTCACGATCAGCGCGGCGTCGGCGCCGAGCTCGCGCACCGCCGTCACGCCTTCGATGCACTCGGAGGTCGCGTTGCTGCCCGCGCCCGCGATCACCTTCGCGCGGCCCTTCGTCGCCTTCACGCAGACCTGCACCGCGCGCGCTCTCTCGGCCGGAGACATCGTCACCGCCTCGCCCGTCGTGCCCATCGGAATCAGCCCGGTGATGCCGTTGCTCAGCTGGTACGCGATGAGCCCTTCGTAGGCCGCCTCGTCCAGCTTCCCGCCCTTGAAGGGGGTCGCCAGCGCCGTCATTGCTCCTTCGAACGTCGTCGTCATGAGGCGGCCCCTAGCACGACTCGTGCCCACAGCGAGAGCGGCACGGGGCGACCCGAGTCGCGCGGCCCTCGCGCCGCGACACGCTGCCGCACACCCGCGCTCACGCGGCGCGGTGGAGCGCCTTCTCGACCTTGATGAGCTCCTTGAGGTTCGACATCGGCAGCAGGCCCACGAGCCGGTCTCGCTCGAGCACCATGAGCACGGTGTCGGTCTCGTCGTCCTGCTCGTTCAAGCGCGCGAGGGCGTCTTCGATCTTGGCGCCCACCTCGATGCCCTCGGGGTCTCGGCGCATCGCCTCGCGAACGGCCGCGTCTTCGCCGTGCTTCTCGAGCCCCTGCAAGAGCTCGGTGAAGCCGAGCACACCGGCGACCGAGTCACCCTGCATGACGGGGAACTCCGACTGAAAGGTGCTGGTGAAGGCCGCGGCGGCCTTCTTGAGCGTATCGTCGGTCGAGAGCGTCAGCGGCTCGGGCACCATCACGTCGCGAATCGAGAACGGCCTCACCGTGTGCCGCTCGCGCACGTCGCGCAGCTCCTTGCGAGCGCTCATCCACACCCAGACGGCGGTGAGCACGAAGACCAGGTTGAAGCGGCCCGGCACGATCGCGAGCGCGATGGAGCCAACCTGGGCGAACCGCGTCGCGATGCGGGTGGCGTCGGGGTACGAGCGGCGAAAGGCGAGCGCGGCGCGCAGGGCCCGGCCGCCGTCCATCGGGAAGATGGGGAGCAGGTTGTAGAGGCCGAGCGCGAGGTTCACGTACATGAGCGCGGCGAGCGGGTGCGCCGCCGGGTCGAGCAGGCTGTCGAAGTCGAAGGGCCGGTGGGTGAACGAGATGAAGCGCCAGAGCATGAGCGCGATGAGCAGGCTGACGATCGGGCCGGCGAGCGAGATGTAGAGCTCCTGCTGCGGCTTCTCGGGCACCCGCTCGAGGTGAGACATGCCGCCCATCGGCGTGAGCTGAATGTCGAGCGTGCGGATGCCGAAGTGGCGGGCGGTCAGCGCGTGGCCCAGCTCGTGGAGCAGGATGGTGAAGAACACCGCCACCAGCAGCAGCACCGCCTTCAGCGCGGCGCCCCAGCCATCTCCATTCTGCACGGTCGTGACGACGACCCAGCCGAGCAGCACCGCGAACGTCACGTGCACCTCGAGCTGAATGCCCGCGACTCGGCCGAGCGTGAGAGACCACGGGTTGTTCGATGGCATCGGCGCTACATAGCAACGGCGCCGCCGCGACGGTCGTGCTCGCCTCGACTCATTGCTCGACAGGTGGCGCGAATCTGACGACGATGCGTTCGCGTGACGGCGCGAATCACGATGGCAAACTCGATGTGCCTGCTCGCCGCGCTCGCGGTGCTCTCGACCGGGTGCACCTGTGGCCCGACCGATGAGCCGGACTCGGGCACGCTCGACTCCGGCGCGCTCGACTCCGGCGCGCTCGACTCCGGCGCGCTCGACTCCGGCGCGCTCGACTCCGGCGCGCTCGACTCCGGCGCGCTCGACTCCGGTGTGCCCGACTCCGGCGCGCCCGACTCCGGTGCGCCCGACTCCGGTGCGCCCGACTCCGGCAGGCCCGACTCGGGGACGCCCGACTCAGGCTCCACCGACTCCGGAACGCCCGACTCGGGGCTGCGCGACGCTGGCGCGCCCGACGCCGGGGCTCCCGACGCCGGCGCGCCCGACTCTGGCGTCGCGGACGCCGGCTCGATGGACGGCGGCGTCTGCCGGCCGGCCATGTCGCCCTGTCAGGACTCGTTCAACTCGTGCTGCCCCGGGCTGTGCTGCGCAGCCAACAGCAACGGCACGATCTACCTTTGCCTGCCCGACCCGCCGACGGCGTACCCGGGCTTCCTCTGCGCGATCTGACCGCCATCGGGTGGACCCGACGATTCGTCGGGTGAACACCGCCGTCGTGTCCACCGCCTCCGAGGGAGCGGCCCCGGCATCGGGGATGCAGCGGGCGAGTGCATGCGCACCACTCCGAAGAAGTACGCCGACACCGAGCTCCGCCTGCAGCCCACGCGACCTGCCCCCGCGACCGCGCCGGTGCGCGCCAGCACGGCCGAAGCTCCCAGCACCTTCGCGTCCGTCTCCCCGCGCCTTCCGGTCGGGCCGCCGCCCGGTCCGGTGCTGCCGCCCGCAGTCGCGCGCCTGCTCTTCAACGTCGCGCAGCGCATCGAGCCCACCTCCGACGCCGCGCGGAAGCTGGCCGCTGACGTCGCGGCCGAGCTCACGAAGTCACCCGAGGTGCTGGGCGCGCTCAGCCGGGCGCTGCCGTTTCTCGAGTCAGGCGTCGGGTCGACCGGCCGCGTCGTCGCTTCATCGCTGCCGCTCGCGGCCAACGGCCCCACGGTCAAGGCGCTGCTCGAGCTCGGCAAGCACCTCGGCGGCCCGAGCGGCAAGCGGCTCGTCGGCGCGGCGCTGCGAGGCCTGGGCTCGGGCAAAGGCATGGCCGGCGTGGCCGCCGAGCTGACGGCGACGCTCGCGAAGATGGGCGCCCGCTCGGGAGCGCTCGGCAGCGTCGGTCAGGGTCTGCTCAAAGCCCTGCCCCTCATCGGCAACGCGGTGAACCTGCTCGCGGTCGCCTCGTCACTGAAGGCGCTCTACGACTGCTACAACGACCCGCAGTCGACCAAGGCCCAGAAGCTGCTGCGCGTGCTCCACCTCGCGGCGACCATCACGGGCTGCTTCATCCCCGAGGTGGGGCTCGCCGCGACCCTCATCGATCTGGGGCAGATCGCCACCCGGTAGTCGGTCGAGCGCTCGAGCGCCTCGCTGAACCTGCGCCCGCCTCAGCGCGAGCGCTCACGCCCATCGAGTGAAGCGAGCGCCGGGCTCAGACCTCGCCGCGCCACAGGTCTTCGTGCCGCTCGCGCTCGCGAATGACGCGATAGCCGTCGCCCTCGACGAGCACCTCGGCGGCGCGCGGCCGCGCGTTGTAGTTGCTGCTCATCGACATGCCATACGCGCCGGCGCTCATCACGGCGAGCAGGTCACCCTGCTCGAGCGGAGGCAGCCGCCTGCCCCGGCCCAGCACGTCGGCCGACTCGCACACGGGCCCGACGACGTCGAGCTTGCGCTTCGCGCCGCGACGCGGCCGCACCGGCGAGATCTCGTGGTGCGCGTCGTAGAGCGCTGGCCGCACGAGATCGTTCATGCCGGCGTCGACGATCACGAACTGCTTCTTCCGGTACAGAACGCGCGTGAGCAGCACCGCGGCGTTGCCCACGATCACGCGCCCCGGCTCGAGCACCAGCGTCGCGTCGAGCCCCCTGAGGGGCTCGAGCACCGCCTTCGCCCACTGCTGCAGCGTCGGCGTGCTCTCATTCTGATAGCGAATGCCGATGCCGCCGCCGACGTCGAGGTGCGTGAGCGCGAAGCCCGCCGCGTTGAGCTCCTTGAAGAGCTTCGCGACGCGGCCGATCGCCTGCTTCACGGGGCTGAGCTTCGTGAGCTGCGAGCCGATGTGAAAGTCGAGGCCGATCGCCTTCACGCCGCGCCACGCGCGGGCCTCGGCGTACAGCGCGCGGGCCTCTCTGAAGTCGACGCCGAACTTCGACGCCTTCGAGGTCGAGATGTGCCGGTGCGTCTTCGCGTCGACGTCGGGGTTCACGCGCAGCGCGAACGGCGCGCGCACGCCCAGCTGCTGGCCCACCGCGTCGAGCGCCTTCAGCTCTTCGGCGCTCTCGACGTTGAACATCAAGATGCCGGCCCTCAGCGCGGCCGCCATCTCGTCACGCGTCTTGCCGACGCCCGCGAACACGACCTTCCGCGGCGAGCCGCCCGCCTTGAGCACGCGCGCGAGCTCGCCGCCGCTCACGATGTCGAAGCCCGAGCCCCCCTTCGCGAAGCGCTCGAGCAGCGACAGGTTGCTGCACGCCTTCACCGAGTAGCAGATGAGGCGCTTCTCGCCGCCGAACGCCTCGTGCAGCACGCGCAGGTGCCGGTCGAGCGTCGCCGTCGCGTAGACGTACGTCGGAGTGCCGACCTGCTGCGCGATGCGCTCGAGCGGCACTCGCTCGGCGTACAGCTCGCCCTTCTCGAGCTCGAAGTGGTTCATCGGCAGCACCCGGCGTCGCGCGCGGGAGGCGGCGGCGCGCTCTCTTGGAGCGGCGGCCGTGGCGGCCCCTTGATGCCGCAGCCGAGGAGCAGCAGCAGGCTAGAAGTGAATACCAATCGTCCCACGCAACGCCTGCGCAGACTCGAGCACGACCATGCCGCCCTGCCCGTTGAAGTATTGAGTCGCGCTGGCGTTGTTGTTCTTCAAGCCATCGAGCGGGAAGAGAATGCCCCAGCGCAGCTCGCCGAAGAACCCGTCTTCGGTCTCGTAGCGGGCACCGGCGTTGATCTCGATGCCGAGGTTGGCGTCGCCGACGATCTCGCCGTTGACCACGTGCGCCGACGGCGTCGACTGGGCGTACAACGCGCGAGAGTAGATGAGCGCCGCGAACACGTTGAACCCGTCGGCGATGCGGTAGCTCGCGTTCGGCTTCACGTAGAACGAGTCGGTGATGCCGCCGAGCAGCTCGCGGTACAGAATCATGTCCGTGCGATAGGCGCGGTTGAAGCGGAAGTTCTCGATCTTGCTGTCGCTGCAGCCGCCGCTCGTCTCGCACTTGTACTGACGGCCGTCGATGTCGCCGGTCTGCGGGTTGCCGTTCGGCCCCTTGCTGCGGCGCGGGCGGTTGCCGAAGCCGGCGGCCTGGTCTCCCGAGGCGATGCCGAGCTCGACGCCGATCTTCAGGGCCTGGTCGAGCAGGCGAATCTCGGCCTGCAGCAGCGCGCCGAACTGCTGAATGCCGAGCGAGTGATTCGCGAGCGTGTTGCTCATGTCGGCGCCGGTCATCGCGCGGTTGTAGACGTCGCCGAGAATGGCGGCGCCCTCGAGCTCGACGCGGAACTCCTTGCGCTCGACCTTGAACCACACGTCGGGGATGAACAGCTTCGCGAAGCGCTGCACATAGGCAGGCGACGGGGCGTTGAGGCTCTCGTCGACGAACGGGTTGCCGTAATAGTCCTGCGGGTCGTTCTTCTGCCAGCGGTGCTCGAAGCGAACGCCGAAGTTCACCACGGTCTGGCCTGCCTCGATCTTCGCCCGGGCCTGCGAGTCGGTGTCGCGGCGGGCCGCGGCGATGATGAGCGCGTGGGCGTCGTCGGAGTTCGAGAGGTCGACCGGCGCTCCGGTGTCGCGGGTCGTCTGCGGACCCTCGATGTTGAAGTCGATCATCGGCGAGATGTACCAACCGGCCACAGGCTCGGCGACGAACATGATGCGGTCGACGTTGTCGCCGAGGTCGTCGTCGAGACGGGTGCCGTCGTTGTTCACCATGCCGAGGCCCCAGTGGCTGCCCATTCGGCCGAACCGCAAGATGCCGACCGGAGTCGAGACCTCGCCCCAGAGCCGCTTCACGCGAATCGAGTCGGTGAGGGCGTTGATGCCGCTCTGCTGGGGCTGCTGCGACTGAGAGAACAGACCGAACTCGTCGCGGTCCCACGCATAGCCGGTGGCGAGCCCGCGCGAGAACGCGTAGTCGGGCGTCGAGCCGAACATCGTGTTGTCCAGCATGTCGATCTGCGTGCGGATGCGGACCTCTTCCGAGATGTTGAACGTCGGCTCGAAGCGGAAGCGCATGTTGACGCCAGCGATGGTGCGATCACGCGCCGACGCCGGCGACCGGGGGAAGAGCTGGTAGCCGCTCGGGTCTTCGCCGCGGCCGAGATCCATGTGGTACAGCAGCTCGGGCCGGATGCGCAGGTAGCCGTCGGGCACGAAGGTCTCGAGCTTGCGCTTCTCGGGCACCCAGTCGTCTTGCCAGCCCTGAGCGACCGACTGGTTCGCGAGCTGCGCGCGCATCTCTTCGCGCAGGTCCTTCATCTCTTTGCGGGCGGCGTCGAGGTCGCGCTTGAGCGCGTCGACGTCGGTCGCACCTTCGGGAGCAGCCATGCCGCCGTCCACCTGCGCGAAGGCGGAGGACGCTACGAACACCGACACGACGAGCAGGTTCCGGAGCATGAAGGCGCGCGTGCTTAACCACCCCTAACGGGCGTTTGAAAGCGAAAAAACGTCCGTCGCGCGAAGCTATTGCTTCTTGCCTTCACGAAGCTCGGTCAGCACCCCGCGCATGCCCTTGGGGTGCACGAACGCGATCTTCGCGCCGCCCGCACCGATCTTCGGAGTCTGGTCGATCATCGGAGCGCCCTTCGCCTTCAGCGCCGCGATCGCCGCTTCGATGTCGTCGACCTCGATGCAGATGTGGTGCAGCCCCTCGCCGCGCTTCTCGAGGAACTTCGCGACGCCGCTGTCGGTGGTGGTCGGGCAGATCAGCTCGACGCGGCCCATGCCATGGCCGAAGATCGCGGTGCGCACCTGCTGATCGGCGACCTCTTCGATCTCGGCGAGCTCGAGGCCGAGCGCGTCGCGGTACAGCGCGATGGCGGCGTCGAGGTCCTTCACTGCGATGGCGACGTGGTCGAGACCCTTGGCCTTCATGGTTTCCTCTGTCTGTGTGGTCGGGCCCGCTGCGCTCTCACGAGCGGCCGAGACTGCCGCCCGCTCGCTACTTTGCGGGCGCTCGCCCTCCTGCTCTGACAGGTGGGGCAGAAGTGCGTGGTGCGGCCGCCCTGGGTGTAGCTCTTCACAGTCGTCTTGCACTTGCGGCACGGGGTGCCGGCGCGGCCGTAGATGAGAAACGGGTTCTCGCTGCCGGGCTCTTCGACGTACTGAATCTCGTCGGAGTCCTGCTCCGAGAGGCCGAACTCGAGCGACTTGTGAATGGCCTTGGCGAGCGATTTCCACTCGCCATCCGAGAGGCTCTTCACCTTGCGGCCGGGGTGCAAGCCGGCGCGGAACAGGGCCTCGGCGGCGTGAATGTTACCGAGGCCGGCGAGGCGGGTCTGGTCCATCAGCGCGACCTTGAGGTCGAGCTTCGTCTTGCCGATCGCGTCTTTCAGCTGCTGCCAGTCGAGGCCGTCGACGAGGGGGTCGCGGCCGAGCTTCTTGACCGCGGGGACGTCGGCGAGCTTCGCGGCGGGGGCCGGGTGAATCTCGCCGAACATGCGCGGGTCGCGGAAGTGGATGACGTCGCCGGTGTCGAGCACGAAGCGGGCGCGGCTGTAGGGCTCGGTTCGGCCCTCGGGGCGCTTCACGAACTTCCCGGTCATGCCGAGGTGGGCGATGAGGCCCTCGTCGCCGAACGCGAGCATGAGGTACTTGCCGCGGCGGTCGGCTCGGGTCAGGGGGCCGCTGAGCTTCGCGAAGTCGGCGACGCGGCCTCCGCGGAAGGTGCGGGTGTTGTCGGCCTCGGTGCGAACGAGGCGGTGGCCGTCGAACCAGCGGAGCAGCGTGCGGCGTGCGATCTCGACTTCGGGCAGCTCGGGCATCTTCGGCTCAGCGCCCTAGCACGACATCGCTGAACACGACATCGAGCTTGGGGTCCGAGGCGAGCGAGCCGGGGGGCACGACCTCCTGAGAGAGGGGGACGCCGAGCTTCACGGCGAGGGCCTTCTCGAAGGCGCCGAGCTCGAGGGCGTCGAGGCGCACGCGCTGGCCGTAGGTGACGCCGGCTCCGCGCTCGAATGCCTTCACGACGAGCTCGGAGCAATAGATGCGCTCGTCGTCCCAGCCGTAGCGAACGTCGTAGGGCTTGCCGAGCTCGGCGCGCGCGGCGGCGACGGCAGCGGCGGCCTTTTCGGGGGTGACGCGAGGGCGCATGATGGTGAGGTGGCCTCCGCGGCCGCGGTGCTTCCATTTGGCGAACGGGGTGCGAGAGACAGGCGAGATGGCCTCGACGACCCAGACGCCGTCGTCGCCGACCTCGACGACGCCTACATGGGAATAAGGAGAGCGGGTGGCGCGGCGAATGGACTCGGCCATGCCTGACTGGGAGGCCTGGAGGACGATGTCTCCGGTGTGGAGTGGTGGAACTGCCGCAGGTGAGGCCGCGTTGACCCAGGTTACGAGGGCGATGAGGATCATGAGTAGAGTGCCAGCAAGCGCCGTGCGAACCGCCTCTTTCCTCTGTGTGCTGATCACCTCCGCTCCGGTGTGGGCGGACGACTCGACGCAGTGTGAAGACGCGTACAGCGACTGCCACGACAACTGCTCGCTGCGGTACGGCATGGTCACGCGCGACTCCGAGCGGATCAAGCTGGCGAAGTGCGTCGACCGCTGCAAGCGGAGCGCCTCGGAGTGCAAAGAGCGGGTCTTCGAGACGAACAGCAACGGGCTCGACGACGAGGCGCTGAAGAAGAAGAAGGAGCGCGACGACGATCTGCGTGAAGACAACCGCAAGACGGCGATCATCCCGGACGACGAGAAGCCGAAGAAGCGTTCGCGTGATGACGACGTGCCGAAGCGAACGTCGACGCGAGCGGACGAGCTGCAGCCGAAGAAGAAGGAAGAGACGGCGAGCAAGAGCTCGGAGCCGGCGAAGTCAGAGCCCGAGAAGAGCGAGACGGCCAAGAGTGACCCTCGCTACGACATGAAGTTCGAGGAGCAGCCGAAGAAGGACGAGAAGAAGAAGGAAGAGTCGAAGCCGAAGCAGGCGAGCCTCGACTCGGACGTGCGGAAGGAAGAGGACGCGCCGCCGCCGAAGCGAGAAGAAGAGAAGCCGAAGACGTCGAAGCGTTCGGACTCGGAAGCAGCGCCGAAAAAGAAAGACCGGGCGCTGGACGAGTGGGACCCCGAAGCGCTCTGAACCCAACGCGAACGCAGCCGCGCACGCCCGCTCGTACGCGCACTCGGACTCGTACGCGCACTCGGACTCGTACGCGCACTCGGACTCGTACGCGCACTCACTCGTACGCGCACTCGGACTCGTACGCGCACTCGGGCTCGTACGCGCACTCACTCGTACGCGCACTCGGACTCGTACGCGCACTCGGACTCATACGCGCACTCGGACTCGTACGCGCACTCGGACTCGTACGCGCAATCGGACTCGTACGCGCCCCGCGCACGCGCCCCGCGCACGCACACGCGCACGCGCGGCCGCGCGCCGGCGCCGGCGCGCGCACCCGCCTGGCGCGCGCGCCCGCGACCCGCCCGCGCACCCGCCCGCGCACCCGCACCCGCGCCCGCACCCGGCCCGCGCACCCGCACCCGCAGCCCGCGCACCCGGCCCGCGCACCCGGCCCCCGCGCACCCGGCCCGCGCACGCGCACCCGCCCCCGCACGCGCACGCGCTCGTGAACGTAGACGTAGCCATGATCATGATCGTCGGCCTTCGCGGGCGCGTGACCGACGGAAGATGGTAGCCGCGACGCGCCAGCAGCCATCATCGCAATGGTCGTACGTGGAGCCGTTCTGTTAAGGGCGTGCCGTGCTCCGTCTCGACAACATCGCCGCGCAGTTCGGCAAGCAGATCCTCTTCGTAGGCGCCTCGGCGGCGATTCATCGCGGCGAGAAGGTCGGCCTGGTCGGCCCGAACGGAGCAGGGAAGTCGACGCTCTTCCGCTACCTGATGCGTGAAGAGCAGCCCGACGAAGGGCAGGTCAGCATCGACCGGGGGATCACGATCGGCTACTTCCGGCAGGACGTCGGCGACATGAAGGGCCGGCCGGTGTTGGCCGAGGTGATGGACGGCGCGGGCCCGGTCTCGGCGGTCGCAACAGAGCTGAAGCAGCTCGAGCACGACCTCGCGGACCCCGACAAGGCCGACCAGATGGAGAAGCTCGTCGAGCGGTTCGGCGAGGTGCAAGCGCAGTTCGACTCCCTGGGAGGCTACGCGCTCGAGGGCCGCGCCCGGGAGATCCTCGCGGGGCTCGGCTTCAGCGAGACGATGATCGACGGCGACGTCGGCGCGCTGAGCGGCGGCTGGAAGATGCGCGTCGCGCTGGGGCGCATTCTGCTGATGAAGCCCGACGCGATGCTGCTCGACGAGCCGTCGAACCACCTCGACCTCGAGTCGCTGATCTGGCTCGAGGGCTTCCTCAAGGCGTACGAGGGCGCGCTGCTGATGACGTCGCACGACCGCGAGTTCATGAACCGGGTGTGCACCCGCATCATCGAGATCGACGGCGGCGAGCTGAACACCTACTCGGGCGACTACGAGTTCTACGCGAAGCAGAAGGCGATCGAGCTCGAGCAGCAGCAGGCCGCCTACGAGCGGCAGCAGGCGATGCTCGCGAAGGAGATCGCGTTCATCGAGCGCTTCAAAGCGCGGGCGTCGCACGCGGCGCAGGTGCAGTCGCGCGTGAAGAAGCTCGAGAAGATCGACAAGCTCGAGGCGCCGCGGCGCATTCAAAAGGTCGAGTTCGAGTTCAAGCCGGCGCCGCGCAGCGGTGAAGACGTCGTGAAGATGTCGAAGGTGCGCAAGGCCTACGGCGACAAGGTCATCTACGACGGCTTCGACTTCCTCGTGCGGCGCCGCGAGCGCTGGTGCGTGCTGGGCGTGAACGGCGCGGGCAAGTCGACGCTGCTCAAGCTCGCGGCCCAGGCGACGCAGCCCGACCGCGGCGAGGTGACGGTCGGCGGCAGCGTGAAGCTCGGCTACTTCGCGCAGCACGCGATGGACGTGCTCGACGGCACGAAGACGGTGCAGGACACGCTCATCGAGGCGTTCCCGCGCAGCTCGCTCGGCGCGCTGCGTACGCTCGCGGGCTGCTTCGGGTTCACCGGCGACGAGGTCGAGAAGCTCGTGCGCGTGCTGAGCGGCGGCGAGAAGGCGCGCCTGGTGCTCGCGCTGATGCTCTACGACCCGCCGAACTTCCTCGTGCTCGACGAGCCGACGAACCACCTCGACATGGCGACGCGCGAGCTGCTCATCGGCGCGCTGAGGGACTTCGACGGCACGCTGCTGTTCGTCTCGCACGACCGGCACTTCCTCGCCGAGCTGTCGAACCGCGTGCTCGAGCTGACGCCGAAGGGGCCGGTGCCGTACGGCGGCGGCTACACCGAGTACGTGGCGCGCACGGGCCGCGAGGCTCCGGGTCTGCACCCGAATACGAAGTGACGTCGTCAGGCGGAAATTCGCGCGGCGTATGAGGGCACGGGCCGCCCGGCAGAAGAGGCCCTACACGCAAAAGCCAAATATCCCTGCAAGGATGCGGTTGCCGGTTCGAATCCGGCCGGGTCCACTTCCAGGTCGGCAGTCGGTCAGTTCACGGGCTCTCGCCCGCTGTGACGCTGTTCGCGTCACCGCTGACCGCCGGCCGACGCTTACGGGCCCGTAGCTCAACGGTAGAGCTCATAAAGCCCTGCGGCTTTTTCACTCGGGCGGCCCAAGCTTCTTTCTTCGCAGCATCGCCAGCGCGACCAGCGCCAGCCACACGCCGTCGGTCGCCGCGCACGAGCAGCCGCCCGTAGGCCCGGCCTCGAAGCCGCCGTCGGCCGCGGGCAGCATCATCGTGCCGCCGGCATCGGTGCCCGCATCGGCGACCGACGCATCAGGCAGCCCCGCATCGCGCACGCCCGAGTCCGCCACGCCCGCGTCGGGCGCGCCGGCGTCGACGCCTGCATCGGCCGTCACGGCCACGCACGCTCCGCCGCTGCAGCGGCCCTGCGGGCAGGCGGCCCCGTCGCTGCGCCGCGCGCAGAAGCTCGCCCGCACCGCGTCGAGCGCCGCGAGCGCATCGACGCGCGGAGTCACTCGCCCCGTGCGCCGATCGGTCACCGGCACGCCCGAGCCCTCGAGCAGCTGCTCGACGTCATCGGGCCGCAGCAGCGGGTCGAGCTCGAGCATCAGCGCCGCGACGCCCGACGCGTGCGGCACGGCCTGCGACGTGCCCCGCTTCACCGACGTCGTCGCCCCGGGAGCCGCCGCGCGGATCTGCGACCCCGGCGCCAGCAGATCGAGATCTGCGCTCGTGTTCGAGAAGCAGACGACGTCGTCGCGGCCGGCGTCGGCGTCGAAGCAGCCCGACGAGTACGTGCCGACGTCGGGCTCGCGCCCCAGCGGAGCGTCGTAGGTCGCGCCCACCGCAAGCGCCGCGGGCACGCAGGCCGGCGAGTTCATGCCATTGAACACCGCCTCGTTGCCCGACGCCGCGAACGACGTCACGCCCGCATCGCGCAGCCGCTCGACCGCGAGCGCGAGCAGCGGCTCGGCCGCGGCGCACGTGGCGCCTCCGTCGTACGAGTTGTCGGTGCCGAGGCTCAGGTTCACGACGCGAACGCCGAGCGTCGCGTTGTTCGCGAGGATCCAGTCGAGCGCAGCGGCCCAGTCGGACTCGCGCCCGTACAGCGTCGAGTCGAAGACGCGGATCATGAGCAGCTGCGCGCCCGGCGCGACGCCCGGCGCTCCGACGCGGCCACCGCCTGCGAGCGTGGCGCTCACGTGGGTGCCGTGCGCGCTGGCGGCCGCCTCGGGAGCGAGATCGCCGGTGTCCGTGTTCCCGGGCGGGCAGCCCCCGAGCACGAAGCACTTCTGCATGAAGACGCCGCCGTCGAGGTCGGGGTGCGACGTGTCGACCCCCGTGTCGAGCAGCGCGACGCGAACGCCGCGGCCGGCGACTCCGGTCTGGGCGCGGGCCTGCGGCGCCCGAATCAGCGGCCCGCTCTCGGCGAGCGACGCGTGACCTCCGCGATCGGGCTGCAGCGCCACCACCCGCCGGTCTCGCGCGAGGTGCTCGATCGCCCGAGCGCTCGCGCGCGCCGCGAACGCCGGCAGCGCCTGGTAGCGCCGGTACACGTGCAGCTCCTCGGGCGCGAGCGTCGCGATGACGGCGTCGACGTCGGCTCGGTCAGCGAGCACGACCACCACGTCTCCGGCAGGAACGGCTGACAGCGTGGCCAGCAGCGCGGCGGCGATCATCGCCAGCGCAGGCTACTACGGCGCCAACCTCGGCCCTCTAGCGCAGCGCCGGTGCGGCTCCCTGGCCGAAGCGAGCGACGATGCCGCGACGCTTCGTGCCCGGGTCGACCGCGATGTAGTTGCCGCCGACCGCCCACGCCTCGGCAGTGCCCGCATGCACCGCGTGCAGATCGCCGAGCACCGGCGCCTCGCTGTCGTCGACCCACGTGCCCTTCACCCGGCGCCAGCGCGTGCCTGCGAGCCCGACGACCCACACGTCTCCGCCCGGTGCGACCGAGACTCCCGTCAGGCCCGGCGCCGCGAACGGCAGCGCCTCGTCTTTCCACTCGGCGCCGTCCCAGCGCAGCATCACCGCGGGGGGGCCGCCGACGGCCCAGAGCTCGCCGCCGGCGCCTGCGACGGTGAGCAGCGTCGCGCGCGTCGGAGTCATCACGCGCGTCCACGCCGCGCCGTCCCAGTGCATCGTGAAGCCGCGCTCGCCCACGACCCACACGTCGTCGTCGGCGCGGCCCCAGATCTTGAAGTACGCGATGCCGAGCGCCGCCGGCGGGTCGAACCGCTTCCACGCGGTGCCGTCGAAGCGCAAGAGCACGTCGTTCGCGCCGTTGCCCAGCGGCGAGCCGCCCACCGCCCAGTCGCCCCACGTGCCGTACAGCGTCGCGTTGGTCACCGGCGAGCTCATGCGCTCGAACGTCTCGCCGGCGCGGTAGATGGCGCCGCGCTCGCCGACCACGAACTTCGACGACACCCACCACAGCGTCTCGTCGCCGTCGACGCCGGGCACGTCTTCCCACGCCGAGCCGCGCAGCCGCTTCACGAGCGACGGCGAGCCGTTGCCCTGACCTCCGCCGACGATGACCGGGCCTTCGCCGACCGAGAGCACCACGCGGTCGAGCGAGTCGGTCGCGAGCGACCACCCCGAGCTGCACGCGCAGCACAGCAAGAGCACGCTAGCCCGCATCGCGGCCGCACTTTCCGAGCTCGTAGCCCTTCGCGCACTCGCACGCGCAGTCGGCGCCTCCGGCGTCGCACGAGAACACGACCGGCAGCTCGGCCTTGACGCTGCGGCCGTCGCGCTGGGCGGCCTCGACGACGAGCCTCCACCGCGGGCCCACGACGTCGAGCGCGCCGTAGTTCGGGCACACCGGCACGTTCGCGAAGTTCGCGGGGTCGGCGGGGTCCGACGCTCCGCCATCGCCGAGCTCGACCCGGCGCTTCTCTTCGGCCTCGAGCGCGCCGCCGTCGAGCACGAACACCGACGCCGAGAGATCGATGCGGCACCTCTCGAAGTTCGTCACGCGCACTCCGACATACGCCACGTGGCCGCCCTGCGGAGGCACCTGGAGCAGCAGCGCGTCACGCACGTCTTCCACCCCGCCGTCGGGCATGCGCTGAATGACCGTGAGCGACGGTGGCTGCGTCAGATCGCCGAACACCGCGCAGGGCTCGGTGTGCGGGCAGCCCGTGAGCAGGAGCACGGCTAGAAGCAGCCGACGTCGCGGGTCTTCGGGTAGAAGTAGACGAACGCGTTGCAATGTTCTTGGAACTCGACTTTGCCACCGAACGTGTAGCAGCACGCGTCGTCCTGGTTCCCGCAGCTCTCTTGCGGCACTTCGTACTCGCAACGGTAGCGGAAGCCGCCGCCGGCCGGCACGGGGATGTTGAGCGACCACTCCATCGGCGGGTCGTGCCACGTGGTGCTCGTGTAGAACGGCGGCGGCGAGCTCGTCGGCGCGGCCGGGTCCATCACCGAGATGGTGAACTTCTTGCCGCGGCTGTGGAAGTGGCTGTTCGCGCCGATGATGGTGATGGGCTCGGTCGTCGACAGCTTGCAGGTGCTCTCGAAGTACTTGCCGCTGTCACCGGGGCACACGCGAATGCTCTGGTTCGTCGCGAACGCCGTGCCGACCTCGGCCTTCACCTGCGCCGCGGGAATGGTGTTGAAGTTCACGAGCACGCGCGCCTTCAGCGGGGTCTTCTGCGTCGTCGCGTTCACGTAGTGCGTCTGCAGCATGATGCGCTCGTGCGGCTCGAACTTCATCGCCACGTCGGCCGGCATGTCCCACCGCGTGTGGCCGTCGGGGAGGTTGCCGATGTTGCCGGGGTCAGACTCTTGCGAGTTCACCACCAGCGGCCAGTCGGACCAGTTCACCGACTTCCAGCACTCGCCCTCGGCGACCATCTCGCCAGGCTCGCCGCCGAGCGCCTTCACCGTACGCACGCGGAAGATGTTCATGTGGTGCGTGCCCGGGTTCTGCGCGATCTCGAAGCGGCTCACGAACACCGGCGTGTCCGACGCGATCTCGAAGAAGTAGCAGCGCTGCGTCTCCATGCCCTCGGGCACGTCGAACGGGTCGATCTTGAGCTGAAAGCCCTGGCCCTCAGCCGGCGGGTCGAGCTTCACGTCCTCGACGGGCTTCGGCCCCGGGCACGCGGTCAGCAGCAGCACTGCGAGCGCTCTCTTCATCACTCTCACCCTTTGCAGATTCTCTGACAGAAGTCGGCCTGTGCGTCGGTGGGGCACTTGAGCTTCGTCTTCACCTGCTGCTTCACGAGCTCGTTCGCGGCGGCGTCGAGCAGCGTGACCTCGAAGACGACGTCGACGTCGATGACGCTCACGCCGAGCGGGGTCGGGCACAAGAACGCGGGCGTCGCGGTCTCGCTCTGCCACCACCCCGCTTCGACCGCCGTGACGTCGAGCCGGCGCTCACCGCGCGAGAGCAGCTTGCCGTCGTCCTCGCGCCGCACCGTGTGAGCGGCCTTCAGCGAGCCCTCGGCGCCCTTCACCCGGTAGCTGAGCCAGACGTGAAAGCCGCCCTGGGCCCCGGGCACGAGCGTCGCCTCTGCGGGCATCGCCGCGAAGCCCGTGCCGTCTGCCAGAGCTGAGCCCAGCGTGAGCTCGACACCTGTGTTGCCTGAGTCCGGAGGCCCAGGGCCTCCGCACGCCGCGGCGAGACACAGGGCGAGCGCCAACCTCATCCGCGACGACGCCTTCTCAAGAGGGCCAGGGCCAGCAGGGCGAGGCCGGGCACGCCCGGAGCGACCGCGCACGCCGACGACGGCCCGACCACGTGATGAATGTCCTTCGAGTTGTCGATCGTCACCTGTGGCGGGCCCTCTTCGGGCAACACCTCGTAGCGCACTGCGGCCGCGACGTCGTCGAGCTTCACCGACGGGCCGCCGTTCGTGCCGCGCGGGTAGCTCACCGCCCAGCCCTGCTCGGTGCGCAGCACCGCCGGCGTGTCACCCTGTGGAACCGACGAGTCGCTGCAGAAGTACGTCAGGGTCGCGGCATGCTCGAACGGCACCGGGTACAGCTCGGGGTTGTAGCTGAACACCGGGTCCTTGTTCATGTCCTCGGGCGAGAGCGTCGTGTACATGCGCGTGAGGTACGGGCTCTGATCGAGCAGCGCCTGGGCCTGCCGCGTCGGCTCGACGATGGCCGTCCACAGCTCGTTGACCAGCTTCTGCGGCTGATAGTCGAGCCCGCTCCACGTCGAGAGATCGCGGCCGCGCGTGTAATAGCGAATGCTCGGGTAGAACTGCTGCGGGGTGACCGTCGACGGCACCCAGGGGGGAATCGGCACGTAGCGCGAGAGAATCGTGGTGACCTGGCTCGACGTCGTGAAGCCGTTGCTGAAGAGGTACTCGACGAACGACACCGCGTCGGGGAACGCGAGCAGCGTCGACGTGTCTCCGAAGCGGCCGGGGCGATCGAGCGCGTTCTTCATCACCGCGCTCACGCCCGCGTACTCGGTGACGAACGCGTGCTTGTCGGGCGCCGCCTGCGCCGCGCGAATGATGACGTCGTTGTAGTTCAGGCCGCCCGTCTGCCAGTCGATCAGCGCGTCGTTGATGACCGCGTGGTGGAAGTTGCGCGGGATCGCGCGGCCCTCACCGAGCATCCACACCTGAATGCCCATGTTCGGCTGCGCCGCCACCGACGTGAGGATGATGGGGATCATCGGCAGCTGCGACGGGTAGTGCAGCACGACCGGCTGCAGGTCACCCGCGGCCTTGCCCGACTTCAGCTTGAGCGCGAGAAAGAAGGCGCCCGGCCGAATGTAGTTGCCGACCGTCTCGTCGGTGCCGGCGGGGATGAAGTAGTGGTTGTTCGTGAGCCAGTCGAACATCTCGGTCTTCGAGTCGGCCTTCAGCACCGCGTAGTCGTAAGGCCCGATCGAGTCCTGGATCACGAGCGGCGACATGCCACCGGCGCTCTCTTCGCTCGGCGGCGCTCCGGTGTTCGCACTGTCGGCCGTCGTGAACGCTCCGATGCCGCCCCGCTGCGCGAAGGCACAGTCGCCCTCGAACTTGCGCGTCAGGCGGTACTTCGGCTGCGTGCGGTTCACGAGCGTCGTGAACACCTCGTCGCTGCCCAGCTCGAGCGTCGGCACCGACGGCAGCGGCAAGAGCCACCCGAAGTCCCGTGCGTCACCCGCATATTGAATCTGCACGTGGGCCGTGATCTGCCCGTCTTTCAGCGCGAACAAGATTCGCTCGCCCGCCTGCACGACCGGCACGGTCGGGTCCGGCGGAGCGAAACAACCACACGCTTCAGCAGCGGGCGCAGCAAGACACAGCGCCCCCGCCCCCAACAGGCCCCACGTCGTCAGTTTGGTCATGGTTGCAATGCCCTCGGCCGGGTTTCGGCGCCGGGTGCGTGCATCGCGCGAGCCGACCATGACGTGTGCGAATTCGATGGCTTGAGCGAGGGCCGCCGATGGAAATCCTCAACGCCCCTCGAATTTTCGGCGCCGCAGAATCAGCCACGCCGCCGCGAGCGCGGCCATGAACGCGCCGTCTGCGATCGCGCACTTCGAGCCGACGGTCGCGACCAGCGCGTTGTCGAGCATGTACTCCGAGACCCCGACCGGCGCGCCCTCCTCAGGGAGCTGCTCGACCCGGGCCGCGGCCGGCATCTCGGAGCGCTTCGTCTCGGTGAGGCGCGACTCGTCGGGCAGCGAGTAGCGCTCGGTCGCGAAGGTCGTCGGCACGTTCTGGCAGCCGGTCACGCGCGTCGCGCCGTGCACGTTCGAGACGTCGGGCAGCGAAGGGTTGAACCCGAACACGGGGTCCTTCGTCATGTCCTCGGGCGAGAGCGTGGTGAACATGCGCGTGAGCGTCGGCTTGCTGTCGAGCAGACGGTCGGCGTCGATGATCGGCTGCGCGACGGCGGCCCAGACGTCGTCCGAGAGCTTCTTCGGGTCGATGGTCACGCCGGTGAGATCGCCGCTGCGGTAGTACTCCTGCCGCGACGGGGCGCTCGCGGGCACGGGTATCGCGGTCGCGAGCACGTTCATGAGCCCGTCCGAGAGATCGTTCGTGCCGCGCAGCGTGAAGCCGTGCTCGTAGAGGTAGTCGACGAACCCGCGCGCGCCCGAGAGGTTCTCGAGCACGACCCGCGAGCCGAAGCGACCGGCGGCGGTCAGCTGGCCGCGCGCGATCTGGGAGGAGCCCGCATACTCGGTGACGAACGCGTGCTTCTCGGGGGCCTCGGCGACCGCCTGCGTGACGAGCGCCGCGTAGTTCTTGGCGTCGCTCCACTCGAGCTTCAGCAGGTTCAGCTCGACGTGGTGAAAGTTGCGCGGCACCGCGCGGTGCTCGCCGAGCACGAAGACCTGCACGCCCATGTTCGGCACCGCCGTCGCCGACGTGAGGATGAGCGGGATCATCGGGTAGTCCGACGTGTACGTCAGCACTACGGGCTTCAGGTCGCCCGCGGTCTGCCCCGAGCGCAGCTTCAGCGCGAGGAAGTACCCGCCCGGCCGGATGTACGGCTTGAGCGCCTCGTCCGACGTCACCGGCACCGAGTAGCGGTTGTCGCTCAGCCACTGCAGCAGCTCGGCCTTCGAGTCTGCCTTGAGCACGGCGTAGTGGTACGGGCCCGCGGTGTTCTGCAGCACGAGCGGGCTCGGGCCGACGCCCGCGTCTTGACCTTCGCCCCTGCCGCCCGCCAGGTACGCCCCCGAGCCGCAGCCGAACGACACACCGCGGCTCGGCTGGCAGGCGCCGTTCAGGGTCGTGGTCAGCGCGAAGCGCGGGCGCGTCGTCGCATCCAGCACCTCGAACAGCTCGTCGGTGCCGGTCTTCACGTCGGGCACCGCCGGCAGCGGCAACAGCCACCCGAAGTCCGAGGCGTCGCCCTTGAACTGAATCTGCACGTACGCGGTGACCTGGTTGCCGGTCTGCGCGAAAAGAATGCGCTCGCCCGCCTGCACGATCGGGTCGGTCGTCGTCACCACCGGGGCCGCGAAGCACCCGCACGCCGCCGCTTCGAACGAATGAAAGGAAATCGCTGCGACGGCTGCACACCCCACCAGAGCTCGCATGGCTGCGCGCGGCAGCATTCGGCGTGCCAGCCGCGCAGATCCGCGAACCCCGATGCCCTGGAGCGTCGCTGCACCACGCCCCAGGCCCCTCAGCGCGACAGCTGGGCCGCGAGGCGCACCCCTCCGAGCACGAGCGCTCCGCCCACGATCATGGTGGGCGTGAGCGGCTCACCGCGCAGGGCCCACGCCGCGATGGCGGTGCCGACGGGCTGCAGGTTCGCGAAGACGGCGACCGCCGAGGCGTCGGCGCGCGAGAGCGCGTAGTTCCACAAGAGGTACGAGGCCGCCGACGACAGCAGCACGAGGTACGCGATGCCCGCGAGCGTCATCGGGGTCGCCGCGGCGAGCGCGTGCGCGTCGAGCAGAAACGGCGAGACCAGCGCGACCCACGCGCCCGCGAACACGAGCATCCACGCCGAGGTCTTGAGCGGGCCGAGCGTGGCCGAGAGCTCCTTGCCCTCCATCGTGACCACGACCCACGCAGCGACCGCCGCGAGCACCCACGCGTCGCCTGCAAGGCTGCCGCGCGCGTCGGCGAGGCCCTTGCCGAGCAGCAGCACCGCGACGCCCGAGAACGCCACGATGATGCCGGCGATGCGGCGCCGCTCGCGCTTCTCGCGGCCGAGCACGAGGCCGCCGAGGTAGACGCCTGCCGGAGTCAGCGCGTAGAGCAGCGACGCGTGCGCGGGGTGCGTCTTCGAGAGCCCGTAGAGAAACGCGCCCTGGTTGATCGGCCCCGCGAGGAAGCCGAAGAGCACGAGCTTCGGCACGAGCCGCTTCGGCGGCAGGTACGGCGGCCCGAGCGCGAGCAGCAGCAGCCCGAGCACGACCGCGCTCAACAGCGAGCGCGTGCAGATGACCGTGATGGCGTCGAGGTGCTGCGTGACCTCTTTGCCGATGAGGTACGTGCCGACCGCGAGCAGGGTCTGCGTGAGCAGCGCCGCGGTGACGGCCGGCGGCGTCTGCTTCACTTCAGCCGCGTCAGCGCCCACTGGGCGGCCTCCCTCACGTTCGCGTCGCCGTCTCGGGCGAGCCGCTCGAGCACGGGCCGCGCCGCCTCGTCGCGCGCGGCGCCGAGCGCGTAGGCCGCGTTGCGCCTGAGGCCTCCGTACTGGGCGCGGGCGAGCGCGGTGCCGGGAACCCACTGTGCGTACTGCTCGGGCGTCATGGCCGCGAGCTCGAGCGCGGTGCACCCCGCGACGGCACGCGGCGCGAACCGCTCGCCTGCCCGCACCGGAGCGTCGTTCAGCGGGCAGACCTCCTGGCAGACGTCGCAGCCGAAGACGTGACCGGCGAGAGCGTCGCGCAGCGGCCCGGGCACGGCGGCGACGTTCTCGATGGTCTGGTACGAGATGCACAGGCCCGCATCGACGCGCCGGGCCTCGTCGATGGCGCCGGTCGGGCACGCGGCGATGCAGAGGGTGCAGCGGCCGCAGCGATCTTCGGTGGGCCCCGCGGCGTACGCGTCGAGCTCGGCGTCGAGGATCATGACGGCGAGCACGACCCACGAGCCGAGACCGGGCGTGATGAAGCAGCCGTTCTTGCCGACGTAGCCGAGGCCCGCGCGGGCGGCCCACACCTTCTCCATCACGGGCGCGGCGTCGACCGAGCCGTAGTCGTGCACCCCGGGAAAGGTCTCGCGGAGCGTTCGGCGCAGCGTGCGCAGCCGGTGCCGCATCGTCGTGTGGTAGTCGCGGCCGCGCGCGTACCGGGCGATCGGCGAGCGCTCGTCGCCGCGGTGGTAGTTGCACGCGAGCGCGATGACGCTCTTCGCGCCGGGCAAGAGCTTCGTCACGTCGAGCCGCTCGTCGACGCGAGCCTTCATCCAGTCGAGGTCGGCGGCGAAGCCGGCCTCGAGCCAGCCGGCGAGGTGCTCGGGAGGTATCGGCTCGGCGCGAGCGAAGCCGACCTGCTCGAAGCCGGCGTCGAGGGCGAGGCGCTCGAGGCGCGCGGTGCTCAACTTCACGCCGGCGGGCGATATCACGGCCACTCGAGCGAGGGGCAGGCTACGGTCGTGCCCGATGACGCCGGAAGAGCGCGACGCCCAGAACGTGATGCGCGTGGTGAGCGGCGTGAAGGGCTTCATCCGCTTCTTCGAGGCGGTGCGCTGGCACCGCGCGCCGATGGGGCTCATCACGCTGGCAGCGCCCGTCGCGATCTACGTCGGCTTCGCGCACACGCGGCTCGCTGCCCTGGCGGGGCTGGTGGGGCTGCCCCTCATGGCGTTCTGGCTGCACCTGCGCCGGGCGCCGAGGCCGCTCGTGACCTACGGGGGCATCGTGACGCTGCTGTCGGCGCCGTGGCTGTGCTGGGCGCTGCTGCGCGGGGGGCCGTAGCCGGCCTCACCCGCCCTTGGGAGGCTGAACCCAGGGCACGTCTTTCACCCCGGCGCGGAAGTTCGCGACGCGCGCCATCGTGAAGAGCAGGTCCGACAGCCGGTTCAGATACACGATGGTCTCGGTGCCGACCTTGCCGGCGCGCAAGAGGGGCACGACGCGCCGCTCGGTGCGGCGGCACACGGTGCGGGCGTGGTGCAGCGCGGCCGCCGCCTTCGTGCCCGAGGGAAGAATGAACTGGCTGAGCGGGGGGATCTCGGTGTCGAACGCGTCGATCGCGCGCTCCATCGCGGTGACCCAGTCGGGCTGCACCTTCGGAATCGCCGCCGCCGCCTTGCTGCCCTGCGGCGTCGCGAGCACCGCGCCGACCGTGAACAGCTGGTTCTGCAGCTCGCCGACGAGCGCGTCCATCGCGCCGAGGCCCTCGGCCCGGGCGACGCCGAGAATCGCGTTCAGCTCGTCGACCTGACCGTACGCCTCGACGCGCTCGTCTTCCTTGCCGACCCGGCCGCCGCCGAAGAGTGAGGTGTCTCCGCCGTCTCCGGTCTTCGTATAGATGGCCGTCACGTTGAGCTGCTTCTAGCGGATCGGCGGCCTCACGACACCGCCTTGCGCTTCTTCGTCTCGACCGCGAACTCGCAGACCGAGTCGCCCCGCGCCTGGCAGCACCGCAGCGTCACCTTGCGCCCCGTCACGCGCTCGAACAGCTCGGCCTCGCGCTCGCAGATGACCGGGAACCGCACGGCCACCGCCGCCACGGGGCAGTTGCGCTCGAGCAGCAGCTTCTCGCCCTTCGCGCTCTTCACCACCGCCATGAAGCCGAACGACGACTGGTGCTTCGCGAGCGCCTCGAGCTTCGCGTCGGGGTCTTCCGGCAGCAGCTCCTTCAGGTACGGCTCGAGGCGATCGAGCCAGTGGTCGAGCACCGCCTGCAGCGCCTTCGGGCCCAGCTGCTCGGCGACGGCGTCGGCGAGCGCGACCGCGAACAGCTCGTACTGCTTCGGGAAGGTCGAGTCGGCCGTGGCCGTCAGCTTGAACCTCCGCACCGGGCGCCCCACCTCGCGCCGCTCTTCTTCGTGGGTGACCAGGCCCGCAGCCAGCAGGTTTCGCAGGTGCACGCGCATCGCGACCGCCCCGCCCCCCAGCTCGTGCGACAGCTCCTCGGCCGTCGCGCCGTTCATTCTCCGCAGTGCCTCGAGGACTCTTCCCTGGGTGCCCGCCACCTTCATCATTCCGGCGCCGAGCTTACGACACTTCCGGCTTTCGTAAATCGCGGCGTCGGGGCCGTGTTGCACTTTCGCAACACAGTTCTCACGACGAAATCATTGTTGCTCGAAGTCGGCCGGCGCAAAGAGAGGGCGCAGTCACTCAACCACTCAAGGAGCCGTCATGACCTCCGCCGCACTCGTCGCCGCAGTCGCCCTCGCCAGCAGCTGGGAGCTCGACCCGTCTCACACCTCTGCCCGCTTTTCCGTGAAGCACATGGCCATCAGCGATGTCTCGGGCACGCTGGGCCGCACCACCGGCACCGTCGAGCTCGACGACAAAGACGTCGCAAAGTCGAAGGTCGACCTCTCGATCGAGGTGAGCCCGCAGACCCAGGAGCCCAAGCGCGATCAGCACCTCGCGAGCGCCGAGTTCTTCGACGTGCAGAAGTTCCCCAAGGCCACGTTCAAGTCGAAGAAGGTCGAGAAGGCCGGCGAGAACAAGCTGAAGGTCACCGGCGATCTCACGCTGCGCGACGTCACCAAAGAGGTCGCCCTCGACGTCACGCTGCTGCCCGAGGTCCAGAACCCGTTCAGCAAGCAGCCGGCGCGCGGCGCGATCGCCACGGGCACCATCAACCGCCTCGACTGGGGCCTCAAGTGGAACATGCCGATGGCCAACAACCAGCTCGTCGTCGGCAACGACGTGCGCATCGACTTCGTGACCGAGCTGACGCCGAAGGCGCCGGGCCAGGCTGCCGCGAAGAAGTAACTCGAGCGCGTCGTCTTTCGAAGCGATGGAGCCTGGGCCAGCCCCGCGCTCCATCGCTTTTTTCCTGCGCGAAGGCTGCGCGTGAGCCTCTAGGCTCGTCACTGCGCTCCTCACCGGGCTGACAAGCACAGCTCCGGTGCTCGCTTCTCGCGTGCCCGGCTCGCGTCGGTCTCGTTCGCCTCGCGACGGCCCGGTAACCTGTCCGGTGCTCTAGCAGCGTGCGGGGAAATGCCCCGAAAGCGACTGTGGCTCGATCGCCTCGACGGCGCCAGCGGCCTACAGTTGGCCCGCGAGCGGCGAACCGTGATCGGCTGGCATCGCGGCAACGCATTTCCCCGCACGCTGCTAGATGAGCCGCTGAAACTGCTCGACCTGCAGCTTCCACACGGGCACGCCGCAGAAGCGCGGGCCCTCGGGGCAGAACGGCGTGATGCCCGCCTCTTTGCGCAGCGTGCACGGCGGCTGAATGTGCGCCGCCAGCGAGGGGTGCACCGCCTTCACCTGCGAGACCTCTTCGACCGACGCGCGCCAGATCTCTTCCTGCGCGGTGTAGCAGAGGCGATGCACCCACTTGTGGTGCAGGTGCAAGAGGTCGCCCGACTCGAGGAAGCGCACGGGGAACGCGTTCGGCAACAGGTACAGCGCCATCTCTTCGCTCACGCCGGCGTCGAGCAGCTGCTCGATGGTGCGCCACGTCGCGGCGTTCGTCTCGTCGTACAGCGCGCGCGCCTCGGGCACCTCGGCGATGAGGTCGGGCAGCACCGCGTCGACCGCGCCCGGCACGAACTGCGCGTGCAGCACCGGGCGCGAGGCCGGCGTCATGCGGTGCCGCTGATCCTGGCTGTCGGCCGTATGCGACAGCTTCTTCTGGAACGTGTAGTGCGCGTGGCTCAGCGCGCGCGTCAGCTTCGACATCGTCGTCAGCACCAGCGACTCGCCGAAGTACGGGTTCTGTTTCGGCGACAGCACCCGCTCGAGCGCCTCGGCGTCGGGCAGCTCGGCCTTCGTGGCGCCCAGCACGTCGCGCACGCCCTGCGCGACGCTCCCTTCAGCGTTCACCTTGTAGTCGACCAGCCGCGAGAGCCGCGCCCCCAGCGCCTCGTCGAACTCGCGCAGGTACTCCTTCGGGCCCGCGCCCGCCTTCAGGCGCCCGAGCTGCGAGAGCGCGCGGTACTCGAGCGTCTGCTCCTGCGGCAGCGGGTCTTCGATGTTGCGGAAGAACAGCGGGTCGACCTTCGTGACCTCGTCGACCATCGCCTTCACCATCAGCGCGGTCTCGGTCGGCACGTCCATCTGCTGGCAGAGGCGGTGGTACCGGTGCAGCGTGAGCCCCGAGACCGTGTGGTACAGGTGCGCGAACGTGCCGATCGGCAGCACGTAGCGCGCGACCTCTTGCGCCTTCTTCTTCAGGCCCAGCTGCCACCGCTCGGGCGCGCGCCGCCGCGCCGGGAAGATGCGAAAGAACTCTTCGGCGACGCGCGGCGTCAGCAGTTGAATGAGCCGCTGGTACGCGCCCATGGCCCGCTCGATGGCCGAGGCGTACAGCGCGTCGAGCGGCGCCGCGAGCTTCGGGCGAACCACGTTGCCGGGCTTCACCTCGACGTAGCGCTGGCTGACCTGCTCGGAGTTGTAGAACGGGTGGCTGTGCAGAAACGACCAGATCGCCTGCCGGCTCACGTTCTCGAGCGTGAACTGAAACGTCGCGTGCTGAATGGTGGTGTGGTGCCCCGCCTCGTACGTCTCTTGCGCGATGCGGTCGCGCAGCGCGACGGCCTTCTCGTCTTTCGACACGTCGGCCGCCGTGATGACGCGGCTGTTGTAGCAGGTGCGCGCGGTCGCCACGGCGTTGTCGAACGCGTCGCTGCCGAAGCCCTTCACCAAGGTCACCTTCGGAGCGGGCGATGAGAACGACTGCGATGCGAGCGGAGCGTTCATGCCTGAACGGTTGTGTATCTCGTTCAACCGGCCTTTTCCACGCGCCACAAGAGCAGCGCGCCCGCAGCCAGCAGCACCAGCAGCGGAGCCCACGCCCCCGCCGGAGCGGCCACCCGCTCGGACAGCGCGAGCGCCCGCCCCACGACGACCAGGCCCCACAGGCCCGCCGAGACCGCGAGCCCCTCGATGAGCGCGACGGTGAGCGCCGCACGGCGCGCGCGGCGCAGCGCGAGGCCCGCAGCCAGCAGCGCCCCAGCGGCGCCGAGCAGCGGCTGGCTGTAACGGCCGTGGCGCGCGAGCGCGTGCCGAACCGTGGGCAGACCTGCGATCGCGCGCAGGCGCTCCTGCTCGGCGAGCTCGACCGACGACATCTGCTCGGGGCGCCCCGGCTTGAGCGCGAACGCGCCGGCGTCGGCGAGCGTGAAGCGCGTCTGCTCTTTCGACCGCACGACCAGGTGCGGCTCGCTCGTGTAGTCGTGAATGCGGGCCTCCTCGAGCTCGAACGCCCCGTTGGGCAGGGGCTGCATGGCCTCGGCATCGACGCGCTGCTCGAGCGCGAAGCCCGGCGAGATGCGAAACACGGTGACGCCGCGAATGCCGTCGCGGCCGGCGCTCGAGACGCGAAAGACCGACGGGCCGAGCCTCAGCCACTGCTGGTTCGCGTAGTAGTAGCGCCAGTCGCCCCAGACGCCGAATCGCTCGACCATGAGGTGATCGATGCGGGCGCCGGCCTTCGAGGCGACGCGCTCGTCGAAGACC
Organism: Myxococcaceae bacterium; assembly: GCA_044223505.1. Classification (GTDB taxonomy): domain Bacteria; phylum Myxococcota; class Myxococcia; order Myxococcales; family Myxococcaceae; genus Xiheicaenimonas. Next base: position 45,334 of record JBGALX010000041.1, read on the forward strand.
GAGAGCGCGGCACCGAGCAGCGCGGCGCAGACCAGCATCGGAGCCACGATCGCGCGCGGCGACACCCCGATGCTGCGCATGGCGTCGAGCTCGCCGCGGCGCTTGAGCGTCGTGAGCGCGATGCCCGTGCCGAGCAGCATCGCCGCGGGCAACAGCTGTACGAGGGTCACCGCGATCTTGCAGAGGTAGAGCTCGAGCACGTCGGCGGCGTGCGCGCCGACGTACAGCTTGAGCCGGTCGCCGAAGTCGATGACGAGGAAGACGAGCAGCACGGCCGACGCCGTCAGCGCGACGCACGCGAGGTAGAGCTTCACGATGTAGCGCTGCAGCGTCGCGCTCATCGCTGAAACCTCCCCCGGTCGGTGGCGACGAGCGCGATCAGCCCGAACCCGAAGAACAGCAGGTTCGGCAGCTGACCGGCGAGCACCGGCGCGAGCAGCCCCTTCTCGCCGAGCGACGTGCTCACCTGCGCGACGACGTAGAAGACCGCATAGCCCAGCAGCGTGAGCACGGCGCCCCGCGCGCGGCCCGAGGTGCGCCGGCGCAGCCCGAGCGGCACGCCGAGCAGCGCGAACGACACGGGCATCAGCACCTGGCCGAGCTTCCAGTGCGCGGCGACCGCCATCGGCTTCGCGTGGGCCGGCGAGTCTTCGTGGCCGGCGGCCTCGAGCATCTCGAGCGGGGTCAGCTCGTCGCGCACCGCGCGGAAGCGGTTCTTCTGCCAGACGGCCTCCTCGACGCCGAGAGAGAGAGAGGCCGACGCGAAGCCGACCCGCGCGTCGGTGTCGGTCTCGGTCGTGCGGTACAGGGCGCCGTCTTCGAGCACGAGGGTGAGCGGCGCTCCAGCGGCGCCGTCGGTCACCCGCCCCGCCTTCGCGAGCAGCAGCACCGGTGATTCGGGCGCGCGCTCGTCGTACACGAGCACGTTGCCCCACCGGCCCGGGCCGATGACGCGCTCGACGTAGAGCGTCACGTGAGCGAGCTGGTGGTGAAAGACGCCGGGCTTCACGTCGCCCACGAGGTTGCGCTTGATGATCTCGGCGGCGAGCCGCTGCGCCGCCTGCAGCCCGTACGGCTGCGGCCCGAACGCGAGCCCGAGCAGCAGCGCGCTCGTCGCGCCTCCGACGAGCAGCGGCGCCACCCACAGCCTTCGCGGCGGCACCCCGAACGACTGCATCGCGACGAGCTCCTTGTCCTCCGAGAGCCGCCCGAAGCCGATGAGCAGCCCGAGCAGAAACGCGACCGGCGCCGCCTGGGCGACGAAGTGCGGCAAGAGGTAGAGCGAGACGCGCGCGAAGTCCCACGCCGTCACCTCGGAGCCGAGCAGCACGTCGGTGCCCTTCAGCACCGACATCGTCCACATCAGCGTGACCAGCAGGCCCAGCCATGCGAGGACGGGCAGCGCGACCTCCCTCAGCACGTAGCGCTGAATCACCCGGCCTCCCGGTACCACCCGCCTCGTTGCAATTTGATTTTGAAAGTCATTATCAAATAGGGTGATGCCCGTGCTCCACGCCGCTGCCATGCTCGCGCTTCTCACCGCTCCGACCGAGTGGGCGCGGCTGGCTGGCCTGCTGCAATACCTCGAAGGCGACTACCCCGCAGCAACGGCGTCGAACGACGCCGCCGAGCTGGCCGAGCAGGCGGGCTTCGCCGACGAGGCCCTCGACACGGCTCGGGGGCTGGGCGCGCCGGCGGCGCCGCTCTTGCCGAGGCTCGAGGCGGTGGTCGCGCGGGTGAAGGCGCGCGACAGCGACGCGCAAGCCGTCTCGAGAGAGTGCGGAGCGCTCGCGAAAGAGGTGTTCGTGCTCGGCCACGTGGTGCAGGCGCCGCGGCACCCGCCCGACCTGAAGCTCGGCCGGGCCGTGTGGGAGAAGTCGTGCGCCGCGTGCCACGGCCGAGACGGGCGCGCCGACACCGACCTGTCGAAGACGCTGAAGCCTCCGCCGGCGAACTTCCACGACCTCGAGCGCATGGAGACGCTGACTCCGTACAAGGCGTACAGCACGACGGCGTTCGGGCTGAAGGGCACGGCGATGGCGCCGTTTCCGCAGCTGACCGACGACGAGCGGTGGGCCGTCGCCTTCCTGCTGTTCAGCTTCCGCCAGGCCGACTGCGTAGGTGAGCCGCCGCGTGCGACGCTCGAGCAGCTCGCGACCTCGACCGACGGGCAGCTCGGCGCGGCGTTCGGGCCGGGCGCGGTGGCGTGCCTGCGCAAGCAGCCGCCGCCGCTCGACGCCGCGGCGCAGCTGTACGCGGCGCGCGACGCGGTGGCTCGGGCGCTCGAGCTGCACCAGGCGGGGAAGATCGACGAGGCCCGCAAAGAGATCGTCGACGGCTACCTCGAGGGCCTCGAGCCCATCGAGCCCACGCTGCGCGCGCGCGACGCGGCGCAGGTCTCGGAGCTCGAGGGCGCCTTCGGGCGCACGCGGCTCGCGGCCGGCAAGGCCGAGTTTGCGAACGAAGCGCACGCGCTCATTCGCATGCTCGACAAGACGGCGGCCGGCTCGAAGGCCTCGGACTTCTGGGGCGTGTTCGCCGCCGCGCTGCTGATCCTCCTGCGCGAGGGGTTCGAGGCGCTCGTGGTCGTCGGCGCGCTGCTCGCGGTGCTGAAGAAGGTCGGCGCCGAGTCGCACGCGCGCATCGTTCACCTGGGCTGGGCGAGCGCGCTGGTCGCCGGCGCCCTCGCGTTCGTGCTGGGGCACCAGGTGCTGGCCGCAGCCGACCGCGAGTGGATCGAGACGCTCGTCGGCTTCTTCGCAGTGGTGATGCTGCTCTACGCGGCGCTGTGGCTGAACGCGCGCTCGAACATGTCGAGGTTCATGGGCGAGCTGCGGCAGAAGATGACCGGCGCGCTCGAGGGCCCGGGGCACGACGCCTCCCGGGCGGGCCTGTTCGTCATCGCGTTCACGGCCGTCGGCCGCGAGAGCTTCGAGACCGCGCTGTTCATCGAAGGGCTCACGGGCGACTCGCCGCGCGGCGCGATGTGGGGCGCGGCGGCCGGTCTCGTGCTGGTGGGCGCGCTCGTACTCTTCGTGACCCGCGTCGGCTTCCGACTGCCCATGAAGACGCTCTTCAACGCCTCGACCGTCATGCTCGTCGCCACCGCCGTGGTGCTGCTCGGCAAGGCGATGCACGGGCTGCAGGAGCTCGGCGTGCTGCCGCTCTTGCCCGTGCCGTTCGTCGAGCTCTCGGCGCTGGGGCTCTACCCCGACGCGTTCACGCTGCTGCCCCAGGTGCTCGTGGCGCTGGGGCCCGTCGTCTGGCTCAAGAGCCGCACGCATGCGGGGGCCGGCGGCAGCGCCGGCGCCGGTGCCGCCGCGCCCAAGGCCTGAGCGCTACCGCAGCGGCGCTCGCAGCCGCGTCACGAGCCCGACGAGCAGGGCCGCGGCGCCCCACGCCAGGCCCACCACGACGCCCGAGTCGACGACGCCGCGCCAGGGCTGCGGCAGCTGCTTCACGAGCAGCACGAGCGTCGTGACGCCGACCACCATGATGAGCGCGCGGCGCCGCACCTTCGGCTCGGTGCGCCAGACGCCGAGCACGACCAGCGGAGCGAGCGCGACGTCGAGCCGCGAGCGCACGTCGATGGTGAACGCCCGCTCGAGCGCCTGCGGCACGAAGCGCTGCTGAAACCCGCGGTAGCCCTCGGCCCACGCCATCACCGCGCACCACACGACGGCCACCGCGAACGGCAGCGGCGCGAACTGGGTGACGACGCCCTCCCACGCGAGCCGGCTCAGGCGCACGAGCGCCTGCCCGAGCAGGGCCTCCATGCCGAGCACGCCCCACACCGCAGCGAGCCTCATGACGCGAGCGCGTACCGCTCGCCCTCGCGCTTCGCGCGGCCCTCGGCGATCAGCTTCTCGAGAATCGCGACCGTGCTCCGCTCGGCGAGCGGCAGCACGAAGCTCTGCACGTCGTCGTACGCCTTCGGCACGAGCTCTGCGAGCGACTGGAGCTCGGCCGAGAGCGCGGCGATCACCTTGCCCTCGCGCCACGCGCGGTGCGTCAGGTACTCGTCGAGCTTCGCCGGGCCGTCGGGCGAGGGCGGGCCGTGCGCCGGGTAGAGCGTGCGCGCGCCGAGCTCTTTCAGGCGCTGCAGCTGGCGCACGTACTCGCCCATGTCGCCCTCGGGCGGGTCGATGACGATGGTGCCGACGCCGGCGACCATGTCGCCCACGATCATGGCGTGCGACTGCTTGTGCTCGAGGCAGATGTGGCCGCGCGCGTGGCCCGGCGTGTGGTGCACGATGAGGTCGATGCCTCCGAGCGGGACGAGCTCGTTGTCGGTGAGCAGCCGCGCGGCCTTCATCGACGGCAGCCGCTCGGCGGTCAGCGCGTGACACCAGAGCGGAATCGAGAGCTCCTTCATGACGCGCTCGGCGCCGCCCACGTGATCGCCGTGGTGATGCGTGAGCACGACCGCGCGCGGCTTGTACCCGTCGGTCATCAGCTCGCGCACGAACGCGATGAGCTTGTCGGTCTCGGCGTCGTCGGGCGAGCCGGGGTCGACGATGAGCAGGTCGCTGTTGCCCACCACGTACGCGTTCGTGTGCGCCGCCGGAGGCAGCGTCGGCGTGAGCAGCGGGAAGATGCGAATGCCCATCTGAAACTCGATGCGCCGCGCGATGAACTCGGTCACCTGCGACGGAGCCCTCAGCGCCTTCAGCACGGGCGTCGTGTCGCCGCGGTAGGCGACGAGCGACTGCAGCGCGTGCAGGTTCGGCGGGTGAAGCAGCGCCGTGCCGTTCGCCCACCGGGTCAGCGCGGGGTTCGGCGCGATCCACTCGCCTTCGGTCAGCTCGCCCGGCCACACGACGGCCGACGCGCCCTCGGGCGCCTCGACCAGAAAGAACCGCGCGTCGAACCGCACGGGCAGGTGCGGAGGCGTGATCCACCGGCCGGCGTCGACGAAGTCGGCCGCGCGCAGCTTGAGCCCGTGCTTCTCGAGCAGCGCGCCGAACGACGCCTTCTCGTCGAGCAGCGCCTTGCGCATGGCGTCGAGCTCGGCCTGGGGCAGCGCCGGGCCCGACGCGACGAGCACGCCCGTCTCTTCGAGCAGCTCGCGGGCGGCGGTCACGCGCAGCGTCGCCTCGAGGCCGGTGGCCCCTTCGACCGGCACCGCGGCGTCGGCCTTGTCGACCTTGCCGCCGGGGAACGCGTAGAAGCCGCCCGCGAAGGCGAGCTTCGCCTCGCGCTTGAGCCAGAACACCTCGGCGGTCGGCAGAGGCGCCGAGCGCTTCGGCTCGGCCGGCCGCTGCACCTTGCGAAAGAGAATCACCGCGGCTGCGTCACGCGTCGACGCGACCGGCGGCGGTGCGGGCATCCCTGCCATCCACTCGCTCATGGTCCTGCTCCCGTGAGCCGCGCCACCAGGGCGCGCCCCTCTTCTGCTTGATCCGGCCGCGCGTAGACGCGCGACAGCCGCACGGCGCCGGCGTAGCGCTGGTAGAGGGGCGTGTAGCTCTGCACCTCGGTGAGGCGGCCCGAAGACACGTCGAGGATGTACAGCGGCGGCCGGGTGCCCTCTTCGAAGTAGCGCGACAGCACGCCGCGCGACTCGACCGAGAAGTGCTCGATGCCTCGCTCGTCGAGGGCCGAGAGCAGCGCCTTGAGGTCGTAGCTCGTGTCGCGCTCGGTGAACTCGGCGACGCGCTTGAAGCCGCGGCGGCCGACGAGGCGCTCGGCCCAGCGGTTCTTGCTCTGGCGCAGGGCGCTCCAGAGGGCGACGTCGTCGCAGAGCACGAAGGCGTCGGGGTCGGAGGGGATCTCGAACTCGCGACGCGCCTCGGCGTACCAGGCCTTGAGCATGTGATCGAAGCTCACCGAGGTGTGGTGGTAATAGACAGAGAGGAACATGTGGTAGCGGCTGAGCAGAAAGTCTTCGAACGCGAACGCCGCGGCCTTCGAGAGCGCGAGGTAGACCTTGCCGTCTTTCGGAGCGGGGTTGAGGTTCTGCACCACCCAGTCGAAGTCGTAGCGGCCGTAGTTCACGCCGGTGAAGAACGAGTCGCGCAAGAGGTAGTCCATTCGGTCGGCGTCGAGCTCGCCCGACACCAGCGCGCGCAAGAGCGGTGACCAGTCGAGGCCGCCCTCGACGAACGGTGAGCCGCCCGGAGGGTCGGCGCCGGTGATGAGCGACGCGACGTGCTCGGGCGTGACGTCGAGCGGCGTGTAGCCCGTGCGCAGCGCCTTCGTGAGCTCGCTGTCGAGCACGATGCGCACGGTGAAGTCTTCGTGCACGGCCTGCTCACGCTCGCCGTCGTCTATCCACCCGGGGAGCTTCAGCTTCGAGCGGGGCGGAGCGATGCTCTCGCTCGCGTGCGACAGCGGCATGTGGCCGAGGTCGTGACAGAGGACGGCGGCTCGCACGGCGGCGCGAAACCGCTCGCGGGCGCGGGGCGAGAGGGCCCCGCGCTCGGCGACGGCGTCGAAGAGGCGCCCCGAGACGTGCATGGCACCGAGCGAGTGGGCGTGCCGCGTGTGCGTGGCGCCGGGGAAGGCGAGCTCGCCGAAGCCGAGCTGCCGCACGTGGCGCAGCCGCTGGTAGAAGCGGCTGTCGACGATCGCCTTCTCTTCGTTGCTGACCGAGAGCGTGCCGTGAATGGGGTCGCGGATGCGCATGGGGACAGGCTACTTTTTTGCGCAACCGACCAGAGTACGACTGCGCGCTTCAGTGGGGCTCGTTGCGCAAAAAAGTAGCCTGTCCCCTTTTTTCCGAGCCCCTTTTTTCACTCCTGCGCCAGGCCGAGGAACGCCTCGATGAAGCCGCTCAGGGCGCCGCGATCCATCACCTGGCAGACGACGCCGACGGGCTCGGGGGGCTCGCCGCCGACGAGGCCCTTGAGCTCCTCGCCGCGCACCGCCACCATCGTCACGCGATCTTTCGGAGCCCCGGCGAAGCGCAGCTCGGTGCCCGACGGCGTCGAGTTGCCCGCCTCGTCGTGCAGCACGTAGGTGAGCTCGCCGATCTGCCCCGTCGACACCCGCCTCAGCCAGAACGACGCGTTCTCGGTGAGCGCGAACGCCCCGCCCGCCTTCGCCTCGAGGGCGCGGTGCTTCACGAGCTCGTCGAGCGCTTCCTTCGCCTCGGCATCGGTGACCCCCGCCTTGTCGAAGCGCGCCTTCAGGGTCGGCGCCGAGACCTCGAGCTCGATCGCTCCGGCGTCGTTGCTGAACAGCGCCGTGAGAACCTTGAGCTGCGACGGCCAGAACGCGCGCTGCTCGGCGAACTCGGGCGTGTTCTCGAAGTGCCGCGCGAGCGACTTGATCAGCTCGGGGTACGAGACCGGCGGGCTCAGCGACAGGCCGTCGCTGTCGACGTCGGCGAGCACCGCGCGCTCTGCGCCCATCACGATGCGCACCGACAGCGGAGCGACCCCGCCTCCGACCTCGGCCATCGTCAGCGTGGCCTCGGGGTTCGCGAGCGTCTCGAGCGACTGGCGGTAGAGCTTGCCCTTGCCGGTGCCGCCGGTCGGCTTGCCCGCGTGAACGATGCCGAGCGCGTCGAGGTCGGCGGCGTTGGGCGCGGCCTTGAGGCTCGCGAACGCGTTCAGCGCAGACGCCTTGCTCGGCTTGAGCTCGGCGACGATGGCGGCGACGGCGCCGGGCGACAGGCGCACCGGCTTCAGCGTGAGTGGATCGACGAACCTCGAGCCGGTGATCTCCACGCGGCCGTGTCTAGCACGACCCCTCGGCTACCCGAACAGCGCTTTCCACCCGCTGCTGATCGAGCTCGAGACGTTCGAGATCGCGTTGCCGACGGCCTCGCGCGCCTTCGCGCCCGCCTGGATCACGGTCTCGGCGCCCTTGCCGACGACGTTGGCGATGGTCTTGTTGTTCGCCGCGGCCTTGAGCAGCCAGCCCTGATCGCCGTTCTTGGCGCTCTCGACCCACGAGTTCAGCGCGTCGCGATCGCCCGTGAGCGCCGCGTCGGCGAGCGCCGCGAGGCCCTTCGCGCCGCCGGTGACGCCGCCGCCGGTGAGCACGTCGACCGCGACGACCGCGGTGCCGACGCCGGTGAAGGTGAGCGCGCCGACCGCCACCGCCGCGCCAGCCTGAACCAGCTTGCTGTCGAGATCGGCCTTGGTGTCGGTGAAGCTGCGAATCGCGTCGTAGCCGATGGCGGCGACGCCGGCCATCTTGACCGTCTTCTCGAGCGCGTTGCCGGCGCCCTTGATCAGGTTGGGGTTGATGCCGACCTTCGAGGCGACGGTGCGCACGCCGTTGGTGAGCTGATCGAAGCTGCCCGGCCGCAGGCGCTCGAGCAGGGCGCCGCCGGCGGCGACGATGGGGCGGGCGGCCTTCGAGCGCGCGAGCTTGGCGGCGGCGGCGGCGGCGGTGTCGAACTTGTCGGCGAGATCGGCGACGTTCGTGATCTGATCTCCGACGGCCGTCGTCACCGTATGATTGGCGATGTGCTCGACGGTCTCGGCGATCTGCTGCTTCGTGGGGAGAATCGAAGGACGATTACCGCCACCGATAGGGCTGGAGCTCATGGAGGGCCTCGTGAGGGAACGGGCAAAACGAAGGAAACGGTACCAGGTTATCGAAGAGTGAGACTTCGCGGTTTCTATCGGCTATTTGTCTACACTGTCGCACATGCGAATCAGCGTCCTTCATAATCGGGATCACCACTTGCTCGATGAGGACCCGGGCCGCGAGGCGCGGGAAGACGTGGTGCGGGTGGCGGCGGCGTTGGAAAAGGCGCTCTCGGGCGGCCGGAGGAAGGTCTCGCTGATCGGAGTCGACCGCGACATCTGGGGCATCGGGCAGGCGCTCGAGGCGCAGCGGCCGGACGTGGTGGTGAACCTGTGCGAGTCGCTGGCGGCCGACAGCCGGGGCGAGATGGTGGTGCCGGCGCTGCTCGAGATGGTGGGCGTGCCGTACACGGGGAACAGCGCGCTGGCGCTGGGCCTGTCGCTGCACAAGGACAAAGCGAAGCAGCTGCTGCTCGCGAGCTCGGTGCCGACGCCGCAGTTCGCGGTGGTGACGAGCGTGGCCGAGCTCATCGCGTTCGCGCTGCCGTTTCCGCTCATCGTGAAGCCCTCGCGCGAAGACGCGAGCGTGGGCATCGACTTCGACGCGGTGGTGAGCGACCGGCAGTCGCTGGGCAAAGCAGTGTCGCGGGTGCTGAACACGCTGCACCAGCCGGCGCTGGTCGAGCGGTACATCGACGGCCGCGAGATCTACGTGCCGCTGCTCGGCAACCACCCGCGGCGGGCGCTGCCGCTCACCGAGATCCACTACGGCAAGGCGTTCGAGAACAAGCCGCGCGTGCTGACGTACAAGGCGAAGTGGGACGAGGCGTCGGCCGAGTGTCAGGACAGCGCGGCGAAGCCGGCGCAGCTCTCGCCCGCGCTCGAGCGGCGCTGCATCGAGACGGCGATGGCGGCGTGGGCGGCGCTCGACTGCCGCGACTACGGGCGCGTCGACCTGCGCGTCGACCGCGACGGGCAGCCGTTCGTCATCGACATCAACCCGAACTGCGATCTGCACCCTCAGTCGGGGTTCGCAAAAGCGGCGGCGGCGGCCGGCATCGGTTACCCTGACCTCGCCTGGCACCTCATCGAGCTCGCACTGGAACGAAGCCATGGAAATAAGGCCAACGAAGCCCAACGATCGACCGCAGCTCGCCGAGCTCCTGGCGCACATCGAGACCTTCTCCCCCGCAGAGGTGGAATGCGCGCTCGAGCTCATCGACCTCGCGGCAACCGGTACGAACCGTGATTACCAGGTGCTCGTCGCGGTGAGAGACGACCAGGTCGTCGGCTACGTCTGCTACGGGCCGACGCCGATGACCGAGGGCACCTTCGACCTCTACTGGATCGCGTCGGCCCCCGCGGTGCGCGGCCAGGGCGTCGGCGCGGCGCTGGTCTCGGCGATGGAGGGCGACATTCGCCGCCGCAAGGGCCGGCTGATTCGGGTCGAGACCTCGGCGATGGAGGCGTACGGCCCGACGCGCGGCTTCTACGCCGGCATGCAGTACCGCGAAGAGTCGAGGTTCCGCGACTTCTACAAGGTCGGTGAGGACCTCATCATTCTCGCGAAGCGTCTGTAGACGTAAATGCCGTGAGCCCCTGGTACGTTGATCGGCCGATGCCTCGCACACTCCTATTCCTCGCGCTGTTCGCAGCGTCCTCGGCCGTTGCTGCTCCTGCGTCACCGAGCAGCAAGTCAGAGGTGATCGATCTGCCGCGCCCCGAGGCCGGCGAGTACCTCGGGCTGTACTTGAGCGGGAAGAAGATCGGCTACACGTTCTTGAAGCTCGGCCCCGTCGCGGGCAACCCGGACCAGTTCGAGACGGTGAACGAGTTCGTGATGAAGGCGATGGTGGGCACGAAGAAGTCCGAGCGGTACCTCAAGGACACGCGCGTCTACGAGGCGAAGCCGAAGGGCAAGCTGGTCTCGTTCATCATCGAGAAGAAGGGTGACGGGGGTAACGAGACGCTCGAGGGCTCGTCGACGGCGCAGGGCATTCGGGTGCTGCGGAAGCGACCGAACCAGCCGAACGAGATCCTGACGCTGCCGGCGGTGAAGGAGCTCGTGGAAGACGCCGACCAGTACCGGCTGGCGATGAAGAAGGGCCAGAAGCTGGTGGGCCAGGTCATCGACTCGCAGGACCTCGAGCACTACACGCTGACGACGACGCCGGACACGAAGCCGTGGGGCGAGCGCACGATCGGCGGCGTGACGGTGAAGGTGAAGAAGGTCACGACGATCTCGGACAAAGAGAAGGTGCCGACCGACGTGTACATCGACGAGAAGGGTCGCATTCTCGAGATGGACTTCGCGGGCACGATGAAGGCGATCGCCGAGCCGAAGGACATCGCGCAGAAGCTCGACGTGGTCGAGGTGTTCAGCCACACGCGCATCGAGCTGCCGTCGGACCCGAGCCCGATCGCGAAGGCGATTCCCGGGCAGCTGATCCTGGTGGCGACGGGCGTGCCCGAGAAGTTCCGGAAGGACACGTACCGGCAGAAGTTCAAGGCGCTCGACAAAGACCGGGTCGAGATCACGATCACGGCGGCCGAGCCGAAGGTGAAGGACAAGGTGTGGCCGCTGACCGACCCGAACGGCGGGCTGAACCTGAAGTCGACGCTGGCGGTCGAGTCGCAGCACCCGAAGATCGTCGAGCTGGCGAAGCGTGTCGCGGGCAACGAGAAGAACGCGTACGCGGCGTCGAAGAAGGTGGTGGCCTGGGTCGGGGGCGCGATGACGAAGGACTACGGGTCGTCGGCCGATCGCGCGAGCGACATTCTCGACACGATGAAGGGTGACTGCACCGAGCACGCGCTGCTGGCGGTGTCGATGCTGCGGGCGTTGGGCATTCCGGCGCGGCGGGTCGACGGCGTGGTGTACCTGAAGAACGACGACAACGTGCCGGCGCTGTACTGGCACGAGTGGGTCGAGGCGTACGTCGGCGAGTGGACGCAGCTGGACCCGACGTTCAACCAGATGGTGGCCGACGCGACGCACTTCGCGGTGGGTGAAGAGTCGAACGCCGAGATCACTCCGCTGATCGGAAGCGTGAAGGTGACGCAGGTGAAGTGAAGCGCATCGGCGCTGGCGGAATGGGTGAGGTCTTCCTCACCGTCGAAGGCATCGCGGTGAAGCGGCTGTTGCCGCACCTGCAACGAGACAAGCGCTTCCTCGAGCTGTTCCTGGCGGAGGTGAAGGTCGCCGCGCAGCTCTCGCACCCGAACATCGTGGCCATTCGCGAGCTGTGGGAAGAGCACGGCCGCTGGCAGGTCTCGATGGAGTACGTGCCCGGGGTGTCGCTGCGAGAGGTCGGGAAGCTGGCTCCGGGGCTGGTGGCGCAGGTGGGCGCGCAGGCGGCGGCGGCGCTGCACCACGCGCACACCGCGAGAGATCGCGCGGGGCGCTCGCTGGGGGTGGTGCACCGCGACGTCTCGCCGCACAACGTGCTGGTGTCGAACGAAGGGGTCGTGAAGCTGATCGACTTCGGCGTGGCGCGGGCGACCGGCTCGATGCCCGGGAAGGTGCCGTACCTGGCGCCCGAGGTGGCGAACGGCGCCGAGGCGACCCCGCTGTCGGACCAGTTCTCGCTGGGCGTGGTGCTGTGGGAGCTGCTGACCGGGCGGCGGCTCTACAAGGCCGCGTCGGATGCCGTGACGCTGCAGCGGGCGGCGGCGGCGGTGGTGCATGAGCCGGGCGTGTGGGCTCCGCTGGACGCGGTGGTGATGAAGGCGTTGTCGCGGGAGCCGGGCGAGCGCTTCGCCGACTGCGGGGCCTTGAAGCGGGCCCTCGATGACGTGCTGATGGAGGCCGAGGGCCCGCACACGAAGGAAGAGCTCGCAGCGCAGATAACCGCGTCCCCTCTCCCCTCGTAGGGGAGAGGGACAGGGTGAGGGGCGAGTGACTCTCGAGAAGCGCAGGCGCCTGAGAAAAGCAGCCACCGACGCCGAGCGCGCGCTGTGGCGACTGCTGCGAAGCCGCTCGCTGGGGGGCTACAAGTTCAGGCGGCAGTACTCGGTCGCCCCGTTCATCGTCGACTTCATGTGCCTGAAGCCGAGGGTCGGAATCGAGATCGACGGCGGCGGGCACTTCGAAGAAACGAAGCTCATGTCTGACGAAGCTCGCACCGACGGGCTCGTCGAGCGCGGCGTTCATCTGATGCGGTTCACCAACGTCGAGGTGCTGTTCGAGACGGAGGCGGTGCTTCAGCGGATCTTCGATGAGCTCGAGCGCTTGTCGAAGTAGCGGGCCCCTCACCCTGTCCCTCTCCCCTACGAGGGGAGAGGGGACTCATTTCAACTGTTGACGAAGCTCATCTGGCGTTCTTGCCGGTAACCCGCACGTTCGGTTGCGGCAGTAGTACGCCGCCGGCTTCGGGCCGCTGAGCCTCGGCGTCGCCTGCTCCGCGAGCACGTTCGGCACTCCGTCGCCGTTCACCTGGCACACGGCCACCGTCGGCGCGTACGTCGTGGTGAGCACCTTCACGAGCTCGGGCGCCTCACCCACCACCGTCACCTCGGGCGCTCCGTCGACGAGCGCGTCGGCCGCGAGCCACAGGTGACCGAAGGCGAACGGGTTGTCGAGCATCTCTTCCTTCAGGCGCTCGAGGTAGCGCCCTGCCCGCTCGAGGTGCCGCTCGCGGCCGGTCAGCGCGCCCAGCGTCACCTGCGCCTCGGCCAGCGACGACGCCCCCGAGGGGAACGCGTTGTCGTGCAGCGCCCACGTCTGAATCACGAGATCCGCCGTGCCCTTCGGGGCCGACGCGTACGCGCGCTGACCCTCGTCCCAGAACTTCTCCCACGCGAGGTCCGCGAGCTGCTCGGCGGCCTCGAGCCAGCGTGGCTCGAACGTCGCCTGGTACAGCGCGGTCAGCCCGGCGCAGACGTCGCCGTAGTCCTCGAGCATGCCCGTCAGTCGCCCGCCGTTCTGCCACGAGCGGTGCAGCGTGCCGTCGGCCGCGCGCATCTTCGTCAGCACGAAGTCGGCCGCGCGCTCGGCCAGCGCCGCCCACTCGGGGCGCGCGAACACGCGCGACGCCAGCGCCAGCCCGCGAATGGTCAGCCCGTTCCACCCGGCGAGCACCTTGTCGTCGCGCCCCGGCGGAATCCGCTTCGCTCTCGCCGCGAGCAGCTTCGCGCGCGCCTCGTCGAGCCCGTCGAGCGGCTTCACCGCCTCGAGCACCGTCGTGGCGTGCTCGAAGTTCCCCACCGTCGTCACGTGAAACGCGTCGCGCACGCGCAGGCCGAGCTCGCCGCCCAGCACCGCGTCGATCTCCTGCGGCGTCCACACGAAGAACTTGCCCTCTTCGCCTTCGCTGTCGGCGTCTTGCGCCGCGAAGAACGCCCCGTCGGCCGACGTCATCTCGCGCTGCAGGTACGCGACGGTCTCGCGCACCGTCTTCTCCCACAAGGGCCGCGCCTCGACCTGCTGCGCCTCGGAGTACAGGTGCAACAGCTGCGCGTTGTCGTACAGCATCTTCTCGAAGTGCGGCACGAGCCAGCGCTCGTCGACCGAGTAGCGGTGAAAGCCGCCGCCGAGCTGATCGTAGATGCCGCCGAGCGCCATCTTCTCGAGCGTCAGCAGCGCGGCGCTCTTCAGCTCGGCCTTACCGCTGCGGCGGTACCCGCGCAGCAAGAGCTGCACGTTCATCGGGTTCGGGAACTTCGGGCCGCTCGAGCCGAAGCCGCCGTGACGGCGGTCGACGCGCGACGCGAGGCGCTCGGCAGCGGTCACCACGTCGGCGCCCGACAGGGTGCCGGCCTTCGAGTCGAGGCCGGCCGACACGTAGTGCAGCAGCCCCTCGCGGAACTGATCGGCCTGGCCCTGCACCTTCGAGCGATCGGTCTTCCACGCGTCGGCGAGCGCGGCGAGCACCTTCGGGAACCCGGGCATGCCGTACTTGTCGTGGCTGGGGAAATAGGTGCCGCCGAAGAACGGCACGAGCTCGGGGGTCAGGAACACGGTGAGCGGCCAGCCGCCGCCGCGGCCCATCAGCTGAACGACGCCCTGATAGAGCTGGTCGAGGTCGGGGCGCTCTTCGCGATCGATCTTCACGTTCACGAACCACTGGTTCATCAGCGCGGCGATGGCGTCGTCTTCGAACGACTCGTGGGCCATCACGTGGCACCAGTGGCAGGCCGAGTAGCCGACCGAGAGCAGAATCGGCTTGTCCTCGCGCTTCGAGCGCTCGAGCGCTTCGGGGCCCCAGGGGTACCAGTCGACGGGGTTCTCGGCGTGCTGCCGCAAATAGGGTGACGGCTCGGACGCGAGGCGATTAGCCATGGTGGCCGAACCTAACGGTAAGTTCCGATCCGTGCCGCGAGAAGTCGACCACTTCGAGAAGCTCAAGAGCCTGCTCGAGCTCGAGCGCGCCGAGGAGCGCGCGCGGTACGCGCTCGATCGCCGTGAGCTGCCGCTCGCGCAGCTCGTCGCGCTCGGCCGCGTGCTGCTCGACGTCGAGGCGCGCGACTTCTCGACCGGGCTCGGCGGCCGCACGCTCGTCACGTTCGAGCTCGAGCACGGCTCGCGCCTGCCGCTGCGCCTCTCGCCGGGCGAGATCGTCTCCATCTCGCCGCGCAAGGCCGAGGTCGAGGCGCCTCCGTCGGGCATCGTCTCGCGCTCGACGGCGAAGAGCGTGCAGGTGGCGTTCGAGCGGCCGCCGCCCGACTTCGTCTCGGAGGGGCGCCTGCGGCTCGACGTGCTCGCGAACGACGCGACGTTCGATCGCATGCGCAACGCGCTGTCGGCGATCGCCGCGATGGAGAAGGGCGTCGCGCGGCGGCGGCGTGAGGTGCTGCTGGGCAACGAGGCTCCGCAGTTCGATCGCCTCGAGCCATTCGAGGCGTCGCGCTCGCTCAACGACGAGCAGCGAGCGGCGGTGGGCCGAGCGCTCTCGGCGACCGACTTCTTCCTCGTGCACGGGCCGCCGGGCACCGGCAAGAGCCACGTGCTCGCCGAGGTCGCGCTGCAGTGTGCGCGCCGGGGCCAGCGGGTGCTCTGCACGGCGGCGAGCAACGCGGCGGTCGATCACCTGCTCGAGCTGTGCCTCAAGGCCGGCCTCGAGGCGGTGCGCGTGGGCCACCCGGCGCGCGTGCTGCCGCACCTGCAGGGCCACACGCTCGACCTCATCGTCGAAGAGCACGAGAGCCGCCGCATCGCACGCGGTCTCTTCGACGACGCGTTCGATCTGCTCGGCTACGCGCGCAAGCAGCGCGGGCAGGGCCGCAGCCGCGAGCGCTTCGCGAACGCGCGAGAGGCGCAGGCCGAGGCGCGCAAGCTGATGGACGAGGCTCGGGTGCTCGAGCGGAAGGCGGTCGCGCACGTGCTGCAGCGCGCGCAGGTGGTGTGCTCGACGCTGGCGTCGCTCGAGGGCAACGTGCTGGCGGGCGAGCGCTTCGACGTGGCGCTGATCGACGAGGCGACGCAGGCGACCGAGCCGCTCGCGCTGATGGCGTTCTTGAAGGCCGGGCGCGTGGTGCTGGCGGGAGACCCGCAGCAGCTCGCTCCCACCGTGCTGTCGCGCGGCGCGAAGGAGCTCGAGCTGAGCCTCTTCGAGCGGCTGCTCGCAGACCACGGCGAGGGCGTGAAGCAGCTGCTCAGAGAGCAGCACCGCTTCCCCACCGCGCTGATGGAGTTCCCCTCGCGGGAGATGTACGGCGGCGAGCTGCGCGCGCACCCGTCGGTGGCGTCGGCGCAGCTCGAGGGGCACCCGCCGTTTCTCTTCATCGACACTGCGGGCAAGGGCTTCGACGAGCGGCCGGGTGAAGGCACCGAGTCGCTGATGAACGAAGGCGAGGCGGGCCTCATCGTCGAGCACGTCGCGCGGCTGCAGCTGCCGCCAGAAGAGGTCGGAGTCATCACGCCGTACCGCGCGCAGGCCATCGCGCTGCGCGAGCGAATCGCAGACGACGGGCTCGAGGTCGACACCGTCGACGCGTTTCAGGGGCGTGAGAAGACGGCGATTCTGGTGTCGCTCGTGCGCAGCAACGCCGAGGGCACGCTCGGCTTCCTCGAGGACCTGCGGCGCATCAACGTGGCGCTGACGCGCGCGAAGCGGCACCTGTTCGTCGTCGGTGACTCGGCGACGCTGGGGCGGCACCCGTTCTACGCGCGGCTCGTCGAGCACGCCCAGGCGACGGGCGCCTACCGCTCTGCGTGGGAGTGGCCGCCCTGAAACGTTTGCGACCTACTCGGTGCGCGGTGCAGGGCTGGGCGCAGCGAAGGGCACGAATTCGCTGAAGGCGGGTGTAGGCACGCTGGCTGCTTTCTCCGACGGCGTGCTCGCCATGGACACGAAGCCAGTGCTGACGAAGGAAGACGACGTGTGGGTCATCCGCCTCGAGAACCCCGGCAGCGGCAAGGTTCAAGAGTATCGCTGCGCTACGGAGGCGCAGGCTCGACAGCTGGCGCTGGTGCTGACTCCGAAGGAGAAGCGTTGAGGGCGGCTTCGGGCTCGGGTTTCTTCTTCGGGAAGACGACGTAGCGCAAGAGCACGAGCTGCAGGACGCCGAAGACGACGATGTCGCTGCCCATCTTCGCGAGCGGGTAAGGGACTCCCCACCAGTCGCGGAAGACGTGAACGAGCTGGCCGTGAATGAGGGTCTGCACGGCGGTCATCGCGACCCACTTGGCGGCGGGCATCGCGACCTTGTGCTCGTCGAAGGCGAACCTGCGCTGGCCGAGGAAGTTGAGCGTGCTGCCGACGGCGAGCGCCGCCATGGCCGAGAGCGCGGTCGGCCAATCGAAGACGAAGACGAGGAGGCTGCCGATCGAGACGTCGACGGCCGTCGCGACTGCGCCCACCGCGAGGCTTCGCGTGGCCCAGCCGCGCGAGGCTTTGAGCAGCAGTTCTTTGAGGCGGCGCATCCCTCTCCTGGTGGTGCGGTTACTCGATTCGACGCCGCACACGCAACAGCGTAGCGGCCAACAGCAAGAAGAACACCTGAGGAGGCGTGGCGGTGCAGCCGCACTTGTTCGTCACAAGTTCGTCACCGCCGCCGGCGCCTGAGCTGGTGCCGCCGGCGTCGGGGACTCCGGCGTCGGGGTCGATGACGGCGACGGTGCGCACGGCGCGGGTCATCTCGACGGGAGCGGCTTCGTTCGTCGCGCGCCAGACATCGAGCAGGTTCTGGCCGGCGTCGGTGCTTCGGTTCTCGGCGTGGAGGAAGCGGACGTGCTCGGGCGTGGTCGACTGGTAGAGCAGGCGCGCGGTGACGTCGAAGGTCTGGCCGTGCTTGAGCGTCGGCGGAAGATCGACGTGCCACTCGACCTCGTCGTAGTCGTTCCACCCGCCGTCGCCGGCTGCGTAGAAGAAGTCGGGTACCGGCGTGGTGGCGGCGCCGGGCGGCGGGTGGAAGCCGGCGGGAGGAATGCGCGTGTCCTCGTAGATGACCTCGTGCTTCACGAGGTGCTCCTGGGGGCCGGCGTCGAGGGTGCCGTGGCGGGCGCGGTAGACGCGGAGCCAGCCGTCGTCGATGACGGCGCCTCCGTCGAAGCCGCCGGTGAGCAGCTTCCCGTCGATGAGAACCTGCACGACGATGCGGCGACCGTCGGCGAAGCCGGTCGGGAGCTTGTGGCCGGCCTTGTTGATGACGCGAACCTTCACGCGCAACAGCCCCTCGGGCGGCACGGTCGTGGGGGTCGTGAGCACGACTTCGGCGGCCTTGGCGAGCAGCTCGCGCGTGAGGCGCTTGCTCTCGTCGAACTGCTCGACGAGCAGGGCGGTGCCGCTCGGGTCGTTCTTCTGCAGGGCCTCGAGGCCCCAGACGTTGCCGCCGACGAGCGCGTGGCGGCGGGGCGCGCTGCGGTCGGGGCCGAGCTGGGCGACGCGGAGCGCGAGGGCACCTCCGTCGGGCTGCTGCATGCGGGGCATGTGGCAGTCCTGGCAGGAGGTGAGCGTGCCGGGGCGCGCGTACTTCGACTGCTTCCACTCGTCGTACGTGGAGTCGAGCGGGAACTCGGAGGCGATGACGCCCGCGTCTTTGGGGTCGCGCCAGGCGACGAGCGGGTTCGAGACCTGGTGGCACTGGCCGCAGAGCTCACTGCTGCCGGTGATGCCGGCGTCGGAGCTGCCGTGCGCGGTGTTGGTGACGTCGCCGTGCGGGCCGTACTTCACGCGGCCGCGCTCGAGGTAGAGCTGTGCGTTGCCGATGACGGGCGCCGTCGCCCCAGGAGCGGCGAGGGAGCGGTGGCAGACGTCGCAGGTGACGCCCTGGCGATCGAGGGCGTCGAGCGCACCGCCGTCGGGACGCAGGCCGTGGCCGCGGACGTACGACTGCGGCGCGTGACAGCGCAGGCAC
The DNA here is from genome assembly GCA_044223505.1 of Myxococcaceae bacterium. Classification (GTDB taxonomy): domain Bacteria; phylum Myxococcota; class Myxococcia; order Myxococcales; family Myxococcaceae; genus Xiheicaenimonas. The sequence continues at coordinate 64,113 of JBGALX010000041.1, forward strand.
CAGGTGCCGATGCCGGGCAGGTCTTGATTGGCGACGTCGAGTGAGGCGCGGAAGAGCGGGTCTTTGACGCCGTTCGCCATCATCGAGCTGACCCAGCCGTCGAACGGCATGTAGAGCGGCGCGCCGTTCGGAGCGCTCGTGCGGTCGTGGCACTGGCCGCAGCCGGTGAAGGCGTCGCCGATGGGCTCGCCGCCGTCGAGGTCGCCGGGCTGACTGCCGAGGCCCGGAGGGACGACCTGGCTCAGGCAGAGGAGAACGGCGGTCGACAGCACGGGGCGCGCATCATGCGCGAGGCTGCCAGATTGGCAAAGCGGGGCGCGGGCCTCGCGCGGAACCGCGCGGCGGGGCTGGGGCGAGCCGTTGGCGCTCGCGATGCAGAGTGCGCGGCGCATGGTCGAGACGATCGTGACGATTCCCAGTCGGCTGCGGCCAGTTTCACCGGTCATGCCGGCTGTGACGCTTACGCGTCACCGCTGGCCGGCGGCCGATTCCGAGAGGTGGTGCGTGGTGGAGCGCGTGTTTCGGTGCTGCATGCGGCCTGGTGCTGGGGAAGCTGGGCCTGCTGGGCGTGGTGTTCACGCTGCCGATGCTGATGATGTTCGCGATGGTGGTGATCGCCGAGCTGGTGACGCGGAGGCTGTCGACGGCGGTGATGGGGTTCGGCGCCGCGTGCGCCGCGGTCATCTGGCTCGTGCGGTGAGCGTCGAGCGGGTGCTGCGCGTCGACCGGCGGGCGACGCTCGGCGGCGTGCTGGCCGGCGCGGTGCTCGGAGCCGCGCTGCAGGCGCCGGGGTGGGGGCTCGTGCTCGCGGCGCCGTGGCTGACGTACGCCGCGCTGGGCCTCGCGGACGAGCTCAGCCGCGGGACGATGACGACCTTCACGCTCGCGCTCATCGGCGTGCTGCTGCTGGAGGCCACGCTGTGAGACCGATCGTGAACCTGGTCGAGCTTCGCGTCGGCGGAGAGATGCGGTGGGCGGTCGCGGGCCTCGTGACCGGAGTCGTTCTCGCGCTCACGCCGCTGCAGCTGCTCAGCTGCGGCGGACCCTTCTTGTTGGCCGGGGTGGTCTGGCTGCTGAGCCGCGTGGCGCACAGGCCGCTTCGCACCGCACACGTCTGCTTCGTGGCCATCGTGGGCGGCCTGCTCGTCAGCGCGGCGCTAAGCCCGAAGGGGGCGGACAACCGGGTGAAGATCTCGTCGCCGACGCTGACCTTGCGGCAGCTCGCGGACGAGCTCGAACTCCGAGGGGACGCGACGGATGAGCGCATCACCCTGCCGTCTGCGGAGCCGACCTGGAGCGAGGTCAAAACGGCCATCGCGCAGCAGAGCTCACAGACGCTTCGTCTCCGCCAGTGCGCCACCATGGCGAGCCTGTTGACGGGCCCGACGGTGCTGGGCGGATACCTCGAACCCGCGCAGTGAGGCTGCTCGTGCTATCCATCGGCTCGCCGCGATGGATCAGCTGACCTTCGGCCGCTACCAGCTCATCAAGAAGATCGCCACCGGCGGCATGGGTGAGGTCTTTCTCGCGCGCCAGAAGGGCCCGGTCGGCTTTCAGAAGCTCGTGGTGGTGAAGCGCCTGCTCCCGCACCTGTCCGAAGAGCAGGAGTTCATCAACATGTTCTTCGACGAGGCGCGCATCGCGGCGCTGCTGAACCACCCGAACATCGCGCAGATCTACGACCTGGGTGAGGCCGAGGGCGGCTACTACATCGCGATGGAGTACGTGCACGGCGAGAACCTGCGCGTCGTCGCGGCAGAGGCGCACGAGCGCAAGGGCGGCATGCCGCTGGCGCTGAAGTGCCGGGTGCTCGCCGACGCCGCCGCCGCCCTCGACTTCGCGCACAAGGCGAAGTCGCCGTCGGGCCAGCCGCTCAACCTGATTCATCGCGACGTGAGCCCGCAGAACGTCATCGTCGGCTTCAGCGGCGGCGTGAAGCTCATCGACTTCGGCGTCGCGAAGGCCGCGAACAAGATCACGCGCACGGCGACCGGCATCATCAAGGGCAAGTACGCGTACATGTCGCCCGAGCAGGCGCGCGGCGACGAGCTCGACTCGCGCAGCGACATCTTCGGGCTCGGCATCGTGTTCTACGAGGTGCTGACGAACCTGCGGCTGTTCAAGCGCGAGAACGACACGGCGACGCTGAAGGCGGTCGTGGGGCTCAAGGTGACGCCGCCGTCGCAGGTGGTGAAGGGCATTCCGAAGGCGGTCGACGCCATCGTGATGAAGGCGCTCGAGAAGCACCGCGACGATCGCTACGCGTCGGCGAGCGAGATGCAGCTCGCGATCGAAGAGTTCCTGGTGCGGCAGCGGCTGCCGGCGACTCCGGCGCACGTCGCTGCGTTCATGACCGACCTCTTCCCCGACGAGTCGTCGCAAGAGGCGATCGTCGAGGAGCCCACGTGGAGCCGCAGCGACTCGGACTCGCTCGGCATCGGCGGCGACGACGAGACGCACAGCCCGCTGTCGGCCGAGGTGCACCGCGAGCCGCTCGGCAAGGGGCCGACGACGCCGAGCGCGAAGGGCAAGGCGATGGCCGAGGCCGCGCTGCGCGCGAGCGGCAAGCAGTACGGGCCCATTCTCGACAAGAACGAGCTCGAGCTGCGCATCAGCGGCACGCAGCCCTCCGACATGCTGCGCGGCCTGTTCTTCGCGGCGGTCGAGTCGGTCGTGCTGCGCACGGTCGGCCCGATGGGCGAGCCCGCGATGAAAGAGGCGCTCGAGAACCCGAAGGTCTGGGTCGACTCGCTCACCTACCCGACCGCCGAGTTCCTTCGCCTGCTCTGGCGCGCCGTCGAGCTCATCGCGCCGCACACCGGCGGCGTCGAAGAGACCTTCACCCTGCTCGGCGTCTCGTGCATGGAGGCGCTCGTGCGCTCGCCGCTCGGCCGCCCGCTCGAGCAGCTCGCCGGCACGGGCGGCGGCAAGGGCCTCGCGAAGCCGCTGATGGCGACGCTGCAGCCCATGATCAGCCCCGGCGAGCGCAAAGAGATCGGCGCCACCGACCGCAGCGCGACGATCGTCTTCAAGGAAGAGGTGCTGCCCATTCAGTTCTACACGGGCATGCTGAGCGCCGCGTTCGAGAAGCTCCGCGGCGCGCACATCAAGTGCAAGTGGGAGAAGACGGCCGCGTCGCGCATCGAGATGACGGTGTCGTGGTAACGAAGAGCGTGTAGAGCCCTCCGAGCGCCGGGCGAGCGTCGACGCGACAGCCGCACTTCTCGAGCGCCGCGGCGAAGTCGCGCGAAGCCCGCGCCCCGAGCGCCGCGTTGGCGAGCCCGGCGAGCGGGTTCACGAGCCGCGCCCAGCCCGCGGTCGCCGGAGTCTGCTCGAGCACGACCACGGCCCCGCCCGGCCGCACGGCCTCGACGCACGCCGCGAGCGCGAGCTCCCAGCGGGGAATGACGCTCATCGCGAACACCGAGATCGCGGCGTCGAAGCTCGCCGCCGGCCACCGCAGCTCGGCCGCGTCCGAGTGCACCGCGCTGAAGCCGAGCCCGCGACGCGCCGCCTCGCGGCTCGCGACCTCGAGCGACCTCGCGCTCGAGTCGACGCCGACCACCTCGCGCAGCGTCGCCGGCAGGTGCGCGAGCTGAAACCCGGTGCCGCACCCGACGTCGAGCACGCGCGCCGGCGAGCCGAGCGCCACGCCGGCAGCGGCCCGCAGCTCGTGCTCGAACCACAGCGCGCGAGAGACGCCGTTGTACAGGCTCGCTGCCGCGTCGTAGCGCCAGCTCACGGGCGCGCCCACCGCGCGAGCAGCCACAGCGGGCCGGCGACCCCGATGAAGAGCACCCCAAGCTGCGTGCTCAGCTCGGGCTCGGCCTGAAAGCGCCACGCGAGCGCGGCGACCACCGCCGCGGCCCCGAAGGCGCCGACCACCCGGTACGTGGGAAACGACGCCGCGAGCGCGGGCAGCCGCTGGGGCGCGTGAATCGCCTCGAGGGTCTCACGCGCAGCGCGCGCGGCGAGCGGAGCGGCGAGCCCGCACGCGACGAAGGGCCACGGCAGCACGCCGGCGAGCAAGAGCCCGCCGAGCGCGACGAACGCGAGGCCGAGCGCGGCGGCGTGGGCGCGCGCTCCGGCCGCGGCGCCGCGGCGAACCACCCACGTGCGCTTGCCGGCCTGCGCGTCGCGCTCGCGGTCGACGAAGTTGTTGAGCAGGCCCATCGCGAGCTCGAGCGCGCCGAACGGCACGCCGACCCAGAGCGCGCGAGCGTCGAAGTGGCCGGTGGCGACGACCCAGGCCTGGGTCGCCATGAGCGGCCCCATCACGACGCCCTGCACCACCTCGCCGACGCCGCGGTAGCTGAGCTTCAGCGGAGGCATCGCCCAGCCGGCGCCGGCGATGGCTCCGGCGGCTCCGACGACGAGGCCGGGCACGCCGGTGCGACCGGCGGTGACGACGGCGAAGAGCGCGGTCGCGGCGAGGCCGCAGCACCACGCGGCGCGCTTGACGGCCGAAGGAGCGAGCGCGCCGGCGGCGAGCACTCCGCTGCCGCCGCTCCACACGGGGTCGCCGTCGCGCTTCGCGGCGTGAGCGCCCTGCACGAAGTCCCAGTAGCCGTCGAGCAGCTCGAGGGCGGCCTGCGCGAGCACGAGCATGACGAGGCCGGCGCAGAACCAGCCGAGGTGGAAGCTCGCCTGCGTGGCCGCCAGCGCGCTCGCCGTGAACCAGACGAGCAGGTTGTCGAGCTGGTACTCGAGGCGGAGCACGCTCAGCCACGGCGACCGGGCCCGAGCCTCGTGCGGAGCGGCCAGCGTGGCTGACGGGTTCGTCATCGCACGACCATCGTTGCCGATGGTGACGCCGACGATCCACCCGCAGCGGTGCGTCAGAGAGACGCGAGAGCGACACGGTACAGCGCGCGGTAACCCATGCGCTGGGCGACCTCGAACTTCTCGGCGTGGAAGGTCTCTTTCAAGATCTGCGCGCCCGACGGAGTCTCGTGCATCGCGAGCAGCATCTTCTCGAGATCCATCACGAGCGCGCTGGGCACGCTCATCGACACCGCCACGCCGTCGTTCGGAGACTCGTCGGTGAAGGCGATGACGTGCAGCTCTTTCTCGCGGCCGGGCAGCACCTGGTCGACGCCGGGCTTGCCCTGCCCGTCTTTGCCGGCCGTCGCGAAGATGCTGGTGACGTGTGCCGCGCCCGAGAGCACCGCCTCGATGGCCGCCTTGTACGAGCCGACGAGCTCCTGCTTCGCGAAGAGCTTGTTCGGGTCGAGGCCCTTGCCGCGCATGAACGCCATCGGCAGCAGGTAGCCGCCGACCGAGTCCCGGTCCGTCCACACGGCGGTCTTGCCGCCGAGCTGCTCGAGCGTCAGCGGCGCGCTCGCCTTGCACACGAGCGCCGCGCGGTACGACGAGGCGCCGTCGCGCACGCCGCGCACCAGCACGCGCACGCCCATCGCCTCGATGCGCGCGCACACGAACGGCGGAGCCCACGCGGCGTCGACCTTGCCCGACAGCAGGTCCTTCGCGAGGGCCTCGTAGCTCGGCGCGACGACGACCTCGGTGCGGCGGCCCAGCCCGGTCTGGAAGAGCGCCTCGAGCCGGCCCGCGTGCGTCTTCGCCTCGCTCTCGCCGAGCGAGGGAGGCAGCGCGAAGCGGACGAAGTCTCTCGTCGGGCGAGCCATCAGACCTCTTTCTTGATCCTCTGGACCTCGTCGTCAGCGAGGCCGAACGTCGCCTGCAAGAGCTCGAGCACCTGCGTCTCGGCGGGCCGGTTGCCGCCCGCCTTCGCGACGCGGGCTGCGAGCGCGTAGGCCTTCAGGCGCTGGGCGTGCGTCGTGAGGCTGTGCGCCATCACCACGAGCCGCTTCGCCATGCCGTCGTCCGACAGCGCCTGCATGGCGTCGCGCACGAAGAGCTGCGCGCGATCCATCGAGAGCTCGCGGAAGACCGGGTCGCCGGCGAGGGCCTCGACGATGGCGCTCGCCTCTTTCGCGCTCACCTTCCCGTCGACGACCGAGACGAGCACCATGACCTCGGCGTAGAGGCGCTCTTTCGGCTCGCCGAGCACCTCGTTGAGCGGCTGGCCCGACTCGACGGCCGAGAAGACCTCTTGCACCTCGGCCTCGCTGATGCCGAGGCCCATCTGAAACGTCTTGAGCAGGCCGAGCTCTTCGCGCGTCGCCTTGCGGTCGGCGAGCGCGACGGCGGCGGCGAGGCCGAACGCGAGCAGGCGGTTCTTGTGGTCGGGCAGCCGATCGCGCAGCGACCGCAGCACGTCTTCGAGGCGCTTGGCGCCGGCGAGCTTCGCGGCCGAGCCCTCGATGAGCGCGTTGAGCTCTTCGGGCTTCGTGCCCTCGAACTCGGGGCGCTCGACGACGCGGCGAATGAGCGTCTCCATCTCTTTCTGAACGATGGAGCCGTCGGCGACGGCGGCCATCACCATCGCTTCGACGAGGGCTGCGTTGCGGCTCTTGCGGGCGGCGATGGCTTCATCACGCGGCATGGTCGATCTTCTCCGTTGCTCCCTGCCAGAGGCGGGTGTCGAGGAGGTGACTTACGTGCAAATTGCCCATCGCCTTCATCAAGCTCGCGCGCACGAAGGGGTGCTCGCGCTCGAGCTCGTCGACGAGCTTCTTCACCTTCTTGCGCTGCAGGTTCTCCTGCGAGCCACAGAGGTCGCAGGGAATGATGGGGAACTGCATCGCCTCGGCGAACTTCGCGATCAGCGACTCGGGGGCGTAGACCAGCGGGCGAATGACGGTGTTGCGGCCGTCGTTCGAGCGCAAGAGCGGCGGCATGGTCGCCGTGGTGCCCGCGAAGAGCTGGTTGAGCAGCAGGGTGTGAATGAGGTCGTCGCGGTGGTGGCCGAGCGCGATCTTGTTGCAGCCGAGCTCGACGGCGGCGTTGTAGAGCACGCCGCGGCGCAGGCGGCTGCAGAGGCTGCACTGGGTGACGCCCGGCTCGAGCTTCTCGAGCACGATGCTGTAGGTGTCTTCCTTCAGCATGCGGTGCTCGTAGCCTTCGGCCTTCAGCCACGCTTCGAGCTTGTGGCCGGGGTAGCCGGGGTGACCCTGGTCGAGGTTGACGGCGACGAGCGAGAAGCGCACGGGCGCGCGCTTCTGCAGCGCGCGCAAGAGGTGCAGCATCGTGTACGAGTCTTTTCCGCCCGAGACCGCGACCATGATGCGGTCGCCGTCGCCGATGAGGCCGAAGTCGGCGACCGCGCGGCCGGCGTGGCCGAGCAGGTCTTTTTCGAGGCGGGCGACGTCGTTCATCTGCCCGCGCGCTGTGACACGAGCAGGGGGCTGTTGGCAAGGGATCGAGGTATATGCGCGCACCGTGATCACCGAGGCCGCAGGAGTCCGTGACGTCGCGCTCGCGCTCGCGGGCCAGAGCGAGTTCGCGGTCGACGTCGAAGCTGACGCGATGCACGCGTTTCGAGCGCGGCTGTGCTTCGTGCAGCTCGGCACGGAGAAAGACGTGTACCTGCTCGACACGCTCGCGCCGGGCGTGAGCGTCGCCGAGCTCGCGCCGCTGTTCGCCGACGCCGCGAAGACGAAGTACTTTCACGCGGCGGGGGGCGACCTGCAGTACCTGGCGTCGGCCGGCGTGCGCGTGAAGGGGCTGTTCGACACGCACCGGGCGGCGACGCTGCTCGGCTGGCCGAAGGTGGGGCTCGCCGACCTCGTGCTCGAGAAGCTCGGCGTGAAGCTGCTGAAAGAGCACCAGCAGTCGGACTTCTCGATTCGCCCGCTGCCCGACTCGATGAAGGCGTACATCACCGACGACGTGAAGTACCTCGTCGAGATCGGCCGGCAGGTGAAGGCCGCGTGCGTGGCGGCCGACATTCTCGAAGAGGTCGAGCTCGACTGCGCCCGCATGGCGGAAGAGGCGGCGGCGCGGCCCGACATGGGCCACGAGAGCCGGCCGAAGGTGCCCAAGGGCGGGCTGTCGGGAGCGCAGGTGCAGCTCGCCGAGGCCATCGCCGACGCGCTGCACGGCAAGCGCCTCGAGTGGGCCGAGAAGGCGAACGTGCCGATGGGGCGCATGCTGTCGAACATGGCGGTGGGCGCGATCGCGTCGAAGCCTCCGAAAGACGTGAAAGAGCTCGCGCGCCGAGAGGGCGTGCGCGGCCCGTGGGTGCGCGAGCACGGCGAAGAGGTGCTGAAGCTCATCGCCGACCTTCAAGAGAAGGCGGCGCGCGGCGAGCTGCCGAAGTCGGCCGACGCGGTGCGAAAGGACCCGGCGATCAAGAAGCGCAGCGAGGCGCTGAAGGGCTGGAGGGCCGAGAAGGCGACGGCGCGCAAGGTGACTCCGTCGGCGGTGCTCTCGAACCTGCTGGTCGAAGACATCGCCGAGCTCGAGCGGCCCGTGACGCTCGAGGCGCTGGGCGCGCTGCCGTGGCTGGGCGAGAAGCGGCTCAAGCTGTACGGCGCCGAGCTGGTGGCGCTGCTGGGGAGCCGCCCGTGACGCCGGCGAAGCTGTGCGCGGTGCACCGCGAGACCGAGGCGATCGGGGCGTGCCCGCGCTGCGGCAACTTCGTGTGCGGCGCGTGCGTCGAAGGGCGCGCGAACCTGATGTGCGCGAGCTGCGTCGCGAAGACGGGCGAGCTCGAGCGCCAGCCCACGGCGTGGGAGCGCCGCGACGAGCTCGGAGCGCCGACCGCGCTCTGGCTGACGTGGAAGGAGTCGATGTTCGCGCCCGACCCGTTCTTCAAGAAGCTGAAGCCCGACGGCAGCATGGGCGACGCGGTGCTCTACGCCTTCATGATGATGGTGCTCGCGTTCGTGCCGAACTTCATGCAGCAGGCGCTCTCGGCGGAGCAGACGCTGAAGTCGTTTCGCATGCTGTTCCGCGGGGCGGAGTGGCTCGAGGGCGTCACGTGGTGGCAGTACTCGCTGGGCGTGACGGTCGTCGGCATCGTGCTGTTCCCGGTGTTCTTCGCGCTGGGCTCGGCGGCCTGGCACGTCTTCGGGCTGATGTGGGGCGCGAGCGCGGGCGGGTGGAGCGGCACGGTGCGCGTGATGGGCTACTCGTACGGCGTGATGGCCGCGATGATCGTGCCGTACGTCGGGCCGCTCTTGACGCTCTACTGGTTCGCGCTGCTGGTCATCGGGGTCGCGCGCGTGCACCGGGTGAGCGTGCTGCGGGCGCTGGGGGCGGCGCTGGTGACGCCGCTCGCGGCCTCGATGTGCTTCGCGTGCGCCTTGTCGTTCGCGATCATCTCGGCGCTGCGGCCGAGCGGCTGACGTCAGCTGATGCGCTTCGTGATGCCTGCGACGCGGCGGTCGACGACGCCGGGCGCGATGAGCTTGAGCCACAGCGCGAGCTTCGCGCTGCCGCCCATCACGACCTCGCGGCGCCGCGACGCGATGGCGCCAGAGATGATGGCGACGCACTCGTGCACGCTCATCATCTTCGCCTCGGCCTCTGCGTTGACGGGCTGCGTGGCGACGAGCACCTTCGAGCGAATGTCGGTGGCCACCGGCCCCGGCGAGATGACGCAGACGTCGACGCCGGTGTCGAGCAGCTCGACGCGGAGCGCGTCGAAGAAGCCCTGCATCGCGTGCTTGCTGGCGACGTAGCCGGTGCGCGTCGGTATGCCGAGCTTCCCGGTCACCGACGAGACGGCGACGATGAGGCCCTTCGACCTCTTGAGCTCGTCGAGGGCGAAGTGCGTGCAGTAGACGGCGCCCAGGTAGTTCACGCGCATGAGCTGCTCGAAGACGGCGAGGTCTTTCACCTCGTCGAAGCGGGCGCGCATCGAGATGCCGGCGTTGTTCACGAAGACGTCGATGCCTCCGAGCTTCTGCACGGCGGCGTCGACGAGGGCCTTGCACTGGGCGGGGTCGGCGACGTCGCAGGCGACGGCGTGGGCGGCGCCGCTCGTGCACCTGGCGACGACCTCGTCGAGCGCCTTGGTGGTGCGGGCAGCGACGACGACGCGGGCGCCCTGAGCGGTGAGCGAGACGGCGAGCTCGGCTCCGATGCCGGCGGAGGCTCCGGTGATGACGATGCGCTTGCCCTGGAACATCGGGGCAGTCAGCCCAGGGCGAGCGGCGACGTCAAGGGCGCGTCATGCCGGTCTGAAGCCCATGAGCGTCGAGCTCGCCCCCTGCACCGGGGTGCGCGGCCGCTTCGGTCAGACATGCACTGCCCATAACGGTCCTAAGGTAGCCAATGCCGGGTGACCGGCAGGCGCGATGGCGCAGGCGCTCTCGTCAACGCGAGAGGGCCGGCGCGCTCCGTCTCTTCGAGGTGGAGACCGTCAGAAAAGCCAAGGCCCGAGCACTCGCACGCCCCGGTGGAGCGGGCGAGCCCGACACGCTCAGTTGATCATGATGGGCGCACAGGTCGACACGCCGGCGCCGACGATGCGCTTGCCGGTGTCGCCGAGCGCCTCGGTCACGTTGCCGTTCACGAGCTTCATTTCCCACACGTGGGTCGAGGCGTCGGTGTCGCGCTGGAAGAAGATCCAGAAGCTGCCTCCCCAGAACGCGAAGGCCCAGCGCTGGGCGTTGCCGGCGAGCGCCGCGGCCGGGTAGTTCGTGAGAAAGGCGCCGGTCGTCTTGTCGATGCGCGCGACGAACGGCGTGCTCGCGCCCTCGGGGAAGAAGCCCCACAGCTGGGCCTCGCCGGTGCCGGTGAGCTCGGGCAGGCCGACGAGATCGGGGCCGGCCTGCGCCATGAAGCTCGAGGTGCTCAGGCGGCCGAGCTTCGACGCGGTGGCGCCCATCGCTCCGCCGGCGATGAAGAGGGTCTCGGTCGTGCCGCCCGGCGAGTCGGTCGAGAAGCCCATGCCGAACGTGGGGAACGTCGCGTCGGCCTGCCACGACGTCTTGCTGCACGCGAGGTTGTCGGTCGCGACCTTGAACAGCTCGCCGTTGTCGTAGAGCACGTACGCGAACGCGTCGCGCGCGACCGCCATCGAGAGCGGCGCCGCCGTCGCCGTCGCCGTCGCACAGCCCAGCTTGCCGATGGGGCGAAACACCTTCGTCTTGGGGTCGAAGGCCGAGAACGTCTTGTCGGCCTCGACGACGTAGACGGTCTTCGACTCTTCGGAGCAGCCGTCGCTGAAGCCGCCCGAGCCGCCCGAGCCGCCCGCCCTGGTCGAGCCGCCGCCCGCGCCGCCCGAGCTGCCCGAGCCGCCGGCGTTCGACATGATGATCGTGCTCGTGCTGCCGCACGCGCAGAGCAACAGGGCGATGACGACCCTCGGCATCGTGGCCGGGAGTCTAGCAACGCCGCTCTCAGATCGGGTCGTCGAGGAAGTCGCTCTGCAGCTGCGTGACGTTGCCGAAGGTCGAGCTGATGCGATCGGCGCTGAAGCCCGACTCGGGGTCGTTGATGATGAACCCGAGGTCGAGGCGAATGACCTGGGTGTTGAGCTGGGGAATCAAGATGCGCAGGCCGATGCCGACCGAGTGCGTGAACGAGGGGTTGACGTCGTACGCCGTGCCGACGTCGTAGAAGAGCACCATGCCGACGAGCGTCGTGCTGACGTTGAAGGGGCGCGTGCGGTACTCGAAGTTGCCGAGCATCATGTTGCGGCCCGCGAGGGCGCCCGACGCGGTGCCGCGCAGGCCCTCGCCGGCGCCGAGCACGTAGCGGAAGTTGTTGAGGTCGTTGCGACGGAAGTCGCCGCGCACGCGAACGACGAAGCGACCGCCCTCGAACGGCGGCGACCAGTTCGCGACCTGAAACGCGTAGTGCTGGTTCGCGACCTGGCCGCCGATGACGAAGCGCGCGGCGGCGGCGCCCCAGACGGTGAAGATGTCGTCGCCGAGGAACCAGCGGTACCGCACGGTGGCGCCGAGCTCGACGAAGTGGTTCTGCGTGACGGGCAGGGCGTACTTGGCGGCGCCGATGAGGCGCAGGCCCGACTGAAAGTCCTCGGTGAGGCCGTAGGTCTCGATGTCGTGGCGCTTCTCGTAGCGCGCGCGGAAGAACGTCGCGGTCGCGTAGAGGTAGACGGCGTCTTCGCTGCGCGGCAGCCAGGTCGAGACGAACCACTGGCGAACCTCGTCGTCGAGCATGGCCTCGGGCGTGGGGCGGTACTGGCGCGAGTAGCCGCCGGCGCCGGCGGTGAGGTCGGTGCGGTACTCGCCCGAGATGAAGCGGCGCGTGCCGAGGCCCGCGACGTCGAAGACGCGCCGGTCGTAGATGTACGAGACGGTCTCGGTGGCGTTCTTCTCGTCGGGGTAGCCGAGCTCCCAGATGCGCGAGCCGCGGAAGATGCGCACGCGGCGCACGTCCCAGGTACCGAAGACGTTGAAGCCCCAGCGCTGGTCGAGCGTGATGAGCGGCAGCGCGACCTGGGCGAGGCCGTAGGTGCCCTCGGGCTTCGCGGTGGTGCGGTTGAGCACGAGGCCGACCGCCTCGCGCACGAAGATGCGGGAGTTCGCGACGCGCGGCCAGACGACCTCCTGGCCGATGAGGAACGTGTCGCGCCGCAGCTCGGGGTCGACCGTCACCTCGATGCCCTGGCCGAGCAGGTTCACCTCGGTGATGGGCACGTGCAGGTACTCGAGCACGCTGCCGACGAGCGAGTAGCTCCAGTTGGCGCGAAACGACCAGCGGTCTTTGGTGACGACGAGCACGACGACGCCGCCGTTGGGGCCCTTCACGGGCACGACCTTCGCGACGGCGATGATGACGAGCGAGCGAAGGTTGCGCTCGATCTCGGCGACCTTCACCTGCGTCCACGCGTCGCCGGGCTTCAAGAGCGGCAGCACCTCGCGCAAGACGACGTTCTCGCGGGTGCGGGCGTGAAACACGCGGGGCCACGTGAGCGGGTCGCTCTCTGAGAAGACGTCTTCGCGCGCGGTGAGCACGGCCTCGACGGTCTTGCCTTCGGGCGAGGGCTCGCGCTCGACGTCGTGCTGCTGCAGGCCCCACTCGATGAGCGTCTTCTCGTACTCGCTGTCCGCGTCGCCTGCGGCGAGCGCCAGGAGCGTGAGCAGGGCGATCATGGCGACCGCCGCGCCACCGCGCGCAAGACGGCGTCGGCGACCGCCTGCGTGTGCGTCGACATCAGCTGGTGGCCGGCGCCCTCGACGTCGGTCTTGCGCGAGCCCTTGAGGTGCGCCGCGAGGTACGCGCCGTGTGCGGGGCCGACGATGCGGTCTTGGTTCGCCGAGAGGATCTCGACGGGCGTCTGCACCTCGGGGTACCGAACCGCGAGGCGGGGCAGCTCGTCTTCGAGCACGTGCCAGTCGCGCGCCGAGGCGAGCAGCGTCGGAGGCCGCGTGAACAACCAGCGCCCGCGGTCGACGACGGCCTCGTCGACGGGCCGCGGCGAGAACGCGTCGGCGTAGCCCTGCGCGACGGCCTCGGGGCCGAGAATGGGGCCGAGGCCCCACGCGATGAGCGGGCCGCTGGGCGTGAGGAGTCGGGCCTGGGCCTCACCCATCACGTGCTTCTGGCCGGGGTCGCCGAGGGCGGCGATCAGCACGAGCGCGCCGGTCTCGTGGGGGAACTCGAGGGCGTAGGCGATGGCGACGGGGCCGCCGAACGAGAAGCCGACGACGACGGGCCGCGTGAGCCCGAGGTGCTTCACGGCGTCGTGAATGAACTGGGCCTGCTCGGTGGGCGTCATGAACGGGTCGGGGCGGGGGCTCCAGCCGTAGCCCGGGCGATCGAACGCGAGCGTGCGCAGCTTCGGAGACAGCGTCTCCATCACGGGCTGGAAGTCGAGGCAGCTGCCCGGGTTGCCGTGAATGAAGACGACGGCGGGCTCGGCGCCGAGCGCGTCGATGGCATGCACGCGCGAGTCCGAGTGGAACTTGCCCGGCGGCGGGTGATCGCCGTTGAAGCCGCGCTCGCGCCACCACGAGTACGCGAACAGCCCGAGGGCTGCGGCGAGCGGCAGGGCGATGAGGAAGGCGAGCACGCGCTTCATGTCTCTTCCATGAGCTTCAGCTTCACGAGCTCACGAGACAAGAACTTGAATGGTACGTCTTTCAGCGTGCGCCAGGGCAGCGAGCCCATGAGCCGCTCGTCGGCCGGCGCCGACTCGTCGCGCCCGTCGTGCGGCAGCGCGCGCACCAGCGGGTCGAGCTCGCCGTCGCCGTCGAAGAGCGCGGGGTCGTGCGTCAGCGGCCAGAGCGTGGTCTTGCCGTAGATGGCCTGCTCGACGACCGCGGGGGCGAGGGTGCAGACGCCGAGCGTGAAGTAGCCATCGAGGGGCAGCTGCTTCGCCGCGACCTTGGCGCGCAGCTCGCGGCGCATGAGCAGCATGAGGTCGAGCGCGCGCACGAGCTGCTCGTTCGAGTAGGTGTGGGCGATGAAGCCTCCCGTCCACCGCTGATCGCCGGTGACGTCGGCGCGGAAGCGGGCGCCGCCCGAGCCGTCGCCGGCGAGGTCGAGGCTCGGGTAGAACGTCACGTCGGCGTTCACCTTCGGGCCGCGCACGCGCAAGACGAGCTGAGCGTGGGGCACGGGCAGCATGAACGGCTCGCGGGTTCGCTTGCCGGTGATCACCCAGAGCGGCGTCGCGACGGGCCGGCCGTTGCGCTCGAGGTCGCCGAAGTTGGCGGCGAGGCGCTGGTCGACGACCTCGAGCCTGTGACCCTGGGCGGTCAGCGTCTCGACGAGCGAGGCCGAGAAGCGCGACATGTCGAAGCCCTCGACCGAGAGCCAGCCGAGCGCGACGCCGTCGAGCACGTCGGCGAGGCGCTGCGAGTCGGCGGCGCGCGGGGCCTTCTCGGGGTCGAGGCGATCGCCGACCTTGAAGCCGTCGCCGAGGTCCTTGAGGTACGGCTCGCCTTCGGGCCCCGGCTTTCCCGTGGGCAGGCCGAGGCGCTCTGTGCGCGGCTCGGGCAGCGGCGGCGGCGGAGTGTACGGCCGCTTCGAGGCGAGCAGCTGCAGGCCCTGGCCGAGCAGCGGGAGCGTGAGCTGCGGCTGCTCGTCGAGCAGCTCGTACTCGCCGCGAGAGAAGACCGCGCGGAGGAACTGCTTGTGCTCGTCGCTGATGACGCCGTAGGGGCCGTTCACTCCGCCGAGCGCGTTCACGACGAGGTCGTAGCTCTGCTTCTCTCGTGCGAGCTCGCGCGCGAGGCTGCCCAGCGTGTACCAGCGCGGGTCGACGTTCAGCGCCGGCAGCCGCGAGAGCCGAATCAGCAGGCCCGCGATGAGGACGGCGGCGAAGAGGGCGAAGGCGGCGTACCGGCGCAATCGGCGCGCACCATACCCGCGAACCCCGCCGCGGCCCGCCGACTCTTCGAGTTTCAGAGAGTTCACGGGGCAGAGCGCTTGCAGCCGTGGGGCGCCCATGACCACTCTCTTCCGCTACTGCAAGCTCGAAGTCGGCGCCCCCGAGCGCGTGTTCTGGAACGAGGCAAAGTACCCGAGCCCCTCGCTGGCCGCCGGCACGGTTCACGCGATCGAAGGGGTCGAGGCGACGGCCGATCGCGAGACGCTGCTCGCGATGCTCGCCCGGCAGGAGCTGATGCCGTCGGATCTCGTCTTCATGAACGGTCGGTGGTTCAGCTTCGCGGAGGCGCCGGACTTCTACGAGGCCTGCGAAGGCCTCACCGACCTGCGGGTGCTGGGTCTCAAGCTCTCGGCGATCTTCTGGGGCTCGTCGGCGGTCGCCGTCGCCGTGGGCTGGTACGTGCTGACCCTCTGGCTGCGCGGGCCCTGAGCCGGCGGCGCCGCTCAGCGCGACGCGTACTCGACTTCACCGCACGCGATGCCGAACCCGGGCGTGTAGCAGGGCATCGTGGCGACCCCGCTCGAGCCCTGATCGACCGACATCATCTCGAGCGACATCGGCACGGGCTCGAGGCTCTTGTGCGAGCCGCCGCGCGAGCCGGTGCCGACGCGGCCGACGGCGATGGCGACGAGCAGCGAAGCGGCGATGGCGAGCATGGCGCGCGTGAGGCCGCGGCTGCGCTTGGCGGTGCTCTTGGAGTCGACGCTCTCCCACAGGCGGCTGACCTCGTCGCGCGCGTGGCGCTGGGCGAAGAGCGCGGACTCGGCGCGGAGCCAGTTGAGCTCGTGGCGGCAGCGGGCGCAGCTCTCGGCGTGAGCGTCGAGCTCGGTGAGGCGGCCGGCGGGTGCTTCACCGAGCACGGCAGACTCGAGCTGGAGGCGGCTGGGGCACGACTTCATGACCGGGCCCCCAGGTGCGGCAGCATGGCTTCGCGGAGCTTGAGCCGCGCGCGGTGGATCTCGTTCTTCACCATCGGCAACGTCCAACCCATGAGCGTGGCGATCTCTTCGTAGGCGAGGCCGTGATCGAGCCGCAGCACGAGCGCGGCGCGGCGGTGCGCCGAGAGCGTACCGAGCGCGGTGTCGAAGTGGCGCTCGAGCTCGCGGTCGAGCAGCAGGCGCTCGGGGTCGGGAGAGGGAATGACGGCCTCGATCGGCGCGTCGGCGTCGTCGAGCTCGACCTCGTCGCGGCGCGAGCGGCGGTGCTCGAAGGCGACGTTGCGCGCGATGCCGAGCAGCCACGCCTTCACGCGCGAGCGCTGCTCGAGCTTGGGCAGCTGGGCGTGGGCGCGAACGAAGGTCTCTTGGGTCGCCTCGTCGGCGAGCGCGGGGTCGCGGGTGACGTCGCGGAGGAAGCGTCGAACGGCGCCGACGTGGCGATCGAACAGGGCCTTGAACGCTTCGGGCTCGCCGCCCTGGGCGCGCGAGACGAGGGCCTCCTCGGGGGTCGAGGGGTCGATCGGAATCTTTCGCGCGAGCAACCGGAGCATGAGGCTGATGCGACGTATAACGTGTCAAAAGGTCGGGCGTGGTTTCAACCCCTCGGGGGCTTGCCGCTAATCCCCCTGAGGTACTAAAGGAATTCGCTCATGAAGGACTACGTGCGGAACCAGGGCAGCAGGATGTTCGAGAGCGATTTCTTCGAGTTCTTCTCGAAGGTTCACCCGCTGACGCCCTTCGTCCTCTACATCCCCGCGGGGCTTGCGATTCTCGGCTACGCGCTGGCGACGGGGGTGACGAGCGTCACGTGGGCGGCGGCGATGCTGCCGGTGGGTTGGTTCGCGTGGCAGATCATGGAGTACACGCTCCACAAGTACCTCTTCCACTGGGAGGGCAACACGCCCTTCACCCGGCGGATGCACCACATCCTCCACGGCTACCACCACAAGTACCCCGACGACGAAGCGCGGCTGGTGATGCCGATCGGCGCGTCGCTGCCGGTCATCGCGCTGATCGCGGCGCTCCTGTGGCTCGTGCGCGCGCCCGAGCTCACGGTGCCGTTCTGGGCGGGCATGCTGTTCGGCTACCTCTGGTACGACTTCACGCACTGGTCGACGCACTTCCGCAAGCCGATGACCGAGTGGGGCAAGCGCATGCGCAGCCATCACATGGCGCATCACTTCGCGGTGCCCGACAAGAACTTCGGCATCAGCCACATGTGGCTCGACCGGCTGCTCGGCTCGCTGCGGGTGCGCGATGCCAGCGACCGCGACTGACGCAGCCTTTGCGCAAAAATGGGGACAGGCTGCTTTTCTGCGCAACGCGGCACGGCGCTTGCGCCGTTGCGCAGAAAAGTAGCCTGTCCCCATTTTTGCAGAGCTGGCGCGCGTGAGCGTGCTCGTGCACCCGAGGGCGATCTGGGTCTGGGCCCTGGGCTACTTCGCCTGCTACGCGCCCTACTCTGCGCTGACGAAGGCGCTCTCGAGCGGCAAGCTCGCTGAGGGGCACGCGGTCACGGGGTTCGAGATTCTGCCGTTCAGCACGCTCGCGTCGCTGCTCGGCATGGTGGTGTTCATGGCGGCGACGGGCTGGTGGCGCTCGGCCTCGCGGCGCGTGGTGCTCGGCGTCAGCGTGCCGGTGCCGACGCGGTGGACGCTGCTCTCGGGCGTCTGCACCGCCGCGATCATCGCGACGACGACGCTCTCGTACTCGTTCGCCGGCACCTCGATCGTCTTCATGATGCTCCTGATGCGCGGAGGCGTGCTCGTCATCGCGCCCATCGTCGACGCCCTCTCGAAGCGGCCCGTGCGGTGGACGTCGTGGCTCGCGCTCGGCCTGAGCCTCGCCGCCGTCGTGGCCGCGAGCGCGCGCCGCGAAGACCTGCGCGTGACCGCCCTCGCGGCGGCCGACGTCTCGATCTACCTCGTCGGCTACTTCGTGCGGCTGCGCTTCATGAGCCACCTCGCGAAGGGCAGCCCCGAGGCGAACCGCCGCTACTTCGTCGAAGAGCAGATGGTGGCGACCCCGGTGGTCGTGGTCGCGCTCGCGCTCGCCGCGTGGCTCGGCGACGGCCCCATCTTCTCGGAGCTGCGCACCGGCTTCACCGCGCTGCCGGCGGGGGCCGCGCCCCTCGTGATCGTCATCGGCGTGCTCTCGCAGGGCACCGGTGTGTTCGGCGCGCTGATCCTGCTCGACCCTCGCGAGAACTCGTTCTGCATTCCGGTGAATCGCGCGTCGAGCATTCTCGCCGGCGTGCTGGCGACCACCTCGCTGTGGCTGTGGCTCGGCGGAGCCGCCGTGTCGGGCCGCGAGCTGTTCGGCGCCGGCCTCGTGACCGCGGCGATCGCCGTGCTCGCGCTGAAGGGCCGGGGCTCGGCTACGCCGTCGGGCGCCGCCCTGGCAGCGCCCAGGCCTTCGGGCTCTTGAGGCGCGGCACGTCGCGGCCTGGCTCGAGCTGCATCAGCGCGTCGAGGGCCTCGCGCGGGCGCAGGCCTTCGTGCAGCACGCGGTCGATGTGCTCGAAGAGGGGCAGCTCGACGCCGTGCCGGCCCGCGAGCGCCCGAGCCGACCGCGAGGCCCAGACGCCCTCGGCGACCATGCCGAGCTCGGCGAGCGCGACGTCGAGCGGCTGCCCGCGCGCCAGCGCCGCGCCCACGCGGTGGTTGCGCGACCGCGGGCTCGCGCACGTCACCATCAGGTCGCCGATGCCGGCGAGGCCCGACATCGTCTCGGGCTCGGCGCCCAGCGCGAACGCGAGGCGCGTGAGCTCGAGCATGCCGCGCGTGACCAGCAGCGCCTTGGCGTTCTCACCGATGTGCATCTCGTCGGCCATGCCCGCGGCGATGGCGACGACGTTCTTGAGCGCGCCGCAGAGCTCGACGCCGAGCACGTCGCGCGCCGCGAACACGCGCAGGCGGCTCGACGAGAGCACGCCCTTCACGGTCTCGACGACGCGGGGAAACGGCGAGGCCGCGACCGTGGCGGCCGGCAGCCCGGCCGCGATCTCGCCCGCGAGGTTCGGGCCGGCGACGACGCCGAGCTGCCGCACCGCGGTCTCGGCGCGCACGATCTCGCTCATGCGCGCGTGCGTGCCGAGCTCGAGCCCCTTGGTGCCGTGAACCAGCAGCTGCTCGGGCTCCAGCGACCGCGACGCGCGGGCCATCACCTCGCGAAAGGCCTGCGACGGCAGCGCCACGATGACGAGCTCGGCGCCGGCGAGCGCGCCGTCGAGGTCGGTCGTGGCGCGAACGGCGTCGGGCACGGTCAGCGAGAGCCTCGCCGCTCGATTCGTGCGCTGGCCGTTCAGCTCGGCGGCCTGCTCGGCCGAGCGCGTCCACACGCAGGTCGGGTGGCCGTTCGACCCGGCCAGCGCGGCCAGGGTGGTGCCCCAGTTGCCGGCGCCGAGCACGGTGACGCGGGTGCTCATGCGGTCGCCTCTTCGAGCGGCAGGCCGCTGAGCCGGTTGCGGTAGTAATAGAGGAGGTTCGGGTCGCCGACGGCGATGCGGTGACCGGCGGGCTCGAGCACCGGCGTGACGTGGTACGTCGCGAAGGTCTTCAGCCCGCGCTCGATGACGGCGGCGGCGCTGCCGGCCACGAGCTCGGGCGCGAGCTGCACGGCGCCCTCGGAGGCCAGCACCTTCAGCCGGGCGATCAGCCGCTCGACGTCGTGGCACAGCGCGGCCCGCTCGAACGCGGTCTGCGGGCCGATGCCGCGCAGCAGCCGGAAGAGGTCGGCCTGCGGGCGGTCTCGTCGCGCGCGCTCGAAGACGGCCCACGCGAGCACGCTGGTGGGCAGCGCGACGGTGCCCTGGTGGTACGCGTGCGCGACGCGCTCGGCCACCTCGCGGGTGTACTCGGCGTCGCGGGCGGCGTCGGGGGTGAGGTGGCCGCGCACCGAGAGGTAGCCGCGCACGTCGATGGGCCGGCCCCTGGGGTCGAGCGAGCGGCCCGACGCGTCGACGGGGTTGCCGACGATGTCCATCGGGGCGCCGAAGCGCACGTGCACGCGCAGGTCGAGCGCGCGCAGGCCCTCGAAGAACGCGGCCCAGCGGCGCGGCCGGGCGAACTCGTCGTCGAGCTCGACGTAGTGCGGGCCGCCCTCGCGGCGGAGGAAGTCGGCGACGAGCGACGAGGCCTCGAGCACGAGCGGGTACGTGAGGGTGCACGGCACGACGTACATGCCGGTCGACCGGCCGGCCTCGAGCGAGCGCGCGAGCGCCGCGGGCAGCGTGCCGAGCAGCCCGAGCTTGAGGCCCTTCTCGACGTCGCCCGAGCGGCTGCGGGTTCCGCCGGGGAACCAGAGCCCGTGCTGGCCGCGGGCGAGCAGCGTGGTGGCGTACTCTTTGAGCGTCGCGAGGTAGAGCGGGTCGTGCTTCTTGCGATCGACGGTGTACGCGCCGAGGTGGTTCATGAAGAAGCTGAGCAGCGGGTTCTCGAACAGGTTGAGCCCGGCGGCGTAGGCGAACGGCGGCAGGCCGAGGCGGAAGATGGCCCAGCCCATGATGAGCGAGTCGAGGTTCGAGACGTGGGTGGGCACGAGCGCGACGGTGCCGTGGGCGACGGCCGAGCGCAGGGCCTCGAGCTCGCCTTCGAGCAGGAGCCGCTCTTCGACGGCGCCTCCGCCGAGCAGGCGACCGAGCGCCCCGGGGAGCATGCGCGTCGCGACCGCGTAGACGCGGCGGTCGAAGCGGCCCGAGATCTCGTCGGCGTAGTGCGCCACGATCTCGCGAACGCGCCGCTCGAGCTCGTGCTCGCCGGCGCGCGGCAGCGCACGCTTGAGCTGCGCGATGAAGGCCTGGTCGCTCGCGGTGCGCGGCCCCGGCGGCTCGTCGGCGAGCCGCTGCGTCTCGGCGTAGACGGTCTCGTGCACCGTCTCGAGCAGCGGCGCGCCGCGCGGCCCATGCGCGGCAGCAACGACGGCGCCGACCACGCGGTGAACGACCTCGGGGCCGATCTCTGCCCCCGCGATGACGTGGGGAGACATCGACCGAGCCTGCTTGCATCGTGCGTGCCCCGTGCGCGCGCATCTGCGCGTGCAGCTCTTGCGCGACGGGGCTCAGGCCCACGAGACGCGGTAGCGCGCGCGGTGGCCGTCGTAGGAGAGGAGCTCGACGTGGAGGCCGTGCCACCCGAAGAGCTCGCCGGCGGCCTGCATGTTGCCGCGGATCATGTGGGGGTAGAGGCCGACCTCGTTGTGATCGAGCTCCCAGCTCTTGTCGGAGGTGATCTCGATCTTCACGTCGGCGTAGTTGTTGAACTGGCGAAACGTGGTCGGCAGGCGCTTCACGATGCGCAGCGGGCCGAGCAGGCGAATGATCGCGAACAGCGCGCTGCCCATGACGGTGTGGCCGTACGTCTTGAGCGAGAGCAGCCCGAGCTCGAAGGTCGCGTCGTCGATCGAGCGGCCGGGGAACAGCTCTTCCGCGAGCACGCGGATGACGGCGTTGAGGGTCTCGAACGGGTACGACGGCCGGCTGACCTTCTCGTCGACGCCGGCCTCGCTCGCGAGGCGCTGCCAGGTGCGGGGGCTCAGGCGGGCGCGCACGGTGTCGATCGTCGTGACGATGCCGTCGCGGTAGACGATCTTGTCCAAGGAGCGAAGAGGCTATAACGCACGGGCGTGCGCCACACGCTGCTCTTGCTCGCGCTGCTGCCCGCCTGCGCCACGACGGCGACGCTGTACACGCCTGGCGCCCCGGTCGAGGCCACCCTCAACGGCGGCGACGACGAGACGATGCTGGTGACGACCGAGTCGGGCTTGAAGCGCCGGGTGAGGCGCGAAGACGTGCGCGAGATCGACCACCCCGGCAACGTGCTCGCGACCGTCTTCGGGGTCGGCGGCGGAGTGCTCGCGCTCGAGTCGATCGTGCTCACCGCCACCAGTGCGTGCCGCAGCACCACGACGGGCCCGGGACCCGCGCTGTGCATCGGCCTCGGCGGCGTCTCGGCGGCGCTGTTCGGCGTGATGGCGGTCGGGCTGTGGACGTGGATCACATCGAAGAACGCCGTGCTGAACCCGCCGCCCGCGTCGGACGGCGACCTGTCGAAGGTGCCCTTCCTGAAGTTCCCGGGGGCCGAGCCGCCGCGAGAGCCCCTGCTGCTTCCTCCGCCGGTCGCCCCTCTGCCGCCGTGAGGCTCAGTTGATGGTGATGCCGCCGTCGAGGCCGCCGATGAACCCGCCGTCGTTGCCGCCGCCGCCCTCGATGATGGTGGGGTCGGGGCAGCCGTAGATGATCTGCACCTTGGTGCCCGGGTTGTTCGCGACGGCGTCGCAGACGGTGCCGTAGAGGCTCAAGCGGTCGTTCGCGGGGTTCGTGTAGTCCCACCCGACCTGCTTCGAGGTGTCGCGGGGAATCGCCTGGCCGTTGACGTAGACGAAGATCTTGTTCGGGTCGGGCGGCGCCTTCGCGAGCTTGAATTCGCAGCCGATGGCGCCCTGCGCGATCGCGCCGAACGCCGCGTTCAGCGTCGTCGGGTCGTCGGCCTGGTAGTAGCGCGGCGTGGTGTTGCGGGCGGTGCCGCCGGCGACGGCCATGTTCGCGAGCATCGTCGCGTCGACGTCGGAGCCGAAGCCGACCACGAACGTCTTGATGCCGGCCGCCGTGAGCGCCCGCACCTCGTCGACCGGCTTGCCCTGGCAGTTCTCTTTGCCGTCGGTGACGAGCATCACGAAGTTCGCGCGCGTCATGTCTTTGATGCTGGGCTCCATCTGGGCGATGCGCAGCGCGCCGCCGATGGGCGTGCCGTTGCCGTTCGCGCTCGCGGGCAGCGCCATCGAGATCTGCCCGGCCGTGTTGTCGCCGACGGAGACGTAGTTGCGGCCCGGGTCGCAGTTCGCCGGCGCCGAGAACATCGAGAGCCCGAAGCGGATCTGCGCCTGGTACTGCATCGTCACCTGGCGCAGCGAGGCCGCGGCGACCGACCACTTCGTGCCGCCCGTGATCGCCTCGTTCATACTGCCCGAGTGGTCGAGCACGATGAGGAAGTTCGCCTGCACGTGGCTCGACTGGAAGAGCTCGCCGCCGCAGCTGCTGCCGCCGCCCGCGCCGCCGCCGGCCCCGGTGGGAATCGGCTTGCAGTGACCGTCGCCCTCGCACGCGTAGCCGTTGCCGCAGCTGTTCGCGGTGCACGGCTTGCCGCACGCGCCGACCTGGCAGAGATCGCCCGAGGCGCAGTCGGGGTCGGCGCCGCAGCGATCTGCGGGCACGCACCCGCCGCCCTGGCTGCACTTCTCGCCGGCGACGCAGCTGTTGCTCGACGCGCTGCAGGCGACGGCGCACGAGCCGATCGGCAGACACGTATTACCCGCGCCACACTCGGAGGAGGCCTGGCATGGGGCTCCGGCGCCGGTGCAGGTACAGCCGGCGAGGACGGCTGCGAGCAACGAGGGGATGAGCGCTTTACGCATGGTCGGCGAAACCAGGCTGCAACTGCCGATCCCGCCGGCGCCGCCCTGTTTCTGCCGATCTGCGTCGAGAAGTGTCACGAGTGGAGCGGAGGGAGCTGCCCACTCCAGTTCACAGGGCCCACGTGATACAGGCAGGAGCACCGATGCGGTGGCTTCCGGTCCTCGGGCTGCTTCTGGCGTGCCTCTCGTGCGGAGGAGGTGCGCGCGCGTGTCAGGCGGCGTGCGACTGCCCGGCGACGACCCAGTCGAACGCGGGGTGTGTCGGCGAGTGGGTCTGCGGCTCGGCCAAAACCTGCGAGTACCAGTGCAAGACGCCCTGCCCGAGCGGTAGCGTATTCACGTGCCGGTCGGAAGAAGAGTGCAACGGGACGATCTGCTCGGAAAGAAAGGCATGCCGGTGACGACGTGATTCAAGGGCCTCCCTCGGCGACGCTGCAGGAGTCGTCGTTCGACGAGCTCTCACCGCTGGTGCCGGGGTCGCTGCGGCTGCTCATCTTCTCGGGCGACACGGTGACGCACAAGACGCTGCCGCAGACGGGCGAGTGGACGATCGGCCGCAGCGAAGAGTGCGACGTGTGGATCGACCAACCCGCGCTGTCGCGGCGGCACGCGGTGCTGCGCATCGGGCCGCCGATGACGGTGGAAGACCTGGGGAGCATCAACGGCACGCGGGTGCGCGGGCGGAAGCTCGAGTCGTCGGAGCACGCTCCGGTGGCGCCGGGCGACTCGATCGACCTGGGCGCGGTGACGCTGATCGTGCAGCGCATCTCGCGGTCGGCGCACGCGGCGGCGCGCGGGCGTCGCCTGTGGAGCCACGCGTACTTCGAGGGCCGCCTCGAAGAAGAGTGCTCGCGGGCCGAGGCGTCGGGCGTGGCGTTCACGGTGCTGCGCGTGCAGCTCGAGGGCGCGGCGTCGCCGGCGGTGGTGCAGCAGGTGCTGCTCGACAAGACGGCGCCGACCGACCTCATCGCGGCGTACGGGCCGGGCGAGTACGAGGCGGTGATCTTCGGCGAGGCGAAGGGCAAAGACGTCGCGAAGAAGCTGGCCGACGCGTGCGCGGCGCGGAGCGCTCCGGTGCGGGTGGGTCACGCGGTGTACGGGCCCGACGGCCGCGACCCCGACCAGCTGTTCGGCGAGGCGTGCGCGCGCATCGAGGTGCGTGCGGGGCCGGGGGCCGACGAGGTCACGCAGAACGTGGTGCCGGGCATCGTCGTGAAGGACCCGCAGATGGAGGCGCTGCACGCGCTCTTGAAGCGGGTCGCGCAGAGCGACATTCCGGTGCTGCTGCTCGGCGAGACGGGCGTGGGCAAAGAGGTGTTCGCCGAGGGGGTGCACAACAACTCGGTGCGCAAGAAGGGCGCCTTCTTGCGGCTGAACTGCGCGGCGCTGACCGAGACGCTGCTCGAGAGCGAGCTGTTCGGGCACGAGAAGGGCGCGTTCACGGGCGCGGTGAAGACGAAGATCGGGCTGCTCGAGAGCGCGAGCGGCGGCACGGTGCTGCTCGACGAGATCGGCGAGATGCCGATCGCGACGCAGGCGAAGCTGTTGCGCGTGCTCGAGCAGAAAGAGGTCATTCGCGTCGGCGACGTGAAGGCGCGACCGATCGACGTGCGGTTCGTGGCGGCGACGCACCGCGACCTCGAGGGCAGCATCGAGAAGGGCACCTTCCGCAAAGACCTCTACTTCCGGCTGAACGGGGTGACGCTGGTCATCCCGCCGCTGCGCGAGCGGGCGGCCGAGATCGAGAGCATGGCGCGGCACTTCATCGCGCGGGCGGCGCGGCAGTTTCACCGTTCGCCCGAGCCGTCGCTGTCGAGCGAGGCGCTGAACATGCTGAAGGCGTACGCGTGGCCGGGCAACCTGCGCGAGATGCGCAACGTGCTCGAGCGCGCGACGCTGCTCTGCAACGGCAACGTCATTGGCCCCGAGGACCTGCCGCAAGAGAAGTTCTCGGCGCCGGTGCTCGAGCGCGAGCGGCTGTCGGGGGCGCACCCGGCGGTGATCGCGGGCTCGGGCACTCCGGAGTTCGAGGCCGAGCGGCAGCGCATCATGGGAGCGCTCGAGTCGAACGGCGGCAACCAGACGCTGGCTGCGAAGCAGCTCGGCATCTCGCGGCGCACGATGCTGAACCGGCTCGACGCGTACGCGATTCCGAGGCCGCGCAAAGGCAAAGGATAGCGTGTCCACGTCCCCTCTCCCCTCGTAGGGGAGAGGGACAGGGTGAGGGGCGTGAGCGTCTCGATCTCGATCGCGGTCGCCGTCGCGATCGCGCTGCTCGCCGTTGCGCTCTCGTGGTGGCTCTGGCGGCGGCGCATTCGCGCGCAGGTCGGGCGCCGCCTTCGGAAGCCGGCGCAGCAGCTGCGGCACCCGCTGGTGCTGGTGCACGGGCTCGCGGGCTTCGACGAGATCGCGGTGGCGGGCGTGCGGCGCGAGTACTTCCGCGGGGTGCCGGTGCGGCTGACGTCGCTGGGCGCGCAGGTGCACCTGGCGAAGATGTCGCCGTTCGCGGCGGTGCCGCAGCGGGCGCAGCAGCTGGCGGCGGCGGTGAAAGCGATCGAGGCGAAGAAGGTGAACCTGATCGCGCACAGCCTGGGCGGGCTCGACGCGCGCTATGCGATCGCGCGGCTCGAGCTGGCGCCGAAGGTGGCGTCGCTGATCACGATCGGCACTCCGCACCACGGCACGCCGATCGCCGACTTCGGGACGTCGCTGGGGGCGAAGCTGGGGCTGAAGGCGATGCTCGACGCGTTCGGCGTCGACGTGAGCGTGTTCTTCGCGCTGACGACGGCCGAGATGGCGAGGTTCAACGCCGAGGTGCCCGACGTGAAGGGCGTCTGGTACGCGAGCTTCGTGGCGCGCGGGGCGCCGGGCATGAACCCGCTGTTGCGGCCGACGCACGCGGTGCTCGAGCGCAAGGTGGGGCCGAACGACGGCCTGGTGCCGGCGTCGTCGCAGCAGTGGGGCGAGGTGCTGCAGGTGATCGAGGCCGACCACTGGGCGCAGATCGGGTGGACGGACGGGTTCGACGCGCCGGGGCTGTACCTGCGCGCGGTGGACGAGCTGAAGGCGCGTGGGCTCTGATGGCGGCATGAATCCCCTCGCCTTCCTCGAGACGCCTCCCGTCACCTCGTACGCGATCATCTCGCAGAACAAGCACCACCTGCGCCTCGAGGGCCCGACGCCGGGAGCCCGCCTGACGAGCGGCGCGAGCGGCGCCGTGAGCGGAGTCTTCGCAGCGTTCGGCTTCCGCATGCTGCGCAGCCCGCTGCCGATGCCGATGCGGCTGATACCCATTGCGTTCACGGCGTTCGGGGCCGGCATGGCCGCGCTCGAGGCCTCGCGGGCGGCGATGAGCTGCAGCGTCGACGCGAAGCCGAAGGGCCTCACGTTCACGTGGCGCTGGCGGCCGCTGCCCGAGCGCACGCTCGAGGTGGCCGCGAAAGACATCGAAGAGCTCGAGATCGTGAGCCACGAGGTCGGGCGGCGCAACGAGCTCACCACGATCGTCTACCAGCTCACCCTGGTGAAGAGAGACGGCACCGCGATTCCCATCGAGAGCTTCAACACGAAGGCGCAGGCGAACCTGCGCAAGAAGGCGATCGAGGCCGTCACGCGCTTCTGACGGGCTTCGCGCTCAGGTCGCGCGGGGCTCCAGGGTGGTGGTGGGTCGCGCCTCGGGTGGGCGCTCGGCGGCCACGGCGACGTGGCGCGTCGGGTCGACGAAGAGGCGAACGAAGAACGTCGTGCCGCGGCCGACCTCGGTCTCGAAGGTCAGCGTGCCGCCGTGGCGTGCGACGACGGTGCGGGCGATGGCGAGGCCCTGGCCGGTGCCGCGCCCGACCGCCTTCGTGGTGAAGAACGGGTCGAAGATGCGCTCGCGAATCGCCTCGGGAATGCCGCCGCCGTTGTCGGCGTCCGAGATGACGACGCTGTCGCCGTCGACGCGGGTGCGAACCCGGATGATGCCGCGCGGGCCGTCGGGCTTCGAGGGGTCGGCGATCGCGTGCGCTGCGTTGACGACGAGGTTCAGCACGACCTGGTTCACCTCAGGTCAGCGGGAACCCACGGGTCCCACGTCGGGCTCGCACGCCGCTCGACAAGCCGTGCGTTTTGCGCGAGCACGGTCGCTCGTGCTCCCCCGCCTGCAGCTGTTCGAGTTCAACGACGCGCCGTGGGCGCC
Organism: Myxococcaceae bacterium; assembly: GCA_044223505.1. GTDB lineage: Bacteria > Myxococcota > Myxococcia > Myxococcales > Myxococcaceae > Xiheicaenimonas. The sequence continues at coordinate 91,819 of JBGALX010000041.1, forward strand.
CGAGCTGCTCAAGCAGACGCTCATCGAGGCGCTCTCTCGGGCGATTCGCTGGGGCCACCTGATGGACGGGCTGGTGGAGCCGCTGGCCGAGTGCCTGCGCGCGGCCGGCACGGCGAGGGTGCTCGACCTGTGCGCGGGCGCGGGCGGGCCAGCCGTGGTGCTGGCGGAGGCGATGGCGCGCCGGGGCCACGACGCGCACTTCCTGATGACGGACCTTCAGCCGCAGGTGGCGCAGTGGGAGGCGGCGTGCGCCGAGGCGAGCGGCCGCCTCGACTTCGTGCGCGAGAGCGTCGACGCCACGCAGATTCCCGCGGCGCTCGGCGAGAGCAGGGTTCGGCTGATCGTCAACGCGCTGCACCACTTTCCTCCGGCGCTGGCGCGAGAGGTGCTGCGCGGCGCGTGCGCGGGCGCGCCGGGGGTGTTCGTGGCCGAGAACCTGGTGCGCAACCCGATGTCGTTCGCGGCCATGGCGCCGGTGGGCATCGCGGCGCTGCTGGCGGGGCCGGTGCTGGCGAGAGACCGCAGGCTGCAGCGCGCGCTCTTGGCGTGGTTCTCACCGGTGGCGCTGGCCGTCTCGGCGTGGGACGGCACGGTGAGCGCGTTTCGCATCTACGAGCGCGAGGAGCTGCTCGAGATGGTGGCCGACCTGCCCGGGTGGTCCTGGAGCACGGGCACGTACCCGCACTCGTCGGGCTTCGGGCGGGGCTTGTGGCTGAGCGGCACGCGCCGCTGAGCGTGACGGCATCCATCGTTCGGTGGATTGCGGCTTCGAGGCCGTACGCTAGAAGCCGGCGCGTGCGACCGCAGCCGCCAGCTCCGCGCGCGAGCCCATGCCCAGCTTGTGCAGCGCGTGGTGCACGTGATCTTTCACGGTGCCGAGCGAGATGCCGAGCAGCGCCGCGATCTGATCGTTGCGGAGCCCCTCAGCGACATGGCCCGCGACCTCTCGCTCGCGCTTCGACAAGCGCTTCAGCTGCGCCGCGCCTCTCTCGGCCGGGCGCAGCACGACGACGGGCAGACCAATCTCGCGGGCGGCGGCGAAGTCGACCGTCAGCCGCGCTTCGCCCACGTCGCGCGCGAAGCGGAGCAGCTCGGCGTGAGGCACGCTCGAGCGGCTGCTCCCGACGCGCTGCACGAGCCGGCGCACGGCCTTCGAGGGGAACTTCATGACCACGACCGTAGATCGTTTCTTTGCTGCGATGCAGACCCAGGGCCAGCGCGAGAACGAGCTGCTCGCGCTCTTCGCCGACGACGCCGAGTACGTCGAGCCCTTCACCGGCGCCGTGCGCACGCACCGTGGGCGCGAGGCGGTGCGCGCTGCGTTTCGCGAGGGGTGGAAGCAACCGCTGCCCGACATGCGCATCGAGATCGACGAGGTCTCGGTCGACGGCGACGTGACCCGCGCGAGGTGGACGTGCTTCTCGCCGGCGCTGCCGGGCGGTCGAGGGCGGGGCGAGAACCTGTTCACGCTGCGCGGCGGCCTCATCGCGCGGCTCGAGACGAGGTTCCTGCCGTGAAGGTCGCACTCGCCATCAACCGCGCGCTCATCTCGCTGTTCGGCGTGTCGAGCGGCCTGTTCAAGCTCGCCGGGGCCATCACGCGCAGCGGCGCGCCCGACGCCTGGTGGGAGACCGACAACGGCGTCTTCGCGCACCTCGGCATGGGCCCGACCCTCGTCGGCGTGTTCGGGCTGCTGCAGGCGGCGGCCGCCCTGCTCGTCTGGCCCGCGAAGACGCGAAAGGCCGGCGCCGGGCTGCTCGCGGCGTGCAACCTGCTCGCGACCGCGGGGCTCTTCGCGGCCGGCGTTCAGCCGTTCGGGGTCATCTCGCTGGTGTTCGTCGCGATGGCCGTGCTCGCGGCGCGGCCGAAGCCGACGGCGAGCTGAGCCGTCACGCGCACGTGACGGGCGTGACGCGCCGAGACGTTGGAAGCCGAGCGTCCCGTGGCATCTGTAGCGGCATGCGTCGCCTCTCGTTCATTCTCGCGGTCGCGGCCTGTGGGCCGGGCGTCGAGCCTCCGCACCTCTCGTACAGCGCCGACGCGCAGAGCCTGTCGAACCCGTTTCCCGACCAGCGCGCCGTCGCGCGGCCGCAGTTCTGGAAGCCGTTCATTCCGGCGAAGGCGGCGGCGTCGAAGGCGATGCGCGAGCTGCTCGACGGCTACGGCCCGGTGCTCGCGCAGGTCGAGGGCGTCGGCAACTTCGGGCCGACGCTGCTGCCGGTGACCGAGCGGCTCGACCGCGCGACGCTGGGCCACGTCTTCGCGCGGCTGATCGAGAACGACGGCGCGTGGGAGGTGCTCGAGGCCGACGTGCCCGCCGAGTCGTCGCGCGACGGCCTCATCGCCGAAGGCAAGGACGTGCCCGACGACTTCCCCGAGTTCGTGCTGGCGCGGCCGACGCGGGCGCTGCCCGAGGGGAAGCGCGGCATGCTGGTCGTGAAGCGCGGCCTGAAGACGGAGGGCGGCGTCGAGCTGGGGCGGGGCTTCGAGCTCGACGCTCAGATGCTCGAGCGGTGCGCCGCGGCGGCGAAGGCGCTCGGCGTCGCCGAGACCGAGGTGCTGCTGGCGCTGCCGGTGAGCGGGGCTCCGGTGTCGCAGCGGTTCGAGAAGATCGTGCAGGCCCTCGACGCGCTGCCGCCGGCGGTCATCAGCGTGGCGCCGCACGGCATGCTGCAGCGCGACGACGGGCGGTACTTCGACGGGCGGTGGGCTCCGGCGGACGCAGACTGGTCGATGCTGCTGCCGTGGACGGAGAAGTGGTCGTGGGCGAAGCCGGCCGACGCGATCGAGGCCGTCATCTACGGCACGTACCCGTCGCACGACCTGCGCGAGAGCGGCGTGTGGAGAGAGGAGTGGGTGCAGAACCCCGCGGCGGCTCCCGCGGTGCCGCTGCGCGTGACTGTGGTGGTGCCGAAGGGCCTCAAGCCTGCGGGCGGTTGGCCGTTCGTCATCGGCGGGCACGGCATCAACAACCGCAACTCGACGATGACGACGCACGCGGACTCGTTCTGCGTCGAGCTCGGGCAGCTGTTCGCGAAGGCGGGCATCGCGTGCGCGGGCATCGACGCGCCGAGCCACGGGCACCGCGGCAGCGCGTTCGACTTCTTCGAGATCGAGAACCTGGCGAAGGCGCGCGAGAACTTCCGGCAGATGGCGGTCGATCAGATGCAGCTGATTCGCGCCCTGCCCTCGTTCGACGTCGACGGCGACGGCGCGGGCGACTTCTCGACCGAGGCGGCGTACTTCGGCAACTCGCTCGGCAGCATCATGGGCGCGAACGTGAGCGCGGCGGACCCGCGCATCAAGACGTCGGTGCTGAACGTGCCGGGCGGAGGGCTGTCGAACATTCTCACCGGCACCGAGATTCGGGATCGCATCGGGCTGCTCATCGTCGCGAAGACGGGCATCACGTTTCAGTCGCCCGAGTACTTCGCGCTCTTCCCGTTCTTCCGCGCGATCGCGCAGGTCATCATCGACCCGGGCGACCCGGTGAACGTCGGCCGGATGCTCGGGGCCGACAAGGCACTGCTCGCGCAAGAGGGCATCGGCGACATCACGATTCCGAACTTCACGACTGAAGAGCTGTCGGCGGCGATGGCGCTCGAGGCGATCGACGCTCCGAAGCGCGGCGAGGCGATGAAGCTGCTCTTCCGCGCGGACCCGAAGGTGTACCTCTCGGCCACGAAGGCGCAGGGCTACAACGGGCACGGCCTCATGTGGGAGCGCGAGGCCGCGACGCTGCGGGCGCAGGCGGTGCGGTTCCTCGTGACGAAGGGCCGCGAGTTTCACCCCGAGGGGCTGCCGGCGCAGTGAGCTTCAGGGCGCGGCGCAGCGGCCGTCGCGCATGCGCTGGCACGCGGTGAACGCGAGGTTCGACTGTGCGCAGGCTTGCACCGCGGTCACCTCGGCCGTGCACGGCGCCATCGGCGTGAAGCCGCGGCACCGGTCCCACGCGAGCAGCTCGAAGCGGCAGTGCTCGTCGAGGCACGAGCGCCGTGCCGGTACAGCGAGCTGACTCCGGCGGTGGGTGCGACCGGCTACGACGACGACTTCTGCTTCGGCGTCCAGACGGGCGCGACGGCGCGCGCGTGCGACGACCTCGACGACACGCCGGGCGTCGGCTGTGCTGCGGGCGGCACGTGCAGCCGCGGCGTCGGCTCGGGGCCGTCGTGCGCTCCGGTGGCGACGGCGTGCGAGCCGGCTCTGAACTGCGGCAACGTCATCTGCGGGCCGGGCTGCCGCTGCCTGAACAGCTCGCCCAGCCAGTGCGGCTGCGGCGCGCCTCAGCTCCTGTCACAGCAAGCAACAGCGGCGTCAACGCAGCGGGCTCCCCGGCATCTGCTCCTGGGGCGACGGCTGCGTCGCGACGAACGCGGGCACCCGCGCGAACGCCGCGGCAAATGCGTCGAGGTTCGAGTACCGCCCCGACGAGACCGCCTCGGGCAGCCGGGCCCGCACGTAGGCGAGCGCGCACGCGAGTGTGATGGGGGCCTGCCGCGGAGGGCCGGCTGCGAGCTCGCCGGCGGGCGTCGCCGCCTCGAGCGCCGCGAGCGCCGAATCGACCTGCACCTGGCACCGATCGACCCACGGCTGGTGCAGCTTCTCGGCCGGCCGCAGCGTTCGCTCGTAGACGATGGCTCCGGCCTTGTCGACGAGCCCAGTCGCCAAGGCGACGAGGTAGAGCGCGCGCCGCCGCTCGAGCCCTGCGGGCGGCAGCAGCGCCCGCTCGGGCCCGACGTGCGCGTCGAGGTGATCGAGAATCGCCGCGCTGTCGATGATGACCTCGCCGTCGTCGAGCACCAGCGACGGAATTCGCCCGAGCGGGTTGATGCGGCGCATCTGCTCGGCGTCGGCGAAGCCGCTGATGGGGTTGCGCGTGAAGGGCAGCCCCAGCACGTGCAGCGAGATGGCGACGCGACGAACGAAGGGGCTGTCGTACTGGCCGACGAGAATCATGGGCGCACGCTCAACGCTGCCTTGCGGCGGGAGAAGTCCTCACGACGATACACGCCTGCGCGCCGGGCGCTGGCCGGTTGCGCTCGTCGTCGCCGCGCGCGAGAGACAGCCGCCGGCTCGGCTCGCACGCCGCGCTCCGGGAGTCGGCGCGGGTGGGTTGCACGGGGCCGCTCTTTGCGGGAGCGCCGATGAACGTGGTCAGCGCTCCGACCCAGAGCACGAACCACGCCGCGAGCACCGCCGCGATTCCCACCGTCGTATCCACCTGTCGAGGGGTCAGCACGAAGGCAATAGTGCCCCCGGCTCTGCCTTCACAGTAGAGGTTCGGGGCGCAGAAGACCCATTCCAACTCGGAATGACCGACGGCCGACGGCGTACGGCGGCGCGGGGCGACTCATCGGCAGCAGCCCGCTGTGGCGCTTCGGTCGAACCGACTGCTTCACGCCGAGCGGCCCTGCGACGTGGCCGCAGCAGCTCAACAGCCCAGCGCGCGCGACATGGAGAGCTTCAAGCGCATCTACGACCGTCTGCCGTGGCACACGTTCGCTCCGCATGCGGCGCTGCTCACCGGCGGCGCCGGCCACCCTGCGCGCAACGCGAGCGGCACCGTCGCGACCGTCTACCTGCACCAGGGCGGCTCGGTGACCGTCGCGCTGAGCCAGCTCACCGTCGCGACCGTGCCGACCTGGGTCGACCCGAGCTCCGGCGTCGCGCAGAGCGCAGGGGCGATGACCGCCACCTCAGGCACCCGGACCTTCACGGCTCCGGGAAACAACGCAGCTGGCGGCACCGACTGGCTGCTCGTGCTCGACGGGCGCGCTGGGCGCGCCTCGCCGCGTCCCAGCCGCGGCGGTGCCCCCAATCGTGTCGACGGCCTGATACGGCCGTTACATTTCGCGGCGGTGACAGGCACGGTTCTGAGTCGGTTGTTCGCGAGCGTGCGAACCGGCGCCGAGCCGGAGCGCCAGGCTGCGCTCGATGAGCTCGAGCGGCACGTTCGGGCGCTCGCGACCGCTGCGGCCGACCGCGACGCGGCGGCGCAGCGCGCCGAGCGCGAGGCCACGCGCATCCGCTACCTCGCCCACGCGGGCGAACAGCTCGCGGCGAGCACCGACGCCCGAGAGGCCCTCGCCACCCTCGCCCGGCTGGCGGTGCCGGAGCTCGCCGACTGGGCGGCCGTCGACCTCTTCGTCGAGGGGCCGCGCGTCGAGCGGCTCGCGGTCGCGCACGTCGACCCCTCGAAGGTGTCTCTCGTCGAAGACCTTGGGCGACGCTACCCGCCGAACCTCGACGACCCTGCAGACGGCCTCGGTCAGCTGCTCCGCACGGGCGCTCCGCAGCTGGTCCCCGAGATTCCCCCCGAGCTCCTCACCGCCGCCGCGAGAGACCCCGAGCACCTCGAGTTGATGCGCTCGCTCGAGCTGCGCTCGTACGTGCTGGTGCCGATCGCGTCGCATGGCCGCGTGCGCGGCGCGCTGACGCTGATCGCCGCCGAGTCGGGTCGACGCTTCGGGCAGGACGACCTCGAGCTGGCTCTCGAGATCGCGCGCCGCGCCTCGATCGCGCTCGACGTCGCAGCCGTCATGACCGAGCTGCGCTCTGCCAGTGAGCAGCTGCAGCTCGCCGATCGGCGAAAGGACGAGTACATCGCCATGCTCGGGCACGAGCTGCGAAACCCGCTCGCGGCGATCGCCACCGCCAGCGAGGTGCTGAACTCGCGAGGGCCCAGCGACCCGCTCACCGAGCGCG
>JBGALX010000042.1:0-95654 GCA_044223505.1 Myxococcaceae bacterium
GCGTCAGGCGACGAGCGAGATCCACGCCGAGCCCACGGTGAGAAACACCACCGTGTTCACCGCCGTCACCATGCCGCCGTAGCGGTACACGTCGCCCGTCGAGAAGTACCCGCTGCCCACGAACAGCACGTTCGCGCTCGAGCCCTGCGGCGTCAGGCACGAGAAGTAGTTGGTCGCGAACAGCAGCTGGTACGCCATGAGCGCGGGCCCCACGTGCGCGGTCACCGCGACCGCGAGGAACACGCCGGCCAGCGCGAGCAGGTGCGCAGACTGGCTCACGAAGAAGTAGTGCATCGCGACGTACGCGAGCGTCAGCACCACGTACACGAGCGGCGGCGGCAGGCCGGCGGTCGCCGAGCCGATGCCCGAGCCGAGCCACTTCATGAAGCCGAGCGTGTTGAGCTGCGTCGAGAGCGAGAACAGCAGCGAGAACCAGATCCAGATCTCGAGCGCCTCACCCTCGCGCTTGAAGCCGTCTTTCGGGTACGCGCCGGTCAGCACCAGCACCGCGAGGCCCGCGAACGCCACGGCCGTGCGATCGAGCTTCAGCACGCCCGACAGCGCCCACAGCGCGACCATCGCCACGAACACCGCCGCCGTGATGCGCTCGAGCCGCGTCATCGGCCCGAGCTTCTCGAGCGCCGCCTTCGCCTGCTCGGGCGCGTCGGGCGTGTGCAGCACGAGCGGCTTCATCGTACGCATCAGCAGCCACGGGACGATGGCCGTCGAGACCGCGACCGGCGCGGCCGCGGACAGCGCCCACGAGCCGAACGTCACGACGACGCCGTGCTCGGCGGCGAGCTTGGCCCCGCCGAGGTTCGCCGCCATCGCGGTGAGCCACATGCCCGACGAGAGGCTCAGGCCCGCCATCGAGGTCATCATCAGGTAGCGGCCGATGCGGTCGCGGCTCTCGTCTTCGGGGCGCGACTGCTGGTTCGCGCAGATGGCGCGCAGCACGGGGAAGAGCACGCCGCTGCGGGCGGTGTTCGACGGGAAGGCGGCGCCGATGAGCAGGTCGGTGAGCACCATGCTGTAGGCGAGCCCGAGCGTCGAGCGGCCGAGCCGGCGAATGACCAGCCACGCGATGCGGGCGCCGAGCCCCGACTCGAGCATCGCGCGCGAGATGAGGAACGCCGAGACGATGAGCAGGATGAAGTCTTCCGAGAAGCCGGCGAAGGCCTCTTTGCTCGTCAGCGTGTTCGTGAGCACGGCCGCCGCGGTGCCGATCAGCGCGGCCAGCACGACCGGCACGACGTTCAGCACGACGAGCGCGATGGTGCCGATGAAGATCGCGAACAGCGACCACGCCCGCGGCTCGAGGCCGGCCGGCGCCGGCACGAAGAAGAGCGCGGTGGCGCCCGCGAACACGAGCGCGAGCTTCAGCGTGCGCCCCCGGGCCGACGTCTTGGAGTCCACGCTCACCGCGCCGTATATAGCCGCACGTGGCTCGCCGACTCTTCCTGATCCTCCTCCTCGTGCTCCCCGGCTGTGCCCGCAAGTCCCGCTTCCGTGAGCGGGCCCAGCGCGAGGCCGCCGCAGAGAAGAGCCGCGTCTCGGCCATCGCCGACGTCGGCCTCACCGTCGTCTTCTTCGACCTCGGCCAGGCCGACGGCATGCTCGTCGTCTACCAGGGCAAGACCCTGCTGATGGACGCCGGCGAGTCTCGCGAGAGCGACGACGCCCAGCGCTACCACGTCATCGCGAAGACGCTCGAGCAGCTCACCGGCAAGAAGCACCTCGACTACTTCGTGCTCAGCCACTACCACCGCGACCACGTCGGCAAATCGACCGAGGGCACCGGCCTGTGGGGCGTGCTCGCCGACGGCGTCACCATCGACACCATCTACGACCGCGGCGACGTCGTCTTCGGCGACAACGCCAAGACCGACGTGCACGAAGACTGGCTCCGCGCGATGCCCGGCTGGCTCTCGAGCGGCAAGGTGAAGAGCCACATCGCGCTGAAGACCGGCGACCGCATCGACCTCGGGCCCGGCCTCGACGTTCAGGTCGTCGCCGTCAACGGCAACGGCCTCTTCGAGAAGCTCCTGGCCGACAAGCCTGACGACCTCTCCATCTGGCCGGCCTCCGAGAACGACTACTCGGTCGCGCTCAAGCTCACGTACGGCGACTTCGAGCTCTTCACCGGAGGCGACCTCACCGGCGCCACCGTGCACAAGGACTACAAGGGCAACAAAGAGGGCTACCACGACGTCGAGTCGAGCACGGCGGGCAAGGTCGGCGACGTCGAGATCTACCGCGTCAACCACCACGGCTCGCAGTACTCGTCGAACGGCTGCTTCATCAAGGTGCTGCGCCCCGAGGTCAGCATCGTGAGCTCCGGCGAGAACAACTACGGCCACCCGCACGGCAAGGTCTACGACCCGCTGATGGACATCGGCCGCGTCTACATCACCGGCGGCGCCGACGACCGCGTGAAAGAGCACGTGCTGCGCTCGATCGTCGCAGACGACGTCGTCGTGAAGGTCGAGGCGAGCGGCGGCAAGCGCTTCAGCGTCAACGGCCGCGACTACAAGTCGAAGAGCGACGCCGACGAAGAGGCGCTGCCCGGCCGCGTGGCGTCGTGCGACACCGCTCCCTGGTGAGCGCGCCGGTGAATGCCGGGCGGGTCTGCGGCGACTGAGCCGACGAATCGCCGGTCGGGCCGAACAGGCTCGCCGCTCACGGAGGGCTCACCACATGATTCGTGTCTTCACTTCGATCGGAATGATCGCCGCTGGGCTCATGCCGCTCGCCGCTACGTTGTTCCTGCTGACTCAGGGCCACTGACGGGCGTGATCGAGTCTTTCGTGCGCTCGTAGCCCGCGAGCGGCTTCGACAGCCCGAGGATCTCGGGCAGCGCCGATGCGTTCACCGACACCGTTCGCCACAGCCTGCGAAAGAAGCCCTGCCTCGGCGGCGGCGGCGGCGGCATCGGCAGCTTCGTCAGGTCGACGAAGTGCGTGGTCACCTCGCCGATGCCCTCGAAGTCGTGCGACAGCGTCTCGGCGATCACCCGCACCGACTCGGGCAGGCCGCTCGCGATCTCGTCGGTCACCAGCACGTACTCGTTCAGCGGCACGTTGTTCTTCAGCATGCGGTGCACGAGGATGACGTCGACCCCCGCGAGCTCGACGTGCTGCTTCACTCTCTGTAGCGCGACGTCGCCCGCGTGGGCCACGAACTTGAGCTTGAGGTTCGCGATCTGCTGGCACGACTCGCAGCTGCACGCGTTGTCCGCCGACATCTGCGTGCGCTTGCCGAGAAACGCCGAGCGAATGCGCATCACGGCGTCAGTGAGCTCTTGCCGCTGCTTCACGTCGTCGGTGAGCGGCGCCCACAACAGCGCCGCGTCGCCCTCGAGCTTCGCGAGCTGCATGGGCTCGGCCGCGTCGATGACCGCGACGAGCAGGTCGGCGACCACCTGCTGCGCATGAGCGAGGTTCATGCGCGTGAGCTTCATGAAGCGCGTGTACCCGCCGATGTCGGCGATCACGAGCATGGCCTTCTGAATCTGCGGTGCTGCCACGGCGCGTAGGCTACCATCGCCGCCAGCGGGGTGAGCCCATGGATGACGACGTCAAGAAGCACGCCGTGAAGTTCATCGAGACGACCGGCCGCTGGGCAGACGTCGAGCTCTTCAACGAAGACGACGCCTGGGAGTTCATGAAGGACCTGCTGAACGAGTACGCGCGCGCCCGCTCGCGCCTGTCAGACGGGCAGATCGTCATCTTGCGCAACCTCGGCGTCGCGCTCTCGATGCGGCCGGGCTCTCCGCTCTCGGGCTACATCCCCGCGCTCGTCCGCAACTTCGGGCCGAGCCCCATGTCGGACCAGGAGCTCCAGGAGCTCGTGCGCTGGGTCTACGCCGCCGTCAACGCGGGCGGGGACTTCGAGCCCGCGCGCAGGGCTCCTGTGACGCTGAACGCAGGGCTGCCGGGCGAGCACCCGAACCGGCCCCCGCGCAAGCCGCGTTGAAAACGCTTTGGCCGCCGGTGAATGGCGCCGACAATGCGTCGTCCCATGCGCATGCGCCTGACTCCCCTCGCGGCCGCAGTGTTGGTGGTCTCGCTTCCCGCTCTGGCCGGAGGTGGCCGGGGCGGCTCGATTCGCAGGCAGCTCGCCGAGGCCGGTGACCGGGTCGAGGGAGCGCTCGACCGGGTGCGCAGCTCGCCGGCGCCCGCCTGCCGCGCGACCGTGGATCAAGCGCTCGCGCAGATCCTCGACTCGGTCGACGCGCTCAGCCCGAACGACGACCCGTCGAAGTTCGACCAGGTCGTGAGCCAGCTCAGCGCGGTGCAGAACATGGCGCGCGCCTCGGGCTGCTCGGACGACGTCACGCGCGAGCTGAACCGCTCGGCCGGAGACCTCAGCGACGCGGCGAGCGACGTGCGCCGGCGGCGTCCGCCGCCGAATCCCGGCCCGGTGCCGCCGCCTCCTCCCGGCTTGCCGCCGGTCGCGTTCGCGACCCCGCAGGTCACCGAGACGTCGAACGGGCCGATGCTCGTCATCAGTTCCATCACGCTGACCGGCCTGGCGGGCCAGAACCTGTACCTCGCGTGGCACTGGCGCCAGGAGAACGGCCCGTGGGCGGCCTGGGAGTCGCTGCCCCAGTTCATGGTCGGAGCCGGTGTCCAGTCGGTCTGGCCGAACCCGCATCGGCCCGCGGTGCCCTACACGTCACTGCGCGTCGCCGACCCGCAGGGCACGGGGCGCTTCTTCGCGCACGTAGGCCTCTTCGATCTGAACGGCCGCGAGCTCAACGGTATCGACGTTCCCTTCACGGTGCGGTACCCGAACACGGCGGCGCCTCCTCCGCCGGTTCCGCCGGGCCGCATGCTGCCGCCGGGCCCCATGCAGCCGCCTCCTCCTCCAGGCGGAGCCGGTCAGGGGGTGCGCGACTGCGGCCTCGGCATCGACGACCCGGGCTGCAACGCGACGCGCGGCGGCGCGCAGGCGATGCTGAGGGCCGAGTGGGAGGGCTTCTTCAGCAGCCTCCGCGCGCAGCTCTCGGAGTCGAACCGCGTCGCGATGATCCGCGACACGCTCAGCACGCGGTGGATCACGGCGCGCCAGCTCGGTCAGATGCTCGACCTGTTCGTCGGCGAGAACAACCGCCTCGATGCCGCGCGCTTCGCGCTGCCGCACGTCATCGACCCGTCGAACGCGCTCGGCTACTCGGCGAAGTTCCTCTCGTCGAGCCGCCAGCGCGAGTTCAACCAGCTCGTGTCTTCGCAGAACTGAAAAGAGGGATTTGGGCCCCGTAGCCAGTAGCATCGGCGCTGGTGTTTCGTCCCAACGTCAAGCTGGTGCTCGAGCCCGGCGCGGGCGCGCGCATCGTCGATGAGAAGACCCAGCGCACGTTGACGTTGACTCCCACCGAGGGGCGAATCCTCGCGCTGGTGGGCCCGGCGGCGACGGCCGAGTCGCTCGCGGCCGCCGCGAAGGGCGCCGGCATCGACGTCGAGGCGAAGCAGATCGAGGCGCTGCTCACGCGGCTCGCCGCCAACGAGCTGGTCGACTACACGCCGCCATCGGCCGCCGCCCCCTCGCAGGCGGTGCTGTTGCCCGACGACGTGGTGCCGGCGTTTCGTACGGATCTCGGCGTCGCTCCAGCGCCGAAGGCCGGGCTGATGCTGGTCACCGACAAGAAGCGCGATCGGAGCTTCACGCTCTACGACTTCGAGGTGCACATCGCGCGGCTGCTCGACGGGCATCACACGGTCGCGCGGGTGATCGAGCTCGCCGCCAAGATCGGCATGCCGGTGACGCCCGAGAGCCTCGGCAAGTTCATCGGGCAGATGAAGGCGTACGGCTTCATTCAAGAGGGCGTGCTGGCACCGCGCGCGGGGTCGCCGGCCGCGGCCTCGGACACGTGGCCCGCCCGGGCGCAGTGGAGCGCCGAGATTCGCGAGCTGTACCAGTCGGCGCTGCGGCAGTTCCGTGCGGGGCGGCCGGGGCACGCGATCGAGTACCTCGACGCGCTGCTCGAGATTCGGCCCGACACGCCCGAGGCCGCCGAGCTGAAGAAGCGCGTCGAGCAGCACCTCGAGTCGGGGCCGGTGATGGAGCTCTCGTTCGAGGATCTGCACGGCGTCGATGATCCGATGCCCGAGCTGGTCGCCGCGAGCGAGCCGCTGCTCGGAGGCAGGACCCTCGAGAACCCGAAGCTGACGCCGGTGGTGGCGACCGACGGCATTCCCGCGACGTCGCCGCTCGCGAAGACGGTGGTGACGCAGCGGCTGCCGGTGCCCCCGCCGGCGGCCGAGCCACCGGCTCCTGTGCCGGCTCCTCCTCCTGCTCCTGCGCCGAAGCCGGTGACGTCGCTGCTCGACCCGGAGCCGCTGCAGATCTCGGTGAGCGCGCCGCGGAGATCTGCGCCGATCTTCGCGCCGAGGGCGTCCGCCCCGCTGCCGGCGCCGCGGCCATCGACGCCGAGGCCCGACGAGCCGGGTCGCGAGGCGCCGCCGCCGGCGGGGCTGGGCGCCGAGGTCGAGAAGCCGAGGGCGTCGGCGCCGCTGCCGGCGCCGCGTGCCTCGACGCCGAGGCCTGACGAACCGAGTCCCCTCTCCCCTCGTAGCGGAGAGGGACAGGGTGAGGGGCCTCCGTCGGCCGAAGTGGCAGGCGAGGTCGAGAAGCCGAGGCCGTCGGCGCCGATCTTCGGGAAGCGACCAGAGGAGCCGCGGTCGTCACCGCCGGCGGTGGCGCCGAAGCTCGAAGAGGCGCCGGCACCGAAGCCGTCGGCGCCAGCGCTCTCGCCCGCGCCCGAGGAGCCCGCGAAGCCGAGGCCGTCAGCGCCGATCTTCGGGAAGCGACCGGAGGAGCCGCGGTCGTCACCGCCGGTCGTGGCGCCGAAGCTCGAAGAGGCGCCACCACCGAAGCCGTCGGCGCCAGCGCTCTCTCCTGCGCCAGAAGCGCCCGCGAAGCCCAGGCCCTCGGCGCCGATCTTCGGGAAGCGACCGGAGGAGCCGCGGCCGTCGCCGCCGGTCGTGGCGCCGAAGCCGTCGGCGCCGACGCTCTCTCCTGCGCCAGAGGCGCCCGCGAAGCCGAGGCCCTCGGCGCCGATCTTCGGGAAGCGACCGGAGGAGCCGCGGCCGTCGCCGCCGGTCGAGGCGCCGAAGCTCGAAGAGGCGCCAGCACCGAAGCCGTCGGCGCCAGCGCTCTCACCCGCGCCGGAGGAGCCCGCGAAGCCGCGCCCTTCAGCGCCCATCTTCGCGAAGCGGCCGGAGGAGCCGCGGTCGTCGCCGCCGGTCGTAGCGCCGAAGCCGTCAGCGCCCACTCTCTCTCCCCCGCCCGAGGAGCCCGCGAAGCCGCGGCCTTCAGCGCCCATCTTCGCGAAGCGCCCCGAAGAGCCGCGGTCGTCTCCGCCGGTGCTCGGGGCGAAGACCGACGAGGTGCCGAAGGCGCGGCCGTCAGCGCCCGCACCAGCTCCGAAGCTCGAAGACCCCTCGGCCACCTTCGTCGACGGCGAGCTCGAGGAAGAGCCGACGCACATCGGTGAGCCTCCGCTCCCCAGCGAAGAGTCGCCCCTCGACGGCCGCGGCACCGAGGTGATTCCGCAAGAGAAGACGCAGGTCACCGCGGCGCCCGAGCGGCCGGCCGTCACCGAGCCCGAGGTCCCGGCTCCTGCGCCGCGCCGGTCGCGGCCGTCGGCGCCGCAGCCCGCCGAAGAGGCCGCGCCGGCGCCGCGCCCCTCGCGACCCAGGCCCGCCGCGGCCGACGGCGCGGTGCCCGACGCTCCGGTTCGCGTTCGCCGGTCGCAGCCGCAGATGCCCAAGGCCGAGGCGGCTCCGCCCCGGCGCACCGCGCTCTACGCCGGCATCGGCGCTGCGGTGCTGCTGGTCGCGCTCGGGTTCCCCATCCCCGCGGTTCAGCGCGTCGACGTGCAGCTGCTGACGACGCCGAAGGCCGCGCCGAAGTTCCCGGCGGGCGCGTTCGGAGCCCTCAAGGTCCAGAGCGGCACGCGCGTCGACGAGGGTGCCGTCATCGCGACGCTCGACGTCAGCAAGCAGAAGGCCGAGAAGGAAGAGCTCGCGAAGACCATCACCCGGCTCGATCAGGCCGCGCAGCGGGCGCTCTCGCGCGTGAACCCGGCGGCGCTCGCGAAGGCGAAGCAGAACGTCGCGAAGGCGAAGGCGGACGTCGCGAAGGCGAAGCAGGGCCTCGCGAAGGCGAAAGACAAGGCGAAGGCCGAGCTCGACGTCGCGCGCAAAGAGGCGGCGCTCGAGCGGGCCGAGCGGCAGCTCGTCGCCGCCGACGCGACCGAGAAGGCGAAGACGCTCAAGCAGGAAGCGACCGCCGCTCGCGAGCGGGCAGCGAAGCTGCAGCAGCAGATCGACCGCGCCGTCGTCACGGCTCCCGCCACCGGAGTCTTCGAGCTCGACGCGCTGCCGCCCGCGGGCGCGAACTTCGACGAGGGTACCGAGTTCGGCCGCATCGTCGCGCCGCACCTCTTGGTGAAGGGAGCGCCCGACGACGTGAAGGACCCGGTGCTCATCGACGGCGAGCGCCGCATCGCGCTGTTCTCGGTCGACCGGCGCCCTGAGGGCCTCACCGTGCCGTTCGAGGGCGGCCTCAAGCCCGGGCCGGCCGTGCTCGAGGTCTCGAAGGGCTACCGGCCGTGGCCCATCGCGCTGCTGTCCCGTTGACGATGGGAAGTGACGGTATGCTGCCGAGCGTGACGCGCCCCCGCGCCCTGGTGCTTCTCGCGGCACTCGTGTCGGCCGGCGTCTGGGCCTTCACCATCGGTACGGTGGTGCCGGCGACGCCGAACGGGCCGCTCGAGATCGCGGGAGGCGCGCAGCTCGCGCCGCTCATCGTCTCGACGCCCGATCGCCCCGTCGCCGTGTGGGCCGACGATCGCGACCGCATCTTGCGCGTGTACGCGTCACGGCTCGACTCGAACACGCTGCAGCCGCTCGACGGCCCGGGCGGCCTCTACCTGGGCAACACCAGCGCGTACGGCTACGGCTTCAGCGCGGCGTGGGGCGGCGCGAGCTTCCAGCCGGGCGGGCACGTGCTCGCCGTCTGGGAGAACTTCGGCCTCGCCGCGCGCCGGTTCGACGCCGACGGCGGCCGCTCGGTCGAGATCGCGATTCCCACGCCGGGCAACGCCGACGAGCCCTCGGTCGCGTCGAGCGGCGACGACTTCCTCGTCGTGTTCGCCGACCAGAGCGTCTCGCCCCAGCGCATCTCGGCGCGGCCCCTGACGCCCGCAGGCACCTCGACCGGCGGCAGCCCGACGCCGCTCAGCACTCCGAGCGTGCTCGCGACCCAGGCGCGCGCCGTCTGGGCCGCAGGCCGCTGGGTCGCCGTGTGGATGGAGGGCCCCGAGGGCGCCAGCGACGTCGTCGCGCGCGTCGCCGGCCCCGGCGTGCTCGGGCCCCTGCGCACGCTGTCGACGAACCGACCCGCTACGAACCCCGAGCTCGTCGCGCTCCCCGACGGAGGCGTCTACGTCGCGTTCTTCGAGGGCCCCGCGCGCGCGCTCACCGGCGCCTACTTCGACACGACGGCGCCCTCGCTCTCGCTCGTCGTCGACGCCGGCACGAGCAGCTGGTACGGCCTCCACGACGTTCAGCGGCCGTCGATGACGATGTTCAACGGCGAGCTCTGGGTCGCGTGGGCTGCGCCGCAGCAGCCCGACGTCGAGGACAAGCTGCGCATCGCGCGGCTCGCCGAGCCGTTCGACAAGGCGACCGAGTCGCGCGCGCGGCAGAGCGCTCCCGCGATCGCCTCGGAGCCGTCGCTCGCCGTGCACAAGGGCCGGCTGCTCGTCGCGTACTCCGACCGCGACAACGAGCACTGGGACTGGGAGAACGCCGCCTCGGACGTCGCCGTCGAAGAGCTCGGCGCCGCGATGAACACCATCACCGGGCCCGTGCTGCTCGCGCGCTCGTACGCCGAACAGCTGACGCCGGTGCTCGCGACCAACGGCACCACGACCGTCGCCGCGTGGGTCGAGTACCGCCGCGACGCCGGCTACGACGTGTTCGCCGCGCTCGTGGGCGACGGAGGCCTCGGCCCGCCGCAGCTCGTCGCGAGCGGCGCAGAGAGCCAGCTCTCTCCCAGCGTCGCGATCTCCGATGGCGGCGTCGTCGTCATCGCGTACACCGACCTCGGCCGCCGCGACCTTCAGGCGAAGTTCTTCAACCCGCCGCTGGCGCTGTTCGGAGCGACCGTCGTCGAGCCGGGCCCGCCCGACTACCCCGACTACCCGTGCGTCGCGTACGGAGACGGCCAGTTCCTCGTCGCCTTCACCGACGGCAACGACGTTCGCACGCGGCGCTTCTCACCGGCCGGAGCGCCGCTCGAGCCGACGCAGACGCTCTGCTCCGGCTGCGTGCCGAACGGGCGGCCGTTCTACGAGCGCACGGCCTGCGCGTACGGCTCCGGCGCGTTCCTCGTCGCGTGGGTCGATGATCGCGTCGTCGACAATTGCATGGCGGCCGGGCGCGTGCTGCTCGACGGCGGGCGGCCCGACCCTGGCGGCATCGTCATCGCGCTCGGAGCGAAGAGCCCGGCCGAGCCCTCGATCGCGTGGGACGGCCGCCAGTTCCAGCTCGTGTGGCACGACCACCGGACCAGCCTCAACGCGGGCGAGATCTGGGGCGCCCGCCTTCGCGAGCGCACCGTCGTCGACGTCGACGGCCGGCGCCTCGTGACCCCGAGCGGCGCCGAGCAGCAGTACCCGTGGGTCACGGCCGTACCGGGCGGCGCCCTCGTGACCTGGTACGACGAAGGCCCGCAGGAGGTTCGCGCCGTGCACCTCGTCGACGGCGCCCCCGTCGGCGGTGAGTTCCTCTTCTCCGACGGCGACGGCCATCGCGAGCTCTCGCTCGCGTCGACGCCGCAGCGCACCGTGCTGTTGATCAGCCGCGGGCGCGAGGGCATCACCCCGCTCAGCACCATTCGCCTCGGCATCAACTCCGTCGAGCGCGCTGCCATCGGAGCCGCGTGCACGTTCGGGTTCGACTGCGCCAGCGGCAACTGCGACGGCGTCAGCTGCGCCGCGCCCGCCGGCCCCGAAGACGGCGGCACCGCGGGTGGCGCCGGCGGAGGCGGAGGCGGAGGCAGCGGCGGTGCGGGCGGCGCAGGCGGCGCAGGCGGCTCGAGCGGCGGCAGCGCGGGAGCGGCCGTCGCTGGCGGAGCCGAGGCCGGCGGCACGGGCGGTGGCCCGGCGGGTGGCGGTGGGCTCGCGGGCCGCGGCGAGCCGCAGCTCGAGCGCAACCTCGGCGTCGGCTGCAGCTGCAATGGCGGCGGTGACGGGGCGGCGTTGCTGCTGCTCGCCGCGTTCACGCTCCGCACCCGTTCGTGCATGCGCAGACGGCCGGCCGCTCACAGCCGGTAGACGTTGCCGGCGCCGTCGCCGAGCAGCCCCGGAGCGAGCGCGCTGACGATGGGCACGCTCCAGCCCTTCGGGCGCACGACCGCGCCGCCGCGCACCTCGAGCAGCCCGCCGCCCTGAGTGCCGAAGCGCACCACGCCCGCCTGCGCGAGCGCGGCGCCCGGGTTGCCCTCGTTCGCCCGCGGCTCGGTGAAGCGCAGCGCGCGCACCTCGCGGCCGGGCTGCACCTCGACGAGGCCGCCGTTGTCGGTGAGCGCGAGCACCCCGCCGCCGAACGGCGCGAGCGCGAGCACCACGTTCGTCGACGCCGCCTCGGGCCCGAACACCAGCGGGTGCCAGGCGCCGCTGCCCTCGTAGACGCCCGACGGAGTCCCGATCCACAGCGTGCCGCCGCTCACCGCGAGCGCCGTCACGCGCAGCGCTCGCCCCTCGGGCTCGAAGTTCCGGTACACGCCGCGCACGGTTCCCGCGACGAGCGCGCCGTCGTGCACCGCGAGCGCCTCGACCGCGATGCCCGGCAGCCGAACGCCGTGCAGCGTGCCGTCGAGCCCGAGCTCGAGCACTCCGCCGTACGTCGCGGCCCACACGCAGCCGCCGTGCTCGATGAGCGCGTTCACGAACTGCTGCCGCCCGTTGCCCGGAAGCTGCCGCTCGCCGCGGAAGACGCCGCGGTCGAACGTGCCGGCCCAGACGGCGCCGTCGCTCGCGGTGAGCAGCGCCGTCACGCGCGTGCCCAGCGAGGCGATGGGCTTCAGCGCGACGGGCCCGCCCTCGCCGACGTCGCGCGGCTCGGCCGCCGGCAGCTCGGGGGGCCGCGTGAGCACGGGCACGGCGAGGTGCTTCAGCCGGTCGTGCTTCCACGCGACGAGCGCCAGCGCGACGACGGCGGCGACCTTCTTCACGGCTTCTTCGCCGCCTTGCGAGGCGAGAGCGTCGCGAGCAGCAGGAACCCGGCGACGGCCACCAGCACCGCGATCGGCTGCTTCTGCACCGGCACGTCGTAGCCGCGCCGCGAAACGTTGCCCGCGGCGTCGCTCGCCACGATCTCGAGCTTCTGCGCGCCGGTCACGCCCTCGGGCACGTGCAGCGTCGCCGTGTAGACGCCCAGCGGCCCCTCGAGCGTCGCGAAGACCGTCTCGCCCCATGGAGCGTGCACGAGCACCTCCTTCGTCTCCATCGCGGCCTTCAGCGCGTTCGCGTCGAGCTTGAGCTCGTTCAGCGCGAGCGCCGGCTTCAGCTTCAGCGTGTACGGCTTGCCCGGCACCATCGCCGGGTCCGCCGACACCACCGCGACCGCCGACGGGGTCGTGTCGACGCGCAGCGGCGACGTGCGCTTCTCGATGACGCCGTTCTCGTGCTGCACCTCGATGCCGACGTCGTACGAGCCGTCGGGGAAGCCGCTCGGCACGAGGAAGCGCAGCACGTACTCGCCGCTCGCGCGATCGAGCGTCGCGTCGCGCGTCACCGTCTCGAACGGCAGCCGCACCCGCACCGCGCGCGCCGTCGGAGCCGCCTTCACCCGCAGCTCGGGGTCGCCCGGCTTCACCCGCGACGGCAGCACCTCGAGCTCGGCGTCGCCGAAGATGCCCTCGTACTTCACGCCCTCGGGCATCTCGTTCGGCACCAGCATCTGCGTCAGCGGCAGCTTCGGGTCGACGAGCAGCTCGCGCTCGACCGCCACGAACGACGTGTACTGCGTGATGAGCTTGAACTTGAGCCCGAGCTCCGTGATGGCGGCCTGCCGGTCGGCGTCGACCGACGGCTCGGCCCACGTGAGCGAGTCGATCTTCCTCCGCGCCCACAGCGTGCCCAGCACCGCCGGCCCACCCGAGGTCTGGCTCATCTCGATCGGAACCTCCTTCGACCACGGAGCCCCCGCGTACCGCCCGCTCACCTTCACCTTGCCGGTCTTGCCGCCGACCGCCTTGCCGACCACGACGAGCGGCTGGCCCGCCATCAGGTCGGGCAGCGCCTCGGGCTGCCGGTCGATGATCGCGATGCCGTCGAACTCGAGCGACAGGTCGGTGAGCACCGGGCGATCGAGCCGCTTGTACAGGCGCTCGACCGCCGGCTCGATCTTCTCGTTCGGCCCCACCACGTCCGACGCGCCGCGGCCTTCGCGACCCATGCCCTCGATGAGGTACCGGTTCACCGACGAGCCGATGCCGAAGCCGAACACGCGCGCCCGGTCGCGGTACTGCCGCGTCGCCTGCAGAATCTCCTGCTCGTTTCCGATGAAGCCGTCGGTGCAGAACACCACCATGCGCAGCCGCTTCGGGTCCGCCGGCGGAGCCAGCGCCGCGTAGATGCCCTTCATCATCTCGGTGCCGCCGCCGCCGCTCATCTTCCCCAGCCACCGCTTCGCCGCCTCGACGTTCTCGCGCGTGTTGAGCAGCGGCTGGTCGGACATCTGCTCGGTGTTGCTCGCGAACGCGATGAGCTGGAACGTGTCTTCCGGGCCCATGCGGTCGAGCGCGGCGCCCACGAGGCCCTTCGCGGTGTCGAGCGGCTGACCGCCCATCGAGCCCGACACGTCGACGAGGAACACCATCTCTTTCGGGCGCACCATCTTCGCCTGCACCTCGGCCGGCGGCTGCAGCATCAGCATCACGTACTGCTCGCCGCGGTCGTTCTCCGTCAGCGCGTGCGCGCTCGGCTGCGCTCCGGCGGGCTGCCACGTGAGCACGAAGTCCTTGTTCGGCCGCCGGTCGTCTTCGGCCAGCGCGACGAGCCGCGCGCCGTCGCCGTCCAGGCCCGTGACCACGTCGTGCCACTTCGCCGCGACGTCGGTGAAGGCCACGCCCGGCACGAGCTGCACCGTGATGTCGACGTCGTTCGCGCTGTGCACGCTCTCGGGCACCGTCGGCGGCGTGATGCGCTCGGCGTCGGTCACTGCGGTCGTTGCGCCGTGGCCCGGCACGTAGCGCGGCCCCACCGTCGTCGGGAACACGAACTGGTACCGCCCGTCGTCGAGCGGCACCTCGTGCACGTAGCGAATGACGACGGCGACCGTCTCACCCGGAGGGATGTTCGCGACCGACTGCGTGAACAGGTTCGGCCGCTCCTGCTCGGTGAGCGCGGCGGTGCGGCCCTCGCTCTTCGCGGCCTCGTAGGTGCGCTTCGCCTCTTCGCGCTTCTGCACCTGGCTGTAGACGATGCGCTTGCCGATGCGGAAGTACATGTCCGTCACCGCCGCGTTCGCCGGCAGCGGAAACGCGTAGACCGCCTCGAGGCGGTCGGCGCTCGGGTTCTTGTAGAGCTGCGTCACCTCGACGCGCGCGATGCTGCCCGACACCTTCGCGCTCACCTGCGTGTGCTGCAGCGCGAAGCTCACCTCGGGCTTGCCGTCGTCGGCCTTCGACGACAGCGACGGAGCCGCCTGCACCTCCTGCGACTTCAGCGCCGGCCGCGCGGGCACGACGACCTGGCCGCTCGAGAGGGAGCGCGTCGCCGCGTACGTCGGCGTCTGCGGCACCTCCTCGTTGATCAGCTCGAGCGCCGACGGCTCGGTCGAGGTGGACAGCTTCTGACACGCCACGAGGGCGAAGAGGGCGAGCGAGGCACGGGACATGGCCGGGCCACAAGAGCAACGCCTGTGCCCCGAGCCGAGCGCCGCGATTTCGGCGGCTTCGCAAGGGCGTCACGAGGTGTGGCAACCGCGAATGTGGCCAGCCACCCAAGCCCTCTATTCCACGTGGCGGGCCGGGCACATCGAATGCAGTCCCTCGACGATGGAGGAAGTCACCATGAAAGCAATTCTGATTTCGGCGGCGCTCATCGTTCCGGTGGTCGCGCTTGCTGCAGACGACAAGTACAAAGACGAGAGAAAGTCGGAGATGAAGGCCTCCGACAAAGACCGTAAGGCCTACGACAAGACCGCGCCGGCGAAGAGCGACCTCAGCCAGTCGGAGCTCCTCGACAAGCTTCACAAGGTCAGCGTCGGCCACACCGAGATGGGCAACATCGCCCAGACGCGCGCGAAGAGCGACAAGGTCCTCAAGCTCGGCCAGAAGATGTCGAAAGACTTCGTGAAGCTCGATCAGCGCGTGATCGGCTACGCGAAGGACAACAACATCGTCCTCTCCGATGCGCTCACGGGCATGAAGAAGCCCGACATGAAGGCCGCCGCCAAGAACGAGTGGGCCGACCTCGGCAAGCTGCAGGGCGAGGAGTTCGACAAGAAGTTCCTCTCGGCCACCATCGACGGCTGCCAGAAGTTCATCGGCACGCTCGAGGCCGCCCGCGGCCAGTACGACATGAGCTTCGACCGCGTGCTCGACGACGCGATCGACACGATGAAGTCGTACGAGCGCGACGCCACCAGCATCCAAAAGGACTACGCACCGGCGACCTGAGTCGACGTTCACAAGCAGACGGTGTGCAGTGGAGCGCACGACTCGAGCCAATCGGGTCGTGCGTTTCCGTTCGTCGCCAAACCGGTGAATGGTGCGGGGTGTGAACCCGGACTCCCGGTTCCCCGGCACCGGCATGGGGCTCGCGACGGTGCAGCGCAACGGCGGGCGCGCGTGGGCCGAGGGCGCGGTGGGTGCGGGCGCGACCGTCTACTTCACGCTGCACGCGGGTTAGCTGCGCAAAAAAGGGGACAGGCTACTTTTTTGCGCAACTCACTCGCCGGAGGGCGACCTTGGCGCGACTGCGCAAAAAAGTAGCCTGTCCCCTTTTTTGCGCAGCTAGACGGCTTCGCTCACCGACGCGAGGTTGAACTCGTGCGTGCGCAGGGCAGGGCAGCGAACCTCGGGCGAGCCGATGGCCGGCGCTTCGGAGCCCAGCGCGTCGCACCGCTCGAGCGCCTTCGCCACCGACTCGTTGAAGCGGAAGTTGTTCACCGCCGACACCAGCTTCCCCTTCTCGATGAGGAAGGTGCCGTCGCGCGTCAGCCCCGTGATGGTGAGCGTCTGCGGGTCGACCCAGTTCGTGTACCAGAAGCGCGTGATGAGCACGCCGCGCTCGATGCCCGCGAGCATCGCGTCGAGCGAGTCGCTGCCGGCCTTCAGC
Organism: Myxococcaceae bacterium; assembly: GCA_044223505.1. Classification (GTDB taxonomy): domain Bacteria; phylum Myxococcota; class Myxococcia; order Myxococcales; family Myxococcaceae; genus Xiheicaenimonas. Next base: position 16,361 of record JBGALX010000042.1, read on the forward strand.
GCGTAGCCGCCGTAGAAGCCGACCGGCTTCGTGCCCGTCTTCTGCGCCCAGTACCGCGTCGTGCGCAGCGCCTTCACCACGCCGTTCTCGACCCACGTCACCGGCGGCAGCGGCAGGCCCTCGGGGTCGACGGTCGCTCCGGCCGTCTCGGGCGCCGACGGGTTCGAGGTCAACGTCACCCGCTCGCTCAGCACCTTCTCGCCGAGCCGGTTCCCGCCGCCCTGCTTCGAGAAGAAGCTGCGCCCCTCGTCGGCGCTGCGCGCGTCGAGCGCCTCGTACAGCCAGCGCAGCATCGTCGTCGCCGCCGCAGGCTCGAGCAGCACCGTGTAGCGCCCCGCCTCGAGCCGCTTCGGCGCCTTCGACAGCGCCGCCTTCTCGCACGCCGTCGCCGCGAGCTTCGCGGCGTCGATGCCCTTCGGCCCGCGCGCCGACGCTCCGGCCCAGCCCGAGCCGCTGCCGTCCGACGTGCGCGCCGTCATCGACAGCTCGACCGAGCTCGACTGCCGCTGCACGGCGAGCCCTGCCGTGCTCGCGACGGCCTCGGTGCCGGTCACGTGCTCGGCGTAGCCCGCGATGACGAGGCCCTGGCGCTTCGCCGCGTCGATCGCCACCCGCGCCTGCTCGGCCCGCGCCGCGGCGTCGAGCGTCTCGGCGGCGGCGTCGTACGGCGGCGCGCCCGGCGGCGGCTTCACCGGGCCGAGCAGCGGCATCGCCTCGGGGTCCTCGGGCGCGATGCGCGCGAGCGCCAACGTGCGCACCGCGAGCGCGCGCAGCGCCTCGGGCTCGAGCTGGTTCGTCGACGCCCCGGCGAGCCGGCGCCCGAGCTGCACGTTCAGCGTGACGCCGCTCTCGTCGGTCTCGCCCGACGTCGTCACCTCGTTGCGCGCGAACCGCGTGTTGCCCGAGCGCCCGCTGAACAGGGTCGCGCGCGCCTCGGCGTTCTTGTCGAGCCTCTTCACCTCGCGCAGCAGCGCGTCGAGCGCCTTCGCGGCGGCCTTGGGGTCGAGCGCCATGCTCTCACGCCCCCTTCGTCTTCGTGTTGAGCAGGTTCGCCTTGAAGCGCGCCGGCGGGCAGCCGTGGCTGACCGGGTTCGACTGCATCGGCTCGCCCTTGCCGTCGTCGAACGCCGAGCCGATGGCCCACTCGCTCGGGCCGCCGACGAGGTCGCAAGAGTTCCAGAAGTCGATCGAGTTCGCCTGGTAGCCGACGTCTTTGAGCGTGCGGGTGACCTTGCCCTTCTTCACCTCGTGGAACATCTGGCCCGTGAACTGGAAGTTGTAGCGCTGGTGGTCGATCGACCAGCTGCCGTGCCCGACGATGTAGACGCCGTCGTCGGTCGCGGCGATGAGGTCTTTCACCTTCAGGTCCTTCGCGCCGGGCAGCAGGCTCACGTTCGGCATGCGCTGAAACGCGACGCTCCGGTGGTCTTGCGCGTACGAGCAGCCGCGGCTCGCCGGCTCGTTCAGCCACGCCGCCTGGTCGCGCGTCGTCTGGTAGCCGACGAACAGGCCCTTCTCGACGAGGTTCCACCGGCCCGTGCGCACGCCGTCGTCGTCGTAGCCGACCGTCGCGAGCCCGCCCGGCATCGTCTTGTCGGCGTACAGCGTGACGAGCTCGCTGCCGTACTTGAGCTTGCCGAGCTTGTCGGGCGTCGCGAACGACGTGCCCGCCATGTTCGCCTCGTAGCCGAGCGCGCGGTCGAGCTCGGTCGGGTGGCCCACCGACTCGTGAATGGTGAGCCACAGGTTCGACGGGTGGAGGATGACGTGCTTCTTCCCGACCTCGGTGATCGAGGGGCTCTTCAGCTTCTGCACCACCTCTTCGCCGATGCGCCGCGCGTCGGCGCGGAAGCCCTGCTGCTCGAGCACCTCGAAGCCACCCTGGCGCGGCTGCCCGTCCCACGCGCGCGTCGCGAACTCGCCGGTCTTCTCGTCGATCGCCGTCGCCGAGTAGTACGGCCCCATGCGCGTGATGCTCTGCTCGAGCAGGGCGCCCTCGCTGTTCGCGAACAGCTTCCACTCGAGGCGCGACTCGAGCGACGCGCTCGCGTACTTCACGCCCGGCACCTTGAGCAGCTCGGAGGTCAAGTCGAGCAGCAGCTCGGCCTTGTCGGCGACCGGGATCTTGAACGGGTCCTTCTCGAGCGGCGTCTGCCACACGTCGACGTGCGCCGGGTTCGGGGCGAGCACCACCTTCGACGACAGCACCTTCGCGTTCGCGCGCGCGATGTCGCAGGCGGCCTTCGCTGCGGCGCGCGCCTCTTTCACCTGCACGCGCGAGGTGGCCGAGAAGCCCCAGGCGCCGTCGACCAGCACGCGCACGCCGACGCCGTAGGTCTCGCCGTCGCCGACGGCCTCGACGTGGTCGTCGCGAACGCTGACCGACTCGTTGTGGCGCCGGTGAATGCGCACGTCGGCGTAGGTGGCTCCGGCCTGCTTCGCAGAGTCGAGGGCCGCGGCGCAGACGCTCTGCAGCAGCGCGTCGACGAGGAGGCCGCGCGCTTCGGTGAGGGAAGAGACGGCGACGGCTGCGGCCGAGGCCTTCAGCACGTCGCGACGCGTGAACGAAGGCATGCGAGGGCTCGCCTACCACATTCTGCGGCGCGCTCGAGCAGAACGGAGCCGCACGGCTCGTCGAGCGGCGAGGTAGAAGCGCGGCATGCGTCTTCTGCTCGTCGCGCTGCTGCTCACGCGGTCGCTGTCCGACTTCACGGCGCTGTCGAGCCGGGCGCGGCAGGGGCAGCCGCTGTCGGTGATGCTGTCGCGCGTGCCCGGGCCCGACCGCGACCGGCTGAACGCGCTCTACAAGAGCGACCCCGACGCGTTCCTCTTCCTCGTGGGCGTCACGAGCATCGACGCGGCCGAGGCGCAGGCGCTCGCCGGCTCGAAGGCCCGCATCCTCGTGCTGAACGACCTCTCGTCGCTCGACGAGGCCGCGGCGAAGCAGCTCGCGAAGTTCAAGGGCGAGCAGCTGTACCTCGACAACGTGCAGCTGACGCAGGCCGCCGCGAAGCAGCTCGTGACGTTCGGCGGCAAGCTCATCAGTCTCGGCGACGGCCGCCACGTCGAGCTCGAGGCGATGCCCGAGCTGAAGCACTTCAAGGGCGCGATCGCCCTGTCGCTGGGCGGCGGCTCGTCACCCGCGCCCGAGCCCATCGACGCGGCGAACCCCGCCTCGGGCCGGCGCACCGAAGACGAGGTCGATCGCCTGCGCACCATCGTGCAGGCGATTCACGCGGGCGACGTGGCGGGCGTGAAGCAGTACCTGAAGCAGGGCGGCGTCGTCGACTGGGGCGAGAGCGGCCACACGCTCCTGATGGAGGCCGCGTACCACAAGCAGCTCGCCGTCGTGAAAGTGCTGCTCGGGGCCGGCGCGAACCCGGGCTTGAAGAGCCCCGAGGAGGACACCGCGCTGAAGTTCGCCGTGCAGGTGCCGTTCTTCTCGGACAAGCCCGGCGACCCGGCGGTGATTCAGTCGCTGTGCGAGGCGCTCGTCGCGAAGGGCGCCAGGGTCGACGACGGCGTGATCGACAAGGCGCTCGAGCAGGCCGAGAAGGACCTCGGCGCCAACGCCGCGCTGAAGGCCGGCTGGAAGAAGACGCTCGTGTTTCTCGGCGCGAAGTCGGGCAGAGACCTCGCGGCGAGCGCGAAGGCCCGCGGGCTCACCGCGGTCGCTGCTGCGTTGAAGTGAAGCGCGAGGCCCCGCTTCACGCGTCGAAGCCGAGGTCGCCGTTCTCGACGTCGTCGTTCGCCGCCGCGTCGTCGTCGCCCTGCGGCAAAGGCGGAGCCACCAGCCCCCCGAACAGCGAGCTCGCGAGCGCGCTGCCCACGAAGGCGCCCGCCAGGGTGCTGAACAGGTTCGTGTACATGGCGCCGCCCGCCGGAGTCAGCGCGCGCTCGAGCGTGCCGGGCGTCTTCAACTCGGTGCGGGTCGCCGCGCGAGCGAGCGCGTCGGGGGCGTTGGTCAGCTGCCCCTGCTCCGACTCGGGCAGCTCGCGCGCGAGCCCCCGCATGATCAGCTGACGCTGTGCAGGCGAGAGCTCGGCGAAGGCCTCGACGTGAGCGCGCTCGAGGTCTTCGGGAGGCGCGGTGCGCAAGAGGTACCGGTAGCGCTCCACCGCCCGCTCGTCTTGCGGCCGAGGCGGCCCGTCATGCTGGTCGATGATGCCCATGGAGTGGGTGTAACGCGAACACCCACCCCATGCCCTGAACTCAGCGCTGCTCGAACTCGGTGACGTTCGTGACCTCGCGGCCCGTGATGGTGCCGCTCTGTGCGCACGTCGGGCAGCGGCCCGCGAAGTCGCCCGGGCAGCCGGGGTCTTTGCAGGCGTAGGTCTGCGTCGTGCCGTACGTGCCCTTCACCTGGCCGCCGGTCAGCGTGAAGTCGACCTTGGTCTCGGTCTTCCGCGAGAACTCGCGCGGGTTGCCGCAGGCCGACGCGACGTACTGCGCGCCACACGCCGCTGCACAGGGCGACGAGCACTGGCCTCCCGAGCAGATGTTGCCGTTCATGCAGATGTTGCCGCAGAAGCCGCAGTTGTTGTTGTCCGACTGCGTGTCGGTCGTGACGCCGCCGCACATCTGCATCGTGGTCGTGCACATCGGCACGCAGTTGCTCAACCGGCACTGCTGGCCCGCCGGGCACGCGTCGCCGCACGCGCCGCAGTTGTTGCGGTCAGACCGCGTGTTCACGCACGCGCCGTTGCACTCGACGAGCGTCGCGCCGGTGACCGGCGAGCAGCTCTTCGTGAAGCTGTCGGCCGTCGCTGCGAACGAGTACGTGTTGGTGGCGGCGTTCAGCGTGCCCTCGTAGCCGGTCGACGACGTCGTCGACGTCGCCAGCACCAGGTAGAGCTTGTTGTCGCCGGTGTCGACCATCGTCCAGTTGCTGACCGACGCCGTGTTGGTCGTCGAGCCGGTGCTGGTCGATTTCTTACGGCCGCCGCAGTACGTCTCGGCCGCGATCTCTTCGGGCGTCGTGGCCGCCGGCAGGGTCGCCGCCTGGTAGCACGAGTCGGGCAGCGGGCCCGTCGAGGGGAACAGCACGCGGAAGTAGCGGGTCGCGTTGCTGCCGCCGCCACACCCCGAGAAAGCCAGGACCACCGCCATCAACGAAACGAGACTGCGCATGTCGTAATGCCCCCTTCCGGCCCGACGTTTGGGTGCGCGGGTGCTACCCCGCGCGGACCTTCTGACAACTTCGCCCGGAGCCGTTAGCACAGGTCAGTGGAGGGCGGGTATGGGGAAGGGAATTCGGTGGGTGGTGGGGTTGGGGGTCGTTTTTCTCATCGTTCAGTCGTGTGGCCCGGAGGACGTGACGACCGGCCGCATCATCACTCCGGGCGCAGACCCCGAGTGGGACTACGACGACGGGCGCGCGCTGTGGGACGGCGCCGAGCCCGAGAGGGTCGACGCATGGGAGTGGCGCGGCGGCGTCGCTGATCGCCGCGGCGAGTACGGCCGGCGCTACACCGTGCGCTGCGTGCCCGAAGACATCGACCTCGCGGTGTGGGGCCTCGGCCCGTACACCGACGACTCGCCGGTCTGCGTGGCCGCGGTGCACTCGGGCGCGATCGACGGCACCGCCGGCGGCGAAGTCACCCTCGAGATCCGCCCGGCCCAGCGCCGCTTCGGCGGCATGACGCGCAACGGAGTCACCGGCCTCTCGTGGGGCCCGTACCCCGGCAGCTTCGTCATCGTCGAATGATTGCCCTTCAGGCCGGCGCCGGGTGTTCCCCAGCTCGGAGGACACCCGCTGCGGCCCCGAATCATCATCGCGTTGGCGCTGGCCGCGGCCTGCAGGGACCCGCACGTCGCTCAGGCCGGTCTCGAGCTCGACGCGCCGGCCGAGCTCGTGTTCGCTCCGACGTACGCGGGCTTCTCGCGCACGCAGGGCTTCACCGTCGTCAGCCGCAGCCGCTTCGCCGTGACGCTGGCGGTCGAGTCGGCTGCGCCGTTCTCGGCCCCCGCGCAGCTCGAGCTGCCCGCCGGCGCGGCCGTCTCGGTGCCCGTGACGTTCGGCCCCGACGCCGTGGGCCATCACGCCGGCGCGCTCGCGCTCAAGGTCGACGGTCAGAGCGTCACCGTCGCGCTGAGCGGCGAGGGCCTCGAGGTGCCCACGTGCACCGCGAGCGTGCAGTGCACCGCCTCGCGCTTCGACCCCGAGCGCGGCTGCGTCGAAGAGCCCGCCGACGAGGGCGCGTCGTGCCGCGGAGGCTCGTGCCTGCAGGGCGCCCGGTGCCGCTCGGGCGTCTGCATGGGCACCGCGGTCTCGTGCGACGACGCGAACGCGTGCACCGCCGACGCGTGCTCCGAAGAGGGCTGCCTGCACGGGCCGATCGAGTGCCCGTCTTCGGCCGACCCGTGCCGCGCCGCCTCGTGCGACCCGGTCACCGGCTGCGGCATGTCGCCGGTCGCCGACGGCACCTCGTGCGGAGCGAACGACTGCCTCACCGCCCACGTCTGCATGGCCGGCACCTGCGTCGAGCGGCCCGCGCCCGACGGCTCGCGGTGCGGGGCGCCGACGCTGTGCCGCGCAGAGGGCCGCTGCGTGAGCGGCGCGTGCGAGCCGCCGGCTGCGGGGGCGCCGTCTCCGCGGTGGCGCTGGCAGCCTCCGGCCGGCACGAGCCTGATGCGGGTCGCCGTCGACGCGAACGGCAACTCGTACGCGTTCGTCGGTGACGGCGTGCGCGCGCAGTACGACGCGGGCGCGCCGTACCAGCTGCGCCTCGTCTCGCTCGACCGCTCGGGCCAGCAGCGCTGGAGCGTGAACCTCTCGGCGCAGCGCCCCGGGCTCGAGAACGGCGTCGCGCTGATGGTCGACCCCGACTCGACGCGCCTCTACCTCGGCGCGCGCTCGTACAACTACGGCACCGAGGTGAGCCCGCGCGCCGTCGTCGCGCAGGCGCGCGACACCGCGACCGGCGCGCTGCTCTGGGAGCACGACCTCATGCCGGGCATCACCGCGTACAGCCCGGCGAGCGACGGCACGCTGCGCCTCGACGTGCAGCGGCTGATGATGCTGAACGGCGGCGACCTCGGGCTGATGCTGTCGGAGGGCGACTCGCTGCACCAGGCGTACTTCGTGGGGCTCGCCCGCGCGACCGGCGCGCAGCTGTGGCGCGTGCAGCGCGACGGCCACGCCGGCGTCGCGCTCACCGGCAACGGCGAGCTGTGGGACGTGTCGGCCGGCTGCTGGAGCACGGTCTCGTATCTCGGCCACCTCGACGCGACCGGCGCCGACCTCGGGCGCTGGCAGTCTTCGCTGCGCCCGTTCGCGTACGGGCGTGACGAGATCGTGGTGCCCGACGACGCCGGCATGGCGCTGATGAGCGGAGCGTGGGCGAGGCGCGCGGTGCCGCTGCCCGCGGGCCACTCGCTGCCGTGGGACCCGTCGGTGCGCCTCGACGGCGAGCGCGTGACGTGGCTCACGCAGTCGCCTACGGGCATGAACGTCACGCGGTACGACGTCGGTCGCGCGGCGGCCGAGTGGTCGGTGCCGACGCCGCAGGGCACGACGTCGGGGCAGCTGCGGCTGCTCGGCGACGGCGGCGTCATGGTGAGCACGGGTCAGAGTGACGGAGGCGTGAACCTCGCGGTGCTGCGCGACGACGGCTCGCGGGTCGAGCAGTGCAGGCTGTTCGCGCCCTTCGCCATCGCGGCCGGGCTCTACTTCGTGCAGACGTCGGGGCTCGAGGCGTACGGCGCGCCGGGCATCGTGCAGCAGCCGTACGGCTGGCCCGCGTGGGACGGTGTGGGCAGCACGCAGCGCGCGCGCTGACGGCGTGTCTCAGCCTTGAGACATCGGAGGCTCAGCGCCGCAGCGGCGAGGCCGCTCCAGCGCGGGGCAAGCCTCGAAAACTGCGTGACGGGCGGTCGGCCCGGTCCCTGCTCTGTCGAAGGGGGCGGCAATAATTCCCTGGCCCGGCGCTGAGTCGCCTTGATCAGCAGTGCTGGGAGCCTCCTGCCGGTGAAGGCGCCGGCAGGAGGCTGCCGTCTCGTTTGCGCGCTTCTGATGGGCATCAGAAGCGCTCGAAACTGCGCGCGGATCCACCTTGCCTTGGAGCACGGCTCTGTTACATGCGCGCGCGACATGAGCGCTTCGACCTCCGTTGCCGGCCGCATCACCCAGATCCTCGGTCCCGTCGTCGACGTCGAGTTTCCTCCGGGAGGCCTGCCCGAGGTCTTCACGGCCCTGAAGGTCACGAACCCCGCCATCTCGAACCTGCCCGACAACCTCACCGTCGAGGTCGCCCAGCACCTCGGCGAGAACACCTGCCGCTGCGTCGCGATGGACACGACCGACGGCCTCGCCCGCGGCGCCGCCGTGAAGAACACCGGCGCGCCCATCTCGATGCCGGTCGGCAAGGGCACGCTCGGCCGCATCTTGAACGTCATCGGCGAGCCGGTCGACGAGCTCGGCGTCGTGAAGTCCGAGAAGGTGTACCCGATTCACCGCCCGAAGCCGCTCTTCACCGACCTCGACGTGAAGGTGCAGATGTTCGAGACCGGCATCAAGGTCATCGACCTGCTCTGCCCGTTCACCCGCGGCGGCAAGATCGGCCTGTTCGGCGGCGCCGGCGTCGGCAAGACGGTGCTCCTGCAAGAGCTCATCCGCGGCGCCGCGATCGTCAAGGGCGGCTTCTCGGTGTTCGCCGGCGTCGGCGAGCGCACCCGCGAAGGCAACGACCTCTACAACGAGTTCATCGAAGCCAACGTCATCATGTGCGAGAAGACCGGCGAGGGAAAACACGCCAAGCCGGTGCTCGATGAGAAGGGCCGCATCAAGCTGATCGACGGCAAGTCGCAGTGCGTGCTCGTGTTCGGCCAGATGAACGAGCCGCCCGGCGCCCGCGCACGCGTCGCGCTCTCGGGCCTCGCCGTCGCCGAGTACTTCCGCGACGAAGAGGGCCGCGACGTGCTCCTGTTCGTCGACAACATCTTCCGGTTCACGCAGGCGGGCTCCGAGGTGTCGGCGCTCCTCGGCCGCATCCCGAGCGCCGTCGGTTATCAGCCGACGCTCTCGACCGAGATGGGCGCGCTGCAGGAGCGCATCACCACCACGAAGAAGGGCTCGATCACGTCGGTGCAGGCCGTGTACGTGCCCGCCGACGACCTCACCGACCCCGCGCCGGCGACGACGTTCGCGCACCTCGACGGCACCGTCGTGCTCTCGCGCGCGCTCACCGAGATCGGCATCTACCCCGCAGTCGACCCGCTCGACTCGACCTCGCGCATTCTCGACCCGCTCGTCATCGGGCCCGAGCACTACGCGGTCTCGCGCAAGGTGCAGAACATTCTGCAGCGCTACAAAGAGCTGCAAGACATCATCGCGATTCTCGGCATGGACGAGCTCAGCGAAGAGGACAAGCTCAGCGTGTCGCGCGCGCGCAAGATTCAGCGCTTCCTCTCGCAGCCGTTCTACGTGGCTCAGATCTTCACCGGCGCCGAGGGCAAGTACGTCACCATCGCCGAGACGATTCGCGGCTTCCGCGAGATCGCCGACGGCAAGCACGACGAGCTGCCCGAGGGCGCGTTCTACATGGTCGGCGGCATCGACGAAGCGGTCGAAAAGGCCAAGAAGATGGCGCAGGGCTGAACGCGATGGCCGGCAAGCTCAAAGTCGAGGTCGTCTCGCCCGCGAAGCGGCTCGTCTCGCAAGAGTGTGACGAGGTCATCGCTCCGGGCGCCGACGGCCTGTTCGGCGTTCGCGCCGGCCACACGCCGTACCTCGCGCTCTTGCAGCCCGGCCCGCTGACCATCATCGACGGCGCGAAGACGCAGAAGTACTTCGTCGCCGGCGGCTTCGCGGAAGCGGGCCCCGAGCACGTGCGCGTGCTGGCCGAGGGCGCCGAGGCGATCGAGGCGATCGACCTCGCCGCCGCGAAGAAGCGCCTCGACGACGAGCAGAAGAAGCTCGACGGCATCTCGCCGACCTCGCCCGACTACGCGGCCCAGGCCGCCCGGGTGAGGGTCGAGACCCGCCGCGTCGAAGTCGTCGAGAAGCGGTGAGCTCGCAGAAGCTCGAGCTGTTCCACGCCATCGCCGATCGCGGCTCGGCTCAGGTGCGCCGCTGGGTCGACGAGCACCAGATGCTGCGCGCGATGAAGTACCGCAACGTCGTCTACCCCGAGGTGCTCGCAGACCTCGTCGCGCACGGCGGCAGCGAGCAGGCGGTGCCCGCCCTGTGGGACGGCGAGAAGCTCTTCGTCGGCGCCGACGCCGTCATCGCGCGCATCGCTGCGCACGGCGACGTCGGCCGCGGTCAGGGCAGCTGAGCCGAGCCGCTTGCGGGCCCACTCGCCCGCTGCGCATCGCAGCGCCGCTGCTGACCTTCAGTCGTCGGCCCGGTCGACGTCGAGCCGCTCGCGCGAGTCGGCGAGCACGGCGATGCCCGGGCCGAGGAGCGCCGCGCCGATGCCGGCAGCGACTGCGGCGGGCGGCAGCAGCGCGACGGGCCCCTCCCAGACGTTCGGGCAGCCTGCGCCGAGCACGCCCGAGATGGCGAGGCTCAGCAGGTTGCCGACCACGAAGCCGACGAACCAGGCGATCGACGCGATGGCGCCGCCCGCGACCCCGACGCCGCCGGCGATGGTGAGCGCGAGGCCGAGGCGGAACTTCACTTCGTCTCGCGCAGTGAAGCGCACGTTCACGTCGCCGCTGAGGCCGAACAGACTGAACTCGGCCGACGGCTTGAGGTCGCCGGCCTGCACCACAAAGCGCTCGCTCTCGACGGTCTCGAGCCACCCGCCGCACGGGGCGCGGCACAGCCTCGCGGGCGTCGCGGTCTCCCACAGCTCGGCGTCGGGCGCGTCGGTGATCAAGTGCACCCGCACGCGCGAGGGGCGCTGCGGCTCGGGCAAGAGCTCGAGCTCTTGCGCGGCGGCTGGCGCTGCAAAGAGGGCGAAAATGAGGGCAGGGCGCACGCCGACCCGCGTAGCGCGCCTGCGCGGTCGCCTCATGTGCCGGAAGTCACACCCCTATTGGGGCGTGGAGATCCACGGATTGCGTGGCGCGTTTACCGCGTTACCCATTTACCTATGGAACGCGAGCTCCCACGTAACGCCGAGACGACCTTCCCCGAGGCGTGCGCCGTGTGCGGCGGTGACGTGCACATTCGCGTCGTCGAGGGCCACGCTACCTCCTACTGCGGTGGCTGCCATTGGATCGCACACCCCAAGCTCGCCGTTCATCACGACGGCCTCAAGGTGTCGTTCACGACTCAGGCGAGCGCCTGAGCTGAGGTGGCATTCGGGCGCGCACCTCTCTTAAGGTGCGCCCGCGTTGCCGCTCCCGCTGCCCGAGCTCCAAGACCGCTTCCGCGCCGCCGTGCTGGGGTTCGCAGTGGGCGACGCGCTCGGCTTCCCCTTTCGCGGCCTCGCGCCCGCAGCCCTCGGCCGCTCGCCGGGCCTCGCCGACGACTTCGCGCCTCGCCCCCGCGGCAAGTTCGCGCGCGGCCAGTTCTCGGACGACACCCAGGTGCTGCTCGCGATGGCCGAGAGCATCGCCAAAGAACGCAAGGTCGACGGCAAGAGCGCGGCCGCTCACCTCTGCTGGCTCTGGCAAGAGGGCGTCATTCTGCAGCCGCCGCTGGCGATGTCGCAGGCGGTCGAGCAGCTGCAGCGCGGCACCCCGTGGATGAGCGCGGGCGCCGACGTCGGCGTGAAAGACGCCTCGTGCCTCTCGCGCGGCGTCGTCATCGGCCTGTGGGGCGAAGACAGCCCGTCGCGGCTCGCGCACGACGCCGCCGTGCTCACCGTGCTCACGCACAAAGACCCGACCTGCGCCGCCGGAGCCGCCGCCGTCGCCCGCGCTGTTCAGCTCGGCCTCGCCGGCGAGCCGTGCACACCGCAGCTGTTCTGCGAAGAGCTCTCGAAGGCCGCGGCCGGCTGCGACGGCGACTTCGCCGACGAGATCTACTACCTGCCGCGCGTGCTCGCGTGGGAGCCCGAGCGCGCGCTCCCCGCGCTTCGCCGCATCGGCGTGCCGCCCGCGACGCTGGCATCCGAGCCGGGTCTGCCGTCGCACGTCGCGCCGGTGCTGCTCACCGCGCTCTACGCCGCGCTGAAGGTGCCCCACGACTTTCGCGAGGCCATGGCGATGGTCCTTCGCTGCGGCGGCGAGGCCGACGTCGCCGCGGCCGTCTGCGGAGCCGTCATGGCCGCGAGCCTCGGCTGCGAGGCGATTCCCGCGCGGCTGCGCAAGCACGTGCTCTACGGCGAGTCGCTCGTCGAGGCCGCCGACCGGCTCTTCGACGCCCGCCACGCGCGCTCGCCGGTGCCCGCCACCGCGCTCGCCGTCGCGCGGCGCTGAACATTCAGGGGTTCATGCCGTTCGCGCGAATCACCGCCTCGGCCATCTCGGAGGCGAGCACGCCTGAGTCCGCCGACGGCCAGCCGTAGCGCGAGTAGTTCTGCATCCACCCCAGCTGCGCGGCGCCCAGCCACTGCTCGGCGGCGCCGTCGCTCGGCACCCGGCCCTCGGCCACCGCCTGCGCCGCGAGCGGCGAGAGGGCGGCGAACAGGCCGGCGGCCACCGGGTTGCTCGACGCCGCGACGCTGAGCACGTTCATGACGCTCGACGTGAAGGCGTAGCTCCACGCGTTGCGGCCCTGTTGGTTGTCTGCCGCGTTCGACAGCATGCGGAACATGCCGGCGCCGACGACCCCCGCGGTCATGCCGGCGTGCTCGGGGCTCAGCGGCTGCGGCAGGTACTCGTTCACCGTCGCGAGCAGCCCGTCGAGCGACGCCTGAATCTCGGCGGCGTTGTTCGGGTCGACCTGCGAGAACATGAGCGCGGTGAGGTCGCCGAGCCGATCGGCCTCGGTGGGGATGAGCTCGCGGCCCGAGAGAATCGCCTCGGCCGTCAGGGTGCCCATCAGATCGCCGGTGAGGCCCGCGGGCCAGCGGTGCGCCCACTGCGAGAAGCCCGCGAGGTCGATGTCGCCCGGCACCTGGTACAGCTGGTGGGCCAGCTGGAGCGCGACCTGCTGCTGGCCCTCGGTGATCGCGTCGACGCGGCCGAGCAGCGCGACGAGGCCGTCATGCTCGGCTGGGCTCAGCACCCCGTCACCGAGCATCGCGGTCTGGAGCTCGACGAGGCGCTCGGGTGAGAGCGAGACATTCGCCACCGCGGCTGCGGGTGACGGGCTCGCTTGCATCATGCGCCACAAGAGGCCGGTGTCCGCCGAGTCTGCGTACACCGAGCTCACCAGCGCCGCCGCGAGGCTCGTGACCGGGGCGGTCGTGTCGAACGTGTTCGAGCCCTGCATCCCCATGACCGCGGTGGCGCCCGTCGGGTTCGCCTGCAGCGACGACATCAACGCGCGCAGCTGCGTGTCGTCGAGCAGCGACAGGTGTGCGGCGTCGACCGAGTTCAGATCGATCGACGGCGGCGAGCCCGTGACGAGGGGGCCGAGCGGCGTGCTCGCCCAGTCGATCGACGGGTCGAGCTGCACCGTGCCTTGAAAGTAGGCCTGCGTCTGGCGCGCGGGGCCCTCGCCCGAGCCCGGGGCGACCGCGACCGGCGTGCTCAAGCCGCCCGGCTCGTAGACGTCACCGGCCGCGGGGTCGAACCGCCCATCTCCGTTGACGTCGATGCCGACCTGCCGGCCGGTCTGGTCGACGTAGATGCGGTCTGCGATGCCGTCGCGGTTGCGGTCGCCGTCGGTCGTGTAGAGGCGCAGATTCCGGGTGCTCGAGACGGAGCCAGGCATGGTTCTCTCCAGGGGAAATCGGGGGGACCTACCCCTGACGAGGTCACCGCCGGGCCGTCGCGCGCTCGTACCGGCAGCGCGTCAGAGGGCGTCTTCGATGGCCTGCGCGTCGAAGCCGACGATGAGCTTGCCGCGCACGTCGAGCACCGGCACGCCGCTCGCCTGAACTCCGGCGGCCATCGTCTTCTGGGCGAGCTCGCGCATGGCGTCTTCATCCGTCTCGACGTCGCGCTCGGTGAACGTCACGCCCTTGCGCGTCAGCCACTCGCGGGCCTTCTTGCAGTACCCGCACCACGACGTGCTGTAGAGCACCACGTCGCTCGTTCGAGCCTGCGCCATCGGCCGCGGCTCGGGGCTCTTCGGAGCTGGCCGCTTCTTCGCCTCGTCGAGCGCCTTCTCGAAGCTCTTGAGCTGGGTGATGGCGTCGGTGCGCTGGGCCCTCTCGCGCTCGGCCCGCGCCCGCAGCGCCTTCGCCCCGGCACCGTCGAGGTCCCTCGTGTGCTCGAGCACCTTGTCCCACTCGCCGGCCTCGGCCGCGAGCTCGGCGCGCAGCTGGTGGGCCGCCGCCGAGCCTGGCTCGACCTTGAGCCACGCGTCGGCGTGACGCTCGGCCATCTCGAACGCCTGCTGTGCGAAGGCCGCGCGGCCGGCCGCCTCGAGGGCCGCCGGCGACTTCGCGTCGAGCTTCAGCGCGAGCTGGGCGAGCAGCAGGGCCAGCGCGTCGTCTTTCTTCACGAGCGCGGCCTGCGACGCCGCGCTCAGCACCTTCACCGCCTCGGGCTTCTCGGTGGGCTTGAGGGTCTTGCCCTCGAAGTCGAACGGCAGCTCGTCGAGCTCGCCCTTCTGCAGGTGCGCCTTCGCTGCGTCCACGGGGCCCGCCGCGAGCACGATGGCGAGCAGCGCGGTCACGCCGGCTCGGGCACGCTGGCGTCGGCCACGTCTTCGGGCTTCACCCAGTCGCGGTCGGGCTCGAGCGGCGGCAGCACCACCGGCTTGCCGTCGAACGTCACGCGACGGGCGGGCCAGACGAAGGCCTTGAACGCGTAGGCGAGCAGGTTCTTCTGCTCGAGCGCGGGGTGCAGCTCGGGGTGCACGCGCTCGGCGTGAGCGGCCGGAGTGAGGCTCCAGTGGAGGCCGGGCTCGATGTGGTGAATGCCGTGGTACCCGTTGTTGAAGCAGAGCCAGTTCATCAGCGCGCCGGTGAAGTTGCGCGAGTGGTTGACCGGGTGGTTCTCGTCGCAGCCGTCGTGCTGCAGGAAGTTGATGCTGACGATGCCCCAGTTCGCGAACAGGTGCGGCACCCAGACGAACATGAGCGCCGAGCGCCAGTCGAGCGCGGTGAGCACGATCTTCACCGACCACACGATGACGGCCTCGAGCATCAGCTGCCGGTTCCACTCGCGCGCGAGCGGGCCTTTGAGCTTCTTGTAGCGCGCGTTGCCGCGAAGAATCGCTGGCGTGACCGCGACCATGAAGAAGAGGATGTTGAGCAGGTTCCACTTGAAGCGCACCTTCGTGGTGCGCATCACGTCTTCGGCGAGCTGCGTGAACCGGTGGTGCGAGAGGTTGTGCCCGGGAATGTAGTCGCTGATGGGAAAGCCGTACGACAGCGAGACCCAGACCTGCATGGCCTTGTTCATCCACCGCCTCTTGAAGACGGGGCAGTGCACGACGTTGTGCGCGATGACCGCGCAGAACCACGCGACGAACGCCGTGACCGCGACCCACGCGACGGCGAGCCACCCGCGCGGCTGAACGATGAAGCCGGCCGTGCACAGCACCGCGTAGGTGGTCAGCATGCCCAGCGTGCGAATGTCGGCGCGGTACCGCAGCATCTTGGGGGCACCGCTTTAGGCTCAAGCGGACAGCGATGGCAAATGGAGTCGCTCTTGCCTGTGCCCGCCGCTTATGCGCGCGGCGGCGTGGGGCTCATCAGGTCGCAATCTTTGCGTCGGCGTCGCCCGACCGAGGCGCGGCGGAATAGGGTGGGGGCGATGGGTCGACGACTCCCTGAACTGCTGCTGCTCATCGTCTGCGGCGTGTTCGCGTACACGTTTCTCTTCACGCCCGAGAGCCGGCTCAACTGGCTGCTCGAGGTCGGGCCCGGGTTGATCGGCGCGGCGGTTCTCGTCTCGACGTACCGGCTCTTCCGCTTCTCACGCTTCGTCTACGTCTGCGTCGCGGTGCACATCGTCATTCTCGCGTACGGCGGCTTCTACACGTACGCGAAGGCGCCGCTCGGCGAGTGGATGAAGGCGCTGCTGGGCGGCACGCGGAACAACTACGACAAGATCGGCCACTTCGCGTTCGGCTTCTTCCCCGTGTTCACGATTCGCGAGCTGTACCTGCGCAAGGGCCTCATGAAAGACGGAGGCTGGCTCAGCTTCACCGCCGTCGCCATCGTGGGCGGCTTCGCGGCGGTGTACGAGCTCATCGAGTGGGCGGCCGCCGCCGTGCTGGACCCGGCCGGCGGTGACGCCTTTCTCGGCACCCAGGGCGACGTCTGGGACGCGCAGAAGGACATGGCGTGGGCGATCGTCGGTGCGACGCTCGGCCTGGCCGCGCTGAAGCGCGTGCACGATCGCTCGATGGCGCGCGTCTCGCGCTGAGCGGGCTCAGCATGTCGATGACGAGCTCGGCGGCTGTGCGTACGCTCGGCGGCCAGCACATGAGCCGCAAGCGCCTCGTCGTCGTCTTGGTCTTCCTCGCCGGCGCCGCGATCACCGGGGTGCTCGGCTTCACCGACAGCTCGAAGACGGAGCTCAAGCCCGTGGCGCCGGTGCCGGCGGTGATCGCGGCAATCATCGCGCTGACCGGGAAGCGCCCCCGGCCGAAGGCGACGTTCGCGGTGGCCGACTGGAAAGGGCCGAACCCCTCGGCGCTCTACACGCTCGGTACGAACCACGGCTTCACGCCGGAACAGCTCGACGCGAACCGGGCCGGCAAGCTGCACCCCGACCAGCAGGAAGACGGGGTGGCGCGCGGCAAGACCGGGGTTCGCGCCGGCGCGGTGCTGCTCGGCATCGGGGCGGTGGCGCTGCTTCTGGGCCTCTCGACGGCGTTCTTCCCGCGGGCGCTCAAGGACGTCGACTTCACCTTTCACGTGCCCGAGCGGCTGGGGCCGGCGCTGCTCGTGGGGCTGTTCCTGGGCGGGCTCGTCGGCGTGTTGCCGCTGATGTTCGGCTTCATCGCCTTCGGCGAGGGGCGGCGGCTGCTCGCGGCGTACCGGCGCGGCACCGTGGCGGCCGTCGAGGGCGAGCTGCAGAAGCTCGTGGTGACGCGCTCGCGGTCGGGCACGTCGCACTACTACGTGATTCAGAACGTGCGTCTCGCGGTGAGCGAGAAGGCGTGGGAGGCGATGCACGGGGGCCGCTACCGCGCGTACTACGTGCCGGGCGGCATGGCGGGGCTGCTCAGCCTGGAGCCGAGGTGAGCCGTCGTCACGAAAAGGAAGGAAGGCCGGGTCGGGCGAGGGGTAGGCTGTGTTCATGATTCGACGCGCCTCGAAGCAGCACCGCGTGAACGTCGGGGTGGTGGGGCGGCCGGCGCCGCAGGTGGCGCAGCGGGCGGCGGCTGCGCCGAAGACCGAGGTGAGCACGTTCACGGCGGCCGCGCGGACGCGTGCCTCGAACGATCACTCAGGCGGTATGCGGCACTCGTTCAGCGGAAAGCTCCCTGACGGCGAGCAGTGAAGTTGAGGGCGAGAGGGTAACGCCACTCTCCCCGAGTTCCCCGAGCTCTCGGAACCTCGTCACGGCTCCCGCTCCCGCTCCCGCTCCCGCTCCCGCTCCCGGCCACGGGCGCGGCAACGTACCCGGAGCCCGGAATCCGGAACCCGGACCCCAAAAAAAGCTCAAAGGCGAACGAGCGCGCAGAGAAAGCGGGCACCGGGTGAGCACGAGCGCGCTCAGCGCTCGTGAACCGAGACCTCGATGACGATGGGCTCCTGCCCGGGATACTGCACCTTCACCTTGGCGTTGCCGCCGTCGTCGGCGAGCAAGAACAGCGACGACTGGGTGGTGTTGAGCTCCTTGCCCTCTTTGTAGTCTTCGAGGGTCTTCGCGTTCGTCCAGTACGAGCGCACGGCGCTGCCGGACACGAACACCTCGGCGTCCTTCTTGGGCTCGTCGATGAGCAGCTCGCGCACTTCGCCGACCATGAGCTCGATCGGCTCCTTCACGTCGGTCACCCGTTTGGGCACCTGGCCGAGCTTGGCCGCGACCTGCCGCCGCTTGCCCTCGGCGACCTCGGAGTCGTACCGCTCCTTGGGGATGATCTCCTGCCTGGCGCCCGGGGTCGGCTTCACGATCTCGATGGGCGTGCCGTTCACCATCTCGGTCTGAACCGTCTCGTCGCTCCACACGAGCACCCACTCGCTGCGGTCGAGCGCCTTGAACCCGGCACAACTGCACAGCGCCAGCAGGGCGCCTACTGTCACGATTCGCATGGCCCGCGACGTTGCCACAAAAGAACGGACCCGGGCATTACGTTCTCCACCGTGAACGAGGCCTTCTTCGCCCGCGGGCAGATGGCGTATTCGCTCGCGTTCCACATCGTCTTCGCCGCCGTCGGCATCGCGATGCCGCTGATGATGGTGCTCGCCGAGGTGCAGTGGCTGCGCACCAAAGACACCGAGTGGCTCGACCTCGCGAAGCGGTGGATGAAGGGCACCGCCGTCTTCTTCGCGGTCGGCGCCGTCTCGGGCACCGTGCTCTCGTTCGAGCTGGGCCTCCTCTTCCCCCGCTTCATGGAGAAGGCCGGCGCCGTCATCGGCATGCCGTTCTCGCTCGAGGGTTTCGCGTTCTTCACCGAGGCCATCTTCCTCGGCCTCTACTTCTACGGTTGGGAGAAGCTCACCCCCCGCGTGCACGTCGCCTGCGGCGTCGTCGTCGCGCTCAGCGGAGCCCTCTCGGCCCTCTTCGTCACCCTCGTCAACGCGTGGATGAACACGCCCTGCTGCATGGAGCCCATCGACCCGCTGGGCGCGATGACGACGCCGTTCGCGTTTCACGAGGTCGTGCACGGCACGCTCGCGGCGTACATGGCCACCGCGTTCGCCGTCGCCGCCATTCACGCGTGGCTGCTCATGAAGACGCCATCGACCTTCCACGCGAAGGCGCTCGCCGTCGCGCTGCTCGTGGGAGCGCCCGCCGCGCTCCTTCAGCCCCTCGCGGGCCACCACGCCGGCCAGGTCGTCGCCGTGCACCAGCCGATGAAGCTCGCCGCCCTCGAGGGCCACGTGAAGACGGGGCCGCGCGCTCCAATTCACATCGGGCCCATCGAGGTGCCAGGCGCGCTGTCGCTGCTGGCGTTCAACGACCCGAACGCCGTCGTGCGCGGCCTGGAAGAGATTCCCCGCGAAGACTGGCCGCACCCCGTCGTGCGCTTCTCGTGGCTCGCGATGGTCGGCCTCGGCACGCTCGCCGCGCTCTACGCCGCCGTCACCGCGCTGCTCGTGCTGAAGAAGCGCGCGCTGCCGGCCGACCGCCGCTGGCTCTGGGCCACCGTGCTCCTCGGCCCTTCCGGCCTCGTCGCGCTCGAGGCTGGCTGGGTCGTCACCGAGGTCGGGCGCCAGCCGTGGGTCATCTACGGCGTGCTGCGCACCCACGACGCGGTGACGCCGGTGACGGGGCTGTGGGCTCCGTTCACGGCGTTCGCGCTCGTCTACGCGGGCCTCGCCGCGGTGGTCGCGAAGGTGCTCTACGACCAGGTGAGGGCCGCGTGAGCGCCGTCACCGCGCTGGCCCTCGTGATGCTCGCGGCGCTGGTGCTCTACGCCGTGCTCGGCGGCGCCGACTTCGGCGGCGGAGTCTGGGACCTGCTCGCCACGGGCCCGCGCGCGAAGCGGCAGCGCGACCTCGTGACCCACGCGCTCGCGCCCGTCTGGGAGGCGAACCACGTCTGGCTCATTCTCATCGTCGTCGTGCTCTTCACCGCGTTTCCGCCCGCGTTCGCGGCGTTGATGACCGTGCTGCACGCGCCGCTCATGCTCATGCTGCTCGGCATCGTGCTGCGCGGCAGCGCCTTCGTGTTCCGCCAGTACGGCAAGAGCGCGACCGAGACGTGGGGTCGCGTGTTCGCGGTCGCGAGCACGGTGACGCCGGTGTTCCTCGGCATGGCGCTCGGCGCGATGAGCACCGGCGGCGACGGGTGGGGCGCCTTCCCGCTCTTCGTCGGGCTGTTCTCGCTCGCGCTCTTCGCGATGCTCGCCGCCGTCTTCCTGACGCTCGAGACCGAAGAGCCCGAGCTGCAGGGCGACTTCAGGCTACGCGCGCTCGGCGCGGCGCTCGTCTCGGCGGCGCTGGCGCTCGTGACGGCGGTGCTCGCTCCGAGGCCGTTCGTACCGCTGCCGGCCGCCGCGTTCTCTCTCGTGCTCGGCGCGGCGCTGCTCGGCGCGCTGTGGACGCGGCGTTACCGCTTCGCCCGGCCGCTGGCGGTCGCGCTCGTCGCGCTCGTCGTCTGCGGGTGGGGCGCCGGCCAGTACCCGTATCTGCTGGTGCCGTCGGTGACGCTCGAGGCGGCGGCCGCTCCCGAGCCCACGCTGCGGCTGTTGCTGCCGACGCTCGCCGGCGGGGCGGTCGTTCTCTTCCCCTCGCTGTTCTGGCTGATGCGGGTATTCAAGTCCGTTACCCGTTGAACAGATGGAGGAGCGGCTCACCGTCACCCTGGAGCGCATGCTCGCCGTGCCGCTCGACACCGTCGGTATGGCGATGATTCATGCCTGCGACACAGCCCGCAGGGTTCGATCGTGACGGTGCTCGTCGCGACCGAGCGGCAGGCCGAGCGCGACCTCGCGCGCATCGACGTGCTCGACGACGGCACCGGAGTGCCCTCGGAGCTGATCCCCCACATCTTCGAGCGCTACGTGACGACGAAGGCGCAGGGCGGGTTGGGCCTCGGCCTCTACGTGGCGAAGCGCGTGGCCGAGCTGCACGGCGGAGACCTCCGCGTCGAGCGGCGCCAGCCCATCGGCAGTCGCTTCTCGCTGCTGCTCCCGCTCGTCGAGCCCGAGTAATTGATCAGAACCTCATCCGACGTGGACGCGCACGTGGACGCGCACGTGGTCGTAGCCGTGATCGTGATCGTGATCGTGATCGTGATCGATCACGCCCACGGCCACGATCACGATCACGTCCACGGCGACGACCACGCTCACGTCCACGAGCGCGTCCACGTTCGTTTCAGAGCGCGACGTTGAAGGCGCTGTTGGGGCGCGGGTTCGCGCTGCGCGCCTCGTCGCGCGCAGTCTCGTCCGACCGCTTCTCGAGCGTCTCCCACAGCTCGAGGAAGCGGTAGCCCATGTTGTCGATCGCCTCGCGCGGCACGCCGTGCTTCACCAGCGCGTCGTAGAGCGCGTTGAGGTCGCCGGTGTTGCGGATGCCGTCGGGGCACGAGCCGCCCGGTGACGGCCGCGAGATCATGCCGTTGAAGTCGGAGCCCAGCGTGATGCGCTCGGGCGTCACCACCGACGCCAGGTGCTTCCAGTGCGCGATGGTGTCGTCGCACGAGCCCGGCACGTAGCCCTCCCACTTCTCGCTGTCGGGCACGTGCGCGACCTGGTGGTCCGACGCCGTCATGCCCACCATGCCGCCGCCCTTCGCGATGCGCGCCGCCAGGTCGTCGGGCACGTTGCGCTCGATGTCGAGCAGCGCCCGGGCGCCGCCGTGCGAGTTGATCACCGGCACCCCGCGCTGCTCCGCGAGCTCGAGCACCGCCCGACTCGTCTCGTCCGACGCGTGCGCCAGATCGACCAGCATGCCGAGCTGGAACATGCGCTCGACCACCTCCCGCCCCGTGTCCGTCAGGCCCACCGGGTTCAGGGTGCCCGTCACCTTCCCGAGCACGTTGTACGTGTGCTGATCCGCCGCGGCGCCGCCCAGGTGCGTGGTCGCGAAGTGCACCAGCGTCACGCTGCGCGCCCCCGCCGCGTACACGCGATCGACGTCGGCCGCCGAGTCGATGCCCTCGCCGCCCTCGAGCGAGGGGATCAGCGCGATGCGCCCCTTGCGAATCTGCTCGCGCGCCTCGGCCGCCGTGCCCACGCACGCGAACTGCGGCCGCTCGGCGCAGAAGCGCTTGAGCTGCGCCAGCTGGTTCAGCGCCTCGTCGTGCGACGTCCGCCCCGGCCGCAGCCGCACCGGAGGGAAGATGGTCGCGAGCGCCAGCTGCCCGCCGCTCTCGAGCATCTGGTCGGCGTCGATCTGATTCACCGTCTTCGGCTTCGTCGACCACGTCAGCACCCGGTTGCCCGGCTCGCCCGAGAAGAAGAACACCTGCCGCGCCATCGTGACGTGCAGGTGCGTGTCGACCGTCAGCCGCGGAGGATTTGGCCCAGAACCAAGCGCTGCCACCACCACGATGCCCAGGGCCGTCACGCCTGCTCTTCTGCATCATCCAACCCTCAGTCACAACTCGGGAATTGGGCGCCCAGGAATGTAGCCTGGGGTGGTTGGAGGTAACCCCTCTTTTGGTGTATAGCGCGCGACCCCTTTCGGTTCGAACGGAGACGGTCTTTTGGTCCTCGCACTGCTGCTCTCACTGACCTCCACCGCGAGTGAAGTGTCGATGCCCGGTGCCGCCGAGCAGGAGCGGTTCAAGGCCTACTTCACCCAGGGCGAGACGCTCTACCAGCAGGGGGAGTACGGCGCTGCCATCTGGAACTTCCGCCAGGCCGACGCCATTCGCGTCACGCCCGAGGTCGCCTTCGATCTCGCGAAGTGCCACGAGAAGCTCGGCGACGTCGCCTTCGCCACGTTCTGGTACCGCCAGTACTTGAAGCGCGCCCCCAACGCGAACGACGCCCTCGACGTCGCCGAGCGCGTCGGCACCGTGCTCGCCCGCGCCGAGGGCGAAGGCCGCGGCCTGCTCGAGGTCACGAGCCCCGGCGCCACCGAGCTCACCATCAACAAGGCGAGCTTCGCCGAAGACCCCGTCGCGATGTTCCTCCCGCCCGGCGAGTACGAGCTCTCGGCCCGCTTCCCCTCGGGCGTGAAGACCATGGTCACCCAGATTCGCACCGGCAAGACCACGCCCATCACCTTCGAGCCCATGCCGCCTCCGCTGCTCGACGCCTCGAACGCCGAGCCCATCGTCGTGGGCCGCGCTCCCAGCAAGCCGATCAACAAGCTCCGCCTGCTCTCGATCTTCGGCATGGGCCTCGGCCTCGCGCTCGGCGCCACCGGCATCGCCTTCGGCGTCATGTCGACCTCCGACGCCTCGCGCTGCTGCGGCCCCAACGCCGACAAGACCCTCAGCATCAGCGCCGCCAACGAGCTCGCGCAGTCGGCCAACACCAAGGCCTACGTCGCCAACGGCACGCTCTGGCCCGGCATCGGCCTGCTCGTCGTCGGCCTCGCGCTGCTCACCGTCACCCTCATCACCGGGCTGGGCGATTGACGCGCTCTGCGGCCCACCGCGTCGCGCTCGCGGCGCTGTCGTTCACGTTCGCCGCGTGCACCTGCGGCGTCACCGTCGACCCCGAGGGCCACGCCTGTGACGTCGGCAACGTCTGCCCCCAGGGCTACGTCTGCATCAACAACACCTGCCACGGCACCGGCGGCAAGGCCGGCGGCGCGGGCACCGGCGGCGGCATGAACACCGGCGGCAAGGGCGGCGAAGCCGAGGGCGGCGGCTCCGGCACCGCCGGCGGCTCGGCCAGCGCGGGCGGCTCGGGTGGGGCCGGCGGCAGCGGCGGCAGCGGCGGCGGCTCGTCGCTCTGCGACGGCGTCACCTGCACGATGCCTCCGATGCCGACGTGCATGGGCGACACGCTGCGCACCTTCGCGGGCGCCTGCAACCCGACGAACGGCACCTGCACCTACTCGCCGCTCGACACGCCGTGCCCCCAGTCGTGCATGAACGGCCAGTGCGTCGGCAACCCGTGCGCCGGAGTCACCTGCACCGTGCCTCCGCCGCCGACGTGCAACGGCAACAACGTCGTCACCTCGTCGCTGCCCGGCCGCTGCGAGCAGGGCGCCTGCAAGTGGATGGAGGCGACGACGTCGTGCTCCAACGGCTGCGCGAACGGCGCGTGCGTGCCTCCCGGCGCGGCGTTCACGCAGGTGCTGCCGCGCGTGCGCCACGCCATCACCGCCGTCGATCAAGAGCCCAACTCGGGCGGAGACGACGTCATCGTCGTCGGCCCCGCCGGCGCCGTCTCGCGGTGGAACGGCACGACCTGGTCGCCGATGCCGCAGGGCGCGATGCCCGGCAACCTGCAGTCGGTGTGGTTCTCTTCGGCGAACACCGGCTACGTCGCCGCCGAGAACGGCCTCTACCGCTTCTCGGGCACCGGCATCACGCGCGTGACGCTGCCGATGATGGCGGGCGCGGGCCGGCTCATCGACGCGCACGGCATCTCGGACACGAACTGGGCGGCCGTCGACGAGTCCGGCACCATCTACCGCCGCGAGACCGACGGCGGCATCTCGGTCAGCGTCTACGACGGCATCAACCGCGACCAGCAGCCCTACCGAATGCGCGGCGTGTACATGGACGCGGCGCCCCTGCAGACCTACGGCTCGCGCCTGCGCTACTACGGCGCGTGCGGCTCGCCCGCGGCCGGCTGCATCGTCTACCAGTCGGCCGTGAACGGCGCGTACTACGACGACCGCGACTCGAGCTCGGGGCCGTTTCGCTCGGTCGCGCCCTCGCTCGACACCAACGGCGACGGCTGGGCCGGGCTCGAGACGCCGCGCGTGCGCCGCCACACCACCCAGGGCACCTTCGACTCGGTGCAGGTGCCCACGGGCCTCGACGGCGGCGCGGTCGTCGCCATGACGGGCACCACCGGCTCCTCGGTCACCCGCGCCACGTTCGCCCTCACCGCGCCGCTGCCGTCGCGCCTCGGCACGCTCTACCGCATCACCGGCCTCGCCTCGGCGCCCCAGGTCGACGCGCTGATGAACGTCTTCTACGGCTACCAGGCGATGTCGAAGACCGAGAGCTCGGGCGTCATCGTCGTCGACATGAACACCTCGTCGAGCACGAGCACCATCACCCGCCGCGGCGCCATCGTGAACGAGGTGCTCGACCTCGGCGCCGAAGACTGGGTCGCCGGCGCGCCGACCACCACGGGCTCGGTGCTCGTGAACGCCTACGGCGACGTCGCCATTCGCACCGCGACGCCGACGTTCACGCTGCGCCGCTTCCCGTTCAACTTCGCCGCGACCGACATCGCCGCAGGCACGACGTTCGCCGTGATCACCGGCAAAGACGGCACCGCGTGGCGCCTGCCGTACCTGTCGAGCACCTTCACCGAGCTGCAGTTCCCCGTGAAGCCGAGCTCGCTCGAGTCGGTGTGCCAGGCCTCCGACCTCGAGTGGTACCTCGCCGGAGCGAGCGGCGCGCTGTTCTCGTACGACGGCACCACCGTGCGCTCGGCGAACGTGATGACCTCGGCCTCGTTCACCGCCCTCGACTGCCAGGGCCCCGGCTCGGCCATCGCGTGCGGGCCCGGCGCCGTCTACCGCCTCGCCGGCGGCACGTGGACGTCGATTCCCGGCGTGCCGGCCGGCGCCATCACGTCGTGCTCGCTGGTCGGCGGCGCCATCTACGTGGCGGGCGACGGCCTCTTCGCGCGCTACGCGAACAACGCGTGGCAGACGCTCGCCTCGCGGCCGATGCTCGACGGCGTCGTCGTCAAGTCGGTGAACGAGGCGTACGCGGGCTCGGGCAACGCCGTCGTCCGCTTCGACGGCGCGACGTGGCAGGCGCTGCCCATCTCGGTTCCGCAGGCTTTGCTGGGTGGTTTTTTCATGGGCCCTCGTGTCGTGTTGGTCGGCGCGGGCGGTGTCGTGATGGAGGGACAATGAAGAACGAAGAGCTCAACCCGCGTATCCGCATTCGCTCGCCGCTGCGCTGTGACGGCATCGGCCGCCTCGACTGCGCCGAAGACATCGTGTCGGGCGCCCGCCTCGCGGTGCGCTGGCTGCCCCTCGACGCGAACGGCGACGCCGCGGTGCGCGAGTGCGCGAAGCTGCCCGAGCACCCGACGCTGCCCCGCGTGCACCAGACCGGCCAGGTCGGCGACAAGGCCTTCCTCGCCATGGAGTTCCCCGACGGCGAGCTGCTCTCGGCCCGCATCGGCGAGCCGTTGAACCCCGAGCACCTGCTCGAGATGGGCGCCCAGCTCGCCGACGCCCTCGCCACCATTCACTCGCAGGCCGTCGTGCACGGCGAGATGTCGGCCGAGTCGGTGCTGTTCGCGCAGGGCAAGGCGTTTCTGTGGGACATGCCGCTCGTCATCGCGAACCGCCTCACCGACCGCCGCGGCGAAGAGCGCCTGATGCACATGCTGGTTCGCACCGCGCCGTACCTCGCGCCCGAGCGGGCCCGGGGTTCGGCTCCGTCGACCGAGGGTGACGTCTATGGCCTCGCGGCGGTGATGTGCCTCGCCGCCGGAGCGCCGCTGCCGCCCGCCGGCACCACGCTGTCGGTCGTGCACTCCATCGTCAGCGGCGCCTGGGCGCCGAGCGTGCCCGCGGTGTTCCACGAGCCCTACCGGTCGCTGCTCGTCCGCATGCTCGAGCGCGAGCCCGCGAAGCGCCCGAGCGCGCGCGAGGTCGCCGACCTGCTCGGCCGCCCGCCCGCCGCCGTGCCCACGATTCCCGAGATGCCCGCCATCGTGCTGCCGAAGGGCGCGGTGCCGGTGCTCGCGGCCCGGCCCGCTCCGCGGTTCGCGGCGGCGCCCGGCGCCCTTCAGCCCATGCTGCCTCCGAAGGCGGTGGCCGACGCCGCGGTGAAGGCCGACGCCGCGAACCCCAAGCCGCTGCAGGTGACGGTGCCGACGCAGGTCGAGCCGACGGTGAAGGTCAGCGTGCCGGTGGGCGTGCTCGCGGCGATGTCGCAGCCCATCGCGGTCGACGCCGAGCTGAAGGCGGTGGTCGACGCGCTGCGGCCCGTGCTCGCCTCCGAGCCCATCGCCACGATTCCCTCGCTCATCGTGCCGCCTCCGCCGGCCGCTCCGGCGCCGACGACGACGCTCGAGTTCGGCACGGCCGCGCCGAAGAAAGAGAAGACGCCGCCGCCGGCCGCCGCTCCGACGCTCGCCGAGGTGAAGGCCGCGCTCGACGCGAAGCCCGCCGAGAAGCCGGCCGACGCGACCGACGCTCCGGCCGCCGCCATCACCGCGCCGAACCCGCCGCCGATTCCGAAGCGGCCGAGCCGCGAGATGGCCTCGCTGCCCGTGCCGCCGGTGCTCGACGCGGCGCCGGCCGCGGCCGTGGTCGAAGGGCCCGCGCCGGCTCCGGTCGCCGACGCCCTCTCGCCTGCGGGCGAGGCGAAGCCCGAGGCCGTGCAGGTGCAAGAGAACCTCGTCGTCTCGGGTGAGACGTACGTCGCGGGCACGGCGGCGCTCGACGCCGATGACGCCCTGTCGTCGTGGCGACCCAAGCTGCTCCTCGCGGCCGCGGTGCTCGCGGTGCTGACGACGGCCATCGCCGCCGGAGTGCGCTCCGGCATGAAGCACGACGCGACGCCCGCGCCGGCGAAGGTCGCCGCTCCCGCGAAGGTCGAGGCCGCCGCGCAGCCCGCACCGGTGCAGGCCGTGCTGGTCGAGCCCGAAGACGAGCTGATGCCGCTGCCGGCCGCGAAGGCGAAGGCGAAGGCGGCGCGCCGCGCTGCGGCTCCGGCGTCGAAGCTCGAGGGCAAGTACGACTCGAAGAGCGACACGGCGGCGGCTCCTCCTCCGGCCGACGACTTCGGCTTCCTCAACACCAGCGCCGAGGCCCCGAAGGAAGAGCTGAAGCGCCCGTCGTTCTGACCGGCCGCCGCGGCGTCGCGGCGTCCGTCACCCTCATTCAGAGCGTCCCGCCCGTTCTCTTCTCTCGAACGGAGCGCGCGGGTGAGCAGCCATTCTGGTGTCGACTGGGCCGACGACCTGCTCGTGCTCCTCGAGCTGGAGGAGGACGGGGGCCTTTCGATGGAGTGCGGGTACCGCCACGCTGCGGCCGTCTTGCGGAGCGCTGAGGCCGCGGGGCTCGAAGTTCCCCCAGCACGTCTACCCCTACTGCAGCGACAGCGACCTTCGGATGAAGGACAGTGACTGCGCGAACGAGCAGCGCGCGACCGTTCGCGCTCTCGTCGCAGCCATCGTCACGGCGGCAGGCCGCAGCTGAGCGGCACGAGATTGCACGAGCCCGCAGCCCGCCGTCACCTGCTAGGGTGGCCGCCCTCTTGCGCGCCCCCCTGACCGAGGCCGAGCTCGACGCCCGACTGAAGGTGCTGGGGCTGGAGCGCGACCACTCGGAGAAGGCGCCGCCTCCGTCGAAGAACCGCACGCTCGTGTGCCGCAAGGGCCGGCGCCGCATGCTCGTGAAGGTGGCCGAGGGCCCGGGCAACGTGGGCGTCTTGCGCGAGGGCTCGGTGCTCGAGCGCGTGCAGCAGCTCGCCGAGGCCCGCGGCTCGCCGCTGCTCGTGCCGCACGTCTACGCGTTCGACCCCGCGGGCGGCCTGCTCGCGCTCGAGTGGCTCTCGCAGGCCGAGACGCTGCACCACTTTCATCGGCGCAGCGGCGAGTACCCGAAGGCCGTCGCGCGGCAGGTGGGCCTGGGCCTCGGCTACCTGCACCGCATGAGCCGCGACTCGCCGAGCCGCTACGCGCTGGCCGAGGCCTTTCGCGACGAGTCCGACCTGCTCGAGTGCTTCTTGCGCATGCGCCCCGACTTCTACGCGCGCCTGTCGCAGGTCGGCATCGACCTGTTCGCGCAGGTGCAGACCGACGCCGCCGCGATGGCAGGGCTGCAGGCGCTCTCGGAGGCGCAGGCCCAGCACTCCGCCGCGGGGTCGCTGTTGCACGGCGACCTGCGCCAGGCGAACCTCGTGCGCGTCGGCCGCGCGAAGCTCGCGCCCGTCGTCTTCCTCGACTGGGAGCTCTCGCTGTGGGGCGACCCCGCGCGCGACCTGGGCAGCCTCATCTGCGACTACGTGTTGTGCTGGCTCGCGCCCGAGCACCGCACCGAGGTGCTCTCGCGCGTGCAGCTCTCGACGTTCTGCCGGGCGCTGCTGCTCGGCTACCGCGAGGCCCGCGAGCCGTCGTTTCAGCTCGACGGCCCGTTTCAGGAGCGCGTCGTGCGCTGGGTCGGCGCGGCGATGCTCATCTCGGTCTACGGCATCTCGCACTACGAGCAGGTGCTCGACGCCCGTGCGCTCTCGGTCGCGCGGCACGCGCTCGACATGCTCGGGGCGCCGCAGCGCTGGCCCGTGAGCCTCTGGGGGCAGGGATGAGCCCGGGCGTCGACGAAGCGCTCGCCGAGCTGTCTCGCCGCGTGCACCTCACGCCCGGAGGCCTGCGCTTCGACGGCGAGGAGCTGCCGCAAGACAAGGCCGTGCAGGTGCTCGCCGAGCGCGTGCACTCGGCGTTCTTCTGCCGGCGGCTGTCGGCGGTGCCGCCCCACCTGCCGCGGGCCTCGGGTGACGGCGGCCTGGTCGCGCACCTCGCCTCGGCGACGCGCGGGGCGGCGGGCTGGGAGCCGGGGTGGCGCGTGGTGAAGGCGGGGCCGGGCTGGGCGTTCGTGTCGGACGGCCGGCTGTGCCTGTTCCTCGACGAGCCGGGCTACTTCTCGCCGCCCGAGGCGCGGGTGGGCGACCCGGTGGTGGTGCGGGTGCCTCGCGCGAGAGAGAACCTCACGCCCTACCGCTTCACGCAGTACGGCGGCGCGGGCCCGGCGGCGGTGAACGAGCCGTTCGTGAAGCTGTTCCTGCCGCTGACGCTCGAGGGGGCGGCGCCGCTCATCGAGCTGTTGTCGTCGCGGCACTGCGACCGGCTGCAGTTCACGCTGTACGTGCCGAACAGCCCCGACGACTACGAGCGGGTCGACGCGACGGTCATCGACATCGTGCGGCGCGACGAAGAGGCGCTGCAGCGGCTCGTCATCGACTTCGTGCGCGTCAACCGCGGCGCCGCCCGCACCGGCGTGCCGCTCTTCGCGCGTGCCGTGCAGGCCGGCCTCGCGCGCGCCGACGCCTCGGGCGCGCACGACGCCGGCGACGGCTTCGGCAAGCGCCGTTGCCGGTGGCTGGCCGAAGAGGTCTGGGCCGCGCTTCAGGCGGGCGAGAAGAGCCCGCAGGCGTGGAAGGCGCGGCTGACCGCGTCGCTCAGCGGCGCGGCCCGCTAGAGCGGAGCCCGGTCACTCGGTCGGCTGAAAGCTGTTGAGCAGCGCACCGACCTTGTTCGCGTTCTCGGCCTCCGACATCCACTTGGAGTCGCCGATCAGCGAGACCACCACGAGCTGCTTCGTCGGAGTGAGGGCCAGCGCGGCGAGCACGCGAACATCGGCGCCGGTGTCCTTGCGCTTGCCGGGGCCGGACATGAGAACTCCGTCCATCTGGTTCACGTTCTTGGGGTCGGCCTTCTCGAGCTTCTTGGGCTTGCCCCACTGCACCTTGACGAGGTCGCTGATCTTCCCGTCGAGCTTCTTCAGCGCGGCCTCGAGGTTCGCGCCGTCGATCGGCTCGAGCCGCAGCGACACCTTCCAGCCTTCCTTCTGGTCCTTCACCCTCAGGCTCCCGTCCTTCACCTCGTGGAACCAGTCGGTCGGCACGCAGATGCGGACCTTCGAGGGGTGACTGAGCGGCTCGCAGGTGCCCTCCGCGCGCGCGACCTGCGCAGCACCGAGAACCAACGCAACCACGGTCGACGTGACGAAACGCTTCATGAGATGGAGACCCTTTCGACTGCGAGAGAACAGCCGGGGCTCTTACTGCAACTTCATCGCCACGCGGGGCCCTCGTTCGAAGCCGCGAGACTGCGCGCGGATTCTGCCGCCGCGGCCGCCGGGCCGGCGCGTGTCACGCGACGTCACAGGGCGTGGTCGCGCGAGAGCCGGCTGCTCGACGCGGTGGCCCGTGGTATGGGCTGCGCGTGACCTCGCTCGTGCCCGCGCTGCTCGGCCTCACCTTCGGCCTGCGGCACGCGTTCGAGCCTGATCACCTGGCCGCCGTCGGCGCGCTCGGCGCCGAGCAGCGCACCTGGCGCGCCGCGGGCAGCATCGGCCTGTCGTGGGGCCTCGGTCACGCGCTCACGCTCCTGCTCTTCGGCGGGGCGCTCTCGCTGTTCGAGGTGACGCTGCCGCACGGCGCTGCCTCGGCGCTCGAGCTCGCGGTCGCGGCCGTCATCGTGGCGCTCGGCGTGCGCGCGGTGCTGAAGGCGCTGGCCGAAGGCCGCGCCGGCCCGGTCGCCCTGCACGCGCACGGCGAGCACGCGCACGCGCACGCGGCGGGCGGCGACCATCTGCACTTCTTCGGCGTGACGCTCGCGACGCGCCCGTTGCTCGTCGGCGCGCTGCACGGCCTCGCCGGCAGCGGCGCGCTCGTCACGCTGGTGCTGCTCGAGCTCGACGGCTTCGCGGCGCGGCTGCTCTACCTCGTGCTGTTCGGCCTCGGCGCCGCGGTCGCGATGGGCGCGCTGACCGCGCTCGCGGGGCTGCCGCTCAGCCGGCTCGTGAAGGCGCGGCGCGCGCTGCTCGGCGCTTCGGGCGTCGTCAGCATCGGCGTCGGGTTGTTCTGGGGCGCCGCCGCGGTGCTCTGAAACGGCAGTGTCACCGCCGCGAAACACTCGGGCGTGAATCAAAAAGATGATCCGCCGTACTGCGGGCCGCCTGATACAAGGCGCCATCCTCACTCAAGGAGGCAGTCCATGAAGATGCGTTTTGCAGCTCTGTTCTCGCTCCTCTCGTTCACCTTCGCCGCGTGCGGAGCGTCGTTCTTCGTCGCTCCGGACAAGAAGGAGGCGGTCAAGAAGGTCGCGGTCGTGCAGTACGCGATCAACCCGCACATTCTTCTCGGCGTGCCGGCCGAAGAGAACGCGAAGCTCGAGGTGGCCAAGTCGAACGTCGAGACGTTCAGCAAGGAGCTCGGCAACACGTATCAGGTCGTGCCTGCGGGCGACGTGCTCGCGAACGCCGGCTACACCGGTGCGGGCGGCAAGCCCACCTGGGAGGGCTACTACTCGGGCCAGGGCATGCACTACTTCTCGGCCGACGAAGACTCGCTCACGAACGCGACGCTGCCGCCCGACGTGGCGAAGAAGCTGTGCGAGGCGCTGGGCGTCGACGGCGTGGTCGCCATCTACGACAGCTGGGTGATTCAGCAGTTCGGCTTCATGAACCTCAAGGCCCACACGGTGCCGCGCTACACCATCAACCTGTTCGACAAAGACGGCAACCGCGTCTGGGGCGGCAACGTGAGCGGCGAGTCGCAGACCGAGCTCGACACGCCTCCGGGCGGCGCGGTCTCGGCGGGCGTCGACACGTGGGCGAAGGCGAACAACGAGTCGTTCACCATCGCGCTCAGCCAGGTCAAGACGAACATCGGAGCGAAGTAGCTCTCAGCGCTCGGGACTCGTTTTCCAAGCTCCCGAGAATCCGCAACAGGCGCATGCACAGGGTCGAGAACTGTGCATGCTGCTTCCCCAACTGCGCGCTGGCGTCATCGACGAATGACGAGGTTGCGGTAGAACGCCGGGTCCATGACCCGAGCCGCGCCACTCGTCGTCGTATTCCTCTCGACTCTCGCATTCGCTGAAGACCCACCGCCTCCGTCGACGGGCAACGAGCTGCCGAAGGCGGCGTCGAGGCGTCTCCCGACCCAGGTCGAGGCGCGCGCCGAGCTCGACCGGATTCTGGCCGACGCGAAGTCGCCGAAGCGCGACTGCAAGGCGCTCATCTCTCCGTGGACGCGGCTGATGCTCGCGCTGGCGCGGCCGGCGACCATCGACATCTCGGGGAACATGGACGCGTACCTTCAGCTCGCGCGCTGCGCCGAGAAGCAGAAGTACTACGTGCTGCTCGGCGACATCGGCGACCTGATGTTCAAGGCGAACTTCAAGACGGGGCACCCCGAGCTGCTCGCGCGGGCGTTCGTGGGGCTGAACAGCCCGCAGCTTGCGCTGAAGATTCTCGAGAAGGCCGAGGTCGACCTGCCGAAAGACCCCGACGTCTCGCTGACGACGGCGAAGGTGCGGTGCCGCACGCGCGAGTGGGACAAGTGCCTGGCGGCGGCCGAGAAGACGGTGAAGCTGGTGAAGAAGCCCGGCTCGCCCGAGGGCAAAGAGACGCTGAACCGGGCGCACAAGTACCGGGCGCGGGCGCTGCTTCACACGGGCAAGCTCGACGTCGCGGCGAAGGCCATCACGCAGAGCGAGAAGCTGGGTGGCGACAGAGACGACCTGGCCGAGGTGAAGAAGGCGCTGGTGCCGGCGAAGCAGTTCAAGGCGGTGATCGAGACCGAGCACCAGCCGATCGTGGCGCTCGGCATCTACCACCTGATGGGCAAGAAGGGCGGGGCGAAGGGGCTCGTGCGCTTCTTCATCGCGAACATCGGGGCCGATCGGCAGTTCCGCGTCGAGGCGAACATCGAGGGGGTGACGGTGCCGGTCTCGAAGACCGAGACGGTGCTGAAGGGGCAGCCGGTCGAGCTCGAGCTGACGCCGCAGCTGGCGCCGGCGTTCGACATCGCGGGCATGGGGGCTCCGCGGCCGGCGCAGCTCGACCTGAAGGTGGTGGCGATCGACGAGAAGGGCGAGAAGGTGGTGTTCCAGAGCTCCGAGACGATCGAGCTCGAGCCGCGCGACTTTCTGCCGACGGCGACGTTCGTGGACGAAGAGAAGGCGCTCTCTGAGAGCCACTCGATGTACATGGCGGCGTGGGTGACGCCGAACGCGAAGGCGATCGAGACGTTCCTCACCGAGGCGAAGTCGCGGGCTCCGCGCAACACGTTCTCGGGCGAGCAGTCGGCGACGATTCCGCAGGTGAAGGCGCTGTTCGACACGCTGAAGGCGCGAGGGGTCTCGTACGTGATGAACCCCGAGATGCTGTCGGGCACGGGCTATGGGCAGCGGGCGCGGCTGCCGGGCGACGTGCTGACGTCGACGAACGCGCAGTGCCTCGAGGGAGCGATTCTGTACGCGACGCTGATGGAGGCGATCGGGCTGCAGCCGGCGATCGTGCTGGTGCCGGGGCACGCGTTCATCGGGTGGAAGGCGTCGCAGGGCGACATCGAGTTCGCGAACAGCTGGCAGCCACCGGCGCCGGATGCCGGGACGACCGACCGGGTGGGCCCCGCCGAGGTGGTGCTGCCCGATGCCGGAGCCGACCTCGATGCGGGGCTCGCCGTCGCGCAGGTCTCGCCCGCGAAGACCGATGCCGGGACTCCGCGGCCGCCGCCGAACCCGTACGCGCGCGCGAAGACCACGAAGTGGCTGTTCCTCGAGACGACGATGACCCACGACGCTGCGTACGACACCGCCGTGCTCGTCGGTGGACGTGAGTTCGATGGCGCTGCGCTGTTCGGGCGCGCGAAGCTGCTCGTGCTCCCTGACCTGCGGAAGATGGGGATTGCTCCCCAGCCCTATCCTTGAACTGCTTCGGGTAGGGGTGGGGGTAGGGGGGACGGGCCCGGGCCGGGGTACGCGACCGGGACCGTTGATGGGCGCGGGACGGGGTCAGCGTAACGGCCAGGGCCCGGGTCGAGCTCCGTTCGCCTTTCCCGGGCCGCGGCCCTTTCACGATCCCGGTCGCATACCCCGGCCCGTAACCCGCCCCGTACCCCTGCCCGGTTTTACTTTTCGCCCACCCCCGGGCACCCGCACGCGTCCAACCACCCTCACCCCTCAGGGGCACCCGCGTTGCACAACCGTCCCCCATGCTCCTCCTGCTCATCGCAGCAGCAACGTACCCCTCGGTCGAAATCACCGTCCCCCACGTGGAGCAGCGCCCCGACTTCTGCGGCGAAGCCTGCACCGAGATGGCGCTCGCCCACTTCGGCATCAAGGCCACCCAAGATCAGATCTTCACCCTCAGCGGCGTCGACCCGCAGAAGGGCCGCGGCGTGTGGACCGACGAGCTCAGCACCACCCTGCGCCGCCTCGGCTTCGAGCCCGGCCGCGTCTGGAACCGCGTCGACCCCAAGCACGCCGACGTCGAGCGCGAAGCCCAGTGGGCCGCCCTGCACGCCGATCTCCGCCGCGGAGTTCCCAGCATCATCTGCGGCTGGAGCTCCTTCGGCCCCGGCCGCACCGAGCACATGCGCCTCGTCACCGGCTACGACGCCGACACCGACGAGGTCGTCTTCCACGACCCCGGCGAGAGCTCGGGCACCCAGCGCATGAAGCGCGGCCCCTTCATCGACCTGTGGACCTTCAAGCCCAGCTCGACCCGGTGGACCATGATCCGCATGGCCCTCGCCCGCCGCGACGGCCAAAGGCCCGCCCCGCTCCCCCAAGACACCCGCTCCGCCGAGCTCGCCCAGCACGTCCTCGCCCTCAAAGAGACCGCCCCCAAGGGCTTGACCTACGTCGACACCGGCGCCTTCCTCGTCATCGGCGACGAGGCCCCCGACGTCGTCAAGAAGCGCGCCCGAGAGCAGGTCGAGTGGACCACGAGCCTCCTCCGCAGAGACTTCTTCGACGCAGACCCCGACGGCTTCACCGACGTCTGGGTCTTCAAAGACAGGCCCAGCTACGAGAAGAACGCGAAGGCCCTCTTCGGCGACACCCCCGACACCCCCTACGGCTTCTACCTGCCCTCGCGCCGCGCCATGGTCATGAACATCAAGCCCGGCTACGGCACCCTCGTGCACGAGCTCGTGCACCCGTACGTCGCGAAGAACTGCCCGACCTGCCCCGCCTGGCTCAACGAGGGCCTCGCCTCTCTGTTCGAGCGCCCCCGCGAAAAAGACGGCCACCTCGTCGGCCTGCCCAACTGGCGCCTGCCCTCACTCAAGGCCTCGCTCAAGGCCGGCACCGTGCCCTCGTTCGAGAAGCTCATGGCCTTCACCGACGAGCAGTTCTACGACGATGACCTCGGCACCAACTACGCGCAGGCCCGCTACCTCTGCTACTGGCTCCAGGAGCACGGCCTCCTCGTCAAGCTCGTCCGCGGCATGCAGCGGCGCGGCGAAGACGACCCCACCGGCTACCGCCTCTTGAAAGAGCTCGTCGGCCCCGACGTCGCGAAGTTCGAGAAGCAGTGGGCGAAGGACACCCTCGCCATCGCCTACTGAGCCTGATCCGGCGGGCGGCCCGACCAGTCGCACTTGAACGACAGGCACCGGCACGAGTGCCTCGGCGGGTTGTACATGTCGTTCGCGCTGCACGTCAGCGTGTTCGCGCGAAAGCTGCTGTTCCTGTGCACGCAGTACGCGAACGGGTCGCACAGGTTCGACAGCAGCACGCAGTCGGCGTCGCTCTGGCACTCGGGGCACTCGCCGAGCGCCCCCGTCGCGGGCTTGTCGACACACGGCGACTGCACGGCCTGCGGAGGAGCGCCACAGGCCAAAAGCACCGCGCAAGCGAGCCAGAAGTTACGCACCGTAGGCCACGTAACAAAAACCTTGGCGTCAGAACAGTGGGCAGCTAGAGGCGGGGCACACTCCTATGCAAATCCGTGCCGACGAAATCAGCCGCATCATCCGCGATCAGATTCAGGACTTCGGGAAGAAGGTCACCGTCGCCGAGACCGGCACGGTGCTGAGCGTCGGCGACGGCATCGCGCGCGTGTACGGCCTCGACGGCGCCGAGTCGGGCGAGCTCGTCGAGTTCAACAGCGGCGTTCGCGGCCTCGTCCTGAACCTCGAAGAGGACAACGTCGGCGTCGCCATCATGGGCGAGTACAAAGACATTCGCGAAGGCGACACCGTCAAGCGCACCCGCCAGATCGCCAGCGTGCCCGTCGGCAAGGCCCTGCTCGGCCGCGTCGTCGACGCCCTCGGCAACCCCATCGACGGCAAGGGCCCGATTCAGTCGACCGAGTCGCGCCGCGTCGAGCTCAAGGCCCCCGGCATCGTGAAGCGCAAGAGCGTGCACGAGCCCATGCAGACCGGCCTCAAGGCGCTCGACGCCCTCGTGCCCGTCGGCCGCGGCCAGCGCGAGCTGATCATCGGCGACCGCCAGACCGGCAAGACCGCCGTCGCCGTCGACACCATCATCAACCAGCGCGGGCAGAACATGTTCTGCATCTACGTCGCGGTCGGCCAGAAGCAGTCGACCGTCGCGCAGGTCGTCGACAAGCTCACCCAGTACGGCGCGATGGAGTACACCATCGTCGTCGCCGCGAACGCGTCGGACCCCGCGCCCATGCAGTTCTTCGCGCCCTACACCGGCTGCGCCATGGGCGAGTACTTCCGCGACAACAAGATGCACGCGCTGATCGTGTACGACGACCTCTCGAAGCAGGCCGTCGCGTACCGCCAGCTCTCGCTGCTGCTCCGCCGCCCGCCGGGTCGCGAGGCGTACCCCGGCGACGTCTTCTATCTCCACTCGCGCCTGCTCGAGCGCGCCGCGAAGCTCTCTGACGACGAGGGCGCAGGCTCGCTCACCGCGCTGCCCATCATCGAGACCCAGGCCGGCGACGTCTCGGCGTACATCCCCACGAACGTCATCAGCATCACCGACGGCCAGATCTTCCTCGAGACCGACCTCTTCTTCGCTGGCGTTCGCCCCGCCATCAACGTCGGCATCTCGGTCTCCCGCGTCGGCTCGGCCGCTCAGATCAAGGCCATGAAGCAGGTCGCAGGCTCGCTCAAGCTCGACCTCGCCCAGTACCGCGAGCTCGCCGCGTTCGCCCAGTTCGGCTCCGACCTCGACAAGGCGACCCAGGACACCCTCGCCCGCGGCGCCCGCCTCACCGACCTCCTCAAGCAGGGCCAGTACGAGCCCATGAGCGTCGGCAAGCAGGTCATGCAGATCTACGCCGGCACCAACCGCGACGACCCCGGCAAGAAGGGCTGGCTCCGCGACATCCCCGTGACCGACGTCGCCCGCTGGGCGAAAGAGTTCTCGGCCTTCTGCGACGCCCGCTACCCCCAGGTTCAGAAGGACATCGAGGACAAGAAAGAGCTCACCGCGGACATCAAGACCGCGCTGAACAAGGCCCTCACCGAGTTCAACGAGACCTTCCAGAAGACGCCCGGCGCCAAGCTCTAAAGGCGGTACACGAGCTCCCTCTCCCCTCGTGGGCGAGAGGGCCAGGGTGAGGGGCCGTGCTGCCCGGGCCTTTGAACCTTTTGCCCGCTCATGCGTTGTACAGGCATGCGCGCCCTGCTCCTCATCATCCTCGCTCTGTTCGCGGCGAACGCTGAAGCCGCTGGCCGTGGCTCTCGCCGGCCCCACGTCATGCGCCCGCCGCGCGGTCTGCGCGTCGACCTGATGGCGCTCGACCAGGCTTGCCGCAAGGCGATGTATTACGCGTCCGACGCGCAGGCGTGCGTCTTCCTCACCTCGCGCGCGCACTTCGACGCGACCCGCGTCATCGCCGCCTGCGACCAGGCGATGTACTACGACTCCGACGCGCTCAAGTGCATCGAGGCTGCGGTGAGCGCGCGCGGCGACGGCTCGGCGGCGGTGACCGCCTGCGACGCCGCGATGTACTACGACTCCGACGTGCGCGAGTGCGTGTCGCTCGTCGCGACCCACGCGTGGGACGTCGACTCGGCCGCCGACGCCGTCGCCGCCTGCGACAAGGCCATGTACTACGACTCGGACGTGAAGAAGTGCCTCGAGGCGGCGCTGCCCCTCGGCGGTCGCGGGGCCGAGGTCGTTCGTTACTGCGACGGCTCGCGCTACTACGACTCCGACGCCCTCGCGTGCATCGGCGCGATGCGCTAAGTGCCGCGGCATGCTCGCCCGCGCAGCGTGTCTTCTCTTCCTGCTCACCGCCTGCTCGCTGAGGCCGCGCTACCAGGACATCGCGAAAGACGTCGCGCCTCCGGAGCTCGTCGTGCAGGTCGTCGACGGCAGCAACACGCCCGTGCCCGGAGCCCGCATCGAGATCGGCGACCGCGTGCGCTTCAAGGCCGTCACCGACGAGAACGGCGTCTTCCGGCTCCCCATCGAGAAGAAGTACGCCGACGAGAACGCGCTCGTCGTCGTGGTGCTCCCGAAGGGCGTGAAGGGCTACCGCTTCGTCACGAAGAGCGCAGAGGCGACGCCGACTCCGGGCGAGCCGCTCGACGCTGCCGCTGCCGACGCCGGCGTCACCACGATGTGATGCGGCCGCGCTCGGCGGTCTCTTTCACGTAGCCGCGCGCGAGCGCGTGCCCCGTGAGCTGGCGCTCGAGCCCATCGGTCACGACCGGCCCCGGCAGGTGCACCCCGTGAATGCTGGCCTCGATGACGCGGCCCTCGGGGCTCACCTGCACCGACGACACCCGGTTCTTCGCGTCGCGAAACGAGAACAGCAGGTCGCGCCCGCGCCGGCGCACGCCCGTGCCCAGCCCCAGCTGCAGGTGGTCTGCGATGCGCGCCGCGACGTCGCGCTCGTACGGCCGCCCGACCGGGTCGGTCACCTCGTCGGAGTCTTCGTTCATGCTGCGCGCTGGACGAGCCCTCGCCGCCTCCGTCGCGCGAAGAAAAGGAGCCCCCCGTCCGTCGGGTTATGGGTACATTGCCTCCGATGCGTCGATTTCTGGCTCAGCCGCTGGTCAGTTCCGGGTGTGTCGCCCGCGGGTTCGCCAGCCTCGTGCTGCTCTCGACCGCCACCGCCTTCGCGTCGGACACCGACACCTTCCACGGCTGGTCGAAAGACGGCACCTGGTTCGCCCATCAGACCGTCTCGGGCCCCAACGAGGTCAACGAGCTGTTCTTCTGCTCGACCGACAAAGAGGTTCAGCCCTCGTGGCCCAAAGACGTCGACGAGCTCGAGCGCCTCGACGGCCGCGTCTCGTGCGTGCGCTACGCCGACCCGAACCGCGCCCCCTACAAGTGGAAGTCGATGCTCAGCCTGCCGAAGCCTTCGCACACCGGGCCCGGCGGCATGAAGGTCGAGAAAGAGTACAGCTTCGACGTCGAGCGCCCCGGCTACGTGGTCGACCTCGGCGGCGGCAAGAAGATGACCTGCTACGTGTCGGGCCTCCGCGACGACAGCAAGCTGGGAGACGTCTACTGGCACCCCAGCGGCCGCTGGGTCGGCGCGTTCATCGACGGCCAGTTCGTGCACTGCGACATGGCGCTGAAGCCGGGCGCTCCGGCGGGCAAGCCGGCGAAGAACGGCACGAAGAAGAAGTAGGCCTCACGGCGCTTGGGCGGGCTCGGGTGGGGGCGCGGGCTCCTTCTCCGCGGGCGCCGCCTTCGCCGCCGCCGCCTCCTTCGCCGCAGGCGCCTCACCGACCGGCACGGCCTCGCCGCGCATCTTCGCCTCGGCCTCGGCCTCGGCCTCGGTGCCGCCGACTGCCTCGATCGACGACTTCGGCATGTGGTGCGGCACGAAGCTCCCGGGAATGTCGCGATCGAACGCCTTCACCGCGTCGCCGATCGCCACCG
Organism: Myxococcaceae bacterium; assembly: GCA_044223505.1. Classification (GTDB taxonomy): domain Bacteria; phylum Myxococcota; class Myxococcia; order Myxococcales; family Myxococcaceae; genus Xiheicaenimonas. Next base: position 56,328 of record JBGALX010000042.1, read on the forward strand.
GCGTCGACGTGCGCAGCTGCCGCCGCGCCACCGCGATGACGTTCTGCACCGCGCGTGGCTCGGGGTGGCGCTTCAGGCACGCGACCCAGACCTCGATCGCCTTCTCGGTGTCGCCTGCATCGGCGGTGAGCTTGCCGATCTCGAACATCGCGTGTGGCTGCAGCTCCGAGTCGGGGAACTTGTCGACGAGCTCCTGGTAGAGGCGAATGGCGTCGGCGCGCCGGCCCTCCATCATGGCGACGGCCTGGGCCTTCAGCATCATCGCGTCGTCGACGAAGTTGCTGGTCTCGTACTTGGTGATGACGCGCTGGGCCTCGAGCTCGCACTGCCGGTAGTCGCCGAGCTCGAAGTACAGCGTCGCCACCCGGTACGCGAGCTCGGCGCTCTGCGGCGGGTTGCGCGCGAGCGCGTCGTTGAGCGCGGCGATGGCCCCGCGCAGGTCGTGGAACTCGCGCTCGAGCACGTCGGCCAGGTGCAGGCGGGCGCCGAGCGCCTCGGGCGCCTCGGGGCACAGCTGCACGAGCTCGCGGTAGGCCTCGACCGCGTGCCGGTAGTCCTTCAGCTCGAGGTAATAGACGTCGCCGGCTCCGCGCAGCGCCCGCGCGCGGAAGACCGGGGCCTCGGGGCTGTCGTCGCGCTCGAGGCCCTCGAGGGCCGCGTGGTACCAGCGCAGCGCCTCGTTCGGCTTGTGCGCGTAGACGGCGTCGCGCCCCTTCTCGAGGCTCGAGCGAACGTCGTTCTTGCTGCACGCGCAGAGCGCGAGCGCACAGAGGAGCACGAGGCGGGTCACGTCGCCCGACGTGTTACCCCAGGCCGCTACTTCGCGACCAGACCCGCGAGCTTCGACGTCGTGTTCCAGTTCCGAATCGTCATCGACTTGTAGGCCGGAGTGCCGACGATGCGGTTCAGCCGGCTCGCCGTCACCTTCGCGATGAGGCGCGCCGAGTACAGCACCCGGTCGCCCGCCCAGAGCTGGTCGACGCCCTCTCTCTGCGGCACCAGCGGCAGCGCCGCCTTCGCCGTCATCGGCTCGAACAGGAAGATGCAGTCGTAGCGGTACTTCGCCGGCGCCTTGCCGAAGCCCTTCGGCGCGTTCTTCACGACGCCCTGCATCTCTTCGGGCGAGCGCAGCGTCAGCCGCGCCTCGTAGCCGAACTGCTTCGAGAGCCCCGCCTCGAGCGCGGCCGCGAGCTTCGCCTCGCTCTGCTTCTTCGGCGCGTCGAACAGCACGTTGCCGCTCGCGATGTAGGTCGACACGTTGCCCATGCCGAGCTGCTCGATGCAGTCTTTGAGCGCCGCCATCTTGATGAGGTTGTTGCCGCCGACGTTGATGCCGCGCAGCAGGGCCACGTAGCGCGCGGTCACGGCTTCACCTTCAGCTCTTTCGCGAGGGCCGCCACCTTCGCCTTCGGAAGCGGGCCGAGCTCGGCGTCGAGCTCCTCCATCGCGCCGCGGGCGTCTTCGTCTTCGGGGTCGAGCAGGAGCTCGCGCTGGTACTCGAGCTGGGCCTCTTCCAGGTTGCCGCCCTGCACGAGCGCGCGCGCGAGGAACTTGTGGCCGCCCTCGAAGTCGGGCGCGCTCTTCACGAGTGCGCGGTACTCGGCGATGCCCTCGTCGACGAGGCCGTTCTGCACGAGCCACTCGGCGTGGCCGGCGCGGTACTCGGGCTCGGGGTGCTGCTCGAGGAACTTCGCGTAGCGCTCCTTCGCCTCGGGCAGGCGCTGGCGTTCTTCGAGGGTGGCGAGCACGGCGATGAGCGTCTGCTCGTCGCCCGGGCTCTCGTCGAGCACGGCGAGCTGGCCGGCGAGGCGCTGGTCGTCTTCCTTCGCGCGGGCGGCGCGGTGGGTCTCGGCGACGCGGTCGGCGCCGGCGAGGTCACCCTCGGCGCGGAAGGCGCCGATGAGCTGGCGCGCGAGCTGCTCGCTCTCGGGGTGCTCCTTGAACTGGTGCTCGACCTTCTGGCGCAAGAGCCGGGCGGCGCGCTGCTCGGTGCTCTCGGTGCGCCGGGTCAGCACCCACGGCGCGCCGAGCCCGAGGCCGAGAATGAGGACCTCGGCGACGACGAGGTTGCGCACCGAGCGGCCGCGAGCGGCCTTCAGCTCTTCGAGCTCGTCGCGATCTTCGGGCAGGGGCCGCGACTGCCGCGGCACGACGAAGCTGCGCGCCATCATGTCGGCGATCGAGCGCCGGTCTTTCATGCCGAGCACGAGCAGGTGCCCGAGCACGGCGACGAACAGCGCGAGCAGCGACGCGAGCGTGAAGACGGCCTGCATGCCGCCGGGCATCGCGAAGCGCGCGTAGCCCATGAGCATGGCGACGTACGCGAACACGAGGTTGAAGAGGAAGGCAGCGGGGAACCAGCCGCGGCCGAGCAGCTCGCGGAAGAGCAGGTTGCCGAGGTCGACGGGGTGGCCGCCCTTTGCGACGAGCTCGAGCGCGAAGAGCTTCATGCCGAGCGTCTGCTTGAATACGGCGAGGGGAACCACCGAATAACCGATGATGGCAGCGAGCACTCCCCACATCGGCAGCACGACCCCGAGGGTCACGACCGGTACGAGAAAGTACGCGGCGCAGAGCGCGAGCAGCACGACCGCGTCGAAGGCGCCGGCCATCACGCGGCGCTCGAGCTGTGCGGGTGAAAGGTCGACGCTCACGACGGTCACGACACTACTTCAGAGGCGTGTTAACAGTTCCACCGCATTGGCCACCGACGACCTCACGTTGGTTCAGCGCGTGCGCAGCGGAGATCAGCGCGCCTACAAGACCCTCGTCGAGCGCTACCAGCGCAAGGTTTATTCGGTCGCGCTGGGCATGCTGAAAGACCGCGAGGAGGCCCGCGACGTCGCGCAGGAGGCCTTCGTGAAGGTCTACCGCTACCTCGATCACTTCAAGGGCGACGCGAGCTTCTACACGTGGCTGTACCGCATCACGGTGAACATCTGCATCGACGTGATGCGGCGGAAGGGCTCGAGCAAGAGCGAGAACGTCGAGTTCGACGAGACGGTGCAGCACGACGTCAGCGAAGCGAACCTCGGCGCGCTGGGGTCGCGGCTGGGCACGAACCCGCAGAAGAGCGCGCTGCGCAAAGAGCTCGCCGAGAAGATTCAGGCGGCGCTCGAGCAGGTGCCCGAGAAGCACCGGGCGATCCTGCTGCTGCGCGAGATCGAAGGTATGTCGTACGAAGACCTCGCCCGCACGCTCGACATCCCCAAGGGCACGGTCATGTCCCGCCTCTTTCACGCACGCCTCAAGGTGCAGAAGGTCCTCAATGAATATCTGGAGTTGGACGAAGCCAAGAGCGGAGTGGGGACAGAATGAATATCTGTGGAATTTCTCCGCACCCCGTGTCGTCAGCCGTTTGAGGGCCGCAAGCCATGAGCAACCAGGACAACCCCGCGCGCAAGAAGTTCGAGCCGATGCTCTCGCCGTTCGTCGACGGCGAGCTGACTCCGGAAGAGCGGCAGCAGGTGGAGCAGCACCTCGCTGCCAACAAGGAGAGCGCGATGCAGGTGGCGGACTTTCGGGCGGCGTCGGGCCTGATGCGGCTGACGTACGAGGAGCAGGCGGATCAGGAAGACTGGAGAGACTTCGCGAACCAGGTGCTCTCGAAGCTGACGCCCGAGAAGCCGCCGCTGTTCGAGCGGCTGAAGGCGTCGCTCTCAGAGATGTTCACGTACCAGCGCGGCGTGCTGGTGGGCGCGATGGTGACGGCGACGCTGCTCGTGACGGTGGCCTCGCTGGCGTTCATGTTGGGCTCGTCGTCGAACACGGGCTACGCGAACGATCAGCTGAAGCTGCAGACGGTGAAGGTCGATCAAGACGCGCACGTGGCTCCGGTCGTGATGGAGACCGAGAACGGCGACGCCATCATCTGGATGGTCGACGACAAGAAGCCGGGCGAGGACGAGAAGAAGAAGGACGACAAGAAGGACGAGGAGCTCGACCCCGACCCCGACCCGTCGAAGAAGGCGGGCGATCTCTGATCCGCGCGGCCGCGCTCGCCGTGGCCCTCGCGGCCGTGCCGGCGCTCGCCGACGAGCCGAAGGTCGCCGTGCAGACCGAGGTCGTTCACGCGCTCCTCAGCGGCAACACCATCGACCCGCCCACGCTGAAGGCGATGCAGGACGCGCTCGGCAAGAAGGTGAAGTACGGCTCGCTCAAGCGCCTCTCAGAGCAGAAGCTGAACCTCGAGACCAAGCCGACCTCGCTGAAGCTGCCCAACGGCGTCGACGCGAGCCTCGCGGTCGAGGGCATCAAAGACGACGTCGCGACCGTGCGCGTGAAGGTGCCGCCCGCCGACGCGACCTACAAGCTCGGCAAGAAGGGCTCGCTCTACATCCAGGCCGGCGCGCACGACGGCGGCGACCTGTGGCTCGTGCTGTCACCGGCGAAGTAGCTCGAAGCGCGAAGAGCGCCCCCTCTCCCCTCGTAGGGGAGAGGGACGGGGTGAGGGGGTCGGTTGCCGACTCGCTGCCTACTCCTCGACCTCTTCCTCGACCTCCTCTTCGTTCTCGCGGAAGGGCCCCGCGTCGTTCGCGGCGAGCAGGGTGCCCTCGAGCTCCTTCGCGTTGTCGGCGGTGTCCTCCTTCACGATCGCGATCTCTTCCTTCGCGTTCGTCTTGGCGTCGACGACGACGATGACGTCGGGGCGCAGCTCGTGAACGACGACGACGCGGTTGTCGAGGGCGAGCTCCCAGCCGATGGCGAGCGCGAGCGGCACGACGAGCGCTCGGCGCGGGCCGAGCGTGCGCCAGATGACGCGCCTGCGGATGCGGCGGCGCACGCGGCGGCGAATGCGGCGGCGCACGCGCCTGCGCAGCCGGGGCCCGGCGACCGCCTCGGTCGCAGCAAAGCCCACTGTGGAAGCGAGGAGTCCCAGCATCGTTCGACGGTCCATGGTGACCTCCATTCTGACATTCTCGGAACCCGCCCGGCGGCTCGAAGTTGCGGGGACCTCGCCGTGGCCGCGGAATAGAGTGCCGCCGCAATGCCGGCATGGGTCCTGATGCTCGCCGTCGCGCAGCTCGACGCTGGCGAGCCGATTCCGCTGCCGATGACTCCGGTCGACGCGGGCGCTGAGGAGGTGCAGCCGGCGCCCGCGCCTGCTCCGGCACCGAGGCCGGCTCCGGCTCCGACACCGACACCAGCACCGGCACCGACACCGACACCGACACCGACACCGACTCCGGCACCGACCCCGGCGCCCGAGGAGCCGTCGCGTGCGCCCAGCTTCGCGATGCGGCTCGGCGCCGAGACGGGCGTGCTGCTCTGGCCCGAGGGCAACCCGTTCGACGGGCTCGCGGTCGCTCGGCCGCTCTTGTCGTTCGAGGCGGGCGAGTCGTTCGCGGCCGAGCTCGGCGCGACGTTCAACCTGCTCATCCTCGACACGGCGCCGTACAACAGCGCGGTCGAGCTCGGCGGAGTGTTGCGCAAGGCCGACTGGGACGAGCCGTCGGACTTCGGCCAGATTCTGCGCCACCTGCGCATCGGGAAAGAGGGCGGGCCGGGCTGGCTGCGCGCGGGCCAGGTGCGGCTGAAGACGCTCGGCAACGGCCACGTCGTGAGCCGCTACTCGAACCAGGACGCGCCGAACTACCACCCCGCAGGAGCGCACGGCGGGCTGCAGGTGGGGCCCGTGAAGGGCGAGCTGTTCGTGAGCGACGTGCTGGGCCCGCGGCTGTTCGCGGGGCTCGCGGGGGTCGAGCTCGGCCGGCTCTTGTCGAAGGACGTGAAGTGGCACGACCGGTTCTGGGTGACGACCGAGCTCGCGCACGACTTCGCAAATGCCGGCGGCGCCGAGTGCCCTGCGGGCGACGCGGTGCCGGGCTGCCCGAGCGGAGGGCGGCGCGCGACGCCGGGCATCACGGTGCTCGAGCTCGACTTCAGCGCAGTGACGGTGCGGACTCCGAGCGCGACGCTGCAGCTGCTCGCGGGGGTCGGCTGGCGGTTCGGGCCGCGCGTCGACTTCGGCGCGCTCGCAGGCCTCACGGGTGAGCTCGACGTCGCGGGCGTGTCGCTGGGCGCGAAGCTCGAGGTGCGCAAGCAGGCCGGTGGCTTCCGCCACGGCATCTTCGGGCCGCAGTACGAGCTGTCGCGGTTCGCGGGCGCGGGCCTGAGCGGCGTGCCGCTGGGCGAGCAGCAGCTGCCCGATTCGGGCTCGGTGTACGGCGAGCTGCGTGCGGGCAGCCGCGGCGTGCTGGTCGCCGAGGTCGCGGTCGAGCACTTCTTCTGGAACCGCACCGACGTCGACGTGTCGCTGCAAGCCGAGCTGTTGAGCTCGCGCGTGGTCTCGGCGCTGCGCTTCACGGCGATCGCGCTCGGCGTTTTTCCGCGCTACGCGGCGACCGGTGAGCTCCGCGTACGCCTGATTCAGTCGCTGTACGTCGTCGCGAGCGGCGGCACCGTCTTCTTCCCGCAGCCCGACTCTTCGCTGAACCGCGGCCTGTTCTTCATGGGCGGCGCCGGAATCGACCTCGAGGTGGTGACGAAGCGGGCATCACCGTGAGCTTCGTTCTGCCGGGGTGGATCGTGGTTCTCGGCTTCATCGTCATCTACATGGCGCGCGCGACGCCGCCGAAGCCGATCGGCCCCGGCGCCATCGCTCTCGCCTGCCTCACGGGGCTCGTGCTCCGTGCCTGTGGGCCGTCTGGGGCTGCATCAGCGCCATGCTGAACGTCGCGTGGGTCGAGCACTGGCCGTTGTATTGGTCGGGAGCCTGGTGCTCGGTCTGGCCGGGGCGGCGCTCATGCTCCGCGCCATCGCGTTCGTGGGGGGCCCGCCGCTCGTGGCCCGCGTCGTCCTCGGCGTGGGCGTCGCAGCGGTGCTGAGCGGAGCGTCGCTGTTCGTCGCCCAGCTCGTCTTCGGCTCTGCGTGAGCCTGACGCACGACGAATCAGTCGGCGCGCGCGACGACGACGCTCTTCACGTGCTTCTCGACGGCGACGAGCTGCGCGGCCTGTTGCTTCACGTACGCCTTCTTGAGCTCGGCCTCGAGCTTCGCCTTCGCCTTGTCGATCTTGTTCACGTTGCAGCGGACCTCGGCGTCGGGCCAGTCGGGGTGCCGGTCGACGCACCCGCGAATCTGCTTCGTCAGCTTCTGCAGCTTCTTCACGCGCGGGTCCGAGTCGTCGACGAGCTCTCGCAGCGTCAGCTTCTCGAACAGCTCGGCGCGCGCAGGCCGCACGAGCACCGCGCGCGGCTTCGTCGACAGCTCGCTCGCCCGCATCGAGAAGGTGGCGCCGTCGGCCGCGATGACGCTGAGCTCGCCGCCCGGCTCGACCGCGAGCGGCAGCAGCACCTCGCCGTCGGCCGCCGCGAACACGAAGAACTCGCCCGGCAGCTCGGTGAAGGCGCGGTGCCGCAGCGCCTGCGCCGCCTTCGACCAGCCCTTCAGGCTCTCGACGTTCAGCGCCGGCATGTTCGACGCCAGCGCGCGCGCCTCGACCGCAGAGTCTGCCGCGGGCTTCGCTGCGAACGAGAGCGCGTCGCCGCTCGGCGCAGCAGCCGCCGCCACCGCCGGCTCGGCCACCGCGCCGGCCGACACGGTCACCTGATACGCGCCCTTCGCCCAGCCGCGAACCCAGACCGCGTAGCGCCCGGCCTTCAGGCTGTCGCCGGCCTTCACCGCGGGCTGCGAGTTCTCGAGCTCGAGCGACGTCAGCCACACCTCGTCGGCCGCGCCGGTGAGCTTCCACGACAGCCCCGTTGCGTCGGCCGCGACCTCGAGCTGAGCGTCGGGCGTCGCGCCGTCGCCGACCTCGCCCTGCAGCGTGGCCGGCAGCCTGACGGTCTTCACCGAGTCGGGCAGAATTCGCGGGCGATCGGCGTCGAAGACGCGCAGGCGACCGGGCCCTTCGGGCGCGGCCGTCACGATGAACACCTCGAGCGCGCCCGGCTTCACGCTGAGCACCAGCGAGCGCTCACCGCAGGCCAGCACGCCGTCGGCGCCGCGAGCGACGACGCGATCTCCACTCGACGCCGTGAGGTTCAGCCGCGCAAGGCCCTCGCCGACGTCGAGCACCGCCGCGGCGGACTTCGTGACGCGCGCCCCGGCCGGCAGGTCTGTGCACGTCACGAAGCCGTCGAGCGGCTGCAGCTCTGCCCGCTGCACGGTCACGAGCAGGGGGTTCGGCGTGAAGCCCCGGCTCAACGACACCCGCGTGGGCTCGGCCGAGGCCGCGACCGCACACAGCACGATGAGGGGAGCGACGAGCCGCATACCGCCGGTACACCCCCGCGAAGGGCCAACTGTGCAAAGCTGCCGCTGCCGATGGTGAGCGCCCTCATCGTGTTGCTCGTGGCTGCGCCCAAGCTCCTGAACGTCGAGGGGGAACCCGCGGCGCGCATGGCCTACGGGCTCGAGGTCCCCCTCGAGGGCTCCCGCGAGCTGACCGCGCGGGCGTACCTCGCGAGTCACGCCGGCGACTTCGGGTTGCTGGCCGAAGACGAGCTCAAGGTGATCAGCGACCACGCCGGAGTCGTCACCTTCGACCGCCGCCGCGCCGGCGTCAGCGTGATGAGCGCCGAGGTGAAGGCGACGTTCGACGACTCCGACCGGCTCGTGATGGTGTACCTCGGGCCTCCGCTGCCGCGCGCCGAGGGCGACTTCTGGGTCGACGTCGTGCGCGCCGAGGTGGTCGCGACGCACGGGCTCGACGCGGTCGCGGTCGACGACTCGCGCCGCTTCTGGAAGAACGACGGCGACGCGCTGCGGCCGGTGTGGCTGGTGCGCTTTCGGGTCGGCGACGAGCCCTTCCGCGCGCTCGTCGACGCGGCGACCGGCCGGCTGCGCTACCGCATCACCGAGCGGCTCAACGCCGGCATGGGCACGGTCTACGACGTCTCGCCGGCGAAGGGCGGCGTGGTGATGCGCGCGCTCGGTGGCCTGCCCGCGAACGCGACGACGCTGAACGGCTCGCGCGCGACGGCGCGCAACTGCAACGGCAGCGGCACGACGAACACGACGACCTGCGTGCCGCGGAAGATGGCGAACGCGAGCTTCGACTTCTCCGACACGCCGTCGCCGTTTCTCAACAACACCGATCAGTTCGGCGAGATCACCGCCTACTACGGCGTCGATCGCTACGCAGGGTGGATCCGCTCGCTGGACGCCGGCTACGCGCTGCCCGGGATCGACATCTACACGAACGTCGGCGGGCGCAACGAAGGCTTCTTCAACGGCGGCAGCCCCCGGTACGGCATCGTGCTCGGCCAGGGCCCCGAGATCGACTGGGCCTACGAGAACGACGTGACGTGGCACGAGCTGGGCCACGGCGTCGTCGACGGCACGGCGAGCTTCGGCTTCTACAGCACCGACTCGCAGGGCCTCTACGGCGAGGGCGGCTCGCTCAACGAAGGCTCGGCCGACGTGCTCGCGATGGCCTACGCGGGCGACGCGGTGCTGGGTGAGTTCGTCGGCCCCTCGCTGATGGATGCGGGCAGCCTCGTGCAGCCGTACCTGCGCCGCGTGGACCAGGTCGTCACCTGCCACGGCTACGACGGCAACCTCGACGGCGGCAACCCCGGGCGCTTCGGCGAGATTCACGACGACGGCCGCATCATCGGCTCGTACTTCTGGGCGCTGCACCAGCGCTCGCAGAGCGTCGGGCAGTACGCCGCGGCCGAGGCCTACCTGCGCGCGCTGCGCAGCGTGAACGGCAGCGCCGGCTACTACGACGTGACGCTCGCGATTCAGCAGCACATGGCGTCGCGCTTCGGCGCGCAAGCCGGCGAGCTCGCGGCGTGCCTGCAGTGCGAGCGAGACATGTCGGGCTGCAGCTCGCGCACGCGGCGCATGTACGACGGCGAGACGCACGAGACGCGGCTGCTCGGCAACGACATCTCGGCGCCGAGCATCGCCGGTCAGAAGCCGCAGACGTTTCAGTACGAGCTGCAGGTGCCGGCGGGCGCCGCCGTCACGTTCGATCGCTTCGCGACGACCGTCGGCATGCTCCCGAACGTCTATGCGCGCTTCAACAGCAAGGTGAGCTGGTCGGGCAGCGGCCCGACGTACGACTTCATGTTCGACGGGGGCGGGCCTCCCCAGACGCTGCCGCCGCGCGCGACGGCGGGCACGTGGTACCTGCAGGGCGCGCTGCGCGACCCGGGCGCCGGCACGCGGCGCTACGGCCTGCGCCCGCAGCTCGTCGGCGGAGCGACGCGGCCGGCGCTGCCCGCGACCTGTACGCTCGGCGGCGGAGTCGGCTCGTGCATCTGCATGCCGCAGTGCACGGGCCGCGCGTGCGGCTCTGACGGCTGCGGAGGCACGTGCGGCAGCTGCGACGCCGGCACGATGTGCAGCGGCGGTACGTGCGCGTGCGTGCCCCAGTGCACCGGGCGCGGGTGCGGGCCCGACGGCTGCGGCGGCACGTGCGGCACCTGCGCGAGCGGCACGTGCAACACGACGACCGGCATGTGCGAGGGCTGCACTCCGGTGTGCACGGGGAAGCTGTGTGGCCCGAACGGCTGCGGCCAGTCGTGCGGGCAGTGCATGGGCGCGAACGTGGTCTGCGATCTGCCGACCGGCCAGTGCGTCGACGCGGGTGAGCCGCCGGTGCCCGACGCGGGCGCCGGCGGGGGAGCGGGCGGTGGCTCGGGGGGCGGCGGCGGCGACGAGGACATCAAGGGCAGCTGTGGCTGCGGGGCAGCGCCGTCGTTCGTCGTGCTGGCTCTTGCGGGGCTGCTGCTGGCCCGTCGGCGGCGCGCATGCTGACCGTCGTCGCGCTGGCCCTCGTCGCGCACGTCGACGCCTCGCACTTCGCGGGCGCGCTGACCGAGCCCGCGAACCTCTCGGAGGTGCCGGTCGCCGAGCTGACGCCCGAGCAGCTGCTCACCGAGCAGCGGCGCCTCGAGCCGTACCGCACGTCGTTCGTGGGGCCGACCGTGATGACGGCGGTGGGCGGCGTCGTCGTCATCTTCGCGGCGGCGTTCGGCGTCGCGGGCACGGTGATGGCGGTGATTCCGGCGCTGACGACGACGTCGGCTGCGCTCTCGACGCTGCAGATCGTGGGCTACGTGTTCATGGGCGTGAGCGGCGCCGCGCTGATCGCGGGCGGCATCGTGCTCGCCGTCGGCCTCACGAAGCTGTTCCCCACGCTCGCCCGGCGCCGCGAGGCGATGGAGCGCCGCGACGAGATTCAGCGCCGCCTCGACGCGATGGACCCGGGCAAGGCCCCGCGGCCGACGCCCGAGCTGAAGAAGGGCCCGTCGCCGAACGACGTGCTGTGGCAGGGGCCCGAGGCGGGGGCGCTGCTCCTCACGTTCTAGATATCTAGCGGTAGTGCACGTCGAAGCGGAGCGCGCCCGGCTCGATGGGCCCGGCCTCGACGAGCTTCACGTCTTTGCCGCGGCTCTTCTCGAGGTAGGCGAGGAACGAGCCGCCGAGCTCGTTCACGGTCACCTCGTCGTCGTAGGGCCAGCCGGTGAGACTGGCCACGACGCGACCGGGTTCGTTGACCACGACCTTCAGCTCGCCGACGTCGTAGTAGCTCTTCCAGAACCGGCCGCTGAGGTTGATGACCATTGCGGGCGAGGTGAACGCGAGCACCGCCTTGAAGAACGTGCCGATGTTCTCGGACGCCGACCAGCGGCCGAGCTCGATCGCGGCCTTCGGGTCGCCGGCGTGGAAGCGCTCGACGAGGAACTGCACGACCGCGAAGTAGAGCTCCATCGGCACCCACGTCGATGGGAGCAAGAGCTTGCTCTCGATGGGAACGCGGAACTCGTCGGGCAACGTGCGCGCGAACTCGGCGACGACCGACGGGCCGTACTTCGCGCCCACCTGCTCGAGAATGCCGGTGACGGTGAAGCCCTTGGCTTTGCCGCCGCAGGGCTTCGAGAGATCGGGCCGGCGCCGCGTCACGGCCGCAGCGTAGCGCTACTTCCCTCAACCCGCGCGTCACGGCTCGGGCACCACGCGCACGATCTGATCTCGGTCGGCGCCGCAGTCGCCGCGCCCGTCACAGTTGCTCGTCGTCACGTACAGCTCGCCGTCGGGCCCCATGATGACGTCGCGCAGGCGCCCGAGCGTGCGGTCGAGGTACACCTCGTGCGAGTCGATCTTGGTGCGGTCGGAAGAGAACACCACGCGGTGCAGGTGCGTGCTGCCGAGTACGCCGACGATGAGCGAGCCCTTCCAGCCGGCGATGCGATCGCCCGTGTAGATCGCGGCTCCGCCCGGAGGCGCCGCGCTCGTCCACGTCAGCCGCGGCGTCACGAGCCCCTCTTTCGACTCGCAGCCCCAGATGGTCGGCCAACCCAGGTTCTCGCCCGCCTTCGCGACGTTCACCTCGTCGTGCCCCGTGCGCGACAGCTCGCCCGACGGGCCGTGGTCCGTCACCGCGAGCTCGGTCGGCGTGAGCCAGTCGAAGCCCTGCGTGTTGCGCACGCCGATGACGAACGCGCGCTTGCCCGGGAACGGGTTGCCGGCGGCTGGCTCGCCCTCGGTGTCGACGCGCAGAATCTTGCCCGCGAGGTCGTCGACGTCTTGCGCCCGCTCGGGCGTTCGGGCGTCGCCGGTGCCGATGTAGAGCATGCCGTCGGGGCCGAAGCGCAGCCGGCCGCCGTCGTGGAACTGCGCGCCCGGAATTCCACCCACGAGCACCTTGTCCTTCGCCGCCGAGCGGAAGTCGGCCGCCACGGTCCATCGCTCGACGCGGTTCGAGCCGTCGTCGCCCGTCATGTAGAGGTAGATGCGCCGGTTCGTCTCGAGCTGCGGGTCGGCGGCGACGCCGAGCAGGCCGCTCTCGCCACGCACCAGCGCCGTGATGGTCGCGACCGGCGTGTCGACGAGCGCGCCGTTCTCGATGAGCCGCAGGCGCCCGGGCCGCTCGGTGAAGAGAACGCGGCCGCCGGGCAGGAACGCGAGGCTCCACGGCACGTCGAGGCCCTTCACCACCGTCTCGGTGCGCACGCGCGTCGCGCCCGAGGGGCCCATGCCGCCCGCGACCTCGATGCACGCGGGGTCGACCGGCCCGCGCGCAGCAGACGCGCACCGGCTGCAGGCGGCGAGGAGCATCAGCAGCGGAAGAACACGGGTCATGACGCTGTGTGGTATCGCTGAGCCGGGCCGTGCGCATCCAGAACGTCGCCATCGTCTTCACCGACGTGAAGGGCTTCGCCGAGGCCGCGGCGCGCGCCAGCCTCGAGCAGAACCAGGCGCTGCTCGAGAAGCTGCACGCGCTGCTCGAGCCCGTGTTCGAGGCGTTTCACGGGCGCATCGTGAAGGCGGTGTCCGACGCGTACCTCGTGGTGTTCGAGTCGCCGACGCTCGCGGTGCTCGCGGCCGAGGCGGCGCAAGACGAGCTGTGGAAGCACAACGCCGGCGTGCCGGCCGAGGCCCGGCTGCAGCTGCGCACGGCGGTGAGCGCAGGCGAGGTGACGGTCGATGGAAAGGACGTGCTCGGCGAGCCGGTGGCGGCGGCCGCGGCGGTGCGCGACGCGACCTCGCCGGGCGACGTCGCGCTCACCGAGGCGGTGTGGCTCGTGGTCAGCCGCGCCGAGGTGAAGGCCGAGCTCGCGGGGCGACACAACGAGCAGGGCCTCTACAAGGTGCCGCGCGCAGCCGAGGGGCCGCCGTTCGGAGGGCGCCTGATGGACAAGGCGCCGCCCGTGCCCACGGGCGAGCTCGGGTCGCCGCTGACGTCGTCGGCGCTGCAGGCGGTGCGGTCGCCGCGCGCGGTGAGGCGAGTGCTCGCGGTGGTCGCGGCGCTGGTGGCGATCGCGGCGGTGGTGGGCCTCGTGAGGTTCGCGAACGGTCGCCCGTCGCTGGAGGACTCCATCGAAGACGTGCGCAGGGCTCCGGCGGCCGAGCGCTCGCAGAAGGTCGTGGCGGCGCAGGCGCTGATCGCGCGCGAGAAGGAAGCTCCGGTGCGCGACTACTGGTACGGCCGGCTGCAGGCGGCGCAAGACGAGGACAACGCGCCGGCGTACTTCCGGTCGGCGGCGCGGCAGGGCTACGGCCCCGCGCAAGATGCGCTCGTCGAGCTGCTGAAGCACCGGCGCTGCACCGTGCGCGTCGCGGCCATCGACGCGATTCGCGAGCTGAAGCTCGTGAAGGCGCGCGAGGCGCTGCAGGCGCTGGAAGAGAAGGGCGGGCCCGACGACCAGCAGCAGGTGCTGTTCTTCGGCTGCAACTCGCGGAGCGCGGCGTCGCAGGCGCTCGACGCGCTGCGAGACTGAGCGCGCCACGGCGCTGTCGTGAAATGATCACGGGCGCTCGTGTTAGGAGACCCGCACCATGTCCGCCGCCATCGCGATTCCCGAGTCGACGCCGTTCCCCAAGCTCGATGAAGTGGTCGAGCGCGTGAAGAAGGGCTCGAAGGAGTTCGCGCGGCTCAGCCTCGACGAGCGCATCGCGATGCTCGAGGCGTTTCGCGACGGCTACCGCCGCGTCGCGCTCGACAGCGCGAGGGCCGCGTGCGTGGCGAAGGGCGTCGACCCCGAGTCGCCGACGGCGGGCGAAGAGCTGCTCGCGGGCCCGATGGTCACGATTCGCATCTTGCGGCTGACGGCCGAGGCGCTGCGCGAGGTGAAGGCGCACGGGGCTCCGAAGCTCGACCGCAAGGCGTTTCGCCAGCTCGACGACGGGCGCTGGGCGGTTCAAATCTTCCCGAACACGAAGCTCGACGGAACGCTGCTCGCGAAGCACACGGGCGAGGTTCACCTGAAGGCGGGCATCGGGCCCGAGAACATTCAGCAGCACCAGGCGTCGTTCTACCGGAAGCCGCACGACGGCCGGCTGTGCCTCGTGCTCGGCGCCGGCAACGTGAACGCGATCGCGCCGACCGACGTCGTCTACAAGATGTTCGTCGAGGGCACGGCGTGCATCTTGAAGATGAACCCGGTGAACGCGTACCTGGGGCCGTTCATCGAGACGGCGTTCGCGCCGGCGATCGCGCGCGGCTTCCTCGCGGTGGTGTACGGCGGCGCGGAAGAGGGCGCGCACCTGGTGAACCACCCGCTCGTCGACGAGGTGCACATCACGGGCAGCGACAAGACGCACGACGCGATGGTGTGGGGCCCGCCGGGCTCCGAGGCGGCGGCGCGCCGGGCGCGCAACGAGCCGCTGCTCAAGAAAGAGATCAGCTCGGAGCTGGGGTGCATCACGCCGGTGATCGTGGTGCCGGGGCCGTACAGCGAGGGCGAGCTGTCGTTTCAGGGCCGCAACGTCGCGGGCATGATCGCGAACAACGCGTCGTTCAACTGCAACTCGGCGAAGCTGCTCGTGACGTCGAAGGCGTGGGGCGGGCGGCAGCCGCTGCTCGACAAGATCGAGGCGGGGCTGAAGCTCACGAGCCTGCGCAAGGCGTACTACCCGGGCGCCGAGCAGCGGTGGAGGTCGTTCGTCGACGGGCGCGCGAACGTGAAGCTCGTCGGCAACCCGAAGCCCGACCAGCTCGCGTGGGCGATGATCACCGACGTCGACAAGGCGCAGCGCGACGACCGCGTGTACACCGTCGAGCCGTGGTGCGGCCTCGTGTCCGAGGTGAACTTCGACACGCCCGACGTCGGGCCGTTTCTCGACGAGGCCGTGAAGTTCGTGAACGAGCGCGTGTGGGGCACGCTGTCGACGATGATGGTGGTGCACCCGAAGACGCTCGAAGACCCGGCGGGCCGCGCCGCGGTCGAGAAGGCGATTCGCGAGCTGCGGTACGGCGCCGTCGCGGTGAACACGTGGGCCGGCGC
The DNA here is from genome assembly GCA_044223505.1 of Myxococcaceae bacterium. Taxonomy (GTDB): domain Bacteria; phylum Myxococcota; class Myxococcia; order Myxococcales; family Myxococcaceae; genus Xiheicaenimonas. The sequence continues at coordinate 72,011 of JBGALX010000042.1, forward strand.
CGTCTTCGGCCTCGGCGTCGCGCCCTGGGGCGCGCACCCGTCGTCGACCCTGCAGGACATTCAGTCGGGCAAGGGCTGGGTGCACAACACGTTCTTGTTCGACCACGACGTCATCGAGAAGTTCGTGCTGCGCGCGCCCGTGAAGGCGTCGCCGATTCACCCCTGGTTCCCGGGGCACAAGACGGCCGACGTGCTCGCGAAGCGGCTCATCGACTTCGAGATGGGGCCGTCGTGGCTCAAGGTGCCCGGCATCGCGGCGGCGGCGCTGCGCGGCTGAGCACCGAGCGGCTCAGCGCGCGAGCAGCTTCTTCACGCGCTCTTTGTCGTTCGAGTACGTGAAGTGCGAGTAGAGCTGGAACCCGTTCTGGCGATCGACGATCTGGCCGCTCAGCAGCTCGACGACCTTCACCTTGTCGTTGCCGTAGGTCAGCTGGTCCACCAGGCGGCCGACCTGGTCGACGGTGAAGTAGCCGGTCGCCGCCGTCTGCACGACGCCGAGCTTCTGCTGCCCGAACGTCTCGTTGTTCACAGCCGCGATCAGCGCGTTGAAGTCACGCTCGCCCATCGCCTTGATGCGCGGCGCCCGCTTCGACCTCGGCCCGTCGTCGTCGTCGTAGCGGTCATCGCGGTCGTCGCGATCGCGCCGCCGCGAGTAGCGGTCGTCGTCGTCGCGGTCGCGGTCGCGCTCGCGGCGGCGGCGCTCTTCCCGGTCGCGCTCGTCGTCGCGCTCGGCCGAGATGCCCTTCGCGCGGGTCAGCGCATCTTGCGCGACGTTGAGCGACTGCATCACGCGGTCGGTGCAGCCCGCGATGCCGCCGGCGAGCGCCATGCCGGCGATGAACAGCTGCACCTGCTGCAGCCGGTCCTGGCTGGCGCCTCCACGCAGGTCCTCGACGTCGCGTGAGGCGGTGCTGAAGTTGGTGCTCAGCGCCTCGCGGCAGTCTGGCGAGGCCTTCTTGAGCGCGGCCCTCCCGTCGTCGAGCGCATCGAGCGCGTCGAGAATGCGTTGCTTGTAGGGCCCTGCAGAGGCGGCGACCGGGAGCAGAACGGCGAGAAGGAGGAGGCGCATAGATGCCTCCCCCTACACTCGCCGCCCCCCTCGAGCGCAACTTGCCCCGAGGCGACTGTCGCAGTTTCGTGCCTCAGAACTCGAAGCCGAGGTTGCCGTTCACGCCCCACGTCGTGGCGGCGCCGTACTCGTTCGAGTTGGTGGCGATGACCGGCCGGCTGATGGGGATGCCGACGTGGAAGCGCGTGTCGAAGATGAACCCGCGCGCACGCAGCGCGATGCCGGTGGTGGCGGGAATCTCGGCGACGTCTTTGCGATCGCTCACGTCCGAGGTGGCGCCGACGGCAGAGCCGTAGAGCTGGTAGTGACGCCAGCCGATGCCCGCTCCGATGTACGGCTGAATCATGCGCTTCGAGAAGTTCACGCGCGCGAGACCGCGAACGCCGTTCGAGACGAGCTGGCCGGCGTTCGAGACGCCGAGCGCGTTCACCTGCTGCGTGCTGCCCTCATACGAAGCCTCGGCGCCGAGAATCGAGCGGGTGCCGACGACGAAGCGCGCCGCCCACTCGGGGCCGGGGTCGATGGTGTCCTGCACTTCGTTCGCGAAGAAGTTCGTCACGCCGCCGCCGAGCTCGACGCCCAGGCCGAGCCGCGAAGGAGGCTGATAGCGGGGCTTCGCGCGGCGGTCGATGTCGCGCGGGTCGCGGTCGTCATACCCGTCGCGGTTCGCGTCGATGTAGTCGCCGGCTGCGAGCTTGTCGTCTGGCGCTGGTGGTGGAACCGGGGCCAGCGCGTCGTCGCTCGGTGGCAGGGGCGCGGCGGGCGGCAGCGGAGGTGTCGAGCTCGACGGGTAGTCTTGTGCGAGGGCAGCTCCGGCTGAGGCGGAAATGACGAGGGCGATGAGTCTGAACGTCTTCATGTACGTAGTTCCTTTGCTGTGAGGGCTGCGATGCCCTCGGCCGACCAGCAGTGCACCGATCAGGCCAGCTCGGAGCGCCAGCGCGTCCAGGTCACGACGGTGACGAGCAGCGCTGTCACGACCGCCAGGGAATAAAACGTGCGCTCGTTGCCCGGGAAGGCGAGCGCCAGCGGCACCGCGAGGCAGCCGACGAGGGTCTGCAGAAAGAAGCTCGAGTGCAGCATCAGCCCGAGGCACGCGCCCACCGCCGAGAGCGCGACGAGCTCGATGACCTGCGTCTGCGCGGCGGTCAGCCCGAGCTCGGCGGTGACGACGCGGTTCACGACCACCACGCTGAGCATGACCGTCACGGCGCCCATGAAGCGCCGGTTGAGCCGCGTGCCGAGCAGGCTCTTGCGAAACACCGCCGCGAGCGTCGCGAACGTCAGCACCGCCGGGCCCGCGCGCGCGAGCAGGGTCCACCGGCCGAGCGTTGCGTCGAGAGCGGCCCACGCGGGCACGAGCGCCGGCCCGAACGAGGCGATGATCACCGCGACCGCGATCGAGAGGATGATCGCCACCCGCTGGCGAATCGCGACCGACGGGTCGAAGTCGCGGGCCACGCGCGCGAAGCGCTTCACGACGCGCGAGGCCTCTTCGTCGGCGGCCTCGAGCTGCTCGACCTCGGCGACGAGCTCGGCGGGCGGGGGCTTCAGCTCGCTCAGCACCGCGCGCGCCGCGGCCGCGTTCTTCGCGTCGAGCTCGTAGCGCACGCACAGCCGCAGCGCCTCGTCGAGCCCCTTCTTCGCCTCGGCGTTGCCTTCCCACTCGGCGAGCGCGTGCATGAAGCCGAAGCGGCACTCGGCGGCGAGCGGCGCCAGCTTCTCGCGCGACACCTTCTCGCCCACGGCGCGCTCGAGCTGCTGCAGGCTGGGGCGCACCTTCGCCGCGAGGCGGTGCGAGCCCGCGTGCCGCAGGTACGTCGCGACGGCGTCGCGCAGCTCGAGCACGGACGCAAAGCGCTCGGCCTTGTCGTAGGCCATGGCCTTCTTCACGACGCCCTCGAGCTCTTCGGGGGTCTGCTCGGGAAGCGGGGGCATGACGCCGTGCCACGCGGCGGCGACCGCCTCGGCGACTCCGGCGGCGCGGTAGTAGGGCGGGTTGCCTTCGATGACCTCGTAGAGCGTCGCGCCGAGCAGGAAGACGTCGGTGCGCTCGTCCATGTTGGCGTCTTCGCCCGTGCACATCTCGGGAGCGAGGTACGCGGGCGTGCCCTTCAAGCCGGTGGGGCCGGGCGGCGATTCCTTGCGGCGCGCGACGCCCCAGTCGGCGACGTAGACCTCGCCGAGCTCGCCGATGAGCACGTTCGCGGGCTTCAGGTCGCGGTGCAGCACGCCGTGCGCGTGCGCGAAGGCGATGGCGTTGCACACCTGGAGGAAGACGTGCAGGTGAGCCTCGAGGCGGTTGGGGGCCGAGCGGCCAAGGCGCTCTTCGAGCACGCGGTCGGGCACGAGCAGCAGGGTGCTCCACGAGACGCCGCCGACGAGGCGCATGACGAGCGCGGGGGCGCCGTGCTCGTCGAAGGCGATGGCGTGCACCGGCACGATGCCCGGGTGCTCGAGCGAGCCCGCGAGGCGCGCCTCTTCGACGAGCGAGCGGGCTCCGGCGCCGGCGTTGCGGGGCACCTTCACCGCGACGTCGCGCGCGAGCGAGGGCTGGCGCGCCTGCAGCACCGTGCCCATGCCGCCTTCGCCGAGCCGCCCGACGACGACGAGGTCGGCGGCCTTCACCAGCGACGCGGCGTCGGGCTGGTCGCTCAGCTGCGGCGGGGCGAGCGACAGCTTCACCTCGGAGCTGATGGCGGTGACCGGCGCCCCGACCGGCGAGCGCAGCGTCGCGTCGGAGCCGAACGTGTCGGTGTGCGCGCCCGCAGTCGCTCCGAGTGAATCGAGACCCAGCCGCGCCCAGAGCTCTTCGAGGTTCACGCGAGGTGCGGTGACGCTAGCACGGCGCGGCGAGCGCTCGGGGCGGTGCGCGCTAGCATGGGGCGAATGCGGTTCGGCGGCTATCGGCTCATCACGAAGCTGGGGGTCGGCGGCACGGCCGAGGTCTGGCTGGCGCGGCCGGCCGGAGTCAGCGCAGGGCCGGGGAAGTTCGTCGTCGTGAAGCGCCTGCTGCCGTACCTGAGCGAAGACCCCGACTTCAGCCAGGTGCTGCTGAGCGAGATGAAGGTGGCGGCGCGGCTGATTCACCCGAACCTCGCGCACCTGTACGACGTGGGCGAGGTCGACGGCAGGTACTTCATCGCGACCGAGTACGTGCGCGGCGCCGACCTCGGCGTCGTGATGCGCAGGGCGATTCGCGTGAGGCGGTGGCCCCCGGTCGCGGTCGCGCTGCGCATCGGCGTCGAGGTGTGCAAGGCCCTCGTCTACCTGCACGGCTTCACCGACCCACACGGCCGGCGGCTGGGCCTCGTGCACGGCGAGCTCGGCCCCGACAGCCTGCGGCTGTCGTTCGACGGCGTGGTGAAGGTGCTCGACATGGGCATGCGCCGCGTCGGCGTCGCGAGCCTCAGCGCGAGACCGCACGCCATCATTCACCGCATCGGCTACCTCTCGCCCGAGCAGGTGATGGGCAAGCCGCTCGACGCACGCACCGACGTCTTCACGCTGGGCATGGTGCTGTACGAGCTCGTCACGCAGGTGCGGCCGTTCAAGGGTGAGACCGACCTCCAGACGGTCAAGGCGACGCTCGACTGCGCGCTCGAGGCTCCGTCGAAGGTCTCGACGGCTCCTGCCTGGCTCGACGAGCCGCTGATGCGCGCGCTCGCGAAGCGCCCCGAAGACCGGTACGCCGACGCGGCCGCGTTCGCCGCGGCGCTCGAAGGCGTGCTCGCGGCGCAGGGGCTCTCGGCGGGGCACGCCGACCTCGCCGCGCTGATGGCGTCGCTGTTCGACAGAGACGAGCCGCTGGTCATCCACCGGGTGATGGGCGGAGCGGCGGCGGACGAAGACGTGGTCGGCCGCTGCAGCGTCGACGGCACCGTGACGCTCGAGAACGAGAAGTCTGGCGCGCGCTGGTTCGTCTCGGCGGAGGACACGCTCATCGTTCGCGACGGCCCTCCGGTCGGCCTCGACTTCGTGGGCCGAGAGATGGGCACCCAGCCGGTCGCGAGCTTCCCCGCCGCGGCGGGCCGCCCCGACGTGCAGGCGGTGGTCGAGCTCGCCGAGCGTGTCGCAGCCGCCGCCGGCTGCCGCGTCGAGCGCGCCGGCGGTTGACTGGCCAATCAGTTGCGACCCTCTCGGCTTGTATGGTGTGTAGCGCGTGCCTTCGTTCAAAGGGGCTCTTCCGCTCGGGAGGGGCACGCATGAAAAAGATTCTGGTGGTTCTGTTCGCGGCTGCGGCGCTCCCTGTTCGTGCGGGGACGTTCGCCGTCGGCGACGTGGTCGTGGTCGAAGACACGACGGGCACCATTCACACGAACGTCGACTACATGAACGGGCCGCCGCCGATCGGGCTGCTCGCGCCGGGCGGGGCCTTCTGCCGTGACGCTGCGAAGCAGGTCATCCCCGCGATGGGCGACCAGTACGACGGGCTCTTCACGTTCACGCCGATGATGCTCGATGACCTCGCGAACGTGCAGCAGGGCCAGCCGGTGCGGTGGAGCACGCAGGGCATCGGCACGAACCCGATCGACTGGGGCTCGCAGTTCGGCAGCCCGGCGAAGCTCTCGCAGTGCGTGTTCATGGGCTCACTGCCGAAGCTGCCCGCGAGCCCCGACGGGCCTGCGACCATCTTCTTCGGCCTGCCGCTCGGCATCACCGGCGTCGAGCTGATGGGCCACGAGTACGGCCACCACTGGATGACGTGGGTGCACTACGACAAGGGCGACGGCCGCGGCCGGCGCGACATGCTGCGCGGCTACGAGCCCGACCAGACCGACCCGACGCGCGGCTCGCTCAACGGGCACTACGGCTACCACGTGAGCTCGCAGTCGGTGATGTACGGGAACTTCATCACCGACAACATGGACGGCACGTTCACGCTCCGCGGCGGGCAGCGGAAGTACGGCCCGCTCGACCAGTACCTGATGGGGCTGAGGGCTCCGGCCGAGACGGCGTCGACGATGCTGCTCGACGACGGCTCGGGGCACTCGAGCCCCGCAGGAGCGCACGGCCCGACCGGGGCCGAGACCGTGAACGGCATGACGCGCGTCGACGTGACGGTCGACGACATCATCCGCGCCGAGGGGCCGCGCGTGCCGGCGTACCCGAACGCCCAGAGCTGCTGGCGCGTCGCGTTCGTGCTCGTGGTGCCGCAGGGCCAGACGTACAGCGCGGCCGACGTGGCGAAGGTCGAGGCCTACCGCGCGCGGTGGATGCAGTGGTTCACGTGGGCGACCGACGGGCGCGGCACGATGGACGCGCGGCTCATGGGCAACGGCTGCCTGAAGATCCCGCCGCCCGAGATGGATGCTGGGGTGCCTCCGGTCGACACCGATGCGGGCGTGCCGACGTCGATGGGCGAGGTGCCGTACCTGACGGTGCCGGTGCTCGACGACACGCCGGTGGTGCCCGAGGCGCTGCCGGCGGTGCCGCCGCACGTGCCGACGAAGGAAGAGACGCGCATCGATCTCGGCAACGACAAGCTGAAGCCGGGCTGCGGGTGCGCGGCGGGCGGCGAGCTGATGCTCGCGCTCGGAGCGCTCGCGTTCACGCTGCGCCGCCGCAGGAAGTGACCGGGCCGTTCACACCGCCAAAGCCAAGCCCGCGGCGTCACGTGGGCGTGAGTCGCCGTGGCATCGAGCCGAGGTTCGTTCGGATACCTCTCTCATGCGCGTGCGCGACAGCGACGTCACGATGAAGGGCTCCAAGATTCACCAGAACAAGCCGGTCGGTTCGAACGAGACCATCACGGTGGGCTCGAACCGCACCGAGAGCGCGTCGGTCGCGAAGCCGTTTCAGACCGACGCGTTCGAGGCGCCGGCGCCCGGGCAGGCGTCGGGGCTGCCGACCGGGCAGCGCATGCACAAGCCGATGGTCATCACTCGCGACTGAACGGCGCCGCTCACGCCGCCTCGCCGGCGCTCACGCGGTGAGCTTCAGCACGCGGTCGACCTCTTCGCGGTCGCGGCTCAGCTCGCGCCGGAGCTCGGCCTCGCTCGGCAGGTACATCTGGTAGCGCGACGCGCGAATTCGGCCGCCGTCTTCGGGCAGCGAGATCTTCACCATCGCGTCGTTCTTGTCGGAGCACAGCACGATGCCGATGGTCTTCGCCTCGTCGGGCTGGCGCTGGTAGCGGTCGAAGAAGTTCACGTACATCTGCATCTGGCCGAGGTCCTGGTGCGTGAGCTTGCCGAGCTTGATGTCGACGAGCACGAAGCAGCGGAGCAGCCGGTTGTAGAAGACGAGGTCGACGAAGTAGTGATCGCCTTCGAGCGTGAGCCGCTTCTGCCGCGCCACGAAGCAGAAGCCCTTGCCCATCTCAAGCAGGAAGTGGTGGATGCGGTCGATGATCGCCTGCTCGACGTCGCGCTCGAGCGCGAGCGGGTTGTCTTTCACGTCGAGGAACTCGAGCACGAACGGGTCCTTCAGCACGTCGGCCGGCGAGTCGACCTTCTGGCCCCGCCGCGCGAGCTCGCGCACGCGCTTGCCGTCACGGCTCGCGGCGAGGCGCTCGAACAGCAGCGCGCCGACCTGGCGCTCGAGCTCGCGCACCGACCAGCACTCGCGCGACGCTTCGATCTCGTAGAACGAGCGCGCGAGCGGGTTCTCGACGCGCATCAGCACGAGGTAGTGCGACCACGACAGCGTCGGGGGGAACTGGCCCGTAGAATCTCTCGACGGTGCCGAGAGGTTGGTGGCGTTCGCAGATTCGCTCAACGCTGTTGAGCGTTTCTTCCCACGCGAGAGCGCCGACCCGTTCGGATAGCTCGCGAAGAACTGCCTCATGCGGCGGAGCCCCGCGACGCTGAAGCCCGCTCCGTAGCGCCGCGTGAGCCGGGTCGCGAGGCGCTGCATGAGCTCGTCTCCATACTCGGCGCGTCGGGCGCCGCGCTGCTCGACCTGCACGATTTCGCGCCCGATGAGCCAGTACGTCTGCACCATCGCGGTGTTGACGGTGCGCGCGACGCGGCCGCGCGCCTGCTCGAGGATCTCGGCGACGCGGCGGTACAGCTGATCATCCGGCCTGATGAGGTTCCCCATGCCGCCTTCGTAGATCGGGGGTCTGACATGTATCGAGCACGAGGCTTTCGGCGACGACACCAAGCACCAGCGCCCCGGTGGTCGAGTGCGGGTAGAGCTCTTGCGGCTCGGGGCAGCAGCTTCGTTCAGGTCGCCGGCGGCGACCGCGAGCACCAGCGTGGCCGCGAGCAGCATCTTGGTCGTTCTGCTCCGCTCAGCACAAAGTAACAAGGCCAAGATTCAGTTGAATTGTGTCAGCAAGTGCGTCACTAAGGCTTCGGCGCAAGTTGTTAACCCTTCCCGGAGCAAAAAATGGATCATGACCGCAGCGGTGCCCGCTCGAACGCGGACCTCGACACCCCGACGCACGCCGCAACGAGCAACCCCGCCCTGCGGGACTTCCTCGAGATCCCCTACGACGAGATGGAGGAGCTCAACCTCGAGGCCAAGAAGCAGCGCCTGAACCGCGAGAAGCCCGACAAGATCCGCGAGCAGCGCATGAAGTACCTGACCGACGAGAAGCGCATCAAGGCGGTCACGGTGTGCTTCACCGACCTCGAAGGCCGGCTGCACATGCTCGACTACGACAAGAAGTTCCTGCTCGGGTCGGCCGACAACCTCACCTTCGACGGCAGCTCGATTCGCGGCTTCTCGGCCCAGCAAGAGAGCGACCTGCGCCTCGGCATCGACTGGCCCGCGTTCTACTGGCTGCCCTCCGACGTGTTCGGCCCGGGCAAGGTGCTCGTGTTCGGCGAAGTGCTCGAGCGCGACGGCACTCCGTACATCGCCGACATGCGCGGCCGGCTGAAGGCCTACACCGACGCGATGTTCAAGAAGGACGGCACGGTCTGCAACGTCGCGCACGAGATCGAGGGCTTCCTCTTCAAGGGCCGCGACGCCGAGCGCCGCTTCCACGAGACCGGGCACTTCGACTTCGTGTCGACGGGCGGCTACTACCACTCGCTGCCGGGTGACGCGCTCCGCCAGTTCATCGACGGCGCCGCCGAGGTGCAGCGCGCGATGGGCTTCGAGAACGAGAAAGACCACCCCGAGGTGGCTCCGTCGCAGTTCGAGATGAACTTCAAGTACGCCGACGCGGTCATCGGCTCGGACCAGGTGCAGCTCTACAAGCTGCTCTCGCGGCAGGTGGCGGCGCAGCTGAACCTGACGGCGTCGTTCCTCCCGAAGCCGGCGACCGGCATCAACGGCAACGGCATGCACACGAACCTCTCGCTCGCGCGGAAGGGCACGAACCTGTTCTTCGACAAGAAGGGCAAAGACGGGCTCTCGAAGTCCGGGTGGGACTTCATCGGCAAGATTCTCTCGAACGCGCAGGACATCTGCCTCGTGCTGAACTCGTCGGTGAACGCGTACCGCCGGCTCGACCCGCACTTCGAGGCGCCGAATCAGATCAAGGCGTCGGCGATCGACCGCGGCTCGATGGTTCGCATTCCGCTCGGCAACGAGAAGAGCGCGCGCATCGAGGTGCGCAGCGTGGCGCCCGACTCGAACCCGTACATGAGCGTGTACACGATTCTGCGCACGGGCCTCGAGGGCACGGCCGAGAAGAAGGGCGAGGGCGAGAAGTCGCGCACGCGGTTCCTCCCCGACAACATCTACGACGCCATTCGCCTCTTCAAGGCGAGCCCGTTCTCGAAGGAGCTGTTCGGCGAGCTCGTGCACGAGAAGTTCGCCGACCTGAAGACCGCGAGCGCCGAGCGCTGCCCGAAGGCCCTGGGCACCCGCGTGAAGGTCGCCGAGGTGCAGTTCCACCACGAGGTCACGAACCAGTTCCTCTGGAATCAGTTCTGACCTGAGTCGAGCGCCCACGCGCGCTCGACTGCTTCACCGAAGGCCCGGCGATCGCGATCGACGCCGGGCCTTTTTGCTGCCCACTCGTTGAACGCGAAGCCCATCGCGACCTCGCGGCCGTCGCGCAGCTTCCACGTGAGGCGCCACGAGTGCTCGACCTCGGCGCGGAAGCGGCGCGTCGCCTTGTCGACCGCGAGCGCGCTGACGTCGGCGAACACCACGACCGAGCCGTCGAGCTGCGCGCCGCGCTCGCCGATGTAGCTGACCTCGGGCGCGATGACGAGCTGCGCTCGGAACCTGCGGGCGCCGAGGGCGATGCCCGCCAGCGCGCCGAGCCCGACGCCGGCGCCGATCATCACGAGCCCTTCGGCCGAGCTGCTCGGAGTCCACACGAAGCGCATCACCAGCACCACCGGCACGAAGCCGATGAACGCGCCGGCCAGGCCGCCGAGCGTGACCCACAGCGCGCCGCGCTGCGTGACGGCGAGCGCTCCGTGCGTGCCCGCTGCGTCTTCGTTCGTCGCCGCGGTCTTCACGGCGCCGATGCGCGGGTCGGCGGGCGTCGCGAAGCGCGCCGCGGCGGCGAGCTCGGTGCCGTCGTGGTGCTTCATCAGTCACACCACGCCTTGCTGATGACGGTCTCTTTCACGGTGCGAGCGACCTGCCCGTTCTTCACGGTGAAGGTGGTGCGAAACGACGAGCGGCCCTCGGTGGTGCAGCGGCCGGTGATGCACTCCTGCTCGAACGAGAGGCCCGCGCCGCGCGGCTCGAAGGGCCCGGCGCCGTCGCAGTCGCGGCCGTCTTCGTCGAGCCAGCTCACCTTCGCCTCGCCGCCCTTCGGCTCGTAGCGCAGCAGCACCTTCATCTTCGGCGAGCTCTCGGTGAAGAGCAGCACTCCGCTGAGCGTGTGCTCCTTCGTCTTCACGCGCGCGACCTCGGGGCTCCACTCCCAGCCGCTCTGGCCGCCGGGGCAGCTGGTCGTGTCGGCCCACGTGGCCTGCTTGCTGTAGACCGCAGGCTCGACCTGCTTGAAGAAGTCGAGCACGTGCTGCGCCTTCAGCGCGTCTTCGCAGGCGCCCAGCACGACGATGTGAAAGCCCGGGTTCAGGCCTTCGACCGTCTTGCTCTCGACGATGCGCGGGAAGCCGTCGGCGAGCTTCACGAACGCGAGCCAGCCCTCCGAGCGCGACTTCCAGTCATCGAGCGCCTTCTGCGCGTCTGCGGGCGTCTTGCCTCCGCCCCAGACGAGCAGCGTGGCGGGAGCTGCAGCGAGCATCACGGCCGTCACCGGAGCGAGCATTCGCCGGGCATACCAAGGGCGCTCGGATCCGTCGACGCGACTTCTCGAGGTCGCCTGCAGCCAGAGACCCCGTGGCGATTACCGCCGAGCTCGGCGCGCTGATCGACGGCTCGGCAGGCGACGGTCGGCACGTCCGGCGTTGGCGCCGAGCTCGGGCCGGGGGACCCGGGAGGGTATGTTTAACAATGTAAGAACAGCTGCCAATGTTTAACATGGCCTCACCCCCTGCCGCCCCCGGGCTCTCTCGCGTCGCGCGCAGCGAGCCGCCTGTCTCCTGGTGGCCGTCGTGCGGCGGTGGAGTGTGCGGTCGTCGCGCCAGGCTCTCTGGCTCGGCCTCTTGCTGCTCGCGTCGCTCTCTGCTTGTTTGGGCCCGTGCCGACGGCGCTCCGACGCACGCAGGTCTTCCGCGGCCCGCACCGCGAGCACCACGCCGCGTCCACCGAGCCGACTCCGAAGACGCACCCCCGCCTCTTCACCGAAGACGGCAAGCGCAAGTGGAAGGTGCCGCCCCACGGCGCGAAGGTCGAGAAGAACAAGGCCGGCAACGGCACGTGGATCGAGCGCTGGGCGGCTCCCGCGAAGCCCGGCCAGCCCATCAAGTGGGTCTACAACTACACGCTCGAAGAGGTGCAGCGCCGGGCGGGCCTCAAGTTCGCCGAGAACCGCGAGCTGGCGCGGCACATCCCCGAGATTCGCAAGCAGGTGCTCGAGGACCTGAACGGCTCGGGCAAAGACCGCGAGGTCGCCATGGTCATCACGCTCATCGACAAGCTCTGCCTGCGCGTCGGCGGGCAAGAGAGCGCCGACGAGCGAGACCACTTCGGCGCCACCACGCTCGAGAAGCGGCACGTGCGCGTCGAGGGCGACACGGTGCGGCTGTCGTTCACCGGCAAGTCGGGCGTGCGCTGGCGCGTGAGCCTCAAGGACCCGCTGCTCGCCCGCGAGATGAAGGAGCAGACCGGCCGCCTGCGCCGCGACGACGCTTCTGTCTTTCACGTCGGCGCCGCAGACGTGAACCGCTACCTCGCTCCGTTCGGAGCGACCGCGAAGAAGTTCAGAACGTTTCACGCCACGCGCCTCGCCCGCGAGGAGCTGCTCGCCGCCGGCCGCGTGCCCGCCGAGCGCCGCGCCCAGGTCGTCAACGACATGTTCGTTCGCGTCGCGAAGAAGCTCGGCCACACGCCGCAGGTCTGCCGCTCGAGCTACGTCGACCCCATGGTCATCGTCGCGTTCATGAAAGGGAAGCTCGCGTGACCCCCGCACTCACGAAAGAGGAGCATGACCTCGTGCGGTGGATGGACGAGCTCGACCTCGAAGAGGTCAACCTGCTCGACGTCTCGACCCTCGACGAGCCGCAAGGCTCCGAGCCCGAGCGCCTGAGCGGCGAGCGGAGCGTGGCCGAGCTGCCTCCGTCGCGCGGCGTCGGCTGGGACGAGTCGTAACCTCGCGCGGAGCCCTCGCTGCGCGCCAGACCGGCCCCCTCGGGTCCCCGCACGTTGACCTGCCGAGACCTCGCGGCGAACTGAACGGCGCGCCCTCGAGGTCCGCGTCGCTCTTCGGGTCCCGGCGCGGGGACGTCGCGGCGAACTGAACGGCGCGCCCTCGAGGTCCGTGTCGCTCTTCGGGTCCCGGCGCGTGGACCTCGCGGCGCATTGGACCGCGCGCTCCCGAGCGTCGCGTCGCGCTTCGAGCCGCCGTGCGCCTTCAGGTTCCGCCGCGCGGCTCAGCGCCCGACCCAGCGGCCGGTCACGCGACACAGCGCCTCGCCGCCCGCTCCGCACACCGCGTGCAGCGGGCTCGTCGTCACCGACAGCGAGAACACGAACGGCACGAGCTTCGCGGCGTTCTTCAGCGCCTCGGCCTGCGCCGCTTCGCGCGTGTCTCCGCGGCCGGCGGCGTCGACGGTCTCTTTCATGTGCACGTCGCCGCGGCCCTCGCACAGCACCTCGCCGTCGCGCAGGCCGATGACGCGCGCCGAGAACGCCCCGCTGCCGCGGGTGTAGCCGTCGGTGCCTTCGTTCACCGGTGGCGTCAGCGAGAAGTACTTCGCGACCACGAGGTAGCGCGTGCCCGCGAGCTCCGGCGCCCCCGACCTCGCGAGCGGCAGCACGCGCGACCACTCGAGCGGGTTCGCGGTGCGCTCGAGCGCCTGCAGCGGCTCGACCGCCACGTACCGCGCGCCGCGCTCGCGCGCCACGTCGCCCAGGCGCGTGGCGTCGACCCCGACGACCACCTCGTCGTACGCGTTCTCGTCGGCCGGCGTCGCCGCGCCCTTCGCGATGTACGCCGCGATGCTCTGCGGCTCGCCGCTCTCGAGCTTCTGCTCGCACGCCTGGGCGAGCTCGGGCAGCGCGTCGGGCTCGGGCAACGTCGCTGCCTGCTCCTCGCCGAGGCCGACGGCGTGCCGCCCGCGCTCGGCGGCCGCGTTCGTCCAGTCGAACCAGAGAAGCGCGACGCCGCCCCACGCGAGCAGATACGTGCCGGCGAGGGCGGCGAGCTTCTTCATGCCGGCGACAGCCTAGCGGGCGGGCGCCCCGCACGCAGGCTCAGTCGGCCGCCGCGACCTCGGAGAAGTTCGCGCGGAAGTCGTCGTACGTGAGGCGGAAGACGCCGTCGCTGGGGCCGCCTCCGTCGAACGGCTCACCGGTGCCGGCGGGGTTGCGCAGGTCGACGAAGCGCTGGCCGTTGACCTCGACGACGCCCGTCACGGTGTAGCAGTGCGGCTGCCACAGGCCGGGCATCAGCTTGCCCTCGCGCGGCGTCGCCGCCGAGACGAGGTCGCCCTCGTTCACCCGGTTGAGCTGCGCCCACATGTCGTTCGCGTTCGTGCTCTGGGTCATCACGACGGTCGCGCGGTTGCCGGTGAGGGCCTCCATCGCGCGGCTCATCATGTCGTCGTTCAGCGCCTGATAGCCGCTGCCCTGCTCGGGGAAGTGCTTCTGCATGTGCTGCACCATGGCCTTCTCGACGACCGCGGCCCAGAGCTCTTCGTGGCCGTCGTGGTCGGAGTCGCGCGCCTTGGCGTAGACCTCGTCGTTGTTCCCGTTCCAGCGCGGGAGGTCGTCGTCGACGGTCTCCCAGTCTTCGACGAAGTTGCCGCTGCCCTTCGGCTGCTCGGCGTAGAGGCGAACCGAGAACGTGCCGTCCTGGTTGTCGCGGACCATGTCGCGCACGCGCTGCGGGTCCGAGGACACCAGGCTGCCGAGGCTCGACATGAACCAGCAGTCGCCCGTGGCGCCCTGCTTCACGTCGTCGAGGGTCGGCCCACCGGCGCCGTAGAGCTCGCCGCCCGGCGTGTCCTTGTACTTCGCGCTCATGTCGTGGCCCGGCCGCATCGCCGGGTCGCAGTAGTCGGTCTCGACGAAGTACGAACGGTTCGGGTCGCGCAGGTCGATGCGGTCTTTCGCGAGCTGCTTGAACGAGGGGGCCAGGGCCTTCGCCGAGGTCTTCACCGACGACGGCGCGGTCTCGAAGACGTCGTCGAGGTGCACGGTGGCCGCGGCGGTCGAAGAGGTCGGCGTGGCGGCAGAAGACGCAGAGGTGACGCGCGGCAGGGTTGCCGCTGAGGCGAGGCCTTTGATGGTCAAGAGAGCTCCGGTGGAGGTGAGTGCTGCTGAGGTGCAGAGGTTGTCCCCGCGAGAGGCCACGCCGATTCGCGTGCCGGCCAGCCGACGGAGCGTGATGACTCCCGGGCGACAGGAGCCGGGGTAGGTGCAGCCTGCTACGTCACGGGAAGCTCAGACCCAGCACCCAGCGCCGCCAGGTGGCGTCGAGCGTGCGCCAGCGCGGCTCGCCCAGCGTCTGTCGCAGCGCGAGCGCGGCCGTCGGGTCTTCGCGCTGCTGCTTCAGCGCGCGGCGCACGAACTCCTGCAGCAGGCCCTCTTCCTGGAGGTACTGCATGAGGTAGCGCGCCTGCGCGTAGTGCAGCCCCTCGTCTTCGTCGCGGAAGCGCGCGTCCGAGGTCTGCACGAGCTGCGCGAACGGCATGATGGGGCCCCGCGCGAGCGCCCGCTGCAGGCCCTCGAGGCGCCAGTTCGGCAGGCCGACGATGCGCCCGTCCTTCTCGCTGCTCTGCTCGTACAGCGAGGCCAGGCCCTCGTTGAGCCAGGTCGGCGGGTCGTCGAAGTTCGCGGCGAGGTACGGGTGCACGAGCTCGTGCACGAGCGTGCCGCCGCCCGTCGCGATGTTCATCACCAGCGCCTTGTGCTGCGACGACGCGTAGCCGTACGGCGTGCCGGGCTCTTCGCCGAACATCGCCTTCGCGTGCCGCACGTAGCTCTCGGCGCCGTCGAACAGGAAGACGTCGTACGTGCCGCGCGGGCGCTCGTCGAAGTACAGCGCCTCGAGCTGCTTCACCGTCCACCGCACGGTGCGGGTGTCGGGCTTGCCGCCGCCGTCGCTCCAGACCACGAACGGAGGCTCGACCGCATACTCGAGGTCGTCGAGCGCGCGCCCGTACTTCGCGCGCGTCTGCGCGACGTGCGCGGCGTAGGGGTCGGCCGGCTTCAGCCGCAGGCGCACCAGCGTCCACCGGCTCACGTCGTACTTCAGCGGCCACAGCTCGAAGAGCTGCGCGCGCGTGAAGCGCGTGGGCCCGGCGTCGAGCGCGGGGTCTTCGAACACGAGCGTGTCGCCGCCGTTCTCGTAGCCGACGAGCAGGCGAAAGTGCTCGGGCGCGTCGGCCGCCGACGCGTAGTGCATGCAGAGAATCGAGGGCCAGCCCGACCGCAGGTCTGCGAGCGCCTCGTCGAGCAGCACGCGCATCTGCGGCTCGGGGTCGCGCGCGGCCGTGGTCGACCAGACGGCCCCCGGCTCGAAGCCGGCGCGCTCGACGGCGACCTTCAGCTCTCGCGTCCACGCGCCGCGGTTCAGCGCGGGGTCGACCCCCGACCAGCCGAACACGTCGTCTTGCGTGCCGGCGCGGCCGAAGTGCTTGAGCGCCATCTCGACGCACGCCTCGCCGCAGTAGTCGGGCTTCTGCTTCACGTGCGGCACGTTCGGCAGCCTGAAGGAGGCCGGCGGCGACGCGGCGCTGATCAGCGCGAGGAGCAGGAGCATGACCGCGCTGGGACACGCGGCGCCCCCGCTCTGTTCCCGCTCAGCGCTTCTGGTATCGGCCCATGAGCTCGGCCTTCGCGAGCACGTGGCCTTGCATCGCGTGCTCGAGCTGCGGCTTCGTCAGCGCGCCCCGGTCGCCGAGCAGCGCGTCGAGCGCGTAGAGCTTGAAGAAGTAGCGGTGCTCGCCGATGGGCGGGCACGGGCCGCCCCAGCCGGTGCGCTTCCAGTCGTTCGTGCCGTCGCGCGCGCCGCTCGGCTCGAGCCCCGCGTGCTCCGCGAGCCCAGAGGCCGAGGGCCGGCACGTCGTAGAGCACCCAGTGCACCCAGGTCATCTTCGGCGCCTTCGGGTCGGGCGCGTCGGGGTCGTCGACGATGAGCGCGAACGAGCGGGTGCCCGCCGGAGCGCCGCTCCACTCCAGCGCCGGAGACACGTCTTTCCCCTGGCAGGTGAACTGCGAGGGGATGCTGCCGCCGCTCTCGAACGCCGGTGAGCCGAGCTTCATGCGCCGAAGATATCGGGCTATGAGCGCCGCGTGACGCCCGTTCTCATCGCCGGCTCCGCGCACCCGGCCCTGGCCGCCGCCCTCGCGAAGGAGCTCGGCCAGCCGCTCGGCCCCTGCGCCATCACGCCCTTCCCCGACGGCGAGCTCGAGATTCAGGTGCAGGCCGACGTGCGCGGCCGCGACGTCTGGCTGGTTCAGCCGACGCAGCCCCCCGTCGGCGAGCACCTGCTCGAGCTCACCCTGTTGAGCGACGCCTGCCGCCGCGCCGGCGCGAGCAGCATCACCGCCATCGCGTCGTACCTCGGCTACGCGCGGCAAGACCGCCGCGAGACCGGCCGAGAGCCGCTCGGCTCGCGCGTCGTCGCCGAGCTGCTCGCCGCCGGCCGCATCGACCGCATGGTCTGCCTCGACCTGCACTCGCGCGCCGTCGAGGGCTGCTTCCTCCAGCCGGTCGAGCACGCGTCGGCCGTCTCGGCGCTCGTGCAGCGGCTCGCCCACGTGCCTCGGCCCGCCGTGGTGGTCAGCCCCGACCTCGGCGCCGTGAAGCGCGCCGAGGCGTTCGCGAAGCTGCTCGGCGTGAACGTCGCGGTCGTGCACAAGCGGCGGCTGTCGGGCTCGGACGTCAGCGCGACCGGCGTCGTGGGCGACGTGAAGGGGCTCAACGCGGTCGTCGTCGACGATATGATCTCGACCGCCGGCACGGTCTGCGCCGCCATCACCGCGGTCATCGCCGCGGGCGCGAACCCCGGCGTCACCGTGGCGGCGACCCACGGCCTGTTCGTCGGGCCCGCGCTCGAGCGGCTGAAGGCAGCCGGCCCCAGGCGCGTGGTCGTGACCGACTCGGTGCCGCCGCCGGTCGACGCTCCGTTTCCGCTCGACGTCGTGCCGTGCGCGCCGGTGCTCGCCGAGGTGCTGAAGCGCCTGTGATGAAGCACGCGTTCACGAAGGAAGAGCTCGCCGTGCTGAAGCGGTGCTCGACGCCCGAGCGCACGCAGAAGTGGCTCGACGGCCTGAAGTACAACTGGGAGCGCGACGGCAAGTCGACGCTCAAGACCTTCCGCCGCGTCGTGCGCGAGGGCAACGCGCACTGCCTCGAGGGCGCCCTCGCGGCCGCCGCCATCTGCAGCTTTCACGGCGACCCGCCCCTCTTGCTGTGCATGGAGGCGCGCGACATCGACCACAACCTCTTCGTGTACCGCCGCCGCGGCCGCTGGGGCGCGCTCGCCCAGTCGCGCGACCCGAACCTGCGCTCGCGCCCACCGGTGCACGAGACGCTGCGCGACCTCGTGCTCGCGTACCACCCCTACTACTGGAACTACTGGTCGAAGGACGAGACGGACCTCACGCTGCGCGGCTTCGCGCTCGTCGACCTGCGCCGGTTCAAGAACGACTGGGTGACGAGCGAGAAGGACCCGACCGCCATCGAGGACCACCTCTGGAGCATCACCTACGAGGCGATCTGGCCCATTCCTGGGCGGCGCCGCTTCGTGAGCCCCCGGCGCGGCAAGCTGCGATGGGTGCGCTGATCGCCTGCGGCGGGCTGCGCGGCGCTCGCTTGAGATGAATGCGGCGTGGCGCGCGGCAGGCCTCTCGCCACTGCGCGTGAGTCTCACGAAGCGCGCCGCGCTTGCGTTCATCTCAAGTGAGCCGCGGGTTATGGTCGGGGTCGTGCGGCGGTTCGCTCTGCTCCTGCTGACGGCCTGTGGGTCGACGTCGTCGACGCCGGCCGAGCCGCAGGTCACGTACGAGGCCGACCTCAAGCCCATCATCGAGGCCCGCTGCGCCATCTGCCACGACGGCAAGGGCATCGCCCCGTTTCCGCTCACCACCTACGAAGAGGTGAAGCAGATGCAGGGCGCGGCGATGGCCGCGGTCGAGAGCCGCCGCATGCCGCCGTACCGCGCCGCGCGCGGCTGCGCCGACTACGCGTACGACCTGAGCCTCAGCGACGAGCAGATCGCGCTGTTCGGCAAGTGGGTCGAGCAGGGCGCGCCGCGCGGTGAGCCCGGCACCGCGAAGCAACAGCTCGAGGTGCCGCCAGCCGGCGGGCTCTCGCGTGTCGACCGCACGCTCGGGCTGCCGGCGCCGTACACCGTGCAGCACAGCCCCGACGACTACCGCTGCTTCGTGCTCGACTGGCCCGAGGCCACCGACAAGTTCGTCACCGGCTTCCGCGTCGTGCCGGGCAACGACAAGGTGGTGCATCACGTCATCGCGTACCTCGCGGCGCCCGAGCGGGTCGCCGACGTCGCGGCGCTCGACGCGGCCGACCCCGGCGACGGCTACGCGTGCTTCGGCGGCCCCGGCGGAGGCGTGCGCGAGTGGATCGGCGCGTGGGCTCCGGGCGGCGTGGGCTCGATGTACCCCGAGGGCACCGGCCTCTACGTGCCGCCAGGAGCCAAGGTCGTGCTGCAGATGCACTACAACGTGCAGTCGGGCGCCACCGACACGACCGACGACACGCACGTCGAGCTCGCGCTCGCCGACAGCGTGCAGAAGCGAGCGGTGCTGTTCTTGTGGACGAACCCCGAGTGGGTCGCCGGCCGCGGCATGAACATCGCGGCGTACGACGCCGACGCGAGCTACGGCTTCGCGGCCGACCCGTCGCCGGTGTTGAGCTCGATCACGCGCGGCGCGATTCGCAACGGCGCCGGCCTGCGGCTGTACTCGGCGTCTCTGCACATGCACCTGCTCGGCGCCGCGGCGAAGCTCGAGATTCAGCGCGGCGACGGCCGCACGCGCGAGTGCCTGCTCGACATTCCCCAGTGGAACTTCCACTGGCAGCGCAGCTACGGCTTCAAAGAGAGCAAGGTCTATCGGCCCGGCGATCGCCTCGCCATCACCTGCCACTGGAACAACAGCGCCGAGGCCCAGCCGCTCGTCGGCGGCGCGCGCGCGCTGCCGCGCGACGTGAAGTGGGGCGAGGGCACGGGCGACGAGATGTGCCTCGGCGTGATGTACGCCACGGAGCCTTGAGTGCTGGCGCTGGCGCTCGCGCTGCTCGTGTCGGGCGAAGAGCCGTCGAGCCCTCCGCTGCTGCCCGCCGAGCCCGGCACGCGGCACACGCCGTATGTGCCGCCCGCGCCGGCCGTCGAGTACGACCCGTCGTCGGTGCCGGGCGATGCGCACGCGGCCGGTCGCGACCCCGACCTCGCCGACACCGAGGCGCGCGAGGCCGTCGACGCCGAGGTGCTGGCCGAGCAGCGCGGCGAGGTGTCGTTTCATCTGCCGCGCGTCATCGCGACCGGTGCGACCGCAGGGCTCATCGGCGGCACGCTCGTCGGCGTCGCGATGGCGTTCGAGCGCAGCACCACGGGCTCCGAGGGCGTCATCGTCGCGCTGCTGAGCTTGCCCGTGAGCCTCTTCCTCGGCACCGGCGTCGCGTGGTTCGTTCACCGCGCGATGTACGGCCAGGGCAGCTGGGGCTCGCACCTCGCCGGGGGCGCCATCGGCGGAGCGGCCGGCCTCGTCGCGACCGCGCTCATCGTCTTCGTCGGCGACAAAGAACGCATGAGCCCCGGCGCCTGGGTCGGCAGCTTCTTCGCGCTCTCGGGCCTCTTCGGCGGAGGCACCGCGCTGATGGCCGAGCTGTCGAACTCGCGCACGCTGCGGGAGCACCACGTGAGCCTGTCGGTGCTGCCGGTTCGCGAAGGCGCCGTGGCGGTCGCGGGCGCGACGTTCTGAGCCGTGGCGGGTGCATGGCCTGAAGCGTCCACGGTTGCTCGACCTCCATTGCGTCAACGCCTGAAACCGGGCTAGGTGCCCCGCTGCACTGAAGCGATGAACACGTCGATCGACCCCGGCTCGACCGCATGGATGTTGGCGAGCTCCGCGCTCGTGCTGCTCATGGTGCCGGGCCTCGCGCTCTTCTACGGCGGCATGGTGCGCAAGAAGAACGTGCTGACGACGATGATGATGAGCTTCGTCGCGATGGCCGTCATCGGCGTGCAGTGGGTGCTCATCGGCTACGCGCTGTCGTTCGGCAAGAGCGTGGGCGGTGTCTTCGGGTGGGACCTCGACCTGCTCGCGCTGAAAAATGTCCCGCACACGAAGCTCTTCGCCGACAAAGCGATTCCAGAGCTCGTGTTCGTCATGTTCCAGGGGAAGTTCGCCATCATCACGCCAGCGCTCATCTCGGGCGCCGTCGCCGAGCGCATGCGCTTTCGCAGCTACCTGGTCTTCACGCTGCTCTGGGCGACCTTCATCTACTGCCCGCTCGCGCACTGGGTCTGGGCCGACGGCGGCTGGCTGTTCAAGCTCGGCGTGCTCGACTTCGCCGGCGGCACCGTCGTGCACATCTCGGCCGGCGTGTCGGCGCTGGTGCTGGCGCTGATGCTCGGGCCGCGGCGCGACCTGCAGAAGGGCATTCTGCCGAACAACCTCGTGCTGACGCTCACGGGCGCTGGCCTGCTGTGGTTCGGGTGGTTCGGCTTCAACGCGGGCAGCGCGGTGGCGGCCGAGTCGCCGGTCGCGGGCTTCGTCGCGGGGCTCGCGTTCACGACGACGCAGTCGGCGGCTGCGGCGGCGGGCCTCTCGTGGATGCTGGTCGAGCGGTGGCACCACGGCAAGACGACGTCGCTGGGGCTGGCGTCGGGCATCGTGGCGGGGCTGGTCGCGGTGACTCCGGCGGCGGGGCACATTCGGCCCGGCTCAGCGCTGCTGCTCGGCGCGATGGCGTCGGTCGTCTGCTACGCGGCGGTGCAGCTCAAGGGCCGCCTCGGCTACGACGACTCGCTCGACGCGTTCGGCGTGCACGGCGTGGGTGGCATCTTCGGCGCGCTGGCGGTCGGCCTGCTGGCCTTCACGCCGGTCGAGGGTGGCCTCACGCAGCTGGGCAAGCAGGCGATCGGCGTCGTGGTCGCCATCACGTTCGCGGGGCTCGGCACGTTCGTCATCGCGCGGGCGGTCAAGGCCGTCTACGGGCTGCGCATCGAAGAGAACGAGGAGCGCGAAGGCCTCGACTTGCATGTACACGGCGAGCGCGGGTACCACTTCGATCAGGTTTGAGGGGCACGACCGAATGAAGATGATCACCGCACTGATCCGGCCCGAGCGGCTCGAAGCCGTCGAGGAGGCCCTCGCTGCCGTCCTCGACGAGGGCGACAACTACCGCATCACCGTCGACACGGTAGAAGGTCGCGGGAGGCAGGCAGGTGAGGTTGAATACGTGCGCGGGAGGGCCGTGAAGGTGCGCATGGTTCAGAAGACGCGGGTGACGATTGCCGTCAACGACGCGTACGTCGAGAAGACCATCGAAGCGATCGTGAAGGGCGCTCGCGACGGGCAGGTCGGCGACGGGAAGATCTTCGTCACGCCGCTCGAAGAGGTCGTTCGCATTCGCACCGGCGAGCGCGGCGGGCAGGCCATCTGATGCCACTCGCACTTGCTCCGCACCCGCTAGCGCTTCGCCCGAACGAGCACGCGCTCCAGCCCGGCACCGTCGTTCGCCGCCTCGCCGGCACCGAGCGGCTGACCGCCATCGGCAACGCCGTGCACGACGGCAACTTCAACGTCATCGCCGCCATGGCCGTCGAGGGCCCGATGACCCACGCCCTGCTGATGCGGGCGCTCGAAGAGGTGCAGCGGCACAACGAGTGCCTGCGGGTCGAGGTGGTGCGCGAGCTGGGCACGCGCGACCACTACGTGTTCCGGCACACCGACGAGAAGCCGCGCCTCGAGGTGACGCACGACGACTGGCGCACCGTGTGGGACCGGCTCGCCGACGAGGTCATCGACGGGCTCGCGTGGCGCGTGGTCTGGGCGCCCGGGCACCTCATCGTGCTCTTTCACCACGCCATCACCGACGCGGTGTCGCTGTCGTTCTTCTTCGATCGCGTGCTCGAGACGATGTCGCGCACGGCGCAGGGCGTGTTCGAGATCGGGCCGTCGCGCGCGATGGCGGCTCCGATGCACGTGCTCGCGGGGTCGCGCTGGCCGGCGCGGGCGCTGGCGCGCATCGGCATGCAGCGCCTGTTCGGGCAGCTGCAGACGGGGCCGCTGGTCGAGGCCGAGCCGCGCACGCGGCGCTGGTACTCGGCGTTTCGCACGTACGAGGGGCCGACGGTTCAGAAGCTGCTGACGAAGTGCCGCGAGCAGGGGCTCACGCTGACGCACGCGCTGTCGGCGTCGGCGACGCTCGAGCTCGCCGGGCGCGTGCAGTCGCGGAGCCCGTTCACGGTGGCGCTGTGCACGTCGGTCGATCTGCGGCGGCTCGTGCCGGGCATCGACCCGCACCAGATGGGGCTGCTCTCGTCGGCGGTGCACTCGTTCTTCCCCATCGAGGGCGGCGAGAAGCTGTGGACGCTCGCGGAGCACGCGAGGGCGCAGCTGCAGCGCGCGTTCAAGCGCAACGAGCACCGCGACATGGCCATCATGCACACGCTGCTCGGCGCACGCACCGCGGCGTGGCTCGAGAGCGAGAACGAAGGCCGTACGCGCGACTGCGCGGTGCTGGTCTCGAACGTCGGGCGCCTCGACAACCTCGACCACGGCCTGTTCCGCGCGAAGACGATGTTCGTGACGGGGTCGATGCCGGCGTTCGGCAACACGTACATTCTCGTGGCGGCGACGGTGCGGGGGAGGCTCTGCGTGCACCTCGGGTTCCCGACCCCCACCATCAGCGCTGAAGAGGGTGAAGGCGCGCTCGACCGCATCGTAGGCGCGCTGCTCTAACTCCGCAGCCGCAGCGTGGACGCGCTCGTGGACGCGGACGTGGTCGTAGCCGTGGACGTGATCGTGATCGTGATCGTGATCGTGGTCGGCAGTTGCCGGCGCCGCTAACGACCGATCACGATCACGATCACGCACACGCTCACGTCCACGGCTACGACCACGTCCGCGTCCACGAGCGCGTCCCCGCTGCGGCTGCGGAGTTAGAGA
>JBGALX010000043.1:0-92583 GCA_044223505.1 Myxococcaceae bacterium
TCCGAGTACTTCCGCGCCGGCAGGGTCTCTCGGCTCGAGCTGCACGCGAAGGGGGCCCGCGGCGTCGTGCGCGGCTCCGAGCCCTACGACGTCGCCCTCACCCGCCACCGCGGCGACCTCTCGTTCGACTGCTCCTGCCCGTACGCAGCCGACGGCTTCTTCTGCAAGCACGCCGTCGCCTTGGGGCTCGCGTGGGCCGCGCGCGCCGAAGCCGCCCCCCTCGCCGCGCCCGCCGAAGGGAGCCTCGCCGACCTCACTCGCCTCGCCCGCGCCGCCGGCAAGCTCGCGCTTTTCGAGCTGCCCCTCGAGCAGGCCTTCGAGCGCATCCTGCTCGAGGCGAAGCTCCGCGCCGAGCTGCTCCAGCGGCTCCACGTCTTCCTCCCGCTGCCCGTCTCGGTCTTTCTGAACCACCGCGATGCCCAGCGCGAGCTTTTCGACGCCGTGCCCGACGCCGAGCTCGCCCTCGCCCGCCGCTTGCGCGCATGGCTCGAGTCGACCCCCGCCACCGACTCCGGCTCCGAGTTCCTCGACGACCTCAAGGCCCTCAAGGCCTGGGCCCGCGCTCGCCGCGTGCTCCCGCTCATCGACGCGACGATGCAGGCCTGCCTCGACGCCGGCCTCGCCGACGAGGGCCCCGGCGAGTGGAACCTGATTCGCATTGAGCTGCGCCGCGTGCTCTGTGACCCCAACCTCCGCTTCGGCGCCGCGACCTCCGACGCCCGCCGCGCCGAGCTCCGCGCCGCCGCCAAGGCGCTCCTCGACCAGGCCGCCACCCTCGTCGAGACCGGCGACGCCGAGCTGAAGCAGCTGCTCGCCGCACCGCCGCCGCCTCCTCCCATCGCCGTGCTCCACGAGCTGCAGCGCCTCGCCCTCGCCCGCTGCGCCGAGCTGCGCCCGGCGGTCACCCTGCGACCTGCGAAGCTGCGCGCCGGAAGGTTCAGGCTCTCGACCCGCCCCGCCGAGCTCACCTGGGCCGCCACCCACGTGGCCTCCGCGCTCGACGCCCTCGACCCAGGCCGACCGACGCTCGAAGCCGGCGCCGCCCGCTCGGTCACGCTCCCCCTCGATGCGTGGCGCAGCGGCCTTGAGCCGCGCTGCAGCCGCTGCGAGTCAGCCCGCTGCCCCCACGTGCTCGAGGCCCTCGTCGAGCTCGTGCCGGCGCTCTCGGAGGCGCAGCACGGCCGCGGCGCCTCCGACCTGCTCACCGCGCTCGCCGACGAGCTCGCCCGGCCCGCATGGCAGCGCGCCTTCGCCGCGCTCGAGCAGCAGTCGCCTGCACCGGCTGTGCTCGCCGACGCCGCCGCACCCTCGCTGACATGGCGCGTGGGCCTCACGCAGGGCCGCCTGCGGGTCGAGCCGTGGGTTCGCACCTCCACCAGCCTCACCCGGCTCGGCGCGTACCGCTGGCAGGCGCACTTCGAGCCCACCGACCCTCGCGACCTGCGCGCCGTCGAGCTGGTTGCGGCCGCCGAGGTGAGCGAGCGCTCTGGGCAGTCCCGGGCCGCCGGCCCGCTGCGCGCCCTCGCGCTCGCCGCCCTCGAGGGTCACCCGAACGTGCACAGCGACGGGGCGAAGGGCCCGCGCCTTTCGATACAGCGCGGGGCGCTCCGCCTCGAGGGCCGAGAGGCCGGCGCGAACGTGCAGCTCGTCGCGGCCGCCGGCTCGCAGCCGCTCGGAGCACTTGAGCTCGAGCAGCTGCTCGCCACTTCCGCCGAGTGCGGGGGCACCGGCGTCGTGCTCGACCCCGCCGTCGGGCGGTGCCTGCTCGTCGAGGTGCCCGCCGCCGCCCGCCCGCTGCTCGGCGCGCTCCAGCGCTTCGGCGGCGAGTTTCCTCCCGAGAGCCATGCGCGGCTCATGGGCCACCTCGCCCCGGTCGGGCGCACCGTCGAGCTCATCTTGCCACCGGCGCTCCGCGGCGAAGAGCGACCCGCGCGCGCCGCGCTCATCGTGAGGCTCTCGCTCGAGGGCGACGGAGCGCTGGGCCTCGCCGCCTTCGTCGAGCCGCTCGCCGAAGGCCCGCGGCTCTCACCGGGCGAGGGCCCGCGGGAGCTCTCGGCGAATGACGCGAAGGGCCGGCGTGTGTTCTGCGTGCGCGACCTCGAGGCCGAGCGCCGGGCCGCCGCCGAGCTGGGCGCCTCGCTCGGCGTTTCACTCGAAGCAGCCGCAGGCTTCCGCGCGCTCTTCTCGCCGCTCGAGCGCGCGCTCGACGTGGTGGCGGCGCTGCAGGAGCGGCAGGCGCAGGGCCTCGCCGTCGAGTGGGAGCGCGACGCCCCGCGCGTGCTGAAGACGGTCTCTGCGCGCGACGTTCGGGTGACGGTCGTGGCGCGGCCCGACTGGTTCGGGCTCGAGGGCGGTGTGACGGTCGACGGGTCGCCGGTGAGCCTTCAAGCGCTGCTCGACGCGATCCGCGCGGGGCAGCGCTACGTGCGCGTCGCGGGCGACCGCTGGGCGGCGCTGTCGCGCGAGCTCCTGGAGCGCGCCTCGGGCCTCGCCCACGTCGCGTACGCCTCGAAGGCCGGGCTCGAGCTGTCGCCCGCCGCCGCGCCGCTGCTCGAAGAGCTCGCAGGCGAGCTCGGTGCCTTCGAAGCAGCCGCAGCCTGGCGGGCGCTGACGCAGCGCTTGGCCGCAGCGCGGCGGGTCGAGCCGAAGGTGCCGAGGGGGCTGAAGGCGTCGCTGCGCGACTACCAGCGCGACGGGTTTCAGTGGCTGGCGCGGCTGTCGGCGTGGGGCGCCGGGGCCTGCCTCGCCGACGACATGGGCCTGGGCAAGACGGTGCAGGCGCTGGCGCTGCTGCTCCACCGGGCGAAAGAGGGGCCGGCGCTGGTGGTGGCGCCGTCGTCGGTCTGCTTCAACTGGCTCGAAGAGACCGCGCGGTTCGCGCCGTCGCTCGAGGTGCTCGACTACCGGGGGGCGGGCCGAGCGGCGCTGCTCGAGGGGCTGAAGGCGGGGCAGGTGGTGGTGACGAGCTACGCGCTGCTCACGCGCGACGCCGAGGCGCTGCAGAAGCGGCGCTTCGGCACGGTGGTGCTCGACGAGGCCCAGGCGGTGAAGAACGCAGAGACCGATCGGGCGCGGGCGGCGCTGGGCCTCGAGGCCGGGTTCCGGCTGGCGCTGACCGGCACGCCGCTCGAGAACCACGTGGGCGAGCTGTGGAGCCACTTCCGGTTTCTGCTGCCGGGGCTGCTGGGCAGCCGGGAGCAGTTCCGCGAGCGCTTCGCGGCCTCGAGCGAAGGCGCCGACCTGAAGCGGAGCACCGCGGCGCTCTCGCGGGCGGTGCGGCCGTTTCTGCTGCGCCGCACGAAGGGCGAGGTGGCTCGCGAGCTGCCGGCGCGCACCGACGTGAAGGTGCACGTCGAGCCGAGCGCGACCGAGCGGCGCCGGTACGAGGAGCTGCGGCGGGCGATCGTGGCCGAGCTGAGCGGCGGCGGCGCGAGCCTGCGCGAGGAGCAGCGGCGCTTTCAGGTGCTGGCGGCGCTGACCCGGCTGCGGCAGCTGGCGTGCCACGTGGGGCTCCTCGACCCGACGTGGGGCGAGGGCTCGTCGAAGCTCTCGCGGCTGACCGAGCTCGTGGAAGAGCTCAAGGCCGAGCAGCACCGGGTGCTGGTGTTCAGCCAGTTCACGCGGCACCTCGAGCTGGCGCGCGAAGCGCTGACGGAGCGCGGGGTCACGTGCCTGTATCTGGACGGGGCGACGCCGGTGGGCGAGCGCGGAGCGCTGGTGCGGCGCTTTCAAGGGGGCGAGGCCGACGCGTTTCTCATCTCGCTGAAGGCGGGCGGCACGGGGCTCAACCTGACGGCGGCAGACAACGTGGTGCACCTCGACCCGTGGTGGAACCCGGCGGTCGAAGACCAGGCGTCAGACCGCGCGCACCGCATCGGGCAGCGGCGGCCGGTGACGGTGTACCGGCTGATCTCGGCGGGCACCATCGAAGAGGCGATCCTCGCGCTGCACGACTCGAAGCGCGAGCTCATCGGCGCGGTGCTCGAGGGCACCGGGGCAGCGGGGAAGCTGTCGTCCGAAGAGCTGATGACGCTGATTCGCGGAGCAGGCGAGCGGGAAGCGGGCTCGCGCGCGTGAGCTATAGTCGTGCGCGATGAGCACCGCGAAGCGGCTGCATTACAGCTACGCCGAGTACAAGCGGTCGCTCGCACACAGCGACGTCAAGCTCGAGTACTGCGACGGCGTCATCTACGCGATGGCAGGTGGCACGGTCGCGCACGCCGAGCTGGCGGCAGCGGCGATCGCCATCTTGCGAACTGCCCTGCGTGACCGCTGCCGGGTGCTGACGTCGGATGCAATGATCCGTGTCGAAGCCACCGGCCTGAGCACCTACCCCGACGCGTCGGTCGTCTGCGGCAGCGTCGTCAGATCGAAGCTCGACGACGACGCCGTCACCAACCCGAGCGTGCTCGTCGAGGTCACCAGCAAGTCGACCGAGGACTACGACCGCGGAGACAAGCTCAGCAACTACAAGCAGCTGCCCTCGCTGCGCGCGGTGCTCTTCGTCTCGCACCGCAACCGAACCGTCACGCTCGTCGAGCGCTCCGCAGGCGGGTGGGCCGAGCGCGATTTCCGTTCGGGTGAGCAGGTCACCCTGGTCGAGCCGGCGGTGTCCTTCACCGTCGACGAGCTCTACGCGGGCGTCGAGCTCGAACCTGACTGACGACCGCGGGCGCGGGAAGAGGGGGTCGCAAACGTGGGCACGCTGCGCCGACCCAAGGTCGTCCCCGGCATCTACGACGAGGTCGTCAGCGACCACCTCGACGCCGAGCTGCAAGAGCTCGACCCCTCGCGCGTCGTTCGCCAGGCGCTGAGCAGCGGCGACGCCGCCGCCTCACCGCTCGCCACGCTGCTCCGCTCTGCGGTCGACCTCGCGCTCTCGAGCGTCGACGGCTCCAGCGCGAGCCTGAAGCTCAGCGAAGAGCTCCTCGCCGTGCTGCAGCGGCACGCGCCCGCCGCCTTCTCACGCCCCGCCGAGCTCAGGCTCAGGCCCGAGCGCCTGCTCGCCGTCGTCGAGCCTCAGGCGCAGCGGCCGGCGCATCCGCGCGGCTCGCTCCACACCTCGAGCCTCATCGTCAACGCCGAGCACGAGTCGCTGCTCGCTCACCTGAACAGCGAGTTCGACAGCGCGGATCGCGTCGACCTGCTGTGCGCCTTCATCAAGCTCAGCGGCTTCGAGAAGCTGCGAGCGGCCATCGAGCGCCACTGCGTCGAGCGCGGGCGAGCGCTGCGGCTGTTGACCACCACGTACATGGGCGCCTCCGACCTCGCGGCCATCGTGCGCTTCGCCCGCCTGCCCAACGTCGAGGTGAAGGTCTCGTACGACGCCGAGGCCACGCGGCTTCACGCGAAGGCCTGGGTCTTTCACCGCGCGACGGGCTTCTCGACCGCGTACGTCGGCTCGTCGAACCTCTCGCACGCCGCCCAGACCGACGGCCTCGAGTGGAACGTGCGCCTCACCGAGAGCGACCAGCCCGCCCTCGTCTCGCAGATGGTCGAGACCTTCGAGCAGTACTGGGCCGACTCCGACGCCTTCGAGCGCTTCTCGCCCGACGACGTCTCGCACCGCGACCGCCTCGCCCGCGCCCTCGCTCCGGCTCGCGAGCTGCCTCCCGACTTTCTGCCCGAGCTCGAGCCTCGCGACTTTCAGCGCGCTGTGCTCCAGGAGCTGCGCGACGCCCGCCGCCTCGGCCAGCACCGCAACCTGCTCGTCGCCGCCACCGGCACCGGCAAGACCGTGATGGCCGCCCTCGACTACCGCGAGCTGCGCGCCGCAGGCGCCGTCGACTCGCTGCTCTTCGTCGCCCACCGCCGCGAGATTCTGCAGCAGTCGCAGCTCGTCTTCCGCGCCGCGCTCCAGCACCGCGAGTTCGGCGAGCTGCTGTTCGCCGGCCACCGCCCACGCGTCGGCCGCCACGTGTTCGCCTCCATCGACTCGCTCGGTGCCGACTCCGCGATCGACCCGTCGAAGTTCGACATGGTCATTCTCGACGAGGCTCACCACTCGGCCGCCCGCACGTGGGACGACCTGCTCGGCGTCATTCGGCCGCGCGAGCTGCTCGGCCTCACGGGAACCCCCGAGCGCTCCGACGGCCTCGACTACGAGCGGCACTTCCCGCGGCCGTGGGTCGGCAACCTCCGCGTGTGGAACGCCATCCCGCACGCGCTCGTCCCCTTCCGCTACTACATGGTCGACGTCGAGGGCGTCGACCTGCGCGACGTCGCGTGGGCTGCCGGCGCCTACGCACCCGCCGCCCTTGCGGGCCGGCTCATCGGCGCCGCTGAGGTCTTCGTGCTGCGCGCCGTCCGCTCGATTCGCGAGTGCATCGGCCGCCCCGACGAGCTCCGCGCGCTCGCCTTCTGCGTCGACGTCGCTCACGCTCACGAGGTTGCCCGCCACTTCGAACCTCACTTCCGCACCCGCGTGCTCACGGGTGAGACGCCCGACGCCGAGCGCCGCGCGGCCCGCGACGACCTCGACTCCGGCCGCGTGCAGGTGCTCTGCGTCGTCGACCTCTACAACGAGGGCATCGACGTACCGAACTGCAACACGCTCTTCTTCTTTCGCCCCACCGAGAGCGCCACCGTCTTCTTGCAGCAGCTCGGTCGCGGCCTCCGCCGCGCGCGCGGCAAGGCCGAGCTCGTCGTGTTCGACCTCACCGGCCGCCAGCACCACAGCTTCCGCTTCGACCAGCGGCTGCGCTCGATGCTCGGGAAGACACCACGCGAGCTTCGCGAGCTCGTCGAGGGGGGCGCGGGGTTCGGCAGGCTCCCCGCCGGCTGTCACATTCAGTTCGACGAGGTCTCGCGGCGCGATGTGCTCGAACAGCTCGAGCGCTCGATTCCCAGCGACCTCCCAGGCCTGCGCAGGCTGCTGCGCGAGCCCGCTCACGCACAGCTCTCGCTGAGCGAGTTCTTGCACCAGACCGAGGTCGAGCTCGAGGCCATCTACGCGAGGAAGCGCTCGTGGACGCTGCTCCGCCGCGCCGCCGGCCTCGACGCGCGCGAGCTGGCCGACGGCGAGGAGGCTGCGCTCCAACGCGTACACAAGTTGATCTACGTCGGCGACGCCCCGCGGCTCGCGCTCTGGGCCCAGCTGTGCGGGCTCGAGCCGCCTCGCTCGGAGCCGCAGCGCCGGCTCATGCGCATGCTATTCGTGGTGCTCTACGGCAAGCAGCTCGCCGGCACCGACGCCGCCTGGGCCCTCTGGCGACGGCACGCCGTCTTGCGAGAGGAGCTGCTCGAGCTCGCGACCCTGCTCGCCGCGCGCAACGCGTTTCTGGCCGAGGCCCATGAGCTCGAGCCCGACGTGCCGCTCACGCTGCACGGCAGGTACCTGGGTCCCGAGCTCAGCGCGGCGTTCGACCTGCGCACCGCTGCCGGCGACTTCCGCGACTTCTATCAGGGAGCCGCGACCGCCGGCGGTGGCCTGTACGAGCTCTTGCTCGTGACCCTCGAGAAGCCCGCGAGCGTGAAGGAGCACCTGCGGTACCGCGACTTCCCTCTGAACGAGCGGCTGTTTCATTGGCAGTCGACTGCGAGTGAGACGCAGGGCTCGCGCATGGGCCGGCGACTGCTGAACCCTGCGGCCGCTGGCTGCACGCTGTTGCTGTTCGTGCGCGAGAGCGCTGATGACGCTCGCGGCGCGACGATGCCCTTTCAGTACCTCGGGCCGGTGATGCCGACCGCGGTGTCCGGCGAGCGGCCGATCACCATCGAGTGGGCCCTGCGGTTTGCGATGCCGCAGCAGCTCTTGAGGCTTGGGCGCATCGCCACTTGAGTGGCTCTCGCTGGGTCGCGGCGGGGTGAGCGCGACGCCGATCAGCGCGGCGCGGCCGAGCCCCACCAGGCGTCGAGCTCGAGCTCGATGGCGTCGAACGGCGGCACGCGCGGCTTCTCGCCAGGGCCCCAGACGCCGAGCGATGACCACCGGCCCTCTCTGAGCTCATCGGCCTCGAGGGTCTTCCCGACCGGGTCGATGGTCCACCGCCAACGCACTCCCCCTCGTGCGTAGATCCGCGCCTTCTGCACTCGATCGATCGCGGCGGTCGACGGCGAGAGCACCTCACAGACCCAGTCGGGCACGACCGTGAAGAACGCCATGTCCGCCGGAATCTCGACGGGCAGGCGATCGCGGCGCCAGCTGCCCAGGTCTGGCACCAGAACGTCAGCCGCGAGGTGAAGCTCGGGCTCGTCGAGAATCAGCCAACCTCGAGGGCCCCCTTTGCCCCGGCCGAACGGGCCCGTGAGATCGGCCCCGAGGTTCGACGTCACGATCGCGTGGCCCGCCGCCGGGCGCGGCAGCCTGATCAGCTCGCCGTCGACGATCTGCCCCATCATGTGCGGCGGCACGGCCTTCAGGTCGTCGTACGTCGCCGGCTTCTGCGATGGGCTCCGCATCCCCCACGAAGCTACCCCTGCGCTGCCGCTGCCGTCAGCCCGGCGGCTTCAAGCCCGCCGCCTTCACCCTCTCTGCGAGGCCCGGCGTCAGCATCGTCGCCACGAACACACCCAAGCCGGCCTTCGACTGCTCGATGCGAAGGTCCGCGCCCAGCCGCAGGTCCCCGGCGAAGCGCTCACGCTTCCTGAGCACCAGCGCGTCGAAGTGCTTCATCAACCTCGCCGGGTGCCGCCCCGGCTTCAGCTCGGCGCGCGCATCCGCCAGACGCCCCGCGTCGGCGTCCTGCTCTTCCAGCGCCACCAGGTTCCACACCGCCGTCGCGAAGCGCAGCGCTGCCTCGAGGTCTTCGGGGTGCTCGTCGAGCACCCGCTGCGCGAAGTCGAGCAGCGTCGCGCTCAGCCTTCGCCCCGCTCCCACCGAGCGGTCGAGCTCCCGGAGCTCACTCAGCCCGCCCAGCTCGTCGAGCCCCAGCTCCCGCCGCAGCTGCATCCCCGTCGACCCCGTCTCGGCTCGCGGCGCCCGCGCGTCGAGGTTCTCGTGCTCCTTCAAGAGCCAGTGCACCGCCTCTCGCCCCGCCGCATCCTGCACCGCCTGCCTCGGCGTCCGCCCGCCCAGCGCCGGCAGCTCGGCGTCGAGCCACGAGCGCTGCATGTCGAGCGCTGCCGCCGGGCTGACCGGCTGCACGTCGATGATCAGCTCCTCTCCTCCGCGTGACTTCGGCAGCTCCGTCTTCTTCCGCTCACGAAACCGCAGCGCACCCGAGCCGACGGCCTCGATGCGCGCGCGCACCGCATCGGCGCGCTCCACCGAGTTCGTGTGCGCGATGAGCTTGCGCTCGGTCAGCTCGAGGGACGCGACGAGCGTGCTCTTCCACGCTGCGTTCGTGGCGTTGCCCGGCACCGTCAGGCTCACCTCGACCTTCTTGCCACGGCCTCGCTCGCTGACGCCGGCGCCCTCGAGGTTCGCGAGCTTCGAGACCAGCCCGGGGTAGGCCCCCTTCTCGATCGCGTACTCGTCGTCGACCATCACCGCGACGTGGCCGTCTGTGTTGCGCACCTGGCGCGGCATCGCCAGCTTCAGCGCCCGGTCGCTCACCGCCTCGTCCCACAGCGCGAGGAGCCGCAGCGTCGAGCTCCACGCGCCGTCGCCGAGCCCCTCGGCTCGCACCCGCTCGAGCAGAGGCCTCGCCTCGCGCGGCCCCAGGGGCTGCAGGTGCATGCCGCCGAAGAGCGCCACGGTGGGCGTGCGAACCACGCGGCCGAGCACGACGTCGCGCTCGACCAGCACCTCGGACCCCGACCGCTCGTTCACGAACACGCGCTCTTGCGACAGCAGGTCGAGCACCTCGAAGCCCGTGCCGCGCTCCACGCGAAGCACCTCGTAGATGCGCGTGCGCGCCGCCCGCTGCGCCGAGATCCACTCCCGGTCGCCCGCCGACAGCTTGCCGCCCCGCTCGGACACGAGCCGCTCGGCCCCGGCCTCCGGCCACTCCCACGCGAGGAGCGGACCCACGAGCCCCTCGGACACGGCTCGGCCACCGAAGAGCTCGTTGCTCAGGTCGCGGGCGGGGAGCGAGCGCAGGACCTCGGCGACCAGCTCACGGTCGCGGTGGTGCAGCGCCTGGTGCGGCGCCGTGCGCGGCTGCCGCGCCGGCTCGGCTCCCAGGTGGCACTGCTTGAACTTCTTGCCGCTGCCGCACGGACAGGGCTCATTGCGGCCGACACCGGTGAAGTCGATCGCGCTGGCGCCGGCAGCCTCTTCTTCGTCGGGCGGCGGCCCCCGGCGCATGCGCAGCTCCACGCGCGGGCCGGTCACCGAGCGGCCGGAGGCCTCGTCGCCGTCTTCGGTGGCGAGCGCGGTGACGGCCCGCAGGCCGGCGGTGAGCAGCGCGAGATCGGCCGCCGTCAACGGCGCCGGCTCGCCGTGCTTCATGCGGACGCCCCCGGGGCTGAACGCGGCACCGGTGAGCGCCTTCACGGCCTCGGCGGCGAACGACGGCTCGCGGTCGAGCCAGACGGAGGTGCAGGGCAGCGCGCGGAGCTCTTCCTCGGACGCGGCGCTCTCGAGGACTCCGGGGTGGTCGTAGATGGCGAGGCCGTAGACCTCGTCGTTCTGACCCATGACGCAGGCATCGAGCGACCGCCGCGGCTTCTTCACTTCGACGGCGACGAGCTCGTCGGGCTCGAAGGCCTCCCAGGTGGCTGCCGCCTCGAACGCCACGAGGGCGTCGATCAGCTCGAGGAGCACGTCGGGGTCGGTCTGGGGCGCGAGCGTCTGGCCGAGATGGATCTGCACCGCCAGCGCAGCCTTGATCTCGAGCGCCGCCTCGGGGAGCGGCCCGCACTTCAAGCCGGCCGCGCTCGCCGCCGCCGCGAGCTCGGGGTCACAGACGACCGGCTCCTTGCCACCGCGCGAGGCGAGCAGGGCCACCGCCTGAGCGTCATCGGTGCCCCACTCGAGGTCGACGCCGGTCTCTGCCAGACAGAGGTACGCGTTCCTCGCGGGCTCGTCATCGAACTCGATCGGGCCGATTCGGGTGATGAAGCGCATGGCGCGCGAATAGCGCCCTGGGGAGGAGGGCTCAAGTCGCCCGGGGGCTCGCGAGCCGCTTCAGCATCGAACGAAGTCGCTGCTGCGCGCCCAGCACGTCGCCGCGCTCCTCGAGCAGCGCTGCCTTGTACTGAGCCGCCAGGAGCCCGAGCTCGTAGAACGACACCCGCGAGGGCGCGAGCGGCCGCCCACCTGCCCTGGCGTAGGCGTCGAGCAGACGCTCGAGCCCGTTCGCCACTTGAAACGGTTGGCGAACCCCGCGCGTCACGATCGCGAGATCGTGGGCGGGGTCGCCGACCTCGGCGCGCTCCCAGTCGATGACTCCGACGGGCTCGTCGATGCCCAGGAACACGTTCTGGCCGAGCAGATCACCGTGGAGCAGCGCTCCGGGTTCCGGCGCAGGCAGGTGTTCGAGCATCCAGTCGCACGAGTCGCGCAGCTCGGGCTCGTCACCACCCACCGACCTCGCCCTCGTCTCGGCGTACCTCGCGCAGTCGCTCGGCGCGAAGAGCTTCGGCGGCAGCTCGCCCACGGGCACGGCGTGAATCGCCGCCGCGAGCGCGCCGATCTCCTCCCACGGCTGGACCTTGCCCTGTCTTCCAGCCCGGAGCTCGAGCGGCACTCCCGACACGGGCTCCTCGACGAGAATGAGCTCGCCGCCGTCGCGAACGGCCCCGAGCGGCCTCGGAACCCGAAACGGGAGCTGTCGCCCGTTCAGGGCATGGAGCAGGCGCAGCTCGGCGATGACGTGCCGGCCATAGTCCGGCGCCGCGAAGCGGTTCGGAACCAGCGCGAACACCTCGCCCGAGGCCCAGCCGGCGACCTCGGCACGAAACGCGTCTCTCGACAACCCGCTGCCGACGAACTTCACGAAGCCGACGTCGACGCGGTCGCCCGCAGCCGCAGCGCAGACCCGCTCGATCGCTCGCTTCGCGCGAGCCCAGCCGACGTCGCGCGAATCGGCCGCGTTCGACTCGCGGAAGTCGCGGTCGCTGAGCCCGTACGGCGCTCCGCCCGCCGTGAATCCCACGGCCAGAATCAGCTCTCCGCACCACTCGACCCAGCCCTCATCGGGCCCGATGGAGGGCTCGTCCTTCTCGATCTGGCGGCTCTTTCGCGCCACGGGAGCCCATCTACCTCGTGGGCGGCTCTTCACAACGCGCTCAACCACCCGTTCGCCGACGCGGGAACCGCCGGGCACCGTGTGGTCGAGCTCCCGGAGCGCACGCAGCCTCCCGGAGGCGGCGCGTGCGCGGCTCCGAGCGAGGCAATAGACTCTTGCCGTGAGTCAGTCGGCGCGCCGCAAAGCCACCCCGCGGGAGTTCTGGGCCATTCCCGCAGAGGAGCGCTTTCACGAGCTCGTCGACGGTGAGCTGCTCGAGAAGGCGGCGCCGAGCGGCGAGCACGGCGACGCCCAAGGCGGCGTTCTCGTCGTGGTGCGCTCTGCCTATCAGCGGCCGCCGGGTCGGGGCGGGCCTGGCGGCTGGTGGACCTTGCCTGAGGTCGAGGTACGCCTCGAGAGCGACATCGTCAGACCCGACGTCGCCGGCTGGCGCCGTGAACGGGCGCCGGCGCGCCCGATCGGGACACCCATCGAGCTCCGCCCAGATTGGATCTGCGAGGTCGTCTCTGAGACCAATGCCACCAACGACACGGTGAAGAAGCTCCGGCTCTATCATCGCGTCGGCATCCCGCACTACTGGCTCGCCGACCCGCGCGACGGCACACTGACGGTGATGCGCTGGCACGAGGCGGGGTACGTCACGAGGCTTCGGGCAGAGCGCGGCGAGGTCGTTCGCGCCGAGCCGTTCGACGAGGTCGAGCTCGCCGTCGGCACCCTGTTCGGAGACGACGGGTAGACATCGCGTGGGCCGGCGTCCGCGAGCGCACCCGTGATGAGCGTCAGCCTCACGTGGTAGCTGTGCCGTCGTGAGGCCGACTTCATGACCCCGGCGCAGGCGCTGCCCTCGATCACGGCTGCCCTCGCGATGGCCTCGCGCAGCGCGCGAGAGAAGGGCCTGCGCCTTCTGCCCAGGGTCCACGTCGAGCAGGTCGAGCCCGCCGTCGCCGTGCTCTCGGTCTTGGAGAACCACCGCGGCGTGCGCGTCTCCATCACGCCCCGCGAGCAGGGCCCCGCCGACGCCGGCTGCGTCTTCTGCTCCACCTACCTCTGCCGGCACGTCACCGCGGGCCTCTTCGCGCTCAAAGATCACCTCGAGGCCGCCGCCGCCCGCGAGGCCGTCGTCCACCGCGCCCGCACCGCCAACTCGCTGCGCGAGCTCCTCGACGTCGCCCGCGACGCGGGCGCCTCGAGGCTGCTCACGATGCACGTCTCCGAGCTCGTCTCCAACGCTCCCGGAGTTCCCCTCTCGCTCCGCAGCACCGCGCTCTCAGAGCTCTCTGCCGCGGGCTACCGGCAGCTCGCTCCCGACGTTCAGCGCACGCTCTTCGCCGAGGTCCGCCGGCGCCTCGAGGCGCACACCGCCACCGCCGCCCCCGCCGACCCCTACGACGAGCTGCTCGCCTGGGCCAAGGCCGAGCGCGTCGACGCCCTGCTCGACCAGCCCATTCACCCCATCACCTTCGGCGAGCCCGCACGCCCGAAGCTCCGGGAGCTCGCGCGGCTCCCCGACTCGTCGCACCGGCGCCAGCTCTTCGCCCAGGCCAAGAGCTTCCTCGAGGTCGCCGTGCGCATGCGGCGCGCCGCCGAGCAGGAGCGCGACCTGCCGGGCTACGCCCGCCCTCTACGCCCCGACGGAGTCCTCGGCGAGCTCTTCGACAGCCTCGGCGCTGCCCGTGAGCAGCTCCTCGCCGAGCGCACGGTGCCCCAGCAGCAGTTCAACGCGCGCCTCAGCATCGCCCTCGACCCCCTTCAGCTCGTCGTCGTGTTCGTCTCGGCCACCACGCGGCAACCCGACGCCGACGTCGTCATTCACCTCGAGGGTTGGCGCAAGTCGCTGCGCCTCGCCTGCAGCCGCTGCCGCCGCTCGTCGTGCCACCACTTCCCGCTCGCCGTCGAACAGGCCCGCCTGGCGCTCGGGCAGCTCATGCCCGACGTTCGCGAGCGCTTCGAGACCGCGCTCTCGCAGCCTGCCTGGAAGCGCGCGCTCGAGCTCGCGCCGGCCCTGCCCGCCCCCTCGGCGAGGTCGCGCGACACCGTTCTCTTCGTGCTCGCCACGCAGGGCGACTTCGTCGTCGACCTCGCGCTCCACGCTCGCGGGCCGAAGTCGAGGTCGCCGGTCGGCCGCCAGCTGTCGAAGCACCTCGAGCGCTCCGAGCTCCCGCTCGGCCGCGAAGACGAGGCGGCGTTCGAGTGGTGGCGCGTCTCGAAGCAGGTCGAACGCGGCTACTACCGCAGCAACCGGCTCGACTCCGACGAGCTCTTCTTTCGCGCGCTCGAGGCCCTGATCGGCCACCCGCGCGTCGTCGACGAAGCGGGCCGGCCCCTCGACGTTCGCCGCGCCGTGCCGACGCTGCGCGTGCGCGAGACCGAGGCCGGCTTCACGCTCTCGTGCGAAGCCGGCGGCACCGGCCTCGAGGGCCCCGACCTCGAGAAGGCCACCGCCCTGCTCGTCACCGGCCCGCGCCGATCGGCGGCGGTCGTCGGCGGCAAGTGCCTGCTCCTCGAGATGCCGGACGAGCTCTTCCTCTGGCTGAGCGCCCTCAAGCGCTTCGGCACCGCGTTTCCGCCCGAGGCCGGGCCGGCGCTCGCCGAGCGCCTCGAGGCGCTCGAGAGCCGCCTCACGCTCGACCTGCCTCCAACCCTCGCGGGAGAGCGACGTGAGAGCGACGCTCGCCCCGCTCTGGCGCTGGCGCTGCGAACCGACGGCGGGCTCGAGCTGGTCGTCGGCGTGAGGCCGCTCGAGGGCGGCGCGACGTTCCCCGCCGGTGAAGGGCCTGCGCGGGTGTACGTCACCGCCGGAGCCCGCCGAGCGTTCACGGTGCGCGACTTCGACGCCGAGCTGCGTGCGCGCAGCGAGCTGCTCGCGAAGCTCGGGGTGCCCGACCGGGGGGAGGTCGGCGTGGCTCCGGAGCGCGCCGTCGACGTGGTGACCGCGCTCGACGCGCTCGGCGACGCGGCGCACGTCGAGTGGGCCGGCAAAGCGCTGGTGCGCACACGCTCGGCGCAGCCGTCGGACGTGAAGCTCGCGCTGCGCAAGCGCCGCGACTGGTTCGGGGTCGAGGGCCGCGTCTCGGTCGACGGCGTCGACGTGGCGCTCGACGAGCTGCTCGCGGCGGTGCGGGCGGGCCGGCGGCACCTGCGCGTCGGCGTCGATCGCAGCCTCACGCTCTCGGAGGAGCTGCGCTCGCGCCTGCGCACCCTCGCGGCGCTCGCGTCGGTCGGCGGCAGCGAGCTCGGCTCGGGCGCGCTGCCGGTCTTCGAGGAGCTCACGCAGGGCTTCGGCGAGGTCGAGGCTCCGCCCGAGTGGAGGGCGCTCTCGAAGCGGCTGAGCGAGGCCCGCGCCGAGCGCGTCGCGGTGCCCGCGGGCCTGAAGGCGACCCTGCGCGACTACCAGCAGCGCGGCTTCGAGTGGCTCGCGAGCCTCGGCGCCTGGGGCGCCGGCGCCTGCCTCGCCGACGACATGGGCCTCGGCAAGACGCTGCAGGCGCTGGCGGTGCTGCTCCACCGCGCGGCCCTGGGCCCGGCGCTGGTCATCGCTCCGACGTCGGTCTGCGGCAACTGGCTCGCCGAGGCCGAGCGGTTCGCGCCGGGCCTCGACGTCAAGCTGCACCACGGGGGCGGCCGCGACCGGGCGCTCGAAGAGCTGCGCGCCGGGCAGGTGCTGGTGACGAGCTACGGCGTGCTCACGCGCGACGTCGAGCTGCTCGAGAAGTGCAGGCTCGCGACGCTGGTGCTCGACGAGGCCCACGCGCTGAAGAACGCTTCGACGGCGAGGGCGCAAGCGACGCGGCGGCTGCAGGCCGACTTCCGGCTGGCGCTGACGGGCACTCCGCTCGAGAACCGCCTCGGCGAGCTGTGGAGCCTGTTCCGCGTCGTTCAGCCCGGCGTGCTCGGCAGCGAAGAGTGGTTTCGCGAGCAGTTCGTGAGGCCCATCGAAGGTGCGGGCGACGCCGACGCGCGCGGGGCGCTGGCGCGCATCATTCGGCCCTTCGTGCTGCGGCGGCTGAAGCGAGAGGTCGCGGCCGAGCTGCCCGCGCGCACCGACACGACGGTGCGGGTCGAGGCCCCGGCCCGGGAGCGCGCGCGGTACGAAGAGGAGCGCCGGCTCGCCGTCGCCGAGCTCGACGAGGTCGACCTGTCTGACGGGCCGGCGGCGCGCCTGCACGTGCTGGCCGCGCTGACGCGGCTGCGGCAGCTCGCCTGTCACCCGAAGCTCGTCGACAGCGACTGGAGCCACGGCTCGGCGAAGCTCGAGCACGTGCTCGAGCTCACCGACGCGCTGCGGGCCGAGGGGCACAAGGTGCTCGTGTTCAGCCAGTTCGTGAGGCTGCTCGACCTCGTGCGGCCGGCGCTCGAGGAGCGCGGCGGGCGGGTGCTGCAGCTCGACGGCTCGACGTCGCAGGCCGAGCGCGACCGGCGGGTGCAGGCGTTTCAGCGCGGCGAGGCCGACGTGTTCCTGCTCTCGCTGAAGGCGGGCGGAGTGGGCCTCAACCTGACCGCGGCGACGTACGTGGTGCACCTCGACCCGTGGTGGAACCCGGCCGTCGAGGACCAGGCGACCGACCGCGCCCACCGCATCGGGCAGACGCAGCCGGTGACGGTGTACCGGCTCGTGACGGCCGGCACGGTCGAGGAGCAGATTCTGCAGCTGCACGCCGAGAAGCGTGCGCTGGTCGAGGGCGTGCTCGACGGCACCGGGGCGGCCGGCGCCATGAGCACCGAGGAGCTCTTGCGGCTCGTGCGCGGCGAGGCGCTCGAGCTCGCGACGCGCTCCGGTGCTCGAGGGTGAGACTCGGTCTTCGCTCAGCCTTCGGCCCGCCCCAAGCGAGCGGTCGAGCTCCCGGAGCGCACGCGGCCCTCGCTCGCCGATGACGTCAGACCCGCGTGGTACTTCGTTCGTGTGCCGTCGATCTCGCACGAAGCGCTGGTTCAATTGTTCCGTGATGCACCGGGGATGCTGGCGGAGCTGCTGTCGCGTGCGACGCGCGTCGAGCTCCCCGAGCACGATGCCGTGACCCCGGTCTCCGAGAGCATCGGCGACGCCCTCCCGCGCGAGCTGCGGTGCGACGCGGTGTTCTGCTTCAGGCGCGAACACGATGCCGTTCTCGCTGCAGTGCTCGAGGTGCAGCTCGCTGAGGACGGTGACAAGCCTTTCACCTGGCCGGCGTACCTCGTCGGTGCGCGTCTGCGGTTTCGCTGTGACGCCGTGCTCGTCGTCGTCACCGTCTCGCGATCGGTCGCGGAGTGGGCGCGACAACCCATCAGGCTCGGCCCGGCGGCCGGTCACGTGCAGGCCCTCGTTGTGGGGCCCGACGATGTGCCCGCGATCGTCGACCCTGCATATGCCAGTGAGAATCCGGAGCTCGCTGTTCTCTCTGCGATCGCTCACGGTAAGGACCCGGACGTTGATCGCGCCGCCACGACTGCAACGGTCGCCGCTGCGGCTGTCCTCGGCGTCTTGAAGGGCGAGAGAAGCGCTCTGTATTATGACCTCATCAAGGCGTCGCTCAGCGACGCAGCAAGGAAGGCATTCGAGATGTTCCCGGCCAACTACGAGTACCAGGACGAGGGCTTGCGCCGCGCCAAGGCCGAGGGAAAGGCCGAGGGAAAGGCCGAGGCGATTGTCGCGTTGCTCAAGGTGCGCGGGCTGTCGATCAACGAGGAACAGCGCAGGCGGATCCTCGCGGCCACCGATCTCGAACAGCTCGACCGCTGGCTGCTGCTCGCTGCCACCGCGACCTCCGGCGACGCCGTCTTTCTTCAGTAGCTGGGTTTCGTCGGCCCGGCGCTTGTATGCCCCTGGGAAGGGCGTATGGTGCCTCCAGAGCGCGGCCGCAGGCTGACTCACCGAGCTCAGTGTCTTCGGGGCATCTTCTCCGCCGGCATCAGTCTCCTGCTGGCAGCCAGATTGAAGAACCCCCGTGGCTCGAATCACCGTCGAGGACTGCGTTCAGTTCGTGGACAACCGCTTTGCCCTGGTCATCCTGGCGGGCAAGCGCGCGCGGCAGCTGATGGCCGGCGCCCGGCCCATCGTCGAGCTGACCAAGAACAAGCCGACCGTCACCGCCCTGCGCGAGGTCGCGACCGGCAAGATCAAGTTCGATCGCAACGTGCGCGAGGCCCTCACCGGCAAGTTCAACCCGCCGAAGCCGTGACCCCGCGAGCGATGCCATGAACCGACTCCTGCTGGGTTTGCTGCTGTGCGGCTGCACCAACGAGTACTCGGGCGGCGCCCTCAGCCTTCAGTGGAGCCCCCCGAACGGCGTCAAGCTCGAGTCCGAAACCAAAGAGGGCCCCCTCGCCTCGGCCCACTTCTCAAACGGCGTCGAGATCCGCTCCGTCGCCGCGACGCCCCCGCCCGTCTCTACCGACCTCGACACCCTCAAGCAGCAGCTCGCCTCCGCGAGCGGCCTCACCACCAAGGGCGATGTCCGCGTCAGCCGCGTCGGCTCGATCTCCAACGGCCCCACCGCCTACTGGGAGCTCGCCTCCGCCGACGATCGCACCCTCCTCTATTACGTGCCCGGCAAAGACCGCTACGTCGTCATCAGCCTCACCGCCTCACCGGGCACCTTCGACCGCAAGTCGAACCAGCTCGTCTTGTCGCTGTCGACCCTCAAGCTCCAGTGACCGCCCGCGCACGTTGAGCCGCCCCTGGGCTCCGTGGCATGAGGCGGTGACGCATGCCCACCGTCAGCCGCGCGGCCAGCACCTCCTCTGCTTCGTCTTCGTCGAGCCCCGCAGTCGCCGCTCGCGCCTGGGCCGAGGGCTTCGACTTCACCAACGCCTCGGCGGTGAAGAAGCTGCAGGTCTCGCGCAGCAAGGCGCCCACCACCGGCCCCGCTTCCCTCCAGCGCGCGTTCGCCTTCTACAAGGCGTGGGAGGCCAATGACCTCGGCAGCGCCCGGCTGCTCAAGACCTCCATCAACGGCAAGCCCGGCTTCGCGCTCCACACCACCACCGACGGCGACGACGGCTTCCTCGAGCTGTACAACGACAAGGGCACCCTCCTCGCCAGCGGCGTCACCCGCTTCGACGCCCAGGGCAAACCAGACATCAAGTGGGACTCGAAGCTCGGCGCCGTTCGCGAGCGCGTCGCTCCGAAGCGCGGCTCGCCCAGCGTGGCGGCCTTCTTCAAGGCCATCGACAAGGCCGGCAAGGCGAGCTCGCCGTCCGGCGCCACCGTCTCTGCGAAGGAGCTGAAGGACGCCGCCAAGAACCTCGTCGGCACCGACTTCACCGCCGCCTCCGTCGACGGCCAGGAGCGCGCCGGCCTCCTCCGTGCCCTCGTCGAGTCGAAGTTCAGCTCCAGCACCCGCGCCTGGGGCGAGAAGCTCGCCGAGCTCTACACGCCCGACCCCAGCGCCTCGCTCTCGCACGTCAACTTCGGCCCGTTCGGCACCGACAGCGAGTTTCAGCGGCAGGCTCGCGTCGCGCTCGCGAACGTCAGCGCGAGCGGCGCGCCTCCGAAGCTGAACACCATGGTCGCCCTCTCGCGCCGCGCGTGGGATCAGGTGCCCGCTCAGCTGACTCCGGTGACGCACTCCGAGGCCCAGACCCTGCTGCGCACCGCCGGCGCGTCGGCCGCCGACGCCAAGGCCATGCTCGACACCCTCGCCGACTCGAAGGGCCTGCTCTACGCCGGCCGCTTCTTCGAGTTCGACGGCAGCAGCGCCGGCATCGTGCCGGTGCCGAAGGGCCTCGCGCTGTTCGGCGTCCCCGCCAGCGGTCGCGAGCTTCGCGCCCTGAACGTGCCTCTGAAGGCGGAGCCCGCCGTCGGGCCGGACCCTCGCGCCGTCA
Organism: Myxococcaceae bacterium; assembly: GCA_044223505.1. GTDB lineage: Bacteria > Myxococcota > Myxococcia > Myxococcales > Myxococcaceae > Xiheicaenimonas. Next base: position 19,875 of record JBGALX010000043.1, read on the forward strand.
TCAAGCAGCTGCTCGGCGTCGATCGCGACGTGCTCGTGAAGGCCACGCGGAAGACCTCGACCGCGACTCAGTTCGACCTCGAGTGGCGGCCTCCCACCGGCGGCACGCTGAGCGCGAAGTTGAACGTCCCCAAGAACGGGTCCGATGCCACCGTCGAGGGCCTGAGCATGCCTTCCGTCGTCGGCATGACCGAGACCGGCCTCGCAGATCGGATCAGCGCCGCCACCGGCGTGCCTCAGGTCGGGCTGTCTTATGCCCAGAGCGGAAGCGACTGGCTCGTCGCTCATCGCCCCGCCGCCGGCGGCCCCGTGAAGCTCTCGCTCGTGAAGGTCGCCCTCGGCGGAGCGACCGCTTCCGTGACTCCCGCCACCATCGGCTCCGGCGCCGCTCAGACCGAGGTCGCTCGGAGCCTGTCGCTCGGCCTCGCCCGCGTTCACGCCGAGACCCTGGTCGCGAACGCCGGCAACCCCGATGACGCCCGCCTCGAGGTCGCGCTGCGCACCCGCTGGGCTTCCTTCGCCGACATGCAGAGCGTCGCCCCCGCCGATTCTGCCGTCGGCTTCGACGCCACGAAGGACCGCGCTCAGTTCATGCTGTCTCGCGTCTGGGGCGATAACGCCGTCTTCGTGACCTTCGCGAAGGATGGCTCCGTGCGCCTCGAAGACTTCAACTGATTGACTACGGCTCCCAGTCGATCTGCGGCGAGCGGTAGTAGTTGAGCCCGCGCGCTTCCAGGCGCTCGCCGTGCTGCCCCAACCGACGCCGGAAGCTCGCCCACTGGTGCTTTGATTTGGGCGACCAGCCGAGCTCCGCCGCCGCCAGCGCCCTCGGGAACATCATCAGCTCGACCTCCGCGTCTGTGGTGACGAACTCGGTCCACAGCGCTGCTTCGATGCCCGCCACGCTCGCGTAGCCGTAGTCGTCGGGGTCCCACCCGTACGCCGCTTGGACTTCGACGAAGCCTGCCCAGAACGTGCCGGGCTCCGTCTCGCTCGTGTATTTCATGTCGAGGTACAGGTGCTTCGCCGGCGAGAGGATGACCTGCGCTCCGGAAGCGAGATCGGCTTGCGTCGCGTTTCCCAGCCAGATCTGCAGCAGCGGGGGTGGGGTCGCCTGGGCTTTTGCCGCTTCTTCCCACCCGATCGGCTTCAGCCCTCGCGATCTCGCCGCCGCCAGGTAGCGCTCCATGAACGCCGCGTACTCCGCCCGCGGCGTCATCGCCGCTTCGTCTCCCCCCAGGTGCACGAACCCGTTCGGGACGATCGCCGCCAGCTCGTCCAGCACGTCCGCTACGAATTGATCGGTTTCGGGCCTCGTCGTGCACACCGTGCTGATGCCCACCTGCGTGCCCGTGTACAGCGGCCGCGAGATGGAGTCGCAGTTCAGCTCCGCGTACGACGCCAATGCCGCCGTGCAGTGGCCCGGGAGATCCACCTCCGGGATGAGCTCGATGTGCCTCGCCGCTGCGTAGGACACCAGCTCTTGCAGCTCTGCCCTCGTGTAGTGGCCTCCTGCCGCGCCTCCGACCTGCGTCGAGCCTCCGATCTCCGTCAGCTTCGGCCTTCGCTCGACCGACAGACGCCAGCCTTGATCGTCCGTCAGGTGCACGTGGAACCGGTTCAGCTTGTACGCCGCCGCCACGTCGATCAGCCGCTTCAGCTCTTCCGGTTCGAAGAAGTGCCTCGCGACGTCCAGCATCAGGCCTCTCCACTCGTAGCGCGGCTCGTCTTTGATCGTGAGCGCGGTGAGGACTCCGGATCTCTCGTTCGGCTCCAGGAGCTGGTTCAGCGTTTGCTCCCCGTAGAACGCCCCCGCCGCCGTGCTCGACCTCAGCTCGATGCCCGACCTCGTGATCCGCAGCTCGTAGCCTTCTCTTGGCTGCGACTCGTCTACCGTTCGTTGGACGTGCTGGTCGACGCTGAGCCTCCACGCCCCTTCTCCCTCCGTCACTTCTTTCGGTTCCGGGAGCAGCCCCCTCGCTCGGCTCCTCGCCGCCTCTACCTCCGTCCCACTCGGCCCCGCACACGACGACAACAGCAACAGCACCGCTGTGGAGCGCATCGACCCCCGAGCTTAGTTGAACCGCCCCCCTCACCCTGTCCCTCTCCCCTACGAGGGGAGAGGGGACGTTCTTTCGACTTTTTGCTTGGATTCGCCTCTTGGATCTTCTGCTGCTCGCCCTGCTCGTCGCGCTCGGCGCCGTCGCCTTTCGCGCCGCTCGCCGCTCGTGGAAGACCCGACGCTTTCGCGCCCTCCGCGCTTCCACCCCCGGGTACTCGCCCGACCACCCCGTCGTCTTGCGCTCCGCTCGCGTCATCGATGAGGTCGTCGACGCCGCTCGCTGCGAGTGCGGCGGCCGCGTTCGCAATCTCGGCGAGACTCCGCGACTCGGTCAGCGCGTCGTCCGCGGCCGCTGCCTCGACTGCGATCGCGACGTCGACCTCTACTTCGTACTGCCTCAGCTCTTGAACTGATTACTCGGCGCAGTGCTTCATCACTTCCTGCAACGTCCGCCCGCAGGACTCCTTCGGCCCCTCGTAGCTCGCGCATTGATCTCGCGCCCACCCCGCCGCCGCCATGATCTGATCCATCTTCGGGACGCCCTCGCAGAAGCCCGGCGTCTGTGGCGCCACCTTCAGGCACTCCGTGAGGAACACCCGGTGCTCCACTTCGTCCAGCAACCCCGACTTCACCTTCAGCCGCCCCAGCGCTTCTCTCACGCAGCCCGATTGGTCCGACGTCTTCGCGAACGCCTCCGCGTCGGCCTTCGCTCGCGTCCCCGTCTCTTTCAGCTTCCCTTCGTTCGCCTTCACCCAGAACGTCACCGCCGCCACCCCTCCGCCACACAGCACGACTCCCGCGATGAGGATTCCGAGCACGACCTTCAGCCAGGTGGGCATGGCCGCGCAGTCTGTCAGGAACCGCTGAACCGCGCCTGCCTCGCCGCTATGGGTTGTGCAGAGGTATTCGCATGGCCACGCTCACCCGCCGCCTGCAGTTCAACGCGGCTCCCGTTCACCCTTCGCTCGGCGCAGTCGCTCGCGCCACCAGCGCCCTCCTCGGCACCTGGCTCGCCATCGCCGGCTGGGTGTTTCAGGAACCCATGAAGCTCCAGCTCAGCGGCTGGTCCTCCGGCATCGCCATCACCGTCGTCGCCGCCAACGCCTTCTGGTTCCCCACCGCCCGCTACTTCAACGCCCTCATCGCCGTCTGGGTCGGGCTCTCGTACTTCGTGCTCGACGGCCCTCGCGGCCCCGGCTTCGTCAACTCGCTCGTCGTCGCCTTCGTCGTCTTTCTCGTCTCGCTCGCGCCGAACTCCACCCGCATCTCGCCCGACGGCCCGCTCCGACGATGACGAGCTGTCGCCCTGCCATTACCGCTTCCCTTTCTCGAACCACGCCACCCACTCGGTGATCGCCTTCAGCTTCTTCGTGTCGAGCCGGTAGAGGCGCACCTGCGCCTGCCGCTCGCACGTGACGAGGCCCGCCTCCTCGAGGACCTTCAGGTGCCGCGTCGTCGTCGGCCACGCGTGCGCGAAGCGCTTCGCGATGTCGCCCGCCGTCATCGCGCCGCCGCGGAAGACCAGCGTCATGAGGATCTGGCGCCGCGCTCGATGCGAGAGCGCCGAGAAGACTGCGTCGAGCTCCTGGAGACGCTGCTCCGGATCAGCCAAGGTCCGCCGGCCCGAGGTGCAGGAACTCCATGCCCTCGCACAGCTCGCCCATCGGCTCCCAGACCGCCATCACCTCCGGCATCTGGTGCGCCGCCGACGACGAGTTGTGGTCCTTCCACTGCATCTGCTCGACGAAGATGACCCCCGGCTTCCGCCCCGACTCTGCCTTCCAGATCTTCGGAGCCGCCTCGCCCGACAGCCCCGCCGCCTTCAGCGCCGGCCCGTGCTTCTTCAGCAGCTTCTTGAACTCCGCTTCTTTGCCCTTCTTCACCCGGTAGATGCACAGCACGTCGATCGCCATGAGCTGGCCTCCTTGCTTAGCGAGGTGGCTAATTAGCCTTCTCGCTAAACAAGATCAACTCGAGGTCGGCCGGCAGGCGCGTGTAGTCGGCCACCACCCAGCGTGCGCCCGCTTCCCGCAGGCTCTCGGCGTCGGTCGTCGTGCTGACCGCCACCACCGGCATGCCCGCTGCGACTCCTGCGCGCACTCCGTTGAGCGCGTCTTCGAAGACGATGCAGTGCTCGGGCTCGACGCTCAGCGCCTTCGCACACGCGAGGAAGATGTCTGGCGCCGGCTTGCCTCGCACGGCTCCCTCGGGGCCGACGACTGCGTCGAAGAAGCGGCCCAGGCCCAGGCCGGTCGGGTCGAGCACCAGCTTTCGATTGCCCTCTGGCGCCGCCGTCGCCACCGCCCGCTTCGTGCTCTGCCGCTTCAGCCTCTCGAGCAGCGCCGTCGTCCCCGGCACCTCTCGCAGCTCGCTCGGCGCCCTCGCCCGGTACAGCGCCTCTTTGTCGCGCGCGATTCGCGCCACCTCTTCGGCGCTCGCCTCCCGACCGAGCATGAGAGGAATGAGCTCTTCGTTCTTCTTCCCCGCCCACTCGCGGATGAAGCGCTCTCGGGGCACCGCCGGCCCGTAGCGCCGCGAGATCTCAACCCACGCGTCCGTGTGGATGTTCATGTTGTCGACGAGCGTGCCGTCGAGGTCGAAGAGCGCCGCCTGGAGCATGGAGACGGTTTAGAACACGCCTCGTGAAGACGCGTTCATTCGAAGGCAAGGTTGCTGCCGTCACCGGCGCGAGCTCCGGCATCGGCCGCGCCCTGGTGCAGGCGTTGCTTCGCCGCGGCTGCGAGGTCGCCGCCAGCGACGTCGACGAGGTCGGCCTGCGCGCGCTGGCTTCACCTGGCCCTCGCCTGTCGACTCGAAGGCTCGACGTCTCGAGCCGCCCTGACGTCTTCGATTGGGCCCAGAGCCTCGTCCGCGATCACGGCCGCGTGAACCTCGTGTTCAATAATGCCGGCATCTCGTTCGGCAGCACCGCACAGGACGCCGACGAGGCCGACTTTCGCAGGCTGATGGACGTGAACTTCTGGGGCGTCGTTCACGGCACCCAGGCCTTCTTGCCCCTGCTCGAGGCCTCGGGCGACGGCCACGTCGTCAACGTCTCGAGCGTGTTCGGCATCATCGGCTTCCCCGGGCAGGCCGCGTACAACGCCGCCAAGTTCGCCGTTCGCGGGTTCACCGAGTCGCTGCGCATCGAGCTCGACCTGCTCGGGTCTGTCGTCACCGCCACCTGCGTTCACCCCGGCGGCATCAAGACCAACATCGCTCGCGCTTCCAAGGTTCATGCTTCCCTCGCCAGGTTCGGCGTCAAGCTCGAGGAGGCCAGCGCCAAGATGGAGGAGAACTTCAGGACCACCCCCGATGAGGCCGCCGACATCATCCTGCGCGGCGTCGCTCGCAACGCCCGCCGCGTCCTCGTCGGCGCCGATGCCTGGATGATCGACCGCATGCAGCGCTGGCTCCCCACGATGTACCAGCGCCTCGTCGCTTCCGCCGCTCGCCGCCGCTTGGGGTCGTGAGGTGCTCTTGAGCGCTCAACGCCCCCCTCACCCCGGCCCTCTCCCCTACGAGGGGAGAGGGGGTTCGGAGTACGACGTTGGTGATGTTGATGTGGTCGTCGTCGGCGCCGGCTTGTCCGGCATCGACGCCGCCTATCGCTTGAAGACCGAGTGCCCCGACCGCTCGTTCGTCATCCTCGAGGGCCGCGACGCCATCGGCGGCACCTGGGACCTGTTTCGCTACCCCGGAGTTCGTTCGGACTCCGACATGTTCACCCTCGGCTACCCCTTCAACCCCTGGCGCTCCGCTCGCGCCATCGCCGATGGGCCCTCGATTCTCGCCTACGTGCGCGACACCGCCCGCACCTTCGGGTTGGAGCAGCACGTTCGCTTGCGACACCGCGTCGTCGCCGCCCGCTGGTCCAGCTCCGACGCCCGGTGGACCGTCGAGGTTCAGGCCGGCGCCACCGTGCGCTTCTTCCGCTGCCGGTTTCTGTACTTGTGCTGCGGGTACTACGACTACGACGAGGCTCACGCTCCCGCGTTTCCCGGCATCGAGTCGTTCAAGGGCCGCGTCGTTCACCCTCAGTGGTGGCCCGAAGAGCTCGACTACACCGACCAGCGCGTCGTCGTGATCGGCAGCGGCGCCACCGCCGTCACCCTCGTCCCCGCGATGGCCTCCCGCACCGCCCGCGTCACCATGCTGCAACGCTCGCCCACGTACATCGCCTCGCTGCCTTCACGCGATCTCGTCGCCGACCTGCTGCGGTTCCTGCTGCCCGATGAGCTCGCCTATGGCCTCATTCGCGCGAAGAACGTGCTGCTGGCGCTCGCGTTCTACTTGTACTGCCGCCGGTTTCCCCGCTCGGCCGCTCGATTGATCTTCTCGGGCGTGAAGCGACTGCTGCCTCGCGGGTATCCCGTCGAGAAGCACTTCGCGCCAGCCTACAACCCGTGGGACCAGCGGCTCTGCCTGGTGCCCGACGCCGATCTGTTCAAGGCGATCTCTTCGGGCCGCGCCGAGGTCGTCACCGACTCCATCGCTTCGTTCGACGCGCACGGCATTCAGCTCGCCTCGGGCGCGCGCCTCGACGCCGACGTCGTCGTCACCGCGACCGGGTTGAAGCTGCTGCCCGCCGGCGGCGTGCAGGTCTTCGTCGACGGGCGCCGCTCCGAGGCGAAGGACCTCATCGTCTACAAGGGCATGATGCTCAGCGGCGTGCCGAACTTCGCCTGGTGCGTCGGCTACACGAACGCCTCGTGGACACTGCGGGCAGATCTCTCGTCGCGCTACGTCTGCCGCCTGCTCGAGCACATGCGAAAGAACGGCTACGACGTCGCCGTGCCCCGCGGCGAGACCGCCGGCCCCGAGCGGCGGCCCCTGCTCGACTTCAACGCGGGCTACGTGCAGCGCGCCCTCGCCGAGCTGCCGCAGCAGGGCGCGAAGGCTCCGTGGTACCTGAGGCAGAACTACGTGCTCGACTTCTTCAGCACGCTGTTTGGGCAGGTGGAGGACGGGGTCATGGAGTTCTCTCGCGCGCCCCCGGCTGCGATCACTTCGCCGACTTCGTCACCGTGAGCCCGCGCAGCTTCTCGAACAGGTCCGGCAGCGACTTGCGCTGACCCGAGGCGATGAAGCTGTCGGGCACGTGGATCTTCGGCTCGACGTGAATCTGGTACTGCGCCTTCGTGCGCCCCGGCTCGCCCTTGTACGGAGTCAGCGTCCAGCTGCCTTCGTTCTTGTGGTAGTCGCCCGAGATCATCGACCACTTGCGCTGCCACAGGACGCCCGGCTCGATGGTGTGCACCGCCCGCGTTCGCGACGTGAGATCGGGCACCGGCCACGGCAGGTCGGCCGTCACTTCGCAGATGAACGTGCCTCCGTCGCGCTCGATGAGCTTCGACGCCCCGATGCGCACCATGTTCTTCGAGTAGTTCGCGCAGTCTTCGATGATCGCCCACACCTTCTCGGGCGGAGCCTCGATGACGCCCACCGCCGTGACGCGCGGCACGCTGCTGCCCTCGAGCTTCTCGTTCGTGATGATGACCTCGCCCGCCTCGAGGCGCTTCGCGGTGTCGTCTTCGGCGGCGAGCAGCGTGACCAGGAGCAGGGCGATCAAGGCCCGCGCAATGTGCCACGCCTCAGCGCCAGGGCGCCACCTTGCCCTCGAGCGCCGGCGTCGAGCGAAGCCACGTCCACAGCGCGGTCAGGTCTTCGTCGGTCATGCCGCTGAACGCGAGCCACGGCATCACCGTGTTCCGCTTCGGGTCGGTGGGCGCGGGGCTCGTGTAGCTGCGGAAGCGCGCGATGAACTGCTCCTGCGACCAGCTGCCGAGGCCGTCGGGGTGCGGCGTGAGGTTCGGGCTGAACACCGAGGCGCCGGAGCCGAGCTTGAACTCCTGGCCGCCGGCGAGCTCCTTGCCCGCGAGGATGCGGCCGCGGCCGTCGACCGGCGAGTGGCAGCGCACGCACACGTGGCCGAGGTAGCGGCCGTACTCGAGCGCGTTCGACGGGTCGGGCTCGGGCACCGGCCCCTCGAGCGGCCGGGGCACCAGGCGAATGAAGAGGCCGACGGGGAAGTTGAGCTCCTTCGCTCCGACGGTGTTCTTCACGGGAGCGAGCGTGCGCAGGTACGCCACGATCGCCCGCGTGTCTTCGTCGGACACGAAGGCGTAGTCGCGGTACGGCATGAGCGGGAACAGGCCGCGGCCGTGGCGATCGACGCCCTCGCGAATCGCGCGCATCAGCTCGCCGTCGGTGTAGAGGCCGAGCCCCGTCTCGTCGTCGGAGGTGAGGTTCGAGGCGCAGAGCCGGCCGGGGAAGCCGAGCGACTCGTCCCAGCACTGGCCTCCGGCGCCGGGCGTGGTGCCCTCTTTGGCCGGGTGCGCGAACATCGCGTCGTCGACCTGCGAGTGGCAGGCGAGGCAGCCGAACACCGACGTGGCGAGGTACTTGCCGCGCTCGACGCGCGTCGACGTCGGCTCGATCTTCTCGTCGGAGGCGGGCCTCGACTTCAGGCACCCGGCAGCGGTCACTGCAATGAGCAGGGCGGCAGATCGGCGCATTCGCTATACCGTAGACGACATGCACACGTTCACGAAGGTGCTCTGTGCAACGGATCTGTCGGACGCCGCCGACGTCGCGCTGCGGCAGGCCGCGATCGTGGCCGGGCTCTACCAGGCGAAGCTGATCGTATTTCACGCGCTGCCTCCGGCGCTGGCGAGCGCGCCGCTGTTTCCGCAGCAGGGCCTCGCGGCGAGCGAGGGCTTCGTGGCGCTCGAGCGGCGCGTGCTCGAGGCGCTGCACGCGCGGGTCGCGTCGGTGGTGGGCCGCGGCGCTCACGTCGAGGTGGTGCTGGGCACCGGCTCGGCGCACTCGGAGATCGTGAAGACGGCCGAGAGCGCGGGCGCCGATCTGATCGTCGTCGGCGGCGAAGGGCCGAAGGGCGTCGCGCGGGCGCTGCTCGGCGCGGTCGCCGAGCGCGTGATTCGGTACGCGCACGCGCCGGTGTGGGTCGCCCGCGTCGGGCCGGCCGAAGGGCCCATCGTGGTCGGCACCGACTTCTCGGAGCCCGCGAAGGCCGCCGTCGAGATCGGGGTCGAGTACGCGCGCCGCACAGCGGCGAAGCTGATGCTGTGTCACGCGCTGTCGATCGAGAAGCTGGTGCCTCCGCCGGGGCCTGCGGTCGAGCAGCCGGCGTTTCCGACCTGGTCGATGGACGACGTGTTCAAGCTGCGTGAGGCGGCGCGAGAGAAGCTGGTGGCGTCGGCGCCGGGTCTCACGTTCGAGCAGGTGGTGACCGACGAGCGACCCGGCACGGCGCTGCCGAAGCTCGCAGAGCGCGCGCAGGCGCGGCTCATCTGCGTCGGCACGGCGGGGCACACGGGGCTCGCGCGCATTCTGCTCGGCAGCGTCGCCGAGGAGGTGGTGCGGCACGCCCGCTGCCCGGTCGTCGTCACGCGCCGCTGATCAGCGCACGACCATGATGGGCATCTTGCAGATGTGCACGAGCCGGTCGGCGGTGCTGCCGAGGAGCACGCGCGAGACGGCCCCGCGGCCCTTGTTGCCGACGACGACGAGGTCGTAGCCGCCGTCCATCGCGGTGTCCGAGATGACCTCGGCCGGCGGGCCGAGCAGGTTGAGCGTGCGAAGCGAGGTCTGCTCGACGGCCTTCGAGACGGCGCCGAGGGTCGCGGCGCCCCGCGCGAGCTCCGACTCGCGCAGGTCGATCATCGGAGTGAGCGGCACGTCGCCCGGCAGCACCGTCGGCGGCGTGACGTGGATCAAGACGACTTCGCCCTTCGAGTACGAGGCGAGCTCGAGGGCCTTCTTGGCGGCGTGAATCGAGGCCAGCGAGCCGTCGACCGCCGCGAGGATCTTCTTCATCACGGACTCCTTGTGGTGATCCGTCATCGCCGGCCGCCGGGCGCGCAAGACTTTCTTTGCACCTGACGCAGAGACGGGGGGTTCGGCGATCATGCGCCTCCTTCTTCTTCTGGCCGTGACCCTCTCGACGCTGGCGTTCGCAGGCGATCTCACCAACTGGAGCAGCGGCGACTGCAAGGGCATCGCGAGCGGCGACGCGAGCTACTGCACGACCGACGACTGCAAGGGCATCGCGAAGCGTGACGCGAGCTACTGCCGCACCGACGACTGCAAGGCGTGGGCGAAGGGCGACGCGAGCTACTGCCGCACCGACGACTGCAAGGGCATCGTGAAGGGCGACGCGAGCTACTGCCGCACCGACGACTGCAAGGGCATCGCGAAGCGCGACGCGAGCTACTGCCGCAACTCGGCGTGCAAGGCGATCGCGAAGCGCGACAAGAGCTACTGCAACTGATGCCCGTTACGTGTTGAGCATGAAGCGGTTGCTGGTGGCGGTCGACGGTTCCCCGCACGCGTTGGGCGGAGTGAAGTGGGCGGCCGACACTGCGCGCGCGATGGGGCTCGCGATCGAGCTCGTGTACGTGTCTCGGCCGAACCTGCTGCCGCCGGCGAGCTACGAGGGCGCGTTGAGAGAGCTCGAGGCCGCCGAGACGGCTCACGCGGAGCAGGTGTTCGCGGCCGCCGAGCGCGCCGCCGGTGCGAGCTGCGTTCGGACGCGCGCGACCGGCAGCCCGGCTCAGGCGATCGCCGACCTCTGCGCGATCGACGGCGTGTGGGCGGTGGTGATCGGCGCGAAGGGGCACAACGCGCTGTCGCGGATGCTGGTCGGCAGCGTCGCCGATCAGCTGGTGCACCTCTGCTCGAAGCCCGTCGTCGTCGTGCGGTGAGTCACTCTTTCGGGCGGTAGTACGAGGTGACGTCTTCGAGCTTGCGGTGGCTCGGGCCGATGTGCGGCTTGTTGCCGTCCATGCACTCGACGGTGCCGTCGCCGTTCACCTTGGTGACGATCGCGTGGTGGTTGTTGGCGCCCTTCAGCGTGATGACGTCTCCGGGCTTGATGGTGTTCTCGAAGGCCTGACGTTCGGCCTTGTACGTGCGGTAGTCCTGGAAGCGCGGCTGGAGCACGTGGTCGACGTTGCCGACCATGCCGCCCTTGTTGAGGTCCCACTTCACGTCGACGCCGGCCTCCTGCAGCACGTGGCAGGCCCAGATGCCGCACCAGGACTTCCCCTGCGGCTGGCTCGACGCCTTGATCTCGGCGTCGGTCGGGCGCCAGCCGGTGGTCTTCTCGAAGACGGTCTGCAGGTGCTGCCAGCCTTTGTAGTTGCCGTCGTCGCCGCGCTTCATCGGGTTGACGAGGTCGTTCTCGCTCTGCGCGATCTGGATCGAGCGCTCGGCCACGCTGCCGGAGGCCGGCGGGCGCGTGTTGTCGACCTCGACGGTCTGCTGCTGCGAAGAGATCGTCTGGCCCTTGGCGTCGATGCTGTCGGTGGGGTCGAAGCCGTCGCTCTGGGCCGCCGGCGTCTGAGCCTTCAGCTGAGAGAGGGTGGCGGGGTCGATCGAGGTCTTGCCGGTGAGCTTCTGCAGCGCGGCTTCCGTCGCGGGGCCGAACAGGCCGTCGGGCGTGAGCGGAGGCTTGGCGCCGGCTGCGTTGAGCGCCTGCTGCAGCTGCTTCACGAGGTCGCCGCCGTGGCCCTTCTTGAGGGCCTCGCCGGCTGCGGGCTCGGGGTAGAGCTTGCCGGAGGGGGCGCGGTGGGTGATCGGAGCGGGAGCGTTCGGCGTGGGTGAGGGGCGGTCGACGCGCACGGACATGGCGCCATCTTCGGCTGCGCGGTCGGACGGTTGCCAGCGCGTTCGGGCCCTACGACGGACCGCGGGGATACGCAGGCGAAGTGTGGACTCGCAGGCCGCAGCTGAGCCGGCCACCATTGGACCCCTGGTGACCTGCTCACCGGATCACCTGCTCACCGGGGGCTCGATGGCCGCTGGCTCGCAATGCGACTCTCAGTTGACGCTCATTCGCCCCCTGGTGACCTGCTCACCGGATCACCTGCTCACCGGGGGCTCGATGGCCGTTGGCTCGCAATGCGACTCTCAGTTGACGCTCATTCGCCCCCTGGTGACCTGCTCACCGGATCACCTGCTCACCGGGGGCTCGATGGCCGTTGGCTCGTGATGCGGCTCTCAGTTGACGCTCATTCGCCCCCTGGTGACCTGCTCACCGGATCACCTGGTGATCACCCCCCGTCGAGGGTCGTCGGGCACGAGCACCCTCTGTTCAACGAACGCGCAGGTTTGCGCAGCTGTGTCGCGTACGCGCCTCCGGAGATGGCGCGCTCGTGCTCCAGTTCCTACCGCTCGAGAAGCGTCTGACTCACTCGGCCGTGTTGCTCGCCCAGAGCGGCGAGCCCGACGCCGAGTAGATGACGAGGTTCCCGTCGTTCTGCAGCGCGAGCCACGCGCCGTCGTGCCCGTGGGTGCCCGCGTTCCAGACCGGGCGGCCGCCCGCGTCGTAGACCACGAAGTTGCCGTCGCCCTGCATCACCGTCGTGCCCGGCGCCGTGCCGAACGTCGACGTCGACCACTTCGCTGCTCCCGACTTGTAGAGCACCAGGTTGCCGTCTCCCTGGTACACCAGCACGAAGCGGCCGTCGGTCGAGACGAGCTGCTCTCCCGCCTTCAACGTGCCGCCCGCGTTCATTCGCCCCGCGCCACCGGGCGGCGGCGGTTGCGTCGGCGGCGGCGGCATCGGCGGAGGCGCGCTCGCCGCGATCACGTCGCGATACGTGTAGAACGACGCCTGCGGCTGACCGCGGTTCGCGGCGCCGTCGGGGCCGAGCAGGCCCCAGCCTCCACCGTGCGAGTCGTACCAGAACGTCTTGCCCCACCACGGGCGCGCGTTCATCGCCGCCATCACGCCCGGCAGCATCGCCACCGACTGGCTCTGGTTCGACCAGCCGATCTCGGTGATCCACAGCGGCTTGTCGCCCTGCCCCTTGCTCACGAGCAGCGAGTGCATCGCGTCGATCTCCGACACGCGGCCGCTCACCGTGTCGTTCCCGTCGTACTGGTGGTGCGTGATGATGTCGAAGAGCTGCCCCGCACCCGCCGCGAGGATCGGCTCCATCCAGTCTTTGCGCTCGTTGCCCGCGCTCGAGAGATCAGGCCCGCAGATCGCCTGCTCCGGCGCCTCTTCCCGAATCGCCCGAAGCGACGGCATCAGAATGTCGTTGATGTACTGGCTCTTCGACCCGTTCCAGAACTGGCGCAGGTTCGGCTCGTTCCACACGCCGAGGCAGCCGAACTTGCCGCGGTAACGGCGCGTGAACTCGCGCACGAACGCGACGAACTTCGACGGGTCTCTCGGCGGCTGCGCCGGGTTCGAGCTGCCCGACGCCCAGCTCGGCGAATACGAGAGCGTCGCCATCAGGTGCAGATCGAGCCGCTCGGCCGAGGCGACGATGTCGTCCTGCAGGCTCCAGTCGTAGACGCCCTCGACGCGCTCGACCTGCGACCACTCGCCGTCGACGCGGTGCCACCGCAGGTTGATCGACGCGAACGTCGCCAGCATGTCGGCCGGGCCGCCATGGCTGTTCACTCCGTACCGCGAGCCGTCGAGCCTCGCCACCCGCTCGCTCAACCGCGAGGTGCCGGCGCCGAGCTCGTCGCCTCCGCCTCCGACCGTGGACTCGGTCTCACCGCACGAGAAGACGAGCAACGCTGCCGCTGAAATCAGAATTCGCATGAGGGCCTCTCTTCGACGCGATTGTCGGCGCCGCCAGCGCGGTGTTTCGCGGAATTTGACTTCAGAATCAAGATTGCGACATACAGCGCCTGGACACGCTGGCGCGGCGCTCGGGCTTCGACCGCCCAGGCCGGAGCGCACCATTCGCGAGGCGGCTGTAGTAATCGCCGAGGCCATGAAGCTCCGCCACCTGACGCTCGCCGTTGCCGTGCTGTCGTGCGCGACGGCTCCGAAGGCCACTCCCGAGAGGACCGAACCGATGCTCACCACCACGCCGAAGGCGGCGTCGCTCTTGTCGACGACCGCGGCCGAGTTCACGAAGGTCTGCGACGACTCGCTCGCGAAGGCGAAGGAGCTCGTCGCGAAGCTCAAGGCGCTGCCCGCCGGCAGCGACACGCAGAGCCTCGAGCTCTACGACGAGGTCGTCGACGTGATGAGCAATACGGGCGCGCGCTCGGGGCTCGCGAAAGAGGTGCACCCCGACACTCCGTTTCGCGACGCGGCCGAGGCGTGTGAGCAGAAGCTCGAGGCGTACAACGTCGAGCTCTCGCTCGACCGCGAGCTCTACGACGCCCTCGCGCGCATCGACGCCAAGGCGCTCGACCCCGTCGCCTCGTTCTGGCTGTTCAAGACGCTGCGCGAGTTCCGCCGCTCGGGAGTCGATCGCGACGAAGCGACGCGCGCGAAGGTGAAGGCCCTCAACGAAGAGCTCGTGAAGCTCGGCCAGGCGTTCGGCCGCAACATCCGCGACGACGTGCGCACCGTGAAGGCCGACCCCGCCGAGCTGCAGGGCCTGCCGGGCGACTGGCTCGCCGCCCACCCGAAGGGCGCCGACGGCAAGGTCGCGGTCACCACGAACACGCCCGACTACCTGCCGGTGCTGAGCTACGCGAAGGGCGTGAAGACGCGCGAGGAGCTGTGGCGCGCGTACCGCGACCGCGCGTACCCGAAGAACGCCGAGGTGCTCTCGCAGATGCTCGCGAAGCGGCACGAGCTCGCGACGCTGCTCGGGTACGAGACGTGGGCCGCGTACATCACCGAGACGAAGATGGTGAAGAACGCCGCGGCGGCGCGCAGCTTCATCGAGCAGGGCCGGGCGGCGACCGAGGCGCGCGCGAAGGCCGACATGGCGCAGCTGCTCGAGCGCAAGAAGAAAGACGTGCCGGGCGCGACGGCGATCGAGCCGTGGGAGCACCAGTACTACGAAGACCGCGTGCGGGCCGAGAGCTACGGCCTCGACTCGCAGGCGCTGCGGCCGTACTTCGAGTACGGCAGCGTGAAGCGCGGCGTGATGAGCATCACGTCGAAGCTCTTCGGCGTGCGGTACACGCAGGTGAACGACGCGAAGGTCTGGCACGCGGACGTCGAGACGTACGACGTCTTCGAGGGCGAGCGGCTGATCGGCCGCATTCACCTCGACATGCACCCGCGCGAGGGCAAGTACAAGCACGCGGCCCAGTTCGGCCTCACCGTCGGCCGCGCGAGCCGCGAGCTGCCCGAGGCCGTGCTCGTGTGCAACTTCGCGCGCCCGGGCGAGCTGATGGAGTTCACCCAGGTCGAGACCTTCTTCCACGAGTTCGGCCACCTGCTGCACGAGGTGTTCGCGGGCCGCCAGCGCTGGGCCGGCGTCTCGGGCGTGCGCACCGAGTGGGACTTCGTCGAGGTGCCGTCGATGCTGCTGCAGGAGTGGCCGCTCGACGCCGCGGCGCTCAAGACCTTCGCGCGCCACCACCAGTCGGGCGAGCCGATTCCCGAGGCGCTGCTCGGGCAGCTCAAGCGCGCGAAGGAGTTCGGCGCCGGCCTCGACACGCGCCGTCAGTTCTTCCTCTCGGCGGTGAGCCTCGCGTTCCACGAGAGGAAGCCGGGCTTCGACCCCAGCGCGGTGCTCAAAGACGAGCAGGAGCAGTTCGCGCCCTTCCGCCGTGAGTGGGTGCCGGGCTCGCACTTCGAGCTCGGCTTCGGTCACCTCGACGGGTACTCGGCCATCTACTACACGTACCAGTGGAGCACCGTCATCGCGAAGGACCTGCTCACCCGGTTCCGCGAGAAGGGCATGCTCGATGCGGACGTCGCGACCGAGTACCGCAAGAAGGTGCTCGACCCGGGCGGCAGCGTCGAGGCCGACAAGCTGGTGCGCGACTTTCTCGGCCGGCCGCACTCGTTCGCGGCGTTCGAGGCGTGGCTCAACCAGAAGGGCTGAGTGAGCGCGAAGAAGGCACTCGCGGCGCTCGTGGCGCTGTGCAGCTCGGCGTGCACGTGCGCGAGGCTCGCTCCGGGCCTCGAGTTTCCGTGCGAGCCCGACCGCAGCTGCCCCGACGGCCTCACGTGCCAGAGCGACGGCTACTGCCGCGCCGGCGCCGAGGCCGATGCGGGGCGTGACGCGGGCGAAGACGCGGGGCTCGACGGCGGCAGCGACGCCGGCGCCGATGCAGGCTCGACCGACGCGGGCTCGACCGATGCGGGGCCGCCGCGCGCGTGCCTGAACGGCTTCTGCTGGGAGAGCCCCCTGCCCCAGGGGAACACGCTGCGGGCGGCCGTCGCGCTCAGCCCCACCGACGTGTGGATGGTCGGCGACCACGGCGCCATCGTGCACACCGAGCGCGGAGGCTTCGTGCTCTACGACTCGGGCACGACGCGGGGCCTGCGCGCCGTCTTCGCGGTCGCGCCCAACGACCTCTACGCCGTCGGTGAGCGCGCGGTCATCACCCACTGGGACGGCGTGCGCTGGACGCTCGAGAGCACGAAGGAGGAGAAGGAGGCGCTCGTGGCCGTCTGGGCGTCGCGCACGACGGCGCTGGCCGTCGGCGAGAGCGGCTTCGCGCTCGAGCGCGACTCGACGGGCCAGTGGCAGGAGGTCGTGACGCAGACGTCGGCGAACTTCGTCGCGCTCTGGCAGGTGGCCGGCGGCGACGTCTGGGCGGTGACCGACGGTGACGGCGCCTTCCGCTACAAGAGCCTCGGCTTCGAGGTCGTGCCGGCGGGCGAGTGGCCGTTCGACGGCCGCGCCGTGACGGCGGTCACCACCCGCGGAGCGCGAACGTTCGTCGCCGGCACGTTCGGCGCGGTGATGGTGCGCGAGGCCGACGGCGGCTGGGACACGTTCGCCGACGGGGGCTTCTACGCCGACGAGACGCCGCACGCGCTCTGCGCCGCCTCGGAGCGCGACGTGTGGCTGCTGAGCGTGAGCGCGACCGCGCCGCAGGCTCAGCAGCTGCGCCACCTGCCGACGCGCGCCTCGCTGCCGCCGGGCGAGCCGGTGTTCGCGTGCGCGGCGCTCGACGTGGGCCGTGCGGTCGTCGGCGGCAACCGCGGGTACTGGGCCGAGGCGGGCGCCGACGCCGGGCTCGCGGTGCGGTCGCTGAGAACGACGCAGCCTCCGCGGTACCAGGCGCTGTTCGCGGCGGCCGATCACCCGGCCTCGCTGGTGGCGGCGGGAGATCGCGGCGTCGCCGCGGCGCGAACGGACGGTGGCGACTGGGTCGACCGCGTCGCGTGCGACGGCACGCAGCAGCTGTGGGACGGCTGGGCGGGCTCCGAGAACGACCGCTGGGTCGTCGGGTCCGCCGCCGACGGAGGCCCCATCGGCTGCGCGTCGCAGTGGAACGGCGCGCAGTGGACCCCGAGCCTCGCGCCGGTGCTGTACTCGGTGTTCGGGCTCGCGGGGGGAGAGACGTTCTTCGGCTCGCGCGGCGCCATCTTCGTGTGGAAGACCTCGCAGCTCTCGCTCGACTACGCCGACGCGGGCGACAGCGCCCAGCTGCTGGGGCTCTGGGTGGCCGCCGACCGCTTCCCCTGGACGGCGGTCGGCACGCAGGGCCGGGTGATGCAGCGCCAGCCCGACAGCTCGTGGCGAGGAGCAGGCGTCGGAGACCCGGCCCAGACCTACCGCGCGATTCACGGGGCGGTGCTCGCCGACGGCGGCGTCGACGTGTGGGTGGTGGGCGCGGCCGACGGCGGGGCGCTGCGGTTCGCGGGCGGCGGCTGGCAGACGGTGGCGTTCGGCGCCGGCAGCGAGGCGTTTCGCGCGGTGTTCGCCGAGAGCGAGCGCACGTGGGTCGGCGGTGAGCAGGGGCGGCTGTGGCGGCGCGATGGCGCAGGCTGGGCGCTGCTGCAGACGCCTGCGGGCGGCTCGATCACGGGGTTGTGGGTGCAGCCCGACGGGGGAGGCCTGTGGCTCGCCGACGACGAAGGGGCACTTCTCTCGCGCGTGCCGGTACGCTGAGTATTCTCTCGCGCCGTGAAGCCCCGCTTCGGGAAGTACCGGCTCATCGCGAAGCTCGCGCAGGGCGGTATGGCCCAGGTCTACCTGGCCGAGCAGCGCGGGCTCGACGGCTTCCTCAAGAAGATCGTGATCAAGCGCATGCGGGGGCGCGACCCGTCGCTGATGCCGATGTTCGGGTCGGAGGCCGTCATCGCGGGCCAGCTCAACCACCCGAACCTCGTTCACATCTACGACTACGGCGAGACCGACGGCGAGCGGTTCATCGCGATGGAGTACGTCGACGGCCCGAGCGTGAAGAAGCTCTTGTGGCTCGCGGCGCGGCGGCCGGTGCGGCTGCCGATGGAGCACTGCCTCAAGATCGCGTCGCTGGTCTGCGAGGGCCTGGCGTACGCGCACACGCGGCGCGACGATCGAACGGGCGCGGCGATGAAGCTCGTGCACCGCGACATCACGCCCGACAACATTCTCTTGTCGCGCGCCGGAGCGGTGAAGATCGCCGACTTCGGCATCGTGAAGGCGACGACTCAGCTGCACGAGACGCGCGCGGGCGAGGTGAAGGGGAAGCTGCAGTACATCGCTCCGGAGCAGCTCAAGTCGGAGGGCGTCGACGCGCGGTCGGACCTGTTCTCGCTGGGCGTGGTGCTGCACGAGATGCTGACGGGGGCAGGGCCGTTCGTGCGCGAGAACGACGCGGCGGTGATGGACGCGATCGTGCACGACGAGGTGCCTCCGCTGAACGAGCTGCGGCCCGAGGCGCCGCCGGTGCTCGACTCGATCATCCGCAAGGCGACGGCGAAGCGGCGCGAGGCGCGGTTCTCGAGCGCGATCGAGATGCAAGAGGCCATCGACACGCTGCTCGCGAAGCTCTCGCCCGGCTTCGGCCCCGCGATGCTGCGCGACCTCGTCGAGTCGCTCGACCCGGCGCCCGAGCCGACGGGCGAAGAAGAGACGACGACCGACGCCGAGCCGTTCGACGACGAGGCGACGGGGCCGATGCCCGAGGGGCGGCGGGTGACTCCCGAGGCGATGAAGTCGGTCGAGGTGCCGATCACGGGGCTGCAGCCGGCGCTGGCGCCTGCGCCGAAGGCGCCGCGGCGCTGGCCGCTCGTGCTGCTCGCGGTGGTGCTGTCGTCGTCGGTGACCGCCGTGGTGACGAAGCTCGTGGTGCGCGAGATGACGCCGGCGGTGGTGCTGGCGCCGCCGGAGCCCGAGCCGAAGCCCGTGATCATCGTCGTCGCCGACGAGAAGCCCGACGCCGCCGTGGCGGTGGCGCCGAAGCCCGAGCTGCCCGACGCGGCAGTGGCGGTGGCCGAGGAGCCCGAAGCGCCGGCCGAGCCCGAGGAGCCCGAGGAGGCTCCGGCGCAGCCCGAGCCGGTGAAGCCCGAGGCGGAGCCGGCGGCCGAGCTGCCGGGCCGGGCGCGGGTGACGCTGCAGTCGACGCCGGAAGCGGACGTCTATCTCGACGGCAAGGCGGTGGGTCGCACGCCGCTCGCGCTGCCGGTGAAGTACGGCTCGCACAAGCTGCGCTTCGAGGAGCCGCAGCAGTTCTTGAGCAAGACGGTCGCGCTGAACGTGCCCGAGGGGCGCGAGTACAACAAGGCGTTCGTGTTTCAGCCGGCGCGGCTGTTCGTGATGGCGCCCGACGGCTCGACCATCTTCATCGGCAAGCGGAAGGCGGGCCGGGTGCCGGGGCCGGTGTCGCTCTACGAGGGCACGTACACGGTGCGGGTCGTCTACGAGCCGCTGGGGCTCGACGTGACGAAGAAGCTCGAGCTGAAGGGCGGAGACCGCTTCGAGCCGTTCGAAGCGGCGCCGTGAGAGGCGCCGAGGCTCAAGGGCCGGGGGCGCGGGGCGGCTCTTTCTGGAGCGACGGCCTTCGAATCGTCGTGGGGTCGTCGCTCGTGGCGGGCTCGATGAGGCCGGGTTGTGGGGTCTGCGGCTGATCGTCGAGCTCCTCGACGGGCGCGGGGGCGCGCTCACGATGGTGCTCGACGCGCTTGCGATACTTCGGGGTCGCGCTGCTGCTCATGCGACTTCAATAACGGTCAGAGCGCGGCGCGGATCAGATCTTCGAGCTTCGCCTTGGGAGCGGCCCCGACGAGCTGCTTCACGACGCGGCCGCCCTTGAACATGAGCAGCGTGGGCATCGCGCGGATGCCGAACTGCTGCGAGGTCGCCTGGCTCACGTCGACGTCGACCGCGACGATCGAGACCTTGCCCTGGTACTGGGCGGCGAGCTCCTCGAGCGAGGGCTTGATGACGCGGCAGGGAGCGCACCACGTCGCCGTGAAGTCGACGAGCACGGGGTGCGGCGACTCGAGGACCTTTTGCTTGAACTCGGCATCGGAGACTTCGCTGACGTGGGTTCCCATGCCGAACAGATGCGCACCGCGCGATATCGTTTCGCGCCATGCTTTTCCTCAGCCCGTTCAGCGTGTTGTGGCTGGTGCTGTGGGCGATGGTGCTCTTCGTGGTGGCGCCGCACCTCGACCCGGTCTGCAGGAGCGCGGCGCGCACGGTGCGCGTCGGGTCGTTTCGCGCTGATCGCGGACCTCGCGATCGCGCTCGGCATCGGCATGGGCCGCCGGCGGGCAGCCAGCTCGGTGCGGAGCAGCTCGCTGCCGAGGTCGCGACCCTGTGCCCGGGCGCGTCGGTGGGGCACACGACCGAGCTCGAGGCGAAGTTCAGAGCGAGCCCGGCGAGCCTGCGCCGGGGCTGACCCTCACCCCGTCCGCTTCGTCGAGCTTTGGTTCAGGGCTCGTCTTCGCAGGCGACGTCGGCCTCGAGCGTCTTGTACATGCGCGCGGTCACCTCGTCGCACGCGGGGCCGGCGATGTAGAGCTCACCGACGCGCTTGTTGCCCCACGCCCAGCCCGACCGGCCGGTGGGGTCGTAGGGCAGGAGCGCTCCGCTCGGCAGCGTGACGGTCATCGCCTCGTCCTTCGTGGGCACCGAGCGCGCGAAGAAGCTGCACGCGCCGACCGAGTCGCCGATCTGCAGGAGCGCCGCCTCGAGCGCGGCCTGCGAGCCGACCTCGTAGTACTTCGTGCCCGCGTCGAGCCGCGGCCGCGCGCCGGCCGTCGCCATGTCGTTGAGCGCCTTCACGAGCACGGTGTCGCTCGCGCTCTGAATGCCGATGACGTAGGTCGGCAGCCCGGCGTCGGCGAAGTGCGCGATGCGCGAGACCGTGCGGCGGTCGTCGAGGCAGCGATTCGCCTCGCAGTTGCCCATGCCGCTCGAGCCCATGTTGTTGATGCAGGTGCACGTGCGCGGGTCGAGCGAGCTGTTGCAGCCGGGAGCGCCGTCGGTCGCGAGGATGAGCGCCCTGCCCTGCACCGGAGCCCGGTTCGCGAGCATGGCCGGGCCCGCGATGTCGAGCGCCGCGGCGGTGGGCGTCGAGCCGTTCGGAGTCAGCGCGGCCATGCGGTTGATGATGCGCTGCGCGTTGCCTTGCGCCGGCGGAATGTCGAGCGCCGCGCCGCTGGTGCACGCGAGCACGCCGCTGCCGAGCGGGAACGTGAGGGCGCCGATCTCCATCGACTGATCGACGGCGGGCAGCGCGGCCGCGAGCGCCATGGTGAGCGCCTTCCACCGCGTCGTGTTCTCGAAGCGGAAGCCCATCGAGCTCGAGCGATCGAGCACGAGCAGCGCCGACGGAGTCGCGTGCACGAGCTGAATCTTCCCTGGCACGCAGGGAATCGGGCCTGCGTCGACGACGCCTCCGTCTTCACCGCCGTCGACCGAGCCGTCGGGGTTCAGACCGAAGTCATCGTACCGGTACACGCCACTGCGCCCACAGGTGAGCGCCACGACAGCTGCCAACAACGGTACGAGCTTCTTCACGACGGACCCCGTTCTATCGCGACTTCGCCCGTTCGGGCATGCTCCCCCCGGTGCGACGTACCTTCTTGCTGTCGCCAGCCCGACTGAACGGTCAACGCGCACAGCTCGTCTTCCGGCCCGGAGCCGCGTTCGAGCTTGCGCAGCAGGTTCGCTCGGGCGAAGGCGCGGCGCTGGGAGAGGTGTTCCGCTTCATGAGCGGCCTCTACTTCCGCGGCAAGCTCGCGTACGCACAGGCGTTCGCGCGGCAGCCGGGCGACGTGCGCATCATCACGACGAACCGGGGCCTGCTGCCGGCCGAGACCCGGGTGCGCCTGCCCGACCTCGAGGCGTTCGCGCGCACCGACATCGACGCCGGTGAGCCCGAGTTCGTCGAGCCCTTGCTGCGCGACGTGCGGGCGCTGCGCGGCGAGCTCGTGCTGCTGGGGAGCATCGCGAGCACCAAGTACGTCGAGACGCTGCTCGGAGCCCTCGGCGAGCGCCTGCTGTTCCCCGTCGACTTCGTGGGGCGAGGGGACATGAGCCGCGGCGGCCTGCTGCTGCGCGCGGCCGACGCGGGGGTCGAGCTGCCGTACGCGCCGGTGGCGAACGCGAAGCGGCGGGGGGTGCGGCCGCCGAAGCTCGCTCCGCGGGTGCGCGCGTGACGTGGGCGCTCGTGGCTCTGGCGGTGCTGGCGGCGCCGGGCGCGAAGAAGAAGGCGTCGACCGCGGCCGCCGACGCGGCGATCAAGGCGGCGCTCGACGCCGAGCAGCCGAAGATCTCGGAGTGCGTGGTGGCGGGCGCTCCGGCGGGCGCGTGGACGAAGACGGTGAAGGCGACGGTGAAGATCAACTCGACCGGCCAGGTGCTGTCGGCCGAGGTGAAGCTCGAGCCCGACGGCCCGCCTTCGACCCGCGAGTGCATCGAGAAGGTGCTGCGCGCGATCGCGTACCCGAAGTCGAGCGGCCCGCTGACGAGCATCAGCCACGAGTGGTCGTTCGCGATGAAGTGAGCTGGAGCAGCTCCTGGAAGCACGGCACGGGGCAGGGCGGCACGTCGAGGCGGCAGCTTCCCCCTTCCTGCGCGTGACACGGGGGCCGACGAAGACCTAAGCAGCACGTTCATGACCACGCGCTCGGTGAAGCAGAAGATCGTCGCCGCGGGAACCACCGTCGACCTCGCAGAGGCCCGCGAGATCGTGGCCGAGGCGAAGAAGGGCAACGTCACCCGCGCCGAGCGCAAGGTCGTGAAGGACCTGTTCGCCAAGGGCAACCTCACCGCGGCGGCGCGCGTCGAGCTGGGCAGCTTCCTCGACGAGGCGCCGAAGCTGGGCGAGCTCATCCCCGCTGACTGGCGGCGCGCGCTGAAGAGCGAGCTCGACACGCCGGGCTTCGCGGGGCTCGAGAAGTTCCTCGGGGAAGAGGCGACGGCCGGCAAGAGCCTGTTCCCGCCGCGCGATCAGATCTTCGCGGCGCTCTCGTCGACGCCGCTCAACAAGGTGCGGGTCGTCGTCATCGGCCAGGACCCGTACCCGACGAAGGGCAACGCGAACGGGCTCGCGTTCTCGGTGTCGCCGGGCATGAAGGTGCCGGGGTCGCTGCAGAACATCTACAAGGGCCTGGCGGCCGATGCGGGCACGACGATGCCGTCGAGCGGAGATCTGACTCCGTGGGCGAAGCAGGGCGTGCTCCTGCTCAACACGGTGCTGACGGTGCGCGAGGGCGAGCCGAACTCGCACCGCGGCAAGGGGTGGGAAGAGCTGACGCAGGCGATGCTGAAGAAGGTGAACGACACGAGCGGCCCGGTCGTGTTCCTCTGCTTCGGCGCGCAGGCGAAGGCGATGGCCGAGAGCATGGTCGACACGTCGAAGCACACGATTCTCTCGGCGCCGCACCCGTCGCCGCTGAACGGCAAGGCGTTCGAGAACGTGGCGAAGAATGACCACCTCTTCACGCACACGAACCAGATTCTCGAGGCCGGCGGGCGCGGCGCGATCGACTGGCAGCTGCCCTGAAGGTCAGAACAGCAAGAACGGGATGACCGGCGGCGGCAGCGGCAGGGTCGGCGCCCAGTGGGTGCCGAGCAGCTCGCCGTTCGGGTCGAACTTCAGCACCTCGCTGTGACCGTCGTCGAAGTTCGTGATGATGGCGCGCCCGCCGCCGGGCAGCTCGACGTGGCTCTCGTCCTTACCGACGGCGTCGATGCGGCGGGTCTTCTGGCCGAGGTCGTTGCGATAGGCGTTCTCGGCGCGAATCGCGTACACGTGCGAGGTGTCTTTGTCGTAGCCGAGCGCCTTGAGGTGCTGCTCACTGAGCAGGTGCGTGAGCACAGCGCCCTGCGTGGTGCCCTCGGGGAAGTCGGGGCGCGGCGAGGTCGGCAGCACGTCGAGGTCCTTCAAGTCGAGCTTCTGCGTCGCGAACGAGTCGAGCCGCGTGGGGTCGCCGCGCACGAGGCTCACCTTCACCGGGTGCGCCGTGTCGGCCTCGACGTCGCGCACGATCTGCCGGAGGCTCGGTGACTGCAGCATCGCGCGGCGCAGCCTCGTGTTGAAGTCGCGCTCGAGCGCGGGCGGTGCCACCTGCAGGCCGCCCGACGGGCGCCACGTCGCGAGCTCGATGCGGTCGACGAGCCGCTGCTGCCCGGCGTCGAGCGAGCCCTGCGACTTCAGCGCCTGCGCGATGGTGGTGAGCGCGGCCTCGCCCTGCGGGGTGCTCGCCAGCGCGACCAGCTGATCATCGGTGACGGCAGCGAGGCCCGCGACGCTCGGGGCGGCGCGAGCCCGCGCGGGCTGAGGCGGCGACGGGCGCCGGGCCGCGCCGGGTGGCGGAGGCGACAAGACCGTGGGGCGGCTCACCGGCTTGAGCGACATGCCGGAGTTATCCGTGGATCAGCGTCGCTCCTTCATACGGCATCGGGAGCACGAGGCCTGTGGCCCGCCAGGCCTCAGGGCTTCCACTTCTCGAGGAAGGCGGTGACCCCGGGGCGCTGCCGGGCGCGGTAGGCCATGCAGAGGTCGATGCCCTCGAAGGCGATCGCGAAGTTGCGCGGGCCGCCCATGTACTTCGTCGAGCGGCCGTCGAAGAAGGCGCGGGCGTCGTCGCGCGGGCGCTCGTCGCAGTAGCCCGACGCCACGAAGACGAGGCCGGCGCCCGAGTCTCTGGGGAGCCGCGCGATGAGGGCATCCCAGTTCTTCTCGACGAACTCGACGGCGAGGTCGCGGGTGCGGAAATCGCCGGCAGCTCCCCACACGAGGCGCATGGCCTCGCGAGGGTCGACGTCGGCGCCGAGGGCGAGGGGGAGCTGGGCCTTTACGAGCGGGGCTTCGCGGAACGCCGAGAGGGCGCTGAGCATGCGGTTGCGGTCGGCGCGATCTTTCTCGACCTTCACGGCGTCGAGGAGCGCGCCGTGCATCGCCGGGTCGCCGGTGTCGGCGGCGATGCTGAGCACGGTGTCGATCAGATCGCCGTGCACGGACTTTCGGTCGGCGAGCCACATCGCCGCGAGCTCGAGCGCCTGCTTGCGCAGCGCGGGCTCTTTGCCCTCGCGGGCGACGAGGCTGAGCAGCCCGGGCCGCAAGAGGCGGGTGTCTTCGTCTTCCTCGGGCTTCACGTGCAGGCCGAGCTTCTTCGCGCGGGCGGCGAAGTGGTGGCGAATGAACGCCTCGGCCTTGGGGCGCAGCGCGTCGGGCACGACGACGTCGTTCAGTGTCCACGCGAAGCCCATCGCGGCGTTGACCAGGTGGCGGTTGTCTTCGCCGGCGATGAGCGGAACGGTGGTGAGCGCGGCGCTCAGGTCGAGGTCGCCGCTGCCGATGAGCGCGCTCATGTCTCCGAGCACGCCGACGCGCTCGGCGACGCTGAGCTCTTTGCGGGCCTTGGTGAGCAGCGACGGCAGGTCGGCGGCGCCGGTGAGCGACGCGCGGTAGTGGCCCTGCATCTGATCATTCGGCAGCACCCAGTCGGGGCAGGCCTTCGCGCCGGTGAGCGGCAGCTCGCCGGTGGCGCCGGTGAGCAGGGTGCAGGCGCGCTCCTGCTTGCCCTTGACCGAGAAGCGCACGCAGACGGGCACCGACCACGTCTTCGCGGCGTCGGCCTTCGAGCCGACGGGCAGGTGGCGGCGCTGCGAGAGCTTGAGCACCGGCTGGGGCTTCGGGCCCTTCTGGCAGACGAGCTCCATCGCGACGCGCGGCGCGCCCGGCTGATCGAGGAAGGTGGCGAACGGCGCCGACACGTCTTTTCCGGCCTCGGCCGAGATGGCGGCGAGGAAGTCGGAGGCGGTCGCGTTTCCGTGGGCGTGCTGCTCGAGGTAGCGCTTCACGCCGCGCTGAAACGCGACGGGCGTGACCCAGCTCTCGAACATCGAGATGACCGACGCGCCCTTGCCGTAGGTGATGCCGTCGAACGCGTTGACGATGTCGTCGTTGGTGACGATGGGCTGCCGCACCTGGCGGGCGTTCTGAAGGCCGTCGGCGCCGAGGGCCTGGCTGCGGCGCTGGGCGGCGCTGACGTCGGCGTCCCACTTCGGCTTCCAGGCGGCGATGACCTTCGTCGTCATCCACGTGGCGAAGGCCTCGTTGAGCCAGAGGTCGTCCCAGTAGGCCATGGTGACGAGATCGCCGAACCACTGGTGGGCGAGCTCGTGGGCGCAGACCGAGGCGTAGCCGCGCTGGCGGCCGGGCGTGTCTTCGGCGACGCGCGAGAGCATGAGCTGGTGGCCGTAGGTGACGAGGCCGGGGTTCTCCATCGCGCCGGCGTTGACGGGCAGCGAGATGCTGTCGAGCTTCTCGTACGGGTACGGGATGCCGAAGTACGCCTCGAGCTGCTCGAGAATGGGCCCGGTGACCTCGACGGCGTAGCGGGCGTCGGGGCCCTTGCCCTTCGGGGTGATCAGCTTGAGCGGCACCTGGTTCTTGCCCCACTTGCCTCCGTCGAGCACGTCGAAGGGGCCGACGGCCATCGCGACGAGGTAGCTCGGCAGCTTCAGGGTCGGCTTGAAGACGGTGACCTGCAGGCCGGCCTCGAGGGCGCTCGAGGCGATGGGCTGGTTCGAGAACGCGAGGTGGGCCGGCTTGTGGCGAAGGGTGATGCTCCAGGGGATCTTGAAGCCGGGCTCGTCGAAGCAGGGGAAGGCGCGCCGGGCGTCGAGCGGCTCCATGTGCGTGTACGCGTAGCTCTCGTCGCCCTCTCTGAGCTGGAAGAGGCCGCCGATGTTCTTGCGCGAGAGGAGCGCGGCGTACTGCACCTTCACCTGGGTCTTGCCGGGCTGCAGGGGCGCGGCGGGGACGAGCGCGAGGTGGTGGTCGCCGACGACCTTCGCCTTGGCGGGCGCGCCGCCGATGGTGGCGGTCAAAGGCTGCAGCTCGGTGGCGTTGAGCCAGAGCACCTCGAGCGGCTCGGTGACCTCGACGTCGATGGTCACGGTGCCCGAGAACGTCTCTTCGCCGGGCACCACGCGGACGTCGATGGCCTGGGCGAGCGGGCGCGCGCCGGCCGGGAGCTTCACGCCGGGCGCTTCGAGCTTCGGCTCGGGCGCGACCGGCGCCGGTGCCGGCTCGGGCTTCGCGGGCTCATCAGGCTTGGGCTGCGGCGCCGACTGGCAGGCGACGAGGGTGAGGCAGAGCAGGGCTCGGTGCATACGGCGCGGCATGTATCACGCCTGGCAGCCCCGTCAGTGCCAGCTGTCCCAGACGGCGCGGTGAATGGGGCGCGGGGCCGAGGGCGGCACCTTCTCTTTGGGGTCCTTCGGCTCGACGCCGAGGGCGCCGCAGAGGGCGCGGGTGAGGGCGGGCCAGAGGCCGTCGTCGCGGCGGCGGCTGCCGACGACGTGGGGCAGCCGGCCCGTGCGGATCCACTCGGTCACCATCGCGGCGATCGACGGGGTGAGGCCGAGGGCCTCGAGCCCCGCGGCCCCGGAGACCTGCACGACCTCGGCGACCGGGGGTTCGAGGAGCTTCACGGCGGCGGCGGCGTGGCGGTACGCAGCGATGCGGGAGCTCGGCCCCCCGTCGATCTCGAGGAGCACGGCCAGCCACTGGAGCGTATGTGCGATGACTTCGTTGGCGGGCGTGGTCGACATTCCCAGCCCTGGTAACGGGAGGGGAAAAACCGGGCAATGCCGTCGCGGAAGATTACCCGCGCGTAACCTGAGGAGTATGCTGCGCGGGCCCCCTCATGAGCGCCACCACCTTCGGAAAATACGAGCTCGTCAGCAAGCTCGCGTCCGGCGGCATGGCCGTGACCTACAAGGCGTTCATGCACGCGGCGGCGGGCATGAAGAAGCCGGTGGTGCTGAAGCTGATTCACCCGCACCTGGCTGAAGAGGCCGAGTTCGTCGAGATGTTCGTCGAAGAGGCGAAGCTCTCGGCGACGCTGACGCACTCGAACATCGCGCAGGTGTTCGACTTCGGCGAGGTCGACGGCCGGTACTTCATCGCGATGGAGCTGGTCGACGGCCAGTCGCTGTCGCACGTGCTGAAGCGGGCGAAGCGCAAGGGCTACCCGGTGCTGCCGGTGCCGCTGGCGCTGCTGGTCACGGTCGAGATGTGCGAGGCGCTCTACTACGCGCACACGCGCACGGACGAGAACGGGCAGCCGCTGAACCTGGTGCACCGCGACGTGTCGCCCGAGAACGTGCTGATCAGCTGGCAGGGCGAGGTGAAGCTGGTCGACTTCGGCATCGCGAAGTCGACGATGACGGGCAAGCAGACGGCGACGGGCATGGTGAAGGGCAAGTACCCGTACTTCTCGCCCGAGCAGTCGCGCGCCGATCGCACGATGGATGCGCGCACCGACGTCTACGCGGCGACGGTGGTGCTGTACGAGATGCTGTGCGCGCGCCGGCCGTACGAGGGCGAGTTCGTCGAGGTGATGCGGGCGCTGCTCACGGGCGACTTTCCGCTGCCGTCGTCGCTGAACCCCGAGGTGCCGCAGGAGCTCGAGCAGCTGATCTTGAAGGGGCTGGCGCTCGACCGCAACGCGCGGTTCCGCACGGCGCGCGAGATGGCGCAGGCGCTGAACGGGCTCGCGAGCCAGCTGTACCCCGACGTGCACCGCAGCGATCTGCAGTCGCTGATGTCGGTGATGTTCGAGGAGGACCTGAAGGCCGCGGGGCGGCCGGCCGAGATCCGCCCGGGGTTTCGCGAAGAGGTGCTCGACGGCACCAAGCCGCGCCTGGCGACGGACGAGGCGGCGGCGGCGACGGGCAGAACGCCTCCGACGGGGGCGCCGCGCATCGCGACGGGCAAGCGCAAGGCGCTGTCGGGCAAGCACGCGGCGCTGGCGTCGGCGCCGACGGCGGTGAAGCCGGCGGCCGAGCGCAAGAAGGTGTCGAACACGCGCATGCAGGCGCTGACGCAGGGCTCGTCGCCGACGCAGATTCCAGACACGCGGTTCGACCCGGGCAACCCGGCCGACACGGGCGCAGACGAAGACGTGCCGATCGACGATGACGCGCCGGCTCCGCTGCCGCCGGGCGTCAGAATGTCGGGGGCGCAGCAGCAGACGGCGCTGACGCTCGACAGCCCCGAGAAGGCTGCCGCGCGGGCGAAGGCGGTGAAGGCGATCGGCGTGGGAGCGGCGCTGCTGTTCGTGCTGGTGGCGGGGCTGGCGATCATCTTCAGCAGCGACAAGAAGAAAGACGGCCCGCTGGTGGCGAAGACGCCGGTGTGGGCGACGAGCGTGCCGCCGGGGGCGGAGATCGCGATCGACGGCAAGCAGGTGGGCAAGGCGCCGATGGACGGCATGCTCGCCGAGGGCACGTACACGTTCGGCATGCAGCTCGACGGCTACCGCCCGTGGACGAAGCGGGTGACCATCACGGGCAACCGGCAGGTGCACGTCGAGGCGCAGCTGGTGCCGAGCGAGGGCGATCAGCCGACGGAGCCCGAGCTGCCGAAGCTGCCGACGGGGCCTGCGGGGCCGGTGACGACCGAGGCGGTCGACGCGGGCATCGTGCTCGATGCCGACATCAAGCACGTCTACAACTGGCCGTTGAGGTCGTTCTCGATCTGGCCGCAGCACCACACGCTGCCGCTGAGCCAGTACAAGGTGTTCGAGCTCGACCTCGACTCCGACACGACGTACCAGCTGACGACGAGCGGCTCGGTCGACCTGGGCCCGAAGCTCGGGCGCACGTCGGCGTTCATGTATTACCTCGAGGGTGAGAAGGTCGACCCGAAGGAGCGGTTCGGGTACCTGTCGCCGACGGCGAAGGCGATTCGCAACGCGACGAAGCTCTACGGCTGGGTGTTCGACGACGACCCGAGCGACAACAAGGGCAAGATCTCGATCAACATTCGCATCTCGAAGTACATCCCCGAGCGGTTCGCGACGTTCGTGGCGGAAGAGCACACGCTGGCGCCGGCGAGCACCGACGTGGTGAAGCTCGACGGGCTGAAGGCCGATCACCAGTACCTGCTGGTGTTCCGGTCGGACAGCCCGCGCGTGATGGGGCAGGTGCCGCAGAACGTGCTCTGCATTCACGAGACGCCGAAGCCGAAGCCCATCAACAAGAAGTACGTGTGGTACCCGCTGAGGCACACCGGGAAGATCGACCTGACCGGAGTGACCGGCATGACGTGCATGTTCCTCGCGTGGGACAACACGGGCACGACGGGCTTGCTCGAGGTCGACATCGACGACCTCGCCGAGCTCGGTCGGAAGAAGAAGTAGCGGCGGTCGGCGGTGCGCGCGCGTGATGGATCGCGCGGCGATGCCCCAATTGCACGGCATGTCCTTCAGAGTTGCCCTGGTGCTGGGCTGCGCGGCCTGCGCCACCATGAAAGAGCAGACGCAGGCGGCGGCCTCGACGTTTCTGCGCTGCCCCGCAAACCAGCTCGAGCAGGGGGCCGACGGCCTGTGGCGGGGCTGCGGCGAAGAGGCGCACTGCGTGGCGGGCAGCTGCCGCTCGAACGTCACCTGGCAGCAGCGGTTCGCGGCGGTGTCCGACCGGTTCGCGACGCAGCTCGGGTGCGCGGCAGGGGCGCAGGTCGTCTCGGAGCGCGAGCGCGACTACGCGGTCGACGGCTGCGGCCGCCACGCGCTGTGCGTGCTCGGCGGCGACTGCACCGAGTATCAAGATCTGCCGACGATGCTGGGCCGCGCGCGGGCGACGTTCTCGCGCGAGACCGGCTGCCCAGAGGCCGACGTGTCGGTCTCGTACGTGACCGACGGGTACCGGGCGCTGGGCTGCGAGCGCGCCGCGAACTGCATGACGGTCGACGGGCCGTGCATGGCGATCGCCCTGCCCTCGTGCTCCGAGGTCGCCGAGCAGCGCTACGACGAGTGCCTGACGCTCGCGCGGTCGGACCTGAGGGGCGCGACCGCAGAGCTCGATCGCTACCGCACGCGCACCAGCGACGTCGTGCGCAACGTCGAGGGCACCGTCGCCGCGAACCGCATGCTCGAGGAGTGCCGCTTCCGCTACGAGAAGGCGCTCGGCAGCTGCCCGCAGCGGCAGGCGGTGGCGCGATGAGCCGCGCGGTGGTGATGGTGTGCCTCGTGTCGGTGGGCGCGGCGGCGGCGCCGATTCCCGCGCGGCTCGTCTACGACGCGTCGGGCACCTCGTGCCCGGGCAAAGACGCGCTCGTCGCCGCGGTGACGGCGCGCGTCGGCACGAACCCGTTCGAGAACGCAGCGGCGTCGACGCTGATGGTGCAGGCGAGCCCGAGCGGCTCGGGGCTCGTCGCGACGGTCGTTCGCACGAAGCCCGACGGCACCGGCACCGGCAAGCGGGAGCTGACCTCGGCCCAGGCCGACTGCCGGGAGCTGTTCGCGCTCATCGAGCTCGAGGTGACGCTGGCGATCGACCCGCTCGCGAAGACGGCGCCGGCGCCCGCGGCGGCCCCGGTGGCGGCGCCGAAGGCCACGGTCACGAAGTTCGACGCGGGCGACGGACCTTCGGACACGCCGGTGACGCGCATGACGCGCGGGGCGCTGGTCGCCGAGCGGCTGCGGCTCGAAGAGAAGGCGCCGAGCTCGGGCGTCGGGTTCATCGCGGGCGGCGCCGGGGCGTTCGTGGCCGGCACGGTGCTGACGGTGCTGTCGCTCGTGAACCAGAACAACACCCTCGGAGTTCCCCAGGGCGCGCTGACCGGCGTCGGCGTCGGCGTGGCGGTGCTGGGGCTCGGGGGCGTGGCGTTCGGCGTCTTCCTGCGGCTGATGAACCTCGAGCGCATCGAGCTGTTCGGCCTGCGCGTGGGCGAGATCGACGGGCAGCTCGAGGCGCTGCAGCGCACGGGCGCGGTCGATCCCGGGCCTCCGCAGCCGCGGCCGCTCGTGCCCGTGCAGAGCGCGTCGGCGCTACGCTGACGGGGCATGTCGAAGGGGCGAGCGAAGGAGGCCGAGATCGAAGCGGCGGTCGCCCGCGCGCGGGCCTCGAGCGACGTGCGCGAGCTGGGCGAGGCGCTCGGGCACGCGAGCGCGCGCGTGGTGCTGGCCGCGGCGGCGGCCGTCGAGGAGCAGGCGCTCGGCCCGTGCGGCGGCGCCCTGGTCGCGGCGTTCGAGCGGCTCGTGAACGGGAGCGTCGCCGACCCGCAGTGCCGCGCGAAGGCCGCGCTGCTGCGGGCGATCATCGCGGTGCAGGCCGACCGCGAGCGAGACGCGTACCTGCTCGGCCGCACGGTCGTGCAGAGGGAGGCACAGTGGGGGCCTCCGGTCGACGCGGCGGCCGAGGTGCGCGGGCTGTCGGTGCTGGGGCTGATTCGCTCGCGGCACCCCGACGGGCCGGTGTTCGCCGCCGAGGCGCTGGCTGACCCCGAGCACCGCACGCGGCTGGCCGCGGCGCAGGCGCTCGCCGAAGCGCTGCCCGACGCGGCGCTGCCGGTGCTGCGGCTGAAGATCGCGATCGGCGACGCCGAGCCCGAGGTGCTCGGGGCCGCGGTGCGGGGCTTCGTGGAGCTCTCGACGCCCGCAGGGCTCGAGCTCGCCCGCGAGCTGCTGTCGAGCCGGGGTGAGGCTGACCAGGAGGCCGTGCTGCTCGCGCTCGGCGAGTCGCGCAAGGCCGAGGCGTTCGAGGTGCTGCGCGACTACCGCGGGCCCGCGTCGGAGGTCGCCTTCCTCGCGATGGCGCTGCTGCGACAGGAGCCGGCCACCCTGCACCTGCTGGCCGTCATCTCGGACGGGTCCGAGCGGCACGCCGAGCAGGCCGCGAAGGCGCTCGCGAGCTTTCGCCACGACCCGGTGCTGTGCGAGCGCGTTCGGGCCGCGGCGAAGGAGCGCAGTGCGGGGCTGCGCGCGAAGGTCGAGAAGGCGCTGTCTCGGAGCTGAAGGCTGCCAGAGACTCCCGGCGACGACCGCCGAGCTCGCGGCGCCGGCCGACAGCCCGCGGGAAGCGGTCGGCTCACCTCACGTCGCTTCGAGAGCTCGGGTCGGGGCAGCCGTGGACCCATGTTTAGCATTTCCGACCTATTGTTTAACATGCCTTCCCGGGTCCTCCGCCCCGAGCTCTCACGCGAAGGGTAGCGTGGCCGCCGTCTCGCCGCCGGCCGTCGTGCTGCGCGGGGGCGAGCGGTCGTCGCCGCTTCTCTCTGGCAGCGCGAGTATCTGCCGCTGCACAGAGGTGCGCAGTCTGCTGCACAGCGCGACGGCGACCGGGCACCGTTCCGCGCGGTTGGGCTGGCGGTGGCCTTGCTGATGCCGCGCCAGCATGACGGGCCTGCTCATCGCGACGCTGCTCACGCAGCACCCCACCCTGGCCACCAGCGACGAGCTGCGCTCGCGCTTCGCGGAGCTCGCTCGGCAACGCGAGGCGCTCACGGCTCGCAGCGAGGCGCTGCCGTGGCTCAAGGGCAGCGGGGCGATCGCCTCGGGGCTGGCCGGTGCGGGCCTGTTCTACGCGATGGTGATCTTCGCCGAGCCCAAGCAGCGCCACGCGGTGCCGAGCGAAGCGGTGCTCGGCGTCATCGCCGTCAACCTGCTCGCGGTCGTCGTGCTGCACACGGTCAGCTGGGC
Organism: Myxococcaceae bacterium; assembly: GCA_044223505.1. Classification (GTDB taxonomy): domain Bacteria; phylum Myxococcota; class Myxococcia; order Myxococcales; family Myxococcaceae; genus Xiheicaenimonas. The sequence continues at coordinate 53,509 of JBGALX010000043.1, forward strand.
GATGGAGAGGTCGGTCGGCGAAGACGAGGCCCGGCTCGAGCGCGACGCCACGCAGCTGCGGGCCCTGGCCTCGAGGCCTTAGCCGACCGACCGCGCCGCAGACGAGACCCGCCGCGCCAGAGAAATCCGAAACACACCCTGCGCGCGAACGTAGGGATCACATGCCCACCGCGCTCACCTCCCGCCCGGCGCCCCGCTACGACCGAATCACCACCGTGCCCGAGAGCAGCTTCAGCCCGACGATTCGTGCCGCGCGGGCGGCGTTGCGAGCCAACTCCGCGGCGCGGCAGCAGAACATCCAGCTGCTGCGCCAGCACATCGGCCAGGCCGACTTCTACGAGCAGATGGCGCGCGTCGACCCGAGCGCCGCCGGTGAGTGGCGGCGCATGGTCGGCATGCAGGCCCAGTTTCAGCGCGGTGAGGCCGGGTATGACCGCACGACGCGCACCTACAGCGAGTCGATGCGCGAGTCGCTGCACCGCGCGGCGATCGAGCTCTACCGGAGGCAGGGGCCGGGCGACGTCTTCGAGCACTTCATCGGAGTTCACCCGGCGCTCTTCAACGCGAACGGCGCGTTCAGCGGGCTGGGCCGCACGGCGCTGAGCGCGATGGCGGTGACGAACCCCGCGCTGCGCCCGCTCGCGAACGGCGCCGGCGGCGTCGATGGCTACGCGGTGCTGACGAACACGAACTTCACCGAGGTGTTTCGCAACTTCATGGGCCTCAGCATCGGCGCGAACAACGCGTACAACTACGCGCCGCTCGCCAACCAGGTCGCCGAAGAGACGCGCGTCTCGCGCGAGCGCCGAGGGCTGCCCATCACGCCGCGCTGAAGCGACCGCGAGGCAGACGCGCTCGCGGTCGTGGACGCGCACGCGCTCGCGGTCGTGGACGCGCGCGCTCTCGCCGTCGTGGACGCGCACGCGCTCGTGGACGTGGTCGTAGCCGTGATCGTGATCGTGATCGTGATCGTGATCGTGGTCGACGGCCGTCCACGATCACGATCACGATCACGATCACGATCACGATCACGATCACGATCACGACCACGACCACGACCACGATCACGACCACGATCACGATCACGGCGACGTCCACGCTCACGTGGCGCGAGCGCGTCCACGATTGGGCGCGTTCTCACCCGTACGCAGATTGCGCTCAGGGGCCCACGTTGATGGTGCCGTTGGTCGAGACGCCGTTGACCGTGGCGGTGACGGTGCAGGCTCCCGCGGCCGTGCCGATCGTGCCGAGCGCCAGGCTCGTGGCCCCCACCGAGATGGTGACGGTCTCGGGCAGCGCGAGGGCGCCCGCCCCGGCCTGCGCCAGCGTGACGACGGTCTCCTTCGCGACGATGGCGTCGAGCGTCACCATGAGCGTGCCGGGCTGAGACACCGAGAGGCTCGTCCCCGACACCGTCGCGACCTTGGCGGCGTCGACCGCCCTCACCGTGACCCCGAAGACCTCGGCTCCGACCGTGACGCGCAGCGGAGTGTTGCCCGCCTTCAAGGTGCGCACCGGCACCCGCACGTTGGTGGCTCCGGCCCTGAGCACGAGCGAGCCGGGCACGTCGACCATGCCCATCGTGCCCGCAGTGACGGTGGCGACGACGTCGGCGGGCAGCGGGCCGTTCGCCTGAACGCGCAGCTCGTCGGCGCCGCCCACCTCGTACGCGGCGCCGCTGAGCCCGACCGAGAAGTCGTTGGTCGTCGGCACCCAGACGACGGCGCTCGAGCGCGAGCTGCCGGTGGTCGCGGTGACGACGGTGACTCCCGACGCGAGCGCCGGCGAGAGCACCACGAGGCCGGTGTCGCCCATGGGCAGCACCATGCTCGCAGGCAGCGCGAGCACCGCCGGGTTCGACGAGCTGAAGCTCACGGTCAGGTCGGTGTCGAACGCGTGCGTGAACGACGCCTGCAGCGTGACGGGCTGGCCGACGACGGCGGCGCCGTACACCGAGAAGCCGCTGAACACGCCGGGCGCGTACGAGACGAGGCTGGTGGTGCGCGTGTAGCCGCCCGCGGCCGCGGTGAGCACGGCAGAGCCGAGGGCCTTCGCCCGCCACGTGAAGCGGTCGACGTCGAGCCCCGCGGGCACCCGCACCGTCGCCGGCACCTCGAACACGGCGCTGCTCGCCGGCGTCAGCGTCACGGGCGTGTCGGTGAGCGCGGGCGCGAGGAGCTCGACCGTACACTCTGCGGTGGCGCCGACGGCCGCCGTGCCGCACGAGATGCCGGCGAGGCCGTTGGTGGCGTGCACCGTCAGCTGCACCTGGCGCGTGAGCCCCCCGACCTCGACGAGCAGATCCGCGATGCCCGGGCCGAGCGTTCGCAGCGGCACCGTGCGGTAGGTGACGCCGGCAGGCACGAACGAGCCCGCGGGCAGGTCGGCGACCACCGACGGGTTGCTGCTGTGCACGGTCACCGGCAGATCGGCGGCCGGCGTGGCGAACAGCCGCAGGTCGAGCCAGACCGTTTGCCCCGCGAGCGCGTGGCTCGGCGTGACGTACGCGGTCTGCAGCCCCGCGCTCGCGGTCACCGCCACCGAGACGTACGCGACCTGGCCCCCGAGGCTCACGGTGACGAGCGCCGTGCCGACGGCTCCGGCGGTGAGCGGCAGCGCCGCGCTGCGCAGGCCGGGCCCCAGCTCGAGCGTCTCGGGCAGCGTGACGACGCCGGGGACGCTGCTCGAGAGCTGCACCGCGACGGGCTCGGGCGTCGAGATGTTGAGGTAGACGTAGAGGTTGGTCCGCGCTCCGGTCTGCAGGCGCACGCTGCTGGTCGACACGCTGTCGAGGCGCACCGCGTCGGCGACCTGCAGGGTGACCTCGTCGGTGACGTCGCCGAGCCGCGCGACGACGTCGGTCGATCCGACGGCCAGGCCGTCGTACGGCAGCTCGACGAAGAGCGCACCGGCCCTCACGACGGCCTTCTCAGGCACCGCCGCGATGGCGGGGTCGGCCACGCTGAGCGCGACCTCGACGTCGCGCGAGACGGGCGCCCTCATGATCACCGTGAGGAGCCCCTTCTGGCCGACCACCGCGCCCGTGCCGGTCACCCAGTCGAGCCTGGGCCCGTTCGGGTCCGTCAGCCCACCGCAGCTCCACAGCGCCACCGCGAAGAGCCACGCCCACCTCTGCCGAGTCATCACGCGCATGACGCCCTCCGCGCAAGGAGCCAGCCTGAGGGCGCTGCGAAGGTCGGGCCACGCCGGCGGCCATGAGCGCCCGAGCAAATCGGCGTAACCCGGGGGACCCCGCGAGCGCGGCCGCGCAGACGGCGCGTGCCCACGCAGTCACTGCGCCGTCAGCCGGGCCCCGGTGCCCGTCAGCCTTCGAGGATCGCGAGCGCCTTCTTCGCGACCGCCTCGAACGCGGCGCTGTTGGGCAGCAGCTCGTTGAGCCGCACCGCCGCGGGGTCGCCGCCGCGCGCCCTCGGGTCGAGCTGCGCGAGCACTCGGCCCGCGGCGAGCGACACCGGGTACGCCTCGAACGCCGTCGCCGCCGCCGCGTCGAGCCCCTCGACTTCGCCCGGCTCGCGCAGCTGGTGACCGGTCTCGCCGAGCGAGAGCGCGAGCGCCATCAGGTAGGTCAGCTCGCTCGGCCCGAACACGGCGAGCGCGCCGGCGCCGAGCACGAGCACCTGCGGAGCCCCCTGCCACGCCTCGACGCCTCCGAGCGGGTCGAGCGCCACCGTCACGCCCTTCGCGCCGAGCGCCTCGAGCGCGTCGTACAGCGCGAGCGAGAGCCGCGGCATGCTCTTGTCCGTCACCGGCAGCAGGCCGTCGGGCAGCTCGGGGAACCGGTACGCGTCGGGAGCGTCGACGCCCTGCGGGCGGATGATCGGCGAAGCCGCCTCGCTCGCCGTCAGCGCCGCGCCGAAGCCGTCGGCCAGCCCCGCGTCGCTCTCGCGACCCGACAGCCGCAGCGCCTCGGCATAGAGCGTCCACCCGTCGGCGTCGGCGAACCGCTGCTCGAGCAGGCGAGGCCACACCTTCGCCGAGAGCTGCGCGCCCTGCTCGGTCGGCGCCAGCCGCTCGGCCAAGAGCCGCGACGTCTTCGCGTCGAGCTCACCCTCGCCGAGCATGCGCTCGCCGAGGCGCACCGCGAACGGCACCAGCTCGGCCTCGAGGTAGCCCGTGAGCACCTCGCGCCGCTCTTCGGCGGTGGTGGCGACGCGCTCGCGCAGCTGCATCGCCTCGCCCTTGAGGCCGAGCTCGCTCGCGAGCGCCGCGCGCCGCTGCAGCGTCTCGGGAGTCTCGGGCAGCGCCGCGAGCATCGCCAGCGCCTCTCTCTTCTTGCCCTGCGCCTCGTACGCGGCCGCGAGCTGCGCGCGGTACGGCTCGAGCGCGGCGGCGCCCTCGAGCGCCTCGAGCTTCTCGGCCATCTGCGTGAAGGCCTCGCCGCCCGCCGGAGCGTTCAGGCGCACGAGCGCCCGCACCGCGGCGCTGCTGGCGGCGTCGTCGGCGAGCGCCTGCTCGTAGGCGTCGCGCGCGAGGTCGGGCCGGCTCAGCTTCTCGTCGAGCACCTTCGCGCGCTCGAGCTGCAGGTCGCGCCGCGCGCCCGCATCGTCTTCGAGCGCCGCGAGCTCGCCGAGCGCCTTCGCGGTGTCGGCCCAGCGCTCGGCCGGCTCGTACAGCCTCACGAGCTCGCGGAGCATCTGCGGGCGCTTCTCGGGCGAGCGCTCGGCGACGGCCTCGAACAGCTCCTGCTGCGCCGGCACCGGCAGGCCGGCCAGCTTCGGCAAGAGCGCCTTGAGCAGCGGCAGCCTCGGCGCCGCCAGCACGGCCGCGTGCGCGCGCTCGAGCTCGCCCAGCTTCACGAGCTCTTCGAGGGCCCCCGCGTCGGCGTCTTTCAAGAACAGCTCGAGCCACAGATCGCCGCCGGCGCGCCCGAGCGTGCGCGCGAGCTTGCCGAGCTGATCGAACGCCTTCGCTTCGCGCAGCCGCTCGGCGAGGCGCAGCGCGTGCCTGCCGCCGCCGTCGCGGGCCGCGAGCTCCCAGAGGGCCTCGTCGATGCGCTCGCCGTCTTCGGCGGCCTCGGCCCACTCGAGCGCCTCGTCGAAGTCTTCGGCCTCCATCGCGGGCGCGAACGCGGTCTCGAGCGCGAGCTTCTTCGCGCCGAGCTTGAGGAAGCGGGTGGCGAGGCCGGCGCGCGTGAACGTGTCGGGGTGCTCGCGCTGAATGCGCTGCAGAACGCCGAGCGCTTCGTCCTTCTCGCCGGCGGTCTCCCACGTCTCGGCGGCCTCGAGCAGCAGCTTCGGGCGCTCGGCGGGGTCCGACAGCATCGCGGCCTGCGCGAGGGCGCTCGCCGCCGTGCCGAGCTGGCCCGCGCCCTTCGAGAGCTCGGCGAGCAGCAAGAGGCCCTGCGACGTCGCGCGCGTCGACAGCGCGGCGCGCGTCAGCTCGACCGCCTTCACGAGCTCGTTGCCGGCCTTCGCCGCGTAGGCCGCGCGCAGGAGCAGCTGCGACCGCTGATCCGAGTCGGCCAGCTCGGCGCGCGCGGCGAGCACGTCGGCGAGCGCCGCCGTGTTGTTCTGCTTCTTGAGAATGCGCTCGAGCGCCTCGAGCGCCGCGCCGTAGCCGGGAGCCGAGGCCCCGGCGCTGCGAATCGCGCCGAGCGTCACGCGCGCCGCCGCCAGCTCGCCGCGCTTCTCGAGCAGCGTCGCGAGCTCGAGCTTGAGCCCGTTCGCGGTCTCGTCGTCTTCGCCCGAGAGCACCTCGGCGAGGCGCGGCAGCGTCGCGAGCAGGCCGGTCTCGTCGCCCTTCCTGCGCTGCTCCTGCACGACGGCGGCGAGCGCGACGACGTTGTCGGGGTCGAGCCGGCTCGCCTCGCGGCGCAGGTCGGCCGCCTTGTTCTCGTCGTGGAGCTCGGTCTCGGCGAGCTCGGCCGCCTGCAGCAGCGCCTGCGCGCCCTTCGTGCCGCCGGCAGCTCCGGCGTAGCGCTCGTGCAGCTCGAGCAGCTCGCCGAGGCGGCCGCGGCCCTTCAGCGCGCGCCCCGCCCGCTCGTACAGGTCTTCGTCGGCGGGGCGGTTCCTCGAGAGCCAGGCGAGCGCGTCGATCGCCTCGGCGGGGTCGTCGTAGAGCGCGGCGGCGCGGCGGTAGAGCGCCTCGACCTCGGCGCCGTCGGCGCGCTCGGCGAGCCTGAGCGTCGTCTTGTAGAGGCGCGCCGTGTCGCGCGCGCGGCTCGCGGCCTCGGCGAGCAGGCTGAGCGCCTCGGAGCCCTTCTGCCCCGCGGGGTCGAGGTCGAACGCCTGCTCGAACGCGTCGGCCGCGTCGCGAAACGCTTCGGACTCGAGGGCCGCGCTGCCGAGCCGCACCCAGAGCTTGCGGCGCAGCGGGGCCGGCAGCTTGTCGCCGCCGAGCTGAATGAGCCTGCGGTCGAACGGCTGCGCGGCCTTCGCTCCGCCACCCTCCGCGGCGAGCTCGCCGCGCTCTTCGAGGGCCTCGAGGTCGTTCGGCGCGGTGGCGAGGTAGTCGTCCCACGCGGCCGCGGCGGCGAGCGCCTCGCGCGCCTGCTGCAGCACGACGGCGCGCTCGCGCAGCTGCTGCGGCGCCTCTTCGGGCTTCGCGCGGGCGCGCGCCTGGAGCAGATCGGCGAGGCGCCGCGGCTGATCGGCGGCGCGAACCTTGAGCGCCTCGAACGCGTCGTCGTTCGCCGGCGCGGCCTCGAACGCGCGGTCTTCACAGAGCCGCGCGCGCTCGGGAGCGCCGGCGCGCACGAACGCCTGCGACGCCTCGAGCCAGGTCGCGGCGGCGGCCTCGCCGACCTCGGCCTCGGCGCGGCGCATCAGCAGGGCGGCGAGCGCCTGCTCGTCGCTCGTCTTCTGCAGGTACTTCTTGTGCCGGTCGAACGCGGGGTGGAAGGGGTTCTGCTCGAGCAGCAGCGCGTCGAAGTCGGCGGCGTCGCTGAGGCGGCCGAGCGCGTGCAGCTGGTCGGCGACCCTCGCGGTGAGATCGGCGTCGTCGGGGTTGGCGGCGCGGGCGGCGAGCAGGGCGGCGGCGGCCTCGTGGGGCTTGTTCGCGCGGTCTTTGTAGAGCTCGGCGGCCTTGAGCAAGAGGCGCGCGCGCTCGGCGGTGGTCTTCGCGCGCGCCGCGGTCTCTTCGTAGTAGGCGGCGACGTCGACGAGGCGCTCCTGGCGCTCGTAGAGGCCGACGAGCGCTCCTTCAGCGGGGCCGAAGCCGGGGACCTCTTTCAAGGCCTCCTTCAAGGCGGCCTCGGCCTGGTCGGGCGCGAACAAGGGGGCGTCCTGAACCTCGCCGCCGAGGTGCAGCTTCGCGAGGTCGACGAACGCCTGGGCGCGCTCGGGCGGGGCCTCGACGCTCTTCATCGCGCGCTCGAGCCAGTCGATCTGGGCGTCGCGGTCGTTGCGACGGGCGGCGAGCGCCATGCCGAGGCGCGTGGTCGCGGTGTCTTCGCTGAGGTCCCACGCCTTCTCGAGCGCCTCGTGGGCGCTGTCGAGGTCGAGCTTCGAGTCGGTGAGCAGCTCGGCCTTGCGCCGCATCAGCGACGCGGCGCGAGAGACCAGGCCCTCTTCCTCGCAGACCTCGGCCATCGCCTGAATCGTGCGCAGCGCCTCGTCGACGCGCGACAGGCCCTCGGCGAGGCCGGCCTCTTCTTCCCACGCGTCGAGCGCACCCTCGACGTCGCCGTTTGCGTGGTGCGCCTGCGCGATCTCGAGCAGCTCCTGCATGAGCTCGCCGCTCTTGCCCGCCTCGCGCAGGAGGTCGGCGCGCTCGGCGCGAATCGGCAGCCCGTCTTCGGCGAGCTCGGCCGCCTTGGCGTAGAGGCGAGAGGCGAGATCGACGTCGGCGACCTCGGTCTTCGCGCGGCGGGCGAGCCCGAGCACGAGCCCCTCGGCGCGGGGCGACTTCGTGAGCTGTGAGGCCCAGTCGGCGAGAATGCCGAGCGCCTCGCGGGGGCTCTTCGGAGCGACGAGGCCGGCGAGCCGCTCGACCGCGGCCTGCGACAAGGGGCGCTCGCGCACCACGCGGCGCAGCGCCGACTCGGCGAGGCCCTGGTCCTTCGTCTGCTCGGCGAGATCGGCGAGGCGCAGGAGCGCGACCTCGGCGCCCTCGGGGTCTTCGTCGAAGCGCACGGCGTCGGCGACCGCCTGCTGCAGCGGCAGCGCCTCACTCACGGAGCCGTTCAGGTACAGCAGCTCGGCGAGCTCGGCGAGCGCCGGGCCCTTCGCGCGCTCGCGGTCGTGCGCCTTGCGCAACAGGCGCAGCGCCGTGTCGCGATCGCCTGCCTTGCGCACCTGGGCCGCGCCCTCGCGCAACAGCCGCGCGGCGTCGGCGTCGCCCATGCCGGCGGCGGCCTCTTCGAGCAGGCGCGTCGACTCTTCGAGCTCGCCGCGGTCGAAGAGCATCGTCGCGAGCTGGGCGCGGGCCGGCAGGTCGGTCTCGTCGAGCGACACCACCTTGCGCAGCGCGGCCTCGGCCGGGCCCTTCGCGCCGAGCTGCTCGACGTAGAGGTGGAACAGCTCGCGGTAGAGCGGAGCCGCCTTCACCTTCGGGGCGCCGGCGGCCTCGGTCGACAGCACCTCGGCGAGGCCCTCCCAGTCTTGAACGGCGCGCAGGTTGCGCTTGAGGCCGTCGGTGGCCTGCGGGTGGCGCGGCGCGAGCGCGAGCGCGGCCTCGTACGCGGCGACGGCGTCGAGCTTCGCGTCGCGGTTCTCGAGCAGCTGGGCGCGCTCGAGCAGGGCCGAGACGCGGCTTTGGGCCGGGCCGGCCTTCGAGGCCTCGAGGAGCGCACCTTCGGCGCGGGCGCGGTCGCCGCTGGTGAGCGCGGCGCGGGCGAGGCCGTACCAGACCTCGTGGCGGGCGGCGGGCTGCAGGGCGGCCGAGTGGCGGGCGGCGGCCTCGAACGCCTCGCGGGCGTTGCCGGTGTCGCCGGCGGCCTGGCGCGACTTCGCGAGCTCGACGAAGCGCTCGAGCGTCTCGGTGGGGAAGGGGTCTTGAGGGCCGATGGCGTCGAGCACCATCTTGATCGCCGAGATCTCGCCGGCCTCGTCGCGGGTCGAGCGGCTGAAGCTCGCGAGCTTCTGGTACAGCCAGATCGGCGACTGCGAGAGCTGGGCAGCGTCGACGAGATCGGCGCGCGCGGCGATGAGGTCGCCCATCTGCTGGTGCAGCTCGCTGCGGCGCGTGAGCAGCTGAACGCGCTCTTCGCCCTTGGCGACGTCGATGAGGCGGGTGACGAGGTTGCTGCGCTCGCGCGTGGTCTCGGCGGTGGCGGGCAACAGCGACAGCAGCTTCGTCGCGGCCCAGGTGTCTTGGGGGTCGTCGGCGAGCATCGCGCGCAGCACTTCGATGGCCGAGTCGCCGCGGCCGAGCGTGAGCGAGCCCTCGGCGTACTCTTTGCGGGCGGCCTTGCGCTGGGCGCCCTCGAGGCGGGGCCACAGCTCGCTGAGCAGGTCGACGAGCGACTCGAGGGCGCCGCTCTTGCGGTGCAGGCCGGCGAGCTCGAGCGTGGCCTCGACGTCGTCGGGCTTCTGCGCGACGTACAGCGCGAGCAGGCGGCGGCCCGAGTCGAGCTGGCCCGAGGCGAGGGCCGCGAAGCCGGCCTTGCGCAGGAGCGCGAGGCGATCGAGCTGGGCGCCGGCGACGTCGGGGTCCTTCGGGTCGGCCTCGAGCACCGCCTCGAGGTCGACGAGCGCGCTCTTCGGGTCGGTCTGGAGCTGCAGCTCGGCGCGGCGCAGGCGTGCGGGGATGAACGAGAGATCCTGGCTGAGCGCGCTCTGCAGGTAGCTCTCTTCGCGCTGGCTGCCGGCGGCGAGCGAGGCGGCGCGGAAGAACAGGCGGGCCGCGGGGCGCGCCTCTTTCTCGAGGCCGGCGCGGCGGGCGAACAGCTTCGCGGCCTCGAGCTTCTCGCCGCGGTTGAGCTCGAGCTCGGCCATCGCCTCGAGGGCCTCGGCGGCGCGCTCGCCGGTCGGAGCCGCGTCGAGGGCGGCCGAGAGGCGCAGCACCGCGCCCGGGGTGTCGCCCGCGCGCAGCAGCGCCTGCGCGCTCTTGAAGAACAGCGGCGCCGCGTCTTGGCCGCGGCCGGCCTGCAAGAGCGCCTGGGCGCGAGAAGCCCAGAGGTCGGTGAGCTCGGCCTGGAGCCCGCCCTCTTCGTAGAGCTGCTCGAGCCTGCCGGCGAGCTCGTCGTCGAGCCGCCGCAGGGGGAAGGCCATGCCGTAGTTCTCGCGGGCGGCGTCTTTGTCGCCGAGCAGGTCGCAGGCGCGGCCGAGGCGGGCGCGGACCTCGGCGAGGCGCTCGGGGGCAGCGTGCTTCGGCAAGAGCGCGAGCACGTCTTCGAGGGCGCGGCGGGCGTTGAGCGGGCGCTCGCAGCGCAAGCTCAGGTTCGCGAGCTCGAGCAGCGTGTTGGCCTCGGGGAAGAGGCGCGCGGCCTTTTCGAGGGCGACGAGGGCCTCGCCGGCGCGGCCGAGCCTCGCCTCTTGAACGTTCGAGAGCTCGCGCAGGGCGGCGGCGGCGAGGCGCTTGTCGCCGGCGCCCTCGGCGGCGATGGCGCGCTGCTCGAGGGCCCACGAGAGGCCGGCCCAGTCGCTGCGGCGGCGCTGCAGGGCGCACAGCTCGCCGAGGGCGGGCAGGTCGTCGCGCTCGACCTTGAGCACCTCGGTGTACGCGTGAGCGGCGAGGTCGAGATCGAACGCGAGATCTCTCGCGGCGACGGCGAGGCGGCGGAAGTAGCGCACGCGCTCCTTCGCGTCTTCGGCGAGCTCGGCGAGGGCCTTGAGGCAGCGGCAGAGCTGACCGCCGTCGCGGCGGCTCTCGGCGAGGGCGAGCATGCCCTCGAGGGCGAGGCGGTTCTTCGGGTCGGCCTCGAGCGCCTGGCTGAGCAGGCGGTCGGCCTTCTCGGGCTGGGCGAGGCGGCCGCGGTAGAGCTCGCCGGCCTCGGCCCACAGGGCGGCGCGGCGGTGCGGGTCTTCGAGCACCGAGGCGGCTTTCTCGGCGGCGTCGGCGAGCTCGGCGGCCTTGCCGCTGGCGCGGTAGTACGGGAGCAGCTCGTCGAGCGCCGAGAGGTCGGTGGCCTTCAGCTGCAGCGCCGACTCGAGGTGCTCGCGGGCGCGGGCGGGCTCGCCGAGCTTCGTCTTGTAGAGGCGGGCGAGCGCGTGGTGCGACTGGTGCGCGGCGACACGTATCTCTTCGGTGCGGGGCGCGGGGCCGGCGAGCTCGATGGCCTGCTGGTAGCCGCTGACCGACTCCTGGAGCTTGCCGAGGCTCTCGGCGACGCGGGCGCTGAAGTAGAGCGGCTCGGGCTCGCCGGGCAAGAGCGAGGCGGCCTCGCGGTAGCGGAGCAGCGCGTTCTCGGGCTGCTTGAGGCCGAGCTCCCAGACGCGGCCGGCGAGCAGGTTCGCGCGGCCGATGCGGTCGACCTCGTGGCGGGCCATCGCGACCTCGCGCAGGCGGTCGACGGACTTGATGGCGCGCAGGTGCTCGCCGCTCTGGTAGCAGAGCTCGGAGAGCTGCATGAGGGCGTCGGGGTGATCGGGCGAGAGGCGCAGGGCGGCCTCGCAGTGCAGGCGGGCGCCGGCGATGTCGTCTTCGGTCTGGGCGGCGAGGCGGGCGAGCTGAACGTGGGCGTCGGCGGCCTCGGCGGGGTCTCGCGCGAGGGCGGCGAGGCGGCGGTAGGCGCGCATGGCGCCGGCGCGGTCTTTCGCCTGGTCGCTGGCGCGGGCGAGCGCTTTGAGCGACGGCAGGTGGTCGGGCCGGATGCCGAGCAGCTCGTGCAGGGCCTTCGCGGCCATCTGCGGGGCGTGGTCGCGGCCCGCGCGGGCGCCGGCCTCGGCGGCGAAGAAGGCGCCGGCCTCTTCCTGGTTCCTTCGGGCGAGGTTGCAGAGCGCGAGGTAGCGCTCGGCGGCGCGGGCGAACTCGCCGCGGCGCTCGCGCACGACGCCCTCGGCCCACAGCGCGGTGGCGCTCTTGTCGCGGCGGGCTTGCAATGACGCGGCGATGTCGAGGGCGAGCTCGTGGGCGGTGGGGTCGGCGACGAGCAGCGTGAGCAGGCGCTCGACGGCGAACGGGTGGGCCTCGCTGGCGTCGCCGAGCTTCAGGTACTGCTCGCGGGCCTCGCGCAGGCGGCCGGCGGCGAGGGCCTCTTCGGCGTCGGCGAAGGCGCGGGCGCCCTCGAGCGTGAGCAGGAGCTCTTCATCGGGGGTCGCGGGCGGAGGCAGGCCGCCGGCGGCGAAGCGCAGGCGCACGCCCTTCGACGAGACGCTGGCCTCGACGAGGCGGGCGTTGTCGAGCGAGGGCATCTTGTAGCCGCGGGCGACGGCGGCGGCCTCGACGAGCGGAGGCAAGAGGCGCGTGGTGAAGCCGTTGGCGCCGCGGCGGGCGACGTCGGGCAGCACCTCGAGGTCTTTGACGGCGTCGCTGACGAGGGCGGGGATGCGCGAGGCCGGCGTCGGAGCGTAGGCGTAGAAGCGGACGTCGTAGAGGTAGACGGCGAGCGAGTCGCCGTCGCCGTCGAAGGCGATCTTGAAGGTGAGGGCGGCGCGCTCGGGGCCGCGCAGGCGGCCCTGGGCCTCGAGGTAGCCGGGGCGGAAGTGCAGCTTGAGGTCGTCGAGATCGCCGAGCTTGGCGCCGAGCTCCTGCACCTTGCGGCCGATGACCTCGGCGTCGACCGAGAGCTCGAGGAAGCCGAAGTCGAGCTTCTTGCGCTGGTACTTGCTGGCGCCGCCGCTGACGTTGAAGGGAAACGAGACGTCGGGGATCTGGAGCGCGAAGTCGGTGACGACGACGCCGGGCGCGACCTTCAGCTCGGGAAAGCCGACGAACGCGCGCCGATCGATGAGGCGCAGCTCAGGGCCCTGGGCCCGTTCGGCTTTTTTCTCGACTCCATCTGCCATGGGAAGCGATCAGGGACCGTAACACCAGGATGTAGGGCCTGAAATTTCCCGGTGCGACGTTGTGCGGACAACGCGGGAGTCTGCCACGAAACTCCCCGCTCGCGTGGGGTGTCCGTGGCCCATGCTTTCCGTGCTCGTGGTGCTCGCGGCGACGCCAATCTGCCACGCGGGCGAAGCGCAGCGGTGCGATGCGGTCGGGTGGACGGGGCGATCTGCGGGCGCCCGCGGCGCCACCGACACGCTGGGCCGTGGCGCCTGGCTCATCGACGAAGAGAACGACGAGGTGCTGCTCGTCAGCGAGCGGGGCGTCGAGCGGCGCGTGAAGGTCGGGGCCTGGCCCGAGCAGCTCGTCGTCGAGTCGTCGGGGCGCGTGTTCGTCACGTGCCGGCAAGCGGGCCGCGTCGACGTCATCGGCGAAGACCTGCGCGTCGAGTCGATCCCCATCGGGCCCGAGCCCCGCGCGATCGCGCTCGACGAGGGCCTCGGCCGGCTCTGGGTCGGCACGGTGACCGGCCGGCAGCTGGTCGCGTTCGACGCGCGCACGCTCGAGCCAGTGGCGTCGCGCGAGGTGGCGCTGCCGCTGTCGTCGCTCGCACCGACGGGGGCGGGCCTCGCGGCGGTGTCCGACCGGGCGGAGGGCGTGTCGTTCTACCCGCCCTCGCTCGAGGGTGAGCCGCTGGTCGAGCAGCTCGAGGTCGACGCGCTCACCTTCTTCGACTTCGGCGGGCCGGGAGGCCCCGAGGTCTCGCAGCTGCGGCCCGTGTGGCTCGTGCCGGCGGGCGACGGGCTGTTCGTGGTCAGCCGCTCGACGTCGACGGGGCTCGAGACCCCGGCGCCGAGCGGCGGCTACGGAGGCGGCGTCGCCGTGCCGCACCAGCTGATGGTGCACGCGTTCGAGCGCCTCTCGGAGGGCCTCAGCACCGCGCGCACGGTGCGGAGCCTCGCGCAGCCCGACGTCGCGGCGGTGACGCTGCGGCCGGGCATGGTGGTGGTCGCGAGCCGGACGCAGCGGAGGTCCGAGTGGCTCGACGCCGAGGCCGACGTCTTCTCGAGCGGCGGCTTCATCGCCGAGCGTGCACCAGAGCTCGTCTCGCGGGGGGAGCCGCTGTGGAGCGTCGCGAGCTGGGACCACGCGTCGAGCACGCAGTCGACCGGGGTCAGCGCGGCCGCGGCCTTCGAAGACGGAGCGGTCGTGCTGCTCGAGCCGGCGCTGCGTCGCTTGTCGATCGCGCGGGAGGTGGCGCGCGCCGAGCCGGCCCAGTTGGGCGGCCTGGGCGGGCTGGGCCGTCGCGGCGACTTCGCGATGGGCGGCGTGTTCGGGCGCATGCCGCGGAGCTTGCGCAGCCTCGAGCTCCAGACGCTGGCGTGGCTGCCCGAGAGCGCGCTCGACCCGGAGCTCCGGCTCGGCAAGGCGCTGTTCCACGACACGGGCAACGGGCGGCTCACGAGGCGGGGCCTGTCGTGCGCGAACTGTCACCCCGACGGGCGCGAAGACGGGCTCGTGTGGGAGCAGAGCGGCACGTTCCGCCAGACGCCGATGCTCGCGGGCGGGCGGCTGCACGAGACAGCGCCGTTCAACTGGCAGGGCTCGGCGAAGACGCTCGAGGCGAACCTCGTGCAGACGGTGAAGAAGCGGCTCGGCGGCGACGGCCTCACGCGCGCGGAGCTGAGCGCGCTCTCGCGCTACATCCGAGAGGGGCTGCGGCCGGTGCAGCGCCCCACCGTAGCGGCGCCGGAGCTCGTCGCGCTCGGCCAGGCCGTCTTCGAGAGCGGGGCGGCGGGCTGCGCGTCGTGTCACCCCTCGACGTTCTCGTTCACCGACGGGCAGCCGCACGACGTCTCGAGCGTCGGCCGCAAGGAGCGCGCGACCTTCACGCAGGTGCACGGCTCGCTGCAGGGCTTCTCGGAGCGCTTCTTCCGCAAGATCGGCCGGCCTCCAGCGCAGGTGCTGCCGCGCCGGTTCGACACGCCGTCGCTCGCTCACGTCGCGCTGACGGCGCCGTACCTGCACGACGGCTCTGCGCGCACGCTCGACGAGCTCATCGAGAAGAACCGCGACCGCATGGGCATGACGTCGCACCTGACCGAGGGCGAGCGCCGCGCGCTGGTCGCGTATCTCGAGAGCCTGTAGCGCGAAGCGCGGCTTCGCAGAGCGAGATTGAATCGCTGCGTGCGACACGACTCGAGCGCATTCGACAGGACGGTCACGAGTCCGATGCCGCGCAGCTCGGCGTCGGGGCGGTGCCGTGCGGCTGCCGATGGTCGCCGTGCGCCGCGAGCTGCACCGGGTGGTGCAGCGTGAGCCGGCCTCGCAAACGCCCGAGAGCCCCTGTAGACGGAGCCCGTGAACTTCAAGCTCGTGCTGCAGCTCTCGCTGTTCGGCGCGGTGATGGCAGTGGGCTCGGTGTTCTTCATTCCGCCGACGGTCGAGCCGCTTCTGTGGCTCGGCATCTTCGCGACGTGCGCGGTGATCCTCGCGAAGCGTGCGCCCTCGAAGGCGCCGCTGCACGGCCTCTTCGTGAGCCTCGCGAACTGTGTGTGGATCACGACCGCCCACGTGGTGTGGGCCGAGACGTATCTGGCGGGGCACCCGGACGAGGCGGCGATGACGGCGAGCGCTCCGCTGCCTCCGCGCGCGATGATGCTGCTCATCGGCCCGCTCGTGGGTCTGGCCACCGGCGGAGTGCTCGCGCTGTTCACGTTCGTCGCGACGAAGCTCGTGAAGAAGACGGCGTAGCGCTCAGGGCCCCGGGCACGCCGGCAGCGTCGCGGCCTGGCACGTCGGCGGCGCCGAGCCGTACAGCTTGGCCTCGCCGAACTGCACGGCGAGCGGAGCGTTGCGGTCGAAGATGTTGTTGTGAGCCGCGGTGGCGTCGGTGCACAGCGTGAGGTCGACGCCGGCGTCGCGCAGCGCGGGCACGACGCAGGCGGCCTCCTCGCCGACGGGCATCACGGTGTCGAGCATGCCCTGCACGTAGAGCACTGGCGCGCCCTGCGGATCATTGCGGAGCAGATCGGCGCGGAGGCCGTCGTAGAAGCGCTGGCCCGGGTCGCGGCAGCCGGCGACTCCGTCGACGCAGGCGAGGAAGGTCGTGCGCAGCTCGTCGTCGATCAGGTCCTTCACGCGCGTGCGGGTCGACGGCAGAAACGCGCCGAGCCCGATGATGCACTGCTGCTCGACGGCGCTCACGGTGCCGTCGCGGCTCGCGGCGGGGAACGCCTCGCCACCCCGCCCTGCCCCGACGTAGTTCTCGTACCAGCCGTACTGGCGCAGCGCCGCGACGACGGGCTTCGTGTAGCCCTGCGCGACCGTGAGCGCGTCGGGGCTGCGCAGCATCGCCACGTAGCCGAACGAGCCGAGCCGCACGAAGTACTCGGGCGCGTAGGCGATGACCGCGGTCACGCGGCCAAAGGTGCCGTACGTCTTCTCGAGCGCCTGCGCGGCGAGCACGGCGCCTCCGCCCTCGCTGTAGCCGACGAGCACCTGGCGACCGTCGAGCGCGCCGGGCTCGAGCAGGGCCTCGAGCGCGCGCGCCGCGTCGAGCACCGAGTACGCGGTGTCGTGGTTGTCGACGTAGCCGTGCGTGCCCGGGTTGCCGAGCCCGGCGTAGTCGGGAGCGATGACGGGGTAGCCCTTCTCGAGCCACGGCAGCGCGAGGCTGAACACGCCGTCCCCCTCGCGCGTCGGCGCGCACGCATCGGCGATGCCGACCGACGGGTGCGCGGCCACCACGAGCGGCGACGGCAAAGGTCGCGGGTTCTTCGGGAGGAACACGCGCGCCGTCGAGGCGCCTGGCAGACCGTTGCCGCGCGTGGTGCGGTACGAGAGGAAGAACGTGTCGCCCTGCGCGAGCAGCTGATCGGGCGAGCACGCGAGGCGGGCTCCGAGCGGGCCAGCCCCCGAGGTCGCGGCCTGCACCTGCGCCAGCGTCTCGGCGCACGGCGCGCGCAGCTGAAGGTGCGGCGTGCCCGAGTCGACGGCGCCGCCGGCATCCGGCGCGCCCGAGTCGCTCACGGCGCCGACGTCGCCTCCGCCGGCAGCCCCACCGCCACCGCCACCGCCACCGCCGTCGAGCGGGGCCTCTGCGGCGCCGCGCGGTGCGCCACACGCCACGACGAGCAGCACGGGCCAGAGCCGGACCATGGCGCTTTCTGCGCCAGCTTTGACTCCGGAGTCAACCGCGCTACGGGCCCTTGATGGGCTTGCCGGCCGACTTCCAGCCCTTGAAGCCGTCGGCCATCACGGCGACGTTCTTCCACCCGTTCTCAGCCGCCCGACCGGCGGCCGTGTGCGAGGCCGTTCAAAGCCGGTTCGTGCAGTAGAAGACGAGCTGCCTCGACTTGTCTTCGGGCAGCACCGAGAGGTCGTAGTCCTTGAAGCTGGTGAGGAGCACGGCGCCGTCGACGACGCCGTTGTTCTTGCGGAAGGAGTCGTTGTTGGCGTCGAACACGGTCGCGGTGCCGGCGGTGAGCCACGCCGAGACGTCTTCGACCGACGCCTCTTTCACGTTGGCGTGGTTGCGGGCGCAGGCGCTGGCGACGACGAACAAGACGAGCGCAGTCGTTCTCACGGGAGCCACGGCTGTACAGTAACGGTCAGCTCCATGGAAGCCCACCTCGTCAGCCTCGATCGCGACCACCCCGGGTTCCGCGATCTCGACTACCGCCGCCGCCGCGACGCGATCGCGCACCTCGCCAACACGCACCGCGCAGGCGACGCTCCGCCGTTCGTCACGTACACCGAGGGCGAGCACGGCGTCTGGCGTACGGCGCTCGGGGCGCTCGCTCCGCTGCACGAGCGCTACGCGTCGCCGCTCTTTCGCGAGGGCTGGCAGGCCGTGAAGCTGCCGGCCGACCGCGTGCCGCAGCTCAGCGAGGTCGGTGAGCGGCTCGGAGCGCTCTTCGGCTTCCGCTACCAGCCGGCCGCCGGCCTCGTGACGCCGCGGCTGTTCATGGAGGCCCTCGCCGATCGCCTGTTCATCGCGACGCAGTACATGCGGCACCACTCGATGCCGCTCTACACGCCCGAGCCCGACGTCATTCACGAGCTCGTCGGGCACGCGCCGCTGCTCGCGACGAAGGCGCACGTCGAGGTGAACATGCTGTTCGGCCGCGCGACGAAGGCGAGCGACGACGCCGTGGTCGAGGGGCTCATTCGCCTCTACTGGTACGGGCTCGAGTTCGGGCTCGCGCGCGACGGCGGGCAGCTGCGCGCCGTCGGTGCCGGGCTGCTCTCGTCGTTCGGCGAGCTGGGCCGGTTCGAGAAGAACGCGAAGCTCCTGCCGTTCGACGTCGAGACCGTGAAGCGAACGCCCTTCGACCCCACGCAGTACCAGGACACGCTCTTCGTCGCCGAGAGCGAGCAGGCGCTGCTCGACACCCTGCGGCGTGCGCTGGAGCCGCTGGCGCGGTAGACGCGTGGTCGTGCGCATCGCCCTCTTCGCGCTGATCTTCGCGTCGTGTCAGTGCGGCACGCCGTGCGCGAACAACGCCGACTGCCCGGCGTCACAGCAGTGCGTGCAGGGCACGTGCGTCGGCGGGACGTCGGCGGGCACGGGAGGAAACGGCGGCAGCGGCGGCAGCCGCGCGGGCGGCTCGGGCGGCTCGGGCGGCAGCGGCGGTTCGGGGGGCAGCTCGACGGCGGGCGGCACGAACAACCCCGACGGTGGGCCGTGCATCCCGCAGATCGTGGCGGCGGTTCGCGACTTCCAGGAGTCGCACCCCGACTTCGAAGACTTCCTCGGCTCGAAGAAGGGCATCGTGCAGACGACGCTGGGCAGCGACAAGAAGCCGGTCTACGGGCCCGAGCCGCAGACGGCGCCGATCGTGACGTCGGGCCAGGCGAGCTTCGACCAGTGGTACCGCGACGTCATGGGCGTGAACCAGAAGGTGATGGTGCCGCTGCTGCTGGTCGAGACGACTCCGAAGCGGTTCGTCTACGACAACTCGAGCTTCTTCCCGCTCGACGGCATCGGGTTCGGCAACGAAGGGCACAACCACAACTTCCACTTCACGACCGAGATTCACGGCGAGTTCACGTACGAGGGCGGCGAGCAGTTCACGTTCAACGGCGACGACGACGTCTGGGTGTTCGTGAACGGTCGCCTCGCGCTCGACCTCGGAGGAGTGCACGGCGTCGAGTCGGGCATGATCGACTTCGACGCCCAGGCCGCGGCGCTCGGCATCACCCGCGGCATGAAGTACCCGCTCGACGTCTTTCACGCCGAGCGGCACACGACGGCGTCGAACTTCCGCATCGAGACGACGATCAGCTGCCTGGTGCCGATCACGATCAACTGAGCCTGCCGCCCGGTCACCTTATTTCTATAAGTTGCATCCAGCTTCCGCCTTGTATTATTCGGTGCGGGTATGGACGCGACCGATGAACGTCTCGTAGGGCTGCTGCAAGAGAACGGGCGGGCGACCCAGCTCGAGCTGGCGAAAGAGATCGGGCTGTCACAGCCCGCGACGGCCGAGCGCATGCGCAAGCTCGAGGAGCGCGGCGTGATCCTCGGCTACACCGCGCGCGTCGACGCCGCGAAGCTCGGCAAAGACGTGACAGCGTTCGTCGGCGTCAGCATCGAGCACCCGAAGTACTTCGACGCGTTCGCGAAGAAGGTGCTCGCGCACCCCGACGTGCTCGAGGCCCACCGGGTCGCGGGCGCTGACTCGTACCTGCTCAAGGTGAAGACCTCGAACACCGGCAGCCTCGACAAGCTGCTCGTCGAGGAGCTGCGCACCATCGCCGGGGTCACCCGCACGCACACGACCATCGTGCTGACGTCGGTGAAGGAAAGCACCGCGGTGACGCCATGACGGCCCCGCGACAGCTCTCGCTCGCCCGGCGCACCTCGAAGGTCACGACGTCTGCCGTGCGCGAGATTCTGAAGGTGGCCGAGCGCCCCGACGTGCTGTCGTTCGCGGGAGGCCTGCCGGCGCCCGAGCTGTTCCCGGTCGCGGCGATCGCCCGCGCGCACGCGACGGTGCTCGAGCGCGAGGGAGCGGCCGCGCTGCAGTACAGCACCACCGAGGGCTTCGGGCCGGTGCGCGAGTTCATCGCGGCCGACTTCCGCCGCCGGGGCGCCGAGACCCGGGTCGAAGACGTGCTCGTCACTGCGGGCTCGCAGCAGGGCATCGACCTCGCCTCGCGGGTGCTGCTCGACCCGGGCGCCGTCGTCGTCGTCGAGAACCCGAGCTACCTCGCGGCGCTGCAGGTCTTCGCCGCGGCCGAGGCGCGCGTGGTGCCCGTGCCGTCGGACGACGACGGCATCGACATCGCGGCGCTCGCCCGAGTGCTGGCGCGCGGCGACGTGCGACTCATCTACCTGGTGCCGAGCTTTCAGAACCCGCGCGGCACCACCCTCAGCGGGCCGCGCCGGCACGCGCTCATCAGCCTCGCGCAGGCGCACGGCGTGGCCGTGCTCGAAGACGACCCGTACAGCGAGCTGCGGTTCCGCGGCGAAGCGCTGGCGCCGCTCGCGGCGCTCGACGACTCGGGGCTCGTCATCTCGCTGGGGACGTTCTCGAAGACGCTGGCGCCGGGCCTGAGGCTCGGGTGGCTGCGAGCGGCGCCGGCGCTGATGAAGCACCTCGTGGTGGCGAAGCAGGCGTGCGACCTGCACTGCGGCACGCTCGTGCAGCGGGCCACAGCCGAGCTGCTCGCGACGTTCGACTACGCCGCGCACGTCGGGGTGCTTCGCTCGACGTACAGCGAGCGCTGTGCCGCGATGGTCGGGGCGATCGATCGGCACTTCCCGAAGGGCACGCGCTTCACGCGCCCAGACGGCGGGCTGTTCGTGTGGGCCGAGCTGCCGGGCGAGGTCGACGCCGAGGAGCTGCTCGCCGCCGCGGTCGCCCAGAAGGTCGCGTTCGTGCCGGGGGCGCCGTTCTTTGCGGCGCAGCCGAGGAGGAACACGCTGCGGCTGAACTTCTCGAACCGGCCGCCCGAGCTGATCGAGACGGGGATGGCGCGGCTGGGGAGCGTGATCCGCGAGTTTGCACCGCGAGAGCCGCTGCGGGGTCTTGCATGTTGACGTGGCGACCTCTCGCAATCTGCTGATCTTCCTGGCCGTGGCGGTGACCTCCGGGTGCACGGCGCACCTGAAGCCCAAGATCGAGCTGCCCTCGGCGCGGCCCGAGAAGCTGAAGCTGCGCGCGGCGCTCGTCGTGCCCGAGGTGATGGATAAGAAGAGCGACGACATCGGGAGCTTCGACGGCCTCGGCTCGTACGCGGTCGACACGGGCGAGTCGGTGCTGCCGGCGCTGAAAGACATGCTGCGCGACACGTTCGACGCCGTCGACGTGGTGCGGAAGCCCGACCTCGCGCCCAACGCCGACGTCATTCTTCAGGTGAAGGCGCTCAAGGTGGTGCACCCGTCGGGGCGGCCGAACGACTTCCAGCTGCGGTTCGACCTGCGCACGACGGTGACGAAGCAAGACGGCGTGCAGGTGGTCGACGCCTCGTACACCGAGCCCATCGACGGCCAGAAGAAGCCTGCGGTCGGCGACGCGATCATGACGCCGACCGAGAAGACGATCTCGGCGACGCTGGCGAAGCTGTCGTCGCAGCTGCGCAGCTCGCTCGGGCCACCGGTGCCCGAGCTGCCGCTGCCGGCCGAAGCGCTGGCGGCGTCGCCGGGCGCGCCGAAGGACGACTTCTCGGACTTCCCGCCGCCTCCTCCGCCGCCGGTGGCTGCGGCCGAGACGACGGCGCCTCCGGTGGCCCAGGCGCCGCCGCCCGTGGCTGCGCCGGTGTCCGAGCGGCCGCTGGCGAACGAGCCGCTGGTGGCGACGAAGGTGGCGCCGCCGGCACAGAAGGGGGGCTTCGGTCGCGTCGCGCTGATGACGGCGGGAGCGCTGGCGTTCGCAGGCGCGTACCTGGCGCCGCCGCTGATGATGACGACGCGCAACCTGCCGGGCGGGAACCAGGAGCTGTTCTGGGTGCCGATCGCCGGGTCGCTGATGGCGACGCAGTGGAACCCGTACACCTCGCAAGATCAGCTGACGCTGGCGCTGAGCATCGCGAGCACGGCGGGGCAGGTGGTGGGCCTCGCGCTGATCGTGGCGGGGGTCGCCGCGGGCGGAGGCAGCGGCAGCAACGCGCTGGTCTCGAAGCAGGCGGCGCTGCCGATCGCGGGCAACGGGTGGTCGCTGACTCCGACGCTGACGCCGAACGGCGTGGGCGTGCTCGTGCTGCACTGATTCGGGCGTCGAACGCTTTGCACACGGCGAGGCGGAGCCGGGTCAGGCGAGCGATGCGACGTGCCCTCCCCCTCATGTTGGCGCTGGCGTGCGGCCAGTCGGTGGCTCCTCCTTGCGGTCCGGCGACGTGCTCGGGCTGCTGCGCGGTCGACGGTACGTGCCAGTCCGGCAGCGAGACGTCGACGTGCGGAAACGGCGGGCAGCAGTGCTCGGCGTGCTCGGCGGGGCAGCTCTGCCTGGGCGGGACGTGCACGTCGAACCTGCCGGGGCCGGGCGGCAGCGGCGCTTCGAGCGGGAGCAGCGGCGGCAGTGGAACGGCGGGGAGCGGGGGCGAAGCAGGCAGCGGCGGCAGCGCGGGCAGCGGAGGGACGGCAGGCAGCGGTGGGACGTCGGGCGGCAGCGGGAGCGGGTGCATTCCGTCGACGTGCGCGGTGCTGGGCAAGAACTGCGGCACGATCGCGAACGGGTGCGGAGGGGCGCTGAACTGCGGCACGTGCCCGAGCGGGCAGGTGTGCAGCATCACGAACATCTGCGACTGCAAGCCGAAGTCGTGCAGCGAGCTGGGCAAGACGTGCGGCACGGTGAACGACGGGTGCGGCACGATGATCAACTGCGGCACGTGCTCGAGCGGCACGTGCGGCGGAGGCGGAGTGCCGAACGTGTGCGGCTGCACGCCGACGACGTGCGCGGCGCAGGGCAAGAACTGCGGCGACATCTTCAACGGGTGCGGGAGCTACATCGCGTGCGGCACGTGCTCGGGCACGCAGACGTGCGGCGGCGGAGGAGTGACGAACGTGTGCGGGTGCACTCCGGCGACGTGCTCGCAGCTGGGCAAGAACTGCGGCAGCGTGAGCGTGGGCTGCGGGCAGACGCTGAACTGCGGCACGTGCGCGGGGAGCCAGACCTGCGGCGGCGGCGGGGTCGCGAACGTGTGCGGGTGCCAGCCGAGGACGTGCGCGCAGCTGGGGAAGAACTGCGGCATGGTCGACAACGGCTGCGGCACGTACATCAACTGCGGCACGTGCGGCAGCGGGCTCACCTGCGGCTACGGCACGCAGCCGAACCGCTGCGTGAAGCCGGCGTCCGTCACCGATGGAACCAGCTGGTACAAACAGATCTATTACGACCCGACGGTCGCGAATCAGGGGCCGTGCAACGTGGTGTCGACGACGAACTGCGCGAATGGGGTCGGGGCGGGCAACTACATCACGTTCACAGGCGACGGCGGAGGGCTCTACTCCTGTGACGTGACGGGCAGCCCGGGGCGCATTCTCTTCACCTCGAACTACTGCTACTGAAAAAGCGTGGACTCGGACGTGGACCGGGACGTGGACGCGCTCGTGGACGCGGACGTGGACGTAGCCGTGATCGTGATCGTGATCGTGATCGTGATCGTGGACGGCAGTTAGCGGCGCTCGAGAATCCGATCACGATCACGATCACGATCACGATCACGATCACGATCACGACCACGATCACGGCGACGTCCACGTCCACGTGCGCGAGCGCGAGCGCGGCGAGCTCGGGGGCTCTTCAGTTTCCTGCGTCGGACGCCGCCCGTCTCGCCGCTCGGCGCAGCGGCGCTTCCTTCGCGCACTTGTCGAGCTGGGCCTTGATCATGTCGTACGGCAGGCCCAGCTCGACCTTGAACGTCGAGCTGCCCTTCTCGGGCGCCATCACGCGCGACAGGTCGAGCACGTCGGCCGCGTCTTTCTCGCCCTTCGCCATCGCGCGCGCTCTCGCCGCCGCGATCGCTCCGCCCATCATTCGCCGCAGCTCATCGACCTTCTGCGCGTCCATGCCCTTCACGTCGGCCACCATGCCCACGTCGTGCATCGCGTCGACGTGCAGCTCGACCGACTGCGCCGCTCCGCGGATCAACGCTCCGAGCTGCGGGTCGGTGCCCTCGAACGCGTCGGCGAACGCTCCGGCCTTCAGCACTCCGTACATCTCGCCGTACGCATCCGAGCTCTTCAGCACCGGCTGCTCGCCCGGCGCCACCCGGCCCTCGAGCCGATCGATCGCCCGCTTCACCTCTTCCTGCGTGCCGACCAGCGCCGCCTGCCCGCGCCAGAACCCGAACGTGCGCTCCGAGCCGTCGCGCGACGTCGTCGTGTGCAGCTGCGCGTCGCCGTAGGGCTCGCCGCTCCCGAACGCGCTCACGTTCTTGAAGTCGCCCGTCAGCATCAGCGTGTCGTCGAACAGCGAGACGCGATCGAGCTGCGTCAGCGGGTCGAAGCCCGCGTCGCGTACCCGCGAGAGGGCCTCGGGCGCCCCCGCCGTGAAGCACGCGATCATCGCCTCGCCCAGATCCGAGTTTCGCAGCGCGTTCGCCTCGACCACGACCGCGATCTCTTTCACGTCCGGAGGCAGCGCAGCCAGCACCGGGTCGGTCGGTCGCGGCGGCGGCGCCCCCGGCGGCGGCGGTACCGCCTCGGGGTGCTGCGGCTCGGGCTTCGCGCCGACGCGCGTCTTCGCTCGCGCCCGATCGTCGTCGTCGGGCCGCCGCGGCATCTTCACCTGCGGCCACTGCACCGGCTTCGGAGGCTCACCGCCCGACGTCAGATACGCCCCCGCCACCAGCAGCAGCGCGGCGGCGACCAGGTACGGCCAGCGGCGTGGCTTCTTCATTCGTCAGAAATCCTTCCGCTCGAAGATGAACAGCGCCACCAGCAGGATGCCAGCGCTGAACAGCACCGCGCCCGCCACGAAGCGGCCGAGCTCGCTCACGTCGAAGTCGTGCGCTCCCGCGAGGAAGGCCGCTCGAACCGCGAGCGACCCGAGCCGCGGAATCGGCACCATCGCCCACTCGAACGCGAGCCGGCCGAAGCCCGGGTCGATCGCCTTCGCGATGCCCGCGCGCGCCGACGACACGACTCCGAGCACGACCGTCGCGAGGCCGACCGCCGCCGAGAACGCGGCGCTTCGCACCAGCACCGCCGCGAGCATCATCACGGCGTAGACCGTCGCGAACACGACCACGCCGATGAGGCTGCCCACGAGCAGCATGAAGTTCCACACGCCGGTCTTCACGCCGAGCAGCACGAGCAGCCCCGCCGTCGCGTACAGCGTCGAGAGCACGGCCACGGCGAGGCCGCCGACCCACGTGCCGAGCAAGAGCTGCGCCCGCGTCACCGGCAGCGACAAGAGGTGCTCGATGCGCCCCGGCGACAAGAGGCTCGGCGCGAAGTCGCTGCACGCGACCGAGAGGAACAGCGAGCCCACCATCGCCGCCGCGATCGTCGTGCCCATGAACAGCGGCGCCAGCGCGGCCGACGCCGTGCGAATGTCTTCGAACAGCACCTCGCCGAAGAAGCTGCTGCCGGCGATCGCTCCGTCGACCACGTCGAGCTGCAGCGAGAAGCCGAGCAGCACGAGCGTCGCGGTGATGGCCAGGAACAGGCCCAGGAACCACTTGCGCCACGCAGCCTCGCGCAGCAGATCCATCGCCACTTGCGCCGTCTTCAGCATCACAGGCCCTGACGCGTACGAGAGTAGAAGGAGCGCGATTTCGCGGCGTCGGTCATTTGACCGACTCTTCGAGCAGCTCTTCCAGATCTCGCGCTCCCCGCTCGAGCTTCACGAGCAGCGCGCCCTTCGCCCGCGCCTGGTCGATCAGCGCGTTCAGGCTCGCCGCGTCTTCCGCCAGAGCGCTGAACCTCGCGCCCTCGACCGGCACCAGCCCCAGCGCCTTCAGCGCCTCGGCGTCGAAGCCCGGCGCGAACGTGAGCTCCCAGCCGCGCACGCCCGCCTTCAGCTCTTCGAGCGTGCCGCTCTTCACGACGCGGCCCTTGTGCAGAATCGCGACGCGCTCGCAGACCCGCTCGGTCTCGGCGAGCAGGTGCGAGTTGAGCAGCAGGGTCGCTCCGCGCGCCTTCTCTTCGAGCAACAGCTCGCGCACCTCGATGCGCCCGATCGGGTCGATGCCGTCGGTCGGCTCGTCGAGCACGAGCAGGTCGGGCGAGCCCAACAGCGCCGCCGCGAGGCCGAGCCGCTGCCGCATGCCCTTCGAGAAGCCTCCGATGCGCCGGTCGGCCGCCTCGCCGCCGAGGCCGACGCGGCCGAGCAGCGCGTCGATGGGCGCCTCTTTCAGGCCTTTGAGCGTCGCGACCGAGCGCAGGTAGGCGCGCGGCTTCCACGAGCCGGGCAGGTGCAGCCGCTCGGGCAGGTACCCCACCCGCTCTCGCGCCGTGACGTCGTCGGGCGGCCGGCCCAGCACCCGCACCTCGCCCGAGGTCGGGCGCGCGATGCCGAGCAGCAGCTTGATGAACGTCGTCTTCCCCGCCCCGTTCGGCCCGATGAGCCCGAACGCCGCGCCCCGCGGAATCTCGAGCGTCATGCCGTCGAGCGCGCGCACGTCGCGCCCGTACGTCTTCGACAGCCCCTCGCACGCCACCGCGCTCATCGCAGCAGCTTGAACCGCCCGGTCAGCTCGCCGACCAATTCGAGGAGATCGCCGTCGCGCAGGGGGAAGCGATCGACGAAGCGGCCATTGACCTTCGCGAGCTCGGGCTCGTCGCCGATGCGGGCCAGCAGATAGCGCGGCCCGTCGCGCGCGATGAGGTGGCTGCCGCCGAGGATCACGTTCTGGTTCAGCACCGAGCGGCTGGCGGTGTCGCCCAGCATGAGCTGATGGCCGATGGGCACGACGTCGCCCTTGCGGAACCCGCCGTCGTCGGGCCGCAGCGCGCAGGCGATCACCTCGATGACGGCGTCGTTGAAGAAGCCGACGTGCACCTTGCCGGGCGCCGCGTCGATGAGGCGGTCGACCCGCTCGCGCTGGTGCGCCGGCACGTCGCCGAGAGAGACCTGCTGCACCGTCTCGGGCAGCTGCACGTTCGCGAGCGCGTGCAGGCCATCGGCGACCGAGAGCGCGTCGCTCGAGACGTCGAGCGTCAGATCGCGAAGGAACCGCATCACCGGCAACCTGACGAGGTGAGCGAGCGCGTCTTCGAGCGTCTTGAAGAACGGCAGCACCTCGCGCAGCACCGCGCGCCGGGCGAGCCCGTGCTCCCAGTCGATCTCGAGGCGCCCGCCCTCGAAGTGCGGCGCGAGGACGTCGAGCCAGATCGCCTCCTGGGTGTCCGGCCGGGCGATGCGTTCGCCGAGCGGGTCGCCGTGGTCGAGCAGGAAGTCGCTGTACACCTTCATCAGCTCGCGGTCTGCTGGCGCAGCGCGGATCGCAGCCTCGAGCGTCGGAGAGCGCACCGTCGAGATCGGCTCGAAGAGCACGCGAAAGACCGGGCCGCCGGGCATCGCGACGAGGTCGCGGTGGTGCAGCTCGAGCTCGGCCTCTTCCGCCAGCCGGCCGTTGACGCCGCACCGATGCCGCGACAGGAAGTGCCACAGCACGAGGCGACCGCCCCGCGGCTGAATCTTGCAGAGCTGCAGGCCCTCGCGCGCCGGCGGGTAGCGCAGCCGCACGTCGCCTTCGATGCCGAACGTGAGCCCGCGGTCGTCGAGCGAGTGCAGGCCGCCGAGCGGCCAGCCGTGGCCGTGCACCACCGAGCCGCTGCCGGTGGGGCTCCACACGAGCTCGAGTGCGGGGAAGTTCAAGCGCCCTCACTCCATCACGAACCGGAACAGAAGGCCCGGCGCCGGCTCGAGCAGGTCGTGGGGCCGCATGCGGTGGTGTGTGCACCGGCGGCCGTTGACGTAGAGGGGCAGCTCGTTGCGGCGCACGTCGACGCCGATGTCTTCTGCCGCCCACAGGCCGTTCTCGCGATCGAGGCGGAGCGCGACCTGGGTCGAGGGGCTGCGATCGGGCGCCTCGAGCAGGAAGCGGCACTCGGGCGTCGCGCCGACGAGGTTCGCGGTGTCTTCGACGAGCTTGCGCTGCGCGCCGATCTCGAGGCCGGTGACGGTGACGCCGGGCGGGGTCGCGAGCAGCTGCAGCCACGCCGCGCGCGCGACCCAGATCGGGCCGGTGTCGAGCCGCGGGTGCGTGGTGCGCGCCGCCCGCCACGAGCTCTCGAGCCGCGGGTTCCACAGCGGGCGCGGGCTGGGGCCGAACCGCACCGAGCGCAGGAGCGGCAGCGCCGGCGCCTTCGCGAGCAGCTCGAGGCAGCCGACGATGGTGAGCTCGGGGTTGTCGCCGCGATCGAGGCCGCGCGTGTACGAGAGCACGTCGACCTCGAGCTCCTCGACGAAGCGCGCGAGCGGGTGGCGCAAGAGCGCGTACCAGTCGAGCGTCGAGCTCGCGACGGGCCAGCGGGTGCGGTTGCGCAGCACGGCGCGGCGGATGAAGCCGTGGCGCCAGTCGAGCTCGAGGCCGCCGTCGACGAAGCCGCGCGCGAGGGGCCCCAGGGCCTTGGCGTCTTCCGCGCGGTCGGCGCCGCGGCCGCGGGCGACGCGCTCGCCGAGCGGGTCGCCGGCCTCGAGCAGAGCGTCGGCCCACACGCGCCAGCGGCCGTCTTCATGCGGGGCCTCGACGATGAGCCTGAGCAGCTCGTGCTGCTCGTTGAGCACGAGCGGCGGGCTGCCGGTGACGCGCAGCACGAGCGCCCAGGGGACCTCGACGCAGTCGCCGGGCCACAGCTCGGCGCGCTCGTAGCGGCGCACGCCGTTCACGTAGGTGCCGTGCGTCGAGCCGAGGTCTTCGACGAACAGGCGGCCCTTCTCGCTGATGAAGCGGCAGTGGGTGCGCGAGGCGGCGCTCGAGGCGACGCGGTAGCGGCACTCGGCGGCGGTGCCGAGCGTGCCGGCGATGGGCAACCGCTCGCCGACCTCGAGGCCGATGCCGGGGCCGGGAGTCGCGATGACCTCGAGCGCGGGGGTCACGAGACCTCCACGACGTAGCGGGCGCCGGGCACCGGCTCGACGACGTCGCCGTGCATGAGCCTCGCCTGGCGCAGCGGCCGGCCGTTGACGACGAACGGCACGGCGAGGCGGTGATCGCCGGGGCGCTCGAGCCACGCGATGCCCCACCTGCCGAGCGTGAGTGAGATCGACTCGAGCCCGAAGCGGTGGGTGCGCTCTTCGGCGGTGACCTCGAGGTCGGCGCCGCCCGTCTGGTCCCTCAGCACGAGGCGCGAGAAGCGCTTCACGAGGGTGTCGCGCGTCGTCTCGAGGCGCGGGCGCTCTTCGCGCAGGCGCGTGAGCTCGCGATCGAGATCCGGAGTCCACTCGAACTCTCTCACCGGCCCGAGCGTGACGGCCTTCAGCGTGCGCGGGGCGTGGCGCAGGTTCTCGAGCACGAGGCGCGCGCGCCGCTCGAACTTCGGGCGCTCGCGGTCGAGGTGGGTGGTGAAGAGATCGACGTGCAGGTCTTCGAGGAAGCGGGCGATCTCGAGCTCGAAGAGGCGGTTCAGGCACCAGTAGGTGTCGGGGCTGTTCTCCCACTCGAGCGAGCGGAAGGTGGCGGTGTGCACGTAGCCGTGGCGCCAGGTGAGCTCGAGGTTGCCGGCGCGCCACGGGCGGGCCATGGGGCCGAGCCAGCGGGCGTCGTCGTGCGAGCCGTCGGGCCCGAGCGCCATGCGGCGCCCGAGCGGGTCGCCGCGCTCGAGCAGCCAGTCGATGTAGACGCGCCACCGGCCCTCGTCGTGCGGAGCGTCGCCGATGCTCGCCTCGAGCTGCGGGGCGCGGGCGCGCTCTTCGTCCCACGCGAAGTAGCGGAACACGAGGCCGTGGGCGATCTCGACGATGTCGCCGTGCTGCAGCGCGATCTCGCCGCGCACCGGCAGCCCGTTCACGAACGTGCCGTTCGCCGAGGCGAGGTCGAGCACGTGATCGCGGCCCGCCTTGTTCACGAACGCGGCGTGCTGCCGCTTCGAGTCGAAGACGTCGACGATGATCTGGCCCGTGTGCACGCCGCCCAGCACCGTGCGCGCCTCGAGGGGGATGCAGTCTCCAACCGCGGGGAGGCCTGCTTTCGGAGGGGTCGCCAGGACTTCGAGCCAGCTCAAGACGCGTCGAGCTTAGATCAAGCCGGCCAAAGCGACGCGCCGGGCCCCGGGGTGCTCGTGACCCAGCGGCCCCTGGAGCGGCTACACGGCGGGCGCTCAGGGCTTCTTGAGCATGCGGCTGATGCTGACGTCGAGCTGGCTGTGCACGGCCTGCATGAGGCTCGAGAGGTCGGCCTCGTTCACCTGCACGCGGGCCGCGAGGTGCTTGCGGGTGCTCGAGAGCAGCTCCTCGCGGCACTGGTTGAGCCAGCGCCACACCGTCGTGCGGTGCGTCTGGTAGACGCGGCCGATCTCGTCGGGGCTCACGCCGTCGAGGTACGTCATGCGCAAGAGGTTCAGGTCGCGCGGGCTCAGCGTGGCGAGCGCCTCCTGGAAGGCGGCCTTGAACTCGGGGGCGTAGCGGGCCTTGAGCAGCTGCACGTCGAGATCGCCGCCCGCGGCCGGCGTGTCGAGCAGGGCGTCGTCGCTCGCCGCGACCTCGCGCTGGCCGGCGCCGCGGCGCAGGTGGTCTTGCACGAGGCGCACGGCGGCCGCGCGCATCCACCCCACGAGCGGGCCTTTGCCCGAGTAGGTGGTGATGGCGGGAGGTTGATCGCCGCTCCACACGAGCAGCTTCACGCGCAGGCGCTGCAGCACCTCGTCGGCCGTGAGGCCTGCGGGCAGGTGCCCGAGCACCGGGGGCACGTTGGCCGCCGCGAGCTTGTCGAACGCCTCGAGCGCGGCGGCGTCTTGCTGCAGGCACGCGTAGGCGAGCCAGAGGTCGCTGACCTGAACGCGCGCGAGCTCGGAGTCGGCCGCGAGCCGCGCCGCGAGGTGGCGCACGAAGCCCTCGGGGTCGACGGTGAGCGAAGGCCAGGCGCCGCGCGCGGCGGCGACGAGGGCGGCGAGCTCGGCCGGCCCGCCGAAGCGCCCGGCGAGCCCCGGCGCGAGGGCGCTCTCGAATGCGTCCGTCAGCTGAGGGGGCTGCGACATGGACCGGAGCCCACACCGTAGTGCGAGGCCGAAGGCCTTCGCCAGCGCGCGGGGCCGCGCCCGATCGCAGGCAGGCGCCTCGCGTCGCGGCGTTCTTCGCGTTCGTCTCGAGCGAGCTCGAGGCGCTGCGCGCGGTGCTCGGCTGAGCGCGTAGAATGAGGCCGTGCCTCGCTGGCTGCGGCTGACGCTCGTGCTCGCCCTGCTGGCGGCGGCCGCCGCGGCTCCGCTCGTGAAGCGCCACCGCGAGGGCTGGGCGATCAAGCCCGAGGAGCCGCTCATGCTCAGCTGCCGCGCGGGCTACGCCCCGCACTGCCTGAGCGCGGCGCGCCTCTACCGCGCGCGCGGGGCACGCGTCGAAGCCGAGGTCGCTGCGCGCTGGGGCTGTGAGCTCGGCAACCCGGTCTCGTGCCGCGCGAGCGGGCTGTTGCTGTGCCGTGAGCTGCCGGCGGCGGCAGCGCGAGAGCTGAGCACGGCGTGCGAGCTCGGTGACGACCCGTCCTGCGGCACGCTCGCCGGCTTCGTCGGCGACGAGCGCTACCGCGCGCTGGTGCCGAAGCACGGCCGCGTGTCACAGGCGTGGGTCGGCGCGGCCATGGCCGCGTCGGCGTCGGGCGATCGCAAGCTCGCGGCCGAGCTCGCCGCCGGCAACGAGCGGTCGCTGCGCCTGCTGCACGCGGCGTGGGTGATCGACGACGGTGACGCCGAGCAGATCGACCGAGAGCTCGTGGCGCTCTCGGAGTCGGCGCTCCGGTCGAGCAACGAGGCGAAGCTGCTCGCCTCGGCCGGTCTCGCGCGGCTGCGCGGGGAGCCGATGTGGCCGGCGATGGCGCGCGACTGGAAAGAGCTCGGTCGACCCGACCTGCGGTACTCGGAGCTGCTCGGCGTTAGCGGCATGCTCGGAGACGATCGCACGGCACCGTGCTTCCTCTCGCCGGCCTTCGACCTGCGCGCGTTCGAGGCGGCGCTGTCGGTGGCGAGCGACGCTCCGCTCGCCGAGCGGCTGCTCGCGTACGCCGAGCTCGCGGCGAGCGGCGTGCCTGCGGTTGAGGCGACCCGCGCCGCGGCGGCGCGACGGCGGCTGCGCGCGTCGGTCGCGCCCCTCGTCGGGGAAGACCTCTTCGCGACGGTGTGGTCGATGGGCGTGGGCCGCGACGAGCTCACGCTCGCCGACGTCGACGCGCTCGAGCGGGCGAGCGCGGGTGGCTGGTCGCCGCCGAAGCGCGCGCTGCTCGAGCGCGTGCCGAAGCACAAGCTCGACACGCTGGTGAACGCCGTCGTGCCGAGCGACTACGCGCCTCCGTACGAACGCCTGAAACAGCTCGCCGACCGGGACCCCCAGCACCGCAAGCGCATCGGCGAGGTCATGCTGCGCGTGGGAGATCGCCTCGTCGAGGGCGGCTGGGTGCTCGAGCTCATGATGGGCGCCGCGTGGCTGCGCAATGGAGCGAGGCTCGCCGACTCCGAGACTGCGGCTCGGCGGGGAGAAGCGCTCGCCCGCCGGGGCCGAAGCGTCATCGGCGAGGAGTCGCCCTGGTCGATGATGAACGCCGGCTGGCCCCTCGCGAGCCTCGTAGACGAGGCCTCGGGAACGCTCGGTGAAGGCGAGCTCGATCGGCTGGTCGAGATCACGCGCGAGGCGGGAGGCTCGGTTGAACCGCTGCCCTGAGCACGACCTGCCGTGCGGTGACGCGTGCCGCCGCTGCGGCGCGTTGAGCTGCCCGTGGTGCCTCGCGAGAGATCGCGAGCGCTGGTGCGCCGCGTGCGCTGCTCGCCGGCCGCGCTCGCCGTGGAGCGAAGCTGGCAGCAGCCGGTGGCTGAAGCTCAAGGCGCTGTTGTGGAGCCTCACGACGGACCCGACCGGGGCCGGCCGGCACCTGCGCGAGGCCGAGCTGCTGCCGAGCCTCGCGATTCCGTTCGCGGCGTTCGTCGTGGTGTGCGCCATCGACATTCCCGCGTTCGTGGTTCTGAAGATCGACACCGAGCAGAACGTGCTCGAAGCCGTGCCCGCACTCGCCGGCGCGTGGCTGTTCCTCTGGGTCGTGCCGTTCACGCTGGGCGAGTGGCTGGTGCTGGCGCTGCTGGGTCACCGCGCTCCGCTCGGGCGGGCGTTCGCCGTCTCATGCCTGTCGGCGGCGCCGCTGCTGGTCGCCGGGCTCTTCCCGGTGCTGGGGCTCTTCATCGCGATGCCGGCGATGTTCGCGGTGCGGGTGGGGCTCGTGCGTGGCACGACGAGCGCTCCGCGCATCGAGACCGGGGTCTCGGTGCTGGCGCCCGTCGTCATGCTCGCGCTGTGGCTGTTCGCCCTGCGAATCGACGTCGTCTTCCACACGCCTTAGTGTGCCGTGACCCCTCGGCCCATGCCCTGCCTCGACGACAACGCGCTCGCCGCGCTGATGGGCAACACGATGAGCCCCGCCGAGCGCGCGGCCGCCGAAGCCCACATCGAGACGTGCGCCTCGTGCCGGCAGCTCGTCGCGGCGATGCTGAAGGGCGAGCGCGACGAGAAGAACCTGTCGAACGCAGACACGGCGCCGTCGGTCGCGCCGATCGAGCCGGCCGCGGGGCGCACGCTGGGGCGCTACGTGCTGCTCGACGTCATCGGCGCCGGCGGCATGGGCGTCGTCTACGCGGCGTACGACCCGGTGCTCGAGCGAAAGGTCGCGCTGAAGCTCGTGCGCAAGGAGCGCGGCCCCGCGCCCGAGATCGAAGAGCGCCTCATGCGCGAGGGCAAGAGCATCGCGCAGCTGCAGCACCAGAACATCGTGTCGGTGTTCGACATGGGCGCCTCGGACGGCCAGGTCTACGTCGCGATGGAGCTCGTCGGCGGCGGCAGCTTGAAGAAGTGGCTGCGCGACGGGCCCAGGCCGTGGCGCGAGGTGCTCGAGAAGTTCATCGCTGCGGGCGAAGGGCTCGCGGCCGCGCACCGCGCCGGCATCGTGCACCGCGACTTCAAGCCCGAGAACGTGCTCGTCGGCGAAGACGGGCGCGTGCGGGTGACGGACTTCGGCCTCGCGAGCAGCGTGGGCCTGGTGGTCGACCCCGCGGCCGCGTCGCCGGGCACGCTCGACGTTCGGCTCACGCAGTCGGGGGCGGTGCTGGGCACGCCGGCGTACATGGCGCCCGAGCAGCACGAGGCCGCGCAGCCCGACGCCCGGTCGGATCAGTTCAGCTTCTGCGTGGCCCTGTGGGAGGGCCTCTACGGCGCGCGCCCCTACGCCGCCGGCGGCAAGCCGTCGGAGCCGTGGCGCCTCGTCGAGCCGCCCGCGAGCGCGAGCGTGCCGCCGTGGGTGCGCCGCGCGGTGCAGCGGGGCCTGAGCCTCGAGCGCGGCGGGCGCTGGCCGTCGATGGAGCTGCTCGTCGACGCGCTGCGAAGAGACCCGGCCCGCGCGCTGAAGGTGCGGCTCGCGACGGCGGCGGTCGCCCTCGTGGTGCTCGCGGCCGCGGGCGGCGGCACGTGGTGGGTCGCGACGCGCGGCGAGCGGCTGTGCAGCGCCGGGCCCGAGCGCGTCGCCGCCGTGTGGAGCGAGCCCGTCGCGGCGGCCATCGGCAAGAACCTCACCGGCGAGACGGCCGCGAGCTTCGAGCGCGCGAAGCCCCGGCTCGACGGCTGGTTCAAGGGCTGGGCCGAGCTGTACGGCGACGCGTGCCGCGCGACGCGGGTGCGCGGCGAGCAGTCGGACGAGGTCTTGAGCCGCCGCATGCTGTGCCTCGACCAGCGCTTCGCCGAGGCGCGCGCGCTGGTGCAGCTCTTCCAGAACCGCGACGACGGAGTGCTCGCGAAGGCGCCGGAGGCGGTCGACGCGCTCGGGGGGCTGCACGGCTGCAGCGACACCGAGGCGCTGCTGGCCGAGGTGCCTCCGCCGTCGGGCGAGGCGCTGGCAGCGCAGGTCGAGGCGGTGCGCACGCACGTGCGCGAGGCGAAGGCGCGCTTCGACGGCGGGCTGTACAAAGAGGCGCAGGCGGCGGCGACCGAGGCGGTGAAGCTCGCGCGCGACGTCGCGTACAAGCCGGTGCTCGCCGAGGCGCTCGCGACGCTCGGGCGGGTTCAAGAGCACGCGGGCGATCTCAAGGGGGCCGAGGCGACGCTCACCGAGGCCATCTCGATCGCCGAGGCGGCGAAGACCGACGCGCTGACGGCCGAGGCGGCGACGCACCTCGTGCTCGTGCTCGGAGTGCGGCAGGCGCGCTACGGCGAGGCGCACGCGTGGGAGAAGCTCGCCGAGGGGGCGATTCACCGCATCGGCGGCAGCCTGCCGCTGCAGGCGAGGCTGATGCAGACGTCGGGGCTGGTGCACTACCAGGAGGGCCAGCTCGAGCAGGCGATCGCGGCGCACCAGCAGGCGGTCGAGCTGCTCGAGAAGCTCGAGCCGCAGAGCCTCGCGCTCGCCGACGCGTACAGCTCGCTGGGGGCGGCGCTGCGCGGGGGCCGCAAGGCGAAGGAGGCGTTCGCGGCGTTCGAGAAGGCGCTCGAGATCTTGCGCGCGCGGGTGGGGCCGAACAGCGATCTGACCGCGACGGCGCTGAACGGCGTCGGCAGCTCGCTGATGCTCGAGGGCCGGTTCGACGAGGCGCTCGACCTCTACACGCAGGCGCACGACGTCTTCGTGAGGCGCCTGGGGCCCACGCACTTCCGCACGGTGACGGCGGTGAACAACATCGGCGTGGTGCTCGCCGAGCAGGGCCGCTACGCCGACGCCCTGCCCTACTTCGAGAAGGTGGTGAGCGCGCGCGAGGCGACGCTGGCTCCGACCGACGCGAAGACGGCCGACGCGCTGGCGAACGTCGGCATGCTGCTCGTCGAGGTGGGGCGCTACGACGACGCGCAGAAGAGCTTCGAGAAGGCGCGCGGCATTCTGCAAGGCTACCCGCTCGACCACTTCAGCCAGGCCGAGCCGCTGCTCGGCGAGGCGAAGGTGCTGATCGCGAAGAACGAGGCGGCGAAGGCGGTGCCGCTGCTCGAGCGCGTGCTGAAGCTCTGCGAGAACAAGCAGGGCTTCCGCTTCGACTACACGCGCGCGCGCGCGCAGTTCGTGCTGGGGCGCGCGCTGGCGACCGACCCGAAGCGAGGCGCCGAGGCGCGAGCGCTGGCGCTGGCAGCGCGCGAGGCGTTCGCGAGCTTCGGGGCCGAGCGGTTCAAGCGAGACCTGACCGAGGTCGACGCATGGCTGGCGGGGCCAGCGGCAGCACCTCGCGCACCATGACGTCGCAGAACTTCTCGGGCTCTTCGGTGTTGGGCATGTGGCCCGAGCGCTCGAACCACACGAGCTGCTTGCGCGGAGCGACGAGGGCGTCGAAGTAGCGGGCCGACAGCTCGGACGGCACCTCGTGGTCGTGGCGCCCGAGGCAGAAGACGACGGGCACGGCCACCTCGGGCACCTGCGCGAAGAGGTCGATGCGGTACAGCTCGGGCAAGAGCGCGTCGAGCGAGCGGAAGATGCCGCGGAAGAAGTTGATGCGGTCGGCGAGGCCGTACTCGCTGCCGAGCAGCACGTTGCGGAAGACGACGCCGGTGGCGCCGGTGTCGCTGCCGAAGACCTCGCCTCCGTAGCGGCTCATGAGGCTGCGCTGGGTGAGAAACTGCGAGCGGCGCGCGTAGGGTGGTGGGCCGAGGCGCTCGAGGCGGGTGACGGCGCGAGGCTCGCCTCGGCAGCGAGCCTGGGCGAGCGTCCACTCGTACGAGAGCCGCTCGCTCTCGAGCATGCGCGAGGCCTGCCCGATGCCGACGTAGCCCCAGAACAGATCGGGCCGGCGCTGGAGCGCGAGCATCGAGATGGCGCTGCCCCACGAGTGGCCGACGAGCAGAATGCGCGGCTGACCGAAGCGTCTGCCGAGCTGGCGGCTCAGCTCGATGAGGTCGTCGACGTATTGATCGACGTGCAGGCGCGTGCGGTCGGCTCCGGCAGAGAACGACTTGCCGGCGAGGCGCTGATCCCAGTTCACGACCGTGAAGTGACGTTCGAGCGGAGCGAGGCCGCGGCGCATGAGCGTGAGCTGCGAGGTGCCCGGGCCGCCGTGAACGAAGAGCACGACGGGCGACGCGGGGTCCTGCGACCGCAGCAGCACCCACTGTTTCGTGCCGTTCAGCGTGACGGGCTCGAGGGAGGCGAGCGCGCCCGGCAGCTCGATGGGGGGCGTCGACCCGCGGACGAGGGTGGTGAGCAGGCCCATGTCGGTGAATGCATGCATCGGGTGTACTTGGTCCACCCGATGCACGGAGCCCACGCATGCGAAAGGTGCTGGTCGTCGTGTCGTTGGCGGTCGTGGCGCTCGTGGCGGTGCTGTTCAGCCAGCGGGCGCAGTTCGTCATCGGCGGAGCCATGATCAACGCGGGCTACCGCCTGCAAGACCACTTGCAGGCGTACGACTTCGAGCACGAGCACGAGATCACGCCCTCGCAGGTGTGGGAGGAGCTGCTGCGGCAGAACGCGCTGGCCGCGAGCGTGCGGGGGCGGTTCCCCCGCACGGTGACGCACCCCGTCGTCGCGCTGCTCGTCTGCATGGACGCAAGAATCGACACCAACGAGCTCGTCGGCGACACCCGGCGCAATTATTACGTGGTGCGCACCGCCGGGTCGGTGATGAGCCCGGAAGAGGAAGACATGCTGGAGCTGGCCGTCGCGAACGGGGTGAAGGTCATTCTCGTGACGCGGCACACCGACTGCGCCGCCGAGAAGGTGGCGGCCGACCCGGCGAAGCGGGCGCTGTACCCGGTGCTCAGCGCCGCGGTCGACGAGCGCCAGCAGCGGCTCGACGAGTTCCTCGCGCGGCCCGCGATCGCCGCCCGCATCGCGTCGGGCGAGCTGCTCGTGAAGCAGGTGTTGATCGAGACGCCGAACGAGCACCTCGTCGAGAGCGCGACCGCGAGCTCGCGCTGAGGGTTCGTCGGCTGGCTCCCGCGGGCAGCAGCCGACAAGAGCCGGGCTCCAGCACCGCAAGCGCGCGAAGCGACGTGCGGCACGCCACGTGCCTGGCGCGCCCGCACATGCACCGAGCCCTCAAGTCCTTCGTCGGGCTGCGCTGCTCATCAGGACGTCGAACGGTGCGGCTGTTCGACGTCCACATTCGCGGTCGCGCAGCCCTCGTTCTCAGCCTCCTGTTGCTGGCGTGCGGCCGTTCTGCGTTGCAGGAGGCCCGCCCGCCGTCGATTCCGCCGACCTGCACCGCGCCGCTGGGCGCCATCACGTTCGACAACGTCGAAGAGGCGCGCGGCACGATTCCCACGCTGCTGCGGCACACCGCGTTTCAGCGCTGGTCGAACCTGGGCCGCTTCTTCGACTGGAAGGGTCGCGCGAAGGGGCCGGCGATCGCGCTGCCGCAGGAGTCGATCTTCGTCGCGAGCCTCGGCGACGACGTCGGAGCCGCCTGGTTCGACGCGGGCCGGTGGCAAACGGGCCGCGTCATGGGCGGCGCGCTCGTGCCGGGCGACACGTTCGACGGCAAGACAGGCGCGGCGACGCTGCTCGAGGTCGCGGCCCGGCTGCAGGTGGCGGTGACGAGCGCGCAGGGCGCGTCGATTCACGCGCTGGGCGCGGGCAGCCTCGAGCTCGAGCGGGCGCGAATGGCGGCCGGCTTCACTGACGGCGACTCGAGCCTGTGGCTCTGGTCCGAGCGCACCGGCCCGACGCGGCTCACCCGCGTCTCGCGCGACGGCGCGCGCCTCGGCGCGGACGTGAAGCTCTTCGACGGGCCGGCGGTGTTCGACAGCTCGCTGCCCGAGCACGCGGCGCTGGCGGCGGCGGCGAGCTGCGGCGGCGGTGAGCTGGCGATCGCCACGCTCGAGGTGCTCAGCCGCTCGCCGCTGCGCTCGCGGCTGTCGGTGGGGCGCGTGGGGCTCGACGGGCAGGTCACTGAGGCGCTCGTGCCCGTGGCGGCGGACGATCGCTTCTCGTGGCTGCCGGCGCTGTGGTGCGACGAGACGCGCACGGCGGTGAGCTGGGTCGAGAACACCGAGGGCGCGGCGGGCGGCCTGGTCGCGACCACGCGGCTCATGCTCGACGGGCGGCCGGTCGACGACACGCCGGGCGTGGCGCGCTACTTCCCGCGGCTGATCCGCGACGGCGAGGCGCTGGTGCTGACGTGGGTCGAGTTCGGCGACGATGGCTACGCGACGAAGCTCGCGAAGCGGTGTGACTGAGCGCGCTG
This sequence comes from Myxococcaceae bacterium, assembly GCA_044223505.1. GTDB lineage: Bacteria > Myxococcota > Myxococcia > Myxococcales > Myxococcaceae > Xiheicaenimonas. The sequence continues at coordinate 92,576 of JBGALX010000043.1, forward strand.
AACGAGCA
>JBGALX010000011.1:0-334616 GCA_044223505.1 Myxococcaceae bacterium
CTAGATAGCCGAACCGCATAAAGCTATGCCGCGCGACGCTGGCGCGCGATCTCCTGGAGGTTGGCGACTGCTGCGGCTCGACGGAGGTCGAGTTCGTTCTTCCGCACGCCTTTGTATCGAGCCTTGGAACCTTGAATCGCGTCTATGCGGGCAAGGCGATGCTCGACGGCAGTGCGCTCTCGGTACGCGAGACGGCCGGCACGCGTTGCCTGCTGTGCGCGGAGTTCCATGAGCATGTCTTCGTTTTCGTGGAGCCGTACAGCGCGCTGCCGCGACGTTGTGCACTGTGCCTTCAGCGGACACTTCTGACAGTCGCTCTCACGAAACCAAGCGATGTTTGTCTTCACGGAAATGAGCGCCAGGTTTCCAGCTGGGCAAATGGCGACCCCGTCCTTGAGCCGCAACTTGAAGAGCTCTTTGCCGAAGAGGCCGTCGACTCCGGTGCGGAAGGCGCGCGAGCGCAGTTCTACGCCCGACCGCCACAGCTCTGCGACCTCAGGCGCCGGCAAGTAGCCGCGATCCGCGAGTGCGGCGGCGATCTCGCCGTGCTTCCGAGCAGCGTCTATGAGTCGCCCCGTTGGTCGTGCTTCGGGCTGGTTGGCCGGCACGACAGCGCCGCCGAGAATGATGCGGTTCGCGATGACGATGTGACGTTTGAAGCCGCGGATCGTCTTCGAGCGGCTCTTGCGACCGTGCCGCATTTCGGGGTCACCGATCGAGATCACGCGATCCTCGGCGACACCGTCGCGAATCCGCACTCCACCGCCCTCTGGATCGGGCTCGAGATCTTGAGTGACGACACGCCGCAGCAGTTCGAGCGCGTCGGAAACTGGCGGCTTGCTCGCATCATCCGCAAGGCGCTTCACAACCCACGCCTCGAGACGTTCGGCTTCCCCTACGAGGTGTTGCAGAGCTTCGTGGCGCTCGTTGGGATCGCTCCAGTCGAAATCCAGAGCGGCCTTGATGCTCTGTCCCTTCAAGAGCGTCAGCTGGGCCTTCTCGATGATCGTGGCGACTTCGACTTTGGTGGCCTTTGCGACAGCGCTGACGACCTTCGCCATGGCGTGTCCAATGAGATTCCAAGTGTCCTCGACGCGACCGGCGCCTTCGAGCGGCGACGAGTCGAAGATCACGCGCAACTTCCGCCAGTCGAACTTCTTCGACTTCTTCGCGAGGGCAACCGTGCGATCGACCAGCTTCTGGTCGAGGTCATGGCCAATAGAGCGCTCGCGAAATCGCACAAGTGTGCCCTGCCCAAAGGGCGCTCGCTTCTTTCCCAGCGTTCCAAGCACCAGTTGCCACCGCTGATCATTCTCGGCGGCATCTACGGCGTCTGCGTCGCTCAGGCCCGTGTACCGCTGCAGCAGATTCGCCATGCACAGAATCGCCGGCGGGCACGGCTCTTGACCTCGAGGGTCGTAGGCCGCGCTCAACTCGTTCTGAAACGCATCCTCGAAAAGCTCTTCTCGGATGCTCCAGAGGAACACGTAGAACTTGCTGGCTCGCCGAAGCCGCTCAGCAAGCGACTTCTCTCGGGCATTCGTCGTGGTCTTCCATCGCATCCGCGGGCGTAGATCATCTCCGCAGATCGCCGTCGATCACTTCCGTTATGCGGATCGGCTATCTAGAGGCGCATGCGGACGTGCGTTGCGCTGCTCCTGATCGGTTGTGGTCCCGCCCTCGTCGACGGGCCCCAGGGTGAGGTCGCCGTGCTCCGCCAGGGGCTGGCTGGCAACCCGCTGCACCGGCCCCACTGGGGGTCTGCGAGCCACGGCGACAGCTCGGGCTCGCAGTGGTCGAGCGGCAAGTTCCCGTACTTCACCGGGCCGCGCTGGCCGGGCTGTCACAAGACGACCTACTACCTGATCGACCCGTCGATCATCGCGAGCTGGAAGCCGTACGTGCGCGCCGCCTTCGCGGCGTGGGACCAGCCTCAGTACTGCAGCCCGCACTGGGTCGAGACGACCTCGGCGGCTCAGGCGTCGGTGCGCATTCGCCGCAGCGCGACCTCGGGCTGCGACCCCACGAACGACCCGGCCCGCGTCTGGTTCGCGTGCGCCCAGCGCGACGCCGTCAACGCCTCGACGCTGTCGCAGCGTTGGGCCATCACGCTGAACGCCGACCACCCGTTTCGCATCGCCACCGCCGGCTACCACGACGTGCAGTCGATCATCGCAGTCGAGCTCGCCCACGTGCACCACGGCGGCCACAACCCGAACTTCACCGACTCGATCAGCCAGGCGAACGCGGCGCGCTGGGGCAACGTCGTGACCTCGGCCGGGTCGACCGGCGGTGAGGTGCAGAGCCAGCTCTACACCGTGTGCCCGTCAGACTCGTCGCTGTCGTGCAGCTACAAGGTCTGCGCGCCGAAGGCGCAGGGCGGCTGCGGCAACATGCGCAAGCTGCTCATCGGCGACCGCGCGCTCCTGAACCACATCTACGGCGCGAACGCGAACGGGTGCGCGAGCCCCGGCGCGACCCGCACGAAGTGCACGCGCTGCTGCGGCGCCGCCATGCTCGGCAACCTGGTGCAGGCCTGCACGTCGGCGCACGGGTGGAGCGCGGGCACCTGCGTGATGACTCCGCCGCCCGTCGCGGATGCCGGCGTGAGGCCCGACGCCGGGGTGTCGTTCGACGCCGGCGTGCGGCTCGACGGCGGGGTCGCGACCGACGGCGGGGTCGCGACCGACGCCGGGCTGCCCGACGAGGAGCCGATCGCGCCAGACCCCGTGGAAGAGCCACCGCCTGACGACGGCTTCGACGGCGTCGAGGTCGACCCCACGCTCGAGCTCGAGCCCAACCCGCTCTCGCCGCCCGACTCGCCCGACCCGTCGATCACGGCGCCCGAGCTCGAGCCGGAGCCCGGGGAAGAGCCGCCGCCCGCGGCCCAGCGGCTCGTCGGCGGCTGCGCGGCCGCGCCCGGCGACCTGCTGCTCTTCGCGCTCCTGCTCACCCTCTGCCCTCGTCGGGGGAGAGGGCCGGGGTGAGGGCAGAGCCCCTTCGTGAAGCGCCGACGCTCGAGCTCGGCTTCGAGCTCGAGTGCTCGACTGGCGACTCAGAGCCACGCGTGAAGTGAGAGCTCGACTCCGCGCAGCAGCGCGACCGTTCGACCCAGGTGCACCGCGCGAACGTAGGTGAGCTCGGGGAAGCCGGGCGGCAGGCGCCACCGCGCCGGCTCGATCGCGCCGGGCTCGATGGGCTGCTTCTTTCGCAGCGCCCCGACCTCGGCGTCGGTCAGCACCCGCACCGGCAGCCAGGTGAGGGCCTCGTCGAGCGACAGCTTCTGCACCTCACCGGGCGGAGGGCAGCGCCACGGGCCGATCTGCTCGCGGTGCAGCGCCCTCAGGTGCGCCCGCGCTCCGGTCGCGCGGCCGAGGTCTCTGGCCAGCGACCGCACGTAGAACCCGCCGCGCACCACCACGCGCAGCCGCGTCTCGTCGAGCCACTGGGCCTCGTGCAGGTACACGCGCTGGGGCTCGAGCTCGACCGTCTGGCCGGCGCGCGCGAGCCGCCACGCGCGCTCGCCCTTCACGCGCTTGTTGCTGAATGCGGGCGGCACCTGCTCCTGCCAGCCGGTCGCGATGGCCGGCCGCTTCAGCCCCGTGACGTCGCCCGTCGCGATCACCTGGCCGAGCAGGTCGAGGTTGTCGGTCTCGGCGCCCCACTGAAGCTCGGCGAGGTACGTCTTCGGCAGCTCGTGAATGGGGTGGAAGACGTGCACGCCCTTGCCGACGAGCACCGGCAGCAGGCCGCTGGCGAACGGGTCGAGCGCGCCGCCGTGGCAGGCCTTGCCGTCGGGCCGCGCGGCCTGCATGGCGTCGAAGCTCGTCACTCCGGTTGACTTGTGGACGAGCCAGACGGCCATGCATAAAGACCTATCCCGTGGCGAATCGGACGAGCTACCTGAAAGCGGCGTTCCTGATGCCCGCGAACCTGCTCGCGCTGGCCGCCGGCGGCATCGCGTCGTTCGTCACCGGCGACCCGATTCCGTTCGCGGCCGCGGCCGGCGCGTCGACCGTCTACCTCGGGCTGCTCTCGATGATGCCGTCGTTTCGCCGGGCGGTGCGCGCGAACCTCGCGGCGCAAGACTCGCTCGACGTCGCGTCGGAGGCCGAGATCGAGTCGCTGCTCTCTGATCTCGCGCCGTCGCAGAAGCAGCACTACCTGTCGCTGCGCGAGCTGCGCGACAAGATCCTCGGCACGTACGAGAAGCTGCCCGGCGGCCGCGTCATGGTCTCGTCATCGGAGCGCCGCCTCGACGCGCTCCTCACGGCTTTCTTGAGGCTTCTCGGCACCCTGAACAGCTACCGGAAATATCTGTCGGCGACCGACCGTAAGGCCGTGGAGGATGAGCTCAAAGCCCTCGAGGCCGAGGCCGCGGCTGAGACCAACGTGAGGCTCAAGGAAGTGAAGCAACGTCGCGCCGAGATCTTGAAGAAGCGCGTGCAGCGCTTCGAGCAGGCCGCCGAGAGCCGCGAGGTCGTCAGCCACCAGCTGGCCAGCATCGAAGACGTGCTGCGCCTGACGCACGAGCAGTCGATCGCCATTCGAGACCCCGAGATCGTCGGCCGGCAGCTCGAGGCGCTCACCCACGAGGTCGAGGCCACCGAGGAGACCGTCCGGGAGATGGAGAAGTTCATGGAGTTCACCGAGGAGCTGAAGGACGGCCCGGCCCACGCGCCCACGAGGGTGCGTTCTTGAGGCGGGCTCTCGCCGTCGCGTTCCTCGTCGCGGGCTTCGGCTGCAAGTGCGGCCGTGACACGCCAGCGCGCGCCGTGAGCGTCGAGCGCGTGCTGCCCGCCGGAGCGAACGCGTACGTCATCGTGCCCTCCGTCGAGAAGCTCGGCGCGAAGCTCACGCTGCTCGAGGGCCTGAAGGTCGCGAACTTCGCCGCGCAGGCCGCCGCGTTCGAGAACGCGAAGGGCTATGTCGACGCGATGGTGACCGAGCTCGGCATCGACCTGCGCTCGAAGGAGCAGCTCGATCGCATCGGCATCGACGCGGCCGGCAGCGCCGGCGTCGCGATCATGGACGACGACGGCGCGGTGCTCGTCGCGCTGCCGGTGAAGCACGAGGGGCGCTTCGGCTCGTTCATTCGCACCTTCTCGACGAACCGCCTCGGCGCCAGCATGGTCGAGGACAAGCAGCAGAGCGGGGTCACCGTGCACCAGCTCATGGGCGCGACGGGCGCGCGGCTCGCGTGGGCGTCGAGCAACGGGTACGCCCTGATCGTCCCCATGAAGGCCGTCGACAAGCTCGGGGGCTGGGCCTCGCGCGCCGAGGCCGAGACCCTCGCGAAGGACACGGCGCTGCCGGCCTCGCTCGCGCGCCTGCCCGCCGAGCGTGACGCCATCGTCTATGCGCCGTTCGGCGCGAAGGCGATGCTGCTGCCGGTCACGCACGTGGTGCTGGCGATCTCGCTCACCCCGCAGGCGTTCACCGTGACCGCCGACGCCCCCTGGAGCGGCAGCAAAGAGGCGCTCTCGCTCTTCGAGCCCAAGCCGGCCGCGTCGCTCGTCGCCCAGCTGCCGCCCGACGCGTTCCTCGTCGCCCGGTTCACGGGCGAGGCGAAGGAGCTCGGCCCGCTGCTCTTGCCGCTGCTCGGCCCGAACCTGAAGCGCGCGTTCGAAGAGGGTGGGTTCGACCTGAAGGCCGTGCTCGAGCAGGTGGCGCCGGGCGCGGTGGTGGGCCTGTCGCTCGCGCCGACCGCGCAGATGGGGCAGGGCATGCCCGACCTCGACCCCCGGCGCACGAACCCGTTCTCGTTCGTGCACCTGACGGGCGTCGCTCCGGCGAAGACGGCCGCGGCGGTGGCGCCGGCGCTCGAGCAGCTCGCGGCCGTCGCGCCGCGCTTCGGAGCGCAGATGACGCTCAAAGACGGCGTCTACGTGACCACGTACTCGCAGGGCGAGGGCGTGCACTTCGCCGCGAAGGGCGGGCAGGTGGTCTTCGGGTCGCCGCTGCCGCGGGTGGCGGCGCTGGTGGCGGCCGACGGCTCGGGCGCGGGGCCGGTGCCGGGCCTCAAAGACGTGCTCGAGTCGAGCCCGATCGCGGTGGTCGCCGACCTGAAGGCGCTCGCCGACGCGGTGCGCGCGCTGCCCCCGTCGGCGTGGGGCATCGGCGGCTTCGCGATCAAGGCGACGACCGTGCGCTGGCTCGACAACTCCGATGATCTCAGGGCCATCACGGTGAACGTCGGCGTGAAGGGCGGCGCGGTGCAGGGCACGGTGACGCTGCGGCTGGCAGCGCCGGCGGCGCCTGCAGGAGCAGACGCCGGGAGATGATCTCGGCGCGCGGCGTCAGCCGGACGTTCTCTGACGGTGAGGGCGGCACGCTGCGCGTGCTCGACGGGGTCGACCTCGAGGTGAAGCCGGGCGAGCTCGTGGCCGTGATGGGCCGCAGCGGCAGCGGTAAGTCGACGCTGCTGCACATTCTCGGCGGGCTCGACTCGGCGTACACCGGCGACGTCAGCGTCGCGGGCACGTCGCTGCGCGGCCTCGACGATCGCGCGCTCGCGCGCTTCCGCAACACGACGGTCGGCTTCGTGTTCCAGTCGTTTCACCTCGTGCCGGGGCTGAACGCGCTCGACAACGTGTCGCTGCCGTCGTTCTTCGGCGCCGACGGGGGCGATGCCCGCGCGGCGCTCGAGCGCGTCGGCCTCGGCGCCAAGGCCAGCCGGCAGCCGTCGCAGCTCTCGGGCGGCGAGCGGCAGCGCGTCGCCATCGCCCGCGCTCTGTTCGCGAGGCCGAAGGTGCTGTTCTGCGACGAGCCGACCGGCAACCTCGACGCGACGACGGGCGCCGAGATCATCACGCTGTTCAAGTCGCTCAACGCCGAGGGCCTCACCGTGCTGGCCGTGACGCACGAAGAGCGCGTGAGCACCGCGGCGGGGCGGGTGCTTCGCCTCGAAGGAGGGAAGGTCACGTGAAGGCCTCGTCGCTGGCGCGCCTGGTCGGGCTCTCGCTGCGGCGAGACGTGCGCGGCGCGGTGTCGTCGATCTTCGGCATCACCATCGGCATCGGGGCGCTCGTCTTCTTCGTGGCGCTCGGGCTCGGCATCGGCCGCGTCGTGCGCGAGAAGGTGTTCCCCGTCGACGCCCAGCTCGTCGAGGTGGTGCCGGCGCAGCTCACGCTCGGCTCGGTGCTCGGCGGCGGGAAGATCGACCAGTCGACGGTCGACCGGCTGGCGGCCCTGCCGGGCGTTCAGCGGGCGTGGCGGAAGATGACGGTGCGGGTGCCCGCGGTCAGCCGCTACGACGGTGACTTCTTCGGCTCGCGGCTGCACATGGGCCTCGAGGTCATCGCGGTCGGTGTCGACCCCGAGCTGGTGCGCGCCGACGTGAAGCTGGGCGACTTCACCGACCCGGGTGAGGGCCAGCCGATTCCGGCCATCGCCGCGACGCGGCTGCTCGACATCTACAACCACACGTTCGCTCCGAACCGGGGCCTGCCGAAGCTCTCGGCGGCGCTGGTGGTGGGCTTTCAGTTCCCCGTCGAGTTCAACCGCTCGTTCGTGGTGCAGGCGCGGCCGGGGCCGGTGACGGCGACCAGCATGCAGCTCGTCGGCGTGTCCGACCGCGGCATCCTCGCGGGCCTCACCATTCCCCTCGACACGGCGATACGCCTCAACAAGGCTTCGGGGGTGGACGCCGAGTCGTTCAGCGCGGTGACGCTGCAGGCCGAGTCACCCTCGCGGGTGCCCGAGCTCGCAGCGAAGGTGAAAGAGATGGGCCTCAAGGTCGACGAGCAGGAGCGCCGCTGGGCCGAGAACGCCGGGGCGGCGGTGCTGCTCACGACGTCGGCGCTCGCGCTGCTGTCGCTGCTCATCTGCCTGCTCGCGGCGGTGAACATCGCGCACGCGCTGTCGGCCTCGGTGCGCGCGCGCACGAAGGAGCTCGGCATCATGCGCGCGGTCGGGGCAGCGAAGGCCGACGTGCGGGCGCTGGTGTTCGCCGAGGCCGCGACGCTCGGGGCCGCCGGCGGGGTGGTCGGCACCGTCGTCGCGATCGCGGCGTCGTTCGCGCTCGACGCGGCGGCCCTGCGCTGGCTGCCGCAGTTCCCCTTCAAGCCCGACACGTTCTTCTCGGTGCCGCCGTGGCTGCCGCTCGCGGGCGTGGGGCTGGGCGTGCTGGCGTCGCTGATCGGAGCGTGGTGGCCGTCGCGAGACGCCGCGGCGATCGACCCGGCGAGGGCCCTGGCGGGATGATCCCCAAGGGGCGCGTCGGAGTGAACGTCGCGTGCTTCGCGCTCCTCGCGTGGCTGTACGGCGGCGACCTGTACGACGTCTTTCGCGCGAAGTCGGCCGAGGTCTCGGCGATCACCACGCTGCCGTCGGTGCCGTTCGCCCTCGCGCTCCTGGGGCTCGCGCTCGCCGCAGGGGCAGCCACCGTCTCGGGAGTAGCGAGGAAGCTCGACGCGACGTGGAAGGGCTACCGCGTGATGCCCATCGTGGCGGTGGTGGGGTTGTTCGTCGATCTGCTCGTCATCCCGAGAGGCCACGCTTCGAGCCCGTTGATCGTGGCCGCGGTCGAGCAGTTCGAGGCTGGCGCAGCCGCGCTCGGGACGCCGGCCGGTGTGACGGTCGATCGATCGGCGCTGGAGGCCCTGCTCCCGGAGCTCGGCCCACCTCCCTTTCTCGAGAAGGGGGAGGCCGTGAAGGCGTGGAAGCTCGAGATGCGCTCGGACTGTGCGGGCCCGCGCGTCGAGGTGAAGGGCGCCGGCGCGGGCACGCTGTTCTACTGCGCGGCGGGCGATCGCTCGCAGGCGTGGATCACGGTGGTGGGGCTGCCGCTCGGGCAGACGTTCGGGTCGGCGCAGATGGTGACAGCGGGCGGGCAGCCCATCGTGGTGATGGTGCAGCGGCCGTCGGCAGAGCCCGCGCCCGAGCCGCAAGCCCCCGAGATACCGCAGGAAGCACCGATGTACTTCGATGCCGACGCTGGTAACCTGCCGCCGCTCCCGTGAACTCGCCGGTCAAAAGGCAGCCGATACCCTTCGGCAAGTACCTCTTGCTCGACCGCATCAACATCGGCGGCATGGCCGAGGTGTGGCGGGGCAAGACGTTCGGCGCGGGCGGCTTCGAGCGGCTCGTCGCGATCAAGCGCATCTTGCCGAACATCGCCGAGGACGAAGAGTTCATCTCGATGTTCATCGACGAGGCGAAGATCACGGTTCAGCTGAACCACGCGAACATCGCGCAGATCTACGAGCTCAGTCACATCGCCTCGAGCTACTTCATCGCGATGGAGTACATCCCGGGCAAGGACATGCGGGCGATCTTCGACCGCTGCCGGAAGAAGGGTGAGCCGGCTCCGATTCCGCTCACGTGCTACGTCGTCGGCAAGTGCTGCGAGGGCCTCGACTACGCGCACCGCAAGCAGGTGAACGGGCGCGACATGCACATCGTGCATCGCGACGTGAGCCCGCAGAACGTGCTCATCAGCTACGAGGGCGAGGTCAAGGTCATCGACTTCGGCATCGCGAAGGCGGCGGGCAAGGCGACGAAGACGCAGGCGGGCATCTTGAAGGGCAAGTTCGGGTACATGAGCCCCGAGCAGATTCGCGGGCTGCCGCTCGATCGCCGCAGCGACGTGTTCGCGATCGGCGTGTGCCTGTACGAGATGCTGACGGGTGAGCGGCTGTTCGTCGGCGACAGCGACTTCTCGGTGCTCGAGAAGGTGCGCAAGGTCGAGGTGCTGCCGCCGTCGACGTACAACCGCAAGATCCCCGAGGGCCTCGAGAAGATCGTGATGAAGGCACTCGCGAAAGACGTCGACGATCGCTACCAGTATGCGAGCGAAGTCGCCGACGATCTGCAGCGCTTCCTCATCACCTCCGAGAGCATCTTCAGCCGCAAAGATCTCGCGCAGTACATGAAGTCGACGTTCGCGGAAGAGGTCGAGCGCGAGAAGCAGCGCATCACCGAGTACTCGGACATCAAGGCCCCCGAGGGCATGCTCGCCGCGGCCGAGGTGAGCTACGGCGTGGGCCAGGTGCCCTCGGTGGGAGCCATGGCCGCGGGCCCGAGCGCGGTGACGAACATTCCCACGGTGCAGCCGAGCGCGCCGACGCTCGTGCCGACCGCGGGGCCGGGTACTGCGGCGTCTCGCCGCGAGAGCCTGTCGCGGCTGCCGCCGGTGCTGTCGCCGGCCGGGCCGTCTCCGTCGGCGCCGCCGCCGGCGCCGCACGCGACGCCCGAGCTTCCGGCGCTGAGCGGGCGTACGCCGAGCGGGGCCGGGCTGCCGAAGCTGACCGCCGCCGCGCCGATGCTCACGAACGGCAAAGAAGACAACTCGACCCAGCTCGTCGACGGCGACACGCTGTTCACGCCGGGGGCTGGCCCGATTCCCGAAGAGCGGGGCGACGGCGAGAGCGCGACGGTCGCGATGAGCTCGCCGTTCAGCGGCAAGGTGCCGGGCGGGCCGATGGCGACGGGCGAGCACCAGGCGCCGACCGACCCGCTGCGGCAGGCGGTGTCGCGCATGCCGCACGGCTCCGAGGGCACGCCCGTCGAGCCGATTCAGCCGGTGCTCGACGCGACGCTGCCGCCGCAGAACCTGGCGAAGGTGACGGTGGTCGAGCCTCCGCGGAACAACCCGGCGACGCGCCGGCCCAGCCGCATGACACCGGCTCCACAGCCAGCGCCGCAGAGCGACGATGGCCCGCCGACCGACTCGAACCTGGTCGACGACGCGACGCCGGCGCCGCTGCCGCCAGAGCCGGTCGCCGAGAAGTCGCAGGCGCGACGCCGGCGCACGACGGCGCAGTCGGCGCACAAGCTCGCTCCGGTGGCTTCGGGCACGCAGCCGCAGCCGGCGGCCACGCCCGTCGCGCCCGGGTCTTCGAACAAGGTGCTGTACGCGCTGATCGGCCTCGCGGTGGTGCTGCTCGGGGTCGCTGTGACGGCGATGTTCGTGCTGAAGCCGGTGCCGCTCGGGGTGCTGCTGCTCGAGCCGCCGGGCGACGCCGCCGCGGTCGAGGTGAGCGTGAACGGCGAGCGGGTGATGGACAAAGACGACAAGGGCAACCCGGTGCCGGTGAAGAGCTGGCCGCACCTTGCGCAGGTGAAGGTCGGCAAGGCCGTCGTGTTGATGAAGGCGAAGGGCTACGAGCCGCTGCTCGAGACCGTCGAGGTCCACGAGGGCGGCGAGGTCGCGAAGCTGCGCGGCCGCATGAAGAAGAGCGAATAACCACCATGGCCAAGACCAAGAAGAAAGACGACCCGCTCGCGCATCTGCCCGAGTGGTCGCAGAACCTCGCGAAGCGCTACTACACGCGCACGGTCAGCACGTTTCTCGTCTACGGGGCGGTGCGCGACCTTCAGCCGATCACGAAAGACGACGGGGGCGTCGAGTTCGGGCCGCTGAAGCAGTTCTTCCAGCAGGAGCTGTTCGGCGGGCGCGACCACGTCATCTTCTACGACCGCAGCTCGGGCATTCGGGCGGCGGTGCCCGAGTCGCAGCAAGACCTGCAGCGCGGGCTTGCGGGCTACGACGCGATGTACGGCACCGACTTCGCGAAGACGATGCCGCGCGACCCGGGGCGGGCGCTGCAGATTCTCGAGAACTACCTGCGCATGCGGCTGTCGGACGGGAAATCGCTCGCGCTGGTGATCGACTTCGCCGAGACGCTGGCGCCGGCGGGCGATCTCTCGCACCTGTCGGCGGAAGACCGCTTCGTGCTGGCGACGCTGGTGAAGTGGGGGTCGGACCCGCAGTTCCTGCAGGGCGACCTGTCGATCGTGCTGATCGTCGAGAACCTCGCCGAGATCTCGCCGCGTCTGTCGCGCAACCCGTACGTCGCGAACATCGAGATCTTGCTGCCGAACGAAGAAGATCGGCTCGACTTCGTGAAGTCGAAGCTCGACGGCAAGAAGTTGAACACCATCTCTGACGTGCCGGTGCAGGCGCTCGCGAAGATGACGGCGGGGCTCTCGCGCATCAACCTCGACCGCGTGCTGACCGAGGCGATCGAGTCGGGGGTGCGCATCACCGCCGACGTGCTGAAGGACAAGAAGAAAGAGATCATTCAGGCCGAGTGCCACGGGCTGCTCGAGTTCATCGAGCCGCCGTACGGGCTCGACGCGGTCGCGGGGCACGCGAAGGCGAAGACGATGCTGCGCAACGCCGCCGCTGCGCTGAAGAAGGGGCGCATCGAGGTGATGCCGATGGGCTACCTGCTCTCGGGGCCGGTCGGCACGGGCAAGACGTTCATGGTGACGTGCTTCGCGGGCGACATTGGCGTGCCGTGTGTGAAGTTCTTGAACTTCCGCTCGCAGTGGCAGGGCGTGACCGAGGCGAACCTCGAGAAGATCTTCAACCTGCTGAAGGCGCTGTGGCCGGTGGCGGTGATGATCGACGAGGCCGACGCGTTCTTGGGCAACCGCGACGCGAGCGGCGACTCGGGCACGTCGAGCCGCGTGTTCGCGTCGATCGCGTCGTTCATGGGGAACACCGAGTTCCGCGGGAAGATCATCTGGTTCTTGCTGACGTGCCGGCCCGACAACCTGCCCATCGACTTGAAGCGCCAGGGCCGCGCCGAAGAGCACCTCGCGCTGTTCTACCCGCAGAGCGACGCCGAGCGGGACGAGCTGTTCAAGGCGATGCAGAAGAAGACGAAGGTGCCGGTCGACGTGCCGTCGTTCGCCGCGCTGTCGAAGAACGCGAACCTCTCGGGCGCAGACATCGAGGCGGTGCTGGTGCGCTCGAAGTTTCGGGCGGTGACCGACGGGCGCGATCAGGTGCTGCCGGCCGACGTCGAGGCGGTGATGAAGGACTTCGTGCCGCCGAGCTACCCGCTCGAGATCGAGCTGCAGAACCTCGTCGCGGTGCAAGAGTGCACGAGCCGCGAGCTGTTGCCCGAGAACTTCGCCAAGCTCGAGCGCGACTACATCACGCGCCGTGTGAAAGAGATCAAGACGCTGCTGGCCGAGCGGTGACGCCGGCGATGCTGTCGCGCACGAGCGTGCCGAGGCGCCGGCCGGGCGTCGAGGTCGAGGTCGTCGGCGACCAGGCCGTGATGCTCGACGCCTCGGGCACCGTCGCGCGGGGGCTGAACGCGAGCGCGGCGAAGGTGTGGGCGCTGATCGACGGTGAGCGGTCGGTGGCGCAGATCGCCGAGGGGCTTGAGGGCGAGGGTGACGTCGAGGCCGACGTGCTCGCGTTTCTGACGGCGCTGCTCGAGCGTGGGTTGATCGCGCTCTGAGCGACGTTCAAGGCGTGCAGCGCGGGTCTTGTCCCGGGATGCAGGGCGGCTCGCTCACCTGGGCGAGCGCGATGAACGTCTGCTCCCACAAGATCCGTGGCGGCTCGTAGGCCGGTCTGACGGGCTGCTTCTTCGGTTCGTTCACGGAAGGGGAACTGGAAACGCGCAGAGACGACCGTCGAGGGTGCCGACGTGCAGCCGGTTGGCAGAGGTGTCGAGGGCGGGGTGGCCGAAGGTGGTCGCGGTGCCCGGCATCGTGAGCGAGCGCACGGTGCCGCCGTCGTTGATGTCGAGCTGACGCAGGCGGCTCGACGACCCGCCGACGTAGACGTATTGCTGGCCGGCGCGGAAGTCGACGACGACGCCGCCTGCGCCGGGCACGTTCGCGCTCCACACGAGCACGGTGCCGGCGTCGGGCAACACGTCGTAGCGCCGCACCGAGTTGGTGAGCGGCGCGATGAAGCCCGACCCGAGCGGAAACGCCCACGCCGTGGGAGCGACGCCGATGGCGCGGCTCCACCGCTGCGTCAGCGTCGCGAGATCGAAGCCGTAGACGGTGCCGGCGTTGGTGATGGTGATGGCCTCGGCGAAGCCTCCGCCCGTGCGCAGGTTCACGCCGTTGTCGATGGCGCCGAGGTTGAAGGTGGCGGCCTGCGCTCCGTTGAGGGTCGAGACGACGCGCAGCGACGGGTTGCTGCGGGTCGCGATCCACAGGCGGTTGTTGGTGTAGTCGACGGCCATGCCGCCGCTCACCATGTCCATCGAGTTGGTGGCCGGGTACGTCCACAGCACGGCGCCGTTGGTGCTCGAGACGGCGTAGACCTTGTTGGTGGTCGTCGAGTTGTTGCGGGTGGCGACGAAGATGACGTCGCGCCCCGGGTGCGCCGTGGTGAAGGCGGCGTTGGCGTACTGCGCGAGCTGAGCGACCGGCTGGCCCTGGATGATCTCGCCGAGGTCGGAGCTCGTCCAGAGGAGCGCTCCGTCGGAGGCGCGCACGAGGTACGCGCGGCCCGACTGGTCGCCGGTGATGAGGTGGTTCGCGCCGCTCTGAATGGGCACGAGCAGCGGGCGGTTCTGAACGCCGCCGTCGAGCTGCAGGGGGCGCCAGGCCTCGAAGCCGTCGCTCACGCCCGGCTGCGTGAGGCTCGCGGTCAGCGTGCCGCCGTTGCTCGCGGTGAAGACGCGGGTGCCGAGCTCGGTGGTCGGTTGCTGAACCGTGGGGAAGCCGACCGAGTAGCACCACAGCGGGCTCTGACCCGTCTTGGTCGTGGGCTCGGCCCAGATGCCCTGCGTGCCCGGCACGTCACCGGTGGCATAGGTGCGCCCGTTCGCGAACGCGAAGACCTTGTAGAAGTAGCGCGTGCCGTTGGTGAGGCCGGTCGTGTTCGTGAACGCCGTCGCGGCGCTGTTCGTCTCGGCGTAGACGATGGTGGTGGGGTTGCCGCCCTGGTTCGCGACCTGCTGGTTGAGGGTGTAGGTGGTGCCGTTCGTCGGGGTCCACGTGACGGCGGTGTTCGCCCGGCGCGCGATGATGACGCCGGTGTGCGGAGCGACGTTCGACCACGCGAGCCGCACCTGGCCGCTGCCCGAGACGGCGGTGACGTTGCGCGCGCGCTGGGTGGGCGGGGTGCCGAGGGCGCCGGTGGCGCCGTAGGTGGCGTTGCCGGGGGCGACGAAGCAGCTGGCGCCGGTGGCGGGGCACTCGGGGGTGCAGGTGGCGCCGCTGCCGTCGGTGGCGCTGGTCGAGTTGACGTCGTAGCCCGAGATGACGAAGTCGACGTTCTCGAGCGGCGTGCTGCCGCTGAAGAGCGGCACGGACAGCGTCGAGAGCGTGGCGAAGTCGGTGCCCGGCGGGTGCAGCGCGACGAAGTCGTCGAACACCGACGTGTCGTTGACCCACGCGAGGTACGAGAGCCGGGAGCCGACGGGGGCGTCGAGGGTGACGACGGCCGTGGCGTTGACGGCGAGGGCGGGCACGAGCCACGCGTTGACTCCGAGCGTGAGGCCCCAGCGCTGAGCGAGCAGGGCGGCGTTGCCGTTCTCGCAGCCGCTCGGCGTGCAGCCGGGGGTCGTCTCGCAGTGCGAGTTGGCGTACTGGTAGGTGGCCCACGCGCCCGCGTCGGCGGCGAGGGTCGGGCTGCGGCCGAGGCCGATGAGCGGCTGCAGCGTGAGCAGCCCGGTCGACCAGCCCGGGGTGCCGGCCGGAGCGGTGTTCGTGATGCTGATGCTGAACGGCGCCGCGGCCGTGGGCACGGCGAGGCACAGCGCGGCGGCGAGGAGCAGGGGGGCGCGCAAGCTCAGGGCACCAGCTCGAACGTGTCGTGCAGCAGCTCGGTGCTGCCGAACATGAGGTGAGCGTGCCAGGTGCCGGTGAGGCTCATGGAGTCGATCCACGTGCCGGCGACGGGGAAGGTGAAGTCGAAGTGCTGCGAGGCGAAGGGGTCGGTGCCGAGCGGCTGCTCGGGGCGCTGGTACATGCTGCCGTCGGGAGCGACGAGCTCGAGGGCGAGGTCGCCTCCGGCGGCGCCGCTCACGTCGACCGAGAGGGTGACCGAGACGACCTCGCTCTTCGTCACCATGCCGGCCGGCGAAAACGTGACGGTCGAGGTCGCCGCGAGCGGCGGCGGCGAGACGCGCGTGCCTCGCGATGGGGTCGTCTCGACGTAAGGCTCGAGCACCCTGACCGGCGTCAGATTCATGACGTCGATGTCGATGGGAACCTCGCTTCTCTGGCAGCTGAGGCCCGCCAGTACGAGGAGCGCCGTGGTGATCCGCATCGGGGGAGTGCCCCCATTGTAGTGGATGGAATGTGTGCCCGCGAAAAGTCGTGGGTCATTCCTACCCGGCCGTACACGTGGGGTTGCAGTTTCGGAGCGGCGCTGCCCGAACGTTCTGCTCGACACCGGCGTTGGCCGGCGAGAAGGTCCGGTCGATGCGACCTGTGAGTGGGTTCGACGGCAAGGGCTTCGCGACCGCGTGAAGCCGGCGTTCGCGAGGTGGGCGGCCTGGGGCGCGCTGGGCGTGTGGGTGTCGTGGCTGCTGTTCGTGGCGCTGCGGCTGCCGTTCGAGACGTGGGACGGCTTCGAGTACATCGCGAACGCGCGCGTGCTCGTGGGGCAGGGCGCCACGACGTACCAGGGCTACTCGATCTTGAGGCCGCCGCTGCTGGCGCTGCTGCTCGCTCCGGTGCAGTGGGGCTACCAGCCGTTCGGCGCCTCGCTCTGGCAGAACCACCTCTTCGCGGTCGGCATCTCGACCTCTTCACTGCTCGCCGCGTGGGCGCTGCTACGCGGCGGCCTGAGTGGGCCGCTTGCGGCGGTCGGTGCCGCCACCGTCGCCATCAACCCCATCACCGTTCACTACGCGCCGTTCGTGCTGGCCGACGTGATGTCGTTGGGGGTGACGGCGCTCGCGCTGAAAGCGTGGCTCGATGCGCGTGCGAAGCCGGCGCCATGGCGCTTCCCGCTCGCGGGAGCCATCGTCGGTCTCGCCTTCGCCACGAAGTACCCGCTGGCGGTCTTGCCGGTCTCGCTGGTCGTGTTCGAGCTCGTCCGCGCGGTCAACACGCGGCGGCTGTCGTCGCTCTTCACTCCAGGAGTCTGGTTGGCGGGAGCGACGTGCGTCGTCACGTTCTGCGCCGTCTGGATGCTGGCCGGCAGCCTCGCGACGCCGGGCTACAGCGTGCGAGTCGCGATTCAGCAGTTCCAGGAGGTCTTGCGCATCGCAGGCGACCGCTACCTGGATCCGTGGTGGGAGTACTTCGAGGAGCTGCCGATCATTCTCGGGGTCCCCTGGCTCATCTGTATCGCGCTGGGCGTCGTCGAGACGCTGCGCGCCCGCCGCGATGAAGATCTCTTGCACCTCATCTGGTGCGCGGTGTTTCTGTTCGTGATGAGCCGGTACATCGCCCACCGTGAGGCGCGGTACCTGCTGCCGATCTTGCCGTCGCTGATCTGGCTCGGCCTGCGCGGAGCGCAACAGCTCTGGACGCTCGCGCCCTCGCTGCGCCCGCTGCGGTGGGTCGGCGCGGCGGTGCTGCTCGCGGTCCCCGCCTACCGGGGCTTCGGTGAGGCGCGCCGCTTCATGAGCCCCGTCTACTCGAAGCCGGTCATGGCCGAGGCCGCGAGGTTCTGCGCCGGCATGCCGTTCGTGATCGGCGGCGGCCGCGCGTGGTCGCTCTTCACGCCCGACCCGGTCTTGTTCCCGAACGACGAGTACTTTCACTTCCACCACCTCTCGGAGGTGGCGTTCGAGTACTTCGCGGGCCGCAAGCGCGCCGGCTACGAGGCCCTGCAGGGCGCGGGGCCCGTCGCGCAGATCGCGCTCGTCGGTGGCTGGTGGGAGACGATGAACGTGCAGCAGCTGCCTGCGATGCCGCCGCCGTTCATCGTGACGGTGCGGCGAGCCGACGGCAGCATCGAGCAGCGCAAGTTCGGCTACTGACCGACGGTGACGTTCTTCACTGCGGCGCGCTTCGGCCCGACGACGGGCAAGATGAACCACCGCTTGTTCGCCAGCTTGTCGCGCGCGCGCAGCGTCGCCTCGGGCTCGACGTGCACCGACTCATCGCCGTGCTCCGTCTCGAAGCGAATGGTGAGGCCGGCGGGCGCCGGCGAGCTCACGTAGAACGCCCAGCGGTCGCGCCTGGCGTCGATCGGCCCGGCGGCGAACCCCAGCACCTGCATCGGCCCGACCTGGCCAGCCGCCGGCTCGACGCCCGCGGGCAGCGGGGCCTCGTCGGGGCGCGGCCGCTCGAGATCGTACGCCTGCATCCACGCGTTCGGAGGCACGCCCGGCAGGGGCTCGTACGGCTGCGACTCGGGGCTCACGAGGTACCGGTGATAGCCGCGGAAGTCGGTGAGGCGGGTGTCGTGGTGGTGGTACGCCATGCGCCCGCTCCAGAACATGAGCGCCTGCTTCTCGAAGCAGCACGGCGGCTCGTTCTCGACGCCGAGCAGGACGACCGAGCGCTCGGGGAGAATCGGGGCGAGCGCGAGGCCGACCTCTTTCGTGTAGCTGACGTACAGGTCGGCGCGCTTCTCGTCGCGCGTCTGCGCCTGCGCGCGCGAGGCGTCGACGACGAGCGCCCAGACGAGGGCCGCCGATGCGAGCACGCCCGGCGCGAGCCGCAGCCCCTGATTCGTGCGGACGAACGCTGCGAGCGCGAGACCGGCGCCGAGCCCAGCGACCGACACCACGAGGCCCTCGACGAGCCCCGGCACGACGCGGGTCTGCACGAGCGCGGCAGGCATCGCCAGCCGCAGCGCGGTGAGGGCCGGCTGTGCGATCGCCCACGGGGTGAGCAGCAGGGCGGCTGCGAGCATGAGGGCCACCGGTGGGCGGCGCACCGCCGCCGAGCCGAGCAGGGCGATGCCCGAGAGCAGCGCGGGCATCGTGCCCCACAGCACCGCGGGGACCTTGGCGTCGGCCGTCGAGAGCAAGATCCACGAGGCGAAGACCCAGAGCGCGAGGCCGACGACGACGGGCTCGCGCCGAGCGATCGCGCGAACGAGCAGCCCGAGCCCGCCGAGCAACGGCAGAACGATCGGAAGCGGGGTGAGCTCGGTCATGTGGATCTCGTTGAAGATCGCGTCGACCGGCCGCGCCCAGCCGATGCTGGCGGACATCGCGTTGACCGGCTTGAGGTGCCCGAACCAGATGCCGAAGGCGGCAGACTGAACTTCCGGCCACCGCGACCAGGCGTAGAGGTTCCACGGCACCGCGACGGCCGCGGCGGCCCCGATGAACGCGAGCAGGTCGCGCAGGCGAGGGCCCTGAACGAAGCGAACGAGGCTCAAGCCCCAGAGCGCGCCGGCGACGCCGATGATCGGCAGACCGAGGGGGGCCTTGAACAAGATCGCGGCTCCGCTGAAGGCACCGGCGAGCGCGCCGAGCTTGAGCGAGCGTCGCTCGATGGCGAGCTGCAGCGTGACGAAAGAGAGGGCGAGGGCGCCCATCACGCCGCAGTCGGTGGACTCGCCGAAGAAGACGCCCTGCGTGAGGCGCCAGGTGAACGGCAGGCCGTTGAAGGCGACGGCGCCCACGAGCGCCCAGAAGCGGCCGGCCGCACCGCGGAGCCAGAAGTACAGCGCCAGGGCGCCGAGCAGCTGAGCGAGCAGTGACACCAGGCGCAGCGCGACCGGCGTGATGCCGAGGCCGAGGCGCATGAACGCCGCGGCCAACCAGAAGGGCAGCGGCGGCTTGCTGAGAAAGACGGACACTTCGTAGAAGGCCTCGAGGCGCACCGGGTGCAGCGGGTCGACGTAGACGTGCGGCGAGAAGGGGTCGTCGTACATGTTGCGAACGACGACCTGGTGCACCGACTCGTCCCAGTTCGTGATGGCCGGGTGGGCGAGCTGCGGCGCCAGAGCAGCGAGCGTCGCCGCCGTGATGAGCGCCACCGCGAGCAGATCGGGGACGAGCAGCGGGGGAAACGGTTCTCGAGCCTCTCGTCGCACGCGACGGGGCATATACCCTGGGGGTCGACCGTCGAGCGCGGAGTTTGCGGTGGGGTCGGCGACGAGCGCGTGAACTCGGAGCCTTCGCGGTTGCGCTCAGGCCGGGCTCGTCGGCAGCCCCATCGCCTCGCGCACGGCACGGAACTGGGCCGTCCACTGATCGCGGGGGTCGCGTACGACGAGCGTCTCTTCGCGGGTCTCGCCGGAGTCGTGCCTCCCGACCTCGACCGTGAACAGCGGCGGCTTGCCGACCTTGGGGATGACGACGACGCGCGCGGCGGGGTTCGGCAATGCGGGGCGGGTGCCGCAGAGCACGAGCGCTCCGCCGCGGGCGAGCAGCGGGCCGGCGACGTTGACGTAGGCTTCGACGCCGCCGCGCAGCTCGAAGCGGCAGGCCTCGGCGTGCGTCTTGTTCGAGACGGTGCCGGTGCCGGGCGGGAAATACGGCGGAGTGCCCGTGATGAGGTCGAACTTGCCCTCGGCGATCTCGCGGAAGTCACCGTCGAGCACGCGGCAGCGCGTCGTCACCCCATTCCAACGGATGGAGCGCCGCGCGAGGGCGGCGCGATCGGGCTGCGCTTCGATGCCGGTGAAAGTGCACGACGGCAGCCTCCACGCGCACATCAAGAGCACGCTGCCGAGGCCGCAGCCGAGGTCGAGCGCGTTGTGCGCGCTCGGCGCCTCGCGGCACGCGACGTAGGCCGTGACGAGATCGTCGAGGCTCCACTTGTGGCCCTGCCGCTTCTGGAACAGGCGCCAGTCGCCGCAGAGGTAGCTCAGCTCTTCGTCGTGCGACGGTGCGTCGTCGCCGCCCGCGGGCGGCGGGCCCGGCGCGACCCAGCCTTCCGGTGCTCTGCGCGGCTTCATCGGTGAGACCTCTCGCTACTTCACCTTCCACACGGCTGGCTTGAACGCCCTCGCGAGCTGCGGCTTGCCGTCGGGCGCCAGCGTCGTCGCGTCGGCGTGCAGGGTGCCGGCGAGCGTCGGGATCACGCGCACCACGGCCTCGAACGTCGAGCCCGCGCTCTGCCCCGGCACGTACAGCTTCAGCGCGCCGTCTTCGGTCTCGAACCGCGTGATGCGGCCGGCAGAGACGAGCGCGTCGAGCGGAGGCCGATCGGCCTGCACTCCTGCGGGCAGCGCGAGCTTCACCACCGTCGGCACGCCAGCAGGCGCGGCGAGCGTCAGCTTCACTTCAGACGCCTTGCCGACCTCGAGGCTCTCGGGCATCGCCATGCGCAGCTCGAGGCCCGGCGACGGAGCCTCGTCCGTCCACGGCACGTGGGCCTGCAGCGTCAGCGAGAAGCCGAGGCCCGGCACCGCCGGCTCAGACCGCAGGGTCCACGCGTGGGTGCCCGCCGAGCCTTCGGCGAGGGCGTCGAGCGAGAGCACCTCTTGCAGCTTCGATGCGTCGAGGGCGCCGGCCACGATCTCTTTGCCGTCGCGCTCGAGCACGATGCGCACGTTCGCCGGCACCGGCTGCTTGAACAGCTCGACCACCGCGCGCAGCGCGAGCAGGTTCGCCCGGCCGTCGCCCCAGCCGTAGTACGGGCTGTAGCCGCCGAGCAGCGCGGTGCCGAGATCGGCCGACTCGGTCGCGTCGGTGCCGAGGGCCAGCACGGCGGTCGCGGTCGCCTCCATCGACGAGGGCGCGACGCCGTCGGCGCGCACGACGCCGCTGTCGACGCGCAGCACCTTCGAGCCGTCGGGCCGCACCTCGAGGGCCGCCAGCACCTTCTTCTTCAGCTCGTCGGCGAGCGGGCCGTCGGCCGCTCCGGAGGCGAGGATCGCGGCGGCCGTGTAGCCGTCTTCGACGCGGGCGAGGTTGCGCTGAAACGCGGCGCCCGCCTTGATGGTCACGCCGTTCGCGCGCGCCTTCGCGGCCGCGTTGCTCTGCGACGCCCGCACCGCGCGCACGCACTCGGCGGTCGTGACGAGCAGGCGCTGCAGCGTCCACCCGGTCTGGCCCTGGCACGTGCCGTCGGGGCGCTGCGAGCGCGCGACCTGGCCGGCGAGCCGCTCACCGAGCCGCGCCATCACCGGGTTGTCGCCGTGGGCGAGCGCGGCCTCGGCGAGCAGCGCGGCGGTCGGCACGTCGGGCGACCGCGCGTGGCGAATGGCGCGCTGGCCCGCGAGCACCGCGATGTCGCGAATCGCGCCGGTGTCGGGCGTGGCGCCGAGCGAGCTGAGCAGGCCGGCTGCGCGGCCCGCGAGCAGCAGCGTGTACGCGTCTTCGGCGACGCCTCCGCGGCCGGGCGACGCCGACAGCTCGCTCTTCACGAGCGAGAGCGCGCCGGGGAACACGAGCAGGCGCACCTTCTCGCTGCCCTCGAGCGGGTCTTTCGGGCCCTCGAGGTCGAGCTGGCGCGGCGCGGCGAGGGTGCCGCCGGTGGTGACCGTCACGAGCTTGCCTGCGGGCTTCACTGCGATCTCGCGCTCGACCGCGTCGGTCGTGCCGAGCGTCGCCTTCAGCGCCGTGATGCCCGGGCGCGGGACCTTCAGCGTCACGTACTGCACGTCGTTACCCTCGGCCGGCACCTTCACCGCGCCGCCCGCCGACGACAGCGCGCCGCCGATGGCCGTCAGCTCGAGCTTCGAGGCGAGCGCGGCGTTCGTGGTGTTCACGATCTGCACGGGCAGCCGCACCTCGTCGCCCGCGATGAGGAAGGGCGGAACGACCGGGTCGACGTAGGCGGGCAGGGTGCCG
Source organism: Myxococcaceae bacterium (assembly GCA_044223505.1). Classification (GTDB taxonomy): domain Bacteria; phylum Myxococcota; class Myxococcia; order Myxococcales; family Myxococcaceae; genus Xiheicaenimonas. Next base: position 22,368 of record JBGALX010000011.1, read on the forward strand.
AGAAAGTCGGCGGTCGCGCCGGCCTGCGCGCCCTCGCGCGAGTGCGCCAGCGCGAGCACGTGCCACGTCGTGAGGCGGTCGGGCACCTTCACCTCGACCTTGGTGCGGCCGTCGGCGCCGGTGACCACGAGCGGCCGGAAGAGGAACGTCTCGGGGAACCACGCGCGCGTCGCCGCCGGCGCGGCCGACATGCCGCCGCCCTCGCCGCCGAACGCCTCGTCGGCCTCTTCCTCTTTGGCCATCGGCTTCTTGGGCTCGGCCTTCTTCTCGGCCATGCGCTTGCCCATCTTCCCTTCGTCGCTCTTCGCGCGGCCGATGCCGTAGCCGTCGCCTCGGCCGCCGCCGCCCTTGCCGCTGCCGATGAGGCCGAGGCCTCCCGACGGGCCGCCGAACGCCTGCTCCATCGGCGCCTCGGGCGGTGGAGCGGCCGACGGAGCGGGCTGCGCCGGCATGTCGGCGTAGCCCTTCTTGAAGGCGATGTTGCCGTCGGACTCTTCACGGTACGCGCCGCCCGCGTAGCTGGGGCGGCTCGCGACGCCGGCGCCGAGCAGAAACAGCGCGAGCACGACGAACCCCGTGCCGAGCAGCACCAGCCAGGTGGTTGCTTTCATGGCTTCTCCCTCCGCACGTACGAGCTCCAGTTCTCGGTGTCCTCGGGCAGGCGCGTGCCGACGACGACGACCTGGCGCGGCTCGGTGAGCGCGAGCAGATCGGCGGGCAGGCGGTGCAGTCGCAGCGGGCGGCCCCACGCGTCGCGGCCGGCGTTCTTGTCGGGCCCGGCCTCGGCGGCGCTGACGGCCTTCGCCCACAGCGCGGCCATCTTCTGCGGCGTCATCATCTCGGTCGTGGGCGCGGTGGCCTCCCAGTCGCGGGTCGCCCGGTGCAGCTCGGTGAGCACCGCGTAGAAGTGGTCGGTCAGCCCCTCGAGCGGGTCGAAGAACGTCTGACCGCTCGCGGCCACCGACGACTCGATCTCGGCCGCAGGCGGCAGGCTGCTCACCCTGAGCAGCGTCGCGGCGGCGGCGTTCTTGCCGCGCACCCGGCCCATCGTGAGCGCCTGCGCGTCGAGCCCGGGAAACGCCGACGACGCGCTGACCTGCGGCCGCATGCCGTTGAGCTCGCCGGGGCCCGGCAGCGCGACGAGCTGCGCGAGCGAGTTGTCGACGCCGAACAGGCCGACGGCCGCCGGCCCGCCCTTGTCGCCGACCGTGGTGGCGAGCTCGAGCACGGCGGTCTGGCCGGGGGCGTAGCGCTCTTTGTCGGGCGTCACCTTCACGGAGAGCTGCGCCTTGGGGCGTACGAACACGAACGTGTGGGCGCCGCTGACCTCGATGCTGGCCCAGCCCTCGGCGTCGGCCGGCACCACGAACGCGGCGCGGCGCGTCTTCGCGTCGAGCTTCGCCTCGACGTTGTCGTGGCCCGAGCGCGAGAGCCAGGCGAGGTCGGGCAGCTCGCCCTGGAAGTCGGGGCCGCGCAGCACGTCGACCTGAACGGTCTCGCCGGGGTTCACGATCTGCGGCGTCGCGCGCACGCGCAGGTTCGGAATCGCGCCGGGCGCCATCAGGAGCTTCGTCGTGCCGATGACCTCGGTGCCGAGCTTCGCGGTGACGAGGAACTCGTAGCCGACCTGCGTCGTCGCTTGCGGCCGCACCGACTCGTACTTCGCCGGCGCCTGGACCTCGAGGCGCGCGTAGCCGATGGCGGCGGGCTCGGGGCCGTCGACGTCGTCGTCGGGCCCGCGCTTGGGCAGCGCGATCTTGGTGAGGCGCTGCTCGATGCAGCGCATCGGCCCGTCGGGGAAGCTGCGCATGCCGCCGTTGCCCGTGATCCACGAGACCTGAACGTCTTTGGCGCCGCGTGCGTAGCTCCACGCGATCATGCGCGGCAAGATGCCCGACGCGACGGTCGGAGGCAGGCAGTCACGCACGTCGATCAAGGCCTCGGTGAGCGCGCCCGGCAGCTCGGGGGGCACGTCGGGCACGCCGTCGGGCTGCGCCGTGACGCGCGGCAGATCGGAGTCGTCGAAGCTGTACGTCGCCGACAAGAGCCGGTCTTTGCCGGCGGGCGCGGCGACCTGCTGCACGACCTTCGCGACGCAGTCGCCGAGCTTCGTCGACGGGGCGGCGATGCCCGCGACCTTGCCGCTCGTCGCGACCCGCACGCCGAGCGTCACCTGCGACTCGTTGCCGACGTAGCGCGTGCAGTCGGCGACGCGCGCTTCGATGCGGTCGAACGCGAGGCGATCGCCCAGCGTCGGCTCGCCCTCGTCGCTGATGAGATCTTCGAGCCCGGTGCGCGTCACGGGCTTCGCGCGGGGCGGAGGCCTGAACGGCTGCGGGGGGATGACGACGTTCACCGGCGGGCCGGGGTCGAGCTGCAGCGCGGCGACGCCGTCTTCGTCGGCGGCCTCGGTGACGCCCTTGTCGGTGGGCTCCCAGAGGCGCTTGACGTGCAGCGAGGCGCCGTCGAGCACGCGGCCGTCGGCGGTCGTGGCGCGCAGGTAGAGCCGGTTGTTGAAGCCCTCGACGAGGCCGCCCTCGAGCTCGGGCACGGCCTCGACGTGAATCGCGTCTTCCGAGAGCAGAATCGACGCGGCACCCTCGACGCGATCGCCCGAGTCGTCGACGGCGGCGAGCATCGCCGTCAGCGTCGCCTGCTTCTGCAGGTCGTCGGGCACCGCGGGCAGCTCGACCGTGAAGCTGCCGCTGGCGTCGGTCGTCGCGAGCTTCGGCAGCGCGTTGCCGTCGACCCACGACGTCGGCGGAGGCCACTCGCCGCCGACCTGCCACGTGAGCTCGACCTTCGCCTTCGCGACCGGCGCGCCCGACGAGTAGCGGACCTCGCCCTTGAGCGCGGGCCGCTCTTTCTTGCGGTAGAACGGCTTCTTCGAGCTCGCCTCGATGCGGAAGCGGGGCAGGGTGAACGGCTTCACCGTGAACGACCGCGACTCGGAGGCCGAGCCCGAGGTCCACGTCACGCGCCAGTCGCCGCTCTCGGCCTCGGAGTCGAGCGGGAAGTCGCCCTCGACGACGCCCCACTCGCCGGCGGCGGCCTTCTCTTCGAGCAGCACCTCGCCGTGGGGGTCGAAGACGCGGAAGACGCCGGGCCGGCCGTCGAGCGGCGAGAGGTCGATCGCCTTCAGCGCGAGCGCGCGGAAGCGCACGGTGTTGCCGGGCTCGTAGAGCGGCCGGTCGGTGATGAGGTGCACGCGCGCCGGCGCGTAGAGCGGCAGGGGCAGATCGACGGTCGACTCGCCGAGCGTCGAGTGCACCTTCACGCGCAGCGTGTAGTCGCCGTCGTTGACGCGGGGGATCTGCAGCTCGGCCCAGACCGAGTCGCCCATCTTCTCGAACGGCTTCTTCGGCTCGAGCTTCTGGTCGACGTTGGGGCCGACGAGCTGCACCTCGGGTGAGAGCTCCTTCATGGGCACCTGCTGCTGCGTGTCGGAGTCGCCGGTCGTGTAGTGCGCGTATGCCGTGACGTAGACGCTCGAGGTGCCGCCGCGCTGGAAGCTGCCGTTCGCGGTGACGGTCTGGCGCAGCTCGCCGTCAGGGCAGCTGTCGAGCCACAAGCCGTAGCGGAAGACGGCAGGCAGACACACGCGAGTCGCCGCCCAGATCAAGCCGATGGCGAGCAGGCCTCCGATGACGAACCACTTTTTCATGGGCACCCCGTTCGAAGCGCGAACGCTACACCGAACGCCCAGCCTCTTCGTGGTGTTCCGTCGGGAACCGCTGCGCGCCCGCGTTGTCTGTGGCGCGTCATGAATCGGTTGCTGCTCCTGGCGTGGCTCGTGCCCACGTCTGCGGAAGCGCCGTCGTTCGAGGCGCGAGAAGGCGAGCACGAAGAGCAGCCCGTCGCGCCCCGCTGGGTGCTGCACCGGGCGACGTCGGGCGGCGGCACCTGCGACGACCGCTGCCCCGGCTCGCTCGGAGGCCGTGGGCGCGCCGCCATCACCTTTCGGCACGGCGGCAGCTGGGAGCTCGCCGAACGGGTGAGCGCTGCCGACATTCGTCGGGTCATCGCGAACCACCGGCACCTGATTCGGTACTGCTACGAGCAGGCGCTCGTGACGCGGCCCGAGCTCGCTGGCCGCGTCGCGGTTCGCTTCGTGATCGGCGAGAGCGGCGCCGTCACCGAGTCGACGATCACCGAGAGCGAGGTCGACGGCGACGTCGCCGACTGCGTCGCCGGCCGCGTCGCGCTGATGCCGTTTCCGTCGCCGGGGCCAGGCGCGATGCTCGTCGTGAGCTACCCGTTCGTGTTTCGGGCGGCGCCGTGAGCCTGCTCGTCGCGGTGGTGCTGGCGACGGCCGGCAGCTCGGTCGCGGCGGACCCGCTGGGGCGGGGTACGTGGGTCGTCGACGCTGAGCAAGACACGGTGTGGCTGGTGCCGGCGCGAGGGCCTGCGAAAGCGCACGCGGTGGGGCGGTGGCCGGAGCAGCTCGTGGTCGCGGCGACGGGCACCGTGTTCGTGACGTGCCGCGAGGAGAGCCGCCTCGACGTCATCGACGCCGAAGCCACGTTTCACGTCGAGCTGCCGGGTGAGCCGCGGGGCCTCGCGCTCGACGAGGGGCGGCAGCGGCTGTGGGTCGGGCTCGTCGCGGCGCGCGAGCTCGTGGGCATCGACACCGAGAGCCTCGAGATCGTCGATCGGCGGTCGCTCGACCGCGCGCCGCGCGCGCTGGCGGTGAACGGGCAGGGCATCGCGGTGCTGTTCGAGCGCGGCGGCGAGCTCACGATCTTCCCCCGCGACCCGAAGGCCGGCATGAGCTGGTCGGTGAAGCTGCCGTCGTTCGATCGCCACCGGCCGTGGCACGGCTACGCGATCGCCGAGGGCGGAGCGCGCGAGAGCTTCGTCGTCGCGCACTCGCTCGTCGACACCGGCACCCAGCGGCCGGCGACGAACGGGCACTACGGCGGCGGCCGCACGGTTCCCGTGTTGGTCGCGGTCTCGGTGATTCGCGACGGGCTCGCGAACCTCGTCACGTTCTCGACCACCATCGATTGGCGCGGCGGCCACACGGCGCTCGGCGTCGCCGACGTCACCGGCATCGCGTGGCGAGACGGCGTCGTCGCGTTGAGCAGCCGCGGTACGTCGACGCTCGTCGCGGCGCTCGCGGCTCCGGGCGGCGTGGCGTTCGTGAAGACCGCGAGCGCGAGCGTCGGCGACGGGGCGTCGGGCGTCGCGTTCGACTCGAACGGCGTGCTGCTGACGTGGGCGGCGTTCGATCGAAAGCTGACGCGCGCGAGGTACGCGGGAGGCACGCTCGCCGATGCCGGCAGCGTCGGCGTGGGGAAGAGCAGGGTGCCGGGCGTGGTCGCGCTCGGCCGCAGGCTGTTTCACACCGCGAGCTCGCCGCGGCTCTCGGCGGCGGGGCTCTCGTGTGCGACGTGCCACGTCGACGGCCGCGAAGACGGCCTCGTGTGGCGGCTCGAGCAGTCGGTGCGGCAGACGCCGGCGCTGGCGGGCCGGCTGAAGGGCACCGAGCCCTACACGTGGCTCGGCACCGCGCACACGCTCGAGCAGAGCATCGAGGGCACGGTGTCGCGGCTCGGCGGCACCGGGCTGAACCAGACGCAGCGGCGCGCGCTCGCGCGGTACCTGGTCGAGGGCATGCGCGCGATGCCGCCGCAGCGCGACGACGAGCTGCTCGTCACGCAGGGCCGCTTGTTGTTCCACAGCGAGCGCACGGGCTGCGCGAGCTGTCACCCGAGCGACGGCGCGTTCACCGACGGCGCCGTGCACGCGATCGGCGCGACGGCGGTGGACACTCCGTCGCTGATCGGCGTCGCGCTGACGGCGCCCTACTACCACGACGGCTCCGCCGGCTCGCTCGAGGAGCTGCTCGAGAAGAACCGCGACCGCATGGGCACGACGTCGAGCTTGAGCGACGGTGAGCGGCGGGCGCTCGCGGCCTATCTGAGAAGTCTCTAGGGCCCAAGAGCCCGAGCTCCCATCGCCGTCACGCGCCAGCTTCCCAGTCGCGCTCGGCCTCTTCCTCTGCCGAAGCCAGGTTGCGCGATCAGCGCTGCTCGGTCTCGCCGGTGATGCGCCGCCTGGGCCCCAGCGCCCACTTTCGCGCGGCCTCGACCAGGAGCCGCTCGGCCTCGGCGCTCGTCGGCAGCTCACCTGGCGGAGTCACCTGAATCACGTCGTCGAACGCCTCGCGCGTCGCCGAGCCGCTGCCGCCCGAGACGCTGCCCGCGAACGCCACCACGCGCTTCTTCTGCATCTTCGCGAGGCGGCCGAGGCTCCACGGGCCCTTCGCGTAGGTCGTCTGCAGGTCGATCTGCCCTTCGCCCGTCAGCACGACCTCGGCGTCGCCGACGCGCTGAAACAGCCCCAGCGTCTCGCTCACGACGTCGAAGCCGCGGGCGATCTTCGCGCCGCACAGGGCCGCGAGGCCGTACGCGAGGCCCCCGGCGGCGCCGGCGCCCTGGTCGGGGTGCAGCGAGAGGCCGAGCTGCCGCTGCACCACGAGCGAGAAGTGCTGCAGCGCGTTCTCGAGGAAGTTCACCTCGTCGGTGTCGGCGCCCTTCTGGGGGGCGTACACGCGGGCGGCTCCCAGATCGCCGAGCAGCGGGTTCACGACGTCGGCGAGCACCGTGAGCTCGCAGCCCTTCAGGCGCGGGTCGAGCCCGTCGAGCTCGATGCGCTCGAGCCGCTCGAGGTGGCGCGGCCCCGGGGGCACGGGCTGCCCCTTGCCGTCGAGGAAGCGGGCTCCGAGCGCCATCGCCGCGCCGGTGCCTCCGTCGCAGGTGCCGCTGTCTCCGGCGCCGACGAGCAGGCGGCGGCACCCGGCGTCGAGCGCCGCGCGCATGAGCTCGCCGGTGCCGACCGTGTGCGCGTCGAGCACCGAGCGATCGGCGGGCGGCACGAGCGTGAGCCCCGACGCCGCGGCCATCTCGACGACGCCCAGCGGCCCCTTGGCGCCCTTGCCCGGCAGAAAGCCCCAGTGCGCGAGCAGCGGCTTGCCGAGCGGGCCCGTGACGGCCGCGATGCGATCTTCACCGCCCTGCTGCGAGAGCACGAGCGCGTCGACCGTGCCGATGCCGCCGTCGGCGATGGGGGCGAGGTCGATCTCCACGTCGGGGATCGCGGCCTTCACGCCGCGCGCGATCGCCTCGGCGGCCTGGCGCGCCGACAGGGTCCCCTTGAATTGCTGTGGTGCGACGAGCACCCGCATCGACATGCAATCGGCTCCCGCTCAGGCGTATAGCTTGTCTGCCATGCGCCTCATTCTCAATCTGCTCTGGGCCACCGTGGGGGGTGGGTTCATCACCACCATCCAGTACCTGCTGGCCGGGGCGCTGCTCTGCCTCACCATCATCGGCATTCCGTTCGGAGTGCAGTGCTTCAAGATCGCGGGGCTCGCGCTCTTCCCCTTCGGCAAAGACTTCTCGGGCCCTCGCGGAGGCGCCGTCGGCTTCGTCTTCAACATCGTCTGGCTGCTCGTCGCCGGCATCTGGATCTTCCTCTCGCACCTCGCGCTCGCCGTGCCGCTCGCGGTGTCGATCATCGGCATCCCGTTCGCGTTTCAGCACGTGAAGCTCGCGATGCTGGCGCTCGCGCCGTTCGGCGTCGACGTGCGCGCGCCATTCGGCGTCGATGTGCGCGACAACCTCTGAGGCCGGTCGCTACTTGATGCAGACGCCGCCGTCGCAGCAGTAGCCGGTCGGCACGTCGCAGTACGTCTGCGCCGGGCAGCTCGCCGCGCCGAGCGACGGCTGATCGCACGCGGGCCACAGCACGCCGATGACCCCAGCATCGGGCTCGATGCGCGTCGCGCACACGTAGGCGCCGCCGGGCCGCAGCGAGCTGCGCCCGCCGCCCGGGCTCGGGCAGGTGCGCAGGCACAGGCCGAACGCGTCCGACGCGCCGCCGTCGGCGAGCGTCGAGCGGAAGCCGCGGCAGCTGCCGTTCGGCCCGCAGAAGCTGCCCGTGTTGTCGTACGTGCACTCGGCGGTGCAGTAGCCGCCGGTGAAGCGCGTGGGGCCCGCGTCGCTCGTGCCGACGAGGCAGAAGCCCCAGTCGGCGCTCGGCGGGTTCTGGCACTGCGCGTGGCTCGCGCACGCGTTGCCGAGCTTGTCGGGAATGCCGCCTCCGTCGAACGGAGGCACCGGCGAGAGCCAGCAGAACCCGCCGTCGGACGGCCCGTAGCAGCTGTAGCCCATGCGGCACGACGACTGGTTGCCGGGCGACGGGCACAGCGACGCGCAGAAGCGGTCGGCCTCGCCGTACACCGAGAAGATGCTGGTGGGCCCGCCGATGCACGTGCCCTGGCCCGCCGCGCACAGCTCGCCCGCCGTCGCGCACCCGATGGTGCAGAAGCCGCTCGTGTAGTTCGCGTTCATCGACGACGTCTGGCGCTTGCAGTACGCGCCCGCCCCCAGCGTCTCGCACTGCATGCTCAGCGTGCACGCCTGGCCGACGACTGCGGGCGTCGAGCACACGCCGCTGCCGCACGCGAGGTTCGCCGCGCACGGCATGCACGCGCCGCCGCCGGTGCCGCACGCGCCGATGCCCTGCGCTCCGTAGCCGAGGCACGCGTTGCCCGTGCAGCACCCGCTCGGGCACGTCGTCGAGTCGCATGGCGCGCCGCCGCTGCACAGGCCGTTCGCACACGAGTTGCCACCGACGCACTGACCGCACGCGGCGCCGCCGGTGCCGCACGCCTGCGCCGACTGCGCGGTGCCTCGAACGCAGGTCGCGCCTTCGCAGCAGCCGTCGGCGCAGCTCGAGGGCCCGCAGCTTGCGAGCACGGTGCCGCCGCCGGTGCCCATGCCCCCGGTGCCGGTGCCTCCGCCCGAGCCGCCGCTGCCGCCCGCGGCGCTGCCGCAGCGCCCGGCGTTGCACGTGTCGGAGCCGCTGCAGGCCGCGCACGTCGCGCCGCTCGTGCCGCACTCGGTCGAGCTCGTCCCCCGGGAGCACGTGCCCGCCGCCGTGCAGCAGCCGTTGCAGCTCGTGGGGCTGCACTTCACGCCGGGGCTGCAGGCGGCGAGGGCGAGGCTCAACACGCCGGCTGCCGCGAGCGCGACGGTGACTTTCATGGGGAAAAGCTCCTAGTGCCGCCGGCGAGCATCGGTCAACCTGCGCATTGGCAGCGGTGGCGTCACAGGTCACAATCGCCTGCGTGAGTCATCAGTCGGCCGTCAAAGCGGCGGGCCTCGTCAAGCGCTTCGGTCCGTTCACCGCCGTCGACGGGCTGAACATGAACATCCCCGCGGGTGCGTTCTACGCGTTCCTCGGGCCCAACGGCGCCGGCAAGTCGACGACCATCTCGCTGCTCACCGGCATCTACGCGCCCGACGGCGGCACGATGCAGATTCTGGGCGTCGACGCCGTGAACGACCCGCTGAAGGTGAAGAGCCGCATCGGCGTCGTGCCTGAAGAGCTCTCGCTCTTCGAGCGCCTCACCGGCCGCCAATACCTGACGTTCTGTGGGCGCATGCACGGGCTCGACGGCGACGCGGCCGCCGCCCGCGGCGACGAGCTGCTCAAGCTCACCGAGCTGTACGCGCGGGCCGGCTCGCTGGTCGCCGAGTACAGCAAGGGCATGCGACGCCGCCTCGCGATCGCGGCCGCGCTGATTCACGCGCCCGAGCTCGTCTTCCTCGACGAGCCGTTCGAGGGCATCGACGTCATCGCTGCGGGCGTCATTCGCGAGCTGCTCACCGAGCTCTCGCGCCGGCGCGTGACGCTCTTGCTCACCACGCACGTGCTCGAGATCGCCGAGCGCCTCGCGACCCACGCAGGCATCATCCGCTCGGGGCGGCTCGTCGACGAAGGCTCGGTCGCCGAGCTGAAGGCGCGCAACGACGTGCCCTCGCTCGAGAAGGTCTTCGAGAAGCTCGTCGGAGTGCCCGCCGCCCGCGACGCGCGGCTGTCGTTCTACGGCGCGCGCGACGAGGCCGAGAAGCCGGCGGCGCCGCCCGCCGCGGCTCCCGCCGGGGCCGAAGCCGAATGACCACGCGCACGGTGGGCTTCGCCGAGCACCTGCGCCTGCTCTGGGGCCTGCGGCTCTCGATCGGCATGAACCGCGGCGAGGGCAAGAGCCGCGCGTTCGCCGTCGTCGGGTTCATCGCGTCGAGCGCGCCGAGCCTCGTGGTCGGCTGGTCGTCGTACAAGCTGATGCACGTGCCGGCGATCGCCGCGTCCGAGCACTGGCCCGAGTTTCTGCTGAACCTGCTGTGCTTCGTGACGTCGTGCGTCTGGGTGACGTGGCCGGTGATGAGCGCGGGAGTCGATGATCACAGCGAGCTGTCGCGCTACTCGGCGTTTCCGATCTCTCCCTTTCGGTTGATGCTCGCCTCGACGCTCGCGAGCCTGTTCGAGCCGCGCGCCATCGTCTTCTACGCGCCCGTCACCGGCGCCGCCCTCGGCTACGCCCACGTGCGCGGCGTGCACTGGCCGCTGATGGCCGTCGCGTTCTACGTCTCGTTCGCGCTGTTCAACGCGTCGCTCGCGCGCGTCGGGCTGCACGTCGTGCTCAACGTGCTGCGCCAGCGCCGCAGCGTCGAGCTCATCGGCGGCTTCTTCGTCGTGATGTTGATCGGGGCGTCGTTCATTCCCCCCATCGACGTGAGCTGGCTGTTCGAGCTCGGCGACGGCATCGGCGTCGTGCCCGACTCGCTCATCGAAGACGCGGCGCTCGCGCTCGGCCGCTTTCCCACGGGGTGGTTCGGGCACGGCATGATGGCGCTCGCCCGCGGCCAGCCGGTCGCCGCGCTCGCCGACCTGTTCGGCATCATCGAGCTCACGATGATCGCGATGGTCGTCGCCTACGGCCTGTTGCTGCACTTCCACCGGCACACCGGCCGCGGCGGCCCCGCCGAGGGCGAGGCCCGCGAGTCGAACCCGTTCGCCCGCACGCAGAGCGCCTTCGCGACCCTGGTGCTGCGCGAGGCCGTCGACCTCTGGCACAACCCGCGCGCGCGGCTGCTCGCGACGGTGCCGTTCATTCTGTCGATTCTGCTCAAGGTGCTGAGCGGCCGCATGCTGTTCGTGTTCCTGCTCGGCGCGACCGCCGACGCCTGGGTCATGGGCGGCCTGTGCCTCTACAGCGCCATCGTGATCGCCTCGACGTTCTCGCAGAACACGTTCGCGTACGACGGCCATGGGTTCACCGTCTTCCTCGCGGCGCCGGTCGAGCTCGGCCGAGTGTTGTTCGCGAAGAACCTCGTACACGCGGCGGGCGCCTTCATCATCGCCGCCGTCGAGGCCGCGTTCTACGTCGTGTACTTTCGACACGGCACGGTGCTCGACGTGCTGGCGGCGCTGCTCGGCGTGGCCGCCCTCGTGCCGGTGCTGCTCGCGGCCGGCAACTTCATCTCGCTGTACTTCCCCGTGAAGTTCCACGCGAACCTCGCCCGCCGCGACAAGCTGCCGTTCGCGGCCTCGATGCTCGGCGTCGGGGCCGCGGCCATCGGCGGAGCCCCGTTCACCTGGGCGCTGCGGCTGCGCCTGAAAGACGGCGTCGACGGGTGGACGATCGCGCTGCTCGGCCTCGCGGCCGCCCTCATGTGGATGGTGTACCGCCTGACGCTGCCGCTCGCGATGCGGCTGCTCGTTCAGCGGCGCGAGCTCGTGCTCCGCGCGGTCACGCGCGAGTAGCGCGGCTTCAGCTCATGAAGCGGACCCAGTAGAACGCGGCCGCGCCGACGATCGCGGCGGCCGCGAGCAGCGCGAAGACCCAGCCGCGGCCGCCCTTCGGCTCGGCGCCCTGAATGCGGTTGTCGAGCTGCGTCGGCTTCGACCCGACGCTGCTCACGGTCGGCTCGTCGTCGTCGACCTCGGCGCCGGCCTGCGTCGTGTTCTTCGAGGTCGTGTCGCGAAACGACTCGGCCGTCATGTTCGCCGGCAGCGTGGTGTCGGGCACGCGACCGCCTGCGGGAGGCAGCGTCGAGTCGGCGGGCTTGCCCCCGAACGGCGACATCTGCGGGCGCTCGGTGACGTCGGCGGGCACGTGCTCCATGGCCTTGAAGGGCTCGGTGCGCTTCGCCTGCTCGCCGTCGTCGTCGTCTTGCAGCGTCGGGAAGACGAACGGCTGCTTCGGCACGAAGGGGCGAAACGTCTCGTCGCCGACGACGGTCGGCTCGTGGGCCTGCGTCTCGAGGGTGCCCTTGCGCATCGCGGCCACGGTCTGTCGTGCGACGTCGGCGCTCGGGGGCCGCTGGCTGGGGCTCTTCTCGAGCAGCGAGAGCACGAGCGTGTCGAGCTTCGGCGAGAGGCCCGGCTTCAGCACGCTCGGCTTCTGAGGCGTGTGCCTCACGTGCGCCATGATGACCTCCATCGTGCTCTGCCCGATGAAGGGCAGCTGCCCTGTGAGCATGCGAAACGCGACGACGCCGACGGCGTAGAGATCGGAGGCGTACGTCAGCTTGCTGCTCGCCTGCTCGGGCGCCATGTAGTCGGGGGTGCCGACGACCATCGACGCCTGCGAGCCGGGCGCGAAGTTGAGCCGCGCGAGGCCGAAGTCGAGCAGCTTCACCACGCGGTTCCCGTTGGCGTCGCCGGCCAGGTAGATGTTCGCGGGCTTGATGTCGCGGTGAAGCACGTTCTTGCGGTGGGCGGCGTCGAGCGCGGCGAAGAGCTCCTCGAGGATCTCGAGGGCGTCTTGCGGGTCCATCGGGCCGTAGGTGAGCAGCTCCTCGAGCGAGTGGCCGTCGACGAGCTCCATGACGAGGAAGGGGCGACCGTCAGAGAGCAGCCCGAGGTCGAAGATGTTCACGATGTTCGGGTGGCCGATGGTGCTCACGGCGCGGGCCTCGGCGATGACCGTCATGGCGTAGCGCTGGTCGCCGGCCAGCTCGGGCCGCACGACCTTCACCGCAGCGACGTGACCGTCTTCTTTGCGCCCGGAGTAGACGATGCCGATCGCGCCCTCGCCGATGCGGTGCTCCAGCCTGTAGCCGCCCACCACCTGGCCGATCATCGGATCCACGCGGGCGGCAGGCGCAGGCATGAGCCCCACATGATGCACCGCCTGCGTTTGGAGCCAAACCACTTCGTGCGATATGCGCGCCGCTCCCATGCAAGACCCCAAGCTCGCGGCCGAGGCGCTCGCGCTGCTCCCGGCCGACATCGGGAGCTCGCCGCTGTTCTCCGCCGACCTCGCGCCGGTGCCGCCGCCGCGCCGCACGTGGAACACGTACGCGTTCGCCGCGCTGTGGATCTCGATGTGTCACTGCATCCCCACGTACACGCTCGCCGGCGACATGATCGCCAAGTCGCACATGACGTGGTGGCAGACGCTGCTGACGATCACCGTAGGCACGCTGATCGTGCTGTTCCCGATTCTGCTGAACGCGCACCCGGGCACGAAGTACGGCCTGCCGTTTCCAGTGCTCGTGCGCGCGTCGTTCGGCACCGTCGGTGCGAACATCCCCGCGATGCTCCGCGCCGTCGTCGCCTGCGGCTGGTTCGGCATCAACACGTACTTCGGCGGCGAGGGCGTCAGCGCCGTCATCACCACCATCTGGCCCGGCTGGGAGTCGCTCGGCGGCGGCCTGGGCATCGTCGGCTACCCGCTGCCGCACTTCCTCGCGTTCATGATCTTCTGGGCGCTGCAGGTGTGGATCATCTTCCGCGGCATGGAGGCCGTGCGCGTGTTCGAGAACTGGGCCGCGCCGCTCGTGCTCGTGATGGCCGCCGTGCTGCTCGCCTGGGCCGTCGCCCGCGCCGGCGGCTTCGGCCCCGTGCTGTCGAAGCCGTCGGTGTACGACGGGCCCTCTGATTTTCTGCCCGTGTTCCTGCCGTGGGTGACCGGCGTCGTCGGCTTCTGGTCGACGCTCGCGCTCAACATCCCCGACTTCACCCGCTACGGCCGCGGCCAGCGCGAGCAGACGATGGGGCAGTCGGTGGGGTTGCCGGCGACCATGATCCTGTTCTCGTTCATGGCGGTGCTGATCACGAGCGCCGCCCAGGCCGTGCTGCACGGCGTGCCCGCCGAGGAGCTCTGGGACCCGGTCAAGATCCTCGCGCTCATCACCTCGCCGACTCCGCCGGGGACGCTCAGCGAGCCGCTGCTCGCGTCGGGCACCTCGCGGGTGATCGTCGCGCTCGTCAGCGTCTTCGGCATCGGCGTCGCCTGCATCTCGGTGAACATCGCCGCGAACGTCGTCTCGCCTGCCAACGACATCGCGAACCTGGCTCCGCGGAAGATCTCGTTCAAGATGGGCGGGCTGATCACGGCCATCGCCGGCGTCGTCATGCTGCCGTGGAAGCTTGTCGGCGTCGGCATCATCGGCTGGCTGATTGGCTACAGCGCCCTGCTCGGGCCCATCGCCGGGATCATGATCGTCGACTACTGGCTGTTGCGCCGCGGCGAGCTCGATGTCGCCGAGCTGTATCGCCCCGGCGGGCGGCATGCCGGCATCAACTGGGTGGCCGTGGTCGCGATGGTCGTGGGGATCTTGCCGAACCTGCCCGGCTTCCTCGAGAGCGTTCAGATCGTCGGCTCGGTCGGCGCCGTGCTGCACTGGGTCTACGTGTTCGCCTGGTTCGTCGGCTTCATCGTCGCCGGCGGCGTCTACTGGCTCGGCATGCGCGCCAAGGTCGCCCCCGCGCCTGCTCGCGCTGCGGGCTGAGCGCGCGCTTCGGGCGCGCTCGGTCGTCTCGGCGGCTGCGCATCACGCGCGCTCGGGCGGGGCTCCCTTGCGCGGATCCGCGCGCTCCGTGGGACATTCTGCTCTGCGGCTCGCCGCTTCGTGGGTCGTTGGCTGACAGAGAGACGGCGGTCGGGTTCGCCCGCTCAGCCCCGTTCATTCTGGGTGCGTGCACCGGTTCTGCCGCGGTGGCGGCTGACAGAACGGCGGTGGCGGCCAGGCGCGCTCGTTCTGTCAGCTTGCACCGAGGCGGTGGTCGACCGACCACTCGGACATGCCGGCATCCAGCGCCTGCTTGCGGGTGATGAGCCCGTGCTGCCCCTTCGCCACGTCGAGCACCAGCGAGTCGCGCGCCATGACCGCGGGCGCTGCACGAACGTGCGCATCGCGAGCGCGCGAAATCGCAGCGTCGCCCACGATGCCCCGTCTCGTTTCTCACCGAGCGAGAAGCCCGTCGAGTGCCCGAGACGCCGCGGAGTCTGCCGTGCGGTCGCGCGCCCGTGCCCGCCGTCGGGAGCATCGAGGCACGGCGATGGTGAGCCGTAGATCCGCGCCCGAGAGCGGCGTGAAGCCCGAGTGGTGGCGACGGCGGACACGAGCTCAGCCGTCTCTCACCCGCAGCGGCGTGTTCGAGGCCGGTCGTGCACGCGAAGCGCGTCGCCGGTCTGCGCGATCTCAGGGCAGCAGCTCGACGCGCTCCTGGGTCACGGCCTCGACCTCCGAGCGAACGGTCGGCAGCTTGCGCGGGTTCACGGCGTCCCAATCGGCGTACATGTCCTGCCAGTGGGGGTTCGACGGGTGGCCGCTCTGGCCGGTGTCGAGCGTGAAGCGGCCGACGGGCGGGTCGGACATCTCGACCAGCATGCGCAGGCACGAGCCGGACTTCACGGGCATGCCCGACTCGGCGCGCACGGTCGAGCCGGAGCCGGGCACCACGTGCTCGTCGCCGCGGAAGTAGCCGCCGACGACCGGCGCCACGGCCAGCGCTCCCGAGATCGTCAGCGTGTGCAGCTTTCCGTACCGCCAGTCGGACGGCGAGCTGCCGGCCCGCTCCTCGAGCTTCGCGCGAGCGGCCTTCGCGGCCCGCACCATCATCGGGGCGTCGATGAGCTTCTGCGGTTCGGGCCAGAGCAGCGCGCGCCCCACGGCGTTGAAGATCGGCAACGTCCACGCGACCTGGCGCGCGACGCTCTCTTCCTTCATCCCCAGCGAGACGACGACCTCGTAGGCCAGCGCCTGCAGCAGCATCAGGTACGGCATCGCGCCCAGCGAGTCGGGCGTGAAGTTGCCATCGAAGCCCGCGATGGCGGCGCAGAGCTCGGGGTCCTCCTTTGCGGGGCAGAGCGCCGCGACCCGCGGCACGTACCACTTCGCCTCGGGCGAGCGGATGTCGCCCTGAATCGCGAGCAGCTCGTCGGGGCTGGCCTTCGCGCCCGGCCGGGCGAGCAGCTCGGTGATGCGCTCGCGAATGCGGTACGCGCGCGAGTGCGAGACGCCGCTCATGCCCACCGAGCCGACGCGCGGGTCGTCGTCTCCGATGACGCGCTGGTTCGCGGTCACCACGAAGCCGGCCGCCGGAGCGTCGACCGAGGGGCGCTCGTCGACGCTCAGAAACCCGGCGAAGCCGTTCGCGCTCTTCGAGCCGTCGCGCGGCAGCCGGCCCAGCTCGCCGGGCGGCCGCCGCGGCGTGAACGCGGCGAGCCGGTACGCGATGCTGCCGTCGGTGAACGCCAGCACGACGTTCTGGCCCGAGCCGCGAATCTTCTCGACCGCGAGCTTCGCCTCGTCGACGTTCTTCGCGGCCGCGAGCCCGACGAAGCCGGTGAGCACCTCGCCGTTCTCGGCTGGCACGTGGCCGCCCCA
This sequence comes from Myxococcaceae bacterium, assembly GCA_044223505.1. Classification (GTDB taxonomy): domain Bacteria; phylum Myxococcota; class Myxococcia; order Myxococcales; family Myxococcaceae; genus Xiheicaenimonas. The sequence continues at coordinate 38,840 of JBGALX010000011.1, forward strand.
CGCGAGCGCGAGCGGGTCGTCGGCGCGGTAGCCGGGGTACCCCTCGGGGATCAGCGGGCCGAAGCGTGTGCCGCGCCACGTCTCGGTGATCGTCTTGTCGCCGACGACGAACTTCTGCTCGACGCGCTCGAACGGCACGAGCTCGCCGTCGAGCTCGTAGACGTCGTCGCGGCCCTTCGGCACCTTGATGTGCAGCAGGTCCTGCGCGTCGGCGAACGAGCTCGTCATGCCCCACGCGGCGTGGCGCCCGTGACCGATCACCACGACCGGCCCGCCGGGCAGCGTCGCGCCGGCGACGGTGAAGTCGGGGGTCTCGAGGTGCACCAGGTAGAAGACTCCGGGAGCGCTGTGATCGAGGTGCGGGTCGTTCGACAGGACGGCGTTGCCCGTCGTCGTGTGCGCGCCGTCGACGACCCACGAGTTCGAGGCCGCGGCGCCGCCGGCGATGGAAATCGACCCCCCCAGGGGGACAGGGGAGGAAGTCGACTTCTGGATGACGTCTTGCGAGTCGCCGCTGCCGGTGATCGACACCCCGCCCGTCGACACCGGAGCGTCGAGGAAGCTGCGGCGCGGGTCGTCTTCGGCGAGCAGCTCGAGCAGGCGCACGCGCACGATCTCGTCGATGTGATCGACGGCGAGCAGCCACGCCTGCAGCCTCATGATCGACAGCGCGTCGCGCGCGGTGAAGCGCGGCACCTCTTTGCGCAGCACCGCCATCTCGGCGCTCTGGCCCGCGTGGCGCGCGCCGGCGTTCAGGCCCGCGACGTACGCGTCGAGCAGCCGCCGGTCGGCGTCGGACAGCGCGGCGACGTGCTCGTCGAGCTTCCACGCCACGATGCGCAGCCGCTTGTCGAGCTCGAGCGCGCGCTCGCCGAACAGCTCGGTGAGCCGGCCTTGCGAGGCGTGCTGCAGCATCATCACCTGAAAGAGGCGATCGCGGCCGTGCATGAAGCCGAGGCCGAAGGTGGCGTCGGGCAGGGTGGCTCCGTAGACGTGGGGGATGCCGCGGTCGTCGATGAGCACCTCGACCTTCGACGGAGCGCCGACCTCGAGCGTCGGCGGCAGCTCGGGCGGCACGTACAGCGACAGCGGGTGGCAGGCGGTGAGCAGCAGCAGGGCGGCGCGGCGCATGGCGCCCGCGTCTACCACGCGGTATGCGTAGCGACGTGCAACTCCCCGCGCTCACCCTCGACGAGCTCACCACCGAGCTGGGCAGCCGCACGCGCGCGCTGGGCCTCTTGAAGTGGCTCTGGGCGCAGCGCACGCTGCCCGCCGAGCTGCCCGCGCGAATCGACGGCGTCTCTCACCGCGAGTGGGCGAAGCTGCGCGAGAAGACGGTGTGGTCGCCGCCCGAGCACGTCGCCGAGCAGCAGAGCGCCGACGGCACCACGAAGCTCGGTCTGCGCTTCGGCGCCGAGACCGTCGAGACCGTTCGCATACCCTCGAAGGGTCGCGACACGGTGTGCATCTCGAGCCAGTCGGGCTGCACGCGCCGCTGCGTGTTCTGCGCGACGCAGACGCTGGGCTTTCGCCGGCACCTCACCGCCGCCGAGATGATCTTCCAGTTCATGCTCGCATCGGCCGGGCGCGCCAAGAACGTCGTCTTCATGGGCATGGGCGAGCCGATGGACAACCTCGACGAGGTCTTGCGCGCGGTGAACGTGCTCACCCAGTCGCCGGCTCCGCAGCTCAAGGCGCAGTCGGTCACCGTCTCGACGTCGGGCGTGCTGCCCGGGATGCTGCGCTTTCTGGCCGAGTCGAGGGCGAGCCTCGCGCTCTCGCTCAACGCCACGACCGACGAGACGCGCGCGCTGCTGATGCCGCACACGCGCACGTGGCCGATCTCGGCGCTGCTCGGCGCGCTCAAAGACGACGCGAAGAAGAACCCGAGGCGCGAGCACTTCATCGAGTACGTGCTGTTCGCGGGCGTGAACGACACCGACGCCGACGCCGACCGGCTCGCGCGCCTGCTGGTGGGCGTGCCCTCGCGGCTCAACCTGATTCCGCACAACCCGTTCCCGGGCAGCGCGCTGAAGGCGCCGACCGACGCGCGGGTGCTCGAGTTCCACGACCGCATGGTGAAGCAGGGCTCGCTGTGCCTGGTGCGGTGGCCGCGCGGCCGCGAGATCGCGGCGGCGTGCGGGCAGCTGGCGCTCGCGAAACAAGCAAACGCCGCGGCGTAGTGGTTGAATCTCGGCCACCCGACCCGATGCAGGGAATCTTGTGCCCAGCGTGCGGCGCGATGGCGCCCGCGAAGTCGACCGAGTGCGCCGAGTGCGGCACGTCGCTCACGGCTCCGCAAGATCGCACCCACGTCAAGGCGCGCATCGACGGTCACGCCGGGCGCACGATCGACGACGGCTCCGACGACGAGCTGTTGCCGTTTCGCACCGAGAAGCGCACCGCGCCGCACTCGGCCCTCGACGTGCAGACGCCGGTCAGCGGCAACGCCGCCGCTGTCGCGAGGCCGATGCCGGCCCGGCGGCCGCCCTCACTCATTTCCCCGCCGGTCTCGGACTCGACGATTCCCTTCGAGGGCGGAGGCGAGCTCGACGCGGTCATCGGCTTCGACTCGAGAGACACGGGCCCCGAGCTCGACTCGGTCGGCTCCTCGAGCGACCCGCTGCCCCCGCCGGTGCCGTCGCCCCAGGCGAGGGCGCGCGCGGTGGCGCGGCCGACGGCTCCGACCGAGCGTGCGCCCGCGGTGCGCGTCGACATGGTGACGCCGCAGTCGCTCGACCACCGCGCCGCGATTCCCGTCGAGACGCAGCCGAGCGTCATGTCGGCGAAGAAAGACGGCCTCATCGGCACGCAGCTCGGCGAGTACGTCGTCGAAGAACGCGTCGGCATCGGCGGCATGGGCATCGTGTATCGCGCGGTGCAGCCGCTCATCGGCAACTCGGTGGCGATCAAGGTGCTGCGCCCCGACGTCATCGCCGACGAGAGCGACCTGCAGCGCTTCCTCGGTGAGGCGCGCACGGTGAACTCGATTCGGCACCGCAGCATCATCTCGATCTTCGGCGCCTCCGACACGCCCGACGGCCGCAAGTACCTCGTCATGGAGTACCTCGAGGGCGAGTCGCTCGAAGCGCGGCTCGCGCGCGAGGGCCGCCTGCCGACCGCCGACGCGCTGCCGATTCTCGAAGACGTGCTCTCGGCGCTCGCGGCCGCCCACTCCGCGAACGTCGTGCACCGCGACCTGAAGCCGGCCAACGTGTTTCTCGTTCACCAGAGCGACGGCAGGCCGTGGGTGAAGCTGCTCGACTTCGGCCTCGCGCGCGGCGCGAACAAGCAAGACGTCAGCCGCATCGCCGGCACGCCCGACTACATCTCGCCCGAGCACGCGCGCGGCAAGCCCGCGGGCCCGCCGGCCGACCTCTACGCGTTCGGGGTGCTCGCGTTTCACCTGCTGACGGGTCGGCTGCCCTTCCACGGCACCACGCCGATCGAGGTCATGGAGCAGCACGTGCACAAGGCCCCGCCGGTGCCGCACGAGGTCGACGACACGATTCCCCTCGCGATGAGCCACCTCATCTTGCGGCTGCTCGACAAGGAGCCCCAGAACCGGCCCGACGCGAAGACCGTGAAGGCCGACCTTCGGGCCGCCGCGAAAGAGCTGCGCACCGCCGTCACGCACGTCGGCCCGCGGCCGTCGGCTCCGCAGAACGTGCCGACCGACACGGTGCTGCGCGGGCCGCCGACGCCGATTCAAGAGGCGCCGCGCCCCGACCCTCGGCTCGAGCGGCGGGCGCTCGAGGCCGATCGTGAGCGCAGCGGCAGCTGGCTCGGCCGCAACTGGCCGTGGCTCGCGGGCGGCGTCGCGCTGATCTGGTTGCTGGCGGTCGCGACGTACCTGCTCACGCGGCCTGCCGCGAAGCCCGACCTCGCGCCGAAGCCGATCGCGCCCCCGAAGGACTTCGTCGTGCCGCCGCCCGAGCCGCCTGATCAGCCGATGCCCGAGGTGGCGCCGCCCGAGCCCGAGCCGGTGAAGGCCGACGAGGGCGGAGCTGCGCCGGCGCCCGAGCCGCCCAAGAAGCCGAAGAAGAACGCGCGCGGCAAGTGATGCTATAGGCGGGCGCGAGCCAATGGCCCCCCGCGAACGAAAGCTGAAAGCCGTCGCGCCGCTCGTGACGCACTCCGACGAGCTGCCGCTCGACAAGAAACTGCTGCTCCAGATGCACGAGACGATGGTGAAGGCGCGCGCCCTCGAAGAGCGCCTCATCGCGATGTACAAGTCCGGCCACGGCTACTTCTGGATCGGCGGGCCCGGCGAAGAGGCGTTCAATGTCCCGCTCGGGCTCTTGATCAAGAAAGGGCAGGGCCCGGCGTTCGACTTCCTGCACTTCCACTATCGGCAGTCGGCGACGCTGCTCGCGATGGGCGAAGACCCGATTCACGCGCTGCGACAGATGAAGAACACGGCGACCGACCCGTACTCGGGTGGGCGCAACTTCGCGGGGCACTTCAGCAAGCGCGAGTGGAACATCGTGCCGGTCTCGAGCCCGATTGAGGTGCAGTACGCGATGGCGCCGGGCACGGCGCTCGCGCAGAAGCGCCACGGCGGCGACGGCATCACGGTGGTGACGGGCGGCGACGCCGGCACGGCCGAGGGCGACTTCGCGACGTGCCTCGTGTGGTCGACGCGGCCGGGCAACGAGCTGCCGGTGCTGATCATCGTCACGAACAACAAGTGGGGCATCTCGACGCCGTACGCGACGCAGCAGGGCGCGGCGCGGCTCTCAGATCGCGGTGCTGCGTTTCAGATGCGCTGCAAGACGATCGACGGCAACGACCCGGTGAGCGCGTACCTCGAGCTGAAAGAGGCGTTCGAGTACGTGCGCACCGAGCGCAAGCCGTACCTCGTCGAGGCGAACGTCTCGCGGCTCTACGGCCACTCGTCGGCGTCGGGCGCGAACTATTCGAAAGACGAGCCCGACTGCATCGCGCTGTTCGAAGAGCGCCTCGACGAGCGCGGCGTGCTCTCGAAGAAAGAGGCGCTGGCGGTGCGCGAGAAGTGGGTCGAGGCGATCGCCGACATGGCGCGGAAGGTGAAAGACGAGCCGCAGCCCGACCCGTCGACCATCTACGATCACACCTGGGCGCGGGAGGACTGACCCATGGCGAACATGGCCCAGGCAGTTCGAATGGCGCTGCACTACGCGGAAGAGAACCTCGGCGTCACCGACATCTTCGGTGAAGACGTCGGCCCGCCGCTCGGCGGGGTGTTCACGGCGACGCAGGGCTTGAAGACGGCGTGGAACACTCCGCTCGACGAGCGCGGCATCATCGGCATGGCGATGGGGCTCGCGATGGGCGGCGCGCGGCCGGTCGCCGAGATTCAGTTCTGCGACTACATCTACAACACGATCGATCTGCTGAAGCTCGCGGGGAACACCTGCTGGGCGAGCATCGGTCAGTGGAACCTGCCGATGGTCGTGATGACGCCGGTCGGCAGCGGAATTCGCGGCAGCATCTACCACTCGCACTCGTTCGACGCGACGGCGACCCACATCCCGGGGTGGAAGATCGTGATGCCGTCGACGCCGCTCGACGCGTACGGGCTGATGATCAGCGCGTGCCGCGACAAGAACCCGGTGATGTTCCTGAAGCCGAAGGCGCTGTTGCGCATTCGCGGGGAAGAGCAGATTCCCGGTGAGCCGGGCGACGACAAGCAGCTGTCGAAGATGATCGACGCTCCGCTGGGTGACCGCAGCAAGTGGAAGCCGCAGTGGCCCGAGCTGACGGCGTACGCGGTGCCGATCGGCAAGGCGAAGGTCGTGCGGCAGGGCGGGCAGCTGACGGTGGTGAGCTACGGCCGCACGCTGCCGCTGTGCGTGAAGGCCGCGGCCGAGTCGGGGCTCGACGCCGAGGTCATCGATCTTCGCTCGCTGTGGCCGTACGACTGGGAGTGCATCAAGGAGTCGGTGAAGAAGACCGGGCGCGTGCTCTACGTGAACGAAGACACCGAGGTGACGAACTTCGGCGAGCACCTGATCCGCCGCACGACCGAAGAGCTCTTCTACGAGCTGTACGCGCCGCCGCGGCTGTTGGCGGGCAAGTTCGTGCCGGGCATCGGGCTCGCAGACGCGCTCGAGATGGCGTCGGTGCCGCAGCTCAAAGACATCACCGAGGCGATGCAGCGGCTCGCCGCCGAGGCGCCGTAGCGAGATGGAGAAGCGCCGTCACCGGCGGTATGCGCGGCGCTTTCGCGTGAAGTTCGGAGAGAAGACGCTGGCGCAGACCGGGTTCACCTCGGACGTGTCGGCGACGGGCATGTTCGTGGTGACGCAGCCGGTGCCGAAGCTGGGCACGCGGCTGCACGTCGAGGTCGCGATGGACAACGACCGCCTGCTCTACTTCGAGGGCATGGTGGCGCGCATGGCGCTGGTGGCGCCCGAGCTGCGCAGCGTGATGCGGGGCGGCTTCGGGCTGCGGTTCCTCACGGGCGCCGAGTTGATGGCCGAGATGGTGCCGCACCTGCGCGACCCGAAGCGGCTGGTGCTGAGCTACGCGACGGCTGAGGCGCTGCACGAGGCCTACGAGAAGGAGCTCAAGCGCGGCGGGGCCTTCGTGTGGAGCGATCGGGAGCAGGCGGTGAACTCGATCGTGAACCTCGAGATCGACGCGCAGTTCTCGAGCCGGCAGCTCGCGTTCGAGTGCCGGGTGGTGCACGTGGTGCCCGAGCCCGGGCGGTGGGGCGTGGCGCTGATGTTCCTCGACCCGAACGCGGCGCTTGCGGGGTTGTCGGGCCTTCTGGGGAAGTAGGGGTCCCACGTGACCCGGTTCGCCGTCTGACCCCGCGCTCTGAGACCGCGGAATCGCCCGCTTCAGGCCGGTTGGAGGCTGGCGCGGGCGTTGCTCAAGGTGTCTGGAGCGATGGCACCCACCGCCCTCATCTGTCTCGACGACCCGGCGCTGGCGAGCGCGGTCGCGGCGCGCTTCAAGCTCTTCGGCTGGCGGACGGTGGGGGGCGACTTCCTACGAGTGGCGCTCAAGCACCAGCCCGAGCTGATCGTGGTCGACGGGCACGCGGACTATCTGATCAAGGCGCTGAAGGCCGACGCGCGCATGGCCGGGCTGACCGTCGTGGCGATCGGCAATCACGCAGAGGCTTCGTGCCGGCAGAAGGCGCTCGACGCGGGCGCGCTCGCCTTTCTCGATCGACCGATCGAGCTGCAGCAGTTCGACACTCTGACCCGTTTTATCGAGCACGGGCGATCCGGGGACGTGCGAGTCCACCCCAACAAGTCCCTCGCACGCCCGGCGCCCGCTGCTCCGGCATGAAGCCTTAGAACAAGCGCGGCCCTCAACGTGGACGCGCTCGCGGACGTGGACGCGCTCGCGGACGTGGACGCGCTCGCGGACGTGGACGCGCTCGCGCACGTGGACGCGCTCGCGCACGTGGACGCGCTCGCGCACGTGGACGCGCTCGCGCACGTGGACGCGCTCGCGCACGTGGACGTGAACGTAGCCGTGGACGTGATCGTGATCGTGATCGGCTGTTTCCGCGGTCGTTCTGCGAGAGCGGCCGCTGCGACTGCCGTCCACGATCACGATCACGATCACGGCTACGTCCACGTCCACGAGCGCGAGCGCGAGCGCGGCGTCTACGGGGTGCCGAAGTACACGTTGTCGATGCAGGTCGTCTCTTCGCCGTCGAGCTGCTCGCCGGGCAGCACGAGGTCGAGGAGGTTTCGCAGCACCGACTTGATGTCGTCGTTCGACACCCTCGAGCCGTCGCTCTCTCTCACCCACTCGGAGCGGTCGTCGAGATAGACGAAGAACTGGGCCCAGACACGGTTCTCTCGGTCGCCGTTGGGTACGTTCACGACGAGGGTCTCGGAGCGCCCCTTCAGGAAGATGTCGTTGCTCGTGATGAGCCGCTTGCCGGGTGGAATCTCGGTCATCATCTCCCACGTCAGCTTGTTCCCGAACGCGCGGCTCGCGTTGCCGAGGTACTTGTTCGGTGCACGGAACCGCCAGAACCGGCCACCGCTGAAGCCCGTATCCGTGCCGCAGATGTAGGGCGCGGTGCCGTTCTGCGCGGCCTCGATGATCGACAGCGTGGGGCCCTCGAACTCGCTCTGCAGGGTCCATTCTTCGTCGCTGAACGAGAAGTCCGACCCTTCGACGTAGTCGCGGCTGCAGGCAGCGAGCAGAGGCAGAACGAGGAGCGCGCGCTTCATGGCGAGCGCACTCTAGACCGGCTTCATGCCGGCGATCTCGGTCGACTGGCTCACCACGCGGTCGACCTGGGCGGCCTCGCGGCGCGTCGCATCGCGCAGGGCCTTGTCGAAGCGCTCGTCGAACGCGAGGTGCAGCGAGTTGATCTGGGTCGGCTCGAACCCGCGCGGGATCTTGTGCTCGCCGCCGGCGCCCGGCTCGAACGCCTCGAACCCACGCGCGATGCACTCGTCGACCGAGTGGTACAGGCACACGTTGAAGTGCAGAAACGGGTGCTCCTCGAAGCAGCCCCAGTAGCGGCCGTAGAGGCGCTTCTCGCTGACGAGGTTGAACGCGCCGGCGATCGCCTTGCCGTTCTTCTCGGCGAGCACGAGCTCGACGTCGTTCGGCAGCGCGGCGAACGCGCGCTCGAAGAACTTCTGGTTGAGCTGAATCGAGCCCCACGCGTTCTTCGACGAGGTCGCCTCGTAGAAGCGGTACGCGAGCTTCGCGTGCTCGGCGCCGAGCTCGGGCGCGCGCACGGTGCGAATGGTGATGCCCTGGGTCGCCGCCGCCCCGCGCTCGCGCTTCAGCTGGTTGCGCCGCTTGCTGTCGAAGCGCGCGAGGTAGTCGTCGTACGTGCGGTAGCCCGCATTCTTCCAGTGGTACTGCATGCTCTTGCGGCGGAAGAGGCCCAGGCCCTGCGCCTCGAGCTCGTTCGCCTCTTCTTCAGGCGGGAAGATGACGTGCACCGACGAGAGGCGCTGCTTCTTCGCCGAGGCGATCGCCTCTCTCGCGAGCTGCGCGCGCACCTCGGGCGGCCCCAGAAAGCGCTGCGCCGTGATGGGCGAGAGCGGCACGCCGACGAGCAGCTTCGGGTAGTAGTGGACGCCGAACTGGCTCGCGGCCTGGGCCCAGCCGAAGTCGTAGACGTACTCGCCCATGCTGTGGTGCTTGCGCCAGGCGGGAGCGACTCCGACGAGGGTCGAGCCGTCGTAGGCGGCGAAGTGGTGGGGCTCCCAGCCAGACTTCGCGGTGGTGCTGCCGCTCGACTCCATGGCGTCGAGCCACTGGTGCTTGAGCACCGGCGGAGCGCCCTTCGGCACGAGGGCATTCCATGCCTCGGGTGAGACGTCAGAGACCGCGCGCAGGACCTGAATGCGAACCACCGGCGGCATGCATAACGCCCCTTCGATCGGTTATGTAGCGGCTCCCCATGCCCGCGCATCCGATGACGCTCACCCAGAAGATCCTCGCGCACCACGCGCAGGGTCTCAGGCGGCCCTACGTACAGGCCGGCGACATTCTGCAGATCAAGGTCGACTGGACGATCGCCTCCGAGCTCGCGTGGAACGGCATGAACAGCACGTACCAGAAGCTCGGCCGGCCCAAGATTCACGACGCCGAGCGCTTCTTCCTCGCCGTCGATCACACCGTCGACCCCGTGACGCTGGCGAACGACGTGCGCGCCCAGAAGCTGGCCCAGCTCTCTCGCGACTTCGCGAAAGAGTCGGGCATGCGGCACTTCTACGACTCGAACGTCACCATCCTCCACACGAAGTTCTACCGGGACCTCGTGCAGCCCGGCCAGGTCGTGCTCGGAGCCGACTCGCACTCGAGCTCCCACGGCGGCCTCGGCGCGTTCTCGATCGGCCTCGGCGGCGCCGACATCACCGCGGCCATGGTCCTCGGCCAGAGCTGGATCGAGGTGCCCCAAGCGATCGCCGTCGACTACACCGGCGACCTGCAGTTCGGCATCGGCGGCAAAGACGTCATTCTCGAGACGCTCGGCAAGCTCGGCCGCAACACCGTCGCGATGGAGCGCACCGTCGAGTACCGCGGCGCCGCCACCAAGAAGTTCACGACCGACATGCGGTTCACGATCGCCAACATGACGGCCGAGTTCGGCGGCTTGAACGGCATCTTCGAGGCCGACGAGGAGGTCGCGAAGTGGCTCGCGCAGCGCAAGAGCGAGAACACCGGCGCGCTGTACTTCCGCGCCGACGACGGAGCGCCGTACGTGGCGCGGTACGCCATCGCGCTCGACAAGCTCGGGCCGCTGGTCGCGAAGCCGTTCTCGCCCGACAACGTGCAGCAGATCGAGACGGCCGCCGGCATGAAGATCGACGGCTGCTTCATCGGCGCGTGCACGACGACCGAAGAAGAGCTCGTGCTCGGCGCGCTGGTGCTCGAGCAGGCGTACAAAGACAAGCCGGCGCGGGCGCCCTCGGCGAAGCAGCTCGTGGTGCCGGGCGATCTGTCGATTCAGGCGCGCATGCGCCAGGGCGATCTGTGGCGGCACTACGAGAAGGCCGGCTTCCGCATCGGGCCGCCGGGCTGCTCGATGTGCCTCGGCGTCGCGAGCGAGAAGGCCGGGCCGGGCGAGGTCTGGTTCTCGTCGCAGAACCGCAACTACGAGAACCGCATGGGCCAGGGCTCGCTGGCGTGGCTCGCGAGCGCGGCGACGGTCGCGGCCTCGAGCGTCGACATGAAGGCGGCCGACCCGCGGCCGTACCTCGCGAAGATCGATCGCGACCGGTTCGAGAAGCTGCTGTTCCGCGACGCGAAGGCGCGCGCCCCCGAGCTTCGCGTGACCGAGCCGAGCATCTCGATTCCCGCAGGCGGCGGCGCGAAGGCCGGCGCGGCGGGAGCGGCGGCGGCGAAGACCCTCAGCGGCAAGGTGCAGCGGTTCGCCGATCACATCGACACCGACGCCATCATTCCCGGGCAGTTCTGCCACCTCGTGAAGTTCGACGAGCTCGGCGAGAAGGCGTTTCACTTCGTGCGGCCCGAGTTCCACGCGCGCGCGAAGGCCGGCCAGACGATCGTCGTGGCCGGTGAGGCGTGGGGCTCGGGGTCGTCGCGCGAGCAGGCCGTGTGGGCGCTCATGGGCGCCGGCATTCAGGCGGTCATCGCGAAGAGCTACGCGTTCATTCACAAGCGCAACCTGGTGAACGAGGCGCTGCCGTACCTCGTGGTGAAGGACCCCGCGTTCTACGAGCTCGCCGCCGAGGGGCAAGACGTGAAGGTCGATCTCGGCGCGGGCACCGTCGTGGTGCAGGGCCGTACGTTCTCGGCCGAGCAGCCGAGCGCGATCGTTCAGGCGCTGCAGCGCGAGGGCGGCCTCGTGCCGGCGATTCAGCGTCACGGCAAGAGCGTGTTCGAGGCGCTGTCGGCGTAGGCGCGAACAATTCGCCCTGCGCGTTGTTAGTGTCTCAAAAGGGGCGAATGTTCCACCTCACGACCACGCAGCTCGCGGTCATCGTCGCGGTGAGCGTCGCGGCCGGCTGGCTGCTGCGCCGCAACCTCTGGCGCGCGATCGTCTGGCTCATGCCGAGCACGGTGCGCGTCGAAGACGACGCCCCGGCCGACGCCAAGGTGAAGCTGCCTCTGCCGCTCGACAAGCACGCGGCCGAGCTCGCGCGCCTCGGCTTTCGCTTCATCGGCACGCACCTCGAGCAGCCGCGCCTCGGCGCCGCCGTGCTCTCGTTCGACTACGCGAGCAACGAAGCCCACGCGTACGCGAGCCTCACCCTCGGCGAAGACGAGGAGCCCCGCGTCGAGCTGCTCACGCCGCTCGCCGGCGGAGGCTTCGTGCGCACCGCGAGCTACCGTCGCTCGGCGCTCGAAGAGAAGGGCTACTTCTCGGGCTACCTCGAGAACGTGCCCCTCGAGCGGCTCGTGCAAGCGCACCAGCGCACCGCCGCCGGCACCGGCACGCCCGTCGACACCTACGACACCGCGGCGCGCCTCGCGGCCGCGAAGGCCTGGTACCAGTACCCCGCGGCCGCCCGCGAGCTGCGGCAGCAGCACCAGAGCGGCCTCATGTGGACCTTCGGGGCCGTCGTCGGCGCCTGCCTCGCGCTCGTCACGCTCGTCGGCTGACGAGCCCGCGCGAAAAGCAGAGTCATTCTCCCGTCTTCTCGACCGGTTATTGACCGCGAAACAGCCGAGGGTTAGGCAGTCGGTCCCCCATGAAAACGGTCTCGAAGAACGAAGAAATCTGGTTCCTCTCTGGCAAGCGAACCGCGTTCGGTGCCTTCGGTGGAGCGGTCAAAGATCTCACCGCCACCGACCTCGCCGTCGAGTCCGCGAAGGCGGCGCTCAGCTCCGCGAAGGTCAGCGCCGAAGACGTGCAGCACGTCGTCTACGGCAACGTCATGCAGACGTCGGCCGACGCCATCTACCTGCCGCGCCACGTCGGCCTGCGCGCCGGAGTTCCGGTGCCCGTCGGAGCGCTCGGCGTCAACCGCCTCTGCGGCTCGGGCTTTCAGGCGTTCGTCACCGCGGCCGAGCTCATGCTCACCGAGCAGGCGAGCGTCGTGCTCGCGGGCGGCACCGAGTCGATGTCGCAGGCGCCGCACATCATTCGCGGCGCGCGCTGGGGCCTTCAGCTCGGCAAGGGCCAGCTCGAGGACTACCTCTGGTCGGGCCTCACCGACACCTACGCCGGCCTGCCGATGGGCATGACCGCCGAGAACCTCGCGGTCGAGTACAAGCTCACGCAGGATCAGGTCGACGAGTACTCGGTGCTCACGCAGAAGCGCTACGCCGCCGCTGCTGAAGGAGGCCGCTTCGCGCAAGAGCTCGCGCCGATCGAGCTCAAGACCAAGAAGGGCACGACCGTCTTCGACAAAGACGAGCACCCGCGCCCCGACTCGACGGCCGAGGGCTTCAAGAAGCTGCCCAAGGCGTTCAAGAAAGACGGCGTCATTCACCCCGGCGCCGCCAGCGGCATCTGCGACGGAGCGGCCAGCTCGGTGCTCGCGACGCGCAGCTGGGCCGAGAAGAAGGGGCTCAAGCCGATCGGCAAGCTCCTGAACTGGGCGAGCGCGGGCTGCGACCCGAAGGTGATGGGCATCGGCCCGGTGCACGCGATTCGCAAGCTGCTCGAGCGGTCTGAGATCAAGCTCGGCGACGTTCAGCTCATCGAGGTCAACGAGGCGTTCGCGCCCCAGTACCTGGCCGTCGAGAAGGAGCTCGGCCTGCCGCGCGATCTCACGAACGTCGACGGCGGAGCGATCGCCGTCGGCCACCCGCTCGCCGCTTCGGGTGCGCGCATCACCATTCACCTGTTGCACGAGCTCAAGCGTCGCGGCGCGAAGTACGGCATCGGCAGCGCCTGCATCGGTGGTGGGCAGGGCATCGCCGTGCTGGTCGAGGCCGTCTAGTAGTAAACGTTCGTTCCCAAGGGAGGGGAGAGAGCACCATGGCGGAATCAGCAGAGAACAAAGCGCTGCGAGAGAAGGCGAAGCAGATCGCCGAGCAGCGCCGCGCGGAAGCGAAGAACAAGAAGCGGAAGTGCGCGCTGTGCGGCGTCGAGGAGTCCGACAAGACGCCCTTCTTCGCGCACCCCGACGGCATCGGGCCCAGCTGCCGCGAGCCGAACGTGTGTGAGCACTACCGGAGCATGCCCCGACTGCGATGAGCACCACCCCCGTCATCGACCGCGACGAGATCGTCTTCGATTGGAACGAGCTGCAGACGGCTCCGAAGCCGGCGCAGCCGTTCGATCTCAACGACGAGACGCTGCGTGACGGGGTGCAGTCGCCGTCGGTGGTGGATCCCTCCATCGACGACAAGCTCGAGCTCGTCGAGCTGATGGCGTCGCTGGGCATCGGGTCGGTGAACATCGGCCTGCCCGGCGCCGGCAAGCGGGCGTTCGACGACGTCGTCGCGCTCGCGAAGCACATTCAGAAGAAGAAGCTGCAGCTGGCGCCGAACTGCGCGGCCCGCACGGTCGCGGCCGACATCAAGCCGGTGGTCGACGCCGCGCAGAAGAGCGGGCAGAAGATCGTCGTCTACACGTTCATCGGCAGCTCGCCGATTCGGCAGTGGGCCGAGGGCTGGTCGCTCGAGTTCATCGAGAAGACGTCGGCCGAGGCGATCGCGTTCGCCGTGAAAGAGGGCCTCGACGTCGCGTACGTGACGGAAGACACGACGCGCTCGCAGCCGAAGAACCTCGACGTGCTGTTCCGCAGCGCGATCGACAACGGCGCGAAGCGGCTGGTGCTGTGCGACACGGTCGGCCACGCGACTCCGGCAGGCACGCGGGCGCTGGTCGAGTGGGTGAAGGGCCTCATCGCGGCGTCGGGCGCCGACGTGAAGCTCGACTGGCACGGTCACAACGATCGCGGGCTCGCGGTGCCGAACGCGCTGGCGGCGCTCGAGGCGGGCGTGCACCGGCTGCACGCGTGCGGTCTCGGGGTCGGCGAGCGCGTCGGCAACACGTCGATGGACCTGCTCCTGCTGAACCTGAAGCTGCTCGGCTGGTTCGGGCACGATCTGTCGAAGCTGGTCGAGTACGTGCGCAAGGTCTCGGAGTCGACGAAGGTCGCGATCCCCGTGAACTACCCGCTGTCGGGGGGCGACGCCTTCCGCACGGCGACGGGCGTGCACGCGGCGGCGATCATCAAGGCGCAGTCGAAGGGCGACAACTGGCTCGCCGACCGCGTCTACTCGGGCGTGCCGGCGGGTGAGTTCGGGCTCGAGCAGGTGATCGAGGTCGGGCACATGAGCGGCATGAGCAACGTGAAGTACTGGCTCGGCCGCCGCGGGCTCAAGGTGACCGACGACGTGGTGCAGAAGGTGCTGCAGAAGGCGAAGGCGTCGGCGTGGACCTTGAGCGAGAAAGAGATTCTGAAGGTCGTGAAGCCGGCTGGCGGGAAGAAGAAGGCGGCCAAGAAGTCCACGGTCAAGGGGAGGGCAGGATGGCGAACCCGAACAGCTTCAACGGGGTGAAGGTCTTCTCGACCACGCTCGCGCGCGACCGCGAGCAGATGGGCGAGAACATCACGCGGTGGATTCGGGACAACCCGAACATCGAGATCGTCGACCGCACCGTGACGCAGTCGTCGGACAAAGAGTTTCACTGCCTGTCGATCACGCTCTTCTACAAAGGCAAGTGAGCTTCGCGGTCGTCGCGCTGGTGCTGACCGCCGACGGAGGAACGTCGGTTATCGACATCTTGCGCCCTTCGGTCGTGCAGCTGGTCCAGGTGGCACCGAACGGCGAGGTGCGTGGCTCGGGGAGCGGGTTCATCGCGCGTGAAGATGGCCTGGTCGTCACGAATCACCACGTGCTCGAGGCGCTCACGAACGGCGAGGTGAGGTTCTTCGACGGGGGTTCGGTGCCCATCGAGGGCGTGCTGCTCGACGACCCCGAGCAAGATGTCGCCGTGCTCAAGATCGCTGGAACCGGGTGGAAGGCGCTCGAGTTCGACCCCTCGGAGCCGAGGGTGGGCTCGTACGCAGCGCTGCTCGCCGCGCCGGCCGGCCTCACGTGGACCTTCACCGAGGGGTCGGTCGCGGCCTACCGACCCGACGGGATGCCGAAGGAACTGCTCGACGAGTCGAGCGACGAGACTCGGGCCGCCGACAGGCTCCCGCTGGTGCAGTTCACGTTGTCGAGCGCCGGCGGAGCGAGCGGCGGCCCGGTCGTGAACGAGCACGGCGCGGTGATCGCGATCGTGCGCTCGGGGCTGGGCCGGGTCAGCTCCATCATGTTCGGAGTGCCGGCGAAGGCGATCATCGAGCGCATCGAGCGGTCGAATGTCTCGCAGGTTCAGCACGCGGGGCCTCCGCGCTGGCGGAATCTGGGCATTTCTGCTGCGTTCTTCTTAAGTTTGGCGGTGTGGTGGGTGTACCGGACCCGTTCTCGATCAGGCGGCGGTTACTGAGCGCATGTCGCAACTGAAGCAGTGGCTGAATCCCCGCTCCAGCGCCGCCAAGATGGCGGTGCTCTTCGTTATCTGCTCCGTCGTCTACTACGCCACCGAGCGGTGGACGGCCGAGTGGGTGCTGCTGCAGCCCGACCAGGTGCTGCACAGCCTGACGCTCTGGCAGCTCGTCACCTACGCGCCCATCTTCTTCCGCCAACCGATGAGCTTCATCTTCGGTGTGCTCATCATCGTCTCGGTCGGCGGCGCGCTCGAGCGCCACTGGGGCGCGAAGCGGCTCTGGGTGTTCGCGTTCTCGATCGCCGCCACCTCGGCTGCGATCACCGTGCTGCTGTCGCTCGTCATCCCGCGGCTCGGCGCATTTCCTTTCACGGGCGCCGACGTCATCGTCGGCTCGCTGTGGGTCGCATACGGCTTGTTGATTGGCCGTGGCCGTACGAACTTCTGGGGCCTGCCGGTCACCGGCAACACGCTCGCCCTCATCGGGGCTGCGTTCGTCGTGCTGAGCGGGCTGCTCTCGACCTGGCTGCTCGTCATCCCCGAGCTCGTGGCGCTCGGCCTCACGTTCCTGCACGTGCGGCTCGGCTTCCCGCAAGACACGCTGCAGCGCTTCGGCTCGTGGCGCCTGCAGCGCGACCTGAACAAGCGCTCGTCGCACCTGCGCGTCATCACGGGTGACCAGCGCAACACGCCGCGCGACTCCGACAAGTTCCTGCACTGACCGATGCGCAACGGAGCCGTCGCAGCGCTCGCGGTGCTGCTGGTCTCGGTCGCCGCGCGCCTGCTCGTGCCCACCCTCAGCCTCTACCTCGAGCCATGGGAGGTCGTGCGCCAGCTGCACCTGTGGCAGCTCGTCACGTGGATCCCCGCGGGGGCGAGCCTCACCTTCATCGCTCACGCGGCGTTCGTCGGCTTCGCCGTCTCGCGCGGCGTGCCGGTCAAGGTCTGGCTCGGCGCCACGTTCGCCGCCGGGGTCCTCTCGACGCTGCTCGGCGCCGGCGTGCCCGCCATCTACAGCTGCACGTTCACCGGAGCCGGCGTCGGCGCCGGCGCCGCGCTCAGCGCCTGGGCCGCCCGAGAGACCGGGTCTCGCCGCCTCGCCGCTACCGGTCTGTCGCTCGCCCCCGCACTGCTCGACACGGCCGTCGACGGCGCCTACGTGCTCGTGCCCTTCGGCTTCGCGTTCATCGCCGCAGGGCTGTGGGTTCGCTGGGGCCGCCCCTCCCACCCGAAGGGGTGAAGCGTTTGCGGAGCACAGGGCTTTCATTGCGTGCCTGCCGCGGTGTCTGAGTCGGTAATTGCCGGGAACCAGGGAGCCCCCCGCAGGGCACGCGCCGTGATTGAAAGCCCCGCCCCCCTCCGAGGAGATCGCGACGCATGACGCGCAACCTGCTGTGTGCTGCTGGACTCTTCGTCGCCGCCGGCTGCAACTGCAACAACGTGCCGTTCTCGATTGACGGAGGCGGCGGGGGCACCGGCACCGCAGGCGGGAGCAGCACTGCGGGCGGCAGCGCGACGGCCGGCGGCAGCGCGACTGCGGGTGGCAGCGCGACTGCGGGCGGCAGCGCGACTGCGGGCGGCAGCGCGACTGCGGGCGGCAGCGCGACGGCCGGCGGCAGCGCGACGGCGGGCGGCAGCGCGACGGCGGGCGGCAGCGCGACGGCGGGCGGCAGCGCAACTGCGGGCGGCACCGGCACGGCCGGCGGCATGGCGACTGCGGGCGGCTCCGGCACGGCCGGCGGAATGTCGACGGCTGGCGGGAGCACGGCCGGCGGCATGGCCACCGCAGGCGGCACGGGCACGGCGGGCGGCGGTACGGCGGGCGGCAATGCGTGCGGCGGCCTGCCGGCGGGCACGTACGTGTGCCCGACCTGCCCTGGCGCTTCGGACTCGAACAACGGCTCGGCGAGCTGTCCGGTCGCGACGATCGGCCGAGGCATCCTCAACGCGACGGCGACGATGTCTCCGACGGTGTTCGTCGCGACGCGCTTCACGAGCGCAGGCACCCCGATCGTCTACTCGGAGGACGTCACGGTCCCTGCGGGGGTGAGGCTCGAGGGCGCGTACATCCCCAGCGCTGGAGCCGGCGGCCTGAGCTGGGCGGTTCGCGGCACCGGGGTGGCCGACCGCAGCATCATTCAGAACACGAACGCGCTGGGGCTTCGCTTCGGCAGCGGCGGCACGCGCACGAACACGGGCATCTCGCGCGTCGCCGTTCGCATCGCGCCCTCGGGTATGGATCGCGTCGGCATCAACGTCTTCGACTGCAGCCCGACGCTCGACGAGTTCAGCGTGACGGGCTCGGCGGTGCCGCCGCTCCCCACGAACGCGACCGGCGTCTCGGTCGTCAGCATCACCCAGCGCGCGAACCCCTCGATCACCCAGGGCACGATCAGCAGTGTGCGCGCGACGGCGAGCGCGACCGGCCTCGGCATCAGCACCGCGCGGGCCGACGTCTCGGCCCTCGTCGTCGGCGAGATCTCGTCGACGGCGACCGCCACCGGCGTGGGCATCGGCGCGGTCGGCCTCGGCCTCGCCAACGCGAACACGACCCAGGTCACGAACAGCACGTTCGGTGTCTTCTCGGGCCCCGCATGTGCCGCCGTCGTCGCCGGCGGTGACATCTCGGACATCGTGCTCGACAACGTCGGCGCCAGCGGCTGCAACTCGTCGGGCATCGCGGCGGCGCTGCCGTCGTTCAACGCGGGCGGGCTCATCGACGGCTGCTCGGTGCTGAACGGCGCTCCGATGGTGTGGCGCAACAGCCCGCGCATCGTCGCGGGGCCGGTGCAGTCGCCCGGCGTCGCGGTGGGGGTCGAGGTCTCCGACGGCTGCTCGGTCGATCTCGTCAACAACACCAACATCACCGGCGCCCAGGGCGTCAGCTCGGGCAACAACACTCTGGCGGTCGGCGTCTTCTGCACCTTCCAGGGCATCGACAACCCGACGGGCGTCGGCGTCGACCCGCGCTGCCGAATCATCAACAACGGCTCGATCACCGGCTCGACCTCGACGCAGGTGACGACGGCCGCGGGCGTCTGGTGCGAGGGCTCGTGCGCGACCTCGTCGCTCAGCTGCATCGGCGCGTGCAGCGAGATTCGCGACAACAAGTCGAACCCCAACGGCAGCGGCGGCATCACGCCGGGTCAGGCGCTCACGACGCAGGTCGGCCTGTACGTTCGCCAGAGCAACCCGCAGGTGCTGCGGAACTCGGTGAGCTTCAACGCGAGCGCCACCTGTCTGCAGGGCCGCGGCGTCGTGCTCGAGGGCGCGCAGGCGGTGCTGCACAACAACGGCATCATCGGGCCGACGTGCAACGGCGGCGCGTCGTTCGGCGTCGAGATCGTCGCGACGGCGCGGGCGGGCGGCGCGTTCCCGAGCCCGACGCTGCACTCGAACTCGATTCTCTCGCACGCGTGGTTCGGCAGCACGCCCGCGGTGCCGGCCGCCCAGTCGGGCGTGCGCCTCACGCTCACGGGGAGCGTCATCCCCATCGGGCTGCAGGTGGGCGAGTTCACCAACAACGTCATTCAGGCCGGCCCAGGCGGCGCGCGCACGTTCGCGTTCGAGGAGTCGACCGCCGCGCTCGACCCCTCGGGCCTCAGGAACAACGACTTCTTCATCAGCGGCGTGGCTGACGGCGGCCTCTACCTCGACGAGAACGCGACGCCGCTGACGACGATCGGACAGATCAACGCGCTGACCGGCGCGCAGAACAACGTGTCGATGAACCCGACGTTCACGACGATTCAGTTCTCGTTCCCGCACATCGGCCCGATGTCTCCGCTGCGCGGCCTGGGGCCCTCGGGCGGCGGCATGGGCATGAGCGGGCCGACCGACGACTGGGACTCGCAGGCCCGCCCGAACCCGAACAACACGAGCCCCGACATCGGCGCCGACGAGATTCCCTGAAGCTCGGCGTCGCGGCGAGAACCCGGCAGCGATGAGGCCGCGCGCAGCAGGCCACGCGGTCGACTGGAGCACCGAACGGGTTACCGAGCCTCGTGCGGCGAACGATCCTCTCGCTGCGCCGGGCAGGCTCGTCACTGCGCTCCTCACTGGGCTGACAAGCACAGCTCCGGTGCTCGCTTCTCGCGTGCCAGGCTCGCGTCGGTCTCGTTCGCCTAGGCGCGCGCGATGAACGCGCTCAGCGTGGTGCGATCGTGCAGCGCGGTCTGGGCGTCGTCGAACGACACGCCGAGCCCGAGCAGGCGCCCGCGCGGGTCGCGGTCGACGCGCGCGACGCAGCCCACCAGCGTGCAGAACTTCGGGCCGTCGTCATACGGCAGCGCGATCGCCACGCGCACCGGAGTGCCTTCGCGTGCCGGCTCGCGCGTGCGCAGGTAGAGGCCGCCACGGCTGAGATCAGCGACCGAGTCGCGGATGAATCGATTTCCGATGCGGCAGTGCGCCGTGAGCGCGACCGCCAAACGAGGGTGACTTCGCTTTTCAGGTCTCAGAGGTGGGCAAAGATGCGGCAATCGCTCACCCCATGTCAAGCCCCCGAAAACGCTAAGGAATTTACGCACTGCGTCATGGCACGTCAGTCGACGGCGATGGCCTGCACGCTGTGGCGGTAGATGAAGATGCGCGACGTGTTGGTGCGGTTGTCAGCGGGGACGACGAAGAAGCCCTGGCCGCCGGCCTTGTGATCTTTCGAGAAGCCGGCGACCTGTCGGCCGTCTTTGAACGTCACGCGCACCTTCTGACCGTCGGGCGTCGGCGCCTTCGTGCCTGCGGGGAGCATGAAGAAGATCGCCTTCACGCGCGCGCGAGGAATGCGCTCGGGCGAGCCTCCGGCGCCGGCGTCGAGCGTCACGTGCTCGCCGGCGAGGTCGGCGTCGCGAATGCCGCCGCGCTTCACCTGGCCCTCGAGCGTGTGGAGGATGACGCGGTGCTCGCCCTTCACCACGATGTGCTCGGCGTCAGGCGGTAGCGGTGCGCCGCCGCGGTCGAACGCCTGCGCCGACACCGGCGGGCCCGGCACGACGCTCGGCGGGCGGCGCGGGCCCTCGGGAGGAATCGGGTTCGCCACCACGCGCGGCGGCGGAGGGGCCGGAGCGGGAGGAGGAGGCGGAGGCGGCGCCCAGGCCGGCGCAGCCGGAGGAGGCGGCGGAGGAGGTGCCCAGAGCGGCGCGGCCGGAGCAGCGCGAGGCGGAGGCGCGAGCTCGATCTCGGGGAGCGTCGTCTCGGCGGCGAACATCTCGTGCGACGGCACGGCGCTCGCGGTGGGTTCTTCCTCGTCTTCGATGACGACGCCCGTGATGATGTCCGTGTCGTCTTCCGGCTCGGAGCCGAGCGGAACTCCAGTGACCGGTGGAGGCGGCGCGGGCACGTTGAACTCGACGTCGGTCGTGTCGTTCGTCTCGATCTCGACGGCCTCGGGCCCCGAGCGCTGCCACAAGAGCCCGGTGCCCACCAGCTCGGGCTGAGCGAGGAAGTCGGCGTTGCTCGCGAGCGGCACCGGGGCCTCGGCCGGCGACGTGGGCTCTTCGATCGCGAGCGGCACGGCGTCTTGGTTCGCCAGCTGGGCGAGCGAGACGTTGTCGATGATGGGAGCGTCGTCGAGCGGCACCTCTTCAGCCGCGACCGGGGCCGCCGCGCTGCGCCCGTAGTCGAGGAACTCGGCCGTCGACGCGAGCTCGACGCGATCGTCCGCCGCGCCCGACAGGTCTGAAGGCGGAGGCGCGAGCGGCGCCGGCGTCATGTCGTCGACCTCGACGTCGAAGTCCACCGGCCTGGGCGGCGGAGGCTGCAGCGCCAGGTTCTCGGCCGGCGCAGCCGGGGGCGGCCGAGGAGCAGCCTCGGCGAGCACCTCGGGCTCCCGCTCGGGAGGCAGCGTGAGCGCGGGGCCGAGCTCGGGGCTCACCACGATCGACGGCTCGGCCTCGATGAGCGGAGCGACCTCGGCTTCGATCAACGGCTCGGGCGCAGGCGCCGCGACGGCTGCCGGCGGCGGCGCCACAGGCTCGGGCTCGGCGACGAAGATCGACGGCTCGGGCGCGAGCGGAGGCGGCGGCGCGAGCGGCTCGGGCTCGGCGACGACGATCGACGGCTCGGGCGCGAGCGGAGGCGGCGGCGCGAGCGGCTCGGGCTCGGCGACGACGATCGACGGCTCGGGCGCGAGCGGGGGAGCCGGCGCGAGCGGCTCGGGCTCGGCGACGACGTTCGACGGCTCGGGGGCGAGCGGGGGAGCCGGCGCGAGCGGCTCGGGCTCGGCGACGACGATCGACGGCTCGGGGGCGAGCGGGGGAGGCGGCGCGAGCGGCTCGGGCTCGGGCGAAGGCGGCGCGAGGGGAGGCGGCTCGGGCTCGATCGCGAGCGCGAGCGCCGGAGGAGGCGCCGCCGCCGCCTCGGGCTCGTCGATGTCGATCGAGACGTCGGGCTCGTGCGCAAGCGCGGGAGCCGGAGCGGCAGGCTCGGCGACGGGCACCGCGACGCGGGTCTCGAGCGCCGGAGGCTCGGGCGCAGGCTCAGGCGCGGGCGGCAGCGGCGGAGGAGGCGCCGGCGGAGTCGGGGGCGCTGCCGGGGGAGGCGCCGGCGCGGGAGGAGGTGAAGGCGGCGGAGCCGCAGCCGGCGGGGGCGGCTCGGGAGCGAGCGGCCGCGGCATGCGCTGCGACTCTTCGAGCTCGGAGCGGAGATCGGCGACGAGATCGAGCGCGGGCTCGGGAGCGGGAGGCGGCGGGGCGGGCCGCGGAGGCGCCGGCGGCGCGAGCGGGCGCTGCGGCATCGGCGCCGCGGGAGGCGGCGGCACGAGGCGCTTCTCGGTGAGGGGCCGCTCAGGCGAGCCGAAGATGGGCTTGAACGGCTTGCCCATGATCGGCGCGCGCTTCGGCACGACGACCTCGGGCGCCGGCGTGGAGTCGAGGAGCTGGACGTCGTCGTCCGTGACCTCCATCACCTCGTCGTCGGCGACCTCCATGGGGCCGCTGTCTTCGACGGGCGCCGGCTGCGGCGGAGGCGGCTCCGGCTGCTGCCACATGGGCTCGGGCGCGGGAGCCGGCATCGGGGCGGGCGGCGCGGGCTGCTCCCACGTGGGGTAGCCGGGCGTCGTCGCCTGCTGCCACGCGTCGGGCGCCTGCGGGTACGCGGGCTGCTGCTGCTGCGCGTACGGGTCGACGTAGGGCTGCTGCAGCTGTTGCTGCTGCGCGTAGGCGTTCGGGTCCCAAGCCTGCTGCTGCTGCTCGGGGTACTGGTTCGGGTCGTAGTAGCCGTAGTTCGGGTCGTAGGCCTGCTGCGGCTGCTGCGGATACGCGTTGGGGTCGTAGTACCCACCCCCGTAGCTCGGGTCGTAGCCGGGCTGGGCGTACGCGTTCGGGTCGTAGGCCTGCTGGGGTGGGTAGGCGTACCACTGGCCGTCAGCGCCCCAATACCCGCCGACGGCCTGAGAGATGTCGATGCCGAGGTGAGCGGCGAGCTCCTGCCAGCGCTGCTCCTCGACTGGCAGCAAGCCGCTCGTCTTCCGCTTCTCATCGAGGAAGCGGAACTCGCGCATCGCGGCCTGCGTGTCCGACATAGGGGCGGCCGGAAAGCTAACGCGACTTCAGCTCGTCAGCGAGCTTCTCCTCGAACTCCGCGAGCGTGCGCCCGTACCGCTTGTTGAAGACCGCTTCGAGCGACTGCCCGGCCCCGACCTCGTCGAACAGCCCCAGCAGGTTCTCGGGGCCGCCCGTCTTGAGCAGCAGGTGTACGGCAGCGCCCGACACGTCGTAGGCGAGCTTGGGGTTGCCCATCGAGACGAGCGCCTGGCGGGCCATGGCGCGCAGCGAGGGCAGACCGCCGGCGTTGGCCGCGCCGCGCAGCTCGGCCGAGACGTTCGACGGCGGCCCGTCGTTGCCCTCGTAGCGCCACTCGACCCAGGTCGCGAGGCCCTCGTTCATCCACACGGGCACGCGCATCGCCTTGAAGTGCGCGACCTCGTCGAGCACGGCGTGAACGTACTCGTGCACGAGCACGGTCTGGTTGCGCGAGTTGATCTCGGCGGTGTCGTTCATGCGAATCGCGTTCTCCGAGTAGAAGCCCGCGATCGAGCGCGCGGCCTGCGCGCCGTGGTGCATGGTGAACTCGCTCTTCGAGTAGAGGATCACGTCGGTCGGCTTCTGGCGCGCGGTGCCGAGCAGCCGGTTCGAGGCGGTGCGGGCCTCTTCGAGGGCGCCCTGCACGCGGCCCTCGTAGTCCGCGCGCTGCCCGAAGTCGCGCTGCCCGTTGAAGTAGCGGAAGCGGAAGTACGCGTTGCCGCGGGTGCGCCGCCCCTCTTCGTCGACGCCCGACTCGTAGCTCGACGAGCCCGGGTTCGTGTACGAGCCGCCGCCGCGGCTCGCGACGCCGTTCTCTTGCTGCTCGAGCCGCTTCTCGGTCGCGCGCACCTCGGCCTTCGCCGAGCCCGACTCGGACTGCATGGCGAGGGCCTTCTTGAGCAGCGGGTTGGCGTCTCTCTTGAGCTTCGA
Organism: Myxococcaceae bacterium; assembly: GCA_044223505.1. GTDB lineage: Bacteria > Myxococcota > Myxococcia > Myxococcales > Myxococcaceae > Xiheicaenimonas. The sequence goes on from JBGALX010000011.1 coordinate 63,128, forward strand.
CTTCGGGCCGATCGCCTGCAGCTCTCGGAGGGCGCCAGCAGCGTCGTTCTCTTCGAGCAGCATGCGCCCGAGCTCGAGCGCGAACCGATCGTCTTCGGCGAAGCGCTTGCGCCCCGTGCGCAGCATCGCCTCGGCCTCGGTGCGCTGGTCGGTCTTCACGGCGGCCTTCGCGGCGCAGAGCATCGCATCGGGGTCTTCGGCGAGCGCGATCGCCTTCTCGCCGAGCGACCCCGCCATCACGGGGTCCGACCCGAGCAGCGCCGTGCAGCCCTTCGCGAGCGCCTTCGCGACGCGGGGCTTGTCGTCGCCCGCGACGGCGTCGGGCTTCACCGCGGCCCACGCGAGGTACAGCTCGTCCCACTGCTTCTTGTTCGCCATCGCCTCGGCCTGCGCGACGGTCGGGGTGGCGGTCAGAATGAACGCGAGGAGCACGGCTTGCGCAGAGTCTAGCCTCGCCGCTCGCTCGAAATGAATGCGGCGTGGCGCGGGGCCCGACTTTCGAGCTGACGGGCGACTCTCACGAACGCGCCGCGCTTGCGTTCATTCGAGCGCGCCGCGGTTAGAACGACCAGTCGTTCAGGATCTTCTGGAAGTCGGCCAGGCCGTCTTTCTTGCCCTTCTTGCCCTCGATCAGCTTCTCGTTCATGGCGAGCAGCCGCTTGCTCATGACGCGCGCGAGGTTGTGCACGACCTTGAGGGCCGCGAGGTCGTCTTTGGCGAGCAGCGCCTGGAACTTCTTGGCGTCGATCTTGAGCATCTTCACGTCCGACTGAACCGTGGCGGTCGCAGTGCGCTTGCCGCCCTCGCCGAGCAGGCTCATCTCGCCGAACACCGAGCCCTCGCCGAGCTGGGCGAGCGCCTGGCCCGACTTCGTGATGTCGACCTTGCCCTCGAGCACGACGATGATCGAGTCGCCGGCGGCGCCCTCGTCGAACAGGGTCGTGCCCTTCTTCGCCGAAGACTCGATCGCGATCGAGGCGAGCTGCTTCGCCTCTTCGGCCGACAGGCCCTTGCACATCGGAACCTTCTGGAGCTGGTCGAGCATGTTCAGATTCCCCTCAAGACGGTGGCCTTGCCGACGCGGCCGATGGCGAGCACGTAGGCGCTCGTGCGCAGCGGCAGCTTCCGCGTGCGCGAGATGTTCGCGACGCGCTCGTACGCCTCGCGCATCAGCTTCTCGAGCTCGGTGGTGACGCGGTCTTCGTCCCACGTGACGTGCTGCAGGTTCTGAACCCACTCGAAGTAGCTGACGGTGACGCCGCCGGCGTTCGCGAGAATGTCGGGCACGACGAGCACGCCGCGCTTCTCGAAGACCTCGTCGGCCTCGGGCGTGCACGGCGCGTTGGCGCCCTCGAGCACGATCTTCGCGCGCACCTCGGCCGCCACCGACTTGGTGAGCACGCTGCCGAGCGCCGCGGGGATCAGCACGTCGCACTCGGAGGTCAGCAGCTCTTCGTTGCCGCAGGGGTTGCCGCCTGCGAAGCCCTTCACCGAGCCGGTCTTGCGCGCGTGGTCGAAGAGCGCCGGCACGTCGAGGCCCTTCGGGTTCTTCACGCCGCCGTTCACGTCGCTGACCGCGACGATGATGCCGCCGTCTTCGTGAATGAGGCGGGCGGCGTGGCTGCCGACGTTGCCGAAGCCCTGAATGGCGAAGCGGGTGCCCTTGATCGGCAGGCCGACGTCGCGGGCGATCTCGCGCGCGATGTAGAGCAGGCCGCGCCCGGTCGCCGCCTCGCGGCCGCGGCTGCCGTAGAGATCGATGGGCTTGCCCGTGACGACCGCGGGCGAGTGGCCGTGGTACTTCGAGTACTGATCCATGATCCACGCCATCACCTGGGGGTTGGTGTTGACGTCGGGAGCGGGGATGTCGCGGGTCGGGCCGATGATGTCTTGAATCTGATCGACGAACTTGCGGGTGAGGCGCTCGAGCTCTTTCGTCGAGAGGCCGGTCGGGTCGACGCAGATGCCGCCCTTGGCGCCGCCGTAGGGCAGGTTCACGACGGCCGTCTTCCACGTCATGAGCGAGGCGAGCGAGAGCACCTCGTCGGCGTCGACGAGCGGGTGGTAGCGCAGGCCGCCCTTCATCGGCCCGCGGGCGTTGTCGTGCTGCACGCGGTAGCCGTTGAACGTGCGGATCTCGCCGTTGTCGAGCTCGATGCTGACCTGCACCTTCACTTCACGCAGCGGCGCGGCGAGCAGGGTCTCGATGCGCTCTCCCACGTCCATGATGCGAGCTGCCTTCTTGAAGTAGTGGGAGGTCGCCTCCGCAGATGTCATGGTGCGGCGGAAGATACACTCATCCATGCCGGCGTTCTGGGAAGATCCGACGGAAGACGCGCGCGTCGATGCGCACGAGAGCTTGAAGGCGCTCGCCCGTCGCGTCCGCGCGCTGCGCGAGAGCCTCTCGCTGAAGCAGGAGGAGCTCGCCCGCCGCTGCGCCATCTCGGTCTCGTTCGTCTCGCTGCTCGAGCGCGGCGAGCGCAGCCCCAGCTACGAGACGCTGCTGCTCATCGCGAGGGCGCTCGAGGTGCCCGTTCAAGAGCTCTTCCGCGACGGCCCTTCGCTCGACGCCGCCGACCCGTCGCACGCGCGGCTGCTCGAGTTCGCGAAGAAGGCGCACCTGTCGCGCGCGCAGGTCGATCGCTTCATCGCCGTCGGCTACGCGATGTTCGGGCTCGAGGCCGAGCCGCGCCTCGGCAGGCGGCCGGCCGTCTGCAGCGTCGAGGGCTGCGGCAGGCCGGTGCTGGCTCGCGGGCTGTGCGGGCCGCACTACCACCGCGCCCGCCGGGCCCGCGTGTGAAGGCCCGCAAACGCCGATGCGGCAGCCCAGCGTCTGGGCCGCCGCATCGTTTCGACGCGCTGGGCGTCGAGGTGAGGTTACGCCGCGGGGATCTTGCCCTGCAGGCGGAGCGCTTCCTTCTGGTGGTCGCCGACCATCTTCACGGCGCGGTCGATGAGGCGGTCGAGGCCGCGGTCGCCCTGGCCCTTCCACCCGTTGAGCTTCGTGAGCGCGCGCTCACTGCCATCGATCACGTTCGACAGGAACTGCGAGTCGAACTCGGTGCCCTGCAGGTTCCGCAGCTGCGAGAGCTTCTCCTGGAAGTCCTCTTCCTTCGGCTGCGCGCCGGTCTGGCCGTACTTGTCCGTGTCTGCGTTGCCCGGGATGGGAGGCGTGCCCATGCTCGTGTCGTTGCCCGCGAGGGTGTCGTCGGTGCCGGTGCCGCCCATGGCGCCCGAGCCGCTCACGTCACCCGACGGCTTCGGCGCGGTCGAGCCGCTCTGGTAGGGCGCCGCGCTCAGCGTGATCTTGTTCTCCTTCGCGTAGGTCTGCACCGTCTTCGCGAGGCTCTCGCTGTCTTTCACGAGCTTGTTGCCGAACCGGCGGACGTCGTCGCTGCTCGCGCGAGCCTTGGCGAGGTTGCCGAGCTCGACGTGCTTCTGACCGATCTTGTTGATCTTCTGAACGACCTTGTCCTTGCTGAACGCGTCGTCGTTGATGCCGACCTGCGAGTCGGTGCGCGCGCCGCTCTGCGTCGGCATGCCTGCCTCGGTGTCGCCCGGTTGAGCCGAGCTCGGCAGATTGCCGGGCGTGTCGCTGCCGGGCGTCGTCGTCGTCGTGCTGCCCGGGTTCGCTCGCTTCGGTGAGTCGACGCCATAGCGGTTCGTATCTTCCGCGTTCGCGACGACGGGAACGGCCAATGCTGCTGCAATCAAGAATGCTTTCATGATTCCTCCGTTGAAGTGGATGCTGGAGGAGGCTGCATGGCGTGTGCCCCATCGCACATGCGCGGGGTTGCGGCTGTCGAGGGTGAAAAAACGCCTCAGTTGCCGGCGAGCTTGAGCAGCAGCTTCTCGAGCTTCGGCCTGCCGCCGCTGCCGTCGCCATCGTCGAGGAACTCGACGCCGAAGCCCGGCGCCGTGCCCGTGTTGCGCTGCCACGCCACACGCCCGCGCAGGGTGAAGCCGAGCAGGGCGCGCGGCGGCTTGAGGTGCAGCTCGACCTCGTGACCGACGGGAATGGGGTCAGGAGAGCGAATGAACGCGCCGCCGTCCGACAGATCGACGAGGAACTCTCTGCGGGTGTGGCCGCCGTGCGTGATGCGCACGGGCAGATCGGTCGCGAGCCGGGGCCCGAGCCGGAGCGCAGACGGGTCGAGCTCGGCGCGCGCGAACTGCAGCAGGCGCTCGTGGCCGGCGATGAAGTCGACGCCGAAGCACGCCTTCAGGTTGAGCGAGCCCCTGTGCCGGGCCCAGGCGAGCTGGCCCTTGACCTCGAAGTCGCGCAGCGGGCGCTCGACCTTGACGGTGAGGAGCACGAGCTGGCCGAGCGCACCGGGGACTTTGCCGTCGAGGGTGAGGCCTCCGAGCTTGCCGTTCGGGTAGTAGCGCGCGAGGACGTCGGAAGGAAACCCGACCGTGAGCTCGAGCTTCACGGGCTCAAGGAGGGTCGACGGGATTGAGGAGGAGCGAGTTGTCCACATGGGGCTCGCCCGAGATCAGGCGTGCGTGAATGCGGGCGTGGCTCGCGAAGACCTTGCCGTTCTCGAAGACGCCGTCGGCGAAGAAGCCGACCGCGCCCATGGTGGCGATGCTCGGCATGATCTGCCACGAGGTGCCCATTCGCTTGGCGAGCTTCAGGTCGCCCTTCGTCGGGTCCTGGTAGACGACGTAGATCTGACCCGAAGCGGGGCCGAAGACGAGCGCGCTGTCGGTGCCGACCCAGTCGTTCTCACCGCTGCCCATCGCTCCGGTGCCGGGGTCGATGACCTCGGTCATGGTGCCGGCGCTCCAGCCGGCGGCCGAGTAGTACTTCAAGGCCTTCGACGAGAAGTCGTGGTACGTGACCGCGACCCAGCCGTTCGCCTTGTTGATCTTCACGTCGGGGAAGAAGCCGGTGTCGCCGTTGGGGTCGATCACGGTGGCGGTGCCGCGCACAGCGCCCGCGGGGTCGAGCTGAATGCCGACGAGCTCGCCCTTCGCGACCGTCGCCATCGCAGGCTTGAAGCGGTGCATGTACGCGATGAACGCCTCGCGGCCGTTGAAGGCGAGCGACGTGAACAGGCCGACCCCTTCGGGGATGTCTTGCAGGTTGCTCGGGTTGTACTTCTTGGCGCAGCGGGGCGCGGCCCCGACCATCACGCACGCCTCGGTGTTGCTGTCGCACGTGCTGGCGCCGCCGTCGGCGACGCACGCGCCGCCGGTCGCGGCCATGAGGCACGAGGGGCCAGTGCCCGGGTCGGCGCAGACGTTGTTGCACTGGTAGCAGGCGGGCGTGGGGCGGCTCTGGCAGCCGAGCAGCTTGATCGACCAGTCGCCCGGGCCGGGCGTCGGGCTCGAGGCCTTCGCGAACTTGAGGGCGGTGATGAACGCCTTCGGGCCGGTCGGCGCGCCGCCGGGGCAGGCCGAGGCGTCGAACGCGTTGTCGGCGCCGCGCTGGAAGTAGGCGACGCCCGGGATGCCGTCTTGATCGACCGCGACCGAGGTGTAGAGGCCCGTGTCGGTGTTGTCGCCGTCGATGCGCATCGTCGTCCACTTGCCGTCGCCGGGGTTGCGCCACGCGAAGCGCAGGTTGCCGTTCGTCGCGTCGTAGTAGCTGACGTAGACGTTGCCGAGCGCGTTCACCGCGATGTCGGTGTACCGGCCGACGTCGTCACCGGGCTCGACGACGCCGCCGCGCGCGCCGCTCGGGCCGTACTTGGGAGCGCCCGAAGGCACGCCGTCGACGTACTGGGGAAAGCCGGTCGCGAGCTTGCCCGCGGTGTCCCACTTGTAGACGGCGAGATCGCCGAACTGGCCGTCGTAGGTCGAGGCCCAGAGCGCCTTGGTCGGCTCGGCGGCGAGCGCGCTGAAGCGGCCGAGGTCTTCGGAGCGCAGGCCGGGCAGCTCGGCGCAGACGCACTTCACCTGCGAGAGGTTGCACGTGTCCCAGATGTTGCGGGCGTCGTTGAACGTCGCGATGAACCCGGCGTTGCACGTCATCGGGCACGCCGGCGCGCTGCCGCGGGTCGGCATCGAGTAGTCCTGGCAGCGGTTGATGGTGGGCACGCAGGCCTTGCCGGCCTCGCAGGTGCCTTCGCACGGCAGGTCGGCCATGCACTCGCCGTTGAAGCAGCCCTGGCCCGCGGGGCACTCGCCGAGCGCGCCGCAGGCGTGGAGGCGGCAGCGCTTCTCGGTGCCGATGACCGGGTCCGTCCACTCCTCGCAGAAGCGGTCGCCGCGATCGCCGCACTCGGCGTCGGTCATGCAGTTCGCGCCGAGCACCTTGTCGAAGCAGACGTTGCGTTCGGTGCAGGTCTGGCCGGGGCAGCAGTCAGCCTCGGTGCTGCACTTGCGATCGCCGAACATGCAGCAGCGAATGGCCGAGTCGCGGGTCGGCTTCTGACAGTTGAAGTGGTCGCCGCAGACGCTCGACTCCTCGCACGCTTCGGTGAAGTCGGCCTGCACGCCCTGAATGCCCTCGCACGGAGGCGGGTTCTTCAAGACGTTGTTGCCGCACTTGTCGCACGCGACGGCGCCAAGGCACACCGCCAGCACGAGGGAGAGTCTCATGGCGAAAACCTCATACCACCCGCGTCGGCCCGGGTCAGCTTGTGCTCCAGCATCGCAGGATTCCGGGGCCGAGCGGGAGTCGCACACCCCTCTCCGATGACGCCGTCGGCGGCCGCCAGCAGGGTGAGGCCCCCGTCGGTGCACTGCGTCACGCGCACCGGAAACGTCAGCTCGCAGGTGGTGCCCGAGGGCAGACCGCCCAGGCCGCGCACGAGGCCACCGAAGCCCCCGTCGGCGCGGCGCAGCTGAAAGGTCGCGCTGGTGCCGCCGTCGCCGAAGCGGGTGACGGAGACGTCGACCGTGCCGCCGTCGTCGCGCGCGGCGTACTGCCAGCGGGGGTCGGCCTCGAGCACCCAGGCGCCGCTCAGGTCGGCGGCGCACGGGTCGGCCGCCGGGGGAAGACGAGTCGCCGCGACGGGCGGCGGCGCAGCCACCGTCTTCACGCAGGCGCAGAGGAGCAGGAGGAGCCGCCACATGTAGGTGCGACACCATATCGCCCGGCTCGCCGGCTGGAACCGACGTGGTAGGTTTGCCGGCCATGCGACGCGCCCTCCCACTCTTGCTCGCGCTGCTGGCCGCTCCAGCGCTGGCGCAAGACGACGACGATCTTCCCGCGCTGCCGACCGCGCCGAAAGCGAAGCCGAAGGCCAAGGCGAAGCCGAAGGCGCGGCCCGTGAAGCCGGCGCCGGTGGCCGACGACGATCTGCCCGCGCTGCCGGCCCAGAAGGGCGAGCTGCTCGTGAAGCTGTCGTCGCCCGTGAAGGGCGCCAAGCTCACCATCGACGACAAAGAGATCGGCACGCTGCCGCAGGCCGCGCAGACGCTGACCGCCGGCGAGCACACGGTGATGGTGCGGCGCCTGGGCTACGCGCCGTTCACCAAGCGCGTGGTGGTCGCGGCGAACAAGACGAGCGACGTGAACGTCTCGCTCGAGGCGAGCTCGGCGGTGCTGACGGTGAGCTGCGACGTCGCGGGGGCCCAGGTGTTCATCAACGGGCGGCTCGCGGGCACGGCGCCGCTCATCGAGCTCGAGGTGCCGCCGGGCAGCACCGAGATCGCGGTGAAGAAAGACGGCTACCACGACGGCTCGCAGACGCTGAACGCGAAGGCCGGCCGCGATTACCCAATCGAGGTGAAGCTCGGGGCTCCGATCGCGGCGACGGTGGTCGCGACGAAGAGCGACACGCCGGTGAACACGAACCTCACGCCCGAGCGCTCGGGCGTCGATGAGCCCATCGCCACGGCCGACGCGTCGGCCGACAAGACGCCCGTGTACCAGAAGTGGTGGTTCTGGACGGCGGCGGCCGTGGTGGTCGCGGCGGCGGTCGGCGTGGGCGTCGGCGTGGGCGCCTCGAGCTCGGGCCCGAGCGGCGTGCGCAGAAGCGACTTCATGTGCAACCCCGACTGCGACGGGTGGATCAACCAGCCGGCGGCGATTCGGTGAGCGTCTGGGCTGCGGTCGCGCACCGCGGCCGACCCCGGGTCGTCGAGCACCACGCGCGACCGGCTCGATCGCCCCAGCGGCTCTCGCGCGTCGGCGTCGAGCTGCGCTCAACGTCTGCGATGCGGGCCGACTCGAAGAGCGGCCTCAGAGCGGCTCGTCTTCGCCTCACTGGCCCTTGAGGTCGTCTCCGCTGCGGTCGCCCGACTCGGGCTTGAGCTGCACCCAGACGTCGGTGACGCGCCCGACTCCGAAGTAGTCGAGCGCGGTCGCGCGGAGCTTGAAGGGCCGGCGGTCGGGCACCTTCGACGAGAGGTTGATCTCGCCGGGCTCGAAGTTGAACGCGCGGCGGCCGAGGTTGTCGACGCGCTCGTTGCCGATGATCACGTTGTCGGTGAAGCCGATCGAGACGCGGTCGAGCACCGTGCCGTTCTCGGCGACCACCTCGATGAGCAGCAGGTTGTCGACGCCCCAGCCCTTCGTGCAGGCCTCGTCGCCGCACAGGCGGGCCGTGAGGCCCTCGGCGGTGAGCAGCGGCGTCTCGCCGGTGGCGACGACCTTCGGCGTGCGATCGTGATCGCGGGTGTCGATCTCGATGTCCGCCCGCGTCTCGGTGATGGTGGTGGTCTCTCGCTCGGGCGTGTCGGCGATGAGCCGCACGGTCTTGGCTTCGCTCTCGGGGGCGCCTCCACCGGTTCGTTTGGGACAGCCGACGAGCAAGATTCCGATGGCGACGCCGAGCGCGGGGCGGTGCATGATGGAGCTGCCGGTTTTAGTCCAGAGAGGCCCAAACATGCGCTGGGGAATCACGATCGCGCTGTGCTTCGCCGCCGTCGCCGCCGCGCAGACCGACGAGGGGAAGCCGTCGCTCGCCGTCTTCGACCTCAAGGCGAACGACGCGAAGCCGGCCGAGACGGCCGCCGCGCTGAACGCCGTGGTGAAGGGCCTGCGCGAGCTCGACGCGTTCGACGTGCTGAGCTCCGACGATCTGCGGCAGCTGCTCGCGATCGAGCGCCAGAAGCAGATGCTCGGCGTCGAGAGCGACGCGACGGTCTCGGCGTCGGTGCAGGCGATCGGCGTGAAGAACGTGATCGTCGGCTCGGTCACGCGCACCGGCGCAGGCCTGTCGGCCGAGCTGCGCCTGCTCGACGCGAAAGACAACAAGGTCGTGGCGCAGCGCACGGTGCAGCCGCAGCCCAGCTTCGACAAGCTCGCGGCGAGCCTCAGCGTCGTCGCCCAGGAGCTCGTCGGCAAGCTGCTCTTCCTGGAGCAGGGCCAGCTGCTCGTGCGCACGCGCGAAGAGGGCGCCGAGGTCGTGGTCGACGACGTCTCGGTCGGCTCGACGCCGCTGACGGCGCCGGTGAAGCTGCCGCGCGGGCGCCACCGCCTCACGGTGAAGAAAGACGGCTTCATCGCGCGCGTGACGGTCGTCAGCGTTCAGCGAGAGCAGCTGACGCTCGAAGACGTGACGCTCGTGCCGTCGGCCGACTACGTCGCGGCCTACAACGCGCGAAACAAGCGGCTGCGCGCCGGCGGCTACGTCGCCATCGGCATCGCGGCGGCTGGCTTCTTGAGCGCGGTGCTGATCGATCGCCTCGTCGCCGAGCCGAAGTACCAGAACGAGTTCAAGCCGCGGCAAGAGGTTCTCGAGGCGATCGCCACGGGCAGGGCAGGCACGGGCGACGGGCTCATCGGCATGGTGCGCCAAGACTGCTTCGCCGCCCCCGACCAGTGCCGCGACGAGGCACGCGCGCTCTCGTCGACGATCAACACGATGCAGATCTTGACCTGGGTGATGGCCGGCGTCGGCGCCGCCGGAGTCGCGGCCGCCGCGTACTGCTTCGTGTCGGGCGAAGACCCGAACCGCTACGCGCAGCTCGTCGCCTCGGTCACGCCCTCAGGCGGGAGCATCGGCCTCGTCGGCCACTGGTGACACCGCCCACTCGGCGAACCGGTGCACGGCGGCGACGGTCGCGGCCGTGCGCGGGCCCCTGAAGACGTCGAACGCGTGCACGGCGCCCGGCAGCTCGGCGTAGAGCACGGGCTTCTTCGACACGGCCGAGAGCGCCTTCACGAACGTGCGCGCCTGGTCGACCGGCACGAGGTTGTCGGCGGTGCCCTGAATGACCAGAAACGGCGGAGCCCCCGCGTGCACGCGCGCGATCGGCGAGGCCTTCTCGAGCGTCTCGCGGTCGTCGACCGCGCAGCCGAAGACGCTCTTGCAGATCCACTCGGCGAGGGGGTCGGGGGCGAACAGCCGCGTGAGATCGAGCGGCGCGTAGAACGGCACGCAACCTGCGATGCCGGCAGGCTCGGTGAGCGCGAGCATCGCGGCGAGGTGGCCGCCGGCCGAGCCGCCGGTGACGACGATGCGGCGGGGGTCTCCGCCGTAGTCGGCGACGTGCTCGATGAGCCAGCGCAGCGCGAGCCGGCAGTCGTCGAGGTGTGCGGGCCACTGCGCGCGCGGCGAGAGGCGGTAGGTGATGGGCGCGCAGACCCAGCCGGCGGCGGCGAGGTGCAGCATCAGGGGGCGCGCCTGAACGCGCTTGCTGCCGAAGACCCACGCTCCACCGTGGAGCTGCAGCAGCACCGGGCGCGACACGGTCGAGCCCTTCGGCCGGTAGACGTCGAGGCGGTTGCGGGCGCCGGCGGGCCCGTACTGCAGATCGTCGATGCGCTCGACGCCGCGGTGGGCGATCGCGATGGGGCGCACGCGCCAGCCGAGGCGGCCGGGCACGGTGAGCGCGCCGATCGGCTTGAGCGTCGCGATGGCGATGGCGACGGCGCCGAGCGCGCGCACCTCGAGCACCACCGCGCCGGCGAGCGCGATCGCATGGAGCGCGAGACCGGCGAGGCCGGTGGTGGAGGCGGCCGCTCCGGCCGAGACGAAGAGGGCGAGCGAGGCGAGCGAGAGCAGGGCGAGCACCAGGCCCATCTCGGCGGCGAAGGTCGCCGCGGCGAACGCAGGCCCGGTGAGCAGGCCGCGCGGCGGCCTCACCGCGTTCCACACGAGCGAGGCGAGGCCGAGCCCCGCGGCGAGGCAGAGGCCGCCGAGCATCAGTAGCGAGACCCGGCGAAGACGGCGAACGACGCGATCAGCATGCCGGCGACGCCGAGCGCGACGCCGGCGATCGCCGAGCCCCTGCGGCCGATGGGCGGCTTCGCGTCGGGGTCGACGCGCGCGAGGCCGATGACGCCGCAGACGATCGCGACGGGAGCCACGGGCCAGACGAGCAGGCCGAGGACACCGAGCGACAGCGCGTAGCGGGCGACCTGGTTGTTCGCGTACAGATCCCACATGCGGCGGAGCTCGTCGCGGCTCACCTCGAGCTCGAAGAAGAGCTTCGTGCGCGTCGAGGTGGCGACGCTGAGCACGACGAGCAGGGGGAGCACGGTGGCGGCGATCGCGAACGGGCTCACGGTGACGGCGATGAACACGGTGCTCGCGACGAGCGAGCCCACCACGACCCAGCGCGCGGCGGGGATCTTGAGCCACCAGAGCGCTCCTGCGACGGAGGACACCAGAACGAATGGCGCGGTCAGCCGCACCTGCGGGTCGAAGAGCATGCCGACGGCGGTGACGAGGTTCAGCACGGCGCCGATGCCGAAGAGCCAGGCCCAGCCGTCGCGGCGGCCCCAGTACTTCTGCTTGAAGCCCTCGAGCCAGTCGACGTCGGGGCGGGCGGCGCACGTCTCGCAGTAGAGCTTGGTGTCGACGAGCTTGCTGTCGCGCGCGCAGATGAAGGCGCCGCAGCGCGCGCACGCGCCGGCGACGGGCTCGGTGGGGTGCCTGGGACAGACCGCCGCGTCGGCCATGCACGTGCGTTATACAGCGACCGCGTGCTGACCTCTCTCTCGAGCCGCGTGAAGCTGTGGCGCGCTGCGCAGGTCGGCGAGGGCGTGCGCGTGCTGGGCCGCGTCTGGCTTCACGGCGGAGGCCGCGTCGAGGTCGGCCCCGGCGTCGTGCTCGACGCCCGCGACGCGCCGATCGAGCTGAAGGCCGGGCCGGCGGGCGTGCTGTCGCTCGGCGAGGGCGTCGTGGTGCTCGGCGGCGCTTCGCTCGAGGCCGAGGGCAGCGTGCGCGTCGGAGCCCGGGCGCGCGTGGGCCCGTTCGCGAAGGTGCTCGACACGCACTTTCACTCGCTGACGGGCGATCGCACGGTGCGGCCGCCGCCGGGCGCCGTGGTGATCGAGGACGGCGTCGTGCTCGAGGCGCACAGCATCGTGCTGCCCGGCGCGTACCTCGAGGCCGGCTGTGTCGTCGCCGAGCGGGCCGTCGTGAGCAAGCGGGTGCCGAAGGGCGCGCGCGCGGTCGGCAACCCGGCGCGCATCGAACGGCCGGGCTGAGCCCGCTTCGGCTGGAGCGGGTTCTCTACGGCTGAGCTTCGGTCTTCTTCTCTGCCGCCTTGCGGCCGACGAGCTTCACCTTGAGGAGGATCTCGTCTTTGTTCTTCACGGCGCCGAGCGCGGCGCTGTACGGCTTGAACTTGAAGTCCGTGTGCCGGATGACGACGTTGCCCGTGCCGGTGAGCTCGCCGCCGTCTTCCTTCACGGTGACCGGCATCGTGATCTCGTGCTCGACGCTGCGAATCGACAGCTTGCCTTTGACCTCGAGCTGGCCGTCTTTGCCCTTCGTGACCGACGTCGACGCGAACGAGATGGTGGGGAACAGCTTCGGGCTCAGCTGCTCTTCCTCGCGCATGTTCTCGTTCACGCCCGCGCGCTGCTTGTCGCTGAACTCGCCCATGCCCTCGCGCTTGCGCAGCGCCGGGTCGTCGGCGCGGAGCCCGGCCGTGGGGAAGGTCACATTGACGGTGGTGCTCTGGGGCGCCTCGGGGTCGTAGACGATGCTGCCCGACACCTGCGTCGCGACCACCACGTGCGGGTGGCCGATTCCCGGCAGACCGGCGGGGGCGAGCACCGCGACGAGCTCGGTCTTGGTCGCGTCGAGGTCGTACGTCCCGGGAGCTGCGAGCAGGAGCAGGAGAATGTGAGACATGGGTACGGAGTGAATTAGCCTCGTTCGACCGTGAGCGCACCTCCATCGAAAGCCGCAGGCCGGCTGTACCTGTGGGTGCTCACGGCGATCGCGCTCGGCGTCGCCGTCGGAGCCGTCGAGCCCGAGTGGGGCAAGGCGCTCAAGCCGCTCGGCGACGGCTTCGTGCGGCTCATCAAGATGCTGATCGCCCCCATCATCTTCGTGACCGTCACGCACGGCATCGCGGGCATGGGCGACCTGAAGAAGGTCGGGCGCGTGGGCCTGAAGGCGCTCGTCTGGTTCGAGGCGATGACGACGCTCGCGCTGATCCTCGGGCTCATCATCGTCACGTTGATTCAGCCCGGCGCCGGCATTCACGCCGACGTCACGAAGCTCGACACGTCGAAGCTCGACAAGACGCTCTCGGCGCCGCGGCCGCACGGCGTCGTCGAGCACCTGCTCGCGATGATCCCCGAGAGCTTCGTGGGGGCGTTCGTCGGCGGCGAGATTCTGCAGGTGCTGGTGCTGGCGGTGCTGGCCGGCATCGCGCTCGCGGGCCTCGGTCACGCGCGCGCGAAGCCGCTGCTCGACGGGCTCGACCGCATCGGGCTGGGGTTGTTCTCGATCGTCGGGGTGGTGATGAAGCTCGCTCCGATCGGGGCGTTCGGCGCGATGGCGTACACGATCGGCACGTACGGCGTCGGCGCGCTCGCGAACCTGGCGCTGCTGATGGTGAGCTTCTACCTGACGGCGATCGCGTTCGTGCTGCTGGTGCTCGGCGGCGTTCTGCGCATCATGGGCTTCAACGTCTTCAAGCTGATCCGCTACCTGAAGGACGAGCTCATTCTCGTGCTGGGCACGAGCTCGTCGGAGTCCGCGCTGCCGACGCTGATGAAGAAGCTCGAGGGCATGGGGTGCAGCCCGCAGGTCGTGCGGCTGGTCGTGCCCACGGGCTACTCGTTCAACCTCGACGGCACGTGCATCTACCTCACGATGGCCGCCATCTTCGTCGCGCAGGCGCTCGACGTGCCGCTGAGCCTGGGCCAGCAGGTGTCGCTGCTGGTGATTCTCTTGCTCACGTCGAAGGGCGCGGCGGCGGTCACCGGCGGCGGCTTCATCACGCTCGCGGCGACGCTCGGCTCGCTCGGCACGATTCCCGTCGGCGGCATCTCGCTCTTGCTGGGGGTCGACCGCTTCATGTCCGAGGCGCGCGCGCTCACGAACCTGATGGGCAACGCGGTCGCGACGGTGGTCGTGGCGCGGTGGGAAGACTCGCTCGATCGCGGCAAGGCGCGGCAGGCGCTCGACTCGGGGCGGCCGGTCGAGGTCAGGGAACCTGAATCAGCAGACCCTGCGTCGCCACCTCTGGCAGGCCAAACCGAGGGGCCAACCCCGGGGCCAGCTCGTTCGGAATCCGCCACGTCTGTCCCGTTGGAGCGATGAGCACGATGGCGTACTTGCCCGAGGGCAGGTTCAGCAGCGGCACGGGCTGAGCCGGGTTCGAGGCGTCGAAGGCCCGCGGGCGCACGCGGACCTTCAGCTTCGTCACCGGCACCGGAGTGAGCCGCGGCCGCATCGTGAGCGGGTCGATGAGCGCGGGCAGGAGCTCGGTGGGGTCGATGGCGGCCGCGAGCACGACGACGTCGGGGACGCCGTCGGGGTCGAGGCGCACCATGCCGTTGACGTGATCGTAGTCGCCGTCGTCGTCGACCAGCGGGTTCTCGTCGGTCACCTTGCGCAAGATGACGCGGGGCCACATGTCGGGGGCTCCGTCGCGGTTCTTGTCGTCGGGCACGCCGTCGCGGTCGTCGTCGATGAGCTGGGCGAGGAAGACGGGCTGCGGCTGGTGCACGGGCCCCACGTCGATGGGCTGCGGCGCGAGGTCGATCACGAGCTCGGGCGTCGTCGGCCGGAGCTCGAGCGCCGGCGACTGCGTCACCACCTGAAACACCGGCCGGTCGACGGGCACCCGCGCGGCGTCGGAGAAGCTGACGGCGACGTCGAGCCGCACGCGCTCGAGATCGATCACCTGGGTCGCGCGCGTGATGGGGTCGACGGCGGCGCCGCCGACGTCGCCGGCGTTCGTGTCGGCGGTGACGCCGTACCAGGGGATGAAGTCGGCGTTCGTGTCGATGAGGCCGCGCACCAGGTAGCTGCCCGGCTTCACCAGCGAGAACGCGAAGGGGGCCGTGAAGGGCCCGTTGCCCTCGGCCCCGCCGAACAGCCGGTCGGCCGAGACCGTGGTGAACGTCAGCGGGCGGCCGGTGCCGGTCGGCGGCGGAGGCTTCGCGGCGTCGTAGAGAAAGATGACGGCGTTGCCGCGCGCGGCGCCGGTGACGACGACGTCGCCCTCGATGCGGCCCGACTGCTCGTTCTGGCGCACGTCGGCGGTGGGGACGACGGGTGGGTTCTCGCACGCGGCGGCGGCCATGAGCGCGGCGGTGATGAAAAAAAGGGGACAGGCTACTTTTTTGCGCAACTGCAACGGACTGGCATGACCCCTTCGTCGGGCGTTGCGCAAAAAAGTAGCCTGTCCCCTTTTTTTCATGGGCGCACCGTGATCGTCCCGAACACGCGACGCGTGATCAAATTGCCGAAGGGGTGCTCCTGGTGTGACGGCCCCAGCTGCGTGCCGACGATGCCGACCGTCAGCCGGTCGTCGAAGAAGCGGTACGCCACCCGCGCGTTGACGACGACGTAGGCCGGCAGCCGGTTCTCGACGTTCGCGATGCGCGTCGGGTCGGTGGCGTCGGGCTCACGCTCGATCCACGTGGCGCTCGAGGCCACCGCGAGATCGGCGCCGAGATCGAGCCCGACCGGAGTGCGGTACGAGACCCCGAAGTACACCTTGCCGACCGGCGCCTGGCTGCACGGGCCGCACGGGCCCGCTTGCATGCCGTTCACCGCGACCTGCTGCAGCGCGCCGGTCAGGCGCAGGTCGAGGCCGGCGGTGGCGCTCCAGGTGATGCCGAGCTCGGCGCCGCGCGCGACGTAGCCGACCGGGTCGTTCTGGAAGCTGCTGCGCCCGAGCAGATACGAGCCGCTCGACGGGTCGTACGCCTGGTCGGGCGGCAGCGGGTTCACCGCCGAGAGCACGATCAGGTCGTTCACGTAGTTCTGGTAGAGGGCGAGGTCCCACGCGAGGCCGAAGCGCAGCCACTCGCCGCGGTAGCCGAGCTCGAACGACAAGAGCCGCTCGGGCTTCAGCGCCCGGTTGCCCTGGGTCAGCACCGAGGCGCCGTTGACCCCGGGGATCGGCGTCGCGAGGTTCGTGTAGCTCTCGAGAAACGTCGGCGCCCGAAAGGCGGTGGCGAAGCTGCCGCGCACGGCGTGGCCTTCGACGGGGCTCCACACGACCGAGACGCGCGGGCTGTGCGCATAGCCGGGCTGGCCGTTGTCGAGCAGCGGGTGGCGATCGAGGCGGTAGCTCGCGGTCAGCGTGAGCGGCTTGAGCGGCTGCCACTCTTCTTGAACGAAGCCTGCGAAGTGGAGCTCCTGCGTGAGGCTGCCCGTGTACGACCAGGCCACGCGCTTGAGGCGCCCCGACGCCCCGATGCTCGCGCGGTGGCGGCCGAGCAGCTGGAACTCTTTCTGGAACAGGATCTCGAGGTCGAAGACGTTCGACTCGACGTGCGTGTCGAGCGGGCGCGTGCCGACCGGCCAGTACTGGGGGCCGGCGTCGGCCGAGAGGTGGTTCCACCAGAACTTCACCTTCACGGGCCCGAGCGAGGCGTCGGCCTTCGCGTAGCCGCCGAAGCCCTCGAGGTAGAAGTTGCGCAAGATGCCGATGGGGTAGATCTCGGTGAAGAGCCGGTTGATGCCGCCCGACGCGCTCACCGAGAAGTCGCGGTTGAAGTTCCACGTGGCGACGAGGTTGCCCTTGGCGCTGCGGTAGCCGAGCGCGGCGTCCGCCACCTGCGAGGCGAAGTCGGCGCGGCCCTCGGCGAAGTCGCGGCTCCACTTCTGCTCCTGGCCGTAGGTGGCGGACGCGCGGAAGCGCAGGCGCTTGCCGCCGCTCGCGACGAGGCTGCCTCCACCGACCTCGCCGTTGCCGCCGAAGGCGCTGAGCTCGGCGGTGGGGCCGGTGCCCGGCGTGCGCGTGATGATGTTGATGACGCCGAGCATCGCGTTCGCGCCGTAGAGCGCCGAGCCCGGGCCGCGGATGATCTCGATGCGCTCGACCTCCGACAGGTCGATCGCGAGGCCCTGCCACATCGAGAGGCCGAGGAAGTCTTGATACTCGGGGCGGCCGTCGACGAGCAGCAGCACCTTGTTCGCGATGCGCTGGTTGAAGCCGCGAAACGAAACGTTCGGGCTCGAGACGCCCATCATCATCACTTCGGCGCCAGGCACGCGGCGCAGCAGCTCTGCGAGCGAGCGCACGCCCGACATGCGGATCTCTTCGGCCGTGATGATGGTGGTGGCGTTCGGGGCCTCGAGCGTCGTCTGCGCCCGCCGCGAGGCGGTGACGACGGTCTCTTCGTACGGCTGCGCGCTCGCCTCTTCGGGGCCGAGCAGCGCCGCCTCGTCGGAGCCGCCCGCCGGCGCGACCTTCGGCTCGTCGCGCGCCCTCACGGGCTCGGAGGCGCGATCTTCGAGGCGGCGCACGGCGCCCTCGAGGCGCTCGACGGTCTCGGCGAGGCGCTGCAGCGTCGCGTCGTCGACCGCGGGCTTCGACGGCGTGGGCGTCGGGGTCGGCGTCGGCTCGATGGGCTTCGTGGGCGCCGGCGCGGCCTCGAGGTCTTTCGGCTTGAGCCGGGGGATCTGCGGCTCGAGGCGCGCGATGGCCTTCTTCACGTCGGAGGCGTCGGCGGGGTCCGACTCGAGGTAGCGGTTGTAATAGGCGAGCGCCTCGACGGGGCGGTTGAGGCTCTCGTAGGCCTTCGCGACGTTGTAGAGCACGTTCGGGTGCGGCTTGATGGCGTAGGCCTCGAGGAGCTGATCGATGCCCTCCTCGAACCGCCCGTCGCGGATCATCGCCATGCCCTGGCGAAAGCGCTTCCGCGCCTCGACCCGCGCGTCGGCGAACGCGAGGCCGGGGATCAGCAGCAGCAGCAGGGCGAGGCGCGTTTTCACCCGGGGCGGACAGTGAGCCCGTTCGAGCCGCCGGTCACGTTTTTTCGGCGGCGGGTTTTTTTCGCGCGGCCCAGGCGCGCTGCTGCGCTTCGAGGGCGAACGCCTGCACCTGCGCCGGCTCGCCGAAGGCGCGGTCGGGCACGGTGAAGCTCTCGGTGCCGCGCGCGACGATGAGCGCGTCGCCCGTGCGGTCGAGCCGCACCTCGGCCCAGGGCCAGCGGTCGGTCTGAGCGCCGCGGTCGTCGCGTACGCCGATCTCGAGGGCGTCGGCCCCGAGCGTGACGGTCACGTGCTGCGTGCGGCGCACGAGCTGAAATCGCCCCCCAAGGGGGACGGGGGAGGAATACTGCTGCTGGTGGTCGTGCACGACCTTCGTCGCGGTCTTCACCATCGCGCCCATGCCGACGAACAGCGAGAACACGTAGAGGATCGGCAGCAGCCCGAGGAACACGCACAGGGCGCCGCCGAGGCCGAGGCCCGCGAGGTGCGAGAAGAAGGCGATGGCGATCGCTCCGGCGACGATGGTCGCGCGGCGGGCGAGGGTCATGTTGCGCATGACCGGGTCGCGCAGCGCCTTCGCGTCGACGGCGCCGGCCGTGCGCTGGGGAGCCTCGGCGAGCTCGCGGTCGAACGCCACCGAGCGCGGCTCGTGGCTCACTGGTACGGGTCGTCCTTGAAGCCGGGGTCCTTCGACTGCGGCGGCCGCTTCTTCGACTTGCGCTTCAAGACCTGGCTCACCTCGACGGTGCCACGACCCTCGGCGGTGGCGGTGACGCTCTGGTAGCCCTCGAGGCTGAACGCGAGCTGCACCTTCAGGTTGCCGTCGTCGTCCGCGGCGAGCGGCAGCGTGAACGGAGTGACCCCGACCTGCTTGCCGTCCATCGACACGGTCGCGCCCGACGGGGTGCTGCTCACCTCGAAGGTGACGATCGAGGGCGCGGGCTTCGGCGGCTCGGGTGGCTTCGGGGCCGGCACGGGGTCGGGCGGCTTGGGCGGCACCTTCACGACCTCGGGCGGCTTCGGCACGACCTTCGGCTTGTGGGTGACCCAGCTGACGACGCCGACGACGAGCGCCGCGAGGGCGGCACCGCCGAGGACGTAGGCGAACAAGAGGTTGCGCCGCGGCGCGGTGACGGCGGCCGACTCGTCGAGCGGCACCTCGATCGAGCTCGTCGCGAGGCCCGGCTGGGCGTGCGACTTGGGCAGCGGCGGCGGCCGCTTGAGGCTCGTCGACGAGAGGCCGGCGGCGACGATGGCGGCGCGCGGGTCGGTGAAGGCGCCCGAGACGCCCATCGCGCTCGCGACGACGCGCAGGGCCTCGAGCACCTCGTCCATCGACTGGTAGCGGTCTTGTGGCTCTTTCTCGAGGCACTTGAGCACGAGCAGCTCGACCTCGTCGGGGATCTCGGAGTTCAGCGCCTTCGGCCGCGGCGGCTTCTCGCGGATGTGCTTCACGATGATGTCGATCGAGTCTTTGCCGGTGAAGGGCGGCTTGCCGGTGAGGCACTGAAAGAGCAGCACGCCCATCGAGTAGATGTCGGAGCGCGGGTCGGCCTCGTTCTTCGCCGACTCGGGCGCCATGTAGAGCGGCGAGCCGAGCAGCACGCCGGCCTGGGTGAGCTCGGGCTCGTTCACCGGCGGCATCTGGTCGGGCGCGAACGTCTTCACGAGCCCGAAGTCGAGCACCTTCACCATGTCGGAGCCGGTCTCTTCGTGCAGCACCATCACGTTCGCGGGCTTCAGGTCGCGGTGAATGACGCCGAGCTTGTGGGCCTCGCGCAGCGAGCGCGCGATCTGCGAGCAGATCGAGAGGGCCCGCGCCCACGGCAGCACCTTCGACTTGGCGAGCAGCTGCTGCAGCGTCTCGCCCTCGACGTACTCCATGGCGATGAACAGCATGCCGTCTTCGGTGCGGCCGTAATCGTGAACGGTGATGGTGTTCGGGTGGTGGAGCTTGGCGGTCATCGCCGCCTCGAGGAAGAAGCGGCGCTCGAAGCCCGGGTCTTTCTCGCCCGCGTACTTCGGGTTCAGCACCTTGAGCGCGACGAGCCGCTCGAGCGGCGTCTGCATCGCCTTGTAGACCCTGCCCATGCCGCCGCTGCCCAGCGGTTCGATGACGCGGAAGCGGCCGCTCAGCACCTTGCCGATGAGCGGATCTTCTTCGGTTGGGAGCGGTTCCACCCGAGGGCGAAACTACCCTCATTTGTGGGCCTGAGCGATTGTGGCGCGGTAGTGCATGCTGGCGCCGGGCCTTGCGATGAGGCCGCGCAGCTCGGTGGCCGCCTCGACGAGCGATTGGCCGAGGGCCTCGTCGAGCCCTTCGAAGATCTCGGCGAACTCGTCGATGAAGCCCTGGAAGAAGACGAGATCGCTCGCGTCGCCGGTGAACGGCCGCTCGCGGGCGTCGATGCGCTGGAAGCCCGCCGCGCGCGCGTAGCCCTCGAGCTTCGGGCCGATGAAGGGGTCGCCGTGGGCGCGCTGCTGGCCGGCGTTCAGGGCGTCGAGGGCCGCGGCGACCTTCGGCAGCGGCGGCACGGTGCGGAAGGTCGAGTTGTCGACCTCGGTGAAGTGGGCGTAGCCGCCGGGGGCGAGCACGCGGCGCACCTCGCGCAGCACGTCGACGGCGACGGTCGCGGGCACGTGCTCGAGGAACCACGACCAGTGCACGCGATCGAAGCTCTCGGAGGCGAAGGGCAGGGCGGCGCCGTTCGCGCGCACGTACGCGACGCGCGGGTGATTGCGGCGGGCCGTCGCGAGCTGGCTGGCGCTCAGGTCGGCGCCGCTGAGCACGACGCCCGGGTAGCGGCGCTCGAGCTCGCCGGCCATGGCGCCGACGCCGGTGGCGAGGTCGAGCACGCGCATGCCGGGGGCGGCGTCGAAGCGCTCGAGCATCCACGGGGCGCACCAGCGGGCCTGCTTCTCGAGGCGGGCGACCTCACGATCGTCGGTGCCGCCGTGAATGTACGGGGCCGCGGCCGTCACGAGGGCCGCTTCCAGTGCTTCGCGTGCAGGCTCCACGACTCGTCGAGCGCCTCGGCGGTGTCGGGGCGCACGGTGCCGCTCGTGAACGACTCGGCGCGCGTGCCGGCGAGCACCTCGACGCAGGCGTGCACCGACTGGGCGAGGCCGTCGAGGTCGTAGCCGCCCTCGAGCAGCAGCACGATGCGGCCCTTCGAGACCTTCTTCAGCGCGGTGCACATCGCGGCGAAGCCGCGCTCGGTGACGCGCATGCCTCCGAGCGGGTCGGCGCGGTGCGGGTCGAAGCCGGCCGACACGACGACGAAGTCGGGCGCGTACTGCTCGGCGATGGGCAGGAAGAGGCCCTCGAAGACGGCGCCGTAGTCGTCGTCGCCCTGGCTGCCCGGCAGGCCGCAGTTGACGTTGAAGCCCTCGCCCTCGCGCTCGCCGGCGAGAAACGGCGAGCCGGTGCCCGGGTAGAAGGGGTGCTGGTGCACCGAGGCGTACAGGACGTCGCGGCGCGCGTAGAAGTGCGACTGGCTGCCGTTGCCGTGGTGCACGTCCCAGTCGAGCAGGAGCACGCGCTGGGCGCCGCGCTTGCGGGCGGCCTCGGCGGCGATGGCGGCGTTGTTGAAGAGGCAGAAGCCCATCGCCTGATCGGGCTCGGCGTGGTGGCCGGGCGGGCGCACGAGCGCGAACGCGTTCTCGGCGGTGCGGCCCAAGACGTCGTCGACCGCCTGCACGGCGGCGCCCGCGGCGAGCAGGGCGGCCTCGACGCTGCGCGCGCTGGTGCGGGTGTCGGGGTCGAGCTGCGTGGGGCGGCCGGCGGTGGCGAGCACCTGGTCGACGTAGGCCGGCGCGTGCACGAGCTGCAGCTCGTCTCTCGTGGCGGGGCGCGGCGCCGCGCGCTCGGCGTTGGCGACGGGAGCGCGGTCGAGCACGGCGTGAATGCTCTTCAGCCGCTCGGGGCGCTCGGGGTGCATGGGGCCCGGGTCGTGGGCCGCGTAGACTTCGGAGGTGTAGAGGCGGGTGCGCGCCATGCCGCGCTTCTAACAGAGGCGCTTCGTGGCTGACGGCCGTGAGGGCTGCGCCGGGTGGCGGGCGCTTGGGGTGGAGGCCCGGCCGCCGCCCCGTTCAGCCGGCGTGCGTCGGGCGGGTTCTGGCTTCCTGCGCAGTCGCGTTCCGCTAAGGTGCACGGCGAACGTGGCGGCCAAGAGCCAGCGCATCGGTCTCACCTGGGCGATCTTCCTCTCGTTCTCAGCGGCGCTCGTGGTGCTGCTCCTGGCGCTGTTCATCGCGGTGCCGAACCAGGCCGAGCAGTACCTGACGGACACGCTGTACGAGCGCGGCAAGGCGGTCGCGAAAGAGATCGAGCGCAAGGTGCTGGTGTCGCCCCGGCCGTACGACGAGGCGAGCGCGGCCGAGATCGATCAGATCGTGGGCGAAGAGCCCGAGATCAAGTTCGCGGGGGTCTTCTGGTGCGAGACCGAGTGCACGGCGGCGAACCGGGTCGCGAGTCGCCGCGGCGAGGAGCCCGAGCGGCTCAAGCAGCTGCTGAGCGAGTTCAACGCGCGCGGGTGGCCGCTCAACATGGAGCTCTCGACCGGCAACGAGCTGCTCATCTCGGATCGGGTCACGCGCCTGGGCACGCCGGGGGCCGGCTTCGTGCTCATCTCGCTCGATCGCGGCCGCATCGTCGAGGCGCTGACGAACCTGCGGCGGACGCTGCTGGTCGCGCTGCTGGCCGGCACGGGCCTGTTTCTCGTGCTCGTCTTCCTGCTCTCGCGGCTGCTGATCGTGCGGCCGCTCACCGAGATGATGAACACGGCCGCAAAGCTGAGCGAGGCCGACCTCACCGTGCGGGTCGAGCGCGGAGCCACCCGCGAGCTCGACCAGCTCGCCGAGGCGCTCAACACGATCGGCCTCGGCCTGCGCGAGACGCTCGGCCGCGTGCGCGGGGTCAGCGAGGGCGTCGCGCAGGTGATCGATCAGATCTCGCGCACGGCGGCGACGACGTCGTCGGGCGCGTCGACGGTGCTCACCCGCGTCGAAGAGACGTCGAGCTCGATGGTCGAGATGCTCGCGAGCCTGAAGGGCATCGCCGAGAACGTCGAGGTGTTGTTTCAGAGCGCCGAAGAGTCGTCGAGCTCGGTGATGGAGATGGCCGCCACGAACGACGAGGTGGCCGAGAACGTCACGGCGATGGCGGCGAGCGTCGAAGAGAACACGACGCAGATCGAGCAGATGACGATCGCGATCAAAGAGGTCAACCAGAGCGTCGAGGAGCTGCTCAAGACGACCGAGGGCACGTCGAATGCGATGAGCGAGATGGACGTCGCGATCAGCCAGGTCGAGACGAACGCGTACGAGACGGCGCGGCTGTCGGAGCAGGTGTCGAAAGACGCCGAGTCGGGCGGCGACTCGCTGCTCAAGACGCTGCACGGCATCGACAAGATCAAAGAGAGCTCGGCGCAGGCGCTGCAGGTCATCGAGCACCTCGGCCGGCGCATCGCCGAGATCGGCAACATCGTCAGCGTCATCGACGAGGTCGCCGAGCAGACGAACCTGCTCGCGCTGAACGCCGCGATCATCGCAGCGCAGGCGGGCGAGCACGGCAAGGGCTTCGCGGTCGTGGCGGAAGAGATCAAAGATCTCGCAGAGCGCACGGGCACGTCGACGCGCGAGATCGGCGACCTGATTCGCGCGGTGCAGCAGGAGTCGCGCAACGCCGTCGCCGCGATGAACCAGGGCGTGCGCAACGTCGACGAGGGCGTCGCGCTCGGCAAGGAAGCCGAGAACCAGCTCAAGAAGATCCAAGACTCGGCGAACAAGTCGACGCTGATGGTGAAGGCGATCGCGCGGGCGACGGTCGAGCAGGCGCGCGGCAGCAAAGAGGTGACGGGCTCGATCGTGCGGGTCGCCGAGGCGGTCGAGCAGATCAGCCGGGCGACGAACGAGCAGGCGCGCGGCGCCGACGCCGTGATGAAGACCGTCGAGAAGATGAAGATGCTCGCGACGCACGTTCAGCGCTCGGTGCAGGAGCAGGCCCACGGCAGCAAGCAGCTCACCCGCTCGATCGAGAACATCAACGAGATGGCGGCGCACCTGAACCGCGCCCAGCGCGAGCAGTCGCGCGGCAGCGAGCAGGTGCTGAAGGCGATCGAGACCATCAAGACGGTGAGCGAGGCCCAGAACAAGAGCGTGAAGCTGCTCGAGCAGGCGATCGAGACGCTGCGCAGCCAGGCCGACGTGCTGCGCGGCGAGGTTCGCCGGTTCAGGGTGTAGGCGAGCCGCTCACCGCGCTTTCGCGAGGTGGATGCGGGCCCAGCTCGGTCGCCGACCGGGCCGGCCGCAGGCCGGGTCACTTCAGACTCGCGTGCGCTCGGGTGGCGTCGCGTGCCTGAAGGCTTCGGCCTGCTACGCTGAACGCGCTCGTGTCCGCCGACGCCGTCCTCGTCATCGACCCTTCTCCATCGGCGGGCACCGTCACGGTTCCTCCGATCGCGGCCGCGGGCTGCACGGTGCGGACGGTGCCGTCGATGAACGACGCGCTCGACGCGGTGCGTGCGTTCAGCCCGGCGATGATCATCGCAGACGTCGCGGCGGCTCCGCCGAAGCCCGAACGCATCTCGGAGGCCGCTCGGCGCTGCGGCACGGTGCCGCTCGTGCTGCTGGGCCAGTCGGAGGTCCCGAGCGGTCAGCTCGAGGCCTGGTCGAACCTCGGCGCGACCGATCTCGTGATGCGGCCCCTGCGCCTCGCCGACGTGCAGCTGCGGCTGCAGGCGGCGAAGAGCGGCGCGACCCGGCCCGACGGCAAGCGCCCGCGCCGCGTGCTGCTCGCGAGCGACGACGCGGTCGACCTGCGCCGGCTCGACGCGATTCTGCAGCTCAACGGGTTCTTCGTGCTGCCGGTCGACCTCACGGCGCGGGCTCCAGAGATTCACGAGGAGTTCGACGTGCTGGTGATCGCCGCGCGATCGCCGGCGGCGCCGCTGCTGCATCAGCTGCGGCACAAGCAGGGGCTCGAGCGCGTGCCGGCGGTCGTGCTGAGCGCAGGGCCCGAGCTGCCGCCCGAGCCGGGGCTTCAGATCTGCCTGCACGTGAACGCGCCGGCCGACGACGTGGTGCGCGCGGTCAGCGGCGATCGGCGCGTTCACCCGCAGCTGCGCGTGCACCAGCGCGTGCCGTTCTTCTCTGTCGTCGAGTTCCGCGAGGCGGGCAGCACGACGGCGCGGTGGCTCGCGGGCTTCAGCTCGAACCTCTCGCCCGGGGGCGTGTTCGTGAGATCTCTCGCGGTGCAGCGCGTCGGCTCGGCGCTCGAGCTGCGCGTTCACGTGGCCGAGAGCCACGAGGTGCTCGAGGGCAACGGCGTGGTCGCGTGGGCGAACAGCTGGGGCGCGCGCGGCGGCTTTCACTTCTCGGTGGGCATGGGGCTGCAGTTCCTCGCGATGAGCCCGAAGTCGCTCCTGCGCGTGCGCCAGCTCTGCGACGGCGACGCCTGAGCGCCTGAGCGCCGCTACCGCGCGATCGTGAGGAAGTGGGCGATCTCTTTGAGCAGGTGCTCGTCGGTGCCCTTCTTGATGTAGCCGAGGGCTCCGCAGGACTTCGCCTTCTCTTTGAGCTCGGCCTCGGCCGCCTCGGAGAAGAGCACCACGCGCTTTCGCAACAGCTCGGTCTGCTCGAGGATCACGGTCACGGCGTCGCCCTGAATCGCGGGCATGTTCAGGTCGACGAGGGCGAGATCGAACTTGGTGCGGCGCACCAGCGCGGGAACCGTCAGCGGGTTGTCGGCCGTGACGACCTGATGACCGGCTTCGGTGAGCACCTCGCGCACCAGGTTCAGCACCAGCGGGCTGTCGTCGACGACCAGAATCGTGGCCACAGGCACCTCAGCCCCTTAGCACCAAACTCGAAGACCCGCCTCGAAGGTGGGCGGGGACCGCTCTCTGCGCGACCGTGCGACTCGGTTCTCGACGCCTTCGCGGAACCGCCGATCCCGGCACGGACTTCTGGCTGTCGTATTAGCCTTTCCAGGCTCCCCGCATGTCGCAGACTTTCGGTCGGTACATTCTCGAGCGGACCCTCGCGATCGGAGGCATGGGCGAGGTGTTTCACGCGCGTCAGACCGGCCCGAACGGCTTCGACCGCACGTGTGTCGTCAAGATGATGCACGCGCAGCACGCGACCGACGCGGAGATCGTCGAGCTGTTCCTCGAGGAGGCGCGGCTGACCGCCCGGCTGACGCACCCGCACATCGCGCAGGTGTACGACTTCGGGAAGATCGACGCCTCGCTCTACATGGCGATGGAGCTCGTCGATGGCCCCTCGCTGCACACCATCATCAAGTCGTTCGCCGTGCGGGGCCGGCAGCTGCCGCTCGGGCCCGTGCTGCGCATCGTGAGCCAGGCCGCGCAGGCGCTCGACTACGTGCACCGGCTCAAAGGGCCCGACGGCGCGCCGCTCAACCTCGTGCACCGCGACATCAGCCCGGGGAACCTGCTCCTGTCGAAAGACGGGCTGGTGAAGCTCATCGACTTCGGCATCGCGAAGGCGCGCACGACGCAGCTGCAGACGCGC
The DNA here is from genome assembly GCA_044223505.1 of Myxococcaceae bacterium. GTDB lineage: Bacteria > Myxococcota > Myxococcia > Myxococcales > Myxococcaceae > Xiheicaenimonas. The sequence goes on from JBGALX010000011.1 coordinate 89,707, forward strand.
ATGGGGCAGATTCGCGGCAAGCTCGCGTACATGTCGCCCGAGCAGATGCTCGGCATGCCGCTCGACGGGCGCACCGACATCTACTCGCTGGGCCTCGTGCTGTACGAGCTGCTCTCGGGGCGGCGCGCGAACCCGGGCCGCAACGAGGTCGAGATCTTGAGCTCGGTGAAGACGGGCACGCTGACGCCGCTGGCGGCGCTGCGCGACGACTGCCCGAAGGCGCTGACGCAGGTGCTCGAGAAGGCGACGAAGCGCGACCGCGAGCAGCGCTTTCAGCGGGCGGGCGAGCTGAGCCAGGCGCTCGAGCAGCTGTTGGTCGCCGAGCGCATCACCGTGGGGCCGATGGAGCTCGCCGCGATCGCCGAAGAGGTCGAGCTCGTGCCTCCGCACCCGTCGCCGGCCGCGCCGCGCCGGGCGCCCGCAGGCGCTCAGACCGTCGTCGAAGCGGCGGCGGCGACCCAGCCGAAGCAGCGCCTGCGTTCGGTGCTGTTCGTGGTGGCGGCGCTGGTGGTGACCGCGCTGGGCGGCAGCGCGGGCATCTTGTGGGCGGCGATGGGGTCGTCGGGCGGCGGCGCTGCCGACGTGGCGGTGAAGCCGAAGGCGCCCGAGCCGCCGCCGCAGCCGCCGCCTCCTCCTCAGCCGGCGCGCGTCGAGCCCGCGGTCGTGGTGACCGAGCCCGACGCCGTGCCCGAGCCGGCGACGGCGAAGGCCCCGGCGAAGGCGCCGCGACCGGTGCCGAAGGCGCCGCGCACGAGCAAGGGCGAGAAGCCGATCGCGGCGAAAGACGAGCCTCACGACCCTGTTCCCCCGCAGGCTCCCGCGCCCGCAGCGACGACGGGAGCGCTGCACGTGTCGAGCGAACCGCCCACCGAGATCTTCGTCGACGGGCGGCAGGCGGGCGTGACGCCGACCTCGCTCGAGCTGAGCGCCGGCCCGCACCGCGTCGAGCTGAAGGAGCCGCGCCTCGGGCTGTCGTGGGTGCGCAGCGTCGAGGTGGCTGCGGGCGGGCGCGAGAGCCTCTCGTGGAAGCCGTCGCACGGGCTGCTCGACGTGCGCCCGGTGCCGCCGCACGTCGAGCTGCAGATCGCGGTCGACGGGGTGACGGTCGGGCCGACGCCGATCTCGGCGTTCAGCGTCTGGGAGGGTCACCGCAAGGTGAGCGCGCACAACGCCGCGACCGGCTGGCGCACCGAGAAGAGCATCGAGGTGCCGCCGGGCGGCCGGGTGCGCATCAAGGTGAACGACGGCTCGGGCATCGAGGTCGTGGCGCGCTAGAGGAGAGCGTAGGGCGTAGGCGGGCGTAGCGCGCCAGCGCGTAGAGGGCGTCTTGTGCCCGACCCGCCGAAGCCCGAAGCGGGCTAGAGGAGAGCGTAGGGCGTAGGCGGGCGTAGCGCGCCAGCGCGTAGAGGGCGTCTTGAGCCCGACCCGCCGAAGCCCGAAGCGGGCTAGTCGAGCACGATGAAGGTGATGAGCGCGGTGAGCGCGGCGGCGCCGGCGACGACGAACGCGATGTTGCCGACGAGCGAGTGCGTCGACGCCTCGGAGCGCAGGGCGTCGCGCGAGGCCGGGTCTGCGACGCGCGCGGCGTTGAGCAGCGAGCTCGCGCTGATCGCGAAGCCCAGGCCCACGCCGCCGGCGGCGACGGCGACGCCGAGCGAGACGATCGGCACGATGGGCACTCCCGAGCCGCCGGCGAGCTCGTTCTTCGGAGCGGGCGCGAGCGCGGCCTGCTTGGGCGCGTCGGCCGGGGCCCTCGTGGCGACCTCGCGCTGCACCTCTTCGAACAGGCTCTTCACGCGGGGCGAGACCTGCAGCGGCAGGGGCGCTGCGGGGATCTCTTCGAGCGCGCGGCGCCACACGGCCTTCGCGGCCTCGGCGTCGGGCACGTTCGCGAGCACGACGCCCTGGTGCATCCACACGGCGACGCGCTCGGTGTCGGTGCCCGCCTGGCGCTCGGCGATGGCGAGCTCTTTCAGCGCCGCGTCCCACTCGGCCTCGTTGTAGTGCGCGACGGCGCGCCCCATCGCCGCTTCGAACGGTGAGACGGCGGCGAGCACGACGACGAGCCACGCGAGCATCGGAAGCACGGCAGTGTAGCCGCGAATCGCGCGCCCGATTAGTTACCGGGCGGTGCCTGCGCCCGCCATGAGCCGAGAAGACCCGACGGGCGCTGGGGCCCAGCCGCCGCGCTTCACGCCGAGGCAGCTCAGCATCGTCGCGCTCATCGCGTCGGTGCAGTTCGTCAACGTGCTCGACTTCGTGATGGTGATGCCGCTCGGGCGCGACTTCGCGCTCGCGCTCGACTTCTCGGAGGCGCACATCGGCTACGTGGCCGGCGCGTACACGGCGTCGGCCTGCCTCGCGGGGCTCTTCGGCGCCCCCTACCTCGACCGGCTCGATCGCAAGACGGCGCTGTGCCTCGCGATGGTGGGGCTCGCGACCGGCACCGCGCTCGGAGGGCTCTCGGTCAGCTTCGAGACCCTGCTCGCGGCGCGGCTGCTCGCCGGAGCGTTCGGCGGCCCCGCCACCGCGCTCGCCATCGCGATCGTCAGCGACTCGGTGCCCACGCAGCTGCGCGGCCGCGCGCTCGGCCTCGTGATGGGGGCGTTCTCGATCGCGTCGGTGCTCGGCGTGCCGGCCGGGCTGTGGCTCGGCGAGCAGCTCGGGTGGAGGGCTCCGTTCTTCGCGGTCGGCGGCCTGGGCGTGCTCGTGTCGGTGGTGGCGTTCGTGCTGCTGCCGAGCATGCGCGGGCACCTCGAGAAGCGTGCGGCGCACCCGGTGACGACGGCCGAGCTCGTCTCGCGGCCGATCGTGATCGTGACGTACAGCATGACGGCGGTGACGATGATGGCGGGGTTCGTGCTGATCCCCAACATCTCGGGCTACCTGCAGATGAACCTCGACTACCCGCGCGGCCGCATCGATCAGCTGTACCTGTTCGGCGGCCTGGCGAGCGTGGTCTCGATGCAGGTCGCGGGCTGGCTCGTCGATCGCTACGGCTCGTTTCGCACGAGCATCGCGGGCACGGTGATCGTCGTGTCGGTGATGTGGGCCGGCTTCTTCGAGTACCCGCCGCGGCTGAGCCCGCTGCTCATGTTCATCGGGTTCATGACGGGCATGGCGCTGCGCAACGTCTCGTACTCGACGCTGAACACGAAGGTGCCCGAGCCCGAGGTGCGGGCGCGGTACCAGAGCCTGTCGTCGTCGGTGCAGCACGGGGCCTCGGCGCTGGCGGCGATCGTCTCGGCGCAGCTCCTGAGCCGGGTGCCGCGGGTGCCGCTCGTCGAGGGGAAGAGCGAGTTCGTGCTGACGGGCATGCACCGGGTGGCGGGGCTCGCGATGACGCTGACGCTGCTGATCCCCCTGTTGCTGTGGTGGATCGAGGGCCAGGTGCGGCGCCGCGCTGATGGATTGATCCCTAAAGCCGCGGTGCGCTAATTCGAGGCAATGACCGGTCTTCGTCTCGCTGCCCTCTGCGCGCTCGCGCTCGTCCCCGCCCTTGCCGTCGCCCAGGAGGACGACCTGCCCGCTCCGGAGATCACGGGGCCGAAGTCGGCCGCCGAGCCGAACGTCGGTGACGGCAAGCGCAAGCCGGGTGGCGATCGCAAGGCGATCACTCCCGCCGAGCGCGAGGCCGCGGTGAAGGCCGAAGAGGCCCGAGCGAAGGCCGAGGCCGAGGCCCGAGCGAAGGCCGAGGCCGAAGAGAAGGCCCGCGCCGCCGCCGAGCAGAAGGCGAAGGAAGAGGCCGAGGTGGCCGCGAAGGCGAAGGCGAAGGCAGACGCCGAGGCGAAGGCGAAGGCCGACGCTGACGCGAAGGCGAAGGCCGAGGCCGAGGCGAAGGCGAAGAAGGACGCCGAGGACGCCAAGGAGCGCGCGAAGAAAGAGGCCGAGGACAAGAAGCGGCTCGCCGCCGAAGAGAAGGCGCGCAAAGAGGAAGAGAAGCGCCTCGCCGCCGAGCGCAAGAAGATGGAGGCCGAGGAGGCGAAGCGGCTCGCCGCCGAAGAGAAGGCGCGCAAGGAAGAAGAGAAGCGCCTCGCCGCCGAGCTGAAGGTGCTCGAGAAGCAGAAGGGCAAGGAGGCCGAGCTTGCGAAGAAGAAGGAAGAGCTCGAGGCGAAGAAGAAGGCGCAGGAAGAGGCGAAGGCGAAGGCCGAGGCCGACAAGAAGGCGAAGGAAGACGAGCGCAAGGCGAAAGACGAGGAGCGCGTGCGGCTCGCGGTCGAGGCGGCGTCGAAGCAGGTCGACTCCGAGGCGCAGAAGCGGGCGGCGGCGGAAGAAGAGAAGCGCCGCAAGGCCGAAGAGGCCGAGGTGAAGAAGCGCATCGCCGAGGAAGAGAAGAAGCGCAAAGACGAAGAGCGCAAGATGACCCCCGAGCAGCGCAAGGCGCGCGCCGAAGAAGAGAAGCGCAAGCAGGAAGAGGCGGCCCGCCTCGCCGAAGAGCAGCGCCTGAAGGAAGAGGCGGCGAAGAAGAAGCTCGAGGCCGAGGGGCCGCGCCGCAAGCCGGCCCAGCCCGGGGTCGCGGCTCCGGCCAGCACGGGAAGCGCGCAGTAGCCGGCTTTTCGCGCTAGCTTGCGTGCCGGATGTTCAACATCGGCACCGGTGAGATGATCATGATCGCCGTGGTGGCGCTGCTGGTGCTCGGCCCGCAGCGCCTGCCCGAGCTCGCGCGCGGCATCGGCAAGTTCATTCGCGAGTTCCGGCGCCAGACCGACGACGTGCGCAACGTGGTCGAGCGCGAGTTCTACCGAATGGACCAAGAGGTGATGAACCCCGCGCCGCAGATTCAGGCGGCTGCCGACGCGGTGCCGCAGGCCCCGCTGCCCGAGCACGTGCAGCCGCCGGCCGACCCGGCCGCTCCCCAACAGGGCGAGCTCGCGCTGCAGGCCCCGCCGGTCGACGAGTCCGACCCGGGGCACCCCGACTACCACCGCGAAGAGAAGCCGGCTGAAGAGAAGCTGACCGAAGAGGCGGCGGCGGCGCCCGCGTCGTCTGCCGACGCGCCCACGCAGAAGGCCGGCTGACGCGCCATGCCCGCCCTCGCTGCCGGCCCGGCGCAGACCCCCGACGACTTTCGAATGAGCCTGGCCGAGCACCTCGGCGAGCTGCGCAAGCGCCTCTTGCGCGTCGTGATCTCGGTGCTGGTGCTGGGCGTCGGCGCGCTGGCGTTCGCGAAGACGCTCTACGGCCTCTTGATGCTGCCGGTGCTGCGCGCGCTGCCGCCCGAGGCGTCGGCGCTCGTCTACACGTCGGCGATCGAAGAGTTCAACGTGTACATGAAGGTCGGCCTGTACGGCGGCGTCTTCCTGACCACGCCGGTGCTGCTCTACCAGCTGTGGGGCTTCGTCTCGCCCGGGCTCTACGACAACGAGCGCAAGCTCGCCGCGCCGTTCATCTTCTTCGGCACGGCGGCGTTCGTCGCGGGCGCGTCGTTCTGCTACTTCGCGGTGCTGCCGCAGATGTTCAAGTTCCTCTTGCGGGAAGAGCGCGCCATCGCGCTCGAGGGGCGGCTCAACACGGGGCGGCTGCGCGAGGAAGACGCGATTCGTTATCTGCGGCTGGGCAACGTCGCGCGGGCCGGGGCGCTGGCGCGCGAGGCGACGAGAGATCTCGAGGCCGCCGGCGAAGGCCAGGCGAAGGCCAAGAAAGAGCAGCTGTTCGACCTGAGCCTCGAGGTGACGCTCGTGCCGAAGCAGAGCGTCGACGTGCTGACGCGGCTCGAGGGGCTCGGGCGGCTCATCGACGCGGCGCGCGACGGCTTCGGAGCCTCTTCGCTGTCGCTGCTCTCGCAGGTGATGGAGAAGCGGCAAGACGCGGTGGCGGCGTACGGCGTGCGCGACTTCACGAAGGCGGTCGCGGTCGCCGACGAGGCGGCGAAGCTGCTCGAGGGCATCGACCCGTCGGCGGCGAGCGACATGGCGGCGCTGTGGCAGCTCGAGCGCGACCTGGGCACCGGCAAGGCGACCTACGAGTCGAACAACTGGACGCGGCCGATGCTGTCGATGAACGAGCAGCTCACGCTGGTGCTGATTCTGCTGCTGGCGTTCGGGCTCATCTTCGAGCTGCCGCTGGTGATGGCGGTGCTGTCGCTGGTCGGGCTGGTGAAGGCGAGCTTCCTGTTCAAGTACCAGCGGCACGCGTTCGTGGTGTGCCTCATCGTCGCCGCGGTGATCACGCCGACGGGCGACGTCATCAACCTGTCGCTGATGGCCGGGCCGATGATCGCCTGCTACGAGCTGGGCGTGCTGCTCGTGTGGATCATCGAGAAGCGCCGCAACAAGGCGCAGGCGGCCGAGGGTGGGTCACAGCAGTGACCCTGGAGTTCCGGCTCCGGTACGCGTACGCCGTTCTTCGCCGCTTCCGCATCACGATCGCGTTCTTGCTGCTCTTGTTCGTGGGGCTGCCGCTCGTCTACGTCGGCATCTACCGCACGCCGGCGGGCGACCCCATCGACTACGGGCGGGCGGTGCACCACATCTACTTCCTGCTCTTCGGGCAGCCGTCGCTCGACTACGTGCCGATTCCGCTCATCGAGGTGTTGAACATCATCATCCCGCCGCTCGGCATCGCGACGGTGGTGGATGGCGGCGTCCGTTTCGGGTACCTGTTCTTCGCGAAGCACAAGGCCGAGAGGGAGTGGATCGAGGTGATCGCCGAGGCGATGAAGGGCCACGTGGTGGTGTGCGGCGCCGGGCGCGTCGGCTACCGCGTCGCGCTGCAGCTGCGCGAGCTGAAGAAGCCGGTGATGATCATCGAGCACCGCGCCGACGCCCACTTCGTCTCGACGCTGCGCGACCTGAACGTGCCGGTGCTCATCGACGACATTCGCAACCCGCTCGCGCTCAAGCGCCTCAACCTGCAAGACGCCGAGGCGATCATCTGCGCGACCAACGACGACCTCGCGAACCTGAACGTCGCGCTCGACGCCCGCAAGGCGAACCCCTCGCTGCGCATCGTGCTGCGCCTGTTCGACGACGACCTCGTCGAGCGGGTGAGAGAGAACTTCCGTGCCGAGGCGCACTCGACGTCGGCGCTCGCGGCGCCGGCGTTCGCGCTGACGGCGCTCGACCCGCGCATCCTCCACTCGTTTCACGTCGGGCCGCACCTGATGGTGGTGTCGAAGTTCGAGGCGAAAGAGAAGCTGTCGGCGCTCACGGTCAGCGAGCTGCGCGACAAGTTCGGCGGGCTGACGCTGGGGCTCAAGCGCTCGGGCGCCGAAGAGCAGCTGCACCCGCCGGGGCCGACGAAGATCACGCCCGGCGACAGCCTGACCGTGCAGTGCCGCTACGACGAGTACCGCAGCCTGAGAGAGTTCACCGGCGAGCTGGCACCGCCGCTGTCGGCGCAGACCCCATGAGTCAAGGGCTGACGAAGAGGGCGAACGGGCCCTGCTCGGTGCTCAGGAAGTGGCGCAGCCCCTTGAGGTAGCCGTCGAGCTCGGTCTGGTCCGAGATCCACTCGAGGCCTGCGGCCTTCGACCACTTCGGCCGCAGCCTGGCGAGCTCGGCGTCGCCCAGGGCGGCGACCCGTTGGGCGAGCTTCGGCGGAAAGGCGAACAGCAGCGACTCTTCGTGGGCCGCGAGCACGGGGAAGGCGGTCTTCCCCGCGCCGACGAGCTTCGCCAGGGCGGTGAGCTCGAGCTCGCCGACGCCCTTGAACTGGAACCACGGCGCGCTCTCGTAGGGCTTCTTGAGCACCGCCAGCGGCTTTCGCTTCCCCAGCGCGACGACGTCGGTGAGCAAGCCCATGGGGGGGCAACACCAGCAAGAACAGCCGGCCCACGCAAGCAGGGCGTCCTGTGGCATACCGCGGCTCTAAGATGGCGAAGATCGCACTCATCCCCGGAGACGGAGCAGGCATCGAGGTCGCGGCCTCGGCGAAGAAGGTGCTCCAGAAGCTCACCCCGCACCACGAGGTCGTCGAGTTCGACTTCGGCGCCGAGCGGTACCTGAAGACGGGCGTCGGCCTGCCGCCGGGCCAGCTCGAGGTGTTTCGCAACGAGTACGACGCGATCCTCTTCGGGGCGGTAGGCGACTCGCGGGTGAAAGACAACGCGCACGCGCGCGAGATTCTCTTGGGCCTGCGCTTCGGGCTCGACCTCTACGTGAACTTCCGCCCGTGCCGGCTGCTCGACGATCGGCTGTCGCCGCTCAAGGGCAAGGGCAAGAGAGAGATCGACTTCGTCGTGTTCCGCGAGAACACCGAGGGCATGTACAACGCGATCGGCGGGGTCTTCAAGAAGGGCACTCCCGACGAGGTCGCGGTCGCCGAAGAGATCAACACGAGGAAGGGCGTCGAGCGCATCATCCGCGCGGCGTTCGAGTGGGCGAAGAAGAACGGCAAGAAGCGCGTCGCGATGGCCGACAAGTCGAACGCGATCGGCGCGCACGAGCTCTGGGTGCGCACCTTCAAAGAGATCGCGAAGGGCTACGAGGGCATCACCGCGAAGCACTACTACGTCGACGCCATCGCGATGCAGATGGTGGTGAAGCCCGAAGACTTCGACGTCATCGTCACCACGAACCTGTTCGGCGACATTCTCACCGACCTGGGCGCGGCCCTGACCGGCGGCATGGGCGTGGCGCCGAGCGCGAACCTGAACCCCGACTCGACGCCGCTGTTCGAGCCCGTGCACGGCAGCGCGCCCGACATCGCCGGCAAGGGGCTCGTGAACCCGGTCGCGATGCTGCTGACGACGGCGCTGATGCTGCGCGACCTGGGCGACGAGAAGCCGGCGGTGGCTCTCGAGCAGGCGGTCGAGCAGGTCGTGCAGGCGGGCAAGACGACGCGCGACCTCGGCGGCACGCTGGGCACGCAGGCCGTGACCGAAGAGATCTCGAGCCGGCTGTAACGGCCGCTGGTGCGGTGGGTGGGTCGGCGCGGTGACAGGGCGCAGGTAGGGCTGGACAGCGGCGGGGTTTTGCCGTTGATCGGGAGCCTTGGCGCTTCAGCTTTCGTACCCCGACAAGTACCGGCTGTGGGACGAGCTCGTGAAGGCGAACACGGATCGTGTGTTCATCGAGACGACCGAGCCGCCGCGCCTCGGCGAGCGGGTGCCAGTCGAGCTGCAGATCGAAGGCGTCGCGCTGGTGGCGACGGGCGACGTCATCGGCCTGCGCCGGCCGGGGCCGCGCTTTCGCGGCGGGGTCTGGGTGCGCTTCGACGACGAAGAGGTCGACAAGGTGCGCCGGTTTCTGGGGCTCACGCAGCAGCCCGATCGGCCGCCGGTGGGCCGGCGCTCGGCGCGCGAGCCGTGCTCGCTGAAGGCGGTCTTCAAGCGCCCCGAGCTCAACGACGAGGCGATCGCGCGCAACCTGTCTGAGACGGGCGCGCTGCTCGAGACGCACGCGCCGGTGAAGCCGGGCGAGCTGGTGGAGATCGAGCTGCACCTCGAGGCCGGGCCGGTGCGCATTCGCGCCGAGCTGACGCGCGAGGGCCCCGAGGGGCGGTACGTGGGTCTGCGCTTCATCGAGCTGACCGACGCGCTGACGGCGCTGCTCAAGGGCGAGGTGGCGCGGCTCGCGGCGCGGCCGGCGAGCCAGAAGCCGACGGTGCTGGTCGCCGACGACGACACCGCGATTCTCGACTTCCTCTCGAAGGCGCTGTCGAAGTTCGGCTACGAGGTGCTGAAGGCGAAGAACGGCGGCGAGGCGCTCTCGATCATTCGCGAGGTGAAGCCGCGCCTCGTGCTGCTCGACATTCTCATGCCGGGCATCGACGGGGTCGACATCTGCAAGGTGATGCGCGCTGACATCGAGCTGGCCGCGATTCCCGTCATCTTCCTCTCGGCGCTCGAGGCGGGGCGCCTGCACGCGGTGGCTGACGAGGCCGGCGCGACCGACTACCTCGCCAAGCCGACGACGCTGACCGAGCTGCTCAACCTCGTCGGCACGCACCTGAAAGGGTGAGCCGATGGCCGAGCGGCGGCGCCCGCAGGGCTACCGGGGTGAGAACCACGAGACGATCGGCTCCGACGTGCTGTCGGTGCTGAAGGTCGTGACCTTCCCCGACACGGCGCTGGGCCCGAAGCTGGCGGAGGAGCTCAGCCGCGTGAAGCCGAACGCGTGGTACCCGATCGCGCCGCTGCTCGACGCGATGGAGCGGCTGGACCAGAAGCTCGGCCGCACCGGGCTCGTGCAGATGGGGCGCAACATCTTCCGCATGTCGCACCGCGAGCGCGTGCAGCAGACCGCGAAGAGCGCCGCAGACATTCTCTATGGGCTCGACGCGATGTACCACCACGCGAACCGCGGCCGAGACATCGGCGGGTGGAGGGTGACGGTCTTCAGGCCGGGCTACGCGCGCATGGAGAAGACGACTCCGCACCACTGCGTGGTGGAAGAGGGCATTCTCGTCGAGGCGCTCGATTGCGTCGGGGTGCCGGCGATCGTGAGCCAGGTGCAGTGCCTTCGCTCGGGCTCGCCGCTGTGCGAGTACGAGCTGAGCAGCGTCATCACCGACGAGACGTGGACGGGCGGCAGGGCCTCGACGCCGGCGCCTGCCTGAGCGAGAGCGGCAGCGCTCTCGTCACTTCGGCGCGCTCTTCGGGCCCAGGCCCGCCTTCTTGCGCGCGTCGAGCAGCTTCGCGAGATCGCCGTCGGCGATCGCGGGCACGGTGCCGAGGCCGCGCGCGATGCTCAAGATCTTCGCGTAGTGCTCGACGAGCTCCATGCGGAGCAGCGCGAGCGACAGGTCGGGGCCGCAGGTGAAGACGCCGTTGCCCTGCAGCACCATGGCGTCGACCTCGCGCGCGGCCTTCTCGACGGCCTCGACGCCTGCCTTCTCTTTCGGCATCACGCGCGGCAGCGTGGGGATCTTGGCGCCCAGCGACACCACGATCTCGGGCATCGCGATCGGCGACAGCTCGAGGCCGACGAGGCCGGCCGCGGTCGCGTACGGCGGGTGCGCGTGGATCACGGCGTCGACCTCGGGCCGCGCGCGGTAGATGGCGAGGTGCAGCTCGAGCTCGCTGAACGGCTTCTTGCGGCCCTCGAGCACCTTGCCGCTCATGTCGACGATGATGAGCGAGGCGTCGTCGACGTCGCGCTTGCTGAACGCCGTCGGCGTGATGAGCAGGCGGTTGCCGTTCAGCCGCAGCGAGAGGTTGCCGTCGTGGTTCGCGACCCAGCCGTTCTCGTGCAGCCGCCGCGACACCGCGACGAGCTCGGCGCGAACGAAGGGCAGGGGAGCGACCGGCATCAGCGCTTCTTCTTCGTCGCCCCGCCGGCGGCCGGCTCAGCGCCGACGTCGACCGAGTCGACGACCCCGACGATGATCGAGCGAATCGGGGCCATCTTGTCGCCGACGATCTGCCGCACGCCGTTGCCCTCGCGCATGACGAGCACGAGGTCGCCCTTGCCGGCGCTCGAGCTGTGGTCGATGGCGATGAAGCTCTTGCCGTTCGGCTTCTGCAGCTCGTCGAGCGGCTGCACCACCATCAGCTTTCGCGCGTGAAACGCGGGGTGCTTCTCGGTGGCGACGACGGTGCCGAGCACCCGGCAGAGGTTCATGGCGAGCGCCCGCGAGTGTGGGCGCCGCGCGGCAGTTTGCGCCGCGCCCTGACGAGCAGCGAGCCTGAACCCGGAAGACGGTTCATACGTCGACCTCGTCGACGATGCCGACGATCGCCGAGTCGACCGGCACGAACCACGGGTCGCAGGCGAGCGCGGCCTCGCGGCTGCCGACGAGGTACACGAGCGTCTGCGGGGAAGCCGAGACGGTGTCGACGGCGACCTCGGGAGGGCCCGAGGGCTCCTTGTGATGATCGAGCGGCTGTACGACGAGCAGGCGCTTGCCCTCGAGGCCTTGCGCCTTCCTCGTCGCGACGACGGTGCCGATGACCCGACCCAGGTACATGCTGAAACCGCGAGTTACTGCATCGAGGCGCCGAGCACCAACGGGATCTGGATCTCGGACTCGCTCTCGGCCGCGGGGAAGGCGATCTTCTTCGCGCGCTGCACGATGCACCCGCCCCAGTCGGTCAGCTCGACGCGCTTGGGCTCGAGGCCGGCGCTCTTCACCGCTCCCGACTCGCCGACCTGCAGCACCAGCGTGACCTTCTCGAGCTTGACGTTCGGGTTGCGCTTGAGCGCGTCTTCGACGCAGCCGACGAGCGCCTTCATGCGCTCGCCCATCGTCTTCGCGACGGCGTCGGAGTCGAGGCCGCCGCCCTTCTCGATGGTGGGCGCCTGCGACTCGAGGCGGATCTTCGGGCCGACGTCGTTCTTCGAGCCGAGCGAGACGTCGCTGCCGGTCGGGCCGCCCGAGCCGTAGAGCTTCTTGAGCTCGTCCTCGGTGTACTTCGGCGCTTCGGGCTTGCTGCCGCGGCGCTCGGGCATGCTGTCGCCGTTGTCGTTGTTCTGCGGCTGGGCGGTGGCGAGCTTCTTCGCCTTCTCGCGCTCGAAGGCGGCCTTCTTCGCGGCTTCGGCGGCCTCTTTCTTCTTCTTGGCGTCGCCCGAGAGCAGGTCTTTGAGGCCGGTCGAGAAGCCCTTGGGGCTGAAGAACTCCTGCTCGACCATCTCGCCCTTCTCGTTCTGCACGAGCACGGGCGGCACGACGTGGAGGCTCGACAGCATGTAGAGCACGCCGACGGGCAGGCCGATGATCGCGATGACGAACAGGGCGATCTTCCACGGGGGGTTGCGCTTGTTGACGCCGGCCTGCGCGATGAAGAACTTGGTGGCCTCGCCGGGGGGCGGCGCGTCGTTCGGGTCGGCCTCGCCCAGGGCGGCGAACGGGTCGTAGCCCTTCTCGGCGGCGCCTCCGAGCAGCGGCTCGCTGCTGGCGGGGCCCTCGAGGCCCGAGATGGGGCGCTCGCCGGTCGAGGGCTCGTCGCCCTTGGCGTGCAGGCCGCTGACGTCGGCGAAGAGATCGTTGAGCGGCTGACCGGCGTCGGCTCCGGGCCCGGGGATCGCGGCGGGCTCCTTGTCGGTGACGATCTGAGAGCGGTCGACGGCCTTCGCCGCCGGCTTCGACTCGAGCTGCGCGGCGGGGGCGGCGGTCTTCTTCTCGACGGCGCCGCGGCTGCCGCTCTTCGACTCGCGCTGGGCAGGCATCGGCACGGTCACCGGCTCGACGGGCGCGGGCTCGGTGATCTGCGCCTTCTGAAACTGGCCCGTCTTCGGCCGCGTCGGGAGCGCCGGCGCCGGCTGCGTGACTGCCTGGGCCGCCCTCGGGTCGGCGGCGACCGCGCCGGCGCCGTTGCCGTTCGGCTTGCGGGTGATCTCGGGCGAGGGCAGCTCGTTCGCGGTGGCGACGTCGCGCGCGACCGACTTGGTGGCCTTCGAGATGGGGCGGCCGGCCTGCGGAGCCGCCTGCACGGGGCCGACCGCTGCGGCGCCGACCGAGACGCCGGCGAAGACGGGCGAGACCTCGGGCACGTCGCTCGCGCGCTTCCAGTCGGCCATGCCCTGCTTCCACAGGTACGTGCGCAGCGAGACCTCGCCGGTCTTCACGCGCAGCTCGAGGTCGCGCACCGTCAACGGGCCGATCTGCTTGCCCTTCACCATGGCGAACCAGGTGGGCGAGAGATCCATCGCGGGCATGGCGCGGGTGCGCTCGTCTTCCCACGGGGAGCCGCTGACCGCGCCGACGCCCGCGGCCATGGCCGGCTGGGCGGTGATGGGCATGGTGGCGGCAGCGGCGGCGCCCGCGGGAGGGCCCTGCACGCTGATGAGGTTCTGGCACTGCTTGCAGCGGATCTTCACCGACTTGCCGCGGACCTTGTCGTCGGCAATGGCGTACCGCTTATTGCACTTGTCGCAGGTGACGTTCACGAAGCTGGCGGCCCGAGGAGAGGTTAGCGCGCACCTGTGTGCGCGCGCCAGACGTTGACTTGGGTAACAACGGCTATTATTTCGCCGCGCCCATGGCTGCCAAGGACCTCGGAACGAAGTTCATCTGCTTCAAGTGCAGCACGAAGTTCTACGACATGAAGAAGCCTGATCCGGTCTGCCCGAAGTGCGGCTCGGACCAACGCGAGAGCCCGGCGAACAAGCCGGCCGAGAAGGGGCGTGGGCGACTCGCCGCCGTGCCGCGCGCGGTCGAGCCGGTCGAGCCGATCGTCCCGGCGGCGGCCGAAGAAGAGAGCGACGAGGACGAGCTCGAGGGCATCGAAGAAGAAGAGCCGGTCGTCGAAGAAGAAGAAGTCTGAAGACGGCGCTAGAGCGCTGTATCCAACTTCCCTTCACCGCCGGCGGGCACTTCGACCGACGTCTTCTTCTCGCCGCGGAGCGGGTGCCAGACGTGCACCTGCCGCGTGCCGGCCTCGACGTTCTCGAGCTTGAAGCGGCCGCGGGCGTCGGTGATGGCCCACTGGTCGTGCGGGAGCACCATGACGTCGGCGCGCATCCACGGGTGAACGTCGCAGACGATCGTGACGGGGCCGGGGGAGTCGGGGAGCGCGCGCTCGATCACCTGGTTCTCGATCGGCATGCCGACGTTGAAGAGGGCTCCGGCGCGCACGTTGTGAATCAGCGGGTCGGAGTTCTTCACCTTGAGCTTGCCGCCGGTGTGGCCGACGATCACGGGCGGGCTGTAGGCGCACTTGCGCTGATCGAGCAGCGGCTTCTCGGCGGGCGGCGGGGTCGGCTTGGCGTCGTCGACCCACACGACGGCGTTGGCGAGGGCTCCGCCTTCGCCGAGCTGGAGCGAGCCGTCGGCGATCGAGGGCCCGCACACCTTGTGAACGCTCTCGGGCAGGGTGATGGGGGGCAGCGCGGGGGCGTCGGTGTGGACGAAGCCCGTCAGCGAGCCGATCGCGCCGCCCGTGCGTGGGGGCGCCGAAGGCGTTACGCCACGTTGTTCACAGGCGAACGCGATCGTGAGTGCACAAGCAGCGAAAACGCGGTTGGACCACTCAGTGCCTTTCATGTAGAAGCGTCGCGCTTAGCGCACGGAGGAAGTTTTGCGGGAGAAACTGCAGTCGCTGGCCGCCCTACAGAAGGTCGACATGGAGGTGGCGGCCTTCAAGAAGTCGGCAGAGACATACCCGAAGCAGATCGCGGAGCTCGAGAAGGAGCTCGGCGTACTCCGTAGCGCGGTCGACGCGGAGCGCGGCAAGCTCGACGACATCGAGCGCCAGCGGTCGACCCTCGAGCAGACGATCACCGAAGAGAAGGACAAGGTGAAGAAGTGGGAGGCGCGGCTCACCGAGCAGCGCTCCACCCGTGAGTACTCGGCGCTCGCCCGTGAGATCGACATCGCGAAGAAGAGCAACGTCTCGATGGCCGAAGAGCTCGTCGAGCTCGGCAAGACACAGGGCACGCAGCGCGAGGTGCTGAAGCAGAAAGACGCCGACTTCCAGGGCCGCGCGAAGGACCTCGGCACGAAGATGGCCGAGCTGCGCGCGAAGCTCGCCGAGGCCGAAGCGGGCGTGAAGGGCCTCGAAGAGAAGCGCAACGACGCGGCGAAGGTCGTCGACCCGAACCTGCTGCGCCGCTACGACACGGTTCGCAAGAAGCGCATGCCCGCGATGGTGCCGCTGGCTCCGCCGAACACCTGCACGGGCTGCCGCATGAACGTGCCCCCCCAGCTGTACAACACGCTGAAGGTCTCGTTCGGCTACGACACCTGCCCATCGTGCATGCGGATCATCTACGCCCCTGAAGCGATCGAGCCCGCACCGAAGTAGTATTGGTGTCGATGCCGAGGGCGTTGAAACTCCGAGCTCAGCCTCACCCGGCACGCGCCGCCGACGCTGCACAGCCGGGCGAAGCTGCACAGCCGGGTGAAGCTGCACAGCCGGGTGAAGCAGAGGTCTTGCGCTTCATCGCGAAGCAGGAGTCGCTCGAGTCGACGCTCGAGGCGTTTCCCTCGCTCGATCGCGAGCAGCTGGGGCGGCTCATCGAGCGGGTGGCGGCGACGCTGGAGCCCGGGTCGATGAAGACGCTGGGCTCATTGCCGCGGCTGTCGACTCCGGCGCCGGCGAGCGTGCGCGTGTACTCGGACGGCGCGGCCCGCGGTAACCCGGGGCTCTCGGGCGCGGGCGCGGTGCTGGTCGACCCGTCGGGGCAGGTGGTCGATCAGATCGGCAAGTTCCTCGGCACGCAGACGAACAACTACGCCGAGTACATGGGCCTGCTCATCGGCCTGCGGCGCGCGCGCTCGCTCGGCGTGCGCGAGGTCGAGGTCTACGCCGACAGCGAGCTGATGATTCGCCAGCTCGGCGGGCGCTACCAGGTGAAGTCGCCGAGCCTGAAGCCGCTGTACGACGAGGCCGTGCGGCTCTTGAACGACTTCTCGCGCGTGAAGCTGGTGCACGTGCCGCGCGAGATGAACAAGGCCGCCGACGAGATGTCGAACCGGGCGATCGACGAGCGGCTCTAGAATGTCGGCAGGGCGATGACGCCGTTCTCGCAGGTTCGGCTCACCTACGGGCTCACTCCCCCGAAGGCGACGACGGCGAACGAGCGGCAGCGAGAGATCGCGGCGCTGCAGACCGCCCGCGTCAACGCGCTGGGCGTCGACGCGCTGGTCCTCTACGATCTGCAGGACGAGTCGTCGCGCACGGCCCTCGCGCGGCCGTTTCCCTTCATCGAGACGATCGACCCCGCGGACTATGCCGCGGACCACCTGCGCGGCGTCACGGCGCCGAAGATCGTGTACCAGTCGGTGAGCCGCCGCGACGTGCCGGCGCTGCGGCGGGCGCTGCAGGCGATTCACGCGCGCGGTCACGCGGTGGTGCTCGTGGGCGCTCCCTCGAGAGAGGGCGTCTCTGCGACGAAGCTGAGCGACGCGTACGCGCTGCGCAGCGCCGAGGTTCGCGAGCTGCCGCTCGGCGGCGTCGTGATCGCCGAGCGCCACGAGGCGCGTGGCAGCGAGGTCGACCGCGTGCTGACGAAGGTGTCGCAGGGCTGCTCGTTCTTCATCAGCCAGACCGTCTACGCGGTGACGAGCACCAAGAACCTGCTCAGCGACCTGCACTACCGCTGCACGCGCGAGGGCCTCGCCGCGCCGCCGGTGCTCGTGACCTTGAGCCCGTGCGGCTCGCTCAAGACCTTCGAGTTCATGCGGTGGCTCGGGGTCTCGGTGCCCCGCTGGCTCGAGAACGATCTGAAGCACAGCGCCGACATTCTCGAGACGTCGGTGCGCGTGTCCGTCAAGCTCTTCGAGGAGCTTTGGCTGTACGCGCGCGACAAGGGCATTCCGCTCGGGGCCAACGTCGAGAGCGTCTCGCTCGGCAAGGCCGAGATCGACGCGTCGGTCGAGATGACGAAGCAGGTGCAGCGCATTCTTCGTCGCTGAGTGCAGCCGCCGCGACGACCGAATAGGGTGCGGTGCTTGAAGCGCTTCCCCGAAGACTTCGCCCAGCTGCTCTCAGGGCGGGGCCGCCGGGTGCTCGCCGGTCGCGACCGCGCGCTGTGCGGAGCCCTCGGTCGCGAGCGCTTCGTCTCGAGCGGCGGGCTCTTCGACGCGAGGCTGGTGAGCGAGGTGCCCGAGCTGCTCGAGCGCGGCTTCGGTGCGCGCATGCAGGAGATGAGCGAGCCGGCGCCTGCGGCGAACGCTTCGCAGGTCTCGCACCGCGACGTCTTGCCCAAGGTCGGCCGCGTGCTGACGACGCCGTTCGACGGCAAGGGCGACGCGGCGCTCGGCGACGACGAGACCGGGCTCGCGACGATGCTGCGCTCGGCCGCGTACCGCGCGTTCGTCGAGCGCCTGTGCGGCCGCCCGGTGAAGGGGCCCGAGGCGATTCAGGTGCTGTGCTACCGCCCGGGCGACTACGCCGGCCCGCACACCGACCATCAGCCCGAAGATGCCGACGTGCGCGGCGGCTACACCGACGTGCACCTCACCTTCTGCACGCCCGGAGTGAAGCGGCAGCTGCTCGTCTACGAGCGCGAGTCACACCTCTCGGAGGTCGCTCAGCTCTCGCAGAGCGGCGCGCTCACGGCGTACCGGCTGCCGTTCTGGCACTACACGACGCCGCTCGAGGGCACCCTCGAGTCGCGCCGCTGGCTGGTGCTCGGCAGCTTCGTCGACGCGCCCTGAGGCGCTCACGCGGGCGAGGTGCGGCCTCGGGGCGGCCCGCTGTGGAGCACGGTGATCTGCCCCCGGCGCTCGACCGAAGCGAACTCGCCCGAGTCGACGTGCCGCTCGAAGTGCTCGGCGAAGCCGTTGAGCGGGCCCTGCAGGTAGACGTCGATCGGCTTCTGCGCAGCGAGGGCGGCGAGGGCGCGCGCGGTGCGCTCGGCGACGGCCCCGTAGAACGGGTGGTACAGATAGAAGAGCGTGCCCCTCGAGAGGTCGACGTCTTGAACGTCGGCGCAGATGAACTCGGTGTTGGTGACGCCCAGGCGCGCCGCCGTGTCGCGCGACGAGCGGACCCACGAAGGCCCGAGCTCGACGCCGATCACGTGGGCGTGGGAGCTCGCGGCGACGGTGGTGACGAACTTCCCGCAGCCCGAGCCGAGGTCGAAGAGGACGTCCCGGGGCCCGGGCTCGATCGCGGCGAGGAACTCCGAGACGCGCAGCGCGCGCGACGCGAGGTTGACCTGCCCGAGGGTGGGGCGCTCTTCGTCGACGGCGAGGCGGGGCACGTCGAGCAGCCCCTCGAGGTGGTCGTCGGCGGCGGTGCTGGCGCGGGTCGGGCGCTCGACGAAGCCCAGCTGCTCCCACGAGCGGCGGAAGGCCTCGGCGCCCAGGGCGCCCGAGCGCAGCGTCGCGACGATCGCCTCGCGCGCCCTCACGACGGCGTGGGCCACGTCGCCGCTGCGGGTGGTGAGGCTCGCCCAGAGCTGCGGCAGGTGGGGGTGGGCCGCGAAGTCGAGCGCGAGCAGGCGGGGGTCGACGTTGTCGCGCAGGTAGGCGAGGCGCTCCTTGAGGTCCCAGAGGCCGCTCAAAGAGACGGAAGAGAGATCGCCCGGCGCGAGCAGCGCGCCAGCGGCCGAGGCCCACCACGGTCGAGGGGGCTGCCTCAAGCGGTGCCGATCGTCATCGCCGTCAGGTGTAGCGCTTCGGCGGCGGCCTCGGGCGACAATCGGCTGCTCGTTCGAGGAGCGGCGCTCGGCTCGTGCCGAGAGCCACAAGCCGGTAACCTGCGCCGCATGGGGACCCGCGCCGTGCGCCTCGCCGCGACGCTCGACGACTTCTTGAGCGCGCCTCGAGGAGCCTGCCTCGCCGGGGCCGCGTTCGCGTTCTACAACCTGCGCACCGTCTGCGGCTGGAAGCTGTGGGGCCGGCCCTGCGCGACGTCAAGCCGGGCAGCGCCTTCATGAAGACGCTCGACGCCGCGCCCATGCCGGCCGGGCTGAAGCTGACCTCGCTCTACACGTGCCACGACGAGTACCTGTGGCCGTACACGACCTCGGTCGTCGCCGGCGCCACCAACGTGCAGGTCTGCTCGCGGTACGCGGGGCACTTCACCCCGTTCTGGGACGACGTGCTCTACGCGCGGATCCGCGCGTCGCTGCGCGGCGAGGGCGCCGCGGCCCCCACGTATTATTAGCCTGTCGCACCTTCGCGGCCGGCGGTGTCCTGTAGGGCATGAGGCTCATCGGGACGCTCATTCTCGCGGGCTGCGCCGGCATGGCCGGCCCGATGGAGGTCGACGACGCCGGCACCGCGGGTGGCACGGCGGGCAGCGCAGCAGCCGGCGGGAGCACGGCGGGCGGCAGCGCGGCGGGCGGCAGCACCGCGGGCGGGAGCTCGGCAGGCGGCGCCACGGCAGGAGGCGCCACGGCGGGCAGCAGCGGCGGCAGGGCCGGAGGCTCGGGCGGCGCCGCGGGCGGCAGCGGGACGACGGCGGGAGGCAGCGGCTTGGCGGGCGGCGCGAGCGCGACGGGGCTGTTCGCCGCCGATCGCGTGACCGACTGGAACCCCGGCATCCTCGCGGACGAGCAGCTCAACCTGCCGCTCGGCGCCGACGGCCTGCCGGTGCGCACGACGGTGTGCGCGACGGTGATGCCGGGCGGCAACATTCAGTCGGCGATCGACGCGTGCCCCGCGGGCCAGGTGGTGCAGCTCGCCGCCGGCACGTTCACGGTCGCGGCCACGCTGAACCTGAGCAAGGGCGTGGTGCTGCGCGGCTCGGGCTCGCAGGGCGCGCCGACGGGCACGACGCTCTCGAAGACCGGCGGGAACACGGTGATTCAGATCGGCGATGCGAGAGACTCGATCTGCTACGGCGGCACGGCGCGCAACCTCACGCAAGACGCGCCGAAGGGCTCGACGACGCTGACGGTCGGCTCGGCGGCCTCGCAGTTCCAGCCGGGCGATCTCGCGCTCGTCGACGCCGCGGACGACGCCGAGGTCGACCAGGGCGACTGCCCCTACTTCAAGCGGGTGAGCGGCCGCTCGGTGAGCCAGCGCGTCGAGGTGAAGTCGGTCGACACGGCGAACGGGCGGCTCGTGCTCACGACGCCGCTGCACTGGACGTTCCGGGCGGCGGCTCCGACCTCGAGTCAGGTCACGCGCGTGACGCGCCCGGTGGTGCGCTGGGCCGGCATCGAGAAGCTCAAGCTCGAGGGCGGCACGAACCCCGGCTACAACGGCGAGATGGCGGGCGGCATCGACATCTCGAACGCCGCGGTGTCGTGGGTGAAAGACGTGCAGACCGACGGCAGCATCGGCGGCATGCACGTGTCGATGAGCGGCACGTACCGCGTGGTGGTGCGCGACAGCTGGCTGCACCACTCGGCCGACTACGGCTTCGGGCACGACTGCTACGGCATCGTCATGCGCTGCGGCGCCGCCGACAGCCTCGTCGAGAACAACATCGTCCGGTACATGAACAAGCCGATCATGTTCAACGCGTCGGGCGGCGGCAACGTCATCGCGTACAACTACGCCGACAACTCGTGGGCGACTCCGGCGGCGTGGCAAGAGGTCAACATCGACACGCACTGCGCGTTTCCGCACATGGAGTTGATGGAGGGCAACTTCGCTCCGCACGTGGGCGCGACGACGACGCACGGCAACGCGGGCTACCTCACCTTCTTCCGCAACTTCTCGTCGAGCCAGTTCGCGTCGCCGGCCGTGGTGGGCTCGACGGCGGCGCAGACCGGCAACATCGCGGCCGTGCAGTTCCCCGCGGGCGACGTGAAGATGAACGTCGTCGGCAGCGTGCTCGGCCTCGCGGGGTGGACGACGACGTACGAGACCTACGGCTCGAGCGCGAAGGCCATCTACTCGCTCGGCGCAGCGAACGACGTCTCGGCCACCACGCTGTTCCGCCACGGCAACTGGGACAGCGTCGGCCAGATGGTGCGGTGGGACCCGAGCAACGCCGTGCGCACGCTGCCGGCCTCGCTGTTCCGCGCGCAGCGGCCCGCGTGGTGGCCCGCGGGCACGCCGTGGCCCTGGGTGGGCTCCGACCTGATGCCGATGGTGGGCACGCTGCCCGCGAAGGCGCGCTCCGACGCGCTGCCGTGACGCGGCCCTGGCTGCCTTCACGGTGGGCGGGTTCAGCGAGCCCCTGACGTTGACCTCGCCGGCGGCCGGCGCGCTCGGCCGCCGAGCCGAAGCACCGGCCTTCCCGCCCGTTGACGTCGACTCGTCGGCCACCCCTGTCGACGAGCGCTATGGCTCGCGCGAGTGTGTGGCGGTCTCGGGCGGCTGCAGCAACGCGAGGCACCCTCGCGCCACATCGACGAGGGTGACGATGCCGACGAGGAGGCCGGCGCCGTCGACGACGGGGAGTGCGCCGACACCCTCGGCGACCATCACTGCGATCGCGGCGGCCACGGGCTGATCGATGTGCACCGACATGGGCCCCCGGGTCATCACCGTCGCGATGGGCTGGCGAGCGAAGGCTCCCTGCGCAGCAGGTGGTCGTTCGCGCGAGGGGGGCGGCATGTGTGCGAGCAGATCGCGGTCCGAGACCATCCCTTCGAGCATTCCGCGGTGCAAGACGGGGATGTGGCGACATCGCGCGCTCGCCATCAGCTCGAACGCGTCGCCGACCGAGCCGCTCAGGTCGAGCGCGGCGGGGCTCGGCGTCATCCACCGCCTCACCGATTGGGAGTGGGCGTCGGTCAGTGCGGCCATGGCCCCTGGCGATGCAACGACCGAACCCCGCTGACCCGCGGAAAGCTCGAGGGTTACCGGCCGCCGGTCTGGGGCGAAAGTGACGGGCGGGTCTGCACGTGCGCCCGCCGCAGCCAGCCCATGGGTCAGCGCGCCGTCGGAGCCGTGCTCGGCGCGGGCGCAGCGTTGGGCAGCAACTGGTAGACGGCCGCTCGCGCCGTCTCGCTGAGCGCAGCTGCAGTGAGGAAGGCCATCGTGACGGCGAAGCCGTCGGACGTGCGCAGCCGAATGGCGGTGAGCACCTGGTCTCCGAGGTCGACGGACATGCTGCGGCTGGTCTGGTGGGTCATTCGATCGGCCTGCTCGAGCGCGACCAGCAGGCGAGAGCCCATGGCCTCGAGCTCCCTGCGACCCCCCAACTGCCCCGAAGCCGCGACCATGAGCCGCTCCCGTCGATGACGAACGCCGCCGAGGCACCGGCGAGGGCCTGGGCCTCGTGCAGCAACCGCATCCAGCCTTGCTGGCCGATCTCGATCGCGCGCGGCGCGCGCGGCGGCGCTGGCGGCGCCTGCCTCGGAGCCGGCGGGGCGAACGTCGAATAGGTGCCGGCGGGCGCAAGCCCCCCCGCCCGCGCGCTCGACGTCAATCGCTGCGAGAGCCGTCGCGCGGCGGCGACGTCGTCAGAGGAGCTGCCGCTCGGGCCGAGCTCGTCGCACCAACGGATGAAGCGCTCGACCATGGGTTTGCCGCGAAAGAAGGCGCCGTGCTGGGGCGCCACGAGCTCGATGTCGAGCGTGGTGGCCACTCGAGCCCACCGGCGCAGGGCTCGATTCGAAGCCATGTACCGCGACACCGGCCTGGCCGTCGATGATCAGGTGCTGGTTCGCTTGAACCGCTGCCTCGGCGCCGAACTCGGGCAGCAGCAGGTTGCGGTGCGCTCCCCGGGCGAACAGCGTTGTCGTCGTCATCGCCTGCCCGCAGCCTCTTTCGGAGGCGACCGGTTCAGCGGCACCGTCACCGTGACGGTCGTGCCCGCGCCCGCCAGAGAACAGATCTCCAACTTGCCCTTCGCCGACTCGGCGAGCGACTGGCACAGGGCGAGGCCGATGCCGCTCCCGCCGGCGCGCGTGGTGAAGAACAGCTCGCGGCAGCGCGCCAGCACGTCAGGAGCCATGCCCGCGCCGGTGTCGGTGACCACGAGCCGGAGCATCCCGGGCTCGTGCTCGAGGCGCAGCGCGATCGACTGACCCGGGCTGCAGGCGCGAATCGCGTTCATCACCAGGTTGAACACGAGCGCCCGGCACCCCCCGGTGTCGATCGCCAGCAGCGGGAGCGTGGGCACGTCACAGCGCATGCTCAGGCCCTTGTCATGGCCCATTCGGGTGAGGACCGTGAACGCCTCGCGACAGCACTGGTCGATGGCGGCCAGCTGCGTCGAGAGCAGCGAGTGGCCGAGCCGGCCCACCCCATCGACCGTCAGAGACAGCCTCCTGACCTCTTGCAGCACCGCATGCAGCTCGGTCGCGATCGGGGAGCCCGCTTGCTCTTCGATCAGCACTTCGAGGGCGGCGTTGATGGCGGCGAGCGGGTTCTTGATCTCGTGGAGCACCGTGGGCATCGCGTCGCCGACGGCCGCGACCTGCAGCAGCCGATCGCCCGCCTCGCCCATTCGCTCGCCGATGGCCTCCAACACTCCGATCGGCGGGGCGCCGACGCAGCCGATGACCCGCGGCGTCGTGAAGACGAGTCTGCGAGCCGTGTGTGGTGTCTGCCTCGGGGAGGACCAGCCCAAAGCCCTGAACAAGCCGAAATTGCCTGCGATGGAGCGCGGTTGCGAGGGGGCTCTCAGCCCTCGCGGAAGTCGGCGGACGACAGGCCGTGCTTCTTCAAGAGGTCGTGCAGGTCGGTGCGGTTGCGGCCGGCGAGGCGGGCGGCCGCCGAGACGTTGCCGTCGCTGCGCCGCAGCGCCTCTTCCAGGTAGGCGCGCTCGCAGGCGTCGCGCGCTTCCTTCAGCGGCGGCAGCGAAGAACCGCGATCGACCAGCCACGACAGGCCCGCCGGCGCCGCGACCTCGGCCTCACGGAGCACCACGGGCTTCGACGCCGGCGCCGACATCACCGCCCGCACCTGCGCCGCATCGAGGGTGCCGTCGCGGCTCAAGAGCGCGGCGGCCTCGATGACGTTGGCGAGCTCGCGAACGTTGCCCGGCCACGTGTGCTCGAGCAGCACCTCGAGCGCGGCGGCAGAGAGCCGGGGGGTGCCGATGCCGTTGCGCGCCCCGCAGCGCGCGAGGAACAGCTTCGCCAAGAGGGGCACGTCTTCGCGGCGCTCGCGCAGGGGTGGCGTCGTCACGGGCACGACGTGCAGCCGGTAGAAGAGGTCTTCGCGGAAGCGGCCGGCGGCGACCTCCTGCTGCAGGTCTTTGTTGGTGGCCGCCACCACCCGCACGTCGGCGACCGCTTCGCGCGTGGTGCCCACCGGCGTGAAGCGCTGCTCCTGCAGCACCCTCAAGAGCTTCACCTGCACCGCCGCCGGCGCGTCACCCACCTCGTCGAGGAACAGCGTGCCCCCGGCGGCCGCGGCGAAGACACCCTCTTTGTCGCGCGCGGCCCCGGTGAACGCACCTCGCACGTGGCCGAACAGCTCGCTCTCGAGCAGCTCGGCGGGCAGCGCCGCGCAGTTGAGCGCGACGAACGGCCCCGCCTTTCGCGCCGAGCCCGCGTGGAGCAGCCGCGCGACGAGCTCCTTGCCGGTGCCGGACTCGCCGAGCACGAGCACGGTGGCCTCGGTCGGCGCGACCCGCGCGATCAGCATGCGCAGCTGCTGAATGGGCTCGCTCGTGCCGAGCAGGTGGTTCTCGCTGCTGCCTCCGGCGACGATGCGCCGCAGGCCGGCGAGCTCGCGGCGCAGGCGCACGCTCTCGACCGCGTGCGCCAGCTTCTGCAATAGCTCGTGGTCGTGAAACGGCTTCGTGAGAAACCCGTACGCCCCGCGGCCCATCGCCTCGACCGCGGTCTCGATGGTGCCGTGCGCGGTGAGCACCACCACCGGCACGTCGAGCGAGCGCCGCTGCACCTCGTTCAGCACGTCGAGCCCCGAGCCCTGCTGCAGCCGCAGGTCGACGACCATCGCGTCGACCGGCTCGGAGCTCAGCACCTCGAGCGCCCCCGCCAGGTCGTGCCGCGCCGACACCTGGTACCCGTGGAACTCGAGGCGAACCGTGAGCAGCTCGCACATCGCCGGCTCGTCATCGACGACCAGCACGTGCGGCCGGTCGTGCGCACCGCCCTGTTCAGCGCTCAAGTCGTGCCTCCTGCGGCCAGCGCCGCCGTCTGCGAGCCCAGCGGCAGCCACAGCCTGAAGGTCGCGCCCGGCTCCGGCGCATCGACGAGCTCGACGTCGCCGCCGTGGGCGCGCGCGACCTCGCGAGAGAGGGCGAGGCCGAGCCCGACGCCCTGGCCCTTGCCGGTCTTCGCGACCGGGTGGGTGACGAACGCCTTGAACAGCGTCGGCCGGACCTCGGCGGGCACACCGGGCCCTTCGTCGCGCACCGTGACGACCGCCGTCGGGCCCGCGCGGCCGCCGTAGCCGTCGGTGAGCCGCCGCTCGACGTGCACGCGCTGGCCGGGCTTCGAGACTGCGATGGCGTTGCGCAGCAGGTTCAAGACGGCGCGCTCGACCATCGCCACGTCCATGCGCGAGAGGGGCGCCTCGCCGACGAGGTCGAGCCGAACCTCGACCTGCCGCGCGCGGGCCTCGTCCGAGAGGTCGGCGACGGCGGTGCGCAGGGCCTCGTCGAGCGAGGTGCCCGACTGCGGCACGATGGGCACGCCCGACTGGAGCCGCGTGAGGTCGAGCAGCGTGCTCACCGTGCGAATCTCGCGCTCGCACGCCGACTTCGCGAGCCCGACGAGCCGCCGCTGCCGGTCGCTGAGCGCGCCGGCCGCACCGTCGTCGAGCAGCGCCAGCGCCTCGCGGATCTGCGAGAGCGGCGTGCGCAGCTCGTGCGACACCGACGCGAGGAAGCTCTGCTTGAGCCCGTCGAGCTCGGCGAGCCTCAGCCGCATTCGATCGAGCTCGTCGCCGAGGGCCTCGAGCTCCATCGGGCCCTTCACGCGAGCGGGCGAGGTGAAGTCACCCTCGCCCACGCGGTGCGCCAGCTGCGCGAGCGTGTGCAGCGGCCCCGTCATCAGCCGCGCGAGCCGCTGGGCCACGAACAGGCCCAGCAGCAGCGCGGCGACGGCGGTGGCCATGCCGACGGCGAGCGCGACGGCGCCCACCCTGCGGGCCTCTTCGTCTTTGCGGGCGACGCCGTCGTGCAGCTGGGCCATCTGGCTCGCCCACAGGTCGGTCAGCTGCTCGTCGAGCGCCCACCGGCGGCGCTGGTTCTCGGCCGAGAGGAGCGCGGCGCACGTCTGGTCGCTGCGGAGCAGCGCCTCGACCAGCTCGAGGTAGCCACGCGCGAGCGGCGCCATCGGGCTGGTCGCGGCGGCGGTGTCGGCGAGCAGCGCGCGCAGCTCTTCGGCGCCGGCCTCGAGCGTCGGGCGTGCAGCGGCGGCCGCGCCGGCCTCGCAGCCCTTGAGGGCGCGGCGCATCGCGAGCTCGGCGGCCCAGCCGGCGCGGTGTACGCGCTCGCCGAGCTGCAGCGCGCCCAGCTCGCGCTCGCGCACCTCGGCGAGCAGGAGCGTCATGCGGACGAGGGCCATCAGGGTCACGGCGAGCGCGGCGCTGATCACGAGCACCGGGGCCGTGTGGGAAATGAGGAGTCGGACGAGCAGCCGCATCGGTCGAGTCTCGCTTACCACCGTGGCCTGAAAGCGTTCAGGCGTCGGAACTCACAGACACCTGTCGGTATTCTCCGCCGCTGCTGTCCGGAAAAGCCGACGCTGTCGCAGCGGGCGCGGCGCCTCGCGCTCTGGAGGGCGGGTGGTACGGCGCTTGAAACCACAAGGCTGATGGTGGCGAGCGGCGGAACACGAGGGTGGGCGTACTGGCGAGAGGCGGGCGCCGACACGGCGGCGTCGTGGCGCGAGATGTTCGCGCGCAAGGGCGTGGTGGACAACGCGCTGGCGGGGGTGACGGTGGCGTTCGTGGCGCTGCCGCTGAACCTGGCGCTGGCGCTGGCGTGCGGGCTGCCGCCGGTGATGGGGCTGGTCACGGGCGTCGTCACGGGAGTGCTGGCGGGCATGCTGGGCGGCTCGAAGCTGCAGATCACGGGCCCCGAGGTGGCGCTGGCGCCGCTGACGCTCGAGATCGTGAGCCAGCACGGGCTCAAGGGGCTGTTCGCCGCGACGTTCCTCGCGGGGCTCTTGCAGATTGCGGGCGGGCTCTTGCGCGTGGGGAGGCTCGTTCACGCCATACCCCGGCCGGTGGTGGGCGGCTTCCTCGCGGCGGTCGGCCTGCTGGTCTTCGACGCGCAGCTGCCGAGGCTGCTCGGCCTGCCCGCCGACGTGAAGCTGATGTCGTCGGTGGCGCCGCACCAGGCGCTATTGATGGCCGACTGGGCGTCGGTGGCGCTGGGGGCGGTCGTGATCGGCAGCTTCGTGCTTCTTCCCAGGGCGAGCCCGCGAATCCCCGGCGCGCTGCTCGGCCTCGCCGCCGTGGTGGTCGCGCTCTCGCTCACCGGAGCGACCCTGCCCACCGTCGGCGCCGTCGACCTGCGCTCGCTGCAGGTCGCGCTGCCGGCGCTCGGCGACGTCGATCTGTGGGCGCTCGCTCCCGAGGCGGTGGCGCTCGCGCTCTTGTGCTCGATCGACTCGCTGTTGTGCGCGGTCAGCCTCGACACGATGACGCGCTCGGCGCGGCACCGCAGCGACCAGGAGCTCGTCGCGCAGGGCCTCGCGAACGTGGCCGCGAGCCTCATCGGCGGCATGCCGGTGGCGGGCGCGGTGGTGCGCTCGATGGCGGCGGTTCAGGCGCGCGCCACCACGCGGCTGGTGACGGTCGTGCAGTCTCTGACGCTGCTGCTCTTGATGCTGCTCGCGGCGCCGCTGGTGGCGGCGGTTCCGCTGACCGGGCTCGCGGGCATCTTGCTGGTGGTGGGCTACCGGCTGGTGAAGTGGCAGGAGCTGCTGTTGCTGTGGCGAATCTCGCGCTTCGAAGCGGCGGCGTTCGTGGCGACCGCGGTGTCGATTCTCGTCGGCGACTTCGTGAGCGGCGTAGCGACGGGGCTCATCGTGGCGCTGCTGCACTTCGCGGTGCAGCACAGCCGGCTCGCGCTCAGCGCGCGCACGGGGGCGACGCGGCAGGGCGCCGCGGTGCACGCGACGACGATCGTCGAGATCGACGGGCCCATCTTCTTCGCGTCGCACACCCAGCTCGAGGCGCTGGTGCAGCGAGAGGGGCGCGGCAATCTGGTGCTCGACCTGCGCACGGTGCCGATGGTCGACGTGACCGGAGCCGACGCGCTCAACGCGGTGATCGACCGGCTGGCCGTGCAGGGCACCCGCGTGCTGGCGGTCGGCGCACGCGACGGCGTCGCGCGGCAGCTCACCGAGCTCGGCGTCGTGAAGCGCCTGTTCGGCGCCCGGCTCTTCCCCAGCGTCGACGCCGCGCTCGACGAGCTTCACCGGGCCGAGCGCGCCGCAGCGCAGCCGCTCGAGCCGTCGGCGGCGCCCCGCTTCCAGCTCAACGTGACGCAGCCCGCAGCAAACTGACCCCGAACGAGGACTCGAACGATGGAAACTCTCGACCTGGCACTCGACGCTCCGCTCGTGCAGCCGCAGCCTGGCGGCGCCGCACAAGCACCTCCCGTGGTCACCGAGGCCGTGCGCCACGCGCTCCGGCGCAAGGCGGTGTCGGCGGGCTATCGGGTCTCGGTGATGCTGAGCCTGACGACCGGGCTGCTCATCGCTGCGGCGGCGGCCGCCGAGTGGGCCGCGCCGAGCTTCGAGACGCTGCCCAGCCTCATCGCGCTCGGCAGCTTCGCGGGGGCGGTCGCCGCGGCCGTCACCGCGCGCCTGCGCTTTCACGACAGCGTCGTGCGCGCCGCGCTCGCGATGGGGCTGCCGTTGCGGCTCGCCCGCGCCGAGGCGCGCGCCGCGTGGGAGCAGCACTGGAAGCGCGACGCTCAGGGTTGAGGTCATCGCCAGCGCCGCTCGAGCGCCATGAACCACGTCACGAGGCCGCGACGCCCAAAGCCCGTGCCCATCGGGTCCT
The DNA here is from genome assembly GCA_044223505.1 of Myxococcaceae bacterium. Taxonomy (GTDB): domain Bacteria; phylum Myxococcota; class Myxococcia; order Myxococcales; family Myxococcaceae; genus Xiheicaenimonas. Next base: position 118,822 of record JBGALX010000011.1, read on the forward strand.
CTCGTTGAGGACGAAGCCGGGGCGTTGGCAGGGTGCGCCACTCGTCGTGTACCCGTCGGGCTCGTCATCGACCTTGCCGGAGCTCTCGGCGTTCGGGCTGGGCATCGGCAAGGCGGTGCCAGTGACGTGGTCAGTCTGGGCATCGGCCCCGCCGCAGACCTCGACGCGTTCACGGCTCCCCAGCGAGTCTTGGGCTGCCCGACGTTCACGACGGCGCCTGAGGGCGCCCGCGGCGAGTCCGGCCCGTGCACGACCAGCGCGTCGAGGTGGCGATGATGAAGACGTCACGTCCGCCCGGTCAGTCGAATCGAGTTGAACGCCTGCGGTGGCGCCGCCGCGGCGCGCGCAGCATGAGCGGCCCCTGCCTGCATCGCCTTGATCGACAGCGCGATGCGCCTCCGCGCGAGGTCGACCGTCAGCACCTTCACCTTCACGCGGTCGCCGACCTTGACCACGTCCGAGGGGTCTTTCACGAACCGGTTCGCGAGCTCGCTCACGTGCACGAGCCCGTCTTGATGCACGCCGACGTCGACGAACGCGCCGAACGCGGCCACGTTCGTGACGACGCCGTTCAGCACCTGCCCCGGCTTCACGTGCTCGAGCTCGGTGATCTCGGGGTCGAAGCCGACCTCGGTGAACTCGGCGCGCGGGTCTCGCCCCGGCTTCTCGAGCTCCTTCACGATGTCGTTCAGCGTCGGCAGCCCGAGCCCCTCGGCGGCGTCGAGGTACTTCGACACGTCTATCTTCCTCGCCAGCGCCGCGTTGCCCACCAGCGCCTGCCGCGTCACGCCGAGGTCCTTCGCCATCTTCGCGACGACGCCGTACCGCTCGGGGTGCACGGCGCTCGCGTCGAGCGGCTCTGAGCCCGCCACCCGCAAGAACCCCGCGCACTGCTCGAACGCGCGCGCGCCGAGGCGCGGCACCTTCTTCAGCTCGGCCCGGGTCTCGAACGCGCCGTGCTTCGCCCGGTACGCGACGATGGCGGTCGCGAGCGCCGGGCCCAGCCCCGCAATCGCCCGCAGCAGCGTCGGCGACGCGGTGTTCAAGTCGACGCCCACGCGGTTCACCACCGTCTCGACGACGCGCTCGAGCTCGGCCCCCAGCGCCGGCTGATCGACGTCGTGCTGGTACTGCCCCACGCCGATGCTCTTCGGGTCGATCTTCACCAGCTCGGCGAGGGGGTCTTGCAGCCGGCGGCCGATCGAGACCGCCCCGCGAAGCGTGACGTCGAGCGAGGGCAGCTCTTCCCGTGCGATCTCGGACGCCGAGTACACCGACGCGCCCGCCTCGCTGACGCTCACCACCTTCACCGTCTTCGAGATTGCGCCGGCGCCCTGGAGCTTCTTCACGAAGACCTCGGTCTCGCGCCCGGCAGTGCCGTTGCCGACCGCGATCGCCACCGGGGCCGCCTTCTCGACCAGCTTCGCCAGCGCCGCCCCGGCCTCCGACTCGCGCCCGGTGTGCGGGTAGATGGTGTCGTGCGCGCTCACCTCGCCGCGGGGGTCGAGCGCCACCACCTTGCAGCCGGTGCGCAGGCCCGGGTCGATGGCGACCACCGGCTTGCCGCCCAACGGAGCCGCCAGCAACAGGTCGTTCAGGTTCCGCGCGAACACGGAGATGGCCTCGGTGTCGGCGCGGTCTTTCAGCTCGCGGCGCCGCTCACTCTCGAGCGACGGCAGCAGCAGGCGCTCGATGGCATCGGTGACTGCGAGGTCGAGCTCCTTCGCGAGCACGGGAGCCGCGCCGCGCTTCACCACGGCGGCACGCACGCGCGCCTGAACCGTGGGCCCGTCGAGCTCGAGCGAGACCTTGAGCAGGCCTTCGGCCTCACCGCGCTCGGCCGCGAGCACGCGGTGCGACGGAGCCTGGGACGCCCGCTCGCGGCGGCCCACGTGGTCCGAGAACTTCGCGAGCTCCGGCGCCTTCGCCTTGCCGCGCGCGGCGTCGACGGCGAGCTGGGCCTCGTCGACGAACAGCTGGCGCACCGTCGCGCGCAGCTCGGGCCGCTCGGCGATCTGCTCGGCCACGATGTCGCGGGCGCCGGCCCAAACTGCGTCGGCGTCGGGCAGGCCCTTCTCCATCGAGACGTACGGAGCAGCCAGGGCGTCGCGTGACGCCGCCGACGCGCCTTGCGCGAGCAGCACCTCGGCGAGCGGCTGCAGCCCGCGCTCGCGCGCCGTCATCGCTCGCGTGCGGCGCTTGGGGCGATACGGCAGGTACAGGTCTTCGAGCGCGCTCAGCGTCGCCGCGGCGACGACGGCCCTCTCGAGCGCCGGCGTGAGCGCGCCCTGCTCCTTCAGGCTCGCGAGAATGGTGGCGCGGCGGTCTTCGCGCGTGCCCACGACCTTCGCGTGTGCCGCGATTCGCGAGATGGCCTCGTCGTCGAGGCCCCCGGTCGCTTCTTTGCGGTACCGCGAGATGAACGGCACCGTGGCGCCGCCGGCGAGAAGGTCGAGCGTGCTCTTCACGCCCGCGACGGGCAGCGAGAGCTCACGGGCGACGACGGCGGCATGGTTGGCGTCTGCAGACATGGCCGCGCAGCGTAGCGCGCGAGCACGAGCTTCGCCGCGGGCTCGAGCCACGCGCCTGGCGCGCCTGCTCGCACGGCACGCGGGGGGGGGCGACGCCCTTCAGGTCTCACCCTGCTGCGCGCGCGAGGGCCCCGGGCAGGTCTCGCCGCAGGTCGACCCGGCTCGTCACGAACGTGATGCCGCGCGTGTACACGTGCAGCAGCGGCAGCGCGACGTCCTGGAAGTAGACGCCGACGCTCGTGAGCGTGCCGTTCACGTCGGTGCTCGCTCGCGTCGACGACGACGGGGAAGCGACCGACCTCGAGCCTCGCGCTCTGCTTCGCGCTGCTCAGTCGCCCAGGCAGATGCCGATGGAGCGGGCGGTCAACACGCTGTCGCTGTCGAGCGTGATGACCTTCGTCTTCTCGACGACCGAGCCGAGCGGCACGGTCTTCACGGTGGGCGGGTTCAGCGAGACCATGACGTTGATCTCGCCGGCGGCCAGCGCGCGCACTGCGGCCGAGCCGAAGCGCAGGCCGAGCACGCGATCGAACGCGCTCGGCGAGCCGCCGCGCTGCAGGTGCCCGAGCACGAGCGAGCGCGTCTCTTTGCCGGTGCGCCGGCCGATCTCTTTCGCGACCCAGGCGCCGACCCCGCCGAGCAGCTCCTCTCGGCCGAGCTCCTTCTCGCCCTGGGTGATGCGATGGCCGCCCGCCGGCAGCGCGCCCTCGGCGACGACCACGATCGAGAAGCTGCGGCCGGCCGCCTCGCGGCGCCGCACCTTGTCGCAGACCTTCTCGATGTCGAACGGGATCTCGGGGATGAGGATGACGTCGGCTCCGCCCGCGAGGCCGGCGTTGAGCGCGATCCACCCGGCGTAGCGGCCCATCACCTCGACCACCATCACCCGCTCGTGCGACTCGGCGGTGGTGTGCAGGCGGTCGACCGCTTCGGTCGCGGTGCTCGCTGCCGTGTCGAAGCCGAACGTGATGACCGTGCCCGACAGGTCGTTGTCGATGGTCTTCGGCACGCCCAGCACGGGCATGCCCTTCTGCGCGAAGCGCCACGCGATGCGCAGCGAGCCGTCGCCGCCGATGCACATGAGCGCGTCGAAGCCGCGCGCGCGGAAGTTCTTCAGCACCTCATCCGACCGGTCGATCAGCGTCATCTTCCCGTCGGCGCCCTGCACCGGAAACTCGAAGGGGTTGCCCTTGTTCACCGTGCCGAGAATCGACCCGCCCCGGTGCGTGATGCCGCGCACCGCGTCGGCGTCGAGCCGCACGAGGTCTTTCTCGCTCGCTCCGTCGAGCAGCCCGCGGTAGCCGTAGCGAATTCCCCAGACCTCCCAGCCCTGCTCGACGGCCGCCAGCGTCATCGCGCGGATGACGGCGTTCAGGCCCGGGGCGTCTCCGCCTCCGGTGTTGATGGCAATCTTGCGGATGCGCGGCTTGTCGCCCATGGCCGCTTCAAACCGCCTCGGGTCTGCGCGCGCAAGCATCGTTGGAAGCGCCTTGCATGCTTCGCTCAGTGCGTGACGGTGCAGGTCCAGACGCCGTTGATGAACTGCGAGTCGCCGTACGGGTAGACGATGAGCGTCGCGGGGTCGAACGCGCACTCGAGCGTGCGGTAGTAGTCGGGCCTCAGGTCGATCAGGTCGGTGCGCATCGCGTACAGCGAGTCCTCGAGGTCGGCGGCGAGCTCGGCGAAGCCCATCGTCATCGGCTGCACCGGCCCCGACAGCTGCGCCGTGCAGGTGACGACGGCGCCCGCGACGGTGCACGTCGTGTAGGCGCCGAGCCGTTGGCTGCGGAAGTCGGCCTGATCGGTGACGCCCGGCACCGGCGGCGGGGGCTCGTGCACGTCGGTGCACCGCGCGCGGCCGGCCAGGTACACGCCGGTGCCATAGGCGAGGCGCTGCACCGAGGCGGGGTCGGTCTCGCAGGCGAGGTCACGGTAGTAGTAGGGCCGAAGCGGCTGCACGTCGGCTCGCAGCATCGCGACCGCCGCGTCGAGCTCGACGCGCAGGTCGCCGGTCGTCGTCGCGGCCGGTCGCACGGCGGTCGAGATCGGCACGACGCAGTCGGCCTGGCCTGCCGCGGCGGAGCAGGCGGCTGGGGCTCCGAGCCGGGTGCTCCTGAAGTCGGCCTGGTCGGTGACGCCGTAGGTCAGCGCGGGAGCAGCCTGCAGCGGCATCGGGCCGTCGCACTGGTAGCGGGTGGTCGCGAAGAAGCTGCTGCCGTAGGGCACCCAGGTCATCTCGCCGAACCCGCACTGCGTGTCTCTCAAGTTGCTCACCGGCGAGGTCTGCAGCGTGCTCACGATGCCGTTCACCGCTGCGTTGAAGCTGTTCCACGCGGTGATCGGGTTTCGGCTCGGAATCAGCGGCGAGTTGAGAGCGCCGAAGCAGCTGAAGCGGCTGACGGAGCTCCACGCGGTCACCCGGCAGTCGCCGTAGACGCCCGCGGGCGCGGCGCGGAACCCGGTCTGAATCGCGGCGATGCCGTCTTGCAGCGTCGGCGGGGCGCTGGGCGTGCTCGCGTCGTTGAGCGTGCCCAGGTTCTGCACGAGCGTGTTCACGTAGCTCGCGTAGGCCGCCTGGTTGGCGGGGTTGCTCTCGAACGCCGCGACGGCGGCGTCGAAGGCCGAGGGGCTCGCGGCCCTGGACGCCGAGAGGAGGGTGCGCAGCGTCGCCTTGTCGTAGGTGTAGAGGTACGAGTGGAGCAGCGCGGAGTAGTAGTAGTAGCGGAAGTCGCCCGACCGCGCGTGCACCACCTCAGAGACGGTCATGCGGGGGAAGAGGTCGGTGGCGACGTACGCGACCGTCTTGCGGCGCGGCGGGATCGCGGTCTTGTTCGACGCGACCATGAGCTCGGCGAACCCTTCGTCGAACCAGGTGAAGCGCTCGTCGGCGTAGAGGGGGATCTTCCCCCACTCGCCGGGCACGACGTACCGGGACACGAGGTAGTGGGTGTACTCGTGGCGGGTCAGCTCCTCGAGCGTGAAGGCGCTCTCGGTGGGCAGTCGTTGGTACGTGTAGAAGACGCCGACGTCGTCGGTGTAGATGCCGCCGTTCGCGACCGGCAGGCCCGTGAGAATGGGGTGGTAGTCCACGTACGCGGTCTTGGTCGGGTAGATCTGCACCTTCAAGATCGCGTGAGGGTCGCCGGCCACCGCGGTCTGCGTCTCGGCGACCCGGAAGAACTGGGCCGAGACCACCTTGATCGCGCGGTAGAGCGTCATCACGTCACCGCTGGGGATGCCCGTGTCGATCACGAGCAGGCCGTCGTCGAACGTGTACCGCTGCGGGAAGAGCTGCGCGCGCAGCGCATCGAAGGTCGCCCTGCGGCAGACCTGCCCGCCCGCGACCAGCGCCCGGCAGTCGGTGTTGTACGTCAGGCCCTTCACCGCCCAGAGGTTGGGCGTCGACATCGCCGGCTGGGCCGACGCCGTCGCCGACAGGGCCTCGTAGGCGGCCGTGCGCAGCGCCGCAGGCAGAGCGCCGTGCGCGTACATGCCGTTCAGCGCGAACGTCGCGAGATCCGCCATCCAGTGGCGGGGGCCGAGCAGCTCCGTGTTCGTCGACCACCACCGCAGCTCGGCGATGAGCGCCGCGTCGATGAACGGGCGCATCACGTCGATGCCGACCATGCGCTGGGCGTGCGAGAGCGCAGCCGACAGCGCGTCACCCTGCTGCCGCAGGTCGGCGCGCGTCAGATCGGCGCGGAACGTCGCGAGCACCGTCTTCGTCGTCGCGAGCACCGGCATCGCCGCCGCGTCTGCCGCGTTCAGCCACCGCGTGAGCAGCTCGCCCTGCACCGCGCCGTTCACGAGGAGCGCCGGCCGCGCCTCGATCGCGCTCAACGCGGCTTGCACCGGCGCCGCCACGTTGGCCGGGTCGAAGGGGGCCATCGCGCCGTAGAAGAAGTCGAAGAAGTAGGCCGCCTGCAGGAAGTACATCAGCTGGCCGTACGGCGCCGCCGCGGTGCCGTCGTACTGCGGCGCGAGGGTCGCGAGGCGGTCGGCGACCGCGCTGACGTTCGTGTCGGTGTACACCGAGCCCATCGCCTCGGAGCCGATGAAGAGGAAGTAGAGGCAGTCGATGCTGTGAGCCTCGAGAAACGTGACGACCTGCTCGGGGCTCGCGCCGGTGAGCGAGCTCGAGCGGCACGCGGGCGTGATGGTCGACGTGGGGCCGAAGGGGCCGGGCCGCTCGTCGCGCGCGGCCGGCCCAGGCTGGGGGCCGACCTCGTCCGACCGAGACCGCGGCGACGAGAGCCGAACCGCGAAGTCGGTGGGCTGCTGCAGGTGGGCTCCGACGGGCCCGCGGCCGAGGCGCACCGGCGCGGAGTCGATGCTGACGACGGGCGTCGTGCTCGAAGCGGGCGAGCACGCCTGCAGGGCCGCGACGGCGAAGACCGCGGACCACCTCATGGGCGAGTGATTCACGATGCACCTCCGGGCCGAGTCTCGAAAGCGGCGTCGGCGCGTGCATCGGGTGTGCGCTGCGCTTCGGCTCGCGTGGATTCGAGGGTTGGCCGGCCCGGTCGGGCTTCGCGCGCGCAATCTCTGCGCCGGCGAGCGGACCCCGCGTAATCATCTCGCAGTCTGTGGGCTCCGCGCGTTTCAGCGCGGCTCGATGCGCTGCACGAGCCCGGCCGTCACCGCGGCGCCGATGAACCCGCGGGGGCTCCAGAACGACCACTCGGTGTGCCCGCCCTCGTCGGGGCGCGGGTCGACGCGCAGGCGGAGCTCGCCTGCTTCGCCGTGCATGGGCCAGCGGGCGGCGACGGTGCGCTGCGTGTCGTCGACGCGCGCGAGCTCGAGCTCGCCGGCCGCGAACGTCAGGGTGTACGTGTCCGTGCCCGCCGGCGAGGTGGTGGCGAGCTCCGCCGACACGCCGGCGGTCAGCTCGAGGTGGAGCTCGGTGGCCGCCTGGCCGTCGGCGGGCCGGCGCTCCCAGCTCGTGGCGTCGCGCTCGAGCACCTCGGGGAAGAAGACCTCTTCGGCGCGCGCGAACGACATGAGCCAGTTGGTGCGCGGCCGCGTGCCGAGCTGCGAGCGGTAGCGCTCGATGGCGGCCAGCTTCAGGTTGCCGTCGGCGGGCACGCGCTCCGAGGGCACGTAGCCCTCGAGCGGCGCGGGCAGCGGCTCGACCTTCGCCTTCGGTGCGAGCGGGCTCTTGCAGTCGTTGCCCGGCCAGCAGTCGCCGAAGTGAACCAGCGCGCGGTGCACGCGGCGCGGGCCCGCCTCGAGCCGGTCGAGCGCGCGGCGAAAGAACGTGTACGTCGCGACGTGATCGGGGTGCTCGTCGATCGGGTGGGGCACGTAGACGTCGCGGGGCTCGAGCTTGGCGAGCAGGGCGGCCAGGTCGCCGACGACGGCGTCTTCGGTGTAGCGCGCCGGCGCTCCGGTGAGGGCGGTGTGCACGTCGGTGCCGCGGACTCCACGGCGGGCGTAGGTCGTGTCGCCGCGCGTGCAACGGCCCTGCGCGTCGCGGCGCTCGACCGGCGCGAGCGGCTGAGGCCCGAGCTCGGCGAGGTGACCGTCGGGGTAGCCGAGGAAGCGGACGTCGCGCTCGGCGACCCCGAGCGTCGCGAGCGCCTCGAGGGTCTCGTCTTGTCGCGCCCAGCCGTCGCGCTCGCAGCCGAAGTCGCCGTTCGTGATCACGATCACCGAGACGCGCTGGCCTGCACGCACCGCCGCGTCGAGCACGCCGCCGGCGAACAGCACCTCGTCGTCGGGGTGCGGCGCGATGACGAGCACGTCGACCGGGCCGCGCTTCGCGCACGCCGAGATCACGAGGAGGGAGACGAGGACCAGCCGCCAGCAGCACACCGGCCGCCAGTCTTGCACAAGTCGGCCGCTCTTCCGCAGGCCGGGGCTTTCGCGCTACGTGCCGTCGGCGATGCCGGCAACGCAGACGCGCTGGGCCACCGCCGCCGCCGCGCTCGCGCTCGCGGGGTTCGCCGGCCTGCTCGTCGCCTACTGGCCCTACACCGTCGACGACACGTTCATCTTTCTTCGCTACGCGCGGAACCTCGCCGAAGGGCACGGGCTGACGTTCAACCCGAATGGGCCCGTGGCCGAGGGCTACACGTCGCTCTCGTGGACGCTGCTGCTCGCCGTGCCCCACCTGCTCGGGGCGACCGGCCCGCTGTTCGCGAAGGTGACCGGCGTGCTCTGCGCGCTCGGTGCGGCGGCGCTCGCGGCCGTGCTCGCCGCGCGGCTGTCGGGCGAGCGCGTGCTCGCCGCGGCGGTCGCGCTCGTGCTGGTGCTCACGCTGCCCGCGACCGCGGTGCACGCCGTGTCCGGCATGGAGACCGCGCTCGCCGCGCTCCTCGTGATCGCCTGGGCCGTCGTCGCCGAGCGGGTCGCGGCGGGGCAGGGCAGGCCGTGGGCGCTCGCGGTGCTCGGGTTCGCGCTCGGCCTGACGCGGCCCGAGGCGAACCTCTTCGTCGCCGCGGGCGTGGGCCTCTTGCTCGCGAGGCTCGAGGCGCCGGCGCGCGGGCCGCTCGTGCGCGCCGTGGCGCTGGGGCACGTCGCTCCGGGAGCGCTGTACTTCGCGTGGCGCACGGTGCACTACGGGCACCTGTTGCCGCTGCCGTTCTACGTGAAGGCGGTGGCTCCGAAGCTGGGGCCGTTCCCGGGCTGGTCGCAGTGCTCCGATCTGCTGCGGCTGTTCACCGTCGAGAACCCGTGGCTGTTCGCGCTGCTCGCGGTCGCGGTGGCGAGGGTGCCGTTCGCGCGCCTCGTGCTCGCCGCCGCCGCGGCGTGGTGGGCCTTCTTCCTCTTCCCTGCGCACGAGATGGGCTACGACCTGCGCTACCTCTTCCCGGTCGTGCCCGCGCTGCTCGCGTGCTGTGCGGCGGGCGCGGCGGTGATCGCGAAGCGCTTCGAGTCGTACGCGCCGCCCGGCGCGGTGGCGCTCGCGTGCCTCGTCTTCATGATCGCGAGCTTCTGGCATCGCCTGCCCGGCAGCGTCGCCGAGAAGCGCGACTACGGCCGCGGAGGCGAGCGCGCGCACGTCGCGATCGGCCGTTGGCTGCAGACCGCCCGCGCGGGCGTCGAGCGGCCCGTCGTCGCGACGCTCGACTCGGGCGCGATCGCCTACGTCTCGCAGTGGGAGGTGATCGACACGTGGGGCCTCAATGACCCCGAGATCGCGCTCGCCGCAGCGGGCGCCGGCCGCAGCGCCGACGCCGTGCTCGCGCGCCGGCCCACCGTCGTCGTCGTGATCTCGCAGTTTCCCGATCGCTTCGTGCCGCACTTCGACTTCGAGGGGCCGCTCTACGAGAAGGCGCTCGCCCGCGGTTACCAGGTGCTCGGCCGCTGGGAGTTCCTGCCCGACTATCACCTCTGGGCGCTGGGCACCCCGGGCGTGCCGGCGCCCTGAGCCGGCGCGAGCGCGAGCAGCACGGCGAGCGCCGCCGCCGGCCACGCCTGAACGAGCAGGCGATCGAGCAGCGTTCCGTTCTCGGCGAACGCGCGAACCCGCTCGGGGCCGACGATCAGCGCCGCAGAGAGCGCGACCGCGTTGGCGGTCACGAGCCACTTGAGGGCGCGCTCCTCGCGGGTGCCGGAGCGGCGAGCGAGCGCGGCGATCGCGACCGGCCAGAAGACGCCCCAGGTCACGACGTCGGTCGCGTGCAGCCAGACGAGGCGGCCGAGCACCGGCAGCCACGGCAGGTACGGGGCGTCGAGCGCGTGATCCGCGCCGGGAGTTCCCGCCGAGGCGCAGAGGGCGCGCCACGTCAGCGCGACGGCCGAGGCCACCACGGCGGGGGCCGCCAGCGCGAGCGAGCGCGTCGGCCGCTCTGCGACGGCGATCGCCGCGAGCGTCGCCGCGAGCACGTGCACGACGCCCTCGTCTTTGAAGCCCGCCAGCACGACGGCGAGCGCGAGCGCTTCGACCGGCGCCCGGCGCTCGGCGCGCAAGAGGCTGCCCAGCAGGGCGAGGCCGAGCAGGCCGACCGGCAAGTCGAGGTACGTCGAGCGCAGGTGCACCCAGACGAGCGGCGCGGCGAGGCCGGCGGCGAGCGCGAGCGCCCCGCCGCGCCGGCCCTTCGCGAGCGGCCACCACGCCTCGACGGCGGCCCCGGCGCACGAGAGCACGAGCAGGCTCGCCGCGAGCGTCTGCGCGGTCAGCGAGTCCTGCCCGAGCGTGAGCCAGCCGACCGCCGCCGGCCACAAGGTCGGGTAGCCCGGAGGGATGAGGTGCTGCGAGGCGTCGAGCGAGGCCTGCGTCACCGCGGCGAACCCGTTCGCGCCGAGCCGGGCCTTGCCGAGCCAGACCAGCTCGTCCCACTGCGTGGGGACCCACGGCCGCGCGAGCGCCACGGCCGAGAGCGCGGCGAGCGCGGCCCAGGGCAGCGGCGGGGCCGGCGGGTTCCGGGCCGGTCGCGCCCAGGCCGCGGCCGCGACGGCGGCGGCGAGCAGCCCGAGGCCGGGGGCTCCGAGCGAGGCGAGGTGCAGCGCCGCGAGCGTCACGAGCGCGGCCGATGGGCGCCGCGCGCTCTGCGAGAACGGCTCTCGCGACGCCGCCGAGAGCAGCGCGGCGCCGAGCAGGTGCGCGAGCGCGAGGCCGAGCAGGGCGATCACGGCGACGCCTTCGTGCCCGTGCAGACGGTGTGGCCGGCGTCGGCCGCGCACGTGACGTCGAGCCCGTCGCCGCGCAGCTCGAGCTGCACCGCTCCGGCCGGGGCAGGGGGCCGCGCCGGCACGGCGTAGCGCCCGATGGGGAACACCACGTCGTCGTCTTCGGCCACGACGTCGACGGTCGCTCCTGGCCAAGGCGCGGCGGCGCGCACGCGGTCGACGGCCTGCTCGACCGACCGCGCGAGGGCGGGGCGGCGCAGCGGCGCGTCGGCGCGCAAGGCGAGCACGCAGATCGCTCCGGGCACGGCGGCGAGCAGCAGCGCGACGGCGACGGCAGGGCGGGCGCGGCGGAGCAGGAGCAGGGCGGCGACGAGCGCGCCGATCGCGAGCGCCGACGAGAGCGCGGCGTCGGGGAAGCCCTTGCGCGGTGCGCCCGAGACGCCGTTCGCGCCGTCGAGCACGACGGCCTCGGGCTTCGCGAGCGGGAAGCTGTCGTCGGGCGCGGCCACGTGAAGCGGCCCTCTACTACGGGCAGGCCTGCTTCGGGCCGAGCAGCTCGCCGAGCAGCGCCGCGACGGGGATCAGCCGAGGGGTCACCCGGTAGCGATCGGCGCGCGTCTTCAGGAACACCGAGTCTTCGTAGTCGCCCGCGCGCTCGCCCTGCCGGTTCAGGGCGTAGAGCTCGCTCACGCCGTTGATGCCGAGCAGGTACGCGCCGGCCGCTCCGCCCGGCTGGAAGTACGGGCTCGTCACCTGGCCGCCGAGCGTGTGCCACCGCGCCGCCGTCGCGAGCCCCTTCACGCCGGGCTGAGCCGAGAGCAGCGCGAGCAGCAGCGCGGGCACGTCGTTCTGAGACAGCGGCCCTTCGTCGAGCTGCCGCTGCGCGTCGGCGAGCGCGGCCTCGAGCGCGGCGGCGTCGGGAGCCCGCGCTCGCAGCGCCTTCGGCAGCACCACCGCCATCGGCACGCGCGCCTTCTGTGCGTCGGTCTCGGTCGGCTCGGCACCCCACACGTAGGCGTGCCCCGTCGAGTGATCGGCGACCACCAGCACGAGCGTGCGCTGCGAGAGCCCCGAGGCGTCGAGCCGGGCGAACAGCCGCTCGAGCGCTGCGTCGGTGTACGAGTACGCCTCGAGGCGCCGGCGGTCGTCGGCGTCGGCGGTGTTCGGCGAGCCCGCGAGCGCGGCGTCGACGCGCGCGCGCACCTCGGCCGGCAGATCTTGCGGCGCGGTGAAGGGCGAGTGGTGCGACAGCGACATGACGACGGCGAGCTGCGGCCCGGCGGTCGCGTCGCTCGACAGGCGCGCCAGGGCCTCGTCGAAGACGGCGAAGTCGGTGATGCCGTCCCACGTGCCGCGGGGGGCCTCTCTCGGGAAGTCCTGCTGGCCGACGATGCGGGTGAAGCGGTGCTCTCTCAAGAACTCGTCCATCGCGTCGAACGACGGGTCCGAGCCGTAGAAGAACGACGCCGCGAACCCGGCGTCGACGAGCACGTCGCTCGTGCACCGCAGGGGAATCGGCTGCAGGTCGCGAATGAAGCTCAGGTTGTACGGCAGCGTGCCGAGCCCGCAGGTGAGGGCTCCGAGCGCGTGGGCGGTGCGAACGCCGGCCTGAAAGAGCGAGCGCGAGACGAGCACGCCCGAGCCGGGGCTGCCGGCGACCTCGTAGAGCCCGTTCATGAACGGCGCGATCTCGCGCGGCGCGGCCGGGTTCAGCGCGTGCAGATCGTCGGCGCGGAAGCCCTCGAGCATGACGGTGAGCACGATGAGCCGCTGCTCGTCGGCGGGCAGCACCGCCGCCGAGGCGCGCGAGAGCGCGCGCAACAGCTCGCGGCCCCTCGGGTCGGCGGCGGCGGGCTCCTGCTCGGGGTCGAGCGGGCGTGCGTACGGGTGCGGCGGGCAGTCGTGCCGCGCGGGCCAGCCGACGCGCGCCGCGCCCTCTCTCGACAGCTCGGCCGGCAGCGCGGCCTCGACGACGAGCTGCCGCGGAGTGCTCGGGCCGCGGTTCGCGATGCGATCGGCGCCGCTCTCGACGAGGCCCGTGAGCGGGTCACCGAGGAACGCGGCGCTGAACCGGTTCGACGCGGCGCCGAGGCCGGCCGCCAGCGCCACCGCGACGATGGCACCGCCTGCGAGGCCCGCGAGCACGCCGAGCGCCCAAGGGCGCCACGGCAGCATCGCCCTGGCGCGCGCCGCGGTCGCGCCGACGAGCGCCGCGACGAGCAGGGCGCCCGCCAGCGCAGGGGCCCACACCATCGGCGAGCGCAGGAACTCGAGCGCCCCCGTGACGAAGCTGGCGTTCGTGCCCCCTTCGGCGAGGTCGAACAGCGTCGGGAAGTTGCCGCGCTCGCGCTTGACCTCCTGGGCGACGACCGTGATGACCCAGAGCGCGCACCCCGGAGGCAGCGCCGCCGCGAGCGCGCCGGCGCCCTGCCAGCGCGCGCCGGCGCGGCGCCGCAGCGCGAGCGGCCACATCAGGCACAGCACCAGCACCACCGGAGCGAGGAGCACCACCACCGCCGACAGGTCGAGCAGCGAGCCCGCGAGCACGCGCTCGGCGCGGTCGAACAGGCTGCCGTGCGAGCGCACCGCCACCGCCAGGCGGGCGGGCACCGCCGCGACCCCGAGCACGAGCACGGCGGCCAGGCCCGACGTGAGCCCGCGAATGAAGCCCGAAGAGGCTGTGCGCGTCGGTAGGGTCGTCACTGGCGGCCCGGAATAGTTCGTCTGGGAATGATTTTCACGTCGGCACGGCCCGTACTAATGGCGAGGCCTTAAGCTGAAACGTTCATGGTGCCGCTGTTCTTCACCAGCCTGTCGTGGGTTCTGGGCGCCGCCGATGCCGGGGTCTCGTGCGCCGACGTCGAGCAGCGCCTCGCCGTCGCCCAGCGCACCCTCGCGGCCTGCACCGACACGACCCGCTCCTTGACCACCTCGCGCGACCGCTGTGAAGACGCGCTCGACGAGGCGAACGCGAAGGCCGGCGCCACGGCGGGCCGGCTCGAGGCGTGTGTGGCCGAGAAGGAGCACCAGTGCAGCGAGGCCGCGAGCATGGCGGCGGGGCTCTTGCACGGCAACGCGCGCGGCGTGATCGGCTGCGTGCCGGCGGCGACGCTGGGCGAGCTGCAGCGGCTCATCGACGCGTGGGACGGCACGAGCCGGGCGCTCGCGCAGCTCGACGAGTACGTCAGCGGCGCGAGCGACTTCTTGCCGCGGGTCTTGGGCGCGAGCGACACCGAGCGGCACCTCGGCCGCATCGTCGGCTCGCGCACCGGCGCGCCGCTGTGGCACCGGCGCATTCTCATCGAGGCGTTCAGGCTCACGGCGCCCGAGGCGTTTCGCCGGCTGAAGACGCCGGGCGGCGGCGGGTACGAGGCGTTCTTCGAGTCGCGCGGCCCGCTGCCCGACGCGCTGGTGGCCGAGGCGAAGAGCGAGCACGACGTGGCGGCCGGGTCGACGGGCCCGCCGCTGACCGCCGCGCTGCGGCTCACGCGGGCGTACCTGCACCTCGCTGCGTGCGAAGACCGCCCCGAGTCGCGCGAGTGCGGGCGGGCGCGGCAGCTCGTCGACCTGCTCGACGCGACCGGCCCGCTGCTCGTGCGGCGCCGCATCGAAGACGTGCAGGCGTCGCCGTGCGAGACCGTGCGCGCCGACCTCGTGCTCGGGTGGATGCGCGGCCTGCCCGGCCCCGCGAAGTCCGATCGCGAGAGCGCCCAGGCCGAGCTCGCGCAGGCGATGCGGGCGAAGCTGTTCCTCTGCTACCTCGCCGATCGCGACGGCGATGCGGGCTTCCGCGCGTGGGTCGCGAAGCGGCTGCCGGCTCCGGCCGAGCTCGACGAGCGCACGCTGCCGATGGTCGACACCGTGAGGCGGCTGGCCTCCGACGGCGACGCGGTCGATCGCTGCGGGCGCGCGGTGCGGGCGCTCGAGCGGCTGCCGGCTCCGAAGGCGTGCCAGGCGCCGGGCCCCGACGTGATCGAGACGCTGCAGGCGTGGGCCACCGGGCCGGTGCCGGCGTCGCCGTCGTCGGAGTACGAGCAGTGCCGCCTCGTCGCGGGCCTCTTGTGGAGCGGCGCCGCCGTCTCGTTTCCCGAGTCGCCGACCGAGCAGGTGCGGGTCGACGACGACGCGAGCGCCACCGCCGTCGCGCAGCTGCGCGAGGCCTGCGACGAGCGCCGCGGCACCGGGCGAGCGTTCGAAGAGTCGCTCGCGGCGCTCGCCGCGCTCGCCGGCGCGCAGGGTGACGCCGTGGCGCGCTCGCCCTGGCGGTGGGACATGAAGGCCGGCCGCCCGGTCGAGGCCGTGAAGGTCGACGCGGCCCTCGAGTACTCGGGCTGGCTGCACCACATCGTCGAAGACGAGACCGCGTGCGACTCGCTGGGGCTCGAGCGCGAGCGGTGCGAGTCGTGCGGTGAGGTCGCGCCGGGCGCGCAGTACGACTGCGACGGCCTCAAGCAGGTGAAAGACGCGTGGGCGCGCTACCGCTGGCTCAGCCGCTCGGCGGCGGCCGGCATCATCGCGGTGCTGTTCCTGCTCTCGTGGGCGCTGCGGCAGGCGCGGGCGCGGCGGGCGCTCTCGGGGCCGCTGCGGCTCGCCCGCGAGAGCCTCGACGCGCTGGGGCTGCAGGCGCGGCCCGACGGCTGGCGTCACGTCTTCCCCTCGCGGCACGACACGCTGCTGCTCGAGCTGCCGCACACGCCGTCGTGGGAGCGGTGGGGCACCCGCGCGTGCGCCGTGTTCAGCGCCGACGCGCCGCTGCGAGAGGGCGACGTCAACCACGCGGCGGCGGTCGCGCAGCGCGAGGCGGTGCGCGTCGTCTTCCTGCTGCACCCCGACACGGCCGTGCCCGACCTCGGCGCGGTGCGAGCGATTCTCGACTGGGCCGCGCGTGGGGGCAGCCGCGCCGTGCAGGTGCTGCCGCTCGCCCTGTCGCGCCTCGCGTGGGCGCGCCGCGACGACGACCTGCTCGACCTCGTCGAGTCGGCGACGCTGCGCGGCAACCCGTTCGAGGTGCGCGGGCCGGTGCGCAGCTCGAGCCAGTTCTGGAACCGCGAGCGGCTGGTCGCGGGCCTGCTCACCGAGTCGCGCAACGGCAACTGGGTCGTCGTCACGGGGCTGAGGCGCTTCGGCAAGTCGTCGCTCGCGCTCGAGGTCGCGCGGCGCACCGCGGGGCCGTCGGCGTACGTCGACCTCGCCGGCTTCCACCACGAGGTGTCGTTCGGCGAGACCCCGGCGGTCGCGGTCGACGCGGTGCTGCGCACGCTGATGATGCGGCTCGCTGACTCGACGGCCGCGCGCTTCCCGGCGGCGGTGGTGCCTCCGCTGCCCGGAGGCTCGGTCGACGCGCCGACGCTGGCGGCGTGGCTGCGCAGCCTCGGCGTCGCGTGCGGCACCTCGGCGGGTCTGCCGCCGCAGCCGATGTTCCTGGTGCTCGACGAGGTCGAGCAGCTGCTCTCGCAGCCGCCCGAGAAGCTGGGCCGGGCGCTCGACGTGCTGTCGACCCTCTTGGGCCGGCTGCGCAGCGCGGTCGCCGAGCCGTCGTCGCCGCACGCCGGCAGCACGGTGGGGGTGGTGTTCTGCGCGGCGCTGCACCCGCTGCTCTGGGCTCCGCTCGCGACGCTGGGCGGGCAGTCGCTGATGGGCGCCTTCCCCTCGATCTGCGTGCCGGCGCTCGACGACGAGGCCGCGCGCGCGATGATGCAGGGCCTCGGCGCGCAGCAGGGCATTCGCTTCGACGACGACGCGCTGTCGGCGATGGTGCGGGCGTCGCAGGGCGTGCCGCTGCTCTTGCGCCGGCTCGGAGCGTCGGTGCTCGAGCTGTACGACGCCGACCGGGCGAGGCAGGGCGCGCTCGGAGCGATGCGCATCGGCATCGAGGGCGCGACCGAGGCGATTCGCCGCGAGGGGCGTGGAGGCTCGCCGCTCAGGGTCTGGGTCGAGTCCGAGATCGCGTCGCCCGACGGGCCGCCGGGGCTGATGCTGCGTACGCTGGCCCGCGCAGACCGGGTGCCTGTCGCGACCCTGCAAAAGCTGGTAGGCACGCAGGTGCTGGAGCGATTCACGAGCACGGGCCTGGACAATCATCTCTCGCCGAACGAGCTGAAGCGGCGTGCGCAAGAGGCCGCGAGCGTCATGGTGCGGCTGCTCGCCGAGTCGCGGCTGCCCGAAGCGCAGGGAGACCTCACGGCGCCCGACAGCTACTCGCTGCCGCCGGGCGTGCTGCGGTCGATTCTCTCTGAGGAGCCCCGGCCATGAAGCGGCTGAAGGCCGTGAGCGGAACCGCGGCAGGCGCGGCGCCCCTGATGGGTGCGCTGGTCAGCATCGGCTGGCTCAGCTGGTCGGGCGACGCGAGCGCGGCGTCGGTGCTGCTCGCGATGCTGGGGCACCCGCTCGGGGCGATCGCGCTGATCCAGTCGATCTACACGCTGCTGCTGAGCCTCTTGTGGCTGCGGTACCAGCCGTTCACCGCGGTCGAGCCGGTCTGGCCGAAGGTGACCGTCGTGATCCCCGCGTTCAACGAGGGGCGCATGGTGGCGCGCAGCATTCGCTCGGTGGCGGCGTGCGGCTACCCGAAGGAGCTGCTCGAGGTGATCGTCGTCGACGACGGCTCGCGCGACGACACGTTCTTCCACATGCAGCACCTGCGGCGCGAGTTCCCCGAGCTCGTGCGGCTGGTGCGGTTCATCGGTAATCGCGGCAAGCGCTCGGCGCTGGTGGCGGGCTTTCGCGCGGCGACGGGCGAGATCGTGATCACGATCGACTCGGACAGCGAGATCAACCCCGACACCGTGCACGAGATGGTGAAGCCGTTTCTCGCGGATCAGAAGGTCGGCGGGGTCGCGGGCCGGGTCTCGGTGCTCAACCGCGACAACGTCATCAGCCGCATGCTCGAGGTGCAGTTCGCGCTCGCGTTCGACTTCGGGCGGGCGGCGCAGTCGGTGTACCGCGCGGTGGCGTGCTGCCCCGGCGCGCTGTCGGCCTTTCGGCGGTCGATCATTCTGCCCTTCCTCGACGAGTGGGAGAACCAGCGCTTCCTCGGGCGCCCGGTCAACCACGGCGAAGACCAGGCGCTGACGAACATCGTGCTGCGGCAGGGCTACGACACCGTCTACCAGCGCACCGCGGTCGTGCACACGCTGGTGCCGACGACGTACAAGCAGCTGTCGCGCATGTTCCTGCGGTGGGATCGCAGCTACATCGTCGAGGGCTTCTCGTTCGCGCGGTTCATGTTCACGCGGTACCGCGAGAAGAACCGGGCGCTGCCGGTGCTGACGTTCTTCGTCTCGAACCTGAGGTTCGTGGTGGTGGCCGTCGCCCTGATGGAGCTGCCCCGCCTCTTCGACACGAACCTGCACGCGCTCGGGCGAATGACCATCGCGCTGGCGCTCGGCTCGGTCTTCACCGCGGCGTACTACCTGCGCTTCGAGCGGAGCTTCCGGTGGATGTACGGGGTGCTCTACGCGATCTTCTCGGTGCTGATGCTGCAGTGGATTCTGCCCTGGGCGCTCGTGACGGTTCGCGACGAGCGCTGGGGCACCCGCTGAACCCCGTTCTTGTGCCACAGTGCGGCCCGCAACTTGGGCTCATCTTCGAACGTCGACATCTCGATCCAAGAGCTGTCTCAATCTCCTTCGCTTCGCATCGGCGCTCACGCGTCGCTGCTCGTGCTCGTCTGGCGCGGCCGCATCAACGAGGGCACGCTCGCGCAGCTGACCGAGGTCGAAGAGCGCGTCGTCGAGCGGTCGCCGCGCATCTCGGTGGTCAATGTCGTCCTCGACACCGCGAGCGGCGAGGCGAGCATCGCGCTGATCGAGTCGGCGGCCGGGGTCGCGCGGCGCTTCGACGCGGCCATCTTGGGGTCGGCGACGGTCGTGATCGGGGGCACGCGCGTCGTGACCGGCACCCGCATGATCCTCGACGGGCTGCTCGTGCTGATCGGCCAGGCCGAGCGCTACCGGCTGTTCTCACGGGTGGCCGACGCCGTCGCGTGGCTGCGCAAGCTGCCCCAGCAAGACACCGCGCTGGTGAACGCCGAGCTCGCGGCCGCCGTCGAGGCGTTCGTGCGCGAGTCGACCCAGGCCGTTTCCGATCGGTAACCGCGCCGGTGCGGTGATTGATCGTCGAGCGGGGCGGCGCTACTTCCCGGGCTGTGATGCTCGGTGAGCGCGGAATCGTCGTCGTCGCCGATGACGATCGGGCGATTCGTGAGCTCGCGCAGAAGACGCTCGAGCACCACGGCTTTCTCGTGCTGCCCGCGCGCGACGGCGAAGAGGCGCTCGCCCGCATGCAGTCGATCTCTGAGAAGGCGCTCGCGGTCGTCGACCTGTGGATGCCCGGCATGAACGGTCTTCAGCTCATCCGCTTCATGCGCAGCGCTCCGGCGCTGCGCCAGATTCCGGTGATCGTGATGACGGCAGACGTTCGCGCGCAGGTCCCCGACGCGCAGCGCGTGCTCTACAAGCCCTTTCGAATTCCCGAGCTGGTGAAGGCCGCGCGCGAGCTCTGCGTCTGCTGCGACGCGGCGTGGCGCGATCTGTCTCTGGTGCCGCTGCCCGCGACTGAGATACTCCAGGCACTGCCCGATGAGCCGCATTCACCGCACGACGCGCCGCGAGCGCTCGCAGCTGCCGTCTGAGGTCGAGGCCGTGACGGTGAAGACGACCGCGCCGAAGGCGGCGACGGTGAAGTCGAAGCCCCGCGAGCTCGAGCGAGCGGCCGTGAAGCTCACGAGCCTCGACGCACCGGTGCTGCCCGGCGCCGCAGCGGGCGGGCGAGCGGCAGGGGCGATGGCCGACGCCCTCGTGAAGCTCGCAGGCCTGCCCGGCACCGGGGCTGCGCTGCTCGGTCGCGAGGTCGGGCTGGCGTCGACGCTGCGGCAGTTTGCGGTGGCCTTCGACGCGGCGCCCGCAGGTGAGCGCGGCGACGTGCTGCAGCGCGCGCTGCGCCACCACCTCGTGCACTCGGGCGCGAAGGCCGACGACGTCTTCCTGCGGGCGCTGGGCACGCGCAGCGTCGCCGAGCTCGCCTCGGCCTATGCGAGAGATCTCGGCTTTCAGGGCGTGCGCTTCGACGGCGACGCGTGGCACGTCGTCGGCGGGCCCGAGCCCACGAAGCTCGACGCGGCCGACGGCACGCTCGCCTCGGTGGGCGCAGCGCTGAACACGTATCGGTTCAACACGGCGGCGATCGTCCCTCCCCAGGCCGTGCCCGACCTGACGGCCGACGACTTTCACGTGGGAAACGCGCACCTCGCCGTTCACCTCGCGACGCTGGCGTACCAACCGCCCGACGTCGTGAAGGCGCAGCTCGAGACCTGGGGCTTCGACGCGTCGACGTTTCGCTGGGTCGAGAGCCCGGCGACCGACACGCAGGGCTTCGTGGTGGCCGATCGCGCGGGCAACGTGTTCCCCGTGTTTCGCGGCTCCGAGTCGGGGCAAGACTGGAAGACGAACGCGCAGGTGCTGCTCGGCCAGCCCGCCTGGGCGCCGCCGACCGCGTTCGCGACGCACGAGGGCTTCACGAAGGCGCTCGACAGCGTCTGGCCGCAGGTGCGCGAGGCGATCGCGCAGGCGACGAAGGCCGCCGGGCCGAACGCGAAGGTGATGTTCGCGGGCCACAGCCTCGGCGCCGCCCTGACGCAGCTCGCCGCCGTGCGCGCCGCACGCGAGGGGCTGGTCGACGCGCGCCGCGCCTCGATCTACACGCTCGGCTCGCCGCGCGTCGGCGACGAGGCCTTCAAGCAGGAGCTCGAGGGCCGCTTCCCGCGCGCGTTTCGCATGGTGAACTACGAAGACCGCTTCATCGACCGGCAAGATCTGGTGACCCAGATTCCTCCGAAGGCGATGGGCTTCCGGCACGCCGGCGCGGTCGCGCGGCTGGGGCCCGAGCTCATGCGCGTCATCGGCGCGAACGACCCCGACAACGCGGCGCTGCGCAGCCTCGAGGTGGCCGGCGGCGGCAGCGACCCCACCGACCCCGCGAACGCCAAGATCGAGCGCATGAGCCAGGCCGAGCTCGAGGCGTTCATGCTGCAGCTCGCCGCCGAGCCGACGCGGCCGCCGTCGAGCGGCGGGCAGGCCGACCGTGAGACCGCGCAGCCCGGGGCCCAGGCCGCGCTCGCGCTGCCGAGCGTCAACGCCCACTCGACGGGCGTCTACCTCGACCGCATCGGGCTTCAGACGCGGCTCGAGCCCGACGTCTTTCGCTGAGGCGGCAGCACCTCGCCGTCTTTCCGGCGATTCGCGATCTGGCCGGCGACGAGGAACACGCCGAGAGCCACCAGCGCAGCACCGATCAAGATGTACAAAACGAGCAAGGCAGCCATGCTGGGTCTCTCCCTATGAAGACCGATAACCCCGCGGCGCTCGTCGCGCAGCTTCGCGCGCTGGGAGTCCGCGCCGGTGACGTGCTGATGCTGCACGCCTCGCTGCGCAAGCTCGGCCTCGCCCGCAGCCAGGGCGTCGAGAACGGCGGCGACCTCTTGCTCTCGGCACTCGAAGAGGCGGTCGGCCCCGCGGGCACGCTGCTCATGGTGCTCGGCACCGACTACGCGCTCGACCACGTGAACTTCCGCCCCGTCGCCGAGCGCGCCGGGCTGCTCAAGGGCATGCCTGCCTTCGACTACCTGAACGCGCCGGTGCTGCCCGAGGTCGGCTGGGTGGCCGAGGCCTTTCGCCGGCGCAGCGGCACGGTGCTGTCGAAGAACCCCAGCGGCCGCTTCGGCGCCCGCGGCCGCCGCGCCGAAGAGCTCGTGAAGGACCAGCCGTGGAACGACTACTACGGCCCGGGCTCGCCGCTCGACAAGCTGTGCCGGTGGGGCGGGCGCGTGCTGCGCCTCGGGTCAGACCTCGAGACCGTGACGGTGCTGCACTACGCCGAGTACGTGACGAAGGTGCCCGACAAGCGCCGCGCCCGGTGGGACTACGTGCTCGAGCAGGGCCACGTCTTCATCGACTGCCTCAACGACTACGACGGCATCGTGAAGTGGGAGGGCGAGGACTACTTCGCTCTCATCATGAAGGAGTACCTGGCCGCTCGTCGTCACCGCGAAGGGCCGGTCGGGGCCGCGACCGCCGAGCTGTGCGAGGCCGCCGACGTCGTCGACTTCGGCGCCCGGTGGATGGAGCGCACCTTCGCGCCTGCCTCACGGTAGCGGCGGTTCTCCGGGGGCCGTCGTTCTCGTCGGCGGCAGCCGCCCGTCGGCCTCGACGATGAAGACGGTCAGGGCTGAGGCGAGGCGCCGGCTTTGGGGCTCGCGGGCGTGACGCGCAACGAGCGAATGCGCCGCGCAGACGCGTCGAGCACGTGAAAGCGAACGCCGCCGTGCACGAGGGTCTCGCCGGCCACGGGGATCTTGCCCCAGACCGACAGGCAGAGCCCGGCCACGGTCGTGAAGTCGGCCGACTCGGCGAGCTCGAGGCCCAGGGCCCGGTTCAGCTCGCGAAGGGGCGTCGTGCCCGCGACGATCGCAGAGCCGTCGGGCTGGGGGTGAATGAGCGCTTCGACCGGGCTCGCGTGCTCGCTGAGAATCTCGCCGACCACCTCTTCGAGGAGATCCTCCAACGTGGCGATGCCGAGCATGGCGCCGTGCTCGTCGACCACCACGGCGAACGGGTTGTGCCACGCCTGCATTCGCTCGATCAGGGTGACCGCCGGCGTCGTCGGCAGAACGAAGTGCGCCGGGCGCATGACGTCTTCGAGCACGATGAGCTGCCGGTCCCACGCGACGGCGAGCAGGTCTTTCACGCTGACGTAGCCGGCGACCTCGTCGTCGACCCCTTCGACGACCGGCATTCGGCTGTGGGTGTGCTCGAGCAGAACGCGGCGCACGTCTTCGGGTGAGGCGCTCCGACGAAGCGAGATCACCTGCCGGCGCGGCACCATGACGTCGGCGGCGGTGAGGTGCGCCAGCTCGAGCGCGCGAGAAGCGATCTGCCCCGCCTTCGAAGGCACGGTGCCCGCCTGCATCGCCTCTTCGACGAGCTGCTGGAGCTCATCGGGCGAGTGGCGGGCCTCGGTGAAGGTCGTGCGGTCGCCGAAGGGCCTGAGCACCACGTTCGAGCTCGAGGTCAGAAACCACACGACCGGGCGCACGAGCCACGACAGCGCGAGCACGACCCGGCCCACCACCAGCGCGTACCGCTCGGCCGCGCGGAGCGCGAGCGACTTGGGCACGAGCTCGCCGAGCACGATCGACAGGTACGAGACCCCCACGATGACGACGGCCAGCGCCATGTCGTCGGCGTGCGCCTCGAGGTGCGGGATGCGGCGCAGGAGCGGCTCGAGCTTCACGGCGAGCGAGGCGCCGCCGTACGCAGCGGCCGCCGCGCCCACGACGGTGATGCCGATCTGCACGGTGGCGAGGAACTGCTCGGGCTGCTCGCGGAGCCGGGCGACGGCGCGGGCCGAGCCTCCCCCCTGCTCGACGAGCTCCTTGAGCCGCGTCTTGCGCACCGAGACGACGGCGATCTCTGCGCCCGAGAAGAACCCGTTGAGCAGGATCAGCAGCACGATGATGACGGCTTCGGTCACGGGTCTTCCCCCCCCATTTCGCGGGCGTCGATGCGCGCTCAGCGCCAGCCGCCGCCGAGCGCGCGGTAGACGGCGACGTTGGCGAGGCGGCGGCGCCTCCACGCGTCGACGAGGTCCAGCTCGGCCTGCAGCGTGTTCTGCTGCGCGATGAGCACCTCGAAGTAAGACGCCTTGCCTGCCATGTACAAGAGCTCGGCCGTCGAGGCGCTCTGCTGCAGCGCCGCCTTCTGCGCCTCCCGCTGCTGCAGCAGCTCGTCCATGTTGCGCACGCTCGACAGCGTGTTCGCGACCTCGGTGAACCCGTTCACGATCGCCTTCTGGTACTCGTACATCGCCATCACCTGGTGAGCCTTCGCGCCGCTGAACGCGGCCTGTATGCCGGTCAGGTTCACGATCGGAGCGACCAGCCCTCCGAGCACCGAGTAGATGAGCGACTCGGGGGTCGAGAGCAGGAAGGCGGGGTTGAAGGCCTGGTAGCCCACGCCGGCCGAGATGTTCAGGTTCGGAAAGAAGGCCGCGCGCGCCGACTTCACGTCGAACTGCGAGGCCCGCACGTGCTGCTCGGCCTGGCGGATGTCGGGCCGGTTCTCGAGCAGCTCCGACGGCACGCCCGCCGAGAGGGGCTGCGGGAAGGCGGCGAACAAGAGCTGTCGGTCTCTGGCCACCGGCTGGGGGAAGCGGCCGAGCAGCACGTTGACGCGGTTCTCGGCCTCGACGGTCGCCTGCGCCACCTCGCGCTGCCGCCCGCGAACGTTGGCCAGCTGCGCCTCGAACTGCTGCACGGCGAGCTCGTTCGCGCGGCCGGCCTGCTTCTCGAGGCGAATGATCTCGACGGCTCGCTCGTAGCGCGTGGTCGCCTGCTGCAGCACGGCGCCGACGTGATCGAGGGCGAGCAGCTCGAAGTAGGCCGCGGCGACGTCTGACACGAGCGCGCTCTGAACCAGCTGGGTGCCCTCGATGCTGGCGAGGTACTGCGCGAGCGCCGACTCGCGCTGGTGCCTGAGCTTCCCCCACAGGTCGAGCTCCCACGACGACTGCAGGCCCACGGTGAAGTTCGGCAGGTTCACGGGCACCGTCTGCCCGGGGCGAATGTCGGTCGTCGCGTTGCCCGCGCCGGTGTCGGTGTACAGGCCGTACTTCTGGAGGCCCGCGCCGACGCCCAGCGAGAGCTGCGGCAGCATCGCTCCGGTGGTGCGCAAGATGCCGGCCCGGGTGACCTCGATGCGCTGCATGGCGGCGAGCAGGTCCTGGTTGTTCGCGAGCGCCTCGTCGATGAGCCCGACGAGGCGTGGGTCGCCGAACCACTCGCGGAAGCTCGCCCTCGCCGAGCTGACGCCACCGTCGGCCTCGGCCTCGAAGCGCGCGGGCAGCGGCTTCTCGACGATGGCGACGTCGGTGTTGATGGCGGCGCAGCTCGTGAGCGCGCCGAGCGCGAAGAGCCACCTCATGGGCCGGGCGGCGCCTCGGCGGCCGCGGGCACGGGCATCGCCTCGGTGGGGTAGGTGACCTCGTCGGCCGGCTTCTTCGCGACCCTGGCCCCGAGCGAAGCGAAGACGACGTAGAGCCCCGGCACGAGCACGACTCCGAAGGCGGTGCCGAACAGCATGCCAGCGGCTGCGGCGGTGCCGATGGTGCGGTTGCCGACGGCGCCGGCGCCGGTCGCGACGACGAGCGGCAAGAGGCCGACGAAGAACGCGAACGAGGTCATCAAGATCGGCCGCAAGCGCAGCCGGGCGCTCTGCACCGCCGCCTCGAAGGGCGTGCGCCCCTCGCGCCGCTTCAGCTCGGCGAACTCGACGATCAAGATCGCGTTCTTGCCGAGCAGGCCGATGAGCATCAGGAGCGCCACGTGCGCGTAGATGTTGTTGTCGAGGTGGGCGAAGCGCAGGCCCGCGAAGGCGCCGAAGATGCCGGGCGGCAGCGAGAGCACCACGCTCATCGGCAAGAGGTAGCTCTCGTACTGCGCCGCGAGCACGAGGTAGACGAAGACGAGGCAGATGAGGAACACGACGAGCCCCTCGTTGCCCGCGTTCACCTCGTCTTTCGTGGCGCCGGCCCAGTCGATGCCGAAGCCGCGCGGCAGCTTGTCGCGCGCGACCTGCTGAATCACGGCGATGGCGGCGCCGGTGCTGATGCCGGGCGCGGGCTGCGTGTGCAGCTCGGCCGACGGGTACATGTTGTACCGGGTCATCTGATCGGCGCCGTACGTTCGCTCGAGCGAGACGATGTCGGCGAGCGGCACCATCTCGCCCTCGTCGCTGCGGACCTGAATGCGGAGCATCTGGTCGGGCTCGGCGCGGTGCTCGGGCGCCGCCTGCACCATGACGCGGTACATCTGCCCGAAGCGAATGAAGTTCGTCGCGTACTCGCTGCCGAGCACCGTCTGCATCGCGCTGAGCGCGTTCTCGACGCTCACGCCCTTCTGCGCCGCCTTGTCGACGTCGACGTGCACCATGTACTCGGGGTAGTTCGCGTTGAAGACCGTGAAAGCGCTGGCGATCTCGGGGCGCGCCTGCAGGTCTCGAACGAACTGATTCACCACCTCGCTCTGGCGCACGATGTTGCCGGTGCCGGTCTTGTCGAGCAGGCGGATCTCGATGCCGCTGGCGTCGCCGTACCCGGGCACCGGCGGAGGCGTGAAGAACTCGATCATGCCGCCCTTGATCTCGTGCGTGCGCTCCTCGAGGTCGGCCATGATCTCTTTCACCGAGCGCTTGCGCTCGTCCCACGGCTTCAGATCGATCACGCACGTGCCCGAGGTCGCGCGGGTGCCGTCGGTGAGAATGTCGGTGCCGGCCAGCGTCGAGATGCTCTCGATCTCGGGGATCTCTTTACCGATCTCGCGGATCGCGTCGACGACCTCTTTGGTGCGCTCGAGCGTCACGCCGGCTGGCGTGGTGATGCTCGCGTAGAACGTGCCCTGATCCTCTTCGGGGATGAAGCCGGTCTGGAGGATCGAGGCGAGCATGCCGGAGCCCGCGGTGAAGCCGACGAGCACGAGGCCCGTGACGATGCGGCGGGCCGCCGACCGGCTGACGAGCGAGGCGTAGCGCTCCTCGAGGCGGTGGTAGCGGCGGTTGAACTCGCGGAAGAAGGGGTTCGAGCTCGCGCCGTGCTTCATCGGCTTGAGCAAGAGCGCACAGAGCGCGGGCGTCAGCGTCAGGGCCACCACGCCCGAGAGCACGATGGCGATCGCCATGGTGATCGAGAACTGCCGGTAGAAGACGCCCGATGGGCCCCCGATGAACGCGACCGGCACGAACACCGCCGCCATCACCAGCGTGATCGCGACGATCGCGCCGCCGATCTCTTCCATCGCGCGGTCGGTCGCCTGCGCGACGGTCAGCTGCGTGTGCTCGAGCTTCGCGTGCACCGCCTCGACGACCACGATCGCGTTGTCGACCACGATGCCGATCGCGAGCACCAGCGCGAAGAGCGTGATCAGGTTGATCGAGAAGCCGAAGAACTGAATGAAGAAGAACGTGCCGATCAGCGAGACCGGCACGGCGATCGCCGGCACGAGCGTCGAGCGCCAGTCCTGCAGGAACACGAAGACGACCAGCGCGACGAGGAAGAACGCCTCGAAGAAGGTCTTCACCACCTCTCGAATCGACGCGTTCAAGAACCGGCTGACGTCGTAGCTGTAGTGGTAGTTGACCGACTCGGGGAACTGGTCGCGCTTGAGCCGCGCCATCAGCTCCTTGATCTTCGAGATGACCTCGCTCGCGTTCGAGCCGGGCAGCTGGCGGAGCATGATCGCGGCGCTCGGCCTGCCGTCGAGCTTCGTCTCTTCGTCGAAGTCTTGTGAGCCGAGTTCGACCTCGGCGATGTCTTTGACGCGCAAGATCTCGCCCGCAGCCGACGCGCGAATGGGAATCTGCCCGTACTCGGCCGGGGTCGTGTACTTGCCCGTGTACTTCACCGTGTACTGCAGCGGCTGGCGGCCCTTGTCGCTGTTCTCGCCGATCTTCCCCGGGGCGGCCTCGACGTTGTAGGCGCGCAGCGCGTCGAGCACGTCTTGAGGCGCGACCTGGTACGCGACCATCTTGTCGGGCTTCAGCCAGATGCGCATCGCGTACTCTTTGGCCCCGAGAATGTCGGCGTAGCCGACCCCATAGATGCGCTTGAGCTCGGGCAGCACGTTGATGTCGGCGAGGTTGTAGAGGAACCGCTCGTCGTGCTCGGGGTTCGTGCTGTCGATGGTCAGGAACATGAGCATCGAGTGCTCCTGCTTCGCGACCTCGACGCCGCGCTTGAGCACCTCGGGCGGCAGCTCGTCGAGCACCGTGTTGACGCGGTTCTGCACGTTGATCGCGGCCACGTCGGGGTCGGTGCCGGTCTCGAAGAAGACCTGAACGACGCCCACCCCGTCGTTGCCCATGTCGCTGCCCATGTACTTCATGCCGGGCACGCCGTTGATCATGCGCTCGAGCGGCACGATCGTCGTCTTGCCGACGGTCTCGGCGTTCGCACCGGTGTAGACGACGGTGACGGTGACCTCGGGCGGCGCGACGTCGGGGAACAGCGTCACCGGCATGCCCAGCAGCGCGATCAGGCCCAAGAGGGCGATCACGATCGAGATGACCGACGAGAGCACCGGGCGGTGCGTGAAGGTCTTGAGCACTACTGCCGCGCCACGATGGTGGCGCCCTCCTTCACCTTCTGAATGCCCTCGAGAATGAACCGGTCAGACGGCTGCAGCCCCGACTCGAGCACGAACATGTCTTTGAGCCGCAGCTTCGGGATGATGCGCTTCGCGTGCGCGCGGTTCTCGGCGTCGAGCGCGTAGACGTACACGTGATCTTGAATCTCGAAGGTCGACTTCTGGGGCACGGTGAGGCCCTCCTTGAGGGGAACCGTCACCACCACCTTCCCGCTCGCGCCGTGCTTGAGCAGCTGCTGCTCGTTCGGGAAGCGCGCGCGAAACGCGAGGGTGCCCGTGCTGCGGTCGATCTCGGTCTCGACGGTGTCGATGTGGCCCTGCGCGGCGAGCAGCGTGCCGTCGGCGAGCCTGAAGCGCACCTCCTTGGCCTGCTCGTCGGGGTTCGTGGCGTAGTCGAGGTACTCGTTCTCGGAGACCCGGAAGTACACCAACACCTCGGAGGCGTTCGTCACCGTCGTGAGCAGGTCGCCCTCCTGAACGATGCTGCCCGCCTTCTTGAGGATCCGGTTGACGAGCCCGTCGAACGGCGCCCGGATCTCGGCGTGCGAGAGGTTGATCTCGGCCTGACCTTCGTCGGCGCGCGCCTCCTCGAGCTTCGCCGAGAGCGCCTGGATGCGCGCGTCGAGCCGCGCCATCTCGGCCGGCGAGACGACCTGCCGCTCGAACAGCACCTTGAGGTTCTGCTGCTCGAGCTGCGCAGCCTTGAGCTCGGCAGCCGCGCTCGCGCTCGCCGCGTGGGCCTTCTTCACCTGCTGCTGCAGGCCCCTCGACGCGAACGAGAAGAGCAGCTGCCCGGCCTTGACCTCTTTGCCTTCGTCGACCGACACCGACTCGATGACCCCTCGGGTGCGCGCGCGCAGCTCGGCGCGGTGCAGCGCGTTGACCTCGCCGACGTACTCGCGCTCGTACCGCTCGACGGCCTGGCCCGGCGTCGAGATGGGAAAGACCTCGAGCGCCTCGGGCGTCTCGTGCTGCGCGCACGCCGCCGCCAGGCAGAGCCCCGCGAGCGGACCTGTGATTCGGGACATGGGGGCTCCGCGCAGTCGCAAGCCCGATGCCAGCAGTCGAGCCCGAAGCGCTTGAAATCACGGCACATGCCATTAGGCGCCGCGTGCAGCCTTGTACCATCTGTGCACTTTTGGTCAGGTCCGCTCCATGCGAATCACCACCAAGCTCGCCGTGGGGTTGGCGACGACCAGCGCGCTGGTGCTCGGGCTGTACGGCGCGCGGCGCGTGGCGCGCGAAGAGGCGGCGCAGCGCGCGACGGCCGAGCACGATCTCAAGCTGCTGCTGGCCGCGGTCAAGGTGTCGGTCGAGCAGTCGACGCGCGCCCAGCGGGCCGCCGAAGTGAACGAGATGCTCGAGTCGCTCTCGCACGACGACCCCTCGGTCGAGGTGTTCGTGTTCGATACGCACGGGCAGCTCGACTCGACCTCGTGGGGCACGGTGAAGACCTTGCCGTACGCGACGACGGTGGCCGCCGAGGCGCTGCGCACGCGGGCGCCGCTGATTCGCTACGAGGGTGGGCGCCTGCGGTTCCTGAGCGCGGCCGCGCCGCTCAGCGACGAGGGTCGGGCGCTCGGGTCGGTCGCGATCGTGCAGCCGCTCGACGAGCTGCGCGAACAGATCGACGGCAAGTTCGTCGAGCAGGTGATCACGATCGCGACGGTGTTTCTCGCGCTGGTCGCGGTCGGCTGGCTCGTCATTCTGCTTCAGGTGCGCCGGCCGCTCGGGCGCCTGGTCGAAGCGATGTCGAAGGTGCGTAGCGGCGATCTCTCGGCGACGGCACCGGTGAGCAGCACCGACGAGATCGGCGAGCTCGCCGCCGCGTTCAACGCCATGATCGCCCAGCTCGCGCACGAAGAAGAGGCCCGGCGTACGCTCGAGGCCGGCCTGCAGCGGGTCGACAAGCTCGTCACCGTCGGTCAGCTCTCGGCCGGGCTCGCGCACGAGATCGGGTCTCCGCTCCAGGTGCTCAACGGCCGCGCGCGAGAGCTGGCCGAGCGCACCGATCTGCCCCCCGCCGCGCAGCGCGTGGCCGAGATGCTGGTCGAGCAGACCGACCGCATCGCGGCGATCGTCGAGCAGCTCTTGTCATACTCGCGCCGCAAGCCGGCTCAGCTGCGCCCGACCGACGTCGACGCCTCGGTGCGCAGCGTCGTGCGGCTGCTCGAGGGCGACGCGCGCCGGCGCAAGGTCGCCATCGAGCTGAGCGCGCACGACCGGCTGCCCGAGGTGTTCACCGACCCCGAGCAGCTCCAGCAGGTGGTCTTGAACCTGTTGACGAACGCGCTGCGCGCGACCGCGCCGGGGGGCAAGGTGAGCGTGGGCCTCGTGGCGCGCGACGGCAAGTCGCTCGAGCTGACCGTTCAGGACACCGGCGCCGGCATCGACGATGCCGTGAAGGCGCGCATCTTCGAGCCGTTCTTCACCACGTGGACGGACCGGGGCGGCACCGGCCTGGGCCTCGCCGTCGTGAAGTCGATCGTGACGGAGCACCGCGGCACCATCGAGGTGGAGTCGCGGCGCGACGAGGGCACTCGCTTCACCTTGCGCTTCCCGCTCGCGAACGCCACGGCGCCCGCCGCCTCGCCGTCACGGCTGGAGGTCGCCCAGTGAGCCACAAGCTGCTGGTGCTCGACGACGACAAGCACGTCGTCTCGTACATGGCCGACAACCTCTCGGCGAAGGGCTACTCGGTGACGGGGGTAACCTCGCCGCGCGAGGCACTGGCGCGCATCGAGCGCGAAGACTTCGACCTGGTCATCACCGACGTCGAGATGCCCGAGCTGCGCGGCACCGAGCTGCTCGCGCAGATTCTCTCGCGCCGGCCCGAGCAGCTCGTGCTGCTCATCACCGCGTTCGGCAGCGTCGAGATGGCGGTCGAGGCCGTGAAGGCGGGCGCGTGCGACTTCATCGCCAAGCCGTTCAAGCTCGAGGCGCTGCTGTTCGCGATCGAGCGCGCCTTTCGCGAGCGCGAGCTGCGGCGCGAGATCGTGCGCCTGCGCTCGACGCTGCCGCCCCAAGAGGGGGGGCAGCTCATCGCGAAGAGCCCCGCGATGCGGCAGGTGCTCGATCACGCGCGGCGGGCGTCGCGCTCGCAGTCGACGGTGCTGCTCACCGGCGAGACCGGCACCGGCAAGAGCGCGGTGGCCCGGTTCATTCACGAGTCCGGAACCCGCCGCTCGGAGCCGTTCGTCGAGCTCAACTGCGCGGCCCTGCCGCCGGGCCTCATCGAGAGCGAGCTGTTCGGCGTCAAGCGCGGCGCGTTCACCGACGCGAAGGAAGATCGGCCCGGCGCGTTCGCCAGCGCCGGCAAGGGCACGGTGTTTCTCGACGAGATCGGCGAGCTGCCCCTCGAGGCGCAGGCGAAGCTCCTGCACGCGCTCGAGTCGGGCAAGGTGCGGCCGCTCGGCTCGAGCGGCACGCTCACGCTGAGCGCGCGCGTGATCGCCGCGACGAACCGCCCGCTCGAGGTGCTGCTGCGAGAAGGGCGCTTTCGGCCCGACCTGTACTTCCGGCTGAACGTGATTCGCATCGAGGTGCCGCCGCTGCGCGAGCGCCGGGAAGACATCGTGCCGTTCATCGATCTGTTCCTCAGCCGGGTCACCCGGAGCGAAGGGCAGCCGCTGGTGGGGATCTCGGCCTCTGCGGTGAAGCGCCTGCTCGCGTACAGCTGGCCGGGCAACGTGCGCGAGCTGGCGAACCTGCTCGAGCGCGCGGTGTCGATGACCGATCACGACACCATCGTGCCCGAGAACCTCGACATCCCCCGGTCGGGCGGCGGTGTCGAAGACCTGCTCGAGCTCGGCAGCTCGAGCAAGCTCCCCCTCGCCGAGATCGAGCGCGCGTACGTTCGCCGAGTGGTCGAAGATCACGACGGCAACAAGGCCGCCGCGGCGCGGGTGCTCGGCATCAACCGGCGCACGCTCGACCGCAAGCTGGGCGCTTGAGCCGTCACCCCGGGCCGCGGCTCGGCGTGAGCACCAGCCGCGCGCGGCCCGTGGCGTGCCAGCGCAGCCAGGGCGCCTCGTACCCGGTGCTGCCCTCGGCCTCGACGTCGACGCCGTTCGGGTAGTGCAGGGCGGGCACGAAGATCTCGGTGACGCCGTTGGCCGCGTCGAGCTCGAGGTGGAACGCGCGCGTGCCCAGGTCGAAGCCATAGGCCACGAGCTCACCGGCGATGGCGCGGGGGTAGGGGCGTGCGACGGCCTCGATGGGGCGCGGCGCCTCGCGAGACCAGATCGAGAAGTCCTCCCCGTTCC
The DNA here is from genome assembly GCA_044223505.1 of Myxococcaceae bacterium. GTDB lineage: Bacteria > Myxococcota > Myxococcia > Myxococcales > Myxococcaceae > Xiheicaenimonas. The sequence continues at coordinate 151,383 of JBGALX010000011.1, forward strand.
ACCCGTCGCCGCGCGCGGCCGTGTGATCGGCGGTGTAGTTCCAGATCGTGGCCGAGACGCGAGCGTCTTCGACGGCGGTGAGGGTGCGGTCGAGCGCGGCGGCGGGCAGGTGGCCGGGCACTCCGAGCTCGCCGACGACGAGCGGCAGGCCGCGCGCCTTCGCGTCGTGCGCGAGGCGGCCGAGCTGGGCGGCGAAGCTCTTGCGAATGCGGCCTCGGCCGAAGACGGGCCGCTGCGTGAACGCGTCGGCTGCGACCCACGAGCGGTAGTCCTCAAAGAACAGCGCGAAGCCGTCGTACCAGTGCGGGGCCCAGATGCCGGGGCCGCTCCAGGCGGGGCCCTCTCGCAGGGGCTCGGTCTCGAGCATCAGCGGCACGCGCCCGAGGTGCTTCGCGCCGCGCTCGAGGAAAGGCCGGTAGAAGCCGTTCGCGAAGTCGCCGGCGAAGTGCTCGGGCCGGAGCAGCCGGTCGCCCTCCCACACGCCGTGGTCGAGCCAGAGGCAGCGCTCGCGCCAGGCCTTCTTCTGGTGCGGGTTGAGGCGCTGCCGTCGCACCACGCGCGGGCCGAGCCAGCCGCGGTGGTAGACGCCGACGTCGAGCGGCTCACCCATGCCGAGCCTGAACGACTCGAGCGGCGAGGGCATCGCGCCGACCTCGACCGGCGCGAACGGCTTCGTGAGGCTCGTGTTGCCGATGTAGCCGGGCGAGGGCTCGTTGAGCAGGTCGACGGCGAACACGTATTTCTCGATGCGGCGCAGCACCTGCTCGACGGCGCCGAAGAAGCGGTCTTGCAAGAGGCCCTGCAGCTTCGTCTTCGGAGCGAACGTGTCGCCGCCGAAGAACAGCGTGAACATGGTCGCGCTCGCGAGCTTGCCGGCGTTGGTCGGCCAGATCATGCGCGGCAGCGGCCCCTCGTGCTCGTGCTCGAGGAAGGCGGCGCCCGTCTCGTGCAGGTGCTCGGGCACGAAGCCGGCCTCTTCGAGCGTCCACCGCGGGGCGCCGTCGCCGCCGCTGAAGCGGCTCCAGCAGTCTTGGTGGAAGTCGAGGAAGACGTCGAACCCGAGCTCGTGGGCGCGGCGCGCGAGGGCCTCGAAGTAGTCGAGGTAGGCGCCGTCGTAGCGGCCGGGGCCGTCGTGCTCGACGGCCTCCCAGGTGGTGAGCAGGCGCAGCGTGGTGAGGCCCCACGACTTCAACCGCTCGAAGTGCTCGTCGGCGTCTTCGAGCGCGAAGGGCCGGCCGACGAAGCTGTCGCCGTGCAGCGGGAGCTTCGAGCTGCCGCCGAGGTTGACGCCGCGGAGCAGCCGCGTGCGGCCGTGCTCGTCGACGAGCCGATCGCCGTCGAGGCGGATCATCCGATGACGCGTTCGACCTTCTTGCGTTGGCCGTCCCAGATCTCGATGGGGAGGATGCGCAGGGTGCCCTTGCCCGACGGCAGCGGGTAGTCACCGCGCTGCACCGGCAGCTCGCCGAGCGCGGCGCGATCGGCCGCCGAGAGCGTGAGGCGCGCGAAGCCGTCTTTGGCAGAGACCACGGCCGTCGCGTCGGCGCCTTCGACGGCGACGACCAGGCCCGCGGTGGTGAGCATGGTGAGCCGGCCGAGCTCGAGGCGGCGCAGCACGAAGCGCTTCAGGTCTTCGACCGCGTTCGCCGCGATGCCGAGCACGAAGCCGTCGCCGGCGCGCTCGAAGCTGCCCTTCGTCATGTAGACCGTGGCGAGCGACGAGCCGTCTTGGGCGGCGCCGTCGCCGGCGCGCTGCTTCACGGCGGCGTCGTCGAGGTACGAGCCGCGCGCGAGGTCGGTGACGAGGGCAGGGTTCTTCTCGCGGAAGACGGCGAGCAGCTTCTCGGTGTCCCAGTCGCGCACGGCGTCGTACTCGTCTTGTGTGAGGCCGACGAGCTGCACGAACTGCAGCTTGCCGTTGGGCGTGGCGAGCTCTTCGGCCAGCTCGGGGTCGCGCGCGAAGGCGGCGGCGACGAGCTTCGTGTCGCGGACGAGCGCGATGGGGCCGTTGAGCGTGGTGTGGTGGTTGGGCTCGAAGACGTTGCCGCTGCGAAAGACGTAGCGCGCGAGGTTCTGCAACAGCGAGAAGACCCACGGCGGCGGCTCGTCGACGTGCTTCGGGTCGACGACGCGCACGGTCATCTCGAAGCCGTAGCCCGAGACCTGAGGGTCGTCGGTCTCTTTCTCGTAGAGCTCGCTGAAGCCGTACGTCACGAAGTGCCAGTGCCGCGTGCCGCCGTGCGTCGAGCGGTACGCGCTGATGCCCTGAAGCGGGTCGTTGCCGCCGAGCATCGCCGGCAGCACCGGCGCCACGTGGTGCGGCTCGGTGTCGCCGTAGAGCGGCTTCAGTGCGGCGTCGATGGCGTCCCAGCCGCGCGCTTCAGACTCGCCGTCGCTCATGAGGCAGCGGCTTAGCGCAGGTCAGGGTGTACTGAGGGGCTCCGTGTGCTACGCCGCAGCTCGCCGGAGCAGCCTGGATGCACGCCGGCCATCGCAGGACGGGGTGGCGGGAGGAAAGTCCGGGCTCCACAGGGCAGGGTGCTGGCTAACGGCCAGTCGCAGCGATGCGCAGGAAAGTGCCACAGAGAACAGACCGCCTTCCGGTCAAACGGGAGGTAAGGGTGAAACGGTGCGGTAAGAGCGCACCGCGCACGGCGTGAGCCGGGCGGCACGGCAAACCCCACCTGGAGCAAGAGCCAATAGGGGAGCATGACTGGCCCGGTCGCTCCCGGGTAGCTCGCTGGAGCCTGCAGGCAACTGCAGGCGTAGATGAATGTGCGTCGCCCGCCGCGAGGCGGGGACAGAACCCGGCTTACAGGGCTGCTCCGGTCTTTTTTCGTCGTATGGGTCGAGGAAGCGGTTGCAATTGGTCTGAGATCAGAGCGCTCTCTCGGTGAGCGGACGCGCTGTACCTTCCTCGAGCACGTTCGTGACTTTCCCGAGGCTCGCGCCGTTCGCGATGGCGCTCGGGCGCATGGTGCGGCCGGCGATCGACATGTGCCCTCGCTGGAGCTGCGGCGCAGTCGCTTCGGTGGCGGCCCAGACTGGCCACCAGGCACCGTCGGGCCGCCGAAGAGCGTGGACGCGGGGCGCCGATGTTCGTCTCCTTCAGCACGACCGTTGACCTTCCCTACGATAGGTACCCGCCCCCCCTCGTGGCCGTTCGACTGGGACGAGCGGCGAGCCTGATGCTGTTCATCACGCAGAGCGGACTCGCGAAACACGACTTCTCGGAACTGCACAGCGACGCTGGCTGACCGGCCGCACCGGTCTACTCGGCTGCGTCCGTTATTGTTCGAGCCTCGCGACGAGTTCCGCGCGCCGGTGGTCATGACACCGACCGGCGAGGAGCTTACGATTCACCGCATGGGCGAGAAGGCACAGAAGGTCCTCTCCGAGGCACTCCTGCTATCGGGGCCCGAGCGCGCTGAGCTCATCGGCGAATTGCTCGAGACGCTGGATACGCCCGCCGGCGTCGAGGCCGCGTGGACCTCGGAGCTGCGACGCCGGCTCGCCGAGATCCGCAGTGGTCGCGCTGAAGTGCTCGAGTGGAGCGACGCCCGCGCTGAGCTTCACGGCAACCAATAGAGCGGCCGACGCATGTGGTGAGCGAAGGCCACGATGAGCAGGCCGCCTTCACCAGCCTCGTAAACCAGCCAGTACGGGAAGCCTCTGACCACCACTCGCGGAGCTCCGGCATGCCCGGCCACGGAGACGATTCGCCGGGCACGTTCGACGCGAGCTCGAGGGCGTCGTCGATCGCGGTGGTGAGGCGCTCCGCTGTGGCCGGGTCACGCCGGTGGTACCACGCCCGCGCTTCCTTCATCTCGTCCAGCGCGCGGCGGGCGATCCGAACGGATGTCACGGCCGGCATCATCGCCGCCTCGGTCGCGTTCCGCACTGGTTCTTCGCGCAGTCCGAATGGCTAAGCGCTTCCCCCACAGAGCCCGTCGTCGCGCGCCATGCCATTCACGCAGACGAGGCCTCGGCGCGTGCGTCTTCGCCCCGGCCTCGAGCGTGCGCGTCGGGTGCTTCATCAGGAGCACTACGAACGACTCGCCGGCTGAAGCCACTCGGTGGGGTAGCGGCACGGGCAATGGCGCGACGGCGGGTGCGCTAGAACGTACCCGCGTGCCCGCTGATCTCGCCGATGGGGAAACGACGCAGGTGAAGGGCTCGGGCTCTGCGCGCTACACGCTCAAGAACACCGGCGGCGTCTACTCGTGCACCTGCCCCGCGTGGATGCACCAGTCCGTCGGAATCGAGCGGCGCACCTGCAAGCACCTCCGTGCGTACCGCGGCGACGAAGCCGAGACGAGGCGGCTGGGCTCCGCGCCGCTGACCGGCAAGCCGTCGCGCCCGAAGGCGCCGAAGGCCGCGGGTGAGCAGGACGACGACGACGCGGGCCCGCCGGTGCTGCTCGCGCACAAGTGGGAGAACGACGTCGATCTCACCGGCTGGTGGATCAGCGAGAAGCTCGACGGCGTGCGCGCCTACTGGGACGGCACGCGCTTTCTCTCGCGGCTCGGCAACGAGTTCTTTCCACCCGATTGGTTCATCGAGCGGTTCCCCAAGCACCCGCTCGACGGCGAGCTGTGGGGCGGGCGCAAGCTGTTTCAGCGCACCGTCGGCATCGTGAAGCGGCAAGACAAGTCGGACCTCTGGAAGGAGCTCCAGTACGTCGTGTTCGACGCGCCGGCTCACGGCGGCGCCTTCGAGGAGCGCCTCGCGTTCGTCGAGCAGCTCGTGCGTGAGCTGGGCATCGAGTGGCTGCGGCCGTGCGCGCACCACCGCTGCGAGAACCTCGAGCACCTGCGCGCCGAGCTCGCCCGCGTCGAGGGCCTCGGGGGCGAGGGCTTGATGGTGCGGCAGCCGCGCAGCCGCTACGAGGCCGGCCGCTCGAGCACCCTGCTCAAGGTGAAGAACTTCCACGACGCCGAGGCGCGGGTGCTCGAGCACGTGCCGGGCCTCGGCCGCCACGCGGGCCGCCTCGGAGCGCTCCTCGTCGAGGCCGCCGACGGCACGAGGTTCAACGTCGGCACCGGCTTCAGCGACGCCGAGCGCGAGCGGCCTCCAGCCATCGGCGCCATCATCACCTTCCGCTACCAGGAGCTGTCGAACACCGGCGTGCCCCGCTTCCCCAGCTACGTCGGCGAGCGCATCGACGGGAAGTTCCCCGCGACCGGCACCGGCGGCCGCCGGGTCGACGCCATTCGACCTGCAGCGGGCAGCGCGACACCCGCGCCCACTGCGGCCCCGGGCAAGAGCTCGAAGCCGGGCGAGGCCCGCTACTTCGAGCTCATCTCGGGCACGTCGTCGAAGTTCTGGGAGCTCAAGCTCGAGGGCAGCACCTTCTACTCGCGCTACGGGAAGATCGGCTCCGGCGGGCAGACGACCCGGAAGGACTACGACAGCGAGGCCAAGGCGCGGGCCGAGGCCGAGCGGCTGATCAGCGAGAAGACGAGGAAGGGCTACGTCGAGAAGTAGCCGCCCCATCAGCCGTCCGCTCACCGACTCATGCCTTCGCGTCGGGCATCCACTAGCGTGAGCCCATGCTCGGTCTCGCGCTGGTGGTGCTCGTCTCGAGTCTTCCCGAGGAGCAACCCTGCGGGGCCGAGCGGCAAGCGATGGCGCTCGAGGCGGCGCAGAAGGTCTTCCCGAAGGCCGCGGTGGCTCACCCCTGCCGCGGCAACGCGCTGGTGCTGCAGCAGCTGTTGATGACGGTCGACGGGGTCGAGCTGCAGGTGAACCCGCGCGTGGTGTTCGCGGGCGGGAAGTGGAAGCCGGTGCCGTTCGACTCGGCCGATGGCCCCGCGAAGCTGGTGAAGCAGCTGCGCGAGCTGAAGCTGTTCGGCCGGCTGGAGGCGCGCGGGAAGGTGGCGTGCCTGGCGGACTCCGACGCGCCGGGGCAGACGCGCTGGTTCCGCTGCTCGACCGACCCGTGGGACCCGCAAGACACGACGCCGACGAGCGGGCACCTCGACGGCTCGCGCACCGAGCTCGAGGTCGCGCTCGACGATGGCCCTGCGCTCAAGGGCTGCACGCTGTTCCGCTTGGCGAACTACTCGGTGCCCGGCGACATGGTGGAGCTGGCTCCGTACTTCGGGCTCGTCGCCGAGCTGCCCGAGGTGAAGGCGTTTCGCGAGCAGCACCGCACCTATCGGGCGATGCTCACGCACTGGCACGAGTGGTCGTTCGCGCTGGTCGACGGAGCGTCGAAGCTCGAGGTGCCGCTGGTCGGCGACGGGTCGTTCTGCGGGCCGCCGCTCTACGCGAAGGGGCACGAGCCGCCGGCGGCTGCGCCGGCCGCGAAGAAGAAGAAGGGCAAGAAGCGCTAGGACACGATGCCGACGCTCGCGCCTCGCTCGCGGACCTTCTTCATCACCATGGCGTCGAACGAGTCGCCGCTGCGCGCGCCGGTGTCGCCTCAGCGGGGCGGTCGGCGCCTGCGGGCGCCGCTCGACGATCTGGCGGTCGCCATCGCCAGCGCTGCGAGCGCCAGCATCGGGGCGAGCCCGTCGCCGCTGCCGTGGCAGCCGCAGCCCACCTGAAGGAAGCGGGGGCCTGGGGGCGGTTGCCCGGCCCCGCCGTCTGCGGTGCTCCCGGCGTCGGTGGTGACGCCGCCATCGTCGGCACCGCCGCCGTCGCGCGCCGCACCTGCGTCGGTCGCGCCCGCATCACGTCGGGCGCCGAAGAAGGCCAGCGCGCGGCCTTCGCTCACGTTGAAGCTGACCGACCCCGCGACGACGTCTGGCAGACCATCGCCATCGAGGTCACCCGCGATCGCCACCGCTTCTCCAAGGCGCAGCTGCGCCACGTCGCTCTCGACGCTCCACACCGGCGCCGCCGACACCCCGCCGGGGCCGCCCGCGTAGACGACCAGCCGGCCCTCGGCGCTCTCGGGGTTCGAGAACGTCGGGTCTCCGACGACGACGTCGGAGTAGCCGTCTTTGTCGAGGTCGGCCCCGGCGGCCATGCCCTTCATCGGGCTCGTCCATGCGGGAGTGGGCGCAGGGCCGGTGCTGCTCCCGAGGAACAGCAAGACGCCGCCCGCCGATGCGGCCACCGTGCCGACCAGGAAGTCGTCGTAGCCGTCTCGGTTGACGTCGCCCGCGCGATCGACAGAGACGCCGACCTTGGCGTTGACCTCGTTGCCTTCGTAGGTCCACGACGGCATGACATCGATGCCCGTCGCGCGCCCGCGAAACAGGTAGACCCGCCCCTCGCCGGTCTCGCCGTTGCTGAGCTCCGCGGCACCGACCACGACGTCGTCGTAGCCGTCGCCGTCGACGTCGCCGACCCCCGCGACCCGGGCGAGCCTCGCGGTCGCCGAGTTCGCCTCGTAGCTCCACCCGGGAGTCGGCGCGAGCCCGCCGGGCCCACCGAAGAACAGGTACACCCGGCCCTCGTTCGTCTCGCCGTTGCTCACGCCCTCGGCGCCCAGCAGCACGTCCGCGAAGCCATCGGCGTTGACGTCGCCTGCTCCAGCGCACGACAGCAGGTAGCCGCCCGTTTGATCGGTCTCGAAGGTCCACGCCGCGGTGGTGCTCAGACCCCCGTCGCCGCCCAGGTAGAGGTACGCGCGGCCCTCGGCGACTTCCGGGCCGTCGTACGACCACGAGATCACCACCGCGTCGCCGAAGTGGTCGCCGTTGACGTCACCTGCCACGGCCACCGACCTGCCGAAGTCGGCGCCCGCCTGGCCGCCCAGCGCTGACCACGCGGGGGTGGTCGATGGCCCTGCCGGGCCCCCGAGGTAGAGCCACGCTTTGCCCTCGCGCGCGAACGCCTCGCTGAAGCCGGTCGAGCCCACCACGAGGTCGCTGTAACCGTCACCGTTGACGTCGCCGCCCGCGCCGACACGCCCGAAGAGCGCACCCCCCCTGCCGGGCCCCACGACCCAGGCCGACGGTCTCAGCGCGGGCTGCGCGCTCCCGGCGCCGCCGAGCAGAAGCACGAGCACCAGCAGCGCGCGCGGCGGCGGCACCGCGCTCCCGGCGAAGTCGGTCGCTGGCTTCACCATGACCGCACCGCCAGCACTCCTGGAGCTCGAGGGTCGCCTATGCGCAATCGACTCACCGCCATTGCCCATCAAGCCCCGTAGCCACCTCGCTACGGCAGCAGCCGTGGCTGAACTCTCGCACGCTTCCGTTCGGCGCGCCCCCTGAGCTCGAACAGACCGCGGGTTCGACCTCGGCTCACCCGGTCGACCGTGGCTGCGGAGCGCTCGGCGCGCAGCGCTTCTCGTGGGGCCTCGTGTCCGTGAAGGCACGACAGCTCGACGACGAGTCGGGCGCTGCGACAACGCCCGCGACGGGCTCGGGCGCGCTCCCCGCGTCGGGGGTTGGAACACCGGCCACTGTCTACAAACAGCTCGGCTTGAACGTCTTCACGCCCTTAGCATCGACCGTGTAGGGCGGGTCGCACGGGTCGACCGCGCGCTTGCCTCCCGTGTGCGCGCGCTTCGCGGCCTTGAGCGGCGCAGCAGGGGCCGACGCGCGGCCGGGCGCGAGCGGCTGCGGCTCTGGGGGCGGCGCGGGCGCCGGTTCGGGCACCGTGCCCTGCTCGACCACCGGAGCCGGTGCCCGGGCAGGCTGCTCGGACTTCAGCCCGACGGTGAAGAGCACCACGACGCCCCCGACGGCTGCGAGCACGGGCACGACCGCGAGCGCCAACGGCCAGCGCCTTCGAGGCTGCGGCGCGGCGGTCGCGATGTCGGCCTGCCTCGGCCCGGTCGCGAGCTGGGCGCGAGAGCGCTGCTCGACCGTCGCGATCATCGCCGCCTGCTGCGCCAGCGGCTCGGCCGCGACGTCGGCGACCCAATCGCCCACCTCGCGCGCGGTCGCAGGGGCACAGGCGCCCTCGAGCTCAGACATCATCTCTTCTGCGCTCGCGAAGCGCTGCGCCGGGTCGCGCGCGAGCGCCTTCATCACCACGGCCTCGAGCTTGGCTGGCACGGCGCGCTCGGTCGTGAGCGGCGGCACCGGCAGCTGCAGCACGGCCGCCGCGATGCCGGCGGGGTGGCTCGCGCTGAACAGGCGGCGGCCGGCGATCATCTCCCACAGCATCACTCCGACCGCCCAGAGGTCGGCGCGCCGGTCGATGGACTCGGCCGTCATCTGCTCGGGCGCCATGTACGCGAGCTTGCCCTTCACCTCGCCCTCGGCCGTGTTGCGCAGCCGCGAGGCCGCCTTCGCGATGCCGAAGTCGAGCACACGCGAGAGGCCGTCGCTGCCGACGAGCACGTTCTGCGGCGAGACGTCGCGGTGAACGATCTCGAGCGCGGCGCCGCGCGTGTCGCGCGCCTCGTGCGCGGCGTGCAGTCCGGCGAGAACGTCGGCGATCACGCGCGTGGCGATCGGCGGCGGCACCGTGAAGCCGCGAGCGGCGCCGGTGTCGAGCAGCTGCCAGAGCGCGACGCCGCGAACGAGCTCCATGACGATGAGCAACTCGCCGCCCTCGTTGACGACGTCGAGCGTCGGCACGACGTTCGGGTGCGTGATGCGCGAGACGAGCTGCGCCTCTTCGAGAAACGCGCGCGTGAACGAGGTGTCCGCCGCGAGCTGCGGGTGCAGCCGCTTTACCGCGACGACGCGGTTGAAGCCCTCGGAGCCGCGGAACTGCCCGAGGTGAACGCGCGCCATGCCGCCGCTGGCGATGGGCTCATGAAGAACGTACCGGCCGAGGGCGAGCGCCTGTCCTTCGGGAAGCAAGGCCTTCATCCTGTCAGCGGCACCTGCCGGCGTCCAACGCTGGTAGCCTCGACTCGCGATGAGGGGCTGGTCCAACGACCCGACGGCGCCGCAGGGCGTCGAGCCGCCGGCGCTGCGGCCGCGGCTGCTCGTCTTCTGGCCAGGCGGTGTCGCCGAACGCGACCTGACGCCGGGCGTGAAGCTGGTGATCGGCCGCGGCGAAGAGTGCCAGCTGCACGTGCTGCATGCGTCGGTATCGCGGGCGCACCTCGAGGTGAGCGCGGGGCCTCCGGCGCTTGTGAAAGACCTCGGCAGCTCGAACGGCTCGCGGCTGCAGGGCAAGAAGCTCGACGCGGGCAGAGCGGTCGCGCTCACCGCGGGCAGCGTCGTCGAGTTCGGCGAGGCGCGGCTGCTGCTCGAGGCTGCGCGGGGCGCGGCAGGCGAGCGCAGCACGATGGCCCAGGTTCGAAAGCTCGTCGAGGTCGTCGCGCCGAGCATGCTCAGCGTGCTGATTCAGGGTGAGACCGGCTCTGGCAAGGAGCTGCTCGCCGCCGCCATTCACCAGGGCTCGCCGCGCGCGCAGAGGCCGTACGTGAAGGTGAGCTGCGCCGCGCTCACGCCGTCGCTGCTCGAGTCCGAGCTGTTCGGCTACGAGAAGGGCGCGTTCACCGGCGCCACCGAGGCGCGGCAGGGCCTCGTCGAAGCCGCCGACGGGGGCACGCTCTTTCTCGACGAGGTCGGCGAGATGTCGCTCGAGACTCAGGCGAAGCTCTTGCGCGTACTCGACAACCGCGAGGTGCGCCGCGTCGGTGCAGTGCAGGCGCGCCAGGTCGACGTGCGCTTCGTCGCCGCGACGAATCGATCGCTCGCCGCCGAGGTCGCGGCCGGGCGCTTCCGCCAGGACCTGTACTTTCGGTTGAACGGCATCTGCCTCGAGCTGCCGCCGCTGCGCGAGCGCACCGACGAGATCTTGCCGATCGCTCGCGACCTTCTCGCGAAGTCGAAGGCCGAGCTCTCGAAGGCGGCCGGTGAGGTGCTGCTCGCGCACCGCTGGCCCGGCAACATTCGTGAGCTGAAGAACGTCGTCGAGCGGGCCGCCGTGGTGGCGGCGGGCGCTGCAATCGGGCCCGAGCACCTGATGCTGGGCGAGGTGACTGCCGCCCCCTCGGCGGGGTCTCTCAAAGACGCCGTGGCCGGCGCCGAGAAGCAGCGCATCGTGGCCGCTCTCGAGCAGGCCGGTGGGAATCAGGGCAAGGCGGCCGAGCTGCTTGGCATCTCACGCCGCACGCTGATCAACCGGCTCGAGGAGCATGGGCTGCCGCGGCCGCGGAAGGGGTGACGCCTTCCTCGACTGCGACCTCAACCCCGGCCCTCAGTCGTTGAACACCATGCGGTGCCAGCGGAACCCCTCGGCGATGTTCGTCTCGGGGTCGCCGCGAAAGAAGATGGCGTCGAGCGTCGGGTGGTAGACGGCGTTCGTGCAGCGCATCGGCACCCAGCCCGCCGGCGTCACGTCTTCCCACGTGTTCGCCATGAAGCTGTAGAGCTGCACGCGCTCGCCGAGTAGCACGAGGCGGTTCCGCGCGGTGTCGTGCACGAGCTGCGGAAAGTACTCGCCCGAGCCGTCCGGAGCCGTCAGCGCCGCCTGCAGCTGCTTCGTCGAGACGTCGATCTTCTGAAATGTCCACGTGCTCGTGCCGACCGCCGGGGCCGCGACGTAGAGCGTCGACCCGACGCACACGGCTCCGTTGCGGCCGTTTTGAATGCCGGTCGCGCCCGGGTCATACGTGCTCAGGCGGTACGTGTGGCTCGACCCCGCGGCCGTGCGGCTCATCAGCACGAGGTCGTCGTTCATGGGCCCATAGCCGCCCCCCGAGTTGCCGTAGAAGGCCGCGACGCTGGCGCCCGCGCACCACGCCGTCGCGGGGTTGTAGACGCCCGAGAAGCCGGCGCTGCCCGAGATGTCGACGAAGGCGTCCCACCGCTGCGTCAGCGGCGGGCGGTCGCCGTACGTCCACGTGTTCGTCGCGAAGTCGAAGACGCCGTGGTTCACCCACAGCACCTTGTTCTCGGGCGGCAGGTAGATGCTCGCGTGGTTGTCGTAGTTCGACACGTAGAGGTTCGACCCGCCGCTCTGCGTCCACGGGAACGCCTCGGAGTACACGAGCTGGCCGGGCATCGAGACCGGGTCGATGATGCGCATCGCGTTCGACTGCTCGGGGGCGTGGTTGCCCGTGCCGAACGATGCGATCCGACCGTCGTTGAGCAGGAACACCGACTGCCAGCAGATCGTGCCGTCGTGGCCGGCCTGGTTCTCGAACGCCAGGTTGCGCGTCACGACCGGCGTGCGCGTCGACGGCGCCGCGATCTCGATCGAGAACGCCGGCGACAGCGTGGTGCCGCCGCGGCCGTCGTTCGCGCTGAGCCGCAGGCCCATGGTGGTGGCGATCATGCCGGTGCCGCTCCACACGAACTGGCGCGCCGCCGAGTCCACCGTCACGCCTGAAGGCAGCGCGCCCATCGCCGTGAAGGTCAGGGCGTCTTGATCGGGGTCGCTCACCAGGGTGCCGAAGTCGCGCCGCTCGGCGCGGCCGGTCACGAAGCGAACGAGCGGAAGCCCCGACCAGGCGGGAGGCCGGTTCATCGCCGCCCCGCCTGCGGCCGCCATGCCGCCTGCCGTCGAGGCGCCCCCGGCGCTTCCGTCTCCTCCGGCGGTGTTCCCACCGGCGGTCGTCATTCCTCCAGCCGTCGCACCTCCGGCGGTCGCTCCGCCATCGGGCGGCATCTCCACCGTGCCGACACAGCCTACCGTGAGCAGGAGCGCGAGCGTTCGCATGTGCGGCGACGACTGCATCGGGCCTGCCAACTGCGCGTCGCCCGGAGCGGCGCGCTGCTTGTGCACGTTGTTGCACTTCGCCCGCGGCCGTGAAGTGAACGGCGCTGCACTTGGGGGTCGGCAGCGCGGCAGCGCAAAAGGGGGGCTGCGTCTCGCCGAACGGCGAGTGGGAAGAGCAGGGCGCCGCTTGGCCTCGCGCCCGCTGAAGCGGCTACTGCGGCGGCGCCACGCGCGCGGGCAGAAGACGGTCGACCGTCGTGCTGTCGCCGAGCTGCCCTGCGTCGTTGCTGCCCCAGCACCACGGCTCGCCGGCGCGCGTCACGGCGCACGCGAAGCCAAAGCCGGCGGCCACCTGCTCGGCAGGGGGCAGTGACTGCACCTGCGTGAACCCGGCGCCCGCATCGCCGGCGAAGCCGACGCCGCGCTGACCGCGGTCGTTCGGCCCGCGGCACCACACCTGGCCCTGGTCGTCGACGACGCAGAGTAGATCGCCGCGGCAGGTGACCTCGACGACGTTCGAGACGTCGGGCTGCAGGGCTGGGGGCCGCGCGACGGTGACCTCGCCGCCCCAGCAGATCAGCTCGCGGCTCGTGCTCACGCCGCACGTCTCGCGCTCGCACGCGGCGAGCCGCACCAGCGTGCGCGTGAGGCCGGCCGGCGGCGTCGCGTTCGGGCGCTCGGTGCCCTGCGGGGTGCCGGTGATCTGGCCGTTGTTGTCGCTGCCCCAGCAGCCGACTCCGGCGTCACCGAGTTGGCAGCTGATCGCGGGGCTCGCCGCGACACGCTCGGCAGGCGGCCCGCCGCGAGGCACCGCGATCGGAATGCGGTTCGACGCCGGCGGGCGCGCAGTCACCTGCTGGTACTCGTTGTGCCCCCAGCACGCGACCTGGCCTCGAGTCACCGCGCACGCGTGCGACTCGCCGATCGCGATGCCGGTGACGTCCCTCAGCGCGGCGCCGCCGTCGAGCACCACCGCCCGCGCAGGGTACGACGGCATCGCGGCGAACTCGGGGTCGTCGGCGCCGAGGTTGCCAGTCTGGTGGGCGGCGCCCCAGCACTGTGCTTCGCCCGGCCGAGTCCACGCGCAGCCGTACGCGTAGCCGGCCGTGACGCCGACGGCCTGCGTGATGCCGGCCACCGCGAGCGGCCGCAGCACCGGCTGGCCGAGGTCCGAGCCGGGCCAGCACAGCACACGCTCGGAGTCGTCGATCGCGCACGCGATGCCGCTGCCCGTCGCGATGCTCTTCACACACCAGCCGGCGTCGCAAGTGCGGCCCGCATCTGCGCCACCCCCGGCGGACGCTCCGCCTGCCGTGCCCGAGGTGCCGCCGGCCGTCGCGCCGCCGTCGCCGTCGCGGGCGAGGTAGTCGAGCGGGCGCAAGAACGTGCACGCCGCGAGCAGGAGCACGAGCGGGGCGAGCCTCACGCGCCGCCCCTTGCGTAGACGATCACGAGCGCGACCGTGACGCCGAGCGCGATCACGGCGCCGAGCAGCGACAGATCGCCGACCGCATAGTCCTGCCGAATCGGAGCGAGCCGCTCGGGCGGGCAGGCCCCCAAGCAGCTGGCGGCGGCCTGGTCTTCGAGCGAGCGGCCGTGCAGCGAGAAGCCGATGAAGCTCGCGAGCAGGCCCGCGGTCACGAAGGACGAGATCACGACGCCGATCGGCCTGCGCGAAGGTGGCCGCGCTGCCTCTGCGGCCGCGGTCTCGGCGCGCGGTGGCTCGCGAGCCGGCTCGAGCGCCGGGGCCTCGAGGGCGATCGCGCGCTCCTGCTCGCCGACCATGGCGAGGAAGCGGCTCTGGAGGCGCCGGCCGTCTTCGAGCGTCGCGACGACGACGTGCTCGCCGGGGTCTACCGTGACGGGGCGGCCCGTGACCACGAACTCGTCGCCGTCGAGCTGCACCTTCGCGCCGGTGACGTCGGCGCCCGCGACGCGGACGCTGACGAGCACCGAGGGCTGCTTGCGCACGAGCTCCTCGGCGATGGTGATGCACTCGCGGCGGACGAGCGCGGGGCAGGCCTCGGCTGCGCAGAACATGGCGCGCTCGCGCGCGGCCTTCAGCTTGCCGTCGAGTTGAAGCCGCTGCGCCTGATCGTGGGCCTTCGCGCACTCTTCTTTCGAGGTTGCGCCGAGCATGAGGAGCCCGACGAGCAGCGAGGCCATCGCGCCAATCTAACAGGGGCGATCGGGTGTGGGGGGCCGCGAGGCTCTGGCGAACGCCTCGCGTGTCGCCCTCGCCGACAGCGCACGGCTCCGCCTCCTCTGCAGTTCGTCACCCGCACGCTCCGAGAGCTGCATCACTGTCCAGCGCTGGCTTGATCGGCCGCCTCGTCAGGGCGCCGTCTTCGCGCGCAGCTGCGGCCCGTCGCCGAGCTTCGCCATCGCCGCGCGCATCGCCCGGCCCGCCGGCAGCGTGCGTGAGCCACGCGCCAGCACGCGCAGCACGTCGCCGAAGCCGAGCTCGCCCGCGTAGAAGCGCCCGATGAGCGCCTCGTCGTGCCGGTAGAACGACGAGAAGATGCGCACGCGCTCTCGAGGCTCGGCCGCGAGAAACAGCATGCGGTTCAGCAGCCGAAAGAACCGCTGCCCCGCGAAGTGGCGGCGCGCCTCGGCGTCGAGCAGCCGGGTCAGCGCCACCGCGTCGAGCGAAGGCGACGTCGCGATGAGCTCCGCCACCCGCACCGCCCACGGCAGCGAGTAACCCGTGGTGGCGTGAAACAGGCCGGCCGCGACGCCGAGCACCGGCCGCTCGAGCCGCGGGGCCTCGCCGCCCAACGGAATCGGCAGCGCGGCGTGCTCCTCGCGCTCGACGCGCGCGACCCGCCAGCCGCGCGCCGCCGCCCACGCCATGATGCGCGCGCGCGCCGCGTCGAGCTCGAGCCCGCGCTCGCCTGAGTAGATCGTGTCCTCCACCAGCACGCGCGTCGGGCTCCACGGCAGCGCGTAGACGAAGCGGAAGCCGTCGAGCTGCTCGACCGTCGCGTCCATCAGCAGCGGCCGCTGCAGCCCGTGCGGAGCCTCGAGCTCGAGATCGAGCCCCAGGAACTTCTGCCAGCCGCACGGCCACCCCGGCGCCTGGCCGCGGCCGTCGAGCACCGCGCCCGCCTCGAGCCGCTCGCCGCCGTCGAGCACCACGTGTGTCGCGCCCACCTCGACCGCGCGGGCTCGGTACCGCACGGGCAGGCGCTCGAGCGCCCGGTGCAGATCTTCCGACCGCAGCGACCAGTAGCTGCCCGCGAGCGTTCGGCTCAGGCCCGGCAGCATCACGTCGTGGCCGCCGGCGAGCCGCCTCGCGCCCAGCGCCCCGAGCCACTCGAGCGCCGCGGCCGGTACGTCGGTCTCGTGAAAGCTCCACGTGTGGTTGCCGCCGAGCGACGCGCCCGCCTCGAGAATCAGAAACGGGTCGCGCCGCAGCGCCGACAGCCGCGCGGCCACCAGCGCGTTCGCGAGGCCGCCTCCGACGAGCACGAGCGGCGTCACGCGGGCGCTCCGAGCAGGCGCTTCGTCGCGGGAGACAGCGGCACGCCGGCGAGCAGCCCCTTCAGCGGCACCGACTCGATGAGCTCTTCGCGCAGCCCGTCGCGCGCGAGAATGCCGTTCGCGGCCGCCAGCCCGCTCGCGACCGCGGCCTCCATCAGCATCGCGGGGAAGGGCAGGCTCACCCAGTCGCCCGCGCACGTCAGGCCGTCGACGCCACTGTCGGTGCAGGGCCGCGCGTCGCTCAGGCCGACGTGAAACGCGGCGAAGTCGCGCCGCAGCTGAAAGTGCTTGTGCCGCACCGCCGCCCCGTCGAGCTCGGGCATGAAGCGCTTCAGCTCTGCGAGCAGCGCCGGCTCGACCTCGGCGTCGGGCACGTGCTCGGGCACCGCGTAGCAGTGCAGCTCGACCACCGAGCCGCCCCGCGCCCGCACGTACGCGGCCGACGCCGCCTCGGCCCGATCGACGAAGCTGATCGCGTCGAGCAGCGCGTACCGCTCGGTGATGACGAACACCGGCAGCCCCTCGCGCGGCGCACGGTCGAGCCACAGCCTCAGCACCGCGTAGCGCTCGCCGGCCTTCATCGTGCGCAGCCGCGGGTCGGCGGCCTCGAGCCCGCTGCTCCGCTCGACGATGCGGCGCGCCGCCGGAGCGTCGGCCGCCAGCACCACGGCGTCGAACCGCTCGCCGCGCACCTCGAACCCCGCCACGTGCCGCACGAGCCCCTCGACCGGCGCGCTCAGCTCGACGCGGACTCGAGCGCTCGCGAGCCGCGCCCGGAACGCGCCGAGCAGCGACAGCTCGTAGTCGTCGGCGGGGTGGTCGTAGACGAGCCCGCCCGCGTGCCCCAGGTAATACGAGTGGAAGCCCTTCACGAGCGCGGCCATCGAGAGGTGCTCTTCGTTCGAAAAGAACGCGCGCGCGAACGTGTTGAACGCCATCTTGAGCCGCGGCGGCAGCCGGGCACGCCGGTCGAACTCGGCGAGGCTCAGGTGGTCGAGCTGCCTCGGCGTGAGCTCGGGGTCGTACGCGAGGAACACGCCCATCGCGTCGCGCGTCGGCGCGCTGAGCACGTCGCGCAGGCGGTACAGGCCCTGCTTCGCCATCGCGAGCAGGTTCAACACGGGCGTCGTCTCGCGATCGTCGAACGAGATCTCCGAGCCGCCGGGCAGCAGAATCCGGTAGTCCGAGATCGGCCTGAACGCGGCGCGCACCCCGAGCCCGTCGAGCAGCCGGTTCAGGTTGTAGTAGTGGCGAAAGAAGGCGTGGAAGCCGTGGCTCACCCACTGCGGCGCGCCCGGCTCGACCTCGACCGGCCACGAGCCGAGCTTACCGCCCAGGTACGCGTTGGCCTCGAACAGCGTCACCGAATAGCCACGCTCGCCGAGCGCGATCGCCGAGGTGAGGCCGGCGAGCCCCCCGCCGAGCACGGCGACCCGGCGGGGCTCGGCGAGGCGCAGCGGCTTCGACGGGTCGGGCCGCACCACTGTGATGCGGTAGGGCCCCAACCTCAGGCGAATGAGCGCGCGCACGAGCGGCAGGCGCACGAGCCAGACGGCGAGCGCGCCGAGCGCGATGGCGAGGGCGGCGATCATTTCGGTTCGACCAGCTCGCCGAGCCGCGCCAGCACCTCGTCGACCTCGTGGGCGGCGAGCCGGCCCTGCTTCTTCCACTTCACCGCGCCGGCGCGATCGAGCAGCACCACCGTCGAGCTGTCGGGCTTGAGCGCCCAGGGCGCCCGAGTCATGGCCCCGCTCCAGTCGAGGTAGATGGGGATGCCGAACGACTTCTCGGTGTCCTTCACCGCCGCCACCACGAAGTTACGGGCTGGAAACCAGTCGAACGCCGCGACGTTCGCGACGGCGACGATGCTGACCGCGTCGAGCAGGCCCTTCTCTTTGCCCGTCGCGAACAGCACGTCCTTCAGGCGCTGGTTCAGGGTCGTCGAGTCTTTGTCCTCGAAGAACAGCACCGCCGGCCGGCCGCGAAACAAGTCTGCGAGTCGAACGTAGGTCCCACCGGTGGTCGAGAGCATCACCCCGTCTTCCGGAGCGGTCTCCGGAGCGGACAGCAGCACTACCAGCGGCCAGACGAGGTTCAGATGAGTCATGTTTCGCCAGTACGAACGGCGCAGAAGATTGTGTCGCCGCCCGACCCGCTCTCTCGCTTTCACCTGGAGCTGGACGCCGAGCTCGCCCGCCTGACCGACGCCGTCGACGAGGCCGCCCTCGACCCCCTCTGGAGCGACGCCAAGCGTGCGCTCGCCGCTTACACCCTCCGCCCCTCGAAGCGCGTGCGCCCCACGCTCACCGCCCTCGGTTACCTGACGGTGCGCCCCGACGCGTCGTTCGTGCCGCTCGGCGTCGTGCAGTTCGCCGCGGGCCTCGAGCTGCTCCACACGTTCATGCTGGTCCACGACGACGTCGCCGACCACGCCGCCACCCGCCGCGGCGGCCCCAGCCTGCACCGCCTCGTCGGCGAGCACCCCGCCATCGTGCTGGGCGACCACCTCTACGCGCGCGCGCTCGAGGCCATGTTCGGCGCCCACGCTCCGGCCGCGGCCGAGACCACGCGCTACGTGCTCGAGATCTGCCGCCACACCGCCGCGGGCCAGTACCTCGACCTCGTGCTGCAGGGCGCCTCGCTGCGTGACGTCACGCTGTTTCGCACGCTCAAGGTCGCCGAGCTCAAGACCGCCCGCTACGGCTTCGTCGCGCCGCTCGTCTGCGGCGCTCGCCTCGGCGGTGCAGACGCCGCGGTGCTCGAGGCGCTCAAGCGCGCCGGCCGCGGCGCCGGGCTCGCCTACCAGCTGCGCGACGATCTGATCGGGCTGTTCGGCGACGAGCGCGTCGCCGGCAAAGACGGCGGCGGCGACTACGCCGAGGGCAAGGTCACGTTCCCCGTCGTCGCGGCCTGGACCCGGGCCGACGCCGCCGGCCGCGAAGAGCTCGAGGCGCTGTGGGCCTCACCCTCGCTCGAGAAGCTCGACGCCGCGCGCGCCGCCGTCACCCGCTGGGGCGGCCTCGCTGCCACCCAGTGCGTCGTCGAGCACCGCACGCGCACCGCCCTCAAGAGCCTCGAGGCCCTCGGCCCCGCCGCCGCGGCGCTCGCCGGCCTCGTCGGCGGCCTCGCCCGGAGGGCCGCGTGAAGCGCGCCATCGTCGTCGGCGCCGGCGTCGGCGGCCTCACGGCGGCGATGCGCCTCGCTCACGCGGGCGTCGACGTCGAGCTGTACGAGAAGTCTGCCGGCCCCGGCGGCCGCTGCGGGCAGATCACGCTCGGCCCCTACCGCTTCGATCTGGGCCCCACGATTCTGCTCATGCCCCACGTGCTCGAGCAGACGTTCGCCTCGGTCGGGCGCCGGCTCTCCGACTACCTCGAGCTGCACCGCTGCGACCCCCACTACCGCGTGCACTGGCGCAGCGGCGCGCAGCTCACCGTGCAGCGCGACCCCGCGCGCATGCGCGCAGAGCTCGAGCGCCTCGAGCCCGGTGCATGGGCGCGCTACCAGCAGTTCCTCGCCGACGGTCGCGAGAAGCACGACACCGCGTTCGCGCACTTCGTCACCCGCCACTTCGACTCGGTGCTCGACTTCGTCGCCCCGCGCCGCGTGCCGCCGCTCCTGCGGTCGGGCGCGCTCGCCTCGCTCAAGCGCCACGTCGCCCGCTTCTTCGAGACCGAGCCGCTGCGCCAGGCCTTCAGCTTCCAGACCATGTACCTCGGGCTCTCGCCCGCCTCGGCGCCCGCCGTGTTCTCGCTGCTGCCCTACACCGAGGCCGAGCACGGCATCTGGTTCCCCGAAGGCGGGCTGCACGCCGTGCCCCAGGCCCTCGAGCGCGTCGCCCGGGAAGAGGGCGTCGACCTGCACTACTCGGCCCCCGTGCGCCGCATCGCCGTCGAGAACGGCGAGGCCGTGGGCGTCGAGCTCGAAGACGGCACGGTTCGCCGCTCTGACGTCGTCATCTGCAACGCCGACCACGCGTGGGCCTCGAGCCGCCTCTTGCCCGAGCCGCTCGCTGCGCGCCGCGCCGCGCGGCTGTCGGGCCAGCGCTTCACCTCGTCGGGCCTGATGTTCTACTTCGGCCTCGATCGCCGCATCGAGCCGCTGCTGCACCACAACGTCTTCTTCGGCGAAGACTTCGACGGCAGCTTCGAAGATCTCTTCGCGCGCGAGCGCCTGCCCGCCGACGTCAGCTTCTACGTCAACGCTCCGGCGCGCACCTCGCGCGGCTTCGCCCCTGACGGCCACGACGCCCTCTACGTGCTCGTGCCCGCGCCCGCCCGCCCCGACGGCATCGACTGGCGCGCCGAGGCCGCCCGCGTGCGCGCGCAGGTGCTGAAGCGGCTCGCCGAGCAGGGCTGCGGCGAGCTCGCGCCGCACATCGTCGCCGAGCACGTCGTCACCCCCGCCGACTGGCAGGCGACCTACAGCCTCGAGCGCGGCGCCTGCTTCGGGCTCGCGCAGAGCCTCTTCCAGCTCGGGCCGTTTCGCCCGAAGGTCACCGACCCCGACGTCGGCTCGCTGTTCTGGTGCGGCGCCTCGATTCAGCCCGGCACCGGCGTGCCCACCGTCATGCTCAGCGCCGGCTTCGCCGTCGACAAGGTGCTCGAGCAGCTCGGCCGCCCCGCGCAGGAGGCCGCGTGACCGCGCTCGCGCTCGATGCGGTGCTCGTGCGACAGGGCTATGCCTCGGCCCGCGCCGTCACGAAGCACCACGCGCGCAGCTTCTTCTTCGCCTCGGTCGCCCTCTTCGGTGCGCGCCGCCGCGCCGCGTTCGCCCTCTACGCGTTCTGCCGCCGGCTCGACGATCTCGTCGACGTCGGCACCGACCTCGATCGCCCCCAGCGCCTCGCCGCCGCGCGCACCGTCGCCGCCAGCGTCTTTCAGGGCCGGCCCGACGCCGACGCCGCCCTCGCCACCCGCGCCTTCGAGCCCGCCGAGCTCGCCGCCCTCTCGCACGCCGTCGAGCGCTTCGGCATCCCCGAGGCGCCCATGCAGGACCTCATCTCGGGCATGGAGCTCGATCTCACGAAGCGCCGCTACGCCACGTGGGCCGAGCTCGACGACTACTGCTACCGCGTCGCCGGCACCGTCGGCCTCTTGATGGCCCCCGTGCTCGGCTGTCGCGACCCCGGCGCGCTGCGCCACGCCGACACCCTCGGCCGCGCCATGCAGCTCACCAACATCTTGCGCGACGTGCGCGAAGACCTCGAGCGCGGCCGCTGCTACCTGGCGCACGACGAGCTCGCCGCCTACGACCTCGACGCCGCCCGCGTCGAAGCGCTCGCCCGCGACCGCCGCGTCACCGCCCCGTTCGCCGCGTTCATGGCCGCTCAGGTCGGCCGCGCCCGCGCGCTCTACCGCGAGGGCCGGCAGGGCGTCGGGGCGCTGTCGGGCTTCGGCGCCGCGCCGATGGTGCGCATCATGTCGGCGGTCTACGAGGGCATCCTCGACGTCATCGAGGCCCGCGCCTACGACGTCTTCAGCGCGCGCGCCTGCGTGCCGATCGGCTCGAAGCTGCGGCTCGCCGCGAAGGCGCTCTTGCCGTGAGGCGCGTCGCGGTCGTCGGCGGCGGCATCGCAGGCCTCACCGCGGCCGGTGAGCTCGCCCGCGCCGGCCACTCGGTCACGCTCTTCGAGCGCGGCACGGCCCTCGGAGGCAAGGCCCAGACGATCGCGTCGTCGGGCGTCACGCTCGACACCGGGCCCACGCTGCTCACCCTGCCGCACGTCGTGCGCGAGAGCTTCTGCCGCTTGGGCGCGCTCGACCTGATGCCGAGCTTCATCGAGCTCCAGCGCCAGTGCGACTACCGCTGGGCCACCGGCGAGCGCTTCACCGCGCACCGCTCGCTCGACGCCTCGCTCGCGTCGGCCGAGGCCCTGCGCCCAGGCGAGGGCAGGGCGCTCGCGGGCTTCTACGCCGAGGCCGAGCGCATTCACCGGGCCGCGGGCGAGCCGTACCTCGAGGCCCCGCTCGAAGGCGCGCTCGACTACGTGCTGCGCGTCGCACGGCGCGGGGCCAGCGCGCTGTGGCGGGGCGCCGCGCTCGGCACGCTCGACGCGCTCGCCGCGCGCCACTTCTCGAGCCGCCACCTGCGAGAGTTCGCCGGCCGGTTCGCGACGTACGCCGGCGCGTCGCCGTACCGCGCGAGCGCCGCGTTCGCGCTGATCCCCCACCTCGAGCGCGCGCTCGGCGTCTTCCACGTCGAGGGCGGCATGGGCGCGCTCTCGGCCGCCCTCGGTGCCGCGCTCGGCCGCCTCGGCGTGCGCGTTCAGCTCGGCGTCGCGGCCAGCTGGCAGACCTGGGGCAACGGCTTCGCCGTCGGTCCCGTCGGAGGCCAGGAGCCCTACGACGCCGTCGTCGTCAACGCCGACCCGCTCGCCTCGCTCGGGCGCGGCGACGAGCCCGTCGCGCTCTCGGGCTACGTGCTGCTGCTCGAGACCGAGCGGCTCGCGCTCTCGCACCACACCGTCACCTTCGCCACCGACTACCGCGCCGAGTTCGACGTCCTGTTCGCCGGCCGCGCGCCCGACGACGCCACGTTCTACGTCTGCCACCCGGCCGCGAGCGACCCGTCGATGGCCCCCGCCGGCAAGAGCGGCCTGTTCGTGATGGTGAACGCGCCGGCGCTCGGCGGCGCCACCGACTGGGCCGAGGCCGCGCCCCGCCTGCGCGAGCGCTGCATCGCCCACGTGCGAGAACTCGGCGCTCGAGACGTGACGGTGCTCGGCGAGCGCACGCCCGACGACCTCGCGCGCTCGGGCGCTCCGCGCGGTTCGATCTACGGCTTTCTGCCCCACGGGCGGCTCGGGCCCTTTCGCCGCCCGCGCATGCGCTCGCGCACGCGCGGCGTCTTCTACGCCGGCGGGGGCACCCACCCCGGCGGCGGAGTGCCGCTCGTCATGCTGTCGGGGCACTTCGCGGCCGAGCTCACCACCCGCTACCTCGAGGGCCCGGCGTGAACGGCGTCGTGCTGCCGGGCGCTCCCGGCTCGTACCGCTGGTACTACGTCGACGCCTCGAGCGGCGAGCACA
The DNA here is from genome assembly GCA_044223505.1 of Myxococcaceae bacterium. Classification (GTDB taxonomy): domain Bacteria; phylum Myxococcota; class Myxococcia; order Myxococcales; family Myxococcaceae; genus Xiheicaenimonas. The sequence goes on from JBGALX010000011.1 coordinate 174,424, forward strand.
CGGTCGTCGCGATCTTCATGATCGGCTCGCTGTTCTCGTCGCGCTACGCGGCCTCGCCGGCCGCCTCGCCGCGGCAGCACGCCGCGGTGAACTTCGCCGTGTACGAGCGCGGCCGCCGCCTCGCGTGGGTGCTCTCGGAGTACCCCGAGGTCGAGGCGTCGCAGCGCTCGCTGCGCATCGGCCGCTCGACGTTCGCGTACCTGCCCGGCCGCCGCCTCGAGCTGTGCGTCGACGAGCGCACCGCGCCGTGGGGCGCTCGCCTCGAGGCGCACCTCGTGCTCGACGCGCTGGGCCCCGGCCTGCAGCCGCTCGAGCTCGTGCCCGGGTTGAGCCACCGCTGGCAGCCGATCGCTCCGCGCGCGCGGGCGCAGGTCACGGTGCCGTCGCTCGGCCTCGAGCTCGAGGGCGCCGCGTACCACGACGGCAACTTCGGCGACGTGCCGCTCGGCACCGACCTCGCAGGGTGGGACTGGTCTCGCAAGAGCGACGAGCGCGCCACCGTCGTGACGTACCGGCCCTGGGGCGGCGACGTGCTGTCGGTCACCGTGAGCGACTGTGGCGCCGAGGTGCGGCGCGCCGCGGCCGAACAGGCGCCCCGCGCGCGCACCGCTTGGGGCCTCGACGTGCCCGCGCGCGACGGGCGCCTCGTCGAGTCGTCGCCGTTCTACGCGCGGCTCGAGACCGACTCGGCCGGCGGCCACGAGCTCGGCGAGGTCGCCGACTTCCGCCGCTTCCGCTCACCGTGGATCCGCTGGATGGCGCGCCTGCGCACCCGCATGGAGCGCGCCGCGTGATCGCCGTGCTCGTCACCGCGTGGGCCCTGCTCGCGGCGGGCTTCACCGCCGTCGCCCTGCTGCGGCTCGCGCGCCGCGGCCTCGGCCCCTCGCTCTCGCCAGTCGAGCGCGGCGCCGTGCTGCTGCGGCCCGTCGACGCGCCGAGCGCGGCCGAGCTCGAGAACCTCGCCCTCACCGTCGACGGCGTCGACCAGCTCATCGTCTCGCCGCGGCCGATCGGAGCGGGGCGCCACCTCGGCTCCGACCCGGCGGGCGCCAAGAACCGCAAGCTCGCGCACCTCAAAGGCGCGCTGGCGGGGCTGCCCGGGCACCGCGCGGTGCTGATCGCCGACGCCGACGTCGCCGTCGACGGAGCCCTCGTCGACGCCTTGCTCTCGGCGATCGGCGCCGGGGCCGAGCTCGCGTGGGCCGCGCCGTGCCCCGTGCGGCCGGGCCTCTCGCGCGGGCTGCTCGTGCAGTCGGTGCACAGCTTCGAGGTGCTGAGCGTCATGGCGCTCGGCGCGCCGGCCGTCTGCGGCAAGGCGATGGCGCTGGGCCCGAAGGCCGTCGAGTGCCTGCGCGCGCTGCCCGACTGCATCGGCGAAGATCTCGAGCTCTCGAAGGCGCTGCACGAGCGCGGCCTGCGCGTCGTGCAGGCGGGCCGCGCCCGCATGCCGGGGCCAGGGCACGCGCCGGCCGCCCGCTTCACCCGGTGGATGCAGGTGCTCAAGGCGCACCGCCCCGCGCTGTTCCCCACGGTGCCGCTGCTCTTCGCGTGCACGCCCGTGCTGCTCGTCGCGGCGCAGCTCACCGGCGAGCGCGCGGCCGTCGCGGCGCTCGTCTCGCTGCGGCTCGTGCTCGCCTCGGCGCTGCAGCGCAGGCCCGGCCTGTACCTCGAGTGGCTCGCCGCCGAAGCGCTGCTCCTCGCGTGCTGGCTGGGCGCGCTCGTACGCGGCGGCCACGTGCAGTGGCGCGGCCGAACGCTGCAGGCCGGCCCGAACGGAGCGCTCGAATGATCCCCGACGCCCGCCACCCGCTGCTCACGCCGCTCGCCCACCGCTACGTGCTGTGGAAGCTGTCGAGCGCCTTTCGCGGCCTGTGGTCGTCGGGCGCGCTGCCCGGCGGCGACGAGCCGCTCATCCTCTACGCGAACCACACGAGCTTCTGGGACGGCTTCGTCGTGCACGCGCTCGCCCACGCCGCCGGTCGCGAGGGCTACGTCGTCATGGAGGAGCAGAACCTCGCGCGCTACCGCTTCCTCACCCGCCTCGGAGCGCTCTCGCTGCGCCGCGGCGACCGCGCCTCGGCCCTCGAGACGCTGCGCCACTGCGCGAAGGTGCTCGAGCGCCCGCGCGCGACCCTGCTGCTCTTCCCGCAAGGGCGGCTCGAGCGCGCCGGCGCCCCGCTGCGGTTCGAGCGCGGCCTTCACGTGCTGGCGCGGCTCTCGGGCGCGCGCGCCGTGCCGGTCGGCTTGCGCTACGCGTTCTTCGAGCACGAGTACCCCGACGTGCTCTTGGCGCCCGGCGAGCCGCACGCGGTCGACGGCATCGACGCCTGCGAGCGCGCGCTCGCGGCCCAGCTCGAGCGCCTCGCCGCCGTCGAGCACCCCTCCCATCTCGCCGCGCTGCTCGGAGGCCGCCGCTCGGTCGCCGAGCGGTGGGACGCCGTTCGCGGCCTCGACTCACCGAAGGAGCAGACATGAGAGCGCTCGTCGTCGGCGCCGGGCCGGGCGGCCTGGCCGCCGCCATCAACCTCGCCGGCCGCGGCATCGAGGTCACCGTCGTCGAGAAGGAGGCCGTGCCGGGCGGCCGCATGCGCGGGCTCGCGCTGGGCGGCGGGTACGAGGTCGACACCGGCCCCACCATCTTGCAGCTGCCGCAGGTGCTCGAGGCCGTCTTCACCCGCGCCGGCAAGCGCATGGCCGACTACGTGACGCTGAAGGGCCTCGACCCGAACACGCGCCTGCACTTCTGGGACGGCGCGACCCTCGACACCTCGCGAGACGCCGAGCGCATGCGCGCGTCGCTCGCGCGCCTCGACCCGAAGCACCCAGCGGCCTTCGACGCGTGGATGACCGAGGCCCGCGAGAAGTACCTCGTCGCCTACGAGAAGTTCATCTGCACCAACGCCGGCTCGCTCGCCTACTACGCGCCGTGGCGCCTGATGCCCACGCTGAAGTTCAAGCCGTGGCAGACGCTGTACGGCCACCTCGACTCGTTCTTCCACGACGACCGCGTCACCTACGCGTTCAGCTACCCGTCGAAGTACCTCGGCCTGCACCCGACGACGTGCTCGAGCGTGTTCAGCGTCATCCCCTTCCTCGAGCTGCAGTACGGCGTCTGGCACGTGATGGGCGGCTTTCGCGCGCTCTCGCGCGGCATGGCGAAGTGCGCCCAAGATCTCGGCGCGACGATTCGCTACTCGGCCCCGGTCGCCGAGGTGCTCGCGTCGGGCGGCCGCGCCACCGGCGTGCGGCTCGAGAGCGGCGAGGTGCTCACCGCCGACGCCGTCGTCGTCAACGCCGACCTGCCGTACGCCGCCACGCGGCTCATTCGCCCCGAGCTGCGCGAGGGCACCCGCCTGTCGGACGGCGCGCTCGATCGCGCGAAGTACAGCTGCAGCACGTTCATGCTCTACCTCGGCCTCGACCGCCGGTACGACGAGCTGCCCCATCACCTCATCTACCTGTCGAACGCGGCGCGCCGCACCGACCGCGCCGCGCTCGAAGACCTCGAGCCCGACACCGACGACCCGCCGTTCTACGTCTGCAACCCGACTCCGACCGACCCGAGCGGCGCCCCCGCCGGCCACTCGACGCTCTACGTGCTCGTGCCGACGCCGAACACGGCGCGCGGCGTCGACCCCGCGAAGCTCGGCGCCGAGCTCCAGGCCAAGGTGCCCGGCTGGCTGTCGAAGGTCGGGCTGCACGGCGTCGAGCGCCACATCAAGGCCTCGCGCGCGTTCACGGCCGAGACCTGGCGCGACGACTTCAACGTCTTCCGCGGCGCGGTGTTCAACCTCTCGCACACCTGGCGCCAGCTCGGCCCCCTGCGCCCGAAGGTGAGGTCGGCCGACGTCGAGGGCCTGTTCTGGGTCGGCGGCGGCACGCACCCCGGCAGCGGCCTGCTCACGATTCTCGAGAGCTCGAACATCGCGGCCGACTACCTCTCGCGCGACGCCGGCCTCGGGCCGCTGCCGCAGTGGCCGATGACTCCACCGCTGCCGGCCGACGGGGAGCGCCGTGCAGCGTGACGCCGTCGCCGTCACCGGCATCGGCCTGTTGAGCTGCCTCGGGCGCGGCTTCATCACGCACCGCCTCGCGCTCGAGGAGCTGCGCACGAGCCTCGCCGCTTCGCGCATCGTCAGCGCGCCGACGCTCGCTCACTCGCCGGTCGGCGAGGTGCCCGACACGCTGTTGGACCCCGCGCCCGGCCCGCGCGTGCTCCGCCTCGGGCGCGCCGCCGCGCTCGACGCCCTCGCCGGGGCGTCGCTCGAGGGCCGCGGGCTCGTCGCCGTCGGCACGACGACCGGCAGCGTGCTCGAGAGCGAAGAGCACCACCGCAGCGCGAAGGCGGCCGGCGGCGAGCCGCTCTGGCGCATGCGCCACCACCCCGTCGGCGAGACCGCCGTGGCGTTGGCCGCGTCGCTCGGGCTCGACGCCGAGTGTCACACCTTCGCGACCGCCTGCAGCTCGAGCTCGAACGCGATCGGCTACGGCGCGCTGCGCGTCGCTGCCGGCGTGCCGTGGGCGCTCGTCGGCGGCGTCGACACGATGTGCCTCATGACCTACGCCGGCTTTCACGCGCTGCGCCTCTTGTCGCGCGGGCCGCCCCGGCCGTTCGACGCCCGCCGCAGCGGCGTGTCCGTCGCCGAGGGAGCCGCCTTTCTGCTGCTCGAGCCCCTCGAGCGCGCGCTCGAGCGAGGCGCGTTCGTCTTCGGCGAGGTGACCGGCTGGGGCTGCGCGGTCGACGCGTTTCACCAGACGGCTCCGGACCCGGCGGGCGCGGGCGCGATCGCGTCGATGCGCGCCGCCCTCGAGGAAGACGGCGCCGGCCCCGCCGACGTCGGCTACATCAACGCCCACGGCACCGCCACCGAGGCCAACGACCGCGTCGAGGCGCTCGCGTTGAACGCGCTGTTCGGAAGTGCCCGCCCGTCGGTCAGCTCGACGAAGGGCTTCACCGGTCACACGCTCGGCGCTGCCGGCGCGCTCGAGGCCGGCCTCACGTTCGCCGCGTTCGCGAGCCGGCGCGCGCCTCCGAGCCTCGGCCTCGCCGAGCACGACGCCGCGTGCGAGCTGAACCACGTGCCCGCGGCCGGCGCGCGGCTCGAGGCGCCGCTCGCGCTGAGCAACTCGTTCGGCTTCGGCGGCAACAACGCGTCGCTCGCCCTGCGCCGCGCCGGGAGCACCGCGAAGCGGCCGCGGGGGCCTCGAGACGTGAGGCGGGTCTACGTGCACGGCGCGGGGTTCGCCGCGCCCGGCGCGGTCGGCTGCGCCGCGCTGCGGTCGGCGCTCTCCGGGCCGGCGCGGCCGTTCACCGGCGAGCTCACGCTCGATCGCACCGGCGGCAGGCTCGCGCGCCTCGAGCGGCTCGCCATCGCTGCGGCGCGCGAGGCGCTCGGCGATGGCCCGCACGACGGCGTCGCGCTCGTCGCCGGCACCGCGTATGGCCGGCTCGACGCGGTCGGCGATTTCCTCGAGGGGCTCGCGCAGCGCGGCGTCGCGCACGGCAGCCCGTTCGCGTTCTACCAGTCGGTGTACCACTCGCTCGCCGGCCAGCTCGGCATCGACCTCGAGCTGCGCGGCATCGGGCTCACCACCTCGGCGCGCGAGGCCACGGGCGAGAACGCGCTGCGCATCGGTATGGACCTGATCTGCGCGGGGCGCGCGCAGAGCGTGCTGGTGGTCGGCGCCGACGACGCCCCCCCGGCGCTGCGCGACCGCCTGCCCGAAGAGCACCCGGTGCGCCGCGCGCAGCCGCAGGGCGCCGTGACGGGCGCCGCGGCGCTGCTGCTCTCGGCCGAGCCTTCGGGCTTCGAGCTGACCGCCTGCGAGCTGTGGCGCGACGCCTCGCTCGACCCTGCACGGGCCCTCGGCGGCTCCGACGACGACGTGCGCTTCGGCCTGCACCCCATTCGCGGCCTCATGCGCGTGGTCGCCGCCGCCGTCACCGGCCGCAGCGCCGAGCTGTCGGGCTGCGGCACCGGCGGTCTCGCGGCGCGCGTGCGCGTCGAAGCGCACCCCTGACGCCTCGTCAGTCTGCGGCCGACACGACCCCGAACTTCCCCGGCGCCCGCACCAGCTCGCGGGCGGCCCACAGCAGCGCCTCGTCGTGGCCGACGTCGACGGGCAGCGCGTACTCGGTCGAGGCCGGCACCACCGCCTCGGGCGCGTCGGGCCAGTGCCAGGCGCGGGCCGGGCGCATCACCGGGTCGGCCGCCGCGTGAGTCCTCAGGTGAAAGAAGCTCACGTGCGCCGGAGCCGCCGCGTAGCGCTCGAGCTTGCCGCCCACGGTCAGCAGAAACGGCTTCGCGGGCAGCAGCCGGGTGCGCCAGCTCGAGTAGCCCATGCCGGCGAGCGGTGAGGCCACGGTGAGCACCACGTGCCGACCCGAGCTCGACCACTGCCCCTCGTGCAGGCGCTCGGCCGCGAGCGAGGCGAGCACCCCGCCGGCGCTGTGCGCGACCACGACGAGCTGCTGCCCCCGCGTCAGGCACCGCGTCAGCCCCACCAGGGTCCCCGCGAAGCGCTCGACCAGCTCGCCGGTCTCTTCCAGCGCGCCCCAGCGAAACGAGAGCACGGCCGCCGGCTCGAGGCCGCCGAGCTCCTCGACCACCTCGTCTGCGTTCGCCGTCTCGCCGCCCATGCCGTGCACGAGCACCACGACCGGGCCGCCGCCCTCGACGGCCGAGCACGCGGTCGACTTCGAGACGGCGGCCCGCGGCCCGGGCGACACCTTGAACAGGCCACGCGGGTGCGCGTGGCAGCCGCTCGTGACGAGCAGCAGGGTGACGAGCAGCGCGCCGCCGCGGGCCGCGGTCACGAGAGGCCCTTCGGCAGCTCGAAGAAGTCGACCGCCCCGGTCTCGAGCGAGTACTCGGCGCCGACGATCGACAGCTGGCCCGAGCTGACGCGCTCCTCGAGCACGCGGCTGCCGTGGCGCAGGTGGTTGACCGACGCGCGGATGTTCGCGCGAATCGCGGCGCCGATCGTGTCGGGGCCCTGCGCCTTCGTCTTCACGAGCTCGGCCACCGCCGGCGAGATGCGATCGACGATGTCGCGAATGTTGTCCGACAGCGGGGCGCTGTTCTTCGTGAGCGCGTCGACCGTGGCCGCGACGGCGCCGCAGCGCGTGTGGCCCATCACCACCACGAGCTGGGTGCCGAACGTCGCCGCGGCGAACTCGACGCTGCCGACGATCGACGGCGCGACGACGTTGCCCGCGACGCGGACGACGAAGAGCTCGCCGAGGCCGCAGTCGAAGAGCAGCTCCGACGGCGCGCGCGAGTCCGAGCACGAGAGCACGATCGCGAACGGCGACTGGCCGGCGGTGAGCGACTCGCGGCGGAGGTTCGTCGCCAGCGCGTCGATGCTGCGCACGTTGCGCGTGAAGCGCTCGTTGCCTTCGCGCAGGCGGCGCAGCGCGTCGGCGGCAGAGACGGGGTTCTGGGGCTTCGGGGTCGTCATCGGGTTTCCTTTCGGTCAGCGGTAGTGGGGGGACAGCGACAGAGCTCTCTCTTCAGCGGGCACGAAGCTGCGCAGCGCGGCGAGCGCGATCACGGCCGCCGGCGCGATGAAGGCCGCGTGGCCCACCGCGGTCATGAGCGGGAACATGAGCGCGGCGCCGGTGATGAAGGCCGCGACCTTGCCGCCGCGCAGCGCAGCGAGCCCCAACGCCTCGCGCCGCTTCGAGCCGCGGCTGAACATCGCCACCGCCAGGCTCACGCCGAAGTCGGTCGCGGGCCCCGTCATGTGCGTCGTGCGCACGGCGATGGCGGTGCTGCTGGCCACCGCGGCGTTCATCAGCCCCATCGCGCCGGCGAGCGCGATCAGCAGCGCGAAGTCGCCGGGCTCTTCGACCGTGCCGCCCAGCGGGCCGAAGAACCCCCTCGAGCCGAGCAGGCCGACCGCGACCAGCGTGGCCGCCGTGACCCACAGCGGCACCGCATGGAGCGGCCGCTTGCCCCTGAGGGCCCGGCCTTGAATCGCGACCACCGAGGCCATCGCGCCCGCGATGAACGCGAGCAGCACCGCGCAGTACTCGGCCATCAGGAGCCAGCGCCCGAGGTCGATGCCGATGCGGGTCGCGGTGCCGGTGACGTGGGTGACGAAGCGGTCGCACGCGGCGAACGCCCCGGCGTTCACGGCCCCGGCCGACAGGGCGAGCAGCAGCATGCTCGGCGCGTGGCGGCGCGACAGCACGGCCGACGCCGAATGGAGGACGGAGGGCAGCTCTTCTCTCTGCATGACGCGCAGAAGGTAAGGGGCTCGCGACGTGTCGGCAGTAACGAAATTTCTTCACAACGTGTCGATACAAGTTACACGTTTGCGTCATGGAATGGCTCAACTACCACCACCTCTTGTACTTCTGGGTCGTCGCGCGCGAGGGCGGGCTCGTGCCCGCGGGCCGCGTGCTGCGGCTGTCGCACCCGACGCTGAGCGCGCAGATTCACGCGCTGGAAGATCGACTCGGCGAGAAGCTCTTCGTGAAGGTCGGCCGCAAGCTCCAGCTCACCGAGATGGGCCGCCTCGTGTACGACTACGCCGAAGAGATCTTCTCGCTCGGCCACGAGCTGCTCGACGCGGTGCGGGGGCGGGGCTCCCGGCGCATCGATCGGCTCAACGTGGGCGTCGTCGACGTGGTGCCGAAGCTGATCGTGAAGCACCTCTTGCAGCCGGTGCTCGATCTGCCCGAGCCCGTGCGGCTCGTCTGCCACGAAGACACCCACGACCGGCTGCTCGCCGGGCTCGCGCTCCACTCGCTCGACATCGTCATCTCCGACGCGCCGGTGCCGTCGGGCGCCAGCGTGCGCGCGTTCAACCACCTGCTCGGCGAGACGCAGGTGTCGCTGTTCGGCGCCCCAGAGCTCGTCCGCTCGCTCCGCAAGGGGTTCCCGGCGTCGCTCGAGGGGGCTCCGATGCTCCTGCCGCTCGAGAACTCGACGCTGCGGCGGGCGCTGAACCGGTGGTTCGAGCGGGCGCGCGTACGCCCGAAGGTCGTCGCCGAGTTCGAAGACAGCGCGCTGCTCAAGGTCTTCGGGGCCGACGGCCTCGGCGTGTTCCCCGCCCCGTCCGTGATGGAGCCCGACGTGAAGGCGCAGCACGGCGTCGCCCTGCTCGCGCGCCTCGAGGGCGTGACCGAAGAGTTCTGGGCGATCTCGATGGAGCGCCGGCTCGAGAACCCCGCCGTCGTCGCCATGCGCGACTCGGCGCGCCACGCGCTGTTCAGTCAGCCGAAGTGACCCCTGCGGGCCGCGTCAGCGCCTGCCGAAGCGCTCGGCCAGCCCGAGGGCCAGCGCGAGGCCCGGCGCCACCTCGCGGTATGGCCGCTGGGCGACCGGCTCGAGGAAGACGATGCGGGGCCCGCTCGACGCGGCGTGCGGCGCCAGCGCGGCGTCGAGCTGGTGCACGGGGACCACGTGCTCCACGTGCCCGAGCAGGCCGTTCGCCTGGTCGCGCGCGTCTCGCATCGAGGCCTCGTTCGACGCCGACGCCACCTCGATGCGCTCGGGGCCCGTGCCCTTGAGCCAGCGCTCGACGACGTAGCGGTCGAAGCCGAGCCGGTACGCGACGCCGCTCGTCGTGTGCTCCTCGATGCGCAGCTCGGGCGCGTCGGGCCTGACCAGCGCGATCACCGGGCTCGCCGCGAGCTGCTCGAGCGACCAGATCGTCAGCTGCGGGTCGGTGGCTCCCACGCGCGCACTCTAGCGGCGCACGACGAACGACTTCATCTCGTTCGCCTCGGCCATCACGCCCGGCAGCCCCGTCGCCCCGACCGAGATGTACAGCGCCGCGAGCACGAGCGCGTACTGCGACGCGACCGCCTCGGTGCTGAACGCGAAGAACGCGATGAGCACCAGCGCCAGCCCCGCCGCGAACCCCGACGGCGTGCGCGCCGTGCGCCACACCACCAGCGTCACCGCCATCAGCGCGAGCGGTATGCCCAGCCACGCCGGCACCGGAGCCCCCTGCTGCAAGAGCCACTCGGTCACCGTCGGCGCCTTGAAGCCCGTGCCGGGCGGCACGGGCGAGAGCAGCGCGCTCGAGAACGCGTCGGGGTTCCACGCGACGAAGGGCGCCGTCACCAGCGCCGCCGAGAGCACCGCCTTCCACGTGAGGCCCAGCACCGCGCGAAACGTCAGCTTCAGCGACGCCAGCACCACCGCCGCCGGCAGCGCCAGCACGAGGTAGGTCTTCGCCGCGAAGAGCAGGCCCAAGACGAACGGGAAGACGCGGGGGAAGCGGCACGCGCAGAACACCGTGAGCGCCAGCAAGAGCGTGATGAGCGGCTCGACGCCTCCGTCTTTCACCGCGACGAGCTGCGCCGGCAGGAAGAGCAGCAGCGCCGCCGAGATCGCGCCCGCGCGTCCCGGGCGCGACCCCGCGAGGCACGCCGCCGCCGCCGCCGTCGCCGCGATCAGCCCGTACCGCACGTCGCCGAGCAGCCGCCCCGGGACCCCCAGCACGAGCAGCACCGGCAGCTCGCGGTAGCCCTGCCCGTACGGGTTCTCGCCCAAGAGCAGCGCGTCGACGCCCTGGTCGAGCGGAGTCGCCAGCCGCGTCGACTCGGCCACCGCCACGTACGCGAACGCCACGTAGACGAGCAGCAGGAGCGGCACCTGCGCCCGGCCCAGCCACCTCGAGGGAGCGAGGTTCGAGCCCGCGAGGAGCAGCCCGGCCGCGAGCGGAAACGCCGTCGACGGCGTCGTGATGCCGACGAGCTGCGAGCCCACGTGCAGCACCATCGCCACCGCGAGGGCGATCGCGACCGGCGTGTCGCCGAAGTGCTCGAGCGGCTTCAGTGGCGGCAGCAGCAGGCCCGCCGCGCAGAACACCACCGCCGAGCCCACGGCCAGCACCGACAGCGAGGCGGGCAGCACCAGCGCGAACGAGAGGCACGCCGCGGCGGTCGCGAAGAGCAGTGCCGAGCCCCAGCGGTCGTAGCGCAGCGACTCGTCGGGCCCGCCCGAGGTGGCCGGCACGATCGACGTGTCGCTGATCACGGACTCGGTCGTCGCCACGCGGCGCGCGAGACTACTCTTTCTGGTAGCTCCGCATCGCCGCCGCGAACGGGTCGTCGCGCTCTTCCTCGGCGGGCGCCTCGACCTTCTCGAGCGCCGCCGCCAGCGGGTCGGCCTGCGGCGCGTCGCCGCCCCAGATCGACGGGGCCAGCTGCTTGTGCGCCTGCTCGACGTGCCGCAGCTTCGTCTCGCGGTACGTGAGCTCGCGCTCGGCCGCCCGCTGCTGCGCGGCCTCGGCTTCGCGCCGCGCGTCGAGCTCACGCTCTCTCGCCGCCAGCTCGGCCTCGAGCGCCTTCAGCCGCTCGGCTTGCACGTGCAGCTGCGACTGCGCGTTCGCCCGAAACGCCTCGAAGTCGAGCCGCTCTTCCAGGAAGCGCGCTCGCTGCTGCTGGTAGACGTGCGCCTGTTCGTCGAGCTGTGCGCGCTCGGCCGTCGACGCCCGCCGCAGCTCGTCGGCCTCTTCCCGCGCCCGCGCCGCCGCCTCGCGCGCTTCGGCCGCCTCCGACAGCGCATCGCCCGCGCGCGCCTCGTGCTCCCGCTCGCGGCGCCCCGCCTCTTTGCGCTCGCTGTCGAGCGCCGCCGCGACCCGCTGCGCCTCGCGCTCGTGCTCCTCGGCGCGCGCCGTCAGCGCGTCGATCGCGCGCTCCAGCTCGGCCGCCTCGGCGCGCCCCGTCGCCTTCAGCCGCTCGAGCTCTGCCACGCGCTCGGCAAGCTCGCGCTCGAGCTGGGCGCGCCGCTGGTGCTCTGCCGCGAGCTCCGACGCCGTGCGGTCGAGCGCGTGCTTCAGCTCGGCGTCTCTTGCCTGCGACTCGCTGAGCTGCGCCTTCACGGCGTCGAGCTGCGCCTGCACGGCCTTCGAGGTCACCCGCAGCTCGGCCTCGCTCCTCTGCACGGCGTCGAGGTTCGCCCGCGACGCCGCCCGCAGCTCCTCGAGCTTGCGCCCGAGCGCCTCGCGCTCGGCGGCCTCGGTCGCGAGGGCCTCTCGATCTCGCGCGAGCATGGCGTCGTGCTCCTGCCGCTCGCGCCCGAAGCGCCACTCGCTCTCTTGCAGCTGGGCGGCGAGCTCGGCGTGCTGGCGCTCGAAGCCCTCGGCGCGGCTGCGCGCCTCTTCCACCGCCGACCGCTGAGCCGCCGCCTCGTGCCGCGCTGTCAGCGCCTCGCTCGCGGCCGCGTCTGCCGCGGCGCGCGCCTGGCGCTCGGCCGTCTCGGCGGCCGACAGCCTCACCTGGTGCGCCGCCTCGAGCTTCCTCAGCTTCTCGGCGAACGCGTCCTCCGCGGCGCGCCTCGCCTGCGCCTCGACCGTCTCGAGCCGCACCTTCGCCTCGGCCTCGACGCGCTGCAGCTTCGCCGCCCACGCCTCCTGCACCGCCTGCGTGGCGGTCGCGCCGCTCTGCGCCTCTCTCAGCTTCAGCTCGAACGCCCGCTGCAGCTCGTGCAGCTCCTTCGCCTCGGCCTTCACCGCGGCCGCGCGGCGCTCGACCTCTTCTCGCTCTTTCACCGCTCTCGCGCGCTCGGCCTCGGCGGCGGTGCGCAGCTCGGCGACCTCGGCCTGCGCAGCGCCCGCCGACCGGCGCGCCTCGGCTTCGGCGGCGGCGACCTGCTTGAGCCGGGTCTCGGCTGCGGCGCGCTGCCCCTCGAGCGCCTGGTTCTCTTCGGCGAGCTTGTGCGCCTGCTTCTGCAGCCGATCTTCGAGCTTGTGCAGGTTCGCCTTCTCGAGCGCGAGCGTCGCCTTCGCCTCGTCGACCTCGGCCTGCGCGCGCCGAGCGGCCTTGCGCGCCTCACCCTCGGCGCCCTGGGCGTCTTTCAGCTGCGCCTCGAGCGTCGCGCGCGCCTTGTCGAGCTCTGCCCGCTCGTCGGCTCCCCGAGCCGAGAGCCGCTCGAGCCTGGCGTCGAGCTTCTCGCGGGCGGCGCGCTCTTCGTCGAGCGCCGCGCGCAGGGCCTCGGCTTCTTGCGCGGCCTTGCGGGTCGCCTTGCGTGCGTCGCCCTCGGCGGCCGCCGAGTCTCTGAGCTTGTGCTCGAGCTCTCGCGCGAGCGCGTCACGCTGGGCGCGCTCGTCGGCGACCCGCGCCTCGAGCTCTTCGAGGCGGGCGTCGAGCCGCTCGCGCTCCTTCGCGTGCTGGGCGCGCGCCGCCTTGTGCGCCTCGAGCTCGGCGAGCGTCTTCTTCGCGGTGCGGCGGGCCTCGGCGTCGGCCGCCTGCAGCTCCTCGAGGCGCGCCTCGAACGCCTCGACCACGGCGGCGTGCTCCTTGCGCTCGTCGGCGTGCTTGTGGGCCTGGTGCTCGAGCTTCGCTTGCAGGCGCTCGAGCTGCGTGGCGTCGGCGGCGCGCAGCCCGCGCAGCTCGTCGGCCTCGGTCATGGCCCGTCGCGCGGCCTTCTTCGCCTCGGCCTCCGAGCTCTGGGCCTCGGTGAGCTGCAGCTTGAGCTCGCGCTCGGCCTGCTGAATGCGCTTGCTCGCCGAAGCCTGCGCCGCGGCCTCGGCCTCGGCGTGGAGCTTGTCTTTCAGGCGCTGCAGCTTCTCTTCCTGGGCCTTGCGCGCGGCCTCGGCGGCGGCCTCGTCGGCCTCGCGCGCCCGCCGCTCGCGCTCGCGGCGAATGCGCTGCAGCTCGCCCGCCGCGGCCTCGAGGGCGTCGGAGCGGCCCAGGCCCTTCGCGTCGTCGAGCAGCGCGGTGAGCTCGTCGACCACCGACTCGAGCGCGGTGGGCTGCCGCGCCTCGCCCGCGAGCAGGCCGGCGAACGCCTCGCAGGCGGCGAGCGACTGCGGGTTCGCGTGCCACGCCTTGCGCAACAGCTCGAGCGCGTCGGCGAGCCGGCCGCACTCGTGGTACCAGGCGGCGAGCAGGCTCACCTTGTCGGCCGAGCGCAGGCTGCGGGCGACGTCTTCTTCGAGCTTCGCGGCGAGCTGCTGGTCGACGAAGCGCCGCAGCCCCTTGAGCGCCGCGTCTTGCCCGTCGGAGAAGACGACCAGGACGTCGTCTTCGGCTCCGTCGAACCCGACGTCGGCGACCGTGCCCTGGAGGGTGAGCGGCTTGTCTTTCGTGGCGAGCTTGAGCTCGAGGCTCTGGCCCTCGGTGAAGCCGCGGGCGCCGCGCAGCACGACGTCGGCCGGGCCGACGGCCTTGGTGTAGACGAAGGTGGTGCGGCCCTCGACGGAGTAGTCGACGCGCAGCATCGTGGGGAAGCGGACCCGCTGGGGCAGGGCGGGTTTCTTTGGCTTGGGCGCCTTCGCCAACTTGATGCGAAAGCCTAGCTCACAGAGAATCCGCCGCGATGACGACGCAGCCGCTCCCCGAGACCAAACCCGACCCCCTCATCGGCCAGCGCCTCGGCGACTTCGTGGTCGAGCAGCCGCTCGCCGCCGGCGGCATGGGAGTCGTCTACCGCGCGAAGCACCCGCTGATCGGCCGGCTCGCGGCGATCAAGGTGCTGAAGCCCGAGTTCGCGACAGACACCGAGCAGACCGACCGGTTCCTGAAAGAGGCGCAGGCGCTCTCGGCGATCAAGCACCGCGGCATCATCGACATCATCGGGTTCGGCAACACGCCCGACGGCCGGCAGTACATGACCACCGAGTTCCTCGACGGCGAGCCGCTCGACGCCGTCGTGCAGCGCGAGGCGCCGATGCCGCCGCTGCGCGTGCTCGGGCTGGTCGACGAGATCCTCCAGGCGCTCTCGGCCGCGCACAAGAGCGGCGTCGTTCACCGCGATCTGAAGCCGTCGAACGTGTTTCTCGCGGTGCAGTCGACCGGCGAGCGCATCGTGAAGGTGCTCGACTTCGGCCTCGCGAAGCAGAGCCCGGTCACGCTCGCGCAGGTCACCGACGGGGTGCTCGCGAAGGCGTCGCTCGTCGCCGGCACGCCCGAGTACATCGCGCCCGAGCAGGCGCGCGGGTTCGCGCCGACGCCGCGCACCGACCTCTACTGCCTCGGCGTGATGATGTTCGAGATGCTGTCGGGCACGCTGCCGTTCAAGGCGGTCGGCGTCGTCGACATGCTGAAGAAGCACGTTTACGAGGCGCCGCCGAAGCTCTCTGACCGGGTCTCGAACCTGCCCGAGGCGCTCTACGAGCTGGTCGCCGCGATGCTCGAGAAGGACCCCGAGAAGCGGCCAGGCTCGGCCGAGCTCGTTCGGCAGCAGGTGAACCGGCTGACGCGCCAGCTGCAGTCGGACAACACGGTGCAGCGGCCGAACCCGATTCTCGTCGTGCCGGCGCCCTTCCGCATGGCCGAGCCCGACGCGCCGACGCCGCCGCTCGACAAGAAGAACATCATCACCGAGCCGGTGCTGCGCACCCCCACCGCCGACAAGCTCGAGAAAGAGCTCAAGGGCGGCGGCAGTCGACGCCCGGTCTATTTCGGCATCGCAGCGATCGTGCTGTTGGCGCTCGCGTTCCTGCTCTGGCCGCGGGGCACGCCTTCGCCGGTGGTGGTGCCTGCTCCGGCGATGGTGAAGGCGCCCGAGCTGGCGAAGGCCCCCGAGCCGGCGCCCGCCCCCCAGCCCGAGCAGGCGCCCGCCCCATCGCCCGCGCCGGCGGTGCCCGACGAGGCGCTGCCCAGCCTGCCGAAGGGCGCGGCGCTCGCGCGGGCGAAGCCCATTGCCGTGGTGAAGGGGCCGGCGCCTCAGGTCATCGTCGCGGTGTCGTCGAACGATCGCTGCGCGAACCTCGACAGCTGGCGGCAGGAAGAGCTCGATCGCGCCGACGACATCAGCACCGTCGCACGCGCCCGCTTCACCAAGGACGGCCGCACGAGCGACGAGATCGAGAAGGCGCTGCGCACCCTCGGGCCCGTGAAGGCAAAGATCAACTCGACGAAGAACGGTAACGAGTGCATCGAGGCGACGCGGCAGCTGACGGCCTGGGCGACCGAGCACGGCCTCTGAGCACGGGCCTGAGCACGTCCGCTGAGCACGTCCGCTGAGCACGTCCGCTGAGCACGTCCGCTGAGCACGTCCGCTGAGCACGTCCGCTGAGCACGTCCGCTGAGCACGGCCGCTGAGCACGGCCGCTGAGCACGGCCGCTGAGCACGGCCGCTGAGCACGGCCGCTGAGCACGGCCGCTGAGCACGTCCGCTGAGCACGGCCGCTGAGCACGGCCGCTGACTCTGAGCAGCGCTGCCCTACTGCGCGGCGACCGGCACCTGCGCCAGCAGAATGCGGTTGTTGTTGTCGTGCCGCACCGCATCGGTGTTCTTCAGCTTGAGGCGGGCGTCGGTCTTCGGGTCCCAGAAGCCGATCAACAGGTTCAGGCCGCGCACCGGCATGCCGGGCGGCACGTAGATCGTGAACTCGTCTTTCACGGTCTCGCCCTTCTTCCACTTCGAGGTCGGGTAGGTGCCCTGCACGGGCGAGTGGTCGGCGTTCAGGCGATCGACGCGGCCGTCGACGTCTTCGACGTGCACGAAGATCATGTAGTCGTCGGGCAGCGCGTCGAGCACGCGGAAGAACGCGGTCACGCGCAGCGCCTCGCCCGGCGCCACCCGCCCCGGCGCCAGCGTCGCCCCGACGAGCTCGACCTTGTCTTCGAAGTTCGCCCCGTTGCGCACCTCGATCGGCTGCGCCGGCGCCGCCGACGGCTGCCGCTGCGGCGACTTCTCGCTCGACGGAGCCGGCACGATGCAGGCCGCCAGGAACAGCACGCTTGCGCACCACAGCCTTCGCTTCATGGGCCGCCCTTATACACAACGTTTCACAACCTGCATCCCACTGGAGTAAGCGGCCCCACCCGATGTCTCCGTCGCTGCTCGAGCAGCTCCCGTTTCGCCTCGACGACCCCCTCGTCATCGGCATCGCCGTCGCCGTCGTCGCCCTGCTGGTCGCCCTCGTCGTCTCGCGGCTCCGGCGCCGCACCCTCCCGCCGCCGCCCCAGCAAGCGCCCGCCCAGGTCCCCGCCGAGACCGCCACCCCGAAGGTCACGCTCCCCCCGTCGGAGCTCGAGGCCAAGAAGCTCGCCGAGGCCGACGCCGCCCGCGCCCAGGCCGAAGAAGCCCGCAGGCAGCGCGACATACTGGCCCAGGGCCAGCCCGACGCCGCGAAGCTCAAGGAGCTCAAGGAGCAGGAAGAGCACGCGAAGAAGGCCGCCTACCAGGCGCAGAAGGCCGCCGAGGCCGAGGGCAAAGAGCGCAAGAAGCGCGAGGCCGAAGAAGCGGTTCGCCTCGAAGCCGAGCGCAAGCAGCGCGAGCAGGAAGAAGCGGCGCAGCGCAAGCGCGAGGCCGACGAGGTCGAGCGGCAGCGGGTCGCGGCCCAGGCTGGGCAGACGCTCGCGCAGGGCCTCGCGAAGACGAAGAGCGAGGGCTTCATCGGCCGGCTCAACGGGCTGTTCGGCGGCGCCCCGCGCGCGATCGACGAGAAGGTGCTCGGCGAGCTCGAAGAGGTGCTGTTCACCGCCGACATCGGCGTGAAGACGGCCGCGACGCTCGTCGAGACCGCGCGCGACAGGGCGAAGAAGAACGAGCTCCAGAGCGCCGATGCCTTGAAGACGGTCATTCGCAAAGAGGTCGAGCGCATCGTCGACCTGAAGGTGACCCACCGGCTCTCGGGAGGCGGCCCACCGCACGTCATCATGGTGGTCGGCGTCAACGGCTCGGGCAAGACCACGACCATCGGCAAGCTCGCGGCGAAGGCGACGGCGGCCGGTAAGAAGGTCGTGCTGGCGGCGGGCGACACCTTCCGCGCGGCGGCGGCCGAGCAGCTCGACGTCTGGGCCGAGCGCGCGCACGCCGAGCTCGTGAAGGGCAAGGAAGACGCCGACCCGGCGTCGGTGATCTTCGACGCGGTGAAGCGGGCGCGTGAGGTGAACGCCGATCTCGTGATCGCCGACACCGCGGGCCGGCTGCACACCAAGGTCAGCCTGATGGAGGAGCTCAAGAAGGTGCGCCGGGTCATCGACAAGGCGATGCCGGGGGCTCCGCACGAGGTGCTGCTGGTGCTCGACTCGACGAACGGCCAGAACGCGATCGCGCAGGCGCGGCAGTTTCACGACGCGGTCGGCGTGACGGCGATCGCGCTCACGAAGCTCGACGGCACCGCGAAGGGCGGCGTCATCATCGGCATCTGCGACGAGCTCAAGGTCCCCGTCGCCTGGGCCGGCGTCGGCGAGAAGGTCCAGGACCTGCGGCCCTTCGAGCCGAAAGAGTTCGTCGAAGCCCTCTTCGACTGAGCAAAAATGGGGGTGGCGAAAAAGGGGACAGGCTACTTTTTTGCGCAAGTGGCGGCTCGGAACCGCGCGCCAGTCGGCGAGTTGCGCAAAAAAGTAGCCTGTCCCCTTTTTCGCCACCCCCCATTTTTGCTCAGGGCCCGCCGCCCATCTGCCGCAGCGCCTCTTCGATCTGCTTGAGCTGCTCGGGCGTCACCTGCAGCCCCTGCAGCCCGTTGCCCTGCAGCATCCCGGCGAGGTCGCCCTTGCCGAGATCTTCGTCGCCGTGCGGCTCCTGCCACCAGCGCCGCCGCAGCTTCTCGACCGCCTTCGTGCTCGCAGGCGCCGTCTTCGCGAACGTGCGGAACACCGTGTCCGTGCCCACCCAGCGCCAGCGGTTCTCGTCGACGTACGCCCGCAGCGCCTTCACGTAGGGCCCATCGCCCAGCTGCTTGCGCACGCCGTCGAAGAGCAGGGGCGCCTTGCCGTAGATCAGCGCCGCGTACTCGCCCGTCGTCTCGAAGTCGCTCGTCGCCCGCTCGCACGTGCCGTCGTGCCCACCGGTCGCGCGGAAGAACTGGTACGCCATCTTCAGCTGCGCGTCCCGCATCGACGCCGCCGTGGCCTTGCCGTGCTGCCACTCGAGATAGAGCAACGCCGCGTGCTGCGTCAGCGGCTCGTCGGCGACCGGCTCGCCGATCGGATCATTGCCCACCAGCATCGCGAACCACTGGTGCGCGACCTCGTGCGCGACCGTGAACTCGAGGGTCATCTCCATCATCTCGTCGAGCCCCTTGAGCATGCCCTTGAGCGGCCCCAGCGCGTTCGTCATGCCGCCGAGCCCCAGCGCCGCGAGCGGGTCGGCCGCGCCGCGGTACACCGACGTGCCCACCGAGGCGAGCCCGGGAAACTCCATGCCGCCGGCGCCGCCCGTGAGCCGCGCCTCGACGATGCGCAGCGTCGTCCACGGGTAGGGCCCGAACCGCTTCTGAAACTCGGCGAGCGCCGAAGACGCGTAGCCCAGCACCCGCTTGCCCGCCGCCGCGTCGGCCGCGAGGTAGTGGCTCTCGACCGTCACGCCATCGACCTGCGCCGTCGCCTTCTCGTAGCCGCGCGTGACGAAGATGGGGAAGTCGCGTGCCCCCGACGTCGCGAACGTGAAGCGCACCCGGCCGTCGGGCCGCGGCACCTCGCCGAGCGCGTTGCCCGCGCAGATCACCGCGTACGCCTTCGGCACCTCGAGGCTCACGAGCCAGTGCGCCGGCTCGTACGACCCCAGATCGCCCAGACCCGACGGCCCCGCGAACAGCGTGCCGTCGCTCTTCTGCGGCACGACTCCCGGGATGAGGCCGTTCAGCGACATCACCTCGTCCGACGCCAGGAAGGCGCCGTAGTCCGCCCGCTTCGCGTGGATCATTCCCGGGTCGGCCTCCATCGAGTCGCTGCCCGGCGGCGCCTCGGGCACCTTCGCCGAGAGCCGCAGCTCGACCGTCGCCCCCGTGCCCGGCAGCGCGACCGGGTCGAGCTTCACGCGGTACAGCGTCGGCTCGGGCTGCTCGATCAGCGTCGGCGACCCGTTCACCGTCGCGTGCATCAGCTTCACCGACGTCGGCCGATCAGCGTTCGGGGTCACGCGCAGGTAGAGGTGCTCGAGCGGGCGCTCCTTCGCGAAGTACGTGATGACGATGCTGCCGTTCACCTTGCGCGTCTCGGGGTCGACCTCGAACGCCGCCCGGTACAGCGGCTGCTCGTCGAGCGGCCCCGCTGCCTTCTCGAGGCGCGCGCGCTCGCCCTCGCGCAGCGACGTCAGCGCGAGCTGGTGCTCGGGAGTGAGCTCGGCAGCGGCCACGCACGGCAAGAGAACGGCGACGAGGGCGGCCCGACTCACGGCCACAGCCTACTTGATACCGCGGCTCACCTGAGCTGCACCCCAGCGCCGCACGCGTCGTGAGCGTCGTGAGTCGACGCGAGTGACGTCACGCGCCCCATGCCGCATCGACTCAGGCGAGCGGCCGCCTCAGGCCTTCACCGGAGCGAGCACGTCGACGAGGGTCTCGAGCTCTTCGTGTCGCCGATCCATGAAGTCCAGCAGGTGTCTCGACTCGAGCTTCGCCTGCCGGTGCGCCAACGCCTGCCGCACCGTGATGCGCAGATCGACGTCGTCCCACGGCTTCGTGAGGAAGCGGAAGATCGAGCCGCGCTCGAGCGCCTTCAGCGCCACCTCGTGATCCGACAGCCCCGTCAGCATCACGCGCACGGTGTCGGGCCACAGCTTGTGCATCTGCGCCAGCATCTCGATGCCCGTCACGTCCGGCATCATGTTGTCGCTGATCACCAGGTCCACCGGGTCGACCAGCATCAGCTCGAGCGCGTCGCGCGCGTTCGTCGCCGTGAAGATCTGGTGCCCGTCCCAATGGAGCGAGCGCCGCAGCGCCTGGAGCACCCGCGGCTCGTCGTCCACCAGCAGGATTCGTTTCGGAGTCGTCATCCAGCCCTCTCGTACTGCGTTCGCAACTTCAAGCGTCGGGCCCGTCACAACCGCGCGATCAGACGCGCGCCCGACGGGGTGGTTTTGGACACGCGGGTCTGCTCACGCCGCCGCGGGTCGGGGCACACCCACCGGGTCTGCTTTCACCGCGGGGTTGCGGTCGCAGAGCACCTGCACCCGCTCGACCAGCTGCTCCGACTTCCACGGCTTGCAGATGAGCTCGTCGACTTGCCCCGACGCCAGCGCCGCCTGCAGCTCGTCGCTCTCGACCACCGCGCTCAGCACCGCGATCGGCCCCGTGAAGCCGTGCTCCCGCAGCTCCTTCGCCAGGTACAACCCATCGCCATCAGGCATGGAAAAGTCGGTGAGCACCACCCGCGTGTGCTCGTTCATCGCCTCGAGCGCCGCCCGCGCGCACGACGCCGACTGCACCTCGAACGTCTTCCCCAACAGCCGGGTCATCGCTCGCAACAGCGGAGCTTCATCGTCGACGATCAGCACGGTGGCACGCATAGATGCCGCATACGGTGCAAACCCAAGACCGCGCGCCGGGTCTCGCAGCACCCACGGCGGGCCCCGATAAGCGCCGATCATCTCTGCTGGAACGCTTCTTGATGAAGGGCGCTCGCGAATCGGCATTGGGTCGGTTTCGAGAGAGAGGCGGGTTTGCAAGTTTTAAAAAGGCCGTGGTACTAGCGACGCCTTTTTCCGACGTTTTCCAACTGCAAAACCCAGGATCGAAATGGACGCCATTCACCCGGACACCCTGCTCACCTCGCACGAAGTCGGAGTGCTGCTTCAGCTGAACGCGAGCACGGTCGTCAAGTGGGTGAACGACGGCATCCTCCCCGCGTACCGCACCGCCGGCGGTCACCGCCGCATTCGCTCGGCTGATCTGCTCGTCTTCTTGAAAGAGCAGGGCATGTTCGTGCCGAAGCAGCTGCGCGGCGCAGGCCCCCGCAAGGTGTTCATGGTCGACGACGACAAGGGCCTGCTCACGTCGTTCGCCCGCGCGATGCGCAACTACAAAGAGCGCATCGACCTGCAGACCTTCGACAGCGGCATCGAGGCCTTGCTGCGCATCGGCGCCGACCGGCCGGATTCGCTCATCCTGGACGTCAACATGCCGAACCTCGACGGACAGGAAGTCTTGAAGCGCATCAAAGAGAACGAGGCAACGAAGGCGATCGAAGTGATCGTCGTCACCGGCAACACCGATGCCGATACCGAAAAAAAGATGCTCGCGCTCGGTGCACGAGCGGTGTTGAAGAAACCAGTCGCCCCCGCGGACATCGTGGAGCTGGTGACGACGGATAAGAATCCGTTTGCACGCGCGGAGTAGTCCTTGAGCTCCCCACAGCCGCACCTGGCGATCATCTCGCCGCACACCGCAGCTCTGGGAGTCAGGGTCGCAGATCAGATCGTAAGAACGCTCGCCGACTCCGGCGTTCGCACCGTGTTCGGTGTTCCCGGCGGCGCGATCTCGGCGGTCTACGACGCGCTCCTCGACGAGCCTCGCATTCAGGTCATCAACACCCGCCACGAGAGCTCGGCGGTGTTCGCCGCCGCCGCCCACGCTCGCATCACCGGCGCCGTCGGCATCGTGCTCACCACGTCGGGCCCCGGCGTCACCAACACCATCACCGGCATCGCCTCGGCCTTCTGCGATGGCCTGCCCATCGTCGTCATCGGCGGCGAGGTGCCCCGCAAGAACTTCGGCCGCGGCGCCCTTCAAGAGGGCAGCCCCTACTCGCTCAACCTGGTCGGCATGCTCAAGCACGTCACGAAATGGTCGAGCGAGGTGACCAGCGGCGACGGCGCGGTCTCGGCGATTCGCAAGGCCATGTCGATGGCCTCGAGCGGCCGCAAAGGCCCCGTGTTTCTCTCGCTGCCGCTCGACGTGCAGGGCGAGCTCGCTCCGGTGCCGCGCCTGTCGCTCAACGTCGAGTCGCGCTTCGAGGTCGATCGCAGCTCGCTCGACGCCGCCGTGCAGGCGCTCGTCACCGCGAAGCGGCCGCTGATCCTCGCGGGCTCCGGCTGCCGCTGGGACAAGGGCCCCGACGCCGTGCGCCAGGTCGCCGAGCGCTACCAGGTGCCCGTCGCCACCACCCCGAAGGGCAAGGGCGTCTTCCCCGAGACGCACGCCTTGAGCCTCGGCATCTTCGGCCACGGCGGCCACCCGTCGGCGACCGAGTACCTCGACGCCGGCATCGACGTGCTGCTCGCCGTCGGCACCTCGTTCGGCGACGCCGCCACCAACAGCTGGACGAACAAGCTCAAGCCGAGCCGCTGCGCGATTCACGTCGACATCGACTCGTCTCAGATCGGCCGCAACTATCAGGTCGACCTCGGCCTCGTCGGCTCGGCGGGCCGCATTCTGAGCGCAGTCGCCGACCTCGCTCCGCCCCTCAAGCCCGCGCGCGAGGTGCCGTCGCGCCGCTTCTACTCGTGCCCCGAGGCCGCGACCGACGGCGATCGCATCAAGCCCCAGCGCGCGCTCTGGGAGCTGCAGCAGCTCATGCCGACGTCGACCGCCTACTGCTGCGACATCGGCGAGCACATGATGTGGGCGCTCCACTACCTCACGATCGACCGCCCCGACGGCTTCTTCCTGTCGTCGGGCCTCGCCGCCATGGGCTCGAGCCTCGGCATGGCCCTCGGCGTGAAGGCCGCCCAGCCCGACCGCCCGGTCGTCGTCATCTGCGGCGACGGCACCATGGGCATGAGCGCGATGGACGTCGCCGACTCGGCGGCCACCGGCCTGCGCATCATCTACTTCGTCATGAACGACCAGCGGTACGGCATGGTCGAGTCGGGCCACGAGAAGATCTACGGCCGCAGCCCCCAGTTCCCCGTCAAGCTCTCGGTCTCCGAGCTCGCGCGCGGCATCGGCGCCGAGGTCGTGACGATTCGCAAGGCCGGCGAGCTGCTCGCGCTCGGTTCCAGCGCGCTCCTCGAAGGCCAGAAGCCGCTCGTGCTCGACGTGCAGATCTCGAAGACCGAGCGCATGCCCGCCCGGCCGCGCTTCGACGCGTTGAAAGACGTCATTCACGCCAAGCCGCGCGTCGTCACGAACTCCGGCGGTTCGCCGCCGTGACGCTGCAGCACGAAAGCTGAGGCTGGTGATGAAAGACCTTCGGGCGGCAGACGCCTCGTTCTTCGTAGATCTCGTGCTCGGCTACCGCGTGGCGAAGGCCACCTTCGTCGCCCACCAGCTCGGCGTCTTCGAGCTGCTCGAGCGCGAGCCCGCGCCGGCCGCCGAGGTCGCCGCGCGCCTGAAGACCGACGAGCGGGCCACCCTCATCCTGCTCCGCGGCCTCGCGTCGATCGGCCTCTGCGAGCTCGACGCCGCCACCGGCGCCTTTCGCAACACGCCGCTCTCGAGCAGGCACCTCGTTCGCGCGAGCCCCGCCTACCTCGGCAGCAACCTCACCTACCAGGAGCTCCTCTGGGGCGGCTGGTCGTCGCTCGAAAAGACCGTGCGCACCGGGCGCCCCCACGCCGGCCTGGAAGAGCTGCTCACGCGCGGCCCCGAGGGCTTCGTGCCCGAGTACCTGAAGAGCGTCGACACCGTCAGCCGCGCCGCCGCCGAAGAGTTCGCTCAGCGCACCCGCGAGTGGAAGCTGCGCCGCTACCTCGACGTCGGCAGCGGCCTCGGCACCTACGCCCGCGCGCTGCTCGAGGTGCACCCGCAGCTTCAGGCCACCCTTCTCGATCTCGCGCCGACGCTCGCCGAGACCGAGCGCGCCATGGCCGCGAGCCCCCACCGCTCGCGCGCGCAGCTGAAGGCCGGCAACTACCTCTCGGACGACTTCGGCGACGGCTTCGACCTCGTGCTCTTCTCGCACGTCACCCACGACGAGTCGCCCGCGACCAACGTCGAGCTCTTCGAGAAGGCCTGCCGCGCGCTCGCGCCCGGCGGCTGGGTCGCCGTGCACGACTTCGTCGTCGACGACGGCGGAGCCGGGCCGCTCTTCGCGGCGATGTTCTCGTTGAACATGCTCGTCTACACGAACGGCGGGCAGGTCTACTCGGTCGACGAGTACCGGCGAATGCTCGAGAAGGCCGGCTTCGTCTCGACCGAGGTCTCGGAGATTCAGAAGGGCAAGAGCCCCTTCCCGAGCACGCTGGTGCTCGCGCGCAAGCCTTGAGCCCGCGCCCGCGCGCGACGCCCGATCTTTTTCTACAGCAGTGAATTGGAGGCGATCATGAAGAGCGGAGAGCGTGTCGGAATTCTCGGCGTGGGCTCGTACGTGCCCCCGACCGTGCGGAAGAACGATTGGTGGCCGCCCGAGTTCCGCGCGCGGTTCGAGCAGGGGCGTCAGAAAGACGTCACGACGCCCGAGGTGCTGCTCTCGCGCGCCAAAACTCCGGCGCAGCGCGTTCAGTTCGAGCACATGCTCGAGACCTACAACGACCCCTTCCGCGGCACCGTCGAGCGCAGGGTGCTGGATCCGCAGCATCCGCCGTCGTTCATGGAGATCGAGGCCGCGAAGAAGGCGCTGCGTCACGCAGGCACGGATCCCGCAGACATCGACGCCATCCTCGTGTACTCGCTCCCCGCCGACAACCCGCTGCCGTGTAACGGCGGGCTCCTGCAGGCCGCTCTCGGAGCGACGAAGGCCCAGACGCTCGGCGTCGACTCGGGGTGCGCGTCGTTCATCTCGGGCCTCATGGTGGGTGAGTCGATGATCCGCGCAGGTCAGGCGCGACTCGTCTTGCTGGTCACCTCGGGCACCCAGGCGCGGCTCGCCGACCCCGACGAGCTCGGCAGCGTGAACTTCGGTGACGGCGCCGGCGCCGTCGTGCTCGGCCCCGTGCCGTCGCAGTACGGCATCGAGGGCCACGCGATTCGGAGCATCAGCACCTACAACAAGGCCATCTGCGTCGGCCCGAAGCACGACCAGCCCTGGTACCAGTCGGGCGGGCCGATGTACCTCTTCTCTCGCCACGTCGACCTGGGCCGCGAGGTCATCTCGCTGTCGTGCGACATGGCGCTCGAGGCGACCGAGACCGTGCTCCGCCGCACCGGCCTCGAGAAGAAGCAGATCACACACTGGTACTCACATCAGCCGGTGTCGTGGTTCACCGCCGCGTGCCGCGAAGCCTCGGGCCTCTCGCACGCGAAGACCTTCAGCACTTTCGC
This sequence comes from Myxococcaceae bacterium, assembly GCA_044223505.1. Lineage (GTDB taxonomy): Bacteria > Myxococcota > Myxococcia > Myxococcales > Myxococcaceae > Xiheicaenimonas. Next base: position 200,203 of record JBGALX010000011.1, read on the forward strand.
GCAGTACGCCGGCATGGGGCCGGGCAACGTGCCCGTCAACCTCGACGCCGCCGTCTCCCGGGGAGATCTGCAACCCGGCGACAAGCTGATGCTCTACGCTTGTGGAGCCGGCTACCTCTGGGCAGCATCCGTCGTCACGTGGAGTCGCACCACGTAAGGAGTCGTCGTGAACGAGGTCTCGTGCAAGGCGTTGTGGCTGTTGTTCGAGGTCGCGAAGCAACGCGGCATAGACCCGAAGAAGTACGTCGACGGCCTCCCGATCTCGCTCGAGCACATCGGCAACCCGTCGAACCGCATCGACTGGGACGTCTTCTGCTCGCTCGTCGAGCGCTTCGAAGAGGTCGTCGGCGGCCCCGCCGAGCTCGAGCTCGTGAGCCAGATGTTCGCGCAGGCGCCCAGCGTGAAGGGCGTGCGCTCGGCGCTGGGCCTCGTGACGAGCCCGCGCGCCATGTACTGGGCCGTGCACCGCTGGTTCGGCCACGCCCTCTTCACCATCGTCGAGTCGACGTTCAAGGACATCGGCCCCAACGAGATCGAGATGGAGCTGCGCATCCCCGACGCGTTTCGCGCGAGCCCCGCCTTCCTGCGCATCAACGCCGGCGCCTTTCGCGCCAACCCGCGCGTGCTCGATCTGCCCGACGCCACCGTCGACTTCACGCCCGGCGACCGGCTGGGCCGCTACCGCATTCGCCTGCCGCTCTCGATGACGCTGCTCGCGCGCACCAAGCGCGCCTTCATGATGGTCTTCTCGGCGAACGCGGCCTTCGCCGAGCTCGCGTCGCAGCAAGACGAGATCAAGCGGAAGTACTTTCAGCTGAATGCAGCCAACCTCGCGCTCGAGAAAGAGCGCAACACCGTGCAGCTGCTCCTCGAGCTGTCTCAAGAGGCCTACGAGGCGCGCACGCTCGATCAGGTCGTGACCGCGATCACCGACCAGCTGATGCACCGGCTCTCGCTGACCCGCGTCGAGACCGTCGTTCAGGCCCAGCAAGACGGCATCAGCGTCAGCGCGAGCGCGAGCCGCGGCGAGGTCGTCACCGGGCTGCGCACCCACGAGCTGCCCATTCGCCACGGCAACCGGGCGCTCGGCCTCGTGCGCGTCGCCCACGCCGGGCGCGACCTGTCGGCCGACGAGCGCGCCCTCGTCGAACGCATGGTCGACGTCGTCGGCAACGCCGTCGACAACGCGATCGCCTACACCGTCATCAAGGCCTACCGCGCCGAGCTCGAAGATCGCGTGAACGAGCGCACCGCCCAGCTCGCTTCGGCGCTCGATCAGGTCAAGCACCAGCAGGCGGCTCGGCAGCGCATCTTCCAGAACATCAGCCACGAGCTGCGCACGCCGCTCTCGCTCATCAGCCTCTCGACGGGCGACATCGCCTACCGCGAAGAGGCCTTGACCGAGACGTCGAAGCAGCGCCTCGGGCAGATCGACGACAGCATTCAGCGCCTCTTGCACCTGTTCGACGGCATGCTGCTGCTCGCGGCCGGGCAAGAGGGCAAGCTGCGCATTCGGCCGGCGCAGACCGACGTCGCGATCTCGCTGCGCAGCCTCGTCTCAGCCTGGCAGGTCGCCGCCGAGAAGCAGGACATTCACCTGAGCTTCAGCGGCCCGCAGCGGCTCACGGTGCGCGTCGACGAGGCCGGCGTCGAGCGCGTCGTGTCGAACCTGCTCAGCAACGCCATCAAGTTCACGCCGCAGGGCGGGTCGGTCGAGGTGCGCCTCGAAGAGATCGACGCAGGCAACGTTCGCATCGTGGTGGAGGACTCGGGCGTCGGCATGGACGACGAGTTCTTGAAGCGCGTCTTCGGCCGGTTCGAGCAGGGCCCCGCGCCGGTGCGCACCGGCGAGCGCGGCAGCGGCATCGGCCTCGCCATCGTCAAAGAGATCGCCGAGGCCCACGGCGGCACCGCGACGGTGAAGAGCGAGCGCGGCCGCGGCAGCACGTTCATCATCACGCTGCCGAAAGAGCAGGATCTCGCGAAGCTCGCCGCGAAGGGCGAGGGCTCGTACATCCCCGCGCTCCAGCAGCGCGCTCCCGAGAACGAGACCGCCGTCGACCGGCAGGTGCGCGAGGCGGCGCCCCAGACCAAGGCCGCCGCAGTCACCGTGCTCGTCGCCGAAGATGACCCGTCGCTGCGCCAGTTCCTCATCGACCTCTTGTCGCGCGACTACCGCGTGGTGGCGGCGGCCGACGGCCTCGCCGCTCTGCGGCTCGTGAAAGAGCACCAGCCCGCCATTCTGATCAGCGACATCGGCATGCCCGGCATCGACGGCATCGAGCTCACGAAGCGCTTTCGCCAGCAGAGCGGCGACAAGCTCGCGCCGGTCATTCTGCTCACGGCGTACGCGCTGGTCGAGACGCGCCTGCAGGGCCTCGAGGCCGGCGCCGTCGACTACGTCACGAAGCCCTTTCACCCCGAAGAGCTGCTCGCCCGCGTGAAGGCGCAGCTGCAGATTCGCGACATGGCGATGCGGCTGCACGAGTCGCAGAAGCTCGCGGGCCTCGGCATCTTGTCGGCCGGCCTCGCGCACGAGCTGCGAAACCCGGCGAACGGCGTCGTGAACTCGATCGCGCCCTTGAAGCGCATGCTGCCGAAAGAGACGTTCGACCCGGGCACTCCGACGGCGATGCTGTTCGAGGCGCTGACCACGGGCGCCGAGCAGATCGCGGTGCTGACGAAGCAGCTGCTCGGCTTCTCGCGCCAGGGCGAGCTCGAAGTGAGGGAAGAGCCGATGGGCCGCATTCTCGACTCGGCGGCGGCGTTGGTGGAGCCTGCGCTCGCCGGCCGGCGCATCCGCAAGGACGTGCAGTATGCAGACGCGGTACGCTGCGCGCGCGGTCTGGTCGTACAGGTCCTCGTGAACTTGCTCGAGAATGCGGCGCACGCGTCGCCCGCCGGCAGCGAGATCGTGCTCTCGACGCGCGTCGAGAATGGTGTCGTCTGCTTCGACGTGAAAGACGCGGGGCCCGGCGTGCCGAAAGAGCTGCGCGACCGCATCTTCGACCCGTTCTTCACCACGAAGTCGCCCGGCCACGGCACCGGCCTGGGCCTGACCATCTCGAAGATGATCGCCGAGCGGCACGGCGGCACGCTGCGCCTGCTCGAGGGTGAGAAAGGGGGCGCCTTTCGCCTCGAGCTGCCCGAGCGTCGCGTCGCGCTGCCGACCTCGAGCCCGCTCCTCGAGTCGGTCGCCGTGGGGAGCCGGTCATGAGCGTCGCCAACGACACACGGCCGCTCGTCATCTACGTCGACGACGAGGTGCCGAACCGCAACGTCTTCTTCGCGACGTTCAGCCACCAGTTCCGGGTGAAGGTGGCCGAGAGCGTCGAGCAGGGCCTGCAGCTGATGCAGGGCGAGACGGTCGCCGTCGTGCTGGCCGACCAGCGCATGCCGAACGCGACCGGCGTCGATCTGCTCACCCGCGTGAAAGAGCTCTACCCCGACGCGCTGCGCGTGCTGGTCACCGCGTACACCGACCAGGAGCCCATCGTTCAGGCCGTCAACCGCGTGCACATCGACCGGTTCATTCCCAAGCCGTGGGACAACCGCGAGATGGAGGCCCTGCTCTTCAACGCGATCGACACCTACTACATGCGGCTCAAGCTGAAGGACCTCGAGCTGGGCCTCGTCTCGGCCCAGCGCGCCGAGGTGCTCGGGCGGCTGGCCGCGAACCTGGTGCACGACATGGCGAGCCCGCTCGCCGCGATCACCGCGAACGTCGAGCGGCTTCGCTTCGGCGAGTCGCACTTCAAGGCCATCGTCGACCGCGGCACCAACGGCGGCAACGCCGACGAGCTCGAGATCGTCTCTGAGCTGCCCGACATCGCGAAGGACCTCGAGCTGTCGGTGCAGTACCTGACCCAGCTGGTGAACGGCATTCGCGAGCACTGGCGGCCGACCTCGGCCGGCGACGGCGAGGCCGACGTTCGCGCCGTCGTCGAGTTCTCGAAGAAGCTCGTCGCGGGCCGAGCGCGCAACGAGCGCGTGCAGCTCAAGTTCGACGCGCCCGACGTGCCGAAGGTGCGCATGGCGCCCAGCGTGCTGTGCCAGGTGATCACGAACCTGCTCACGAACTCGGTGCAGGCGTTCAACGTCGACTCGGTGCGGCGCGAGGTGGCGCTCTCGCTCTCGGTCGAGGGCGACGGCGTCGTGATCGTCGTCACCGACACCGGCAAGGGCATCGCGCCCGACGTGCTCGTGCGGCTCGGCAAGGAGCAGCTCACCACCAAGGCCGCAGGGCAGGGCACCGGCCTCGGCGTCATGATCACCCGCGCGCTCGTCGAGAAGGCGGGCGGCCGGTTCATGCTGTCGAGCATCGTCGGCTCGGGCACCATCGCGCGCGTGTGGCTGCCGCGCGTCGACGTGCCGAAGCCGCGGGCCTGAGCTCGTCTCAGACGCACGGCGGGTGAAAAGTCGCAGCGGCGGCCTTTTCTTCCGAAACCTCAAGCGGTTTTACGAGCGGGGCGGGGAGGTGGTGCACGCGCGCCGCGATGATCTCGACATGAGCAAGGTCACGAAAGCGTCGCGCCTTCCCTTCCTGCAACCCCTCAAGAACAGGGCGAAAGAGCCCCTGCGGCAGGCGGTACAGCGCGCGTCGGAGTTCTCGACCGGCAAAGGCCGGGCGCTGAGGGCGCGGGCGGCGGCGGCGATTCCGAGCGCGCCGGTGGTCGCTCCGGTGGCCCAGGTGGGGGCGACCGAGGCGCGGCCGCTGACGCGGGTCGAGCTCGCGCAGATCTTCTACCAGGCGGGCTTCCGCGGCGAGGACCTCGTCTCGATGGTGGCGATCGCGATGCGCGAGTCGGGCGGCAACCCGATGGCCTTCAACGGCAACACCGGCACGGGCGATCAGTCGTACGGCCTCACGCAGATCAACATGATCGGCGCGAACGGCCAGTGGATCATGGATCTGTGCGGCCTGAGCTCGCCTGATCAGCTCTTCGACCCCGTGACCAACGCGCAGGTCGCGTTCAAGCTCGCCTACCTCGCCGAGCCGCCGCTGCGCCCGTGGGGCCCGTACCGCGGCGACTCGCCGACTCACAACTGCGACGTGCCCGCGGCGCGCGCCGCCGTCGCCGAGGCCGAGGCGCAGGGCCTGCTCGGTCAGCCGTTCGAGGGCACGTCGGCCACGACGACGCCGGTCGTCACGCCGCCGCCGCCCGTGTCGGGCGCTCACCCCGTGCTGCGCATCGGCGCGCGCGGTGAAGACGTGAAGGAGCTGCAGCGCCAGTTGATCGCCGCCGGCTTCGACCCGGGCCCCGTCGACGGCTGGTTCGGCCCGAAGACGCAGGCCGCGGTGCGCGCGTTTCAAGCCAGCCGCGGCATCACCGTCGACGGCTGGGTCGGCCCGCAGACGTGGGGCAAGCTCGACCCGGTGAGCACAGGCTCGGCTCCGCCGCCGGTGCAGACGCCGCCCGTGAACGCGCCTCCGCCGCCGAACGGGGGTGGGCCGCTCGCGACGACGACGGCGACGACCGCGGCGCCGGGCGTCGAGCCCGTGACGTCGGGCTCGCGCGAGGAGCGGCTGCAGGCCGCGGTCGAGTACGGCGAGTACTGGGCGAACCTCGAGGCTCAGAACCCCGGCGCGACCGCGTACGTCGGCGGCGCGAGCCCCTACCGCTACGGCGGCGTCGGCGACGGCAGCAAGCACCAGTCGAGCGGTCAGCGCGCGTACCTGAGCCCCAAAGACCAGGTGTGCTTCGACTGCTCCGGGCTCGTCGTCGCGATGTTCCGGCAGGCCGGCGTCGACGTGAGCGGCATCGGCTCGTCGCGCGCGATGCTGAACCTGCCCGAGGTTCAGCCGTCGGAGCTGCAGCCGGGCGACCTCATCGTGAAGGCCGGCCACGTCGTCGTCTACATCGGCGACGGCAAGGTCGTGGAGGCCACTCCGATGGGTCAGGACTCGGGCGGCGGCTCGGTCGCCGCGGGCGGCGTGCGCATCAGCGACGCGAGCAAGTTCCTGAACGACCCGGCGTACAGCTGCCACCGCGTGCCGGACAGCTACTTCGGCTGACCGATCGAATCATCATCGGGGGTTGGCGTGGCCCGGCGCTTGGAATGCCAGCCCGCCATGACCCCCTATGAAAGTGCAGTCTCGTTGTTCGACCAGGGCCTCACCGCGGATCTCGTCCTCACCCGGCTGCGCGTCGGCGGCATCAGTGATGAGGACGCGCGCATCGTCACCCAGGCCGCGTGGAGCAGGGTGCGAGGAACCCGCGCCGCTGCGCCGATCACCATCACGCGCCCGCGCCCCGTGCCGCCCGAGGCTCCGCGCCGGGTGAGCGCCGTCGCCGCCGCGCCGTCGCGACCTTTTCCCCTCGCGGTCGTGGGCGTGGGGCTCTACCTCACGCTCCAGGCGCTGCCCGCCGCGCTGTTCTGCTTCTTCGCGCTGAGCGGCCTCGTGCGTGACCTCGACGCCTTCGGCCCCATCTTCTGGTCGCCGTTCATCGCGGTGCTGGCGACCTGCACGCTCGCGGTCGTCTCGGCGATCGCCTTCGTCTTCATGGGCCGCGACGCGCGCCGGCTCGCGTTCGCCTCCCTCACCGCCACCGCCGCCCTTCACGTCGTCTCGCTCGCGCAGGGAGGCCACTGGCGGCTCGCCGTGTGGATGAAGGTCTCGATCTCGGCGCCCATCTCGGTCGTGGGCCTCGCCGCGGCGCTCGCCGCGTTCATCGCCCTGAAGCGCGCGACCCGCTGACCTCACCGTCAGCGGTACTCGAAGGTCACCACGCGCCCCCCGCCGCCATCGAGCGCCTCGCCGACGGCGATGAAGGTCGTCTCGTCGACGCCCCAGAGCCCGTACACGTCGAGCTGGAGCGCCATCGGTCGCCACGCACCGCGCTGCCGCAGGTAGAGGCTACGGCCCGACGTGAAGGTGCCGCCGGCGACGACGTCGCTGCCCGTGCCCAGCGCGGTGACCGCGCGCACCGCGCCGGCGTCGCTGGAGGGGTTCGAGACACTCGTCCACTGGGTGCCGGTCGCGCTCTGCACGATCTTCCACCCGGCGCCGCCGACGACCATGCCTCCGTCGACCGTCGCGGCGCCTGCCCACCACAGCTGGCCCGGGGTCGCGGGCCCGACCTCGTCGCTGCCCGAGCCGCCGTCGGCCTTGATGCGCGCCAGGTCTTCGATGCCCGGCGCGCGCGCCCACCCGTCGGTGCCGAAGAAGCACGACTTCAGGTCGCGTACGTTCGAGCTGTAGTACACGCGCGTCCACGTGCCGCCCGCGTAGGCGTAGATGACGCTGTTGCCGGTGCCGCCGCCGAAGTCGTGGAAGCCGACCGCGAACGTGCCCAGCGTCGGGTGCGTGCAGACGCCGTTCATCTTGGCGTCGGCTTGCGCGGGGAGTTGCTCGCTGAAGATCGCGCTCGGCGTGCCACAGTCGCTCACGCACCAGTGCATCGCGTGCGTCGACACCGCGAACACCTCGCCGGTCGCCGCCGCCGCGACCCCGCTCAGGCCCGGCTGCGCGAAGCGCTCGACGAGCACGCCGCCCTCCGAGTGCAGGAGCTTCCCGTCGTCGGTCACCACCCAGTAGTCGTCGGCCGAGAGGCCGTGCACCGCGATGAAGCGCGGCACCATCGGCATCGCCGTCGCCGCGAGCTCGCGAAACGACCACGCCAGCGTCGCGCCACCGCCGGTGCCGGAGCCGCCGCCCGAGCCACCCGCCGTGCCCTCGCCGCCGCCGGTCGCTGCGCCCGCACCGAAGCCGCCTCCAGCTCCGCCCGTGCCGCCGCCGTTGGGCGCACCTCCGCCTCCCCCATCGGGGCGAGGGGGCGAGACGAGGCCGCAGCTGACGAGCACGAGGACGAACAGCGGTACTGCGCGCATCGGCTCCCGAGGCTACCGCGTTTCCATGTCAGACCCCGAGTGTAGGGTGCACCTCGGTCGGTTCGGTCACTGAAGGAAGCAGAACATGCAGCGCATCGAGATCACGATCCCCGACCGGATGCTGAAGAAGATCGAGCGGCACTCCGACGAGCCGACCGGCATCGAGACGTTCGTTCGCCGGGCCATCGAGCAGTACGTCGCGCGGCTCGACAAGATCGACGCCGACGCCGAGTACGCGAAGGCCCACGGTCACTACCCCGACGAGCCGGCGCCGTTCGACGAGCACCGGTTCCGAATCCCCTACTGAGCCCCTATATTGGAGCAGGTGAGATCAGACGCGGCACGCGCGGCGGGCGATCAGTTCGTCTACATGCACGTCGACTGGCAGGGCTTCGAGAAGTTCCTCGCGGCCCGCGGCGACCAGGCTGGACCTCGCGTGGCGTATCTCGACGGCCTGCTGGAGCTGATGGCCCCCTCGAGGACTCATGAAGATCTCAAGAAGCGCATCGCGCTTCTGGTCGAGGCCTGGTCGCAAGAGAACGGCATCGAGATTCAGGCCTACGGCAGCTGGTTGCTCAAGCGGAAGCGGCGAAGGACCGGAGTAGAGCCCGACGAGTGCTACGTGCTCGGTAACCCGTCGAACCCGAAGGCGCCCGATCTCGCGATCGAAGTGGTGTGGACGGTCGGGGCCATCGACAAGCTCGAGACGTTTCGCCGCATGAGTGTGCGCGAGGTGTGGATCTGGGAGGACGGCGAGCTCGACGTCTACGCGCTGCGGCGTGGCCGCTACGCACGCGCACGCGCGAGCAGACTCTTCCCCACGCTCGACCTGAGCCTCTTGACCGAGCACGCCCTGCGACCGAACCAGTTCCAGGCGGTTCAGGCGTGGCGGGCCCTGTTCCGGCGCCACTGACCCCCGGTCACATAGACGCCTGAAACCATTCAGCGTAGAAGGGCCCCGTTTCCATGGCCGGGCCCCACTTCGACGTCACCAGCATTTTGACCGGGCGCCGCGTGCTGTTTGCGGGCGCCACGGGCTTCGTCGGCAAGGTCTCGCTCTCGATGCTCCTGCATCGGTACGGCGAGGTCCTCGACAAGGTCTACGTGCTCGTCCGCAAGGGCAGCGCGGCCAGCGCCCACGCCCGGTTCTTCGACAAGATCATCGGCCTCGAGCCCTTCGAGCCCCTGCGCGAGAAGTACGGCGGCGAGGCCGGCGCGAAGAAGTTCTTCGAGTCGAAGTGCGAGGTGCTCGACGGCGACGTCACCGACCCCTGGCTCGGCATGGAGGAGGCGACAGCCCGCGGGCTCAAGGGCCGCTGCGACGTGCTGCTCAACTGCGCCGGGCTCGTGAGCTTCACGCCGTCGCTCGAGGTCGGGCTCAACGTGAACACGTACGGCGTGAAGCACGCCGTGCACCTCTGCCTCGAGCTCGACATGCCGCTCGTGCACATGAGCACCGCGTTCGTCGCGGGCGTGCGCAACGGCGTCATCTGGGAAGACGAAGAGATCGTCGGCTACTTCCCCAAGCGCGACGAGGTCGACGGCCGCGACTTCAGCCTCGATCAGGAGCTCAAGGACTGCGAGAAGATCGTCGCTCGCCTCCGCGAGACCGCCGACGACAAGGCGCTGACCTCGACCTTCCGCGAGAAGGCGGCCGAGCGCCTCACCAACGAGGGCCGCGACTCGACCGACGAGAAGGCGATGCGCCTCGCCGTCGGCCGCGAGCGAAAGCTGTGGCTCTCGACCCGCCTCGTCGAGGCCGGCATGGAGCGCGCCGCCCACTGGGGCTGGCCCAACACGTACACGTACACGAAGTCGCTCGGCGAGCAGGTGATCGCGTCGACTCCGAACCTGCGCTACTCGATCGTGCGGCCTTCGATCGTCGAGAGCGCGATGCGCTACCCGTTCCCGGGTTGGAACGAGGGCTTCACCACCTCGGCGCCGCTCTCGTACGCCGTGATGAAGGGCCAGCGCCGCGTGCCGGCGGGCGAGAAGACGATTCTCGACATGATCCCGGTCGACCTCGTCGCAGGCTCGCTGATCGCGATCACGGCGCGGGCGATCTCGACGGCCGAGCGGCGCGTCTACCAGCAGGCCTCGGGCGACTCGAGCCCGTTCAACGCGCAGCGCTCGGTCGAGCTCGTCTCGCTCTACCGCCGGCGCCACTACCGCGCGAAGAAGGGCAACCGCTTCTGGAACGACCTCATGTCGCGCATCGAGGGGCGCGCGGTCGGCAAGGCCGAGTTCAACGCGATCTCGGCGCCGCTGTTCAGCAAGGGCAGCCGCTGGCTGAAGGACACGATCGACGAGCTCAAGCCGACGTGGGGCGCTCCGCGGCTGAGCGCGCTGATGACGAAGGCGAGCGACGCGCTCGACGGCGTCACCGAGCAGGCCGACGCGGTGAAGATGATCGGCGAGCTGTTCATGCCGTTCTTGCACGACAACCGGTTCGTCTACCGCTGCGACAACACGCGCAGCCTCTACGCGGACATGGCCGCGCCCGACCGCGCCAAGATCCCGTGGGACCCCGAGAAGATCGACTGGCGCCACTACTTCCTCGAGGTGCACCTGCCTGGGCTCGAGAAGTGGGTGTTCCCCGGCCTCGAGGAAGAGACCGAGAAGCGCAAGGTCGTCTCGGCCCACAAAGATCTCATCGAGCTGTTCGAGGCCGCCACCCACCAGTTCCGCCACCGCGTCGCCTTCCGCATGGTCGAGGGCGACAAAGAGACCCGCTTCACCTTCGGCGAGGTGCACCGCTACGCCGGCCGCATCGGCACCTTCCTGCAGCGCTCGGGCGTGAAGGCCGCCGACCGCGTGATGATCGTCTCCGAGAACCGGCCCGAGTGGGGCATGGCCTGGTTCGGCACCCTGCGCGCCGGCGCCACCGCGGTGCCTGTCGACCCCGAGCTCAAAGAGGCCGAGGTCGTCAACGTCGCCCGCCGCTCGCGCGCCGTCGTCTGCCTCGTCAGCGAAGACGCCGCCGCCTCGCTGCCCGGCCTCCACCGCGCGCTGGCCGAGGCCGGAGTCGCCACCCAGGTTCACACTCTCGCCCAGGCAATGACCGGCGACGATCAGTTCGAAGACGGCATCGGCCCGCTGCAGCGCTCGGCCTCGCCCGACGACGTCGCCTCGCTCATCTTCACGAGCGGCACGACCGGCAACCCGAAGGGCGTGATGCTCACGCACCGCAACTTCGCGGCCCTCGTCGCCAAGCTCGCCGGCGTGTTCGACTTGAGCATGGGCGACGGCGTGCTCTCGGTGCTGCCCCTGCACCACACGTTCGAGTTCTCGGCCGGCTTCCTCTTGCCGTTCATGCGCGGCGCCGACATCACGTACATCGACGAGCTCAACGCCGACCGCATCGGCGAGGTGCTCGAGACCGGCCGCATCACCGGCATGATCGGCGTGCCCGCGCTGTGGCAGCTGTTCCACCGCAAGCTCACGCAAGAGATGGCCGCGCGCCCGCGCTTCATCGAAGAGGCGTCGAACGCGCTGATGACGTGGAACGGGCGGCTCCGCGAGAAGGCCGACCTGAACCTCGGCAAGCTGCTGTTCTGGCCGGTGCACCGCAAGTTCGGCGGCCGCATCAAGTACCTCGTCTCGGGCGGCTCGGCGCTGCCGAACGACGTGCGCGAGGCGTTTCACGAGCTCGGCTTCAACCTGAGCGAGGGCTACGGCCTGACCGAGTCGGCGCCGGTGCTGACGGTGACCGACCCGGGCAACAAGCTCGAGGCGGGCTCGGTCGGGCGCGCGCTGCCGGGCATCGAGCTCAAGATCGACTCGCCCGACGGCGAGGGCATCGGCGAGGTGCTGGCGAAGGGCCCGAACGTGATGGCCGGCTACTTCGAAGACCGCGAGTCGACCGACGCGGTGCTGAAGAGCGGCTGGCTGCACACGGGCGACCTGGGCCGCCTCGACGGCGAGGGCCGGCTGTACCTCGTCGGCCGCAAGAAAGACGTCATCATCGACGCCAACGGGAAGAACGTGTTCCCCGACGAGCTCGAAGAGGTCTACGGCAAGCACGCGCACATCGAGGAGCTCTCGATCGTCGGCCTGCCCGACGACGCCGGCGGCGAGAAGGTCGCGTGCCTCTGCGTGCCCGCGTACAAAGACCGGCCGCGCGACGAGGTGCGAAAAGAGCTCGAGAAGCACTTCCGCGACATCAGCGCCGAGATGCCGTTCTACCGGCGCGTGAAGGTGCTGCGGTTCTGGGACGCCGAGCTGCCGCGCACCTCGACGCGCAAGGTGAAGCGCAAGCTGGTGGTCGACGAGCTCAAGCGCCTCGAGCGCGTCGTCGCGACCGGCGAGAAGGCGAAGGCGCAGGTCAAAGAGGCTCACGGCGGCACCGACTGGCTGATTCCCCTCATCGCCGACGTGCTGCAGAAGCCGGCGGCCGACATCACGGGCAGCTCGAAGCTCACCGGCGAGCTCGGCTTCGACTCGCTGATGCTGAACGAGCTGTCGGTCGCGCTCGAGCAGGCCGGAGTGCCCGTCGCCGCGATCTCGGACCTGACGAAGATTCAGACCGTCGACGATCTGCGGAAGGTGATCGGCCAGGCGGGGCGCAAGGCTCCTGCGGGAGCCGCGGCGATCGAGAAGCGCCCTGCGAAGGGCGACGACGAGCCGAAGCGCATGGACGTCTCGAAGCTCGAGGTCGATCTGCCCGACTTCGTCGCGAACGCCGGCTCGTCGATTCTGAACGCCGGCCAGCGCGCGCTGTACCGCGGGTGGTTCACGGTGAAGACCAGCGGCAAGGCGTTCGTGCCGCAGAACCGCAACTTCCTGGTGGTCGCGAACCATTCGTCGCACCTCGACACCGGGCTCATCAAGGTCGAGCTGGGCGAGCAGGGCGACCGCATGGTGACGCTCGGCGCACGCGACTACTTCTTCGACACGGCGATCAAGCGCACGTACTTCGAGAACTTCACGAACGTGATTCCGATGTCGCGCTCCGGCTCGTTGCGCGAATCGCTGCGACTGGCCGGCGAGGCGCTGAACCAGGGCTACAACCTGCTCATCTACCCGGAAGGGACGCGCTCGACGACCGGCGAGATGGCCGAGTTCAAGCCGACGCTCGGGTACCTGGCACTGACCTTCAACGTCGACATTCTGCCGGTGTTCTTGAAGGGCACGTACGAGTCGATGCCGAAGGGCGGCATCGTGCCGAAGCAGCGCGAGCTCGAGGTGCACTTCGGGCCCGTGCTCACGATGGATGCGATGCGCCCGAAGGTGAAGGGCATGGCGCGCAGCGAGTCGTACCGCCTCGTCACGCGCATGTGCGAAGAAGCCGTGCACGCGCTGAAAGAGGGCCGCGTCTTCACGCCCGACAGCGGGGCTCCGGCGCCGCAGGGCACGTCGGCTCCCGGGCACGCGAGCAAGTAGTCGGAAACCAGGTCGCCTCGGAGCCGCGCGCACGCTGATGTGCGTGCCGGCGCGTGTTGACTTCGGTCCTGGCGACGTCCAAAGTTCGCGCGTATTTCGCCGTAAACGACGCGCGTCCGGGTTTCACCGTAAACCACGGTTATCGACGTTGGCACGGGGGTGAGCATGAGGCGACCCAATCAGGCTTGGGTGTTGGTGGCGGTCACGGCGGGCGCTGCTGTGACTCCGGGCTGTGGCTGCGGGGCTCCCGGAGCTGACTTGCAGAGTCCTCCGCGTGACGGCTTCGCGCTCGTCTCGACGGGGCCTGCGACCGTGGAGCTTGGTGAGACCTGTGCGGGCCCAACGTTCTGCAAGACAGGCATCTGCCTTCGCCATCAGCCAGGGAAGTCAGTTTGCGCCCGTCAAATGTTCCTGGGAGGGTGACTGCCCACCTGACTGGCATTGCCAGGCGTCGATGGACACGGCGTTCTGCATGCCGCCGACCTCGTGGGTGGCGCGGGCGACCACGGCCGTTGCGACGCCGAGGCCGCTGCCCGCTCCGGCTCTCGCTCGTTCGAAGAGCCCGTTTGAGTTGGCTGACGGCGGAGTCGTCTCCGACGCGGGGCTCCAGCGATGAGCGCCGTCCTACCCCTCGCAGCCATCGCCATTCTCGCAGCGAGGCCAGCGGAACCGTTTCACCTGTTCGGTGAGGGGGATCGATGGGTCGTCACCGACGACCGCGGCGCAGTGATCGAGCGACTCGCATCGTTTGGAGGGCTGCCTCCGGTGCACGCCACGATTGCACCCGACGGATCGGCGATCGCGTTCACTTCTCGCAGCGCGGCTGCTCAGAACAACCTGCTGTTCATCTGGGACCGCAGCGAGGCTCCTGCTCGCTTGCTGGGCCGCGAGATGGGCTTTCATGCGAACCCGAGCTTCTCGTTCGACGGGGAGTGGGTGCTCTTCGCGCACCACCCGAGGAAGGGTGGGCCGCCGGGCCAGCACGAGCCAGGAGCGAACGCGCAGGTCTACCGCGTGCGTCGCGACGGCACGCGACTCGAGGCGCTGACCGACACGCGCGGCTGCAAGGTGAGCCCCGTGAGCCGCGATGGGTTCGAGCTCTTCTTCATTCACTCGACGTGTGACCTCTTCGATGGGTACTCGCAGGCCACCGCCGGAGGCCCGGAGAAGCGACTCGGCCCGACCGATGCGAAGTACAAAGTGTTGAGGCTCAGTCCCGATGGCCGCCATCTCGCGCTCATAGAGCAGAGGATGGACACGTTTGCGCTGTGGGGCGTTGAGCTGCCCAGCTCGAGGAAGCGTCTGCTTGTCGAAGTGGAAAAGAAGACACAGTCGCCCGACGTGGCGTGGGTGGAGCATGGCCACGCGCTGCTCCTCTACAACGGGGTCGTTTCGACCGTCAGCCCCACTGGGGCAGTTCGAAGTCTGGCTGCGACGGAGGCGGCGCCATGAAACGACCGTCGTTTGGAGCGTGTCTGATTGTTGGCCTGCTCATGTCTGTTGAGGCTCGAGCCTACAATTGTCCTCAGAATCCGGACCCAGAGTGCGAAAACAGTTGCAGTGGCAAGTGCAGGCAGGGCATTGCCATCGGTGACCCAGTCAATGCACTTAGCCTGGACTCGTACCTGTACGCCGAGGACATCGCGCTGAAGACGTCCTTCGGACCGGTTCGGTTTGCGCGCAGATACACTTCCAGCGACAATTCGTTCCAAGACTTTGCAAATTCTGGCGCGCTGTTTACTGCTCCGCCACCTTTTGGCAACACAGTGGTGAACACTCTACGGTGGACCCACAACTTTTTCGCGTGGGCGACGGTGACCTCGGGGTACATCGACTTCCGGATGCCGAGCGGCGGTTGGCGGCACTTCAACACCTGCTCCATTCCAGATGGCGGCACTCAGTGTTGGGCCACTCCTTCCGCCGAATGGCCCGCTGACGAGAATCACGTCCGTCGCACGACGACGGGCGTCGAGTTCTTCGACGAGGACGGTCGAATCTTCATCTTCGACAAGTTTTTCCCGACGGGCTCAGATCAACAATGGTTCTTAGGCGCCATTCATGACTCGAGTGGTCGTCAGCTGGCATCGGTGTCCTATGCTCAACCAACCATGCTCGACGGAGGAGCCTGCCGCATGCCGACAGATGCCGGCATGCCGGGCGTGCCCTACGTGAGTCGAATCACGTCGCCGGACTCGACGGCACTCGTTTTCACCTATGACGGAGTGTTCAATTCCAAGGCGAACCCAGTCCGTTGGGAATGCGGGCTCGTCAAGGTCTCCGTCGACGCTGATGCGGGTGCGGCCGCAACTGTCGCGGAGTACCGGTACGTCTTGGACGACGCGGGTCGCCCGACCGCGGGCTACCTTGCCTCGGCGACCATGGGCAGCCTCGTCGAGACATACACGTACGACGGCGGCTTCAAGAGGTGGCGGGGCGGCACGCTGGTCGCTGGTCACAACAACGTGGGAAATGTAGTCCACGACTCGGAGGGAGGTGGGCCACCGACGACATTTTCTGATCCTGGTACCAGCGAGGGAACCTGCGCTGGAGGTAGCCCATACTTGGACCTCACGCGGTGCTGCAGTAACGATTCAAATCTTGTGAAAAGGCGGGCGACACAGACGACTGCGTCGTCGGGTGACGGGACCGGTCAAAGCGCGGACTACAAACGGACGTACTACTTGACGAGGCCAAATGATTCCGTGCACTCGGTCTACCCGATACGAGTTGAGGACAAGTGCACGCCGTCATCTGCGTGTTCTGGGGGTAACCAATTGTATCTTTGGGCGGAGCCAGGAAAGTCGCCCAATGATGTGTGCGAAAACGATCATCTCGCGCGCGAAGTGCTCGCGGTCGACAAGCGCGGGAACGCGACGTACACGCCGTACAGTCACAATGGCCAGGGAGGCAGCTATCCGTACTCGCAGTGGGAGAAGTCGTCGACCCATTGGGGACGCCTCACGGGGACCAACGGGAGCCTGCAGACCACGCTCCCGCCATTCCTCGAGGCTGAGGACTACACCTATCGGTACCGCAGCGACAACTCGGTTCAGAGCCTGCAGACTGTGACCCGGAACTCGACCTATTCCGGTGGTCCGACGGTCAGTACTGAGTTGCGGTACCTCGGCACCAATACGAGCATCGTCGATGCGGTCTTTCATTCGGGGCGCACGCAGAACGTCGCTGGTGTCCTGGAAGATAAGACAGCGGCGATGTTCTTTGCGCATGATGCGGGACGCGTCGTCGAGATCCAGGGCCCGTGTTTCGGAGCAAGCGCTTCCGCTTGTCCGAGCGGCGAACCAGTCACCCGCTTCGACTACTACGGCGCATCGGCTGGCAATGCGTCCGGCCGTCTCCGTCACGTCTACCGCTACCCGGGCGGCCTTCCTGGCTCCGACCCGCTGGTGACGGAGTATCTGGCTTACACGCCCCTCGGGGACCCCACCGCAATCAGCGACGAGGACCATAAGGTTCATACTTTCACATGGGCCGGGCGAGAGCTGCAGACCTACCTGCCGCCGGAAGCCGATGCCGGTTGGACCTTCACGTGGGAGAACGGCGAGCTGACGTCCGTTCGCTACCCTGAAGGAAACTACGAAGTGTTTTGTCATCGCGACGATGGCACACCCCAGAGTGGTGATTGCTCGGGCACGTGGAAGAAGCAGGTGCAGTTCCGCGCGAAGGCCCAAGACAACCTCGGCGCGCAATGGAGCGAGCGGATCGTCTACACGTGGGTCAACGACCACCTGAAGAGCGAGCGCCGCTTCGTCAACGGCAGCAACGGCGAACGGTTCATCCACTACTTCGACGAGGACGCCGAGGGCCGCCCGACTTGGGAGCGCATCGGCATCAGTGACGGCGGTGTCATCACCAGGCGCTTCTTTGACGGCGCAGGGAACCTGAGTGGCTTCTCGCGGCCCTTGAATGCCGCAGCTCCTGATTTCTGCGGAGGCGTCGCGAAGTCGGTGTTGTGTTCTTGGCTCGAGCACGACCGCGCGAATCGGCCCGCGGTGTTCGACGTCTACCCGAACGGAACGCAGCCCGGGATCAGGACCTGCATCGACTACGATGCACAGAGCAACGTGAAGCGCATCTCCACCGGCTGCGACGCCTACAACAACGGCTACTTCACGCCGTGTGACATCAACGGTGGCGCGGGCGCGAGCTCGAGTTGCTCGGTACCGTCGGATTATCAGTGGGACGATTTCGGGAACGTGGTCGAGGCGAAGGTCGTGAACATGGGCGACGGAGGCACCAGCGCCATCGGCTCGGTGCGCTACGAGTTCGACGCGCGAGGCATGCCGATCGCGAAGCAGACGAACGAGGGCACGACTTTCTATACACGCGACGCCCTCGGCCGACTCCTGACGGTCCGGCCCTCCGGCTTCAGCGCCACGTTCGTGCTGAGCTACGACTCCGCCGCATTCACCACCTCCGGCTGCGGGTTGACGCCGCCCGGTCAGGCCGGCAGGTTGGCCAGGGTGCTCGACGTCGGCGGCATGTGGGAGACGACGTACGGCTATGACGCTGTGGGCCGGCTGATTGCCGAGTACCGCCGGCCGCCGGGCGCCGGCGGCTGTCCGTCAAGGAATACGCTCTACACATACGATCGCAACGGCAGCGTCACCTCGATCACGTACCCGCACGGGCGCCAAGTCGTCTACAGCTATGGCACGAGTTTGGGGCTGCAAAGCCGAGTCGAGCAGGTCGCCGTGAGCACCTGGAACGGGAGCGCCTGGTCGGGGACGCGCACGCTCGCCTCGTCGGTGAAGTGGGAGCCTTACGGTGGCCTGCGCGGGTATCAGCTCAACTTTGTTCCGGCGAACACCTACGCGACGGTCGAGTACATGCTCGGCGACGACAGCTCGCAGTACCCGTCTGGCACGGGCTGCGACGCGCCAGCGCCCGTGCTAACCGCCGGCACCTACGACGGGACAGCGCGGCTGCGCAGCCTGCGCGTGTCGCCATCGAGCTCGGCGACTCCCTCGTGGGAGACCGGTGACGGCGGCATCTTCCGGCGCAGCTACACGTGGAGGGGAGACGCCGTCGCCCGCACCGATACCTGCTACCGATCGATGACGACGCCTATTCGGGAAGACTTCGCCTACGACAACGCCCTTCGGCTCAGCCAGGTCGATCTACCCAACTACGCGACGACCGGGGGCTACGCGCAGCGTCACGCCTTTTCGTATGACAGCCGGAACAACCGCGAGAAATGGTACCTCGGCGACGGCGGAGTGTACGTCGCGTACGCGTACGCGGGGGGGAACACCCCTGACCGCCTCGTCGAAGAGAGGCCGCTGTCCGGAACTGTTGCGGCGAACCGCTACAGTCTCGATCGAGATGGCCGGCGAAATGGGAGGACGTGGGTTGACTATTCTGGAAATCTCTCACCCGTCGTCGTGCAATCAATCTCGCATCATGCCGGGACCGGACCGGACACCGCCATTTCTGACTTGATCACGCCGGGCGGCAGCTACGTCTACACGTATGACTTGTTTGGGCGGCGCACCCAGAAGAGCTACCCCAACTACGACGCCGACAAGTTCATCTACTCGCCTCGCGGCGTGGAGCTGCTCGAGGACGTCGGGGTGACGACGGCTGGGTCGACGTCGTCGTTTCCCATCGACGACTACGTCTGGCTCGGCGGCCGGCCCATCGCGCAGCTGCGCGGGAAACTCGACGCCTCCGGCGGGAGGACGAGCCCTGCGGATTTCTCGCGGACGACGTGCGAGCGGCTGTCCGATGGCACGCCCTGCGACTACTACTTCCCCATCACCGACCACATCGGCAAGCCAGTGCTCATGCTGGACTCGAGCAGGAGCATTGCTGGTGTCGGCGAAGCCGAACCGTTCGGCCGAATGAACACGGTCGAGACTTGGCAGGGCAACATCCCGTCGACCTCGGCCGGCATCAATGCCTTTTCGAGCATGTCCCAACCTACGAATGGCCTGAACCTGCAGATGCGGCCGCTCTTCCACACGGTCGACCTCGAGTACAACACCTGTGGCCCGGGCCCTTTGTATCCAATCAAAGGAGATTGGTTGATTCGTCGGGACCACGATCGGTGGGTGGATGGCATGTCTGGTTCTGGATTGAAGAACCACAGGATGTCATGGATAAATCTGACGCCGTACGTAATCGGCGGCGGCGGTGTACAGGTTGGAACGATGGGGTTTGAGCTTCAGACCGACAACCAGAACTGCCCGCGCGGCGTGCATCAAAGCTCGTGTACGCCCACGTGCTCGCCGGCCACGGCCTATTCTGGAGTTCAAACCCGGCAGTACGAGTACAGGCGTTTCGAGAGCGTAGCCAAGTGGGGCTCATCCGAAGGCTCGGCGTGGAAGCAGTCGACCACGTATCAGGTCGGCTGGGAGCAGCCGAGCTTCAAGGACGGAAGCTGGACGGCGCCGGCCAATGAGGGCAGCTACGGGGGGTGGCCCTGGTACACAAGCGCGCCTTTCCCTAGCGGCACTACTGCGAGTTGGATCTGGAACGCCGAGTCCCGTTGGTCGGACGACTATTCCACGGTCTATTTCCGCAAGAAGTTCACAGCCACGGGTACCCAGGCCATCATCACTCTGACGGCCGACAACTCGTTCACTGCGTACTTCAACGGCGTGCAGATCGCCGCCGGCGTCGATTGGTGGGTGCCCATTGTCGTCACTGTGAAGCTGACGCCGGGCTCGACGAACAACACACTCGCGATTGTGGCGACGAATGCGGGCGGACCCGGCGGCATCCTGGTCGACGTGAACGAGACCACGACGCCGTTCTGGACCCCGCTTCGGTTTCCGGGCCAGTACTACGATGCTGAGAGCGACCTGCATTACAACGGCTACAGGTTCTACGATCCGGCTGGTCCCGGGTACCTCCAGCCTGAACCCATCCTCCGCTCGCCGTACTCGCACGTTGCCTATGCATACGCTGGCGTCTCGTTACCCGCGTATGCGTATGCTGGGAACAATCCAGTTCATTACGTGGACCTAGATGGTCGGAGAATATCACCGAGTTGGCAGGGTAACGCAGAGCTGGCTCGCCAAGTTGGACGCTTTCGGTCGACGCCGTCCGGACGTGCACTCTGGAACAAGATCGACGCGGCGCCTGAACTTGTTACCCTTGATCAGCTGAACGGCGGATACCACGAGCCGCTCAGGAAGTACGGAATACTCACGGGCGTCCGTACCGGCCGCTCAACACCGCTCGTGCGCGGGGAAATGACCTGTCGAGCCATCACCAGTCCGATCTATGAGGGTTTGAATCTCCTCGATCCCGCGGGCGTCATTGGTCATGAGCTTACTCACGCAGAGCTCGACATCTTCTTCCCGGGCATCGACAACCCTGCCGAGAGAGATCGCATCGCGTACGACTTCCAGTATCAAATCCAGTTTGAACTTTCCGACTTCCCATGAGAGTTTTTCTTCTTCTCGTCATAGGCGTCTGCGCTGCCCCTGTCGCTGCTGAACGTCCAGTTCGACTGTTTCGCTTCGACGGAGGACTCGCGGCGGAGGTCGTCGCACGTACCGACGGCGGCACAGCGATTGTCTGGGTGGATGGAGGCGTCACGGAGGTGCGGCCTAGTAGAGAGCCGGAGTGTCTGGCGGATGCGGGTGCCTTTCTTCGCCTGCTCGCCGAACGGTCCTGTTCATCTGGGGCGGACTGCCGGATCATTGAGCCGAACCTGCCAGTCGAGGAAGTTGACGCGTGCTACGCGGTGAATGCTGGCGTCGCCCGATCACAACAATTCACGAACGCTTGGCGTGCGCTCCGTGAACAGTGCGGTTCCTCTACGGGCCTCATGTCCTGTGGCCGGGCAACCTGTCGGCGCGGTGTCTGCGAACTCGTGGTGGAATGATGCATGGCGGGTACCTCCAGCCTGAGCCGGTGCTGCGGAACCCGCGATGGCCGGTTGCGATGGCGTACCGCGGCCACTCGATGCCGGTCTACGCGTACGCGGCGAACAACCCGCTGCACTTCGTCGACCGCACTGGCCGCGTGTTCGAGAGCCCTTTGCCGGGGTTCTGGGAGAGCTTGTCGCGTCTGAGTAGGAACCCGAACCTCGCTCCGTATCTCGAGCAGATGCAGCGGTCCCCGACGGTGTTCACGTTCGACTACGACCCTGTGCCCGGGAAGCTCATGCGGGACATGGGCGGCGGCTACACGCATTCCGAAGGCGGGCAGTGCGGCGGGCGGCCACCGGACAACGTCTGGTCGATCGTCAATCTGCCGATAGCTGCCAAGTCGAACTGGGATGCCGAAGGTCTCCGCACTACGTGGGATCAACTCGTGGCACACGAGCTTGGCGAAGCGTGGGGTGAGTTCACTGGCGCAGAGAGCAGTCCGGCCATGGACTGGGAGAACGCGTTGAGAGTACCGGGGCCCTTCCGGACGTCTCACTGATCAAGTCGTCGTGAGACTCGGCCTCATGCTCGCTCTCGTTGCTTCTGCGTGCGACACGAAGACCCGAGACGATCCACACGACACCCTTCCCGAGTGCCCGCTGTTCTGCTGGCCTGGCTCGCGCTGCATCCGCTTGGTGACCGGGGCGGAGTGCATGCGCGAGTGCAAGTCAGACAAAGACTGCCCTGCCGACAAGCAATGCCTGACGACCCGGCTTGTTCCGTATAGAGGCGAGCCGATCGCGTTTGTTTGTGTCGGGCCCGAGTACGACGAACCGCTCGAGCGCGTGCGCGCTGCGCGGCGCGATGCAGGCCATTGAGTCGATGACGAGAGGGCGTAAAGCAGCCGCAGCACTTCTGCTCGCTGCGTGCTTCGGGGCGAGCAAGGAGCGAGGCCCAGTTCCACTCAAAGATCTGCCGGCGTGCCCGCTGGTGTGCTGGCCCGGCACAAAGTGCATCAGGTCGGCCGTCGACGCGATCTGCATGCGCGAGTGCAGCTCGAACGCCGACTGCGACACCGAGGGCGGAGAGGCGTGCTTCACCGGGAGGATGGCACCGATGATCGGTGATCCCGTGCACAACGTCTGCGTGCCACGCAGCAGTCTGCTGATGAACCCTTGAGTACGTGGAGTAGCTGACTCAGGCAGCAGCGCGCCCGCGGACCTGGAGGAACGCGTCGAGCATGCGGAGGACGGCGTCGCGATCTCGTCGCGGCAGGCCCTGCAACTGGGCCATGCGGCGCGCGATGCCCCGGTCAACCGACGGCGTGGAGACCATGCCGGCCTTCGGCTTCTCGACGCCGAGGAGCGCGTCCGCGGTGACGCGCAGGATGCCGGCGAGCTGCGCGACGAGCTCGCCGTGCAGCAGCAGGTCGCCCCGCTCGTAGCGCGAGATGACAGCCTGCGAGACGTCGAGCTTCTCGGCGAGCTCGACCTGCGTGATGCCGCGCGCCTTGCGGAACGCGGCGAGCCGCTGTCCGATGGCCTCGGCACCGGCAGCGGTGGTGACGACTCTCTTTCTCGGCAAGACGCACTCCTCCAAGCCTGAACTGGCCGGGAAAGTACGCCCGAGTTGCGGCCGGAGAGCCGAACCACCTCTTGTGCTAGATGACATGAGGTAATATTACATGCACGCGGCTCGGCGCCCAGCGGAATGCGGCTCGAGCCCCTTGACAGCTTTTGGGAGGAGGCCCGATGGCGCGTGTTTCCGAGGCAGAGCTCGAGCGGCTGAAGAAGGAGGTCAGCCTCCAGCGGCTGGTGACGGCGCGCGGCGTCGAGCTGCAGAAGCGCGGCGCCGACCTGGTCGGCCGCTGCCCCTTCCACCAAGACAAGACGCCGAGCCTCGTCGTCACGCCGGCCAAGAACCTCTGGCACTGCCTCGGCGCGTGCCGCACCGGCGGCAGCGTCGTGGACTGGGTGATGCGGGCAGAGGGCGTGAACTTCCGCCACGCCGTCGAGTTGCTGCGGGCGGGGGTAGATCTCTCTGGCCCGGTGGGCCCACGCGTGGCGACGGTGCCGAAGCTGCCCTCGCCGGTGAGCGCTGACGTCGACGACGCGCAGCTGCTCGGCCAGGTGCGCGACTACTACCACTCGACGCTGAAGAGCGCGGTCGAGGCGTGGCGCTACCTCGAGACGCGAGGCCTGCGGCACGAAGAGCTCATCCACCACTTCAAGCTCGGCTTCGCGAACCGCACACTGGGCCTGCGACTGCCCGACAAGAACCGCGACGCCGGCGCCGACATCCGCGCGCGGCTGCAGAGCGTCGGCGTGCTGCGCGACACCGGGCACGAGCACCTCAACGGCTGCCTCGTGGTGCCGCTGCACAACGAGGCGGGCCAGGTGGTCGGCATGTACGGGCGCAAGGTGACGCCGGGGCTGCAGAAGAACATCCCGCTGCACCTGTACCTGCCAGGCCCGCACCGCGCGGCTTTCAACTCGGCGGCGCTCGCGGGGAAGACGAGCGCCATCGTCTGCGAGGCGCTGCTCGACGCGATGAGTTTCTGGGCGGCCGGCTTCCGCAACGTCACAGCCGCGTACGGCGTCGAAGGCTTCACCGCGCACCACCTCGAGGCGCTCAAGCGCCACGGCGTGAAGGACGTGCTGATTGCCTTCGACCGGGACGACGCCGGCGACGCCGGCGCGGAGGCGCTCGCGAAGAAGCTCATGCCCGAGGGCTTCAGCTGCTGGCGCGTGCTCTTCCCGCGGGGCATGGATGCGAACGAGTACGCGGTGAAGATGGCGCCCGCGTCGAAGAGCCTCTCTGTCGCGCTCCGGCAGGCGGCGTGGATGGGCCAGGGCGCGGCGCCCGGCGCGCCGAGCTTCCGCGCGGCCGTTGACGCGAGCGCCGGCACTGCGCCGGCCGCCGCTTCTCCTTCAGCTGCTCAGCCGCGCGTCGTGCCGCCGTCGACGTCGGGGCCGGCCGTCAGCTCGAGCGCGCCCGCGCCGACCCCGCCGAGCTCGCCGCCGCCGGCGAGCCCCACGGAGAGCGCGAGCTCGCCCTCGACATCGAGTCCGGCGCCGAAGGCACCAGAGCTGCAGCTCGAGGCGAAGGAGGACGAGCTCGTGTTCCACTTCGGGCCGCGGCGGTACCGCGTGCGCGGGCTGCCGAAGGCGCTCTCGGCCGAGACGATGAAGGTGAATGTCCTCGTCTCCGTCGGCGAGCGTTTCCACGTCGACACGCTCGACATGTACTCGGCGCGCCACCGCGCCGGCTTCGTGCGCGCGGCCGTCGATGAGCTCCGCGTGCCCGAGGAGACGCTGAAGGGCGACCTGGGCGCGCTGCTACTCAAGCTCGAGGAGCTGCAGGAGCGGCAGCTGAAGGAGAAGCTGCAGCCCAAGGCCTCGGCACCGGCGCTCACGCCCGAGGAGAGCTCGGCCGCGCTCGAGCTGCTCAAGGACCCGCAGCTCCTCGAGCGCGTGGTCGCCGACTTCGCCCGCTGCGGCGTCGTCGGCGAGGAGTCGAACAAGCTGCTCGGCTACCTGGCCGCCGTCTCGCGCAAGCTCGAGGAGCCGCTCGCGGTGCTCATCCAGTCGAGCAGCGCCGCCGGCAAGTCGTCGCTGATGGAGGCGGTGCTGGCCTTCGTGCCCGACGAGGACAAGGTGAAGTACTCGGCGATGACGGGGCAGTCGCTCTTCTACATGGGCGACCTCGAGCTCAAGCACAAGGTGCTCGCCATCGTCGAAGAGGAGGGCGCCGCGCGGGCGAGCTACGCGCTGAAGCTCCTGCAGAGCGAGGGTGAGCTCACCATCGCGAGCACCGGCAAAGAGCCGGCGAGCGGGAAGCTCGTCACGCACGAGTACCACGTCGAGGGCCCCACGCAGCTCTTCCTCACCACGACGGCCGCGCAGGTCGACGAGGAGCTGCTGAACCGTTGCCTCGTGCTCACGGTCGACGAGGAGCGCGAGCAGACGCGGGCCATCCACGAGAAGCAGAAGGAGAAGCAGACGCTCGAGGGCCTGCTCGCGCGGCGCGAGCGGACGGCGCTGCTGAAGCTGCACCAGAACGCCCAGCGCCTGCTTCGCCCGCTGCTGGTGGCGAACCCCTTCGCGCGGCAGCTCACCTTCCTCGACAACCTCACCCGGGCCCGGCGCGACTTCCCGAAGTACCTCACGCTCATCCGCACCATCGCGCTGCTGCATCAGCACCAGCGGCCGGTGCGCACGGTCGAGCACCGCGGCGAGCTCGTGGAGTACGTCGAGGTGACGCTCGAAGACGTGGCGATCGCCAACCGCCTCGCCGCGGCCGCTCTCGGGCGCAGCCTCGACGAGCTGCCGCCGCAGACGCGCCGGCTGCTCCGCCAGCTGCAGGGCGCCGTCGGCCGCACGTGCACCGAGCAGGCGATGAAGCTGACGGAGTACCGTTTCACGCGCCGCGAGGTGCGCAGCTGGTGCGGCATCTCCGATGTGCAGGCGCGCGTCCACCTGCAGCGCCTGGTCGAACTCGAGTACCTGCTCGTCCACCGCGGCCAGCGCGGGCAGTCCTTCGTCTACGAGTTGCTCGTCGCCGCCGGCAGCGACGACAGCGGCCCGCTGCTGCCGGGTCTGGTCGACGTCGGGGCGCTGCGCGGTACGAGTACGGCGAGCAACCTCGCGGGGGGAGAGGGCCAGTTCGCGGGGTCAACGCGGGCCCAACGCGGGGCCTTCGCGGGTACTTCGCGGGGGCCCGCAAACGGCACAGGCGAGGAGCTGGAGGCCAGTAGCTCGCATTTCTCACCTTCAGCTGCTGAAGTTGCACTTCGGAACGGCACGGCGAAAACTACGTCATACGCACAGGTGCCGTAGCCGTGGCCGGGCCGCTCCAGCACAAGCAGCGCCGGCCGACCGACGGCAACCCGCTCGGGGCCCGGTCCGCCGGCGACACACTGCCCGGCCTCGCGTGGGAGTACCTCGAGGAGCTGCGCGTGCTGCAGCGCACGCCGGCCTCGGTGCTGCACAGGGCGAAGAGCCTGAAGGTGTTTTTCCGCTGGGCGGAGGACCGCGGCCTCAAGCGGCCCAGTGAGGTGACTCGCCCGATGCTCGAGCGGTACCAACGGCACCTCTTCTACTTCCGCAAGGCGAACGGCAAGCCGCTGTCCGCGCGAACGCAGCACGCGCACCTCTGCGCGCTGCGGCTCTACTTCCGGTGGCTGATGCGCGGCGGGCACATCGACGCGAATCCCGCCTCCGAGCTGCTGTTGCCGCGGCTGCCGCGCCGGCTCCCGCAGGCGGTGCTCTCGCCCGAGGAGGCGGAAGCTGTGCTGGCGCAGCCCGACGTCTCGCGGCCGGAGGAGCTCAGAGACAGAGCGATGCTCGAGCTCCTGTACTCGACGGGGCTGCGCCGCAGCGAGCTCGCGAACCTCAAGCTCTACGACGTGGACGCCTCGCGCTGCACGGTCTGGGTGCGGCTCGGCAAGGGCCGCAAAGACAGAGTCGTGCCGGTCGGCGAGCGCGCGCTCGCGTGGGTGCAGAAGTACGTCGATGAGGTGCGGCCCAAGCTCGCGCTCGCGCACGACGACGGCTTCCTCTTCATCGGCGACGCCGGCGAGTACCTGGTGCCCGACTACTTCACCCAGCTCGTGCGGCACTACCTCGTGCGCGCCGGTATCGAGAAGCCCGGCAGCTGCCATCTCTTCCGGCACACGATGGCGACGGCGATGCTCGACGGCGGCGCCGACGTGCGCTTCGTGCAGGAGATGCTCGGGCACGTGAGCCGACCTCGCTACGACGCAGATCTACACGCGCGTCAGCATCGAGAAGCTGAAGGCCGTGCACGCGGCGAGACACCCGGCCGCGCGCCTCTTGCGCAGCACGGGTGCCGAGCCGGCTCACGATGTCGAGAAGGCCGCGCTCCTCGAGCAGCTCGAGGCCGACGCCGGCGACGAGCTCGACGCCTGAAGGCTTCTCACTGGCGAGACGCCTCCATCGCCGCCGTGCTCGCTTCATCCGACGGAGGCAGTGCCCTCGTCGCCGCGTCGGCGGCGCTTGCTCGGCGACTGCGCTGCCGCGCGCGCTCGCCTCAGCAAGCGCCGCCGACACGTTCCTCGACGAGCCAGGCCGCGCTGGGGCGCGCCACCTGAACTTCGAGCACGTGAGCACCGCCGCGAGTCCGCTCCGCTCTCTGGCCCGCGGCCCGCAGCTCTATCGGCCTGGGGCCTCTGAAGAGTCAGAGTCGAGAGAGGCGAGGCCCGGCCCGCCCGAGCACAGGTCGTGCCGCTCGCCCCCCGCGTAGTTTTCCCCCCGGTCCCCCTTTCCGAGGCGCCCCCCACAACAAAGGCAAGCTCCTGGGGCAAACCCCTCCGCGGCGGCCCGCTTTCAAAAGCGGGCGGGCCGCCTTGGGGGGCTGAGCGCGCGGGCTCAAGCCGCCCGCGCCCTTCGGGTCACGCCCTGTGCACGAGGCTGGGCCTGCTGTTGCTTGCCGTCTCGGGCGCGCGGGGCCGCGCGCCCTCTGAAGTGCGAGGGCAACACTCGCCCTGCTGACTTCGCCGCTGCGCGGCCGCGGTGCGGCCGTGCTCGCTCGCGCGGGCACGTCGTGCCTGACCGGGGCGATCGCCGAACTCGACGCGGACGCGAAGACTCACCGCTGCGCAGGCGCGGCCGCGGGCCGCGCTCGTGCTCGCTGCGAACGGGGAGCGATGTGCCTCGCCGAAGCTGCCCGCCGAGCTCGAGCGCCTTCCGGGCGGGGAGCGAACACGCTCACGACAACGGCGCGCAGCTGAGAGGGCGGCTCGGCCGAGGTGATCAGCGCGGCGTCGGCGAGCTCGACGACCAGGTCCTCGTCATCGGCTCCGGAGTCGTGAACACCGTTTTCGCGAAGTCGAACCGGAAAACGCCGTCCGCATTTCGTTTATGAGCGACGATCTCCACTCGGGTCGACCATCGGCTTGGGGGAATTCGCCGACTGATCCGCTTCAGCTCTCCGAGCTGCGGCGATCTCTCTCGTCGCTGCATCGACGAACTCGGGCCACGTCAACTCGCCCTGCGTCACCTGCTCGAGTAGCTCACCGAAACGAGTCAGATGCTTGAGAACGTCCCGACGGCCGTGTGTACGCATCAGCTCGTGCAGCTGTGTCCGACCCGGTGATGCAGGTCCAGCGAGCAGCTCCTCGATCGCCGAGTACAACTCGCTGGCGGATCTCCAGTCTCTCCGAGCCGTCTCGGGAAGGACGCCGTAGGCGATGTCCAACTCCTCCAGGCCGGCCATGCCGCGCTCGATGACCAATCCCGAGTCGTCGGACTTCCACTCGCCGCCGGTGCCGAACGCGTACAGCTTCGTCGCGTAACCGAGGGCGACGTGCAGCTGCCCCTGCGCCTGCTCGGTCCCCTCGATCTTCTTCAAGAGCTCGAGCGACCGCGCGATGAACTCGATCACTCCTTTGCTCTTCTCCGCGCACCAGCCGGCCATGTTGAGCTCGTACCCAGTCGCCCGGACCTCGTGAGGCGTAGACATGCGAGCAACCTATCGCGGCCTCCCTCACCCCTCGAACCCCTTTCCCTCTTAGCCGCTGGCCGCGCTGATCACCGCGGCGGTACACTCGGCGCCGTCGATGGTCGCGGCCACCACGCTCTCGAAGTCGCTCGCGCGCAGCAGCGCGCACCGGCGCGTGCGCGTGGGGTCGAAAACTCGCGTCGGGGTCTTCGGCCAGCCGGCTGCAGCTCGCGTCGGGGCTCGAGCACGTCGAAGCTTGGAACCTCACCGGGAAATTTCGGCGCGGAGGCGGGGAAGTGCGGTGGGCTCAAGGTGGTACCTCCAGCCTGAACCCATTCTTCGGTCGCCCTACGCACAGGTCGCGTACGCGTACGAGGGTCACTCATTGCCGGCGTACAGCTACGGGCTGAACAATCCCATGCGTTGGGTGGATGAGAACGGCGCTTGGCCTGGCNATGGGCGCGAAAACTCGCGTCGGGGTCTTCAGCCAGCCGGCCGCAGCTCGCATCGGGGCTCGAGCACGGCGAAGCCGAGAAACGCGCTGGGAAATTTCGGCGCGAAGGCGAGAGAACGCGGTGGGCTCAAGGTGGTACCTCCAGCCTGAGCCCATCCTTCGAGACCCGAAGTGGCAGGTGGCATATGCGAAGAAGGGTCACTCGCTTCCTGTCTATTCGTACGCGTTGAACAACCCGATTCGGTACGTGGATCGGAACGGCAAGAACCCGGCCATCCTTGCGTTGCCGATCGGCATTGCGATTGGAGAAGCTCTCGTTTGGACGTGTGTGATCAGCGCCGGCGTGTACTGCAGTGATCGATCAGCGACACCGGGATGAAGGCCGAGCCGCAGCGTGATGGATTGCGCGCGAGGGCGTGTCAGCCGAGGGTCATCTTGAAGGCGGCGGGCGTCATCTCGTATGCGTTCAGCCGAGGCCGTTCGCGGTTGAGATCACCGCCTGGCACTTCGTTCACTCGGCCACGGAGACCGTCGTGTAGAATCCCGCGCTACGCGCGGGCGCCGGTGGTCGCTGCCGAGGGTGGCGACCTCAGCGGTAGCGGCTCGAGGTTACCCAGGCTGACTTGGCGGAACACGTTCGCCACGAGCGCGTGTTGGACGGGTTCGCGCCCCAGCGTGGTGCGCCAGTTCACGGGGGCGAGCTCGATGAGTCGCTCCTCCGGCCAGGTGGGCAGCAGGCAGAGCAAGTCGCGGAGGTAGCCGAGCGGCTCGATGCCGTGCTGCCTGCAGCTGGCGAGCAGGGTCACCAGCGTCGCGTTGACCTCACCGCCCTCGTCGCTGCCGAGAAAGAGCCAGTTGCGCCTGCCGAGGGCCTCTCTGCGCAGCGCGTTCTCGCTCCGGTTGTTGTGAATGGGCAGGCGCCCATCGGAGAGGAAGCGGCTCAGTGCGTCGCGCTGGTTCCGCGCGTAGCCGATGGCCTTCGCGACGGGCGTCTCGTCGAGCACCTTGAGCGCTTCCTCGTCGCACCAGGCGAAGAACGCCTCGACGATGGGCTTGGCGTGCTGCTGCCTTAAGAGGAGTTTCTCAGGTGGCGGGGCGGTGGCCCACTCGCGCTCGAGCTCGAACAGCTTGCCGATGAGCGCCAGCGCGTGGTGCGCCCTCGGGCCGTCGGAGTCGAGCGACTTGAACCAGTAACGCCTCGAGTGGCACCAGCACCCCGCCTCGACGACGTCGCCCTTCTCGCAGAGGAAGTCGAACACCGCGTGCGCGTCGGCGACGACGGTGCCCTTGTAGTTGCCGATGAGCTTCTTCACCGCATCGCTGTCGTGCTTCTTCGAGTAGCCGAACAGCACGTGGCGCTCGGGGGCCACCACCACGAAGAAATGCGCGGTGCGGCACTTGTCGAGCGCCTGCACCAGCACGCCCGTCGCCTCGATGCACAGGAAGCTGCAGGTGAGGCGTCGAGCCACATCGCCTCGAGGAGCGCCTTGCACAGCTCGGCCACCGCGAAGTGCCACCCGCAGATGGTGCTGCGCGCGAGCGGCAGCCCGGCGCGCCCGTAGATGCGCTCCATGCGGTGCAGCGGCTGATGGTCCTCCCAGCGCTTCACGATGGTTTCGGCGAGCAGTCCGGGCCCGGCCAGACCACCTGGGATGGGAAGCTCGAGCGCCGGCGCCTGCACAACAGGCGGCAGACCCTGCACGTCTGAAGGCCGCGGCACATACTTCGGCCGCACCGTGCGCACGACGACGACGGATGCGGGCCGCCGCTCGACCGTCTCGCTGACGTCCTCGCCGATGCGCTCGACAGGCATCGAGGCCGAGGCGCTGGACGTCGGCCGGCGTCACCTCGACCTCGATGCGCGGCAGGTTCTCGGGCAGCGGCTTGCGCCCGGTCGGCGACACGCGCTTGTGCGCGGTGACCTGAGTCTCCTTCGCCGCCTCGGGCGACGGGCCCGGCGACATCATCGACAACAGCGACAGCACCATCTGCTCCTTGCCGTCGCCCTCGAAGCGCTCCCGCTGGTGCCGGCTGAGACCGGCCTCGAGTTTCCGGTACTGCTCCATCAGCGCGACGTAGAGGCGCTTGTACTCGTCCCGCTCCTCCACCACCGTCTTCCGCTCGAGCTCGAGCGCGGTGAGCCGCGCGCTCAGCTCTTCCAACGTGACGGCGATCTCGGGCACGGCTTCTGTTTAACCACGGCCCGCACCCGCACAAGAGCGTCAGTGCACGTCGCGTCGCTTTCTCTGCTCGCGCGCGACTCCGCCGAGCAGCTGGGCGAGCGCGGCAGCGTCGATGCGCACCGACTTCTTGCCCTCGTCGGCCTCCGGCATCACGAAGAGGGCGCGGTGGAGTCTCTTCGCAAGCAGGCAGTACCCGTTGGTGTCCCACCACAAAACCTTCACCCTCGTGGGACTCTTGCCCGCGAAGACGTACAGCGCCCCGCTCTGGGGCTCCTCGCCCATCAGGTCGCGCACCACTGCCGCGAGCGTATCGAAGCTCTTCCGCATGTCCTGGCGCGTGGTGCAGACCAAAATTCGAACCGACGCAGGCAGCATCAGCGCTCCCCGGCCACGCGCAGCAGGCGGCGCAGCGTCTCTTCATCGAAGCCGACCGGAACGCGCACGCGCACGTCGCCGAGCACCACCTCGAGCGACTCCGCGCTTTCGTGCGTCGGCGGTGGCAACACCTCGACGAAGGCGGGTCGACGAACGCTGAGCGCCGTTTCGGGGCCGTGCCCGAGCTGCCACTTCCAGTGCCGCAGCGTGGCCTCCTTCACGCCGAGCCGGGCGGCGAACTCGGCCCCGCTCAGGCCGCTGCGCGTCCACTGCTCGACCCGCCTCGCCCAGACCGACCGCGATGCTCGCGCCATCGCACCTGAGTACCCCGGCGGCAATCAGGCGTCCCGAACGGCCCGCGTTGAACGCATACGTCATCTCCTCGAGAGCGACTTCCTCTTCCGCACCGTGAGGTTGCGTGCTGCGAGCTCGCCGCGTAACAGCCACGGCCCTTGGGCCCGGCACTCGTCATGCTGCTGGCGGCGCTTCCGGCGCTGCGGGTCGAGACCTCGGGCGAGCTGCCGTGCGAGCTCGACACCCGCCTCAAGGCCGCCGCCCTCGAGCAGAAGCTGACCCTCGATGACGTCGCCGCTCACCGCCTCATCGTCACCAGCAGCGGCGACGCCCTCGTCGTGCGCCTCGTCGACTCCGCCGCCCAGGAGCTCGGCCAACGCACGCTGCGGCCGACCCAGAAAGACTGCGCGGTGCTCCCGCGCACCGTCATTCTGCTCGCACGAACCTGGCTCAGCGCCCGCCTGCCTGCAGCAGCAGCAGTCGAGCCCGTCGACGCCGGGCCGCCCGCCGTCGAGGTCCCTCGCAGAGTCACCCCGCCTCCGCCACGCCGGCCCGTCGAGCCGGTCGCCGACGCCGGCTCAGCCCCCGAGACAGTCGACGCCGGCATCCTCATCATCGACGCCGGTACACCACAACCGCCGCCCCGCGCCGAGCCACCCGACGCCGGCCCCGCTCGTCCCATCGTCACCCCCACCACCGACGCGGGAACCCCGACGCCTCGAACCGTCTCCCTCGCGGTCGCAGGCGGCATCAGCCTCGACGTCGAGCGCCCGGTCGGCCAGTTCAGCCTCTTCGTCGACTGGGCCTTCTTCAAGGCGCTCGGCGCCACGGTCGAGCTCGGCCTCGACACGCCGCGCTCCGTGGCCGTCAGCCCGGGCGCCGTCACGCTGCAGAGCTACTGGGGCAGCCTCGCGCTCCGCGTCGCGTTCTTCTCGCGGCTCCACGCGAGCCTCGGCGCTCGGCTCTTCGTCATGCCGGCCGCGAGTGTCAACGTCACGACGCCCTCGAGCCTGGTGCTCATCACGGGCGGCTTCTTCGCCTCGGCCGACTGGCGGCAGCCGCTCACCGAGTGGCTCTTCGTGATGGCGCGCGTCGGAGGCCTGGTCCTGATTCGCCCGGAAGTGCTCGTGGTTCCGGGCACCAACGGCGCGCTCATCCTCCCGGCGTGGTCTTTCTTCGCGCACGCCGGGGTGGGATTGAAGCTTTGACCCGACCCTTCATACATGTGATGTCGACGTGGACTCCGCGATGCCCAGGTCGGCCTTTCCAGCGCTCGAGGGCGCGGCGGCTCCGAGCATCGTCGAGCTGAAGGCGCTGTACGACGAGATGGCGCAGCCGCTGCGGCGTGCGCTCACTCGCCTCACCCACCCGGGCTGCGACGTCGACGACCTCCTGCAAGAGGTCTTCGTGGTGGCGCTGCGGCGGCCTGATCAGCTCCTCGCCGCGATGAGCCCGAAGGCCTGGCTCTACGGCGTCGCGGTTCGCGTCGCGAGCACGGCGCGCACGCGCCACCGCGTCCGCTCCTTCCTCGGTCTCGACAGCGCGGCCGAGCTCGCCGCCGACGACGCCGCGGGGCCGTTCGCGAGCGTGGCGCGCTCCGAGGCGCGCGCGAAGGTGCACCGCGCGCTCGACTCGCTGTCCGGCAAGCGCCGCGAAGCGCTGGTGCTCTTCGAGCTCGAAGGGCTCACCGGCCCCGAGATCGCAGACGCCCTCGAGATTCCCCTGAAGACCGTGTGGACGCGGCTTCACCACGCTCGAAAAGACTTCGAGCAGCGTCTCACGCAGGAGGGCCGCGAATGAGCGACCTCGAAGCAGACGAAGACCCCCGGCCGCTCCTCACGCTCTCGTCGGCGCCCGAGGCCGTGCACGACGCGCTCACGCTGCTCGCCGCCGAAGCCCCGGCGCCGCTCGCTCCCGCGAAGCACGAGGCCGTCTTCCGCGCCGCAGCCGCCGCCGCGACCGGCGCCCGCCGCCGCACGCCCCGCCTCGTCGTCGGCCTCGCCTTCGCCGCCGCCTGCCTGCTCGGCGCGGTCGCTTCCGTCGCGCTGTTCGAGCGCGCGACTCAGCCCGAGGTCGTCGCCAGCGCAGACGCCGTCTACTCGCTCGAAGGGCGCACGCTCACCGTCACCGCGGGCCATGTCGAGGTCCACGCGCGGCGTTCGCTCACCGTGCGCGCTGGCAGCTACGAGCTCGTGCTGCGCGATGCCCGCGTCGCGTTCGACGTCACTCCGCAGGGCGCGGTCGTCTACGTCGAGAGCGGCGAGGTCGTGCAGCGCGAGGGCGCGACGCGGCACACGCTGCGGCCCGGTCAACGCCTCGAGACGGCTCCGCCGCCCGAGCCGCTCGCGCTGCCCGAGCTCACGCCCGCGCACAGCGACACCTGCGCGCCGGGTGCCGAAGACTGCCTCGGAGCGCTCGCCGGCGGCGACGGCCTCGAAGCCGAGACCGCGGTCTACGAGCTCGCGCTCATCGCCTACGAGCGCGGCGACGCGGCGGCGGCCCGCGACCGCTTCGCCGAGTACCAGCGGCGCTTCCCCGACGGAGTGCTGGCTCCCGAGGCGAGCCTGGGCCTCATGCTCGCGCACACCGCGCTGCGCGATCGCGCCGCCGCAGCCGCCGAGGCCAAGAGCTTCATCGCCCACTTCCCGTCGGACCCACGGCTGCCGCAAGTGCGCGCGGTCGCGCGCTGAAGCTCTCGCCAGAGGAGGACACCGAACGTGATGACACGCACCTTCAGCCTCATGCCGTTGTTCGCAGTGACCGGCTGCATCATCGGGCCGCGCGAGACGAACGTCGGCGACCAGAACAACAACCTGCCGGTGAGCGGCACACACTTCACGCTCGAGTGCCCGCAGCATGCGGTCGGCGCGTTCGACTCGGCCCGCAGCCTCATCTCGGGTCAGAAGCTCGACTGCACTGCGCACGTGGCCGATCGCTTCGGAGCGCCGCTCGCGGGCGTCGCCGTGACGTTCCTCGCCGAAGCCGGGCGCGTGCGGGGCCTCGAGACCAGCTCGGTCGAGGGCACCGTCGGCGCGGGCTACGAGACGGGGCTGCCGCTGCCCGTCGACACCGACCCGATGGTCTTCGTGTGGAGCCCCGACATCGGCTGCACGGCCTCGGACAAACAGCTCTGCACCGGCCAGTACCTCGTGCCGCTGTGGATGGAGCCGCAGACCTGGACGACGAACCCGCTCTCGACGCTGCGGTTGAACAACCCGGTTCTCGATCGCAACAACCTGCGCGAGCCGCGGCGGTTCGACCCGGTGCGCAGGCTCCCGAACAACCCCACGATGTCGCCGGTCAACAACCCGCGCGACAACCTGGTGACGCTCATCGCCGTGACGAATGGCCAGGAGGGCTTCAAGGACGACAACGGCAACGGCACGTGGGACGTCGACGAGATGTTCACCGACACCACCGAGCCGTTCGTCGACGGCAACGACAACGGAACCTGGGACCCGGGAGAGCAGTACGTCGACACCAACACGAACGGCCTCTGGGACGGCAAGAACCAGCGTTGGGACAAGGACACCAAGGTCTGGGCGCAGGAGCGCATCTTGTGGACGGGCGCTCCCGCGCTGCAGGACGAGATGGGGGCCGAGCCGGTCGTGTACGCGACGAGCGCCTTCACGCTCGCATGCGCCAATCAGGACGCCGGCGCGCCGTGCACACAGGCGGGCCCGACTGCGAGCGGCGAAATCTACATCGCCGACCCGTGGTTCAACGCGCCGGCGCGCGGGAGCGCGACCGATGGCTGCTCCGTCGACGCGGTGCAGGGCAGCCCCGTCAGCATGAGCGTCTCCTATGCCGGCAGCGCGACGTACCCCGCGGGCTATCGCGCGTCGGTGCTCGTCACCGACGTGCGCGACCCGTCGGCCCCGGGCTCGACGATTCCCACGCGGAACCCCGCAGTCGCCTTCACCCGCCTCGTGACGTGCCGCTTCACCGCGAGCGAGGCCGGGCAGCAGACCACCGTGACGTTGCCGCTGAGCGGCTCGGTGCAGTGACGCTGCGCAAAAATGGGGACAGGCTACTTTTTTGCGCAACGACCGACGTGAAGCTCCGGGGAAGCGTTTGGGTTGTACTTCTTGTCGGCGCCGGGGAAGTTCGCGCTGTCCGGGTAGTGCTTCTCGATCGAGGCGAAGTCGGCTTGCTGGTCGACGCCGACGCGGATCAGGCGATTGCGCGGAGCGCCTCGACCGCTGTCACGGTCCGTCGGCGGAGAGTGTCCGGGACTTCGCGTCTTGCGCGACCAGCGCGAGCCGCTCGCGGTGCCACCATTCTTCGTTCTCGACGGACCAGCCGAAGCGGGCCTGCGGAGCGCGCGCCTTGAGCTCCTCGTACAGCTTCACGTCTGCCGTGAGCGAGAGCGGCACGAAGCGCTGGCCGCGCGAGGTGCCGAAGACCTCGTAGGTGGTGGTGCTGCCGACGGGGATGAAGTTGACCGAGTGGCGGGTGGTCTTCGCGTAGACCCAGGCCAGTTGATTCAGCGCGACCACCGAGTACGGCGCGCCGGTCTTCACCAGCAGCCGCGCGCCGAGGAGCACGTCGCCGATGACGACCGCCTCGCCTCGCTCCACTTCGCGCTCGAGCGCGGCGGCGACCTCGAGGGGCTCGCCGAACGGCGCAAAGGCCTGCAGTCGCGGGTGACGCCAGGGCTGTGCACGTCGCCGCACCGCCACCGTGAGCCTCCAGGCCGCGAGGAGCGCCAGCGGCCCCTCGACGGCGAGCGCCACCGACGTCGGCATCGGTCGCGCGCGCCCCTCGGGCGCCGGGGTCAGATAGAGGTGCATCGACCACCCGAGCACGAGAACGAAGATCGCGTTGCGCACGACAGCGAACGTGGCGCTGCGTCGAGCGGTGCGAACGAAGTGCCCTGCCTGAATGCGCGCCATCGATTCGAAGCCCCGAGCTGCTTCGTGAAGACGGTAGCACGCAGCGTCGAAGCGGTGCCGGAGCCGCTACGTGCGCGAGTGGGCTTGAGCTAACTTCGTTCGAGCGTTGCAGGCACCCACCCTCATCGTGAACCGCAGGGTCTGCTCGGTGTGCGGGCTCGAGCAGCCCGAGGGCGCGAGCGCGTGCCCGCGCGACGGCAACACCATCTTCACGTCGCCGTCGCTGGCGCTCGAGGTGACGCAGCCGTCGGGCACCCCGAAGGACCCGCTGATCGGCCAGCGCCTGGGCGACTACGAGGTGCACCAGGCCGTCGGCGAAGGCGGCATGGGCATCGTGTACCGGGGCCTGCAGCCGCTCATTCAGAAGAAGGTCGCCATCAAGGTGATGCGCAAAGACGTCGCGGGCGACCCGCTGACGGTGAAGCGCTTTCTGCAAGAGGCGCAGGCCGTCACCGCGATCGGCCACCGCAACATCGTCGACGTCTTCACGCTCGGCCAGCTGCCCGACGGCCGCCCGTACATCGTGATGGAGTTCCTCGAGGGCGTGCCGCTCGACAAGTACCTCAAGGAGCGCGCGCCGCTCACGCCGGCCGAGACCGTCGAGCTGCTGCTCGAGATCGTGACGCCGCTGTCGGCCGCGCACGCCGCCGGCATCATTCACCGCGACCTCAAGCCGTCGAACGTGTTCCTCGTGAAGCAGAGCGACGGGGCGCGCTACCTGAAGCTGCTCGACTTCGGCCTCGCGAAGCGCTCGTTCGACGGCCACTCGGCGCAGACGTCGGGCATGGTGGTGACCGGCACTCCCGACTACATGAGCCCCGAGCAGGCGCGCGGCGCCGACGTCTCGCCACGGTCGGACCTCTACTCGCTCGGCGTGATGGCGTTCGAGATGGTGACAGGCACGATTCCCTTCACCGGGACGACGCCGATGGACGTGCTCATCAAGCACGTGCAGGAGCCCGCGCCGAAGCCGTCGTCGCGGCTCGCGTCGGTGCCGCCCGAGCTCGACGCGCTCATCCTGTCGCTGCTCGAGAAGCAGCCATCGGCGCGCCTCTCGCCGGCAGAGAAGCTGCGCGCCGAGCTCCAGCGCCTGAAAGAAAGTCCCCTCTCCCCTCGTAGGGGAGAGGGACAGGGTGAGGGGGAGCGGTCGAAGTCGAAGAGCGGCGCGAGCGCGGCGCTGATCGCAGTCGCGGTCGCGGCGCTGGCGGTCGTGGGCGCAGGCCTGGCGGTCGTGGTGAACCGCGAGCCGCCGCAGCCCGTGGTGGTGCCGCCGCCGCCGAAGGTGTCGCCACCGCCGGTCGTGGAAATACCCGCAGAGCCCGAGCCCGAGCCCGAGGCCGAGACGCCACCGCCGGCCCCAGAGCCGGTCGCGGCGCCGGTGCCGACGCCGAAGCCGCGCGCGAAGCCCAGAGAGAGCGGAGTCACGCTCGACCAGCTGACCGCGCGCATCGGGAAGCTCGAGGCGAGGCTGCAGAAGGGCACCGAGCCGGGCGAAGAGCCGGACCCCGCGGCGCTGCTGCTGCTCAAGAAGCTCAAAGTGAAGGCGCTGACGACGCGCACGCCAGACGAGCGCTCGGAGGTCCAGAAGTCCCTCGACAGCTGGGAGAGCACATTCCTCGCAAAGTGAAGCACGTCGTCTTCGACGTCGACGACGTGATGGTCGACACCGACGCGGCGGGCGTGGCGGCGATGGCGGCGGTCGACGCGCGCATCGCTCCGTTGCTGCAGCGGCACTACGAGACGCTGATCAACCACCTGCGGGGCTTGAGCCCGCCCGAGTACCCGGCGCTGCGGCGGCGCATCGAGGGCTGGCAGCAGGGCTTCGCCGAAGTGAAGCAGTGGTCGCGCGAGTGCCTGGCGGCCATCTGCTACGAGGACCTCGGCGTGACTCCGACGGCGGCGCTCGTCGAGGCCGCGGGCGCGGCGTACTGGCGCGCGGTGACCGAGAAGACCGTGGTGTACCCCGACGCGCGCGAGCTTGCGGGCCGGCTGCTCGCGCGGGGCCAGACGGTGCACTTCGCGACGAACAGCGACGGCTTCCTCGGCTTCGACGAGCAGGCGCGGCGCTTCACGTACGACCCGGCCGACTCGGCGCGGCGCAAGGTGCAGCGCCTCGCGCTGCTGAGAGAGGTGGGCATGACCGACGGCAACATCACGGTCGGCGACCCCATCGGCAAGCCGCACCCTGCGTTCTACGAGCGGGCGCTCTACGCGCTCGACCGCGCCGCGACGCTCGTCGTCGGCGACTCGCTCTCGAACGACGTGCTGCCGTTCTTGAAGGCGGGCGCCGGCGTCGGCGTGTGGCTGCGACGGGCCGGCGGCGAAGGCGAGCAGGGCGTGCCGGCGGTGAAGTCGCTGCTCGAGCTCGAGCGGTGGCTCGCATGAAAAAGGGGACAGGCTACTTTTTTGCGCAACCCGGGGGGGCGGCTGCGTTGCGCAGAAAAGCAGCCTGTCCCCATTTCTTGCTGCGGTGCCTCGCATGAGGCGCATCGGCCGGGGCGTCGGGGGCTTCGTGCTGCTGCTGCTCGCGGCGCTCTCGGGCATGTTCGCGTTCGCGGGCCGCGGCGGCCAGCACTCGATCGGCGAGTTCCTCTCGGGCCCCGTGCACTCCAACACGGTGCTGTTCGGCATCGGCTGCGTGATGCTCCTCGGCACCGGCATCAGCGTCGCGCGCACCGGCCGCAGCAACGTTCTGCTCGGCGGCGCGCTCGCGGTGGCGGGCGTGCTCGTGCCGGCGCCCGGGGGCGGCATGGCGACCTGGAGCGACATCCTGCCGTTCCTCGGAATGGGCGTCGCGCTGTGCGTCGCTTCGGTCCTCGCGCTGGCTCGGGCCGATGCGTAGCGCCGCGCTCATCGCGCTCGCGCTCGCGGCGTGCACGCGCGAAGGCCCGAAGCCGCAGAAGCTCACGCTGTACTGCAGCGTGCAGCTCGAGTGGTGCGAGCTGATGGTGAAGACGTACTCGGAGGCCACCGGCGTGCAGGTCTCGATGACGCGCAAGTCGGCCGGCGAGACGTTGGCGCAGGTCGCGGCCGAGCGGCGCAACCCGCGCGGCGACGTCTGGTTCGGCGGCACCGGCGACGCTCACCTGCAGGCAGCCGAGGCGCTGCTCACCGAGCCGTACCGCTCGCCGAAGCTCCCGGAGCTGCACCCGTGGGCGGTCGACCCCGCAGGCGACGGCCGCACGACGGGCGTGTACCTCGGCGCGCTCGGCTACACGTACTCGCGCGACTGGCTCGAGAAGAAGGGCCTCGCCGCGAAGCCGACGACGTGGGCGGCGCTGCTCGACCCGAAGCTCGAGGGCGAAGTGCAGGTCGCGAACCCGAGCTCGTCGGGCACCGCGTACACGCTGCTCGCGACATGGGTGCAGCTGTTCGGCGAGGACCAGGCGTTCACCTTCCTCAAGGCGCTCGACAAGAACGTCAGCCAGTACACGCTCTCGGGCGCGGCGGGAGCGCGGGCGGCGGCGCGCGGCGAGGCCGGCATCGGCATCGTGTTCCTGCACGACGCGATGACCGAGAAGCTCGCCGGCTACCCGCTCGAGCTCGTGACGCCGGAAGAGGGCACCGGCTACGAGATCGGCTGCATCTCGGTGATTCACGGCGCGCGCCACCTCGACGCCGCCAAGGCGTTCGTCGACTGGGCGCTGTCGAAAGAGACACAGGAGCTCGGCGAGCGCGCGCGGTCGTACCAGTGGCCGTCGAACCAGACCGCCCGGCCCCCGAAGGCGGCGCTCGACCTCACGGCGGTGAAGCTGCTCGACCTCGACCTGCACCGCTTCGGGAAGAAGGCCGAGCGCGCGCGGCTGCTCGCCCGATGGGAGGCCGAGGTGCGCGGCGGCCGGTGAGCGCTCCGTCGAGCGCTCGAGCAGGCTGCGGAAGCGGCGGCGCCCGCCAGGTCTTCAGGGGGCGGGGCCGAGCTCCCAGACGTCGCTGCGGTCTTCCCACCACGTCGAGAAGTCGGACTCGGAGCCGAAGACGGTGCGCCAGCGGTCTCCGAGGTCGATGAGCGCGGCGTCGAGGCGCGGCGAGGGCCCCGCGGGCACGTCGGCCCAGTCGCGGCCGTCGCGCACGCCGAGGTCGGCGAGCACGGTGGTGCCGCTCGTGCCGCCCCAGGCGAGCAGGCGGCCGTACGAGTCGAACGCCGCCGCGTTGTAGAGCCGCCCGGTCGGCGCTGCCGAGAGCCCGTCGAGCAGCGACCACGTCGCCCCGTCGAACGCCCACGTGTCGTTCGGCAGCGAGCGGTCTTGCAGCACGCCGCCCACGAGCACGAGCTGCTTGCGCACCGGGTCGAACAGCAGCTTCGCGCCCGTGCGCGCGGGCGGCGACGTCGCCGGCTGCAGCTGAGACCACTCGGTGCCGTTCCACGTCCAGGTGTCGCCGAGCACGTCGCTCGCGCCGCGGCCTCCGAAGAGCACGGTGACGTTTCGCTCGCGGTCGAACGCGAGCGCTCCGCCGCGCCGCGCCGGAGGCAGCGCGCCCGTGAACTTCTGCCAGTCGCTCTCGCCCTGCTTGAGCGTCCACATGTCGCCGCGGAGCACGGTGCTGGTGCCCTGCTTGCCCGAGCCGCCGAGCAGCAGCGCGTCGCCGCCGTGGAACGCGAGGCTCGAGGTGCTGCGCGCGGGAGGAGCGACGCCGGTCACGCGCGCCCACGCACCCTGGGTGAAGCGCCAGGTGTCGGAGAGGTAGAAGCCTCCGCCGGCGACGTAGCCGCCGAAGAGCAGCCCGTCGCCGCCGGGCCGGGTCTGCGCGAACGCGAAGTCGCTCCGCGGAACCGGCTGGGTGGTGCGCTCGACCCAGGCCTGACCGTTCCACTCCCAGAGGTCGGCCAGGTCGAGCTGGTCGTCGAAGCCGCCGTAGAGGAGCATCACGTTGCGCTCGGCGTCGAACGTGAGCGAGGGAGCCGTGCGCGCGGGCGGAGTGGCGCCGGTCACGCGCGCCCACGTCGCGTCGTCCCACTCCCACGGGTCGGCGAGCGAGCTGCCGAGCGGCAGCGGAGCGAAGTGACGGCCGCCGCCGAAGAGCATGACCTTGCGGCGCAGCGGGTCCCACGCGAGCGCGTGGTGGCCGCGGCCCTCGGGCTGGGCGCTGAGCGCGGTGACGTCTCGCCACGCGGTGCCGTCCCACTCCCAGGTGTCGGCGAGGTTCACGGCCTCGCCGGTCGGCGCGCTCGCCTGGCCGCTGAAGAGGACGACGCGCTTGCGCTCGGGGTCGTAGGCCATGCGGCTGTTGATGCGGGCCGACGGGTGCGGAGCGCCCATCGCGCGCTGGGTCCACGTGGTGCCGTCGAAGGTCCAGGTGTCGTCGAAGGAGTCGACGTTGTTGCTGCCGCCGAAGAGCACGACCTCGCCGCGCTCGGCGTCGTAGGTCATGGCGGCGCCGCCGCGGGCCGAGGGCGAGGTCGCGGGGTGGAGCTCGGTCCACGCCGTGCCGTCCCAGCGCTGGGTGTCGCCGAGCACGCGCACGACGTGCTGGCTGCTGCCGGGCGGGTAGCCGGACCAGGTGCCGCCGAAGACGAAGACGCGACCGCCGGGCAGGTCGACCGCGAGGCCTGCGTTCTTCCGCTCGGGATACTCGTCGGCGGCGAGCGCGCGCGGCTGCCAGGCGCGGCCGTCCCACGACCAGGCGTCGTGAATGGGGCCGGTGACGTGGTTGCCGGAGAAGACGAGCACGCTCTTCTGCGGAGGCCAGTAGAAGGCGACGTGGTTGCTGCGCGACGGCGGGGCCTCGCCGACCTTCTTCCACTCGAGGCGCGGCGGCGGCGGGCGGCCCGCGTCGGGTTGCATTCCGGCGTCGGGCTCGCTGCCGGCGTCGGTGCCGGCGTCGACGGTCGGCTGTTCGCCGGCGTCGGGCTTGGGCTCGACCGGTGTGCCGCTGCAAGCCGCGCACAGCAAGACTGCCAACCACGCCACGTTCCTCATCATCCGCTCCCGGTGAAATGCGTCGGAGCGGTAGACAGACCCGCCGGCGTTTGTGACGCGGAAGAGAAGAAAAGAACACCCTCTCCCCCGTAGGGGAGAGGGCCGGGGTGAGGGGGCCGTTGAGCGCGTGCAGAACCCGAGCGCCCAGAAATCTCGGAACGCTGTCGCCCCTCACCCTGTCCCTCTCCCCTACGAGGGGAGAGGGGACTTTCATTCCATCGGTGTGAGCCAGAGGTCCGAGTCGAACTGCTTCTCGAGGTAAGCGAGCCTCCGCCGGTCGGGCGACAGCCACAGCTCGGCGAGCGCCGACGGAGCGCTCTGCAGCAGCTGAAACGAGCCGCCGGCAGGCAGCCAGCCGACGCGCTGAACCCAGTCGGCGCCGAGCCCGCTCACATAGAACCCGGAGCCGGGCGCATCGAACGCGAGGCCGCGCAGCTCGCCGACCTCGGGCACGCGCCGCTCGTCCACCACGGCCCCGCTGCGGTCGTACACGCGCAGCGTCGACTCGGCGTCGGCGAGCACGACGCGCTCGGCGTCGGCCGACACCGCGAAGAGAATCGAGCCCGTCGCCGGCGCAGGCACGGCGAAGCGCAGCACCGGCGCGCCGCGGTCGAGCGACAGGTCATACACCTCAGCCCGCCCGGCCTCGACGCGCGCGAGCACGCACGCACGAACGCTGAGCGCGCACCGAACGCGCTGCGCGTACGGCGGAGGCGACGTCGTCGAGATTTCCCCCCGCACCGGGCCCGGCAGCTCGACCGCGCGCTCGGCGCCGTCGGCGCGCAACGCCAGCTGCCAGCCGCCGTTCTTCTCGGCCCACCAGTACAGCAGCTCGCCCGCGCGCCCCGTCGCGGTCGGCCACGTCTGCGCCCAGCCCTTTCCGTCGACCCACTCGGCCTGCGCCTTGCCGAGCTCGCGGCGCGCGAGGTGCGGCACGAAGTTCCGCGGCGACGACAGCAGCACGGTGCCCGGCGACTCCCAGCCGGTGGGCCGCTCGTCGAGGTCGCTCTCGGTCAGCGCGCGCGCGTTCGACAGCGCGCCCGACTCGGCGACGTCGGCGAGCTGCGCGCGCAGGTGCACCGTCTCGCGCACCGTCAGGAGCTGCCCGGTCGCAGACTCGCCGAGCGTCGCGAACACGTTGCCGTCGACGTGCACGAGCTCTCTCGGCTCGGCGCCCGGCCTCTCGAGCGACCACACCGCGGCGCCGTCGCCTTCGCCGGGCACGTCGGCCAGCGCGTAGAGCAGCGCGCCGCGCGCCGACCACCCGAACACCACCGGCACGTAGCCCTGCGCGAGCCGCTGCGTGCGCACCGACCAGAGCGGCTCGGCAC
This sequence comes from Myxococcaceae bacterium, assembly GCA_044223505.1. Classification (GTDB taxonomy): domain Bacteria; phylum Myxococcota; class Myxococcia; order Myxococcales; family Myxococcaceae; genus Xiheicaenimonas. The sequence goes on from JBGALX010000011.1 coordinate 244,170, forward strand.
CGCCGGGCGCCCAGACGGTGAGGCTCCTCACGGTATCGCCGTCGAGCCGCTCGGCCGACGCGAGCGCGTAGAGCTCGCCGGCCGGACACCACCGCGCGGCCATCAGCAGGCGCTCGGGCGGGTGCGTCACCGCGCTCAGCTCGGCGCCGTCGGAGGTCCTCCGCACCACCACGCGCTGGCCCTCGATGCTCACGATGCGGTCGCGCCGCGCGCTCGGCGACGCGAACTTGAACGCCCCGCGGTAGATGAGCTCGGGCTGCGCGCTCTCGCTCGACAGGTGCCAGAGCGCGGGCTGCCCGTCGGCGCCGTGCGTGATGAGGTGAAAGCCCACAGCGCCCGGCTCGACGCTGCCGACCTCCTCGGCGAGGGCGACGCGCTGCACGCGCTCGGGGTTCGCGGGGTCGCCGAGGAAGAGGCCTTCGTCGTCGACATACGCGAAGCGGCGGCCGTCGGCCGAGAGCGCAGCGTCGCTGATGGGCCGGCTCATCGAGTGGCCCGTGAGACGGCGCGCCGCCTTCGGCGCCGGCGCCGGGCGCTTCGGCCACGCGGCGAGCGCCGCCGCGGCCGCGAGCAGCAGCACCGCCGCCAGCACCAGCGGCCAGCGCCGCGGAGCCGCGCGCACCTCCTCGAGCGCCGTCACCACCTCGGCGGCCGACGCGAGGCGCCGCTCGCGCTGCGGGTCGAGGCAGCGGCGCGTCACGCGCTCGGGCCCGCGCAGCTCGCGCAGCACGCAGCCGAGCGCCCAGACGTCGGAGCGCGCGTCGAGCGCCTCGCCGCGCAGCTGCTCGGGCGACATGTAGCCGGGCGTGCCCGCCGGCTGCACCGCGACGCTCGACGCCGCGCTCGCGAGCCCGAGGTCGAGCAGCTTCGCGACGCCGTCGGCGGTCACCATCACGTTCTCGGGCTTCACGTCCCGGTGGATCCACCCCGCGCGATGAATCGCCGCGAGCCCCTTCGCGAGGCCCAGCGCCCACTCGAGCCGCTCGGCCGGCGTGCCCGAGCCGGCGCTGATCAGCGCGCGCAGCGAGCTGCCGCGCACGAGCTCCATCGCGAAGTAGCCGTGGCCGTCGAGCGAGCCGGCCTCGTAGACCGACGCGAGGTTCGGGTGCGAGAGCGACGCCGCGGCCCGCGCCTCGTGCAGCAGCTGCTCCGGAGCGCCCGCACCCTTCGGCAACAGCTTCAGCGCCACCTCGCGCGTGAGGCGCTCGTCGTACGCGCGGTACACGACGCCCATGCCGCCCGCGCCGGCGAGCTCGACGATGCGGTACGGCCCGATGCGCGCGCCGGCCGGCAGCGGAGGCTCTGGAGGCGGTGCGGGCTCGGGCGGCGCCGACACCGCCGCGATCTGCCGCAAGAGCGCGTCGAGCTGCGGGTCGGCGGTGAGCGCTTCCCGGCTCACGGCTCGAGCCAGCCGGCTTGCGTGGCGCGCTCCTTCAGCGCGAGCTTGACCCGCTCGAAGCGCTTGCGCAGCGCCGCGGCGCTCTGCCCCTCGAGCACGCGCGCCACGTCTTCCCACGCCATGTCGCGGTCGACGCGCAGCACCAGCAGCGCCCGGTCTTCGTCGGACAAGGTCTCGCGCAGCGCCCGGAAGCGGTCCTTCCAGTCGGTGCGCAGGAACGCCGCGGTCGTCGTGCGGCGCGCGGCCTCGAGCTCCGGCGCGGCCGAGAGCCCGACGTTCACGCGCGCCGCGCCGGCCGCGAGGTGATGGCGCGAAGCGTTTCTCGCCAGCGCGTAGAGCCACGTGCGGAAGCTGCACTCGCGGCGAAAGGACGAGAACGTGCGCAGCAGGTCTTCGCACGTCTGCGAGAACACCTCGGCCGCGACGTCGCGGTCGTGGTGCACCGCCGAGAGAAACGAGAGGAGCTCGGGGCCGTAGCCCTCGATGAGCCGCGCGAGCGCCTCGCGGGTGCGGCCCGCCGCGAGCGCCGAGTCGACCTCGGCGTCGAGGGCGCTGCGCTGCTCAGGCCGAAGTGCCGCCACGAGCGCGTCTTACTCCTGCCCGAGCCCTGGTCGCCATGTCGCCCGCTGCGCACGTTTCTGCGCTGCGCTGCCGTGCCCGCGCGCGGGGTACCGCGGCATGCGCAGGCTCGCCCGTTGCTCATCGGCGCGCCCATGCGAACCCTCACCGCCGTGGCGCTGCTCGTCGCGGCCGAAGCCCAGGCGGGCATCGGTGACCTGGGCCCGAACCTGAGCTGCGACGCGTGCGGCGCCGTGGCCTTCGTCGCGGTCGGCGGCACCGCCGTGCTCGTCACGAACGGCCTCTACCTCAAGGAGCTCGCGAGCCACGGCAAGAACCTGAAGAGCTGGAGCGTCGTCATGATGATCGAGTACGGCCTGAGCTCCATCTTCGCGGCCGTGTTCCTCGCCGACGGGCTGATCAGCCGGCGCGACCCTGCCTACGTCGGCGGCACCTCGGGCTGGCTCGCGCTCAGCGTCGGCATGGTCGGCCTCGCGACGTGGACCTTCACGTGGTGAGCCGCCTCAGAACCGCGGCGTGCCGTCACTGAAGCACCCCATCAGCCAGATGATGCCGGCGATGCTGGCGTTGTTGCCGAGCGTGAACGCGCCGCCCACCAGGGCTGCGGTGGCGCCCGACGAGATCCAGGGTTGGCCCTGAAGCGCGAAGCCCGAGACGACCGACGCGATCTGGAGCAGCGTCCCCGCGGCCATCAACAGCAGCGGGCCTCGCATCCGCGGCGGCGGAGCCGGCAGCGGCGTCTGCACGATGTCCAATCGCATCGCCTCGAGCGCCTGGGGCTCGAACACGCGCGCCGGCTCGGACTTCATGAACGGCGGCTCGGGCTCGACCGGCCCGACCTCGCGCTCAGGCTCGTTCGCCCACGTCGCGATGGTGACCGCGCTCGCCCGCGCCAGCGCCTCGCAGCTCGACGTCAGCGGCAGCGCGCGCCTCGCCTCGAGCCGGCCTCCGGGGCGGAACAGCGAGAGCTGCAGCGCGCCCGGCTTCTCTTCGAGCTCGACCCAGCTCAGCTCACCGTCGTTCGGCGAGAGCACCACGCCGAGCTGCGCGTCCACCTGCTGAATCGTCGGGCAGCTCGTCGTGCCGCGCAGCCCGATGCCGCTCAGCGTCGCGAGGAGGATGAGGGACGTCATGGTTCGTCTCCGTCGGCTTCGTGTCTCAGCGACTCGGCCTCGCCTCTGAGGGTGCCTCGCGGGAAGCGGCGGTCGTACTCGTCGAGCGTGGTGCGCGCGGCTGACGCGTTCTTCTCGGCTCGCAGCTGGCGCACCGCTTTCAAGAGCAGCTTCGACTCTGCTTCCAGCGGGTCGGTTTGCTGGATCTGCTTTGGCGCCAGCTTCACCGCCGGCGGTGGCGCTCGCTTCGGCTCCACTGCTTTCGGCTCGATGGGCTTCGGCGGCGCTTCCACGCTCGCCCCCCTCACCCCGGCCCTCTCCCCTACCGGGGGAGAGGGAGGCTCGGTCTTGACCCTCAGCGAATCTTCCAACGCCGCCAGCGCCAGCGACGAGCCGAGCACCGCCAGCGCGATGACCCACCGCTGCTTGCGCGCGCGGCCGCGCGTCGTCACCTCGCGGACGTGCCGCAACGCTCGCGCTCCGAGCTGGTCTGCGCGCTCGGGCGAGATGGCCGCCCACGGGTCGGCTTCACGCAGGTTGAACGCGCTCATCGCTGCTCCTCCTCGGGCAACAGCTCGCGCAGCTTCGTGCGCGCGCGGTGCAGCCACACCCAGACCGTGCCGGGCTTCGTGCCCATGATGCGGGCGATCTCTTCCGCTGGCAGCTGCTCGAGCTCGAACAGCAGAAGCGCCGTGCGGTGCTTCTCGCTCAGCTGATCGAGCGCCCGGTACAGCACCCGCGAGCTCTGCAGCTGCTCGAGCGACGCGCACGGCCCGGCTTCCTGCGACGGCGCATCGGAGTCTTCGTCGCCCGCCCCGAAGAGCCAGCGCCGCACCCGCTCTCGTCGCGCCGCCCGCGTCACCACGCGCCGGGTCAGCTGGTACAGCCACGTCGTCAGCATCGCCTCGCCGCGAAAGCCCGGCAGCCCGTGGTGCACGGCCAGCAGCACCTCTTGCAGCGCGTCGTCGAGGTCGGCGCCGGGGCCCGCGAGCCGCGCCGTCCAGCGGATCAGCAGCGTGCGGTGCTGGGCATAGACGTCTTCGACCGTCAGCACGGGCTGCATGACGTCGGGTCTTCCGCTGAGCGCCGAGAGCAGGCTCACGCGCCGCTCCATGCAATGCCGGCGCCCGCGCTGAAGGACACCGGCGCGACGTGCAGGCTCCCGCTGTTCACGACGGGAACGTCAGCCACCGCGCGCAGGAACATCGAGTACCGGCCCTCTTCCCACACCGCCAGGCGCGCGCCCGCCTGCAGGCCCAGCAGCAGGGCCGGCGAGATTCTGCCGCCTAGCGCGTCGGCGTGCGCGTCGACCGGCCACAGCACCGAGACCGGCGTCGCCACGAAGACCTCGAGCACCAGCGAACCGAGGGGCTGCCGCAGCGCCGCGCCCGGCGCGAGCCCGAGCTGCCAGCCTGACGCCCGTGTCGTGCGCGCAGCGTTGAAGACTGGAGCAGCGCCGCTCCACGCGAGCGCGATTTGGGCGAGCGGGCCGCTCTGCCGCGGCGCCCACGCGAGCTCCGCGCCGACCGACGGGCCCAGCAGCCGGGCGTCGTGGCCGAACATCACCCCCGCGAACGAGCCGACCTCGAGGTGCCACCGCTCTGCCGGAGCCGCCGGCGGGTCGATGCGCCCCACGCGAAGCGGCACGCGGCGACCCGCGCCTCCCTCTCCCCTCGTAGGGGAGCGGGCCGGGGTGAGGGGGTTGTTGAGCGCATCAAGAACCTCGAGCGCTCGAAAGCTGCTCTCGCTCGACTGCCCCCTCACCCTGTCCCTCTCCCCTACGAGGGGAGAGGGGACGTTCAATGAGGCCCAGAGGAGCAATGTCGCCAGCGGCAGCATCGCCCCCGTTGGTGCAGCCCCTCTCGAATTCCTTACAGCGTCTCGAGGTACGCGACGAGCGCGGCGCGCTCTTCCGCGCTCAGGTGCGACGTCACGCCCATGCGGTCGTGGTTCTTCTCGATGACGTCCGCGAGCGTCTCGGCCGAGCCGTCGTGGAAGTACGGCGCCGTCACCGACAGCCCAATCAGGCTCGGCGTGTCGTACGCGCCGCCCAGCAGCACCGGGTTGTCGACGACCGCGCCGTCGGAGCGCGTCAGCTTCCTCGGCACTCCGGGCTGCTCGCGCTCGCCCAGCGACGCCACGTCGTGCTTGAGCCCGTCGGTCAGCTGCAGCTCGGGCGGGTGGCACGTCGCGCAGCCCACGCGCGAGTCCGCGAACAGCTCGCGGCCGCGCTCCACCGCGCGGGCGTCGGCGTTCACCGGCGCTCGCACTCCGCGCAGCCCCTCGCGCACGTAGCGCGACAGCGCGCGCAGCTCGCCCGGCTCGAGGCCGAAGCCCATCAGCCGCTGCGAGAGCGTCTGCTTCAGGTTGTCCTCGAGCGTCGGCGCCGTGCCGAGCCAGTTGTACGGCCCGGTCTCTTCGAGCCGGCCCGCGGCCAGCATCGGCGTCTGGCGCGCGGTGCCCTGCAGCCGCCACACGAGGCCGTCGTCGCGCCCGTCGGGGTGGCACGACACGCAGCCCAGCGCCCGCGAGCTCACCCGCCGGTCGCCGATGGAGTGGAACAGCTCCTTGCCCAGCCGCAGCTCGGCGTCGAGCCGGCTCGCCGGCAGCGCGACCGCGCTCAGGCGCTCGCCGAACGACGGCGACACGAGCGCGCGCCGGCGCAGGCCGTCGAGCGCGGCGAACGCGCCCGTCTCCTCCACCGAGAGCGCGACGATGGCGTGCCCGCCCGGCGCGACGCCGAGGCGGGGCAGCGGTTCGCCGCGGCGCGAGAAGACCGAGAGGCGACGCTCGCCGCGGCTCGCGAGGAAGATGTGGTCTCCAGCGACGGCCAGCGCGGTCAGGTCTGCGAGCCCGGTCGTCACGAACGGCTCGGGGCGCCGGTAGCCGGCGGCCGGCGCGCGCAGCATGAACAGCGCGACGTCGAACGGCCGCACGGCCTTCGCGCCGCCGTAGCCCGGGCTCGGGTCGTCGACGACGACGCGGGCCCGCATGCCGGTGTCGGCCAGGCGCGCAGCGACGAGCACGTCGCCCTCGACGCTGGCCAGCGCCGTGACGCGCGCGAACGTCTCGGGGGTCGCGGGCACGCCGGTGCGCCACCGCTCGACGAGCGTCGCCGCGTCGAGCACGCAGAGCTGCGGCGACTCGAGGCTGCCCACCACCAGCACCTCGCCCGTGAGCGCGAGGCTGTTCGGCTCGTACGGGAGCGCCGCGCGCTGCACCGGCTCGAGCGAGTCGAGATCGAGCGCCAGCACCTCGCGCCCCGTGACGAGCCCCACGTAGAGGCGCCGCCGCGCCTCGTCGAGCTCGAGCGCCTTCGGCTCGTGGCCGACGTCGAGGCGGCGAACGGCGCCGCTTGGGTCGACGACGGCGAGCTGACCCTCTTCGCGGCACGAGACCACTGCGCGGCCGTCGCGCGTGACGACCACGGCCTCGGGCCAGCGGCACGTCGCGGCGCGCTCGACCGAGCCGTCACCGCGCAGCAGCAGGAGCTCGTCGTTCTCTTCGTCGACGAGCCAGTGGCCCCGGCCGAGCGCGTCGGGGGCGCCGGTCGCGCTCAGCACGAGGGACAGGACGATGAGGCTCATTCGAGGCTCCGGAGCTGCTTGCGCGCCCGCGCGGCGAACGCGCGAGACAGCGGGCCGTCGAGCGCGCGGCGGTAGTGCAGGCGGGCGAGCGCGGCGTGACCGGCCTGGGCGGCGGCGTCAGCGAGGTCGAGCTCGATGCGGGCGACGGTGCGGCGCACCGCCAGCTGCTCGGCGTCCGAGAGCGGGTTCCGCAGCGCCTGCTCGTACCGCGTGAGCGCGTCGGCGGGCTCGTGGTGTCGAACGTGGAAGCTCGCGAGCTCGAGCAGCGCGTCGGCGTGGAGCGGCGAGCCCGCCGTGCACTGCTCGTACAAGACGCGCCCGTCGCGCTCGTCGTTCAGTCGCAGGTGCGCGCGCAGGATGCCGCGGCACATCGCCTCGCGCTCCGGCCCGTGCTGGAGCACGTGGAAGATCGGCGTCCACGTCGAGAGCGCTCCCGGGGCATCGCCGCGCGCGAGCAGCGCCTCGGCCTCGTGGTGCTTCGCCACCGCGTCGCGCTGCTGCCGCTCGCTCATCAGCTGCTCGAAGTCGCGCGCGTTGACGTGCAGCTCGCCCGTCGCGGCCTCGAACGTGACGAGGCCGGAGCAGCCGTCGCCCTCCCACCGGCTGTTCGTCTCGCCAGACAGCACCGCGCCCGCCTCGTGCGGCGCGAGTGTGAACACGCTCGTGCCACAGACCCCCACGAGCTCGCGGCGCAGCTCGTGCGCGAGCGCCTCGGTTCTCTCGGCGTCGATTCGCTTCGAGCGCCGCTCGACGACGAAGACGCGGCTGTCGCGCTGGCCGGTGAACGCGTTCGCGTGGCGCGACCAGACCTGCACGAGGTCGAGCCCGCTGTTGGGGACCTTCACGGCGTCGCTGACCGGTGGTGGCTCGGCGTCGGCGAGCGCCAGGTACTCTGCGCTCGCGCGGAAGCGTGCCGCCGCCTCGTCGGTGATGCCGCTCGGCCCGGTGCCGAGCTCGTTCCACGCCCCTCCGAGCACCTCGTGGACCGGGAGCACCTCGCCCCGGTCGACGAGGCACGTGTGCGCGACGACGACGCCGCGCTCTCCTGCCAGCGAGTTGAGCTCGACCGAGGGGTTGTTTCGCGACGGCCCGACGCACTCCCCCAGCGCCCCCGTCGCCTTCGGCTCGATGCGGCCCTGCTCGTCGAGGACGAAGTAGGTGGGCGCTACACCGCTGCGTTGCACGACGCCCGCGACCCAGCCTCCTGCGAGCCGCGCGTACAGCTCGACCTGGGGCGTCGGCGGCCCGATGAACGCCCGCACTTCGGGCCGTTCGAGAACGCTCGGCTCGTACTGCGTCACCACGGCCACGGCCATCAGCCACGCGAAGCTCATGCGGCCGCTCCCTCAGCAAGCGCTGCGCCGGGTGCGGTTGACTCCCGTGTCAAAGGCGCGCTACGGGCGGCGCCGACAAGGAGCCGCACGCATGAAGGGTCGCATCTACGTAGTGACGGGTTCGACGCAGGGGCAGGGCGAGGCCTGCGCGCTGAAGCTCTCGGCGCTGGGCGCCGGCGGCATCGTGGTGACGGGCCGCAACGAGGAGCGCGGCCTGAAGGTCGTGAGCGCGCTCGAGAAGCAGGGCACGCCGGCGTTCTTCGTGCGCGCGTCGCTCGAGAAGACCGACGAGGTGAAGGCCATCATCCCCGCGTGCGAGAAGCGGTTCGGCCGGCTCGACGGGCTCGTGAACGCGGCGGGCATCTCGACGCGCGGTTCCATCGAGACGACGACGCCCGAGGTCTACGACCACCTGTTCGCGGTGAACGTGCGCGCTCCGTTCTTCCTCATGCAGGACGCCATCAAGCTGATGAAGAAGGGCGGCCGGGGCGGCAGCATCGCGAGCGTCTCGAGCCAGTCGGCGCACGGCGGGCAGCCTTTTCTCACCGCGTACTCGGCGACGAAGGGCGCGCTGAACGTGCTGACGCGCAACGTGGCGAACTCGGTGCGGCGCGACCGCATTCGCGTGAACGCCATCAACCTCGGCTGGAGCTGGTCGCCCGGCGAAGAGGCGGTGCAGAAGACCGACGGCTCGCCTCCCGACTGGCTGCAGAAGGCCGAGGCGCGGCAGCCGTTCGGTCGGCTCGTCTACCCGAAGGACCTCGCTGCACTTGTTGCTTACCTGATGAGCGATGAATCGGAGATGATGACCGGCGCCTTGATCGACCTCGATCAAAACGTCGCCGGGACCTACGAGTGAAGATGGGCCTCGCCATCGTGGGCGGCGTGCTGCTCGCCGCGCTGCTGCTTGCGGGGTTCGTGTTGCCGAAGCACGTGTACGTGGGGCGGCGCATCGTCATCGACGCTCCGCCCGAGCTCGTGTGGCCCGACGTCGGCACGCTCGCGATGTGGCCCGAGTGGACGGAGTGGAACACCAGGAACTCGCCCGACTACGACCCGAAGCCCGAGGGCCCGAACAAGCTCACGTGGACGAAGTCGCAGATGGGCCCGGGCATTCAGACCATCACCGAGAGCGACCCCGCGAAGGGCATCAAGTACAAGCTCGAGACGCAGGGCGGGAAGTCGGTCGTCGAGGGCAAGGTGCAGTTCACGCGCGACGGCACGCGCACCGCCGTCGCGTGGATCGGCTCGATGAGCTTCGCGCACGACTACTTCGGCCGGTACGTGGGCGCGACGATGGACCTCATCGTCGGCCCGATGCTCGAGAAGAGCCTGCTCACGCTGAAGGCCCGCGCCGAGGAGCGCGCGAAGGCGAAGAACATCGTCGCGGTGCCGGCGCCGCAGGTGCACGACCCCGCGCTGACGCCTCCGCCCGACGAGCCGAAGACGGCGCCGCCGCCCGAGGCGCCGAAGCCCGTCGAGCCGCCGAAAGAAGAGCCGCCCAAGGTCGAAGAGAAGCCGAAGCCGGTCGAGCCGCCGCCGCCTGCCGAGCCGCCGAAGGAAGAGGCGCCCAAGCCCGTCGAGCCCCCGCCGCCCGCCGAAGAGAAGCCGGCCGAGGCGCCTCCGCCTGCCGAGAAGCCCGCGGAGCCCGCAGCGCCGTGAGCCCCGTCGTGGCGGCGCTGCTGTTCCACGCGCCCGGCGTGCGGCTGTTCACGAAGCACCGCGTGAGCGCGCGCGTGCTGTGGCTGAACGCGGCCGCGGTCGCCGCGACGGCCGCCCTGATGGTGGTGGCGGGGTTTCAGCGCGGCCCGCTCGGGGTGCTGGTCGCGTGGCTCGTCGGGCACGTCGCCTGGAGCGTCACGCTCGCGGCCATCGTCAGCCGATCACGCGCGCCCTGAGGCTGCGACGTCGATCAGCGCCCTCGGGCTCACTCCCACACCTTCAGCACGAGCTCGAGGTGGCTGAGCTTCGCCCTCTGAAACCGTGCGATGGCCGCGTCATCGGTCGCGCCGTGGTGCAGGTGCAGCTTCTTCAGCTGGCGGATCAGCGGTGACGCGATGAGCGCTTCGACCGCGTCGGGCAAGAGCGCCAGGCCCGGCGACGAGCTCGCGCGCATCTCGAGCGTGCGCAGCGCCGGCAGGTTGCGATTGTCGAACAGGCCGGCGAGCTGCTTGTAGCCCGGCTGCCAACGCAGATGAACGGTGAGCGTCTCGAGCCGCGGCAGCGCGAGTGTCCGAAAGCAGTCTGCCCGCGTCTCCTGCGGGTAGTCGCCCAACACGCAGGACAGGGCGGTGAGCCCCGGCGGTGCTCGCTGTGAGAGCCGCGCGAGCAGCTCTGCGGTGACGGCGAACGGAATGCTCAACGTGTGCAGCAGCACCGCGGCGCGCAGCCCACAGACGTCGTCGATTTGCTGCAGCGCCACCGAGCGCCGACTGCCGTCGAGCGTCGCCGTCTCGATGAACCCGCGCTTCCACGTGAACAGCTTCGGTGACAGCCCGCCGCACAGCGCCGCCTGGTGCTTCTTGAACAGCTTCTCGAACTGCGCCTGCTGGCCCGTTCGCTCGAGCGCCAGCAGCTCGCCCCAGACGTCACCGTGCCCGAGCAGGTAGTCGGCGAACACTCCGCGCGTCACGTCGTCGGGCGTCGCTGCCAGCCGCGCTTCGAGCTCGGCGTTGCGCGGCGCGGGGCCGTGCGTGAGGCCGGGCGGCCTGGCGGGCGCTGCGCCCTTCGCGAGCAGCTTCTCGGCGCGCGCTCTGAACGGCTCGAAGAAGTAGTTCTTCGTCTCTGCCGCGCAGGCCAGGTGCCACCACTCGCCGTCGGTGCCGAAGCGGCGCTCGCCCTTCGCGATGGGCTTGCCGCAGCGCCGGCAGCGCGCTCGGCCCGACGGTGCCGTCTCGATGCGGTGGGCGCCTCGCACGGTGCGCGCTCACGGTAGCACTTGCAGACTCAGCACGGCTCGACGAGAAGCGGTGTGAATGCGCGTGTCGCAGACCGCCCTCGTCACCGGAGCCGCGCGCCGCATCGGCCAGGCCATCGCGCTCGCGCTCGCCGACGCCGGCTTCGACCTCGTGCTGCACCACAACCGCTCGCGCGAAGAGGCCGCCGAGCTGAAAGCCCGCATCGAGGCGAAGGGCCGCAAGGCGAAGCTCGTGCGCGCCGACCTCGGCAACGAGCGCCAGGTGCGCGGCCTGCTCGAGCGCGCCGGGCCCGTCACGGCGCTGATCAACAACGCCTCCGTCTTCCACGACGACCGCGACGACTTCGACCTCGAGCGGTGGGACGAGCACTTCGCCGTTCACGTGCGCGCGCCGTACGTGCTGATGCAGTCGTTCGCGGCGCAGCTGCCGAAGAAGCAGTCAGGCGCCGTGGTCAACCTCGTCGACCAGCGCGTGCTGGCCCTGCGCGACGACCACGTGAGCTACAGCGTGAGCAAGTTCGCGCTCTGGGGGTTGACGCGGGCGATGTCTCTGAAGCTCGCGCCGCGCGTGCGCGTGAACGCCGTCGCGCCGGGGCCCGTGCTGCGCGCGGCGAGCGAGACCGAGGCCGCCTTCCTCGAAGAGCTGAAGGCCGTGCCGCTGCAGCGCTCGCCCTCGCCCGAAGAGGTCGCCGCGGCGGTCGTCTTCCTCGTGCAGAGCCCCTCGGTCACCGGCCAGACCGTCGCCGTCGACGGCGGCCAGCACCTCGGTACGCGAAAGGCCCGCCGTGGCTGAGCGCTACCAGCTCTTCCTCGAAGACGTGCGGCTGCCCGCGAAGGTCGGCGTCTACGCGCGCGAGAAGAAGCGGGCGCAGGTGCTGCGCCTCGACGTCACGGTCGACGTCACGCGCGCCCGGCGCACCGACAAGCTGCGCGAGGTCGTCTCGTACGAAGATGTGATGAACGTGCTGCGCGACGTCTGCTCGGGCCCGCGCGTCGACCTGCTCGAGACGCTGGCCGACCGCATCTTCGAGCGGCTGTTCGAGCGGCGGGCGGTGCTCGGCGCGTCGGTGCGCATCGCGAAGCCGCGAATCTTCGACGAGGCTGGCGCGGCGGGCATCGTGATGCGAAGAGAACGGTGAGCGTCACATGATGGAGATCTTCAAAGAGTTCCGCTTCGAAGCGGCCCACCGGTTGCCCAACGTCCCCCAGGGCCACAAGTGCCACCGCCTGCACGGCCACTCGTTTCGCGTCGCGGTGCACGTGAAGGGCCCGCTGCACCCCGAGCTCGGCTGGGTGCGCGACTTCGCCGACATCACCGAGGCGTTCGCGCCGCTGCACAAGGTGCTCGACCACCACTACCTGAACGAGGTGCCGGGCCTCGAGAACCCGACCAGCGAGGTGCTCGCCCGCTGGGTGTGGGAGCGCCTCAAGCCCGTGCTCCCTGATCTCCACCGCGTGCAGGTCTTCGAGACCTGTACCTCGGGCTGCAGCTACGAGGGCCCGGGCTGACCCCGACTTGGAGCGCGGCCGAGCCGCGGGTATATCGTCGCGCCGCATGCCCTCCATCGGCCGTACCTCTCGGAAGTCGACCACCGGGCCGCAGAAAGCCCTTCAGAAGAACGAAGCCCCCGCGCCGAAGAAGTCGACCGGCCTGAAGGCCCGCCTCACCAAGGTCATCACCGGCATGGAGCGCGCGCTCCCCGGCAAGGCGCAGCTGCGCGAGGTCGAGCTCCCCGCGTCGCAGACCACCGACGGCGTGAAGAAGACCGTCGCGGTCGCGTTCGAGGGCATCAACGCTCCGGGCGGGCCGACGCAGTCGCGCCTGCTCTCGAACGGCCTCGACTCGTGGAACGCGCGGCTCGACATGCTCGAAGGCGCGACGAAGACGCTCGACGCCACGTACTTCATTCTCGAGAAGGACCCGTACGGCTTCGCCTTCCTCGGCGGCCTGCTCAAGAAGCAGCTCGAGGGCGTGCAGGTGCGGCTCTCGACCGACGCGATGGCCGACACGTTCGGCAAGCACGGCTTCAAGATGCCCCTGCGCGGCAAAGACTACCTGCAGGAGCTCGTGAACCACGGCGCCAAGGCCTGGGTCTACCACCCCATCACCTCGCGCCTCTCGGACCTCGTCCGCGGCGACTACGGCGTGCTCGCTTCGAACCACGACAAGATTCTGCTCGCCGACGGAGTGCGCGGCATCACCGGCGGCCGCAACATCGCGCAGGACTACTTCGTCGACCCCGCCGACATGCCCAGCGCCTGGCGCGACATGGACGTGCAGGTCGAAGGCAAAGAGACCGGCGACGCGCTGAAGGCCGCGTTCGACGCCGAGATCGAGAACGGCGACGCCTCTCACGCCGTGCACAAGGACCTGTTCGGCAACTGGGACAAGAAGGACCTTCAGCTCCTCGGCTCGTACGAGATGATGCAAGAGTGGGTGCGCGCCGCTCCGTTCGACGACGCGCAGAAGCGCGCCCTGCGCGACGACCCCGCCCAGCGCGAGGCCCTCGCGAGCGAGCTCGTGCAGCACGCGCTCGCGAAGGTGAAGACGTACCTGCCCGCCAAGCTGCAGCGCGAGCCGAACAAGAAGGACCTCGAGTTTCTTCACGAGCAGGCCCTCGCGCTCGTCGGCCACCACGAGACCCGCGGCAGCCGCGCGAAGTACCTCGCCGGCGCCGGCGCGACGCACTCGACGCAGACCAAGATCATCGATCAGACCTCGGCGGCGTCCGGCCAGCGCATCAACAACATGGCGGTGCCGCTCACCCAGCTCGTCGAGGGCGCCACCAAGCGCATCGTGATTCAGAACCCGTACGTCGTGCTGACGAAGGACATGCTCGACGCGCTCGAGCGCGCCAGCAAGCGCGGCGTCGAGATCACCATCTACACGAACAGCCCGCTCAGCACCGACAGCGACGTCACCCAGGCCTTCTTCCTCGAAGACTGGCCGCTGATTCTGCAGAAGTGCCCCACCGCTCACATCTGGGTCGCCACCGGCGAGCGCAAGTTCCACGGCAAGAGCGCCGTCATCGACGACGACGAGACGGTGGTGAGCACCTACAACCTCGACCTCCTCTCGGGCTTCGTGAACGGCGAGGTCGGCGCCGTCACCAAGTCGAAGGAGCTCGCCGACGACCTGCTCGCCGCCTACGCCGACGACGTGAAGAACCCGGCGAACGGCTTCATCGAGTACACCATCGAGCGCGACGACAAAGGCGACGCCGTGCTGAAAGACGGCAAGCCCGTGCGCAAGTTCGGCCCCGAAGACCACCTGCCGAAAGACGTGCTCGAGAAGTACGCGAAGAAGCGCAAGCTGTGGGGCCAGAAGCTCCGCAAGCTGTTGCCGTACTTCAAGCCGCTGCGGCACGAGTAGATGTCGCGATGGTCGCTGGGCCTCGTGCTCGCGCTCGCCGGCGCGGCGGTCTTCTTCGCTCGCGGCCGCGCCGAGCGGCCGTCGCTGTTCGAGCCGACCGTCTCTGATGCTCCGCGCGCGCGGGCGGGCGCGCCGCCCGGCATGGTGTGGATTCCCGGCGCCGAGTTCTCGATGGGCGCGCTCGACGCCGACGACGCCCGGCCCGTTCACCGCGTGCACGTCGACGGCTTCTTCATCGATGCGACCGAGCTGACCAACGCCGACTTCGCGCGCTTCGTCGAGGCGACCGGCTACGTCACCACCGCCGAGCGCCCCGCGCCCGAGACGAACGCGCCGGGCAGCCTCGTCTTCACGAAGACCGCGACGCGCGTGCCGCTCGACGACTGGTCGCAGTGGTGGCGCTGGCAGCCGGGCGCGTGCTGGCGGCGGCCGCAGGGGCCGGGCAGCAGCATCGAGGGGCGCGAGCGGTTCCCCGTCGTGCACCTCTCGTGGGACGACGCCGCGGCCTACGCGAAGTGGGCCGGCAAGCGCCTGCCGACCGAGGCCGAGTGGGAGCTCGCCGCGCGCGGAGGCCTCGCGGGCAAGCGCTTCGCCTGGGGCGACGAGCTCGCGCCCGGCGGCGACGCGCGCGCGAACACGTGGCAGGGCGACTTCCCCACGCTCGACACCGCGACCGATGGGCATGCGGGGCTCGCGCCCGTGGGCTCGTATGCGCCGAACGGCTACGGCCTCTACGACGTCGCCGGCAACGCCTGGGAGTGGGTCGCCGACTGGTACCGGCCCGATGCGTACGTCGCGCTCGCCGCGGGCGGCGCCGTCGCTCGGAACCCCCGCGGCCCCGAGCGCTCGAGCGACCCCGACGAGCCTGGCGTGCTGAAGCGCGTGCAGCGTGGCGGCTCGTTCTTGTGCACGGCGCAGTACTGCACCCGGTACGAGGTCGGCCGCCGCGGCCGGGGCGAGCCGAGCACCAGCAGCGACCACGTCGGCGTGCGCCTCGCGAAGGACCCGTAGCCTCGAGCTCGCGTCCCCTCTCCCCTCGTAGGGGAGAGGGACAGGGTGAGGGGAGCGTGATGCGCCGTTCCTCGTCGGCCGAGAGCGCGTGCTGGAGTAGATGACGGGCGGTGAGCCGGCTCTCCTGGTTGCTCCCGTCGTGCCTGCTCGTGGCGTGCGCGACGTCGACCGCGCAGTACCGCATCAGCCCCGACGCGAAGCTGCTCGCAGGGCGCACGGCGTGGCGTGAGGCGCAGCGGGCCGAGCCGCGCGCGCGAGTCAACGTCGTGCTGCTCGTCGCAGACGACCTCGGCAGCTCCGACGTCGGAGCGCTCGGCCATGCGGGCCCGGGCATCGCGACGCCGAACATCGACGCGCTCGCGGCCCAGGGTGTCACGTTCGAGCAGGGCTACGTGACGTCTCCGCTCTGCTCGCCGTCGCGCGCGGCGCTGCTGACCGGCCGCTACCAGCAGCGCTTCGGCCACGAGGGGCAGCCGCACGAGCGCTACGCATCGAACGCGCTCGAGTACTTCGTCTTCGAGCACTTCATCGCCGGCGGCGAGTGGCAGCTCGAGCGCCGCGTCTCGCCCGACCCCGACGACGTTCAGCGCCAGGGCCTGCCCGTCGGCGAGCTGACGCTGGCCGAGCTCTTGCGCCGCTACGGCTACGCGACGGGCGCGTTCGGCAAGTGGCACCTCGGGTGGAACCCCGACTTCCAGCCGACGCACCGGGGCTTCGACGAGCAGTACGGCTTCTACGAGGCGTACTCGCTGTACGCGGCGCCGGCCGACCGCGACGACGTCGTGAGCGTGCGGCACGGCGACTTCTCGGAGCGCTTCATCTGGAGCAAGGGCCGCTCCGGCAGCGCGGCCATGCGGAAGAACGAGGCGGTCATCGACGAGCCCGGCTACCTCACGACGCGCTTCGCCGACGAGGCGGTCTCGTTCATCGACCGCCACCGGGCCGAGCCCTTCTTCCTCTACGTGCCGTTCTCGGCGCCGCACACTCCGTTTCAAGCGCGGAAGGAAGACGTCGCGCGCTTCGCCGCCGAGCCCGACGAGAACCGCCGCGTGTACCTCGCGCTCGTCGCGTCGCTCGACGACGCCGTCGGCCGCATCGTGCGCGCGCTCGACGAGCGGGGCCTTACCGACGACACGCTCGTCGTCTTCGTCAGCGACAACGGCGGAGCCCTCTACACGCACGCGACGAGCAACGCTCCGTTTCGCGGCGGCAAGTTCACGCTCTTCGAAGGCGGCGTCCGCGTGCCGTTCATCGCGCGCTTCCCGGGCCGCTTGCCGAAGGGCGCGCGCTACGCCGAGCCCGTGAGCACGCTCGACGTGGTGCCGACGGTCGCCGCCGCGGCGGGCGTGGCGCTGCCCGACGACCGCGCGTTCGACGGCGTCGACCTCGTGCCGTTCGTGCGCGGCGAGCGCGAGGCGGCTCCGCACCGCGAGCTGTTCTGGCGCGCCGAGTACGTGAGCGCGGTGCGCTCGGGCGACTACAAGCTCGTGCGCGACCGCGGCGGAGGTCACACCGTGCTGTTCGACCTCGCGAAGGACCCCGGCGAGTCGAACGACCTCGCCTCCACCGAGCCGCAGCGCGTGCGCGAGCTCGAGGGCGCGCTCGACCGCTTCGACGCGCAGTGCCGGCCGCCGCTGTGGCCGCACGTCATGGAGTACAAGTGGCGCGACGAGCGCGGCGTCGAGTGGTGGTACCCGCTCTAGAACGCCTCGAGGAAGTTGAAGTAGACGGCGCGCGTGCCGTCGCCGAAGCCGACGTCGAGCCGCATCGTGATGCGCTGCTGCAGCTCGATGCGCAGGCCCGCTCCGGCGGCGGGCAGGAAGCGCGTGAAGTCGGGCAGGGCGCCGGGGCCGAGCACTCCGGCGCCCACCCACGCGACGGCGCCGAGCCGCGACCAGAGCGAGTCTTCGTCGAACGGCAGCATGAAGCGGTACTCGACGACGGCGCTGGTGCCCGAGCGGTCGCGGTACTGGCCCCAGCGATATGCGCGCAGGTCCCACGGAGTGCCGACCTGCGTGAGCTCGCTCCAGGGCACGTCGCCGAACGTCGAGCGGTGCTTGAGCTGCCAGGCGAGCGTGCTGCCGCGGCGGAACAGCTGCACGTACTGCCGGTAGTCGAGCGACAGCGCGTGCCACTCGGAGTTGCCGCCGAGCGCGCGCGCGTAGCCGAGCCACGTCGCCGAGAGCAGCATGCCGTGCCACGCGTTGATGGGGACGTCGCGGGTGTCGTACTGAATCGTGAGCCCCAGCCCGGTGTTCTGAACGTCGGAGCGGAAGTGCGGGTCGGCGGCGACGCCGGCGCTGAGGTCACGGGCGTGGGTGCTCGAGAGGTCGACGGGGACTCCGACGTAGAGGAAGGGGAGCACACGCAGGAGCAGCGACGGCGACAGCTGCCACCAGCTGCGGCGGTACGCGGTGGTGTCGGGGCCGAGCGGCCGCGTCTTGGCGTCGAGGTAGCCGACGCCGAAGTAGTGGTCGGGCTGGTCGCGGACGTCGAGGTTCGCGACGACGCGCAGGGTGTCGGCGTTGGTGAACGCGTTGAGCCGGCCCTGCACGAGGAAGGCGCCGATGGTGGAGGCTCCGGCGACGGCGTTGAGGCTCGAGCGCGGCAGGTCGCGGCGGCTGGGGTCGCCGTTCCAGCTCACGACGGCGCCGCCGGCGATGAGGAAGCCGAGCTCGGGCGTGTAGGCGGGCGCGGCGACCGGGGTGAGCTCGACCGAGGCGCCGGCGTCGGCAGGCGAGAGCTCGAAGCCGAGACCGCTGGTCACGAGCATGAGTGCGATGAACGGCAAGGAAGCCCGGTCTCTAGTCCCCTCTCCCCTCGTAGGGGAGAGGGACAGGGTGAGGGGGCCGTTGAGCGGAGAAGAAGTCGTCGCGCCCGAGCTCTGACACGCGCTCGAAGACCCCCTCACCCCGGCCCTCTCCCCTACGAGGGGAGAGGGAGCTCGGTCTCGTCACACGCTGCTCGTAATCCCACCGTCGACGGCCCAGGCGACGCCGTTGATGTACCCAGACTGCGGGCCGCACAGGTGAGCGACGAGGGCGGCAATCTCTTCGGGCCGCCCGAGGCGCCCCACGGGAGTCTTCGCGAGCGCCACGGCCGCGGCCTCGGCCGAGACCGCGGGCGTATCGATGTAGCCCGGGCAAATCGCGTTGCAGGTGACGCCGAGGTCGCCCCACTCGTCGGCGAGCGCGCGCGTGTAGCCAATCACGGCGTGCTTGGTGGCGGCGTACGTCGACGAGCGCGCTCCGCCGCGCAGCCCGAACACCGAGGCGATGTTCACGACGCGCCCGAAGCCCTGCGCGCCCATCTTGGGCAGCAGGGCGCGGCAGAGCCAGAACACGCTGCGCAGGTTCGTCGAGACGATGCGCTCCCACTCGTCGTCCTGCACCTCGTCGATGCGGTGAAACGGGCCGCCGATGCCGGCGTTGTTCACCAGCACCGAGGGGACGCCGAGCTTCGCCTCGACGGCGCTCAGCGCCTGCTCGACCGAGTCACGCCGGCCGACGTCGCAGCTCACCCAGAGGGCCCGCCTCGACTCCTTCAGGTCGAGCACGGCGACGTCGTGGTCGAGCGCGAGGGCCTCGACGATGGCGGCTCCGATGCCCTGGGCGCCGCCGGTCACGACCGCGACGCGCTTCACCACAGCACCTCGCGCGACGGCAGCACTCTCACCTCGTCGATGCGCACCTCGAGGCGCTGGGCCGCGATCGCGACCACCTGCTCGGCGACGTCAGCGGGCGAGAGCAGCTTCGCGGGGTCGACGGCGTGCCGGCCCGCAATCATCCCCGTGTTCACCGCGCCGATCGACACGAGCGAGCTGCGCACGCCCTTCTCCCACAGCTCGGCGTTGAGCACGCCGCTCAGCATGCGCAGCCCGGCCTTCGACGTGCCGTACGCGCCGTTGCCGGGCAGGGCGAGGTGGTCGGCCACCGAGCCGATGTGAATCAGCCGGCCGCCGCCGCGGGGCACCATCGCGCGCACCGCCGCGCGCGAGCAGAGGAACGCGCCGGTGAGGTTCGTGTCGACCACGTCGCGCCAGTCGCCCAGGCTCAGCTCGGCGAACGGCTTGAACACCGCCGCGCCGGCGTTGTTCACGAGCACGTCGAGCGTGCCGAGCCGCGCGAAGAGGGCGTCGACGGCCGCCTCGTCGCGAACGTCGAGCCGCGTGTGCGTCACGCTCGCCTGAGACCACGCGGGCTCCTGCGCGGGAGCCATTCGCCCGGTGGCCAGCACCGCCGCGCCCTCGGCGGCGCAGCGCTGGGCGATGGCCAGGCCGATGCCGCGGGTGCCGCCGGTCACCAGCACGTGCTTTCCCGCGAGCCTCATACCTTCAGCGAGAACGGAGTGAACTGCGTGTCGCGGTCGTAATAGTCCTCGTTCTCGACGCGCTTGAGGAAGGCGACGACGCGGTACGTGAGCGGGGTCGCGACGGCCTCCCAGCCGACCTTCATCAGGTAGTTGCCGATCATGATCTTGATCAGCAGCGTCTGGCTCCACACGCCGTAGAACGCGAGCGGGTAGAAGATCAGCGTGTCGACGGCCTCGCCCGCGACGGTCGAGCCGATGGTGCGCAGCCACAGGTGCTTGCCGTTCGTCTTGATCTTGAGCTTGGCGAGCACGTAGCTGTTCACCATCTCGCCGCAGAAGTACGCGATGAGCGACGACAGCGCGAGGCGCCACGTGCTGCCGAACGCCCACTCGAGCAGCGCCTGGTCCTTGAAGTCGGGCGAGGGCGGCAGGCTCACCACCACGGCCGACTGAAAGCTCGCGAACGCGAGGGCCGCGAAGCCCGCCCAGACCACGCGCCGCGAGCGCGCGTAGCCGTACACCTCGGTGAGCAGGTCTCCGAACAGGTACGCGATGGGGAAGAACAGCACGCCCGCGCCGAACGAGAACGGCCCGAGGCCGGGAATGTCGATGGCGGTCGCCTTGCGAACCCCGATGAGGTTGCTGCACAGCAGCGTGCAGACGAACCCGCCGAGGATGAAGTCGTAATATTTGTACGAGCGCGGCCGACGCTCGGGCTGTTCCGTCACGCGGCTCATATATCCTCAATACGAATGAACCCGGCATACGTTGCGCTGCACGCTGCGATGGAGAAGACGAAGGCGCACACCTTCACGAGCGCGCAGACGATTCTCCGCGGCCTGTTCGGGGCCGCGGTGCCCTCGAGCGTCGTCGACTTCGGCTGCGGCCGCGGAGACTGGCTGCGCGCCGCCCGCGCCGCCGGCGCGAACGCCCTGCTGGGCATCGACCCGTTCGGCGACGCCGAGACCGGCGACATTCCCCGCGTCACCCACGACGCCACCCAGCCGTGGATGCCCGATCGCCCCTACGAGCTCGCGCTCTGCGTCGAGGTCGCCGAGCACCTGCCGCCCGAGGCCATGCCGGTGCTCGTCGGCTCCATCACGCGCGCCGCGCCGTGCTGCGTGTTCTCGGCGGCGGCTCCGCTGCAGGGCGGCATCGGCCACCTCAACGAGCGCGTGCCCGCCGACTGGGCGCGGGCGTTCGCGCAGGCCGGCTTCGAGTGCCTCGACCCGCGGCCGCTCTTCTGGAGCGACGACGCCGTCGAGCCCTGGTACCGCCAGAACCTGCTCGTGTTCCGAAGGCCCGGCCACGGGCCGAAGGCGTGGGACGCGATGCGCACGAGCGAGCCGCTGCACCTCGTGCACCCCATCATCTTCGCCGGCTACGGCGGCTCGTCGGGCCGCGACGTCATCTGGGACCTGACCGACGAGGGCTGGCGGGCGAAGCGCTTCGAGCCTCCGCGTGAGTGACTCCGAGCGCGAGCTGCGCGATCGCCTCGAGGAAGCGCAGGGCGATCTGAAGCGCGCGAACGCCCGGCTCGACGAGCTCGAGGGCGTGGCGACCGACCGCGACACCCTGCGCGCGCAGCTCGAGGCCGCGCAGGCCGAGCTGAAGGCGGCGAACGAGCGGCTCGACGAGCTGGAGGACCAGAGCACCGAGGCGCTGACGGAAGAGCTCGACGAAGTCTCGCGCGACCGCGACCTCTTGCGGCAGCGGCTCGAGCAGGCCGACAAGACGCGCGAGCAGTGGGACCAGAAGGTGGCGCAGCGCGAGGCCGAGCTGGCCGCCGCCCGCGCCGAAGAGTGGCGGCTGCGTGAAGAGCTCGCGACCATCAGCCGCCCGAAAGAGCGCCGCCCCCGACGGCCGTGGCTCTTCGCGCTGCCGGCAGTGAGTCTCGGAGCCGCCGCGCTGCTGCTCCTCCGAGCCTGCGCCACATGAAGCGCCCCCTCTCCCCTCGTAGGGGAGAGGGACGGGGTGACGGGGCCGGTCGAGCGCTCAGGCAGAGCGAAGCGCACGAACCCGCCAGAACCGCAGCTCGGCGTTCCGCTTGAAGGGCACGACCGAGAGCCCGAGCCGCGACAGCTCGGCCGCCTGAGGAGCGGCCTTCACGACGACCCACCGCCGGGCGACGCGGCGGGCCGCCTCCACCAGCTCGGCGTCGAGCGCAGCAGCATCGCCATGCCGCCGCACCAACCCGAACGCAGCCTCGTAGTGAGCCCGCTTGGAGAACATCGGGTCGAAGAACACGACGTCGAACGAGGCGTCCCTCTCGGCGCGCAGCACGTCGCGAGCGTCGCCGCGCACGCACCGCACCGAAGACCCGCGCTGCGCCAGCCCCAGCGAGGTCCACGCGAAGAGGGGCAGCGACTTCTCGACGCCGGTCACGGCGGCGCCGGCGTGCTCGAGCACGAGGGCGTCGTGGCCGCGGCCGAGCGTGCAGTCGAGCACGGCGTCGCCGCGCTGCACCTCGCCGGCGAGCAGCACGTGGTCGGGCTGGGGAATGCCCGTGCGCAGCCGGTGAATGCGGAGGTCGGCCATGCCGCCCGTCCACCGGGCCGAGCCTTGCGCGTCGAGCAGCACGACGCCGTCGCCGCGCAGCACGAGCACGCAGGTGAAGCGCTCGAGCAGCGACTCGACGGGCACGCCCTTCACGGCCTCGACGAACGGCACGCCGAGCCGTTGGGCCGCCTCGCGCGCCGCAGCCGTCGCCTCGCTCGTGCGGCGCGTCTTGCTGCTCGTGGTGACGGCGAGCGGCTCCAGCTACCAGCTGCCCGACGAGCCGCCGCCCGACGAGCTGCCTCCGCCGAACGACGACGACGAGCTCGAGTCCCACGAGCTCGACGACGAGTCGCTGCGCTCGAGGCGCGACGTGTGCCGCGTGTACGTGTGCACGTAGCTGCAGTGCTTGCAGCGCTCGGTCACCTCGACGGTGCCGCCGTGGTCATACGTGGCCTCGACGAGCGTCACCGACGACGACGACGCCGTCTTCGCGCCGCAGCTGTCGCACTTGCTGTAGCTGGTGAAGATGGCGCCGTAGCGCAGCACGAGCGCGTCGTTGCACCGCCCGCACCACCAGACGTCGTAGTCGACGCTGCCGAGCTGCTCCTCGAGCCGCTGCGCGGGGTTCAGGTGGGGGTCGTCGCTCTCTTCGCTCAGCCGGTGCCGCGGGTTGCCGCAGTTCGCGCACTCGCGCGGGCGCTTGCGCAGCCACGAGCGCACCGACATCAGCCCGACGAGGCCGAAGCCCCCGAAGCCGCCGAAAAACGCGATGGTGTGCTCCTCCATCGTCTTCGAGACCTTCTCGGTGAGCGGCACCGCCGGAGGCCCGTTCACAATCAGCTCGCCCGTCGCGTGCATCGCCTCGAGCGGCGTCGGCAGCGCCTCGATGCGGCGGCACTCTCTATCGACGTCTTCGTAGATGCGCTTCGCCCCCGGGGCGTCGACCACGATGCTGCCGCTCGTATGGTAGAAGACCACCCAGACGTCCTCGCGGTGCAGCTTCTCGCGCAGCCTCGCCGCGAAGCGCGAGCTGCGGAACCCCGTGTCGAAGACCGCGATGAACAGCTGGCCCTTGCCGCTCGCGTAGACGGCGTCGCCCTCGCGGTCGAGCGCGGCCTCCTGGTCGGCCGGCAGCGCGTAGCCGACGTCGAGCGTCCACCCGCGCGGGCTCTTCTCTTTCACCTCGGGGTCGAGGGGCGTCGTGCCCGGCGTCGTGCCGGGCGCCGACTCACGCGGCGCGAACCTGCGCTTCACGAACCTCGCGAGCGAGGCGGCGGCCCGTGTCACCGCGTCGTCGAGGCGACCGGCCTTCATGTTCGCGACGACGTCGTCGCGCATCACCACGTCGGTGTCGGAGCTCGAGTCGGCCGGGAAGCCGTCGCCGTAGACAATCTCGGACTTGCGGTCGTCCAGCGCGAAGAACAGCAGCACGCCGTCGTTGCGGCCCGCGTGCCCGATGCCCCACGCGTTGAACACCTCGGTCGCGAACGTGCGCGGCGGCACCCCGTTCGTGCTCTTCACCACCGCGAGCCCGAGCTGCCCTTCTCCGCTGTCTTCGAGCTGCTGCGCGATGGAGTCGAACGCCTGCAGGGTCACGCTCGAGACGCGGCCCGTCTCGTCGCGCGCCCAGTGACCTGCAGCAGGAGCGGTGATGCACAGCACCAGCAGCGGAGCGAGCAGCATGGCGCCGAGCATACCGGCTCACGGCACGGTCTTGCGCCAACGTCGAACGAGCAGCTCGACCTCGAGCACCGCCGATGACGCGCCGCGCCCGCCCAGCGCCCCCGCCGCGGCGACGAGCTCGTTCGCGCGGGTGGCGCTCACCCCGTCGCGCACGGCCGAGGCCAGACGGTCGAGCACCGCGAGCGCCGCCTGGTTCTGCGCGTCGGCCGGCTGCCCGAGCAGGTACGCGCGCAGCGTCTCGGCGCTCTTGGCGAACGCCTCGCTCAACCCAGCACCACGACTCCGCCGGCCTCGGGCAGCAGCCGCACCGGCACGACCGCGCCCACGTCGAGCGGCGCCGCCGCCACCGGCGCGACGACGAACAGCGCGCCCAGCTCGGTCTCGACCGTGTACTCGAGGTGGTCGCCCAGGTACGTCGCGCGCCGCACGACACCGGTCAACCCGGCGCCGGGTTGAGGGGGCAGCTGAGCGAGTGAAATGGCATGAGGCCGCACCGCGACCTGCACCGGCCCGTCGGCGCGCGCCGGGGCAGGAAGCGAAACCGGCCCGAGCTTGAGCACGCCGCCCTCGACCCGCCCCTCGAGCACGTTCGACTCGCCCATGAAGTCGGCGACGAAGCGCGTCGCGGGCGCCTCGTACAGCTCGCGCGGAGTCCCCTGCTGCACCACCACCGCCTTGTCCATCACGATGATGCGGTCTGAAATCGAGAGCGCCTCGTCCTGGTCGTGCGTCACGTACACGGCGGTCAGCTTGAGCCGCTGCTGCAGCTCGCGAATCTCTTCGCGCATGCGCCGCCGCAGGCGGGCGTCGAGGTTCGACAAGGGCTCGTCGAACAGCAGCACCTTCGGCTCGAGCACGAGCGCGCGGGCGAGCGCGACGCGCTGCTGCTGCCCGCCCGAGAGCTCGTTCGGCCAGCGGGCCTCGAGGCCCTCGAGCCCCACCGCCGCGAGCGCGCCGCGCGCCTTCTCGAGCGCCTGGGCGTCGCCGAGCACGTCGAGCCCGTAGCGTGCGTTGTCGATGACGCGCAGGTGGGGGAACAGCGCGTACGACTGGAACACCATCGCCACGTCGCGCTCGTGCGCGGGCAGCCGCGTGACGTCGCGGCCCCCGATGAGAATCGAGCCCGCCGTCGGCAGCTCGAGGCCCGCGAGCATGCGCAGCGTCGTCGTCTTGCCGCAGCCCGAGGGCCCCAGCAGCGTCACCAGCGTGCCCTCGGGAATCTCGAACGAGACGTCTCGCACCGCGAGCACCTCGCCCCACGCCTTGCTCACGTTCACGAAGCGAACGGCGCTCATACGAGCGCTCTTCTTCCGATGTTCCGCTCGCCGAGCGCGACCTGCACGCCCACGACCGCGAGCCCCATCGCGACGATGAGCACGCACGAGTACGCGATGGCCCGCCCGTACTGGCCGCTCTCGACCTGCGCGAGAATGTACGTCGTCGACAGGTTGGCTTCCGCGCTCACGAGGAAGATGACGGCGCTCACCGCGGTCATCGCGCGCACGAAGCCGTACACGAGCGCGATGACGACCGTCGGCCGCATCAGCGGCAGCACCACCTTGCGCACCGTCAGCGACGTCGAGGCCCCCAGCGTCAGCGACGCCTCGTCGAGCGACGGGTCGAGCTGGCTCAGCGCGGCGAGCCCGCTGCGAATGCCGACCGGCATGTTGCGGAACACGAAGCTCAGCACCAGCACCGCGCCGGTGCCGACCAGGTCGAACGGCGGCGTGTTGAACGCGAGCAGGTACGAGATGCCGACGACGGTGCCGGGCACCGCGAACGCGAGCAGCGTCGAGAGCTCGAACGCGCGCTTGCCGCGGAAGCTCTGGCGCGCGAGCAGCCACGCGGTGAGCAGCGCGAACGCGGCCGTG
Organism: Myxococcaceae bacterium; assembly: GCA_044223505.1. Lineage (GTDB taxonomy): Bacteria > Myxococcota > Myxococcia > Myxococcales > Myxococcaceae > Xiheicaenimonas. Next base: position 269,846 of record JBGALX010000011.1, read on the forward strand.
AGCGGCGCCGCGACGAGCGAGAGCGTGACGGTGGTGAAGAGCGAGCTCCAGGCGCCGCCGCCGGGCCCGAACAGCACGCGGAAGTGCTCGAGCGTCGGCGTGTGGTCTCGCCCCAGCGCCTTCACGAAGCCGCCGGTCAGCACCAGCCCGTACACGGCCAAGGTGAACGCCGTCCACATCGCGGCCCCACCGAATGTGAGCACCGCCAACATGCGCGGCAGCGGCAGCGGCAGGCCCGCGTCGCCCTTGCCCGTGACGGTCATGTAGCCGGCCCGCCCGACGAAGCGCTGCTGCGCGATGAAGGCGCCGAGCGTGAGCGCGAGCAGCACGAGCCCCATCGCCGCGGCGCGCGGAATGTCGGCCTGCGCTCCGGCGACGGCGAAGTACGTGTCGGTCGCGAGCACCTCGAAGCCCGAGCCGCCGAGCACGAGCGGGTTGCCGAAGTCGGCGAGGCTCTCGACGAACCCCACGAGGAAGGCGTTCGCCAGCGCGGGCTTGAGCAGCGGCAGCGTCACCGTGCGAAACGTGTGCGCCGGCGTCGCGCGCAGCGTCTGCGCCGCCTCTTCCATCGAGGGGCTCACGCCGTGCAGCGCGTCGACGAGAATGAGAAACGCGACGGGCGTGAACGCGAGCAGCTGCGCGAGCAGCACGCCGGGCAGCCCGTAGATGTAGCGCGAGCCCGAGAGCCCCAGCGCGCCGCTGACGGCGCCGGCGCGGCCGAACGCCACGATGAGCGCCATGCCGATGACGAACGGCGGCGTGATGATGGGCAGCACCGACAGCAGGCGAAACGCGCGCGCGAAGCGCACCCGGCTGCGCGCGACGGCGAGCGCGAGCACGAGCCCCAGGCCCGTCGAGCCGAGCGCCGCGAGCGCGCCGAGCAGCACCGTGTTGCCGGTCACGCGCCACAGCCGCAGCGAGGCGAGGTTGCGCGCGAGCACGGCGGGCGAGTAGCCGCCGGTGTCGGTCTCGAGCGCGCGCGTCGAGATGACGGCCATGGGGTAGACGACGAAGACGCCGACGAGCGCGACGACCGAGAGCAGCGCTCCCGCGACGAACGGGTCGGGCCGCGAGAACGCCCACGTCGAGAGGCCCTCGGCGACGACGAGCACCAGGCTCGCGTGAAAGAGCAGGGCGCCGAAGCCCATGCCGAGCTGGCGCGGGCCCTCGCCGAGCGGGCCGATGAGAAACCCCTGCGCGGCGCCGAAGGCGAGGCCCGCGACTCCCGCCGCGACGAGCACGCGGCTCTTCAGGGTGTCGCCAGGCGGGCGGCCGGCGACGGCGAGCGCGACCAGCAGCGGGGCTGCGAGCGGCAAGAGCCACGTCTTGCCGTGCAGCAGCGCCTGGACGAGCGCGGGCGCCCCCTCGGCGGCGAGCGGAAAGCCGAAGCGCCACTCGAGCGAGAAGAAGCCGTCTTCGACGGCGTACCACGGCAACAGCGCGAGGCCTGCGGCGCCCAGCCCGAGCCAGACGTACAGCCAGCGGGCCGGCGAGCGCTGAGACCGGAGCACCCGCTGGCGAATATCAGCCCGCGGCGCGGGCGGCGACGGCCTTCGGCTCGCGGCTCCAGATGTAATACATGTGCTTCGGGACGAAGACGGGGCGCGTCGAGACCCAGCGGAAGAGGTCGTTGTTCTTCACGACGCGCTCGAGCGTGGGGTTCATGAGGAGCATCTCGACGGGGCGCATCGCGCGGCGAATGAGCGCGTGGCGGCGCGAGTGCCGGCGGGTCTCGTGCTTCACGGGCGCCACGTAGCGGCCCTCGAGCGAGAAGACGTCGACGAAGTCGAGGCCGGCCTCGCGGATCATCTCGCGGAAGTCTTCGACGTTCGTCGCCTGGCCGTTCTCCTGGAAGATGATGGAGCCGCCCGGGTTCAGGTGCTTGCGCACGTCGCGGTAGAAGCGCTTGTGAATCTCCATCCCGGGGTCGATCAACCGAATGGCGTCGCGGTACTGCGTGGAGTCGCCGTCGAAGTGCGGCGGGTTGCTGACGACGAGGTCCCACTTCTCGTTGTCGGGAATCGCAGCGAGCCCGTCGGACTCGTAGACCGTCACGCGGCCCTCGAGCCGGTTCTCGGCGATGGTCGCGCGCACGGCCTTCACGGCCTCGGGGTTCACGTCGGCGAGGGTCAGCCGCTCGCACAGGCCGTGCGCGAGCAGCGAGAAGCCGATGAAGCCGGGGCCCGCGCAGAACTCGAACAGGTGCCCGACCTTGCCGGTGCGCTCGCGAATGACCTGGAGGTACTCCTGGCCGAAGGTCATCCCTCCGCCGTCGAGCACCGGCAGGTAGCTCACCGAGATGTCGCCGTACTGGACCTTGAAATAAGACATGACGCGGCGGCAGATAACCGACTTCGAACGGCGATCACAAGCCCACGGCCTGGGCGTAACGCGCCAGGTTCTTGTAGCCCATCGTCGCGTACGTGAGCGGGTCGGCCTTCTTCGGGTCCTGCTCGGCCTCGACGACCACCCACCCGTCGTAGGCGTGCGCCTTCAGCGCGGCGAACACCGCGGGGAAGTCGACGCAGCCGTCGCCCGGCACCGTGAAGACGCCGTCGAGCACCGAGTCGAGGAAGCTCGCGTCGCGCTTCAGCGAGGCGTCGAGCACCGGCCGGCGAACGTCTTTCGCGTGCACGTGGGCGATGCGCGCGCCGTACTTGAGCGCCAAGGTCACCGGGTTCGCGCCCGCGTAGGTCGCGTGGCCGGTGTCGAGCAAGAGGTACACCTGCCAGCCGCAGCGCGACATCAGCGTGTCGATCTCGCTCTGCGTCTGCACCACCGTGCCCATGTGGAAGTGGTACGCGAGCTTCGCGCCGCGCTTGAGGCAGTGCGTGCCGAGGGCGTCGAGCCCTTCGACGAGCCGCGACCACTGCGCCTCGTCGAGCTTCGGCCGCTTCGTGACCGGCGTCTTGCGCTCGCCCTGCACGCTGCCCGTCGTCTCGCAGAGCACGAGCACCTTCGAGCCCATCGCGCGCAACAGGTTCAGGTGCGGCTCGAGCGCGGCCATCTCTTGCTCGATGCTGCGCTCGAGCAGGTTGCACGAGTACCAGCCCGAGACGACCTCGAGGCCGACGTCGCCGAACTCCTTCATCACGGGCTGCAGCTCGGCCGGGTTGCGCGGGAACTTGTTGCCGAGCTCCATGCCCTGGTAGCCGGCCTGCTTCGCCTCAGCGAGGCAGACCTCGAGCGGCGTGTCGCCTCCGAGCTCGGGCATGTCGTCGTTGGTCCACGTGAGTGGGTTGATGCCGATGCGAATCGCCATGTGCGTGCCCTTCTCTACGCTCGTAGCGCACAGAATGCTGGAGCTTCAACAGAAGGACCGCGCCACTGGCGCCTCGCGGGGGCCGTGCTTGACCTCGCGGCATGTATCGGGCCCCCACCTTCGCCGAGAGAGCGCGCGCGACGCTGCACCGGTCGTTGTTCCGCGAGCGCCTGCAGCGGCGGGCGGGCGGGGTGCCCCTCGTCGACTGGTTGGTCGAAGAGGCGAACGTGCGCGGCCACTTCGGCGCGACGACGCTCACCGTTCCCGAGCGCGCCCCGGCCGCAAGCCTGTCGGACGAGGAGCTGATCGCGGCGCTGCTGATGCCGCACGGCGAGCTCGACGTCCGGCTGTTCAAGCTGGTGCTGCGCATGATTCAGCGAGGGGCCCTCGAGCCCCGGCGGCTGTGGCTCGAAGCGCGGAAAGAGCGGGCCGACCCGGTCTTGTTCTGGCTCTTGCAGCAGGTGCCTGCAGAAGAACGCACGGCCGAGGTCGAGCGCGTCGTCGCGGCGCACCCGCTGCCTCCACGAGGCTACCGGCCGTTGCCGATTCAATACGACGCGAGGCGGCTGCTGCGCCGGCCGGCCACACGAGAGAGCACGTGCAGAGCGGCCCGGCGCTGATCCTCACCACGCTGGACCGTTACCTCACGGCTCCCGGCGAGGTGCGCCTCTTCGACGGCGCCGCGCTGATTCTGGGCTACGGGCGCGCCCGGCAGACCGAAGACGCGGACCTGTTGCTCGACGACGCCGAGTGCCAGGCGCTGATCGACGGCGCCGGCTTCAGCGAAGCGGTCGAGGCCACCAACGCCGAACTGAAGCCGCGCGGCCTCTACCTCACGCACTGCCGGCGGCGTGCTCTTCGTCCTGGCTCCGAACGCCTCGCGGCGCTGCCCGGGCAGCAGCAACTTCGTCGACCTGCCGAACGTCGGCCGCTTCATTCTGTCCGAGTAGCGTCGTCTCGACGGGCCCGCCTCGCCCGCAGCGTTCGTGCCATGCTCGGGTGCGGCCCGATGCTGGAGCTTCAACAGAGGTTGGAGGACCTCGAGCGCGAGGCCGCGTCGTTGAGCGCGCGCTGCGACGAGACGGAGCGGCAGGTTCGCTCGCCCGCGGCCGCCGCCCGAGAGCAGCTCGCCCGGGTCGAGTCACAGCTCGCCGACGAGCAGGCCCGCCTCGACCGCTTCACCGCCGAGCTCGCGCCTGCGCAGCGCGCGGTGCTGACGTGGCGGCGCGCTGTGCTCCTGTCGGCGTCGCTCGGCCTGTTCACGTTCGGAGCGGCGGCGGCCCCGCTCGACCTGCCGCACGCCGGCGTCGCGCTCTTCGGCGCCGCGTGGGTCGCCTTCCTCGCCGGAGCGCTGCGTGGCCGCTGACGACCGCGAGCTGCGCGACCGCCTCGAGCAGCTGCAGGTCGAGACGAAGGTGCTGCGGGCGCGCCTCGACGACCCGAACCGCCTCGACGTCGTCCGTGCCGAGACGAAGGCAGAGCTCGCGCAGCTCGAGGCCGCGCACGTCGACGCCCTCGCGAAGCTCGAGCGCGTGAAGGCCGACGCCGAAGACGCGCGCATGCGCTCGATGGAGTCGAAGCGCGAGCGCAGCGAGGGCAGCGTGCTGGCGCACGTCGACACGAGCGCCCGCGTCGTGGCCGCCATCACCGGCGCGGTCGGGGCTGCTGCGGCAGGTGTCGCGTACGGCGAGTTCCTTCACCTCGGCTTGCCGGCGCTGGCGCTGTGCGGCGCGGGAGCCGCGGGCTTCCTCGCGCTCATCTACCGAATCGCCAGAGCGCTGCGAGACCAACCCCCTCTCCCCTCGTAGGGGAGAGGGCCGGGGTGAGGGGGCCGTTGAGCGCAAGAAAGAGAGTAACCCGCAGCGCAAGCGAGTACGGCCGCGCGCTGCGCCTCCCGCTGAAGCGCTGAAGCGCTGAACGAAGCCTGCTGCCCCTCACCCTGTCCCTCTCGCCTACGAGGGGAGAGGGGACGCGAGGAACTACCGCACGAGCTTCCGAGCCTTGCGCGCCTCGACGTACTGCTCTCGCGCCGCGCGGGTCTTCGGGCTCGAAGACACCTCGGCGACGGGCACGTCCCACCAGGTTCCGCCGGCGGCGGTGCTCTTCTTCGCCTCGGTCTCGATGACGAGCACGGTCGTCTCTTTCGCGGCCACGGCGCGAGCGAGCGCCGCGGGCAGCGCGGCGAGCGCCTCGACCTTCTCGGCCTTCGCGCCGAGGGCGCGCGCGTGCAGCACGAAGTCGACGGGAGGCCCGGCGAGCAGGTTGTTGTGCTCTTCGCCGACCGTCGCCTGCTGCAGCCGGTGAATGCACCCGAACCCGCGGTTGTCGAGCAGCACGACGACGAGCTTCTTGCCCATCGCCACCGACGTCGCGAGCTCGGAGTTCATCATCAGGTACGAGCCGTCGCCGACCATCACGAACACCTCGGCGTCGGGCCGCGCGAGCTTCACGCCCAGGCCGCCCGCGAGCTCGTAGCCCATGCACGAGTAGCCGTACTCGACGTGGTAGCCGCCGGGCTCCTTCGTGCGCCACAGCTTGTGCAGCTCGCCCGGCAGCCCGCCCGCGGCGCACACCACCACGTCGCCCTTCTTCGAGGCCGCGTTCACGGCGCCGAGCACCTGCGCGTCGGTCGGCAGCCCGCCGCTCGACGGCGCGACGGCCGCGTCGACCGCCGCGTTCCACTTCGAGACCTCGCCCTTCGCCTTCTCGGCCCACGCGGCCGGAGCCACGTAAGCGCCGAGCGCCGCCGACAGCGCCTCGAGCCCCTCGCGCGCGTCGCTCACGAGCGGGTGGGCGCCGTGCTTGTGCGCGTCGAAGGCGGCGACGTTGAGGCCGACGAGCTGGGCCTTGGGGAACATCGTGCGCGAGGCCGAGGTGAAGTCCGACAGGCGCGTGCCGACGCACAGCACGACGTCGGCCTCGGTGGCGAGCGCGTTCGCGGCCGACGAGCCGGTGACTCCGAGCGAGCCGAGCTGCAGCGGGTGGTCCCAGCTCAGCGAGCCCTTGCCGGCCTGGGTCTCGGCGACGGGCACGCCGTGCTTCGTCGCGAAGCGGTCGAGCGCGTCGGTGGCGAACGCGTAGAGCGCTCCGCCGCCGGCGACGACGTACGGGCGCTTCGCCGAGGCCAGGAGCTTCGCGGCGCGCTGCAGCTCGTCGGCGTCGGGGCGAACGCGCCGCTGTCGGTGCACGCGCGGAGCGAAGAACTCGTCGGGGAAGTCGAACGCCTCGACCTGCGTGTCCTGCGGCAGCGCGAGGGTCACGGGGCCGCACTCGGCGGGGTCGGTGAGCACGCGCAGCGCGGCGGGCAGCGACGTGAGCAGCTGCTCGGCGCGCACGATGCGGTCGAAGTAGCGCGACACCGGCCGGAAGCAGTCGTTCGCGGTCACGCCCGGCTCGCCGAAGTCCTCGACCTGCTGCAGCACGGGGTCGGGGAAGCGCGACGCGAACGTGTCGCCCGGGAGCAGCAGCACCGGCAGCCGGTTCGTGTGCGCGGTCGCGGCGGCGGTCACCATGTTCGTGGCGCCGGGCCCGATGCTCGTCGTGCACGCCATCATGCGGCGGCGCCGGTGCGCCTTCGCGAACGCGATGGCGGCGTGCGCCATGCCCTGCTCGTTGTGCGCGCGGAAGGTGGGCAGCGTCTCGCGCATGCCCTGCAGCGCCTCGCCGAGGCCCGCGACGTTGCCGTGGCCGAAGATGGCCCAGACGCCGCCGAACAGCGGCAGCTCTCTGCCGTCATCGAGAACCGTGCGCTGCGCCGCGAGGTACTTCGCGAGCGCCTGTCCCATGGTGAGTTTCATGGGCCTGCCCTACCACGCCGCGCGCCCGGCCTCAGGCCCCTTGACAGTAGGTGTTGTGATGAGCGAACGTTCGTTCATTATGGCAACGCTCCCTCCAGAGCTGCAGGCCGCGCGGCGGGCGCAGATCGAAGCCGCGGCGCTGAAGCTGTTCTTGAAGCAGGGCTTCAACGGCGTCGGGCTGCGCGAGGTCGCGAAGGCGGCGAAGGTGTCGCTCGGCAACATCTACAACCACTACGAGGGCAAAGAGCCGCTGTTCGAGGCGCTGCTCGCGCGGCTGTACGCGCAGTTTGCGAGAGACGCGGTGTCGCTGCTCGGGCTGATGGACGGCACCTTCCCGAAGGACCTGGCGAAGGTGGGCCACGTCATCGGTGAGCTGGTCGACCGCAACCGCGACTACCTCACGCTCGTCTACGTCGACATCGCCGAGTTCGACGGCCGCCACGCGCAGCCGCAGTACGACGACCTCGCGGGCAAGTTCCGCAAGCTGCTCGGGGCCCCGCTCGAGGGCGCGGCGCTCGGCAAGGGCATCGACCCGGCCGTCGCCTTCACAGCGGTGTACCTGCTGTTCACGAACTACTTCATTCTCTCTCGCGTCATCGGCGCGCAGCCGTTCGGCAAGAAAGAGGGGCCGTCGGTGGCGGCGCTGGCGCACCTGTTGTCCGAAGGCCTGAGGCCGCGATGATCGGCTGGCTGCTCATCTGCGCGCTGCTCGTCGCGCTCGCCGCCGAGCGGGCCCTGGCCGGCCACCGCTTCCGCGCGCGCGACACGCTCGTGAACCTGTGGACGTTCGCGGGCTACCTGCTCGTCTCGCTGCTCTGGGGCCCGTGCCTGTTCGAGCTGTACTCGCTCGTGCACGACCACGCGCTGCTCGACTTCGGCCCGCACTGGCTCGACGTGGGCACGTGGCGCTTCTGGGCGTGCTGGGGCGCGCTGTTCGTGCTCGACGACTTCACGTTCTACTGGTTCCACCGCGCGAGCCACCGCGCCGGCCTGTTGTGGGCGGCGCACGTCACGCACCACTCGTCGACCGAGTTCAACCTCTCGGTGGCGCTCCGCCAGAGCTGGACTCCGGTGGTCGCGGCGCCGTTCTGGGTGTGGCTGCCGCTGCTCGGCTTCGACCCGCTGATGGTGATGGCCACCGAGTTCATGAGCCTCACGTACCAGGCGCTCATGCACACGCAGGGCGTGCGGCGGCTCGGGCCGCTCGAGTGGCTCTTCAACACGCCGCAGCACCACCAGCTGCACCACGGCGAGAACGCCCCCTACCTCGACAAGAACTTCGGCGGAGTCCTCATCCTCTGGGACCGCCTCTTCGGCACCTTCGTTCGCCCCTCCGAGCCCGTGCGGTTCGGAGTCGGCCGCGTCGTCGACCACCCGCTCACCGGGCTGCACGGGTGGCTCGAGCTGCTTCGCCCCGTCTCGAAACAGGAGGTCGTCCCCAAGTGATGCTCATCACCCTCGCCGTGCTCAGCGCGGCTCCCGTCCCCGACTACACGCTGCTCCACATTCAGCGGAACACCGCGAAGCTCACCTCGCTCGAGGGCGTCGTCGTGCAGAGCGGCGTCGTCGAGAGCGCCGACGTGAAGGCGACCGTCGCGTCGGCGCGGCCGAACCTGTTCGCCTCGCGCATCACCGAGCCCGCCGTCTGGGCCGGCATCACCGTCGTCTACGACGGCAAGACGCTGCAGTCGTACTACCCGCAGCTGCGCTGGGCGATTCGCCTGCGGAACCTCGCGCTGCCCGGCCCGGCCGCGCTCGACGAGCTCGTCGCGTACCAGTACGCGCTCAACCAGCGCACCTACGACTTCCGCATCGAGGGCACCTCGACGGTCGCGGGCCTCAGCACGCTCACGATGTGGCACACCGCGCGCTCGAAGCAGACGCTCGACCGGCAGGGCTTCACGAAGGTCTACGACCCGTACTCGCTCGTCGTCGCCGCCGAGCTCCACTTCCAGAAGGCGAAGTACGGCTTCCAGTTCGAGGGCCTCTCCATCAACAAGCCGGTCGCGCCCGAGCGCTTCTCGACCGCGGTGCCCGAGGGCACGCTTGTGACCGACTGGGACCTCGCGGGCCCCGCCGTCACCGACGCGGCGATGCGGCAGGAGGCGTCGTTTCCCATCGTGCTGCCCGACTCGAACCGCCTCGACCTCGAGCGCGTGCACCTCGCCCGCGCGGCCGGCCCCATCCCCGCGTTCTGCGCGCAGTACCGCCGCGGGCCCCACGTGCTGCTCGTCACCGTCAACGCCTCGGCCGGCGCCTCGGTGCCGGCTTACGGCATCGAGCTCGAGCTCGGCGCGAGCCGCGGCCGCTTGATTCTCGGGCCCGCGCTCTCGTCGTACGCGTTCGTGCGCCAGGGCACCTACTACACGCTCACCGGCAACCTGCCCGTCGAAGAGCTGCTCGAGGTCGCCGCGCAGCTCAGCGCGGCGGGTGTGCGATGAGGGCCGGGCTCGCCGTGCTGCTCGCGGTCGCCGGCGTCGGCTGCCGCGGGCTGTACGCGAACATGGCGGGCCACAGCGTGGCGAATGACCAGCTCGCCATCACCAGCTTCCACGGGCGCACCTCCGAGAAGCACATGCTGACGGGCGGCGAGGGCGCGCTCGTCAAAGACGTCTGGTACCAGAAGCTCTCGAAGGTGCGCGTCGAGGTCGTCTCGCCGAAGGAGCTCGCCGGCCAGCTCTTCGTCTACGACGGCGAGCAGGTCTCGATGTGGTGGCCGTCGGCGCGGCTCGGGCTGCGCATGCGGGGCGTGGCGGCTCCGCACGAGCGCGAGCAGCACGCGCTGATCCGCGAGCAGATGGCCCGCGCGTGGCGGCGCTACGCGATGACGCAGCTCGGACCCGCAACCATCGCCGGTCAAGCCACCGTGCGGTGGAACGCAGAGCCCCGCGACCGCGAGCCGCACCAGCACGGCTACGACGCGTGGCTCGATCGCCGCTTCGCGCTGCCGCTCAGGCTCGAGCTCCGCGAAGAGGCCGCTCGCCCCTGGTACGAGATGGAGTACGAGGCGCTCGAGTACGGCGTCGAGCCGCCCGAGCGCGCCTTCGCCTTCGACTTCCCCGCCGGAGCGACCGTGCTCGACTGGGACCTCGCGGCCGACGGCGTGTCGCCCGACGAGGCGCAGCGGCGCGTCGACTTTCCGCTCCTCACGCCGGCGCGGCGCCACGTGGACAAGGTCGTCCTCGACACGCACGGCGTGCCCTTCGCGACGCTCGTGATGAACGAGGGCGCCCGCTGGCTCACCGTCACCGAGTCGCGCCGGGCGATGGCCGTGGTCCCTCCGACGGGCAAGCCGGTGCGCGTCGGCGAGGCCACCGGCTACCTCGACTTCCTCGGCACCTACTCGACGCTCACCTGGGAGCAGGGCGAGACCCGCCTCACGCTCATCACGAACCTTCCGTACGACGAGGCCATCGCCGTCGCGTGCAGCGTCGAGCCCGCACAGCGGTAGCGAGCGCCCGCCCTCGACGCGTCAGTCGCCGCGCTCGCGCCACGCCACCTTCATTCGCCCGAAGGCCTGCGCGACGCGGTCGACGAGCTTGTCGTCGTCGATTTGCCCGGCGAGCCACGCTCCCGCCGGAGCCGCCCACAGCGTGCGCCCCACCGCGAACCCCTTCACCGCGTCGACGCCGTAGCAGTGGTGGAAGCTCGCGTGCAGCTCGGCCTCGGGCGCGTCGAGCCCCAGCACCACGATGCCGCGGCACGCGTCGTCGTTCGCCTCGACGACGGCGGCGACCTCGCGCCACTGCTCGTCTCGCGGCATCGCCGGCAGCTTCCACCAGTCGGGCTGAACGCCGCGCGCGTAGAGCGCCGTCAGCACGCGCGCCATCGCCTCGTGCTCGAGCTCGGCGCCGCGCTTCACGATGACCTCGAACAGCACCTCGTGGTCGGTGTCGTGCGCCGCCGCTTGAACCTCGAGCAGCCGCTGCACCATCGCCTCGTCGAGCGGCGCGTCGGGCGACGGAAACGCGAGGCACTTCACGACGTGCTCGCGCGGCCACGTGCGCAGCTCGAGCGGGCCGACCTCGAGCTCGAGCGCCGGAGCGTGCGGCCCCACCTGCGGCTTCTCGACCGGCCGGCCCAGCCACAGCCCCACGCCCGTCGACGCCTCGAGCGCCTGGGCTCCGTAGCGGCCGTCGACGAGCAGCCCTGTCGCGCCCGCCTTGCGCGCCGCGGTCGCGAGCAAGAGCTTGAGGTGCGGCAGCCGGTCGACGCTCGCGCCCGTCTTCGCGCAGAGCGCCTCGAGCTGCGCGCGGTGGTCGAACGCGAGCACGCACAGCTCGGGCCACTCGCCGAGGCGGTTCGAGAGCCGGTGCAGCCGCTTCACCTCGGGCGAGTCGTCGGCGCGCCTCACCTTCGCGCTCATGAACGCGCGCAGCTCGGCCTCGCGCGGCATCTCGGGCGAGCACAACAGGCGCGTCACCACCATCGCTCCGGCGGCGTTGCCGTAGCGAGCGGCCTGCTCGAGGCCCTCGCCGCGGATCCACCCCCACAAGAGCCCGCTCATGAAGGCGTCGCCCGCACCGAGCACGTTCAGCACGTCGATGGGGAAGCCGGCGACGTCGAGCGGCGCCTTGCCGGGCTCGTGCACCGTGCAGCCCTTCGGGCCGCGCTTCATGACGATGGGCGCCTGGGTCGCGCCGCGAATGATGCGCAGGGCGTCGGCGGTCACCGAGGTGCCGCCGGCGATGTGAATCTCTTCTTCGGTGCCGACGACGAGGTCGCACTGCGGCAGCACCGACTGCAGCACCTTCGAGACCGACGCGGCCGCCACGAAGCGGTCTTCGCCGCGGCCGTGGCCCGTGAGGCCCCAGAGCACCGGGCGGTAGTCGAGGTCGAGCACGACCTTCGTGCCGTTCTTCTTCGCGTACTCGACGGCGGTGCGCGTCGTCTTCTCGACGTCGGCGCGCGAGAGGTGCGTGCCGGTGATGAGCAGCGCGCGCGCGCTCGCGATGAAGTCTTCGTCGAAGTCGCCGGGCGCCACGGCCATGTCGGCGCAGTTCTCGCGGTAGAAGATGAGGGGGAAGGTCTCGCGGTCCTTGATGGCGAGCAGCACGAGCGCGGTGAGGCGCGTGCCGTCAGTCTTCACGCGGCTGACGTCGACGCCCTCGGCCAGCAGGCGCGAGCGCACGAAGCGGCCCATGTGCTCGTCGCCGACCCGCGTGAGCATGGCCGACTTGAGGCCCAGCCGCGCGGTGCCGACGGCGATGTTCGCCGCGCAGCCGCCCACCGCCTTCTTGAACGTCTGCATGTCCTCGAGCGTCGAGCCGAGCTGCTCTCCGTAGAGGTCGACGGCGGCGCGGCCGAGGCAGATGAGATCGAGCGACTTCACGCGTTCAGGTCTTCCCCGCTCGGGCTCCGCTGCTCATCAGGACCTCGCACGGTACAGCTGTTCGAGGTCCACATTCGCGGTCGCTGCGCCCTCACGGTTCATCGACACCGCGCGGCCACCAGCCCTTGGCGCCGGGCGCGAGCACCCACCGGTGCTTCGGCTCGAACTCGGGCGTGGTGTAGCGGGCGCCGGGCAGGTGACGAATCACCCACGCGTACCACATCGCATACCCCGGAGCCGCGCACTGCGGGTGGTCGAGCCCCTTCATGATTCGCAGCGTGTCGAACCCCTTCACCTTGAACACCTGCTCGCCGAGCTCCGCGTGGCCGTAGCCGTCGGGCTTGTCGAACCGGTAGTGGTACAGCTCGGGCTGCGGGTGGTGGTGCGGCGGGTAGCTCGACCAGCGGCCCGGCATGTTCACCACCTCGCCGAGCACCAGCTGCGCCTGGGCCGGTGCGTTCGCGCCGTCGAACACCGTGCGCACGAAGCGGTACGACGCGTCGTGCACCAGCCCCTGCCCGCGGTGCTCGTCTTTCACCGCCGTGTACGCGCGGCGCTCGAAGCGTGCCTCGTTCGCGCAGCGCAGCACCAGCAGCTCGCTGGGCCCGACCGCCGTGAGCGTCACGTCCGTGCCGGCGCTGACGTGCAGCGCCGCGGGGCCGTCGTCGAACGGGTCGCCGCGCGACAGCTTGTCCTCGCCCGCCTCGAGCTCGCCGCTGATGAGCAGCCAGGCGGTCTCGGCCGTCGTCTTCTCGCGCACCGAGTCGCCCGGCATCAGCTTGTGCACGCCGAGCGCGATGCCGCTCTCGTCGTCGAGCGTCGTGACCTCGGTGAAGCCCGGCCCGAAGCCGTCGCGATGAGCGGTGAGCAGCACGCCTCGGGCGCTTACCTCAAGACGCGGCGGGCATCGAGCAGCGCTGCCGAGCTCAGTTCGGAGGGCCCGGCCGCGTGTCGAGCGGCAGCATCAGCGTGAAGGTGCTGCCGTCGCCCTTCCTCGACTTCACCGCCACGAGGCCGTTGTGCGCCTCGACGAAGCGCCGGACCACGGCGAGGCCGAGGCCGGTGCCCGACGCCTTCGTGGTGAAGAACGGCTGAAAGAGCCGCTCGGTGGTCTCGCTCGACATGCCGGGGCCGTGGTCGGTCACGTCGACCTGCGCGAACGTGCGGCCCTTGAGCTCGGTGGCCGCGGCGCTGACGACGACCGAGCCGCCGCCGGGCATCGCCTGCAGCGCGTTGATGAGCAGGTTGATGAGCGCCTGGCGAATCATGCGCTCGTCGATCGGCACCGGCGGCAGGTGCGGGTCGATGCGCAGCTGAATGTGAAACTGGTGCTGCGGCACGCTGCACTCGGCGACCTCGACGGCCGACGCGATGACGCGGTCGATGCCGGTCGGCGCGCGCGCCGGCGGGTTCGGGCGCGCGAAGTCGAGCAGGTCTTCGACGATGCGGTTCAGCCGGTCGGCCTCTTCGCCCACGATCTCGAGCAGCGAGTGCACCTCGGTCGAAGGGCTCGAGCGCCGCTTGAGCGCCTCGAGCGAGTTGAAGACCACGCCGAGCGGGTTGCGAACCTCGTGCGCCATCACGGCGGCGAGCTCGCCGACGGCGGCGAGGCGCTCCTTGCGAACGAGCTCTTCCTGCGTGCTCGCGATCTGCGCGACCATCGCGTTGAAGTCGTCGCAGAGCTGACCGATCTCGTCGTTCGACAGCTTCTGCACGCGCACCGAGTAGTTCCCCTCGCTCCGCACCTGACGGGCGGCGTGCGACAGCCGCAAGATGGGCCGTGACACGACGCGCTGGAGCGCGAACGCGAAGCCGAGCGTGAACAGGCCCATGAGCGTGGCGACGACGGCGACGCTCCAGAGGTACTGGCGCGTGCGGGCGTCGAGCGTCTCGGTCGAGGTGCGCAGGTAGAACGTGCCGAGCAGCGCCTCATCGCGCACGACCGGCTGAAACGTGTCGAGCCAGGTGTCGCCGCGAACCAGGGGCTCGGTCGGCCGCTCCAGGCGCTCGGGGGCCTCGGCGTGGGCCACGTGCCACTGGGCGAAGCGCACGCCGTTGGCGTCGTAGAGCGCGGCGAACATCGTGTCCTGGTGCTTCGACAAGGTGCGGAGCGACTCTTCGGCGTTGTTGCGGTCTTCGAACGAGAGCGCCGCCGCCGTGTGGTCCGACATCATGCGGCTGATCAGCGTGCTCTGCGTGACGAGGTCGTTGCGCAGCGTGTGCACCTCTTGCCAGGCGCTGTAGGCGAGGCTCGCCCCGAGCGGCACGAAGACGCCCGCGAAGATCAGGGCGATCAGCTTGGTGCGAATCGAGAGCCCCGATTCGCCCACCCCATCCGAGGTCACCCCCATGACGCCGCTTATAGCGCGCGCACCGTCGCGCATCATTCGCCGTCGGGCCGGCAGCCGCTCGCGGCCTCAAACGAAGCGGCTCCAGGCCGAGCGGAACCCCACCGCGAACAGCGCCGCGAGCGAGCCGCCCGCCAGCGCCTGGCCGTCCCCACGCCCCGCGGGCTCGGCGGAGTCGAACGCTACAGCTCGACGTCGAGCCTGCGCGTCTTCTCGTCGCAGCGCGCCAGCACCTCGCCGGTGCGCGACACCACCATCGAGCCGCCCTGGCCCTTCACGCGCGGGCTGCCCACGCCCCAGTTCGCGTTCACCACCGCGACCGAGAAGCGCCGCGCCACCTCGGGCAGCAGCGTCGCCCGGGCGTCGCCGCCGTCATCGACCCACGCGCTGGGGAACAGCAGCACGTCGGCGTCGACCCGCTCGAGGAAGTGAATGTCGAAGCAGATGCACACCGTGACGCGCAGCCCCGCCAGCGTCACCACCGGCGCAGGCGCGTCGCCCGGCGTCGCCCACGTCTCGACGTACCAGGGGTTCACCTTCCGGTAGTGAAACAGGCCCGGCGCGGTCATCGCGTTGTACACGCGCTCGCCGTCGCGCTCGATGAGCGGCCCTACCACGTACGTGCGGTGCTGCTTCGACAGCGCCTCGAGCCGCTGCTCGGTCTTTCCGCCGCGCGGCTCTGCGAGCGCGACCGGCCCGGGCAGGTACCCCGTCAGCGACGCCTCGCCGAGCAGCACGAGGTCGCCAGGCGCGCGGCGCGCGAGCTCCGAGTCGACGCGCTTCAGCTGGGCATCGACGGCGCCGGGCCGCGCAGGCAGCTCGAGCACCGTGACGCGCACGCGCTCAGTACTCCGTCCACACGCCGAACGCCGCGGCCAGCGTGTCGTAGAGCGGCACGTTCGACGCCAGCACCGAGTTGCCTTTGAGCAGGCCGTCGTCGGCGAGGTAGTCGCTGACGCGGCCGCCCGCTTCCTTCACCAGCAGCAGGCCGGGCAGCACGTCCCACGGCGAGAGCTTCGCCTCGAAGAAGCCGTCGAGCTTCCCGCTGGCCACCGCGGCGAGGTTCATCGACGCGCAGCCGATGCGGCGGTACTCGATGCCCTCGGCCAGCAGCTTGCCGAGCACGTCGACGTACGGCTCGTGCGGCGACTTCTTGTTCGAGCCGAACCCGATCAGCGCCTCGCTGAGCTTCGGAGTCTTGCTGACGCCGAGCGGCCGGTCGTTGCAGAGCGCTCCGCGCGTGCGGCGCGCCACGTACTTCTCGCGCAGCACCGGCGACGAGATGACCGACACCTCGGGCTCTTCGTCCTTGCAGAACGCGATGCAGACCGCCCAGTGCGGCAGGCCGCGCACGAAGTTCGTGGTGCCGTCGATGGGGTCGATGACCCAGAGCGCCTTCGTGTCGTTCGAGCCGCCGCCGCCCTGCTCCTCGCCGAGCTGCGCGTCTTCAGGGAAGCGCTCGAGCAGCCGGCGGCGAATGAGCGCCTCGACCTCGCGGTCGGCCTTGGTGACGTGGTCCTGCAGGCCCTTGTGCTCGACGCTCAGCTCGCTGCGCCGCTCGAAGTACTGCAGCGCGAGCGCCGAGGCCTCGTCGGCGATGGTCAGCGCGGCGTGGAAGCGGGCGTCGAGGTCCATGGTTCGGGCGCTCGTCTATAGCTCGCCGCCGTCCCACGTGTGACCCGCATCGACGGCCTCGCAGCCGCCGTCGGCGCCGCACACTCCGCTGCAGCACGCGTCGGCCTTCGAGCACGCGACGCCCGGCCCGTAGCAGCACCGCAGCTGCTGGCAGAACGCCTGACCGCCGCAGCACTGTGAGTCGTCGTCGCACGCCGCGCCGATGCCCACGCAGCACAGCCCCGCCGCGCCGCACTCGAGCCCCGCGCAGCAGTGCGCCTGCACAGCGCACCCGGCGAGCAGGGGCTGGCACGTGCACTGGTTCGGCAGCGTGCTCGTGCAGCTGCCGGCGTCGCAGTCGCCGCCGCACACCACGCCCGTGCGCATCGCGCCGCAGCGGTCGAGCGCGCTCAGCGCGCCGCAGTTCGCTCCGAGCCGGTTGCACAGCTCGAAGTCGTTCTCGGGCTCGCACGCCATCGCCGTCACGCACGTCGAGCCGAAGTCGCCGTAGACGCACTGCTCGCCGGCGCCGCACGACGGGCACCCGAAGACCCGGTGCGTGCCGCAACGGTCGATGACCTCGGCGCGGCCGCACACGAAGCCGGTCGTCGCGCTGCACAGCTCGAGGTCGGGCACCGGGTCGCAGCAGATGTTCTCGACGCAGACGCCGCCGTTCGGGCACGTCGGGTCGCCGCACGCGAACGTCTCGAGCGTGCCGCAGTTGTCGAGGGTCTTGGTGCCGCACGCGCGCTGGCCGGCGACCGGCAGCGGGCAGGTGAGCGAGCCGGCGTCGAGCTTCACGCAGCCGCAGCGGTTCGGCTCGACGGCTCCGCAGCGCAGGGGCAGCTCGCAGTCGGCGCAGTCGAGCGTGTTGCCGCAGCCGTCGTCTGCGAGAACGCCGCACGTGCCGGGCTCGCAGCGCCGCGTCGGAGTGCAGCCGGCGTCGGCGCCCGCGTCTTCACCGCCGTCGAAGCCCGTCACGCACAAGCCGAGCTCGCACACGTGGCCGGGCTCGCACTCACCGTTGGGGCCGCAGCGGTAGATCAGCCCGTCGTCGAGTCGGGCGCAGCGGCAGCTCGAGACCACGAGCAGCGCGGCGAGGTAGCGCAAGCGCACGCCACGTCGATTCTACGCGGCGACCTCACTTGATTGTCCACTTCAGCACCGTCAGCAGGTTGACGTAGTCGTCCGTCCACAGCCGCGGCAGGTGGCCGTCGTCGACGAACAGCTGCGCCCGCGGCAGCTCGAGCGCCGAGCGGTTCTTCGCGAACAGAATCCACACGCTCGCGTACTCGGGCAGCTGCACGCCTTCGGAGTTCACGATGCCCGCCACCGAGAAGCCCGTCGCGATCGCCACCCGGTGCAGCACCGTCTCGACCGACGCTTGGGCCGGGCTGAGCAGCGCGATGACCGAGCGGTCGTCGCGCAGCATCTTCGCGTAGAGGTCGAACGACTCCTTGGTGAGCAGGTGCGTCGGCATCGCGTGCCCCGAGAACGCGTCGAGCACCAGCACGTCGAAGTTTCCCGGGTGGCCGGCGGCGAGCTCGTCTTCCATCGACCGCCGCGCGTCGCCCAGCGCGTGCTCGATGCTCGCCGGCGAGTCGGCGAGGTACGTGAAGTACCGCGTGTCTTGCGCGTACCGCAGCACGTCGGGGTTGATCTCATAGAAGCGAATCGTGTCTCCGGCGTGGCCGTACGCCGCGATGACGCCGACGCCGAGGCCCACCACCCCGATGCGCAGCGGCTCGCCCGCGCGCCGGCGCGGGTGCGCGTTCACCGCCTCGCTCACGCCGCTCGACGGCCCGTAGTACGCCGTCGCGACCCGGCGCATCGCCTCGTCGTGCAGCTGGTTGCCGTGAATGATGCCGCCGTGCTCGATGAAGTGCCCGTTGCGGCCCCCGGGCATCGGCCGCACCGAGATGACGCCGAAGAAGCTGCGCGAGCTCTCTTTCGGGTGCCGCTTCGAGAAGTCGGCGAGGTCGAGCCCGAGCACGTAGACGAGCGGCATCAGCGCGAGCGCCATCGCCGCGCGCGCGCGCCGCCCGGTCGAGTCGCGCAGCTCCGCCGCCAGCGCCGCGAGCCACGCGCCCGCGATCGCCAGGTCGATCTCGACGTTCGTCTTGAACACCCGCGGCGCCACGAGGCTCACGAACGCGCCGCCGAGCGCGCCTCCGAGCGAGAGCGCCAGGTAGAACGACGTCAGCTGCGCCGGAGGCGGCCGGCTCCGCGCGAGCTCGCCGTGGCACGTCATCGCCGTGAAGAAGACGGCCGCGCAGTACGCGATGACGAGCAGCACCGGGTGCGTCGCGTGAACGCGGAACAGCAGCGCGCTGCAGACGACGAGCGTGAGCCCCAGCAGAGGAATCACGACGCCCCGGCGGTACCAGCGGTCGGAGTCGAAGCAGAGCACGAACGTGAACAGGTACAGCGCCAGCGGCAGCACCCACAGAAACGGCAGCACCGCGATGACCTCGCCCAGGTGCTGGGTCGCCGCGAGCAGCATCAGCGAGGCCGCCGCGGCGAGCGCCGTCCAGTACACGAGCTGGCCCGCGCGCGCCGGTGACTGCGCGGGCTCGGCCGTGGCCTTCAGGTGCTGCCGCGACGCGAGCAGGCCCACCGAGCCCGCGAACGCGAGGAAGCCGGCGGCCCACAGCCAGCCCTGCGAGCGCAGCCCGAGCAGCGGCTCGACGACGAACGGGTAGGCGAGCAGCCCCACCAGCGACCCGAGCGACGACAGCGCGTACAGCCGGTAGGGCGTCTGCCCCGTGCTCGCGAGCCACGCCTGCAGGAGCGGGCCGGTGCTCGACAGCGCGAAGTACGGCAGGCCGACGCTCGCCGCCATCAGCCAGCCCGCCTCGAGAATCGGGTCGGCGTCGAGGCGCGCGCTCGGGGCCGGCCGCAGCGGAGCGCCCCACTTCAACGCCGTGAACGCGAGCGAGGCCGCCGCGAGCACCAGCAGCGCGATGTGGAGCTGCACCTGCCGGCGCGAGCGGATGACGAGGTGCGCGTAGAGGTACCCGAGCAGGAGCAGCGTCTGGAAGAAGACGAGGCACGTCGTCCAGACGGCGGCGGTGCCTCCGAACCAGGGCAGGAGCGCGCGCCCGATGATCGGCTGCACTTGAAAGAGCAGGAAGGCGCTCAGGAACACCGAGAAGGCGAACAGCCGCATGGGGCGCGCGCGAGCTTAACTGCCCGTCATGCGCCTGAGCGCCCGCAGTGCGGGAGCGCCGCTCACGTCGGTGTCGCCGAGCCAGCCGTCGAGGTCTGCGCGCAGCTTGAGCACCGCCTCTTCGACCGAGCCGTAGCGCACGTGCTGCTCGGCGCCGGCCCAGCGCGGCACCGGCTCGCCGAGCAGGCGCGCGGCCTCGCGCGGAGCCGACCGCAGCAGCCGCAGCGCCCGCGCGCGGTCGAGCGTCGGCGGCAGCTTCAGCCGGCGTCGCAGCCGCTCGAGCTCGCTGGTAGGCAGCAGCGCGACCGCGTGCTTCCACTTCGGCACGCGCGTGCCGGTCGCCGTGAAGGCCGCGAGTGAGAACTGCAGCCACGCGCGCCGCGGGCCCCGCGCCCGCTCGAGCTCGTTCTCGGCGTCGCGCACGAGCTGCCGCCGCAGCGCGCTGCGGTGCCGCGCGAAGCGCTGCAGCAGCCGCGCGAAGTGCCGCGACCCGTCGCGGAGCACGAAGAGCCGGTCGACGTCCCACCGGTTGATCCACGTGAGGTCGTCGAGCTCGGCCGGCGTCGAGCGGAAGACCGTCACCGGCACGTCGCGCACGAAGCGCTCGTCGCGCCCCGAAGTCGGGCCGATGGCCCACACGTCGACGTCGGAGCCCGGCCCGTCGTCGCCGCGCGCGAGCGAGCCGGACACCGCCACGCTCGTGAAGCCGCGCCGCACCAGGCGCGCCGCGACCGAGCGGGCGACCGACCACCGCCGCGCCGAGTCAGCGGCTCGAGCCGACGCCACCACCACCGACCTCGGACGTTCGCTCTCTCGTCATCGACTCCGGCACCCTACACCTACTGGCAGTTCATCGTGAACCGAACCCGCGGGCACGCCGTCGTGCCTCCGCCGGCGATGCTGATGTCGAAGTACTCGGTGAACGGCATCGGGCCGCGGCAGTGCATGATGGGGTCGTTCCACGTGAAGCCGAGCGGCATGTCCGTGTAGCCGTAGTTGCGCGAGCTCCAGACGTCAGCCGGGTAGTCGCTGCTGTGGTTGTGGAACTGCAGCATCACGCCCGTCGCCAGCGACGCCGTCACCGACTGCGGCGACACCGAGGTCTGGCACGTGTTCGTGATGTAGATGTGCACATGCGTCGGGCCGCTCGCCGCTCCGCCGGCCGCGCCGCCTCCTGCGGAGCCACCACCGGCCGTCGCGCCGCCGGCTGATCCACCGCCGGCCGTCGCGCCGCCGGCTGATCCACCGCCGGCCGTCGCGCCGCCTGCTGATCCGCCACCCGCAGTCGCTCCACCCGCAGTCGCTCCGCCCGCGCTCGCTCCGCCCGCGCTCGCTCCGCCCGCACTCGCTCCGCCCGCACTCGCTCCGCCCGCACTCGCTCCGCCCGCACTCGCTCCGCCCGCACTCGCTCCGCCCGCGCTCGCTCCGCCCGCGCTCGCTCCGCCCGCGGAGCCGCTCTCGCTGCCGCCCGCCGAGCCGCCGCCGGCGCCTCCTGCATCGGGGAGCTCCACGTGCGGCGGCGAGCCGCAGCACGCCAGAATCACCGCGAAAAACAGGCCGAAACGCATCGCCGCGATGACACCCCAATCACCTGCCCTGTGCAGGGAATTTCCGCTGCGCTTTCGAAGGTTTGGACATTCAGAATCCCGCGCTTTCGTGAGAGCAAAACCGCCCGCGAGTTGATAGGAGTGGCGGGCTTCCCGCATCGATGGAAAACGAGCTCAACCCGACCACCCCCGGCAAGTCTCCCGCAGAGTACGGAGCGGCCTCCATCACCGTCCTCGAAGGCCTCGAGGCCGTTCGCAAGCGCCCTGGCATGTACATCGGCGACACGAACGTCTACGGCCTGCACCACCTCGTGTACGAGGTCGTCGACAACTCGGTCGACGAGGCGCTCGCCGGCTTCTGCACCGACATCGACGTCGTCATTCACGTCGACAACAGCATCAGCGTCACCGACAACGGCCGCGGCATTCCGGTGGGCCCGCACCCGACGGTGCACGGCATGGACACCGTCGACGTCGTGATGACGAAGCTGCACGCCGGCGGCAAGTTCGAGAACAGCGCGTACAAGGTCTCGGGCGGTCTGCACGGCGTCGGCGTGAGCTGCGTCAACGCGCTCTCCGAGTGGGTCAACGTCGAGATCCAGCGCAACGGCAAGGCCTACCAGCAGAAGTACGCGCGCGGAGTGCCGCAGCAGAAGGTCCAGGAGACCGGCACCACCGACAAGCGCGGCACGAAGGTGTCGTTCAAGCCCGACACGACCATCTTCGAGGTCACCGAGTACAACTTCGACACCATCTCGCAGCGCCTGCGTGAGCTCGCGTTCTTGAACGCCGGCATTCACATCACCATCACCGACGAGCGCTCGGGCAAGAACCACGACTTCAAGTTCGCCGGCGGCATCGTCAGCTTCATCGAGTTCATCAACAAGTCGAAGCAGCCGCTCAACGAGAAGGTCATCTTCTTCAAGACCGAAAAAGACGGCGTCACGCTCGAGATCGCCATGCAGTGGAACGATGGCTACGACGAGCGCTGCTTCACGTTCGCGAACAACATCAACACGCACGAGGGCGGCTCGCACCTCTCGGGCTTCAAGGCCGCGCTCACGCGCACCATCAACAGCTACGCCGACAAGAACCAGCTGTGGAAGGACCTCAAAGAGGCCCCCGGCGGCGAAGACGCGCGCGAAGGCCTCGCGGCGGTCATCTCGGTGAAGCTGCCGAACCCTCAGTTCGAGGGCCAGACGAAGACGAAGCTCGGCAACAGCGAGATCAAGGGCCTCGTCGAGCAGATGGTGAACGAGCAGCTGACCATCTGGCTCGAAGAGAACCCGACGAACGCGAAGAAGATCGTGGGCAAGATCGCCGACGCCACGCGCGCGCGCATCGCCGCCCGCAAGGCCCGCGAGACCGTGCGTCGCAAGGGCATCCTCGATGGGGCGTCACTGCCCGGCAAGCTCGCCGACTGCCAGTCGCGCGACCCGAGCGAGAGCGAGCTCTACATCGTCGAGGGCGACTCCGCAGGCGGCTCGGCGAAGCAGGGCCGCGACCGCAAGAACCAGGCGATTCTGCCGCTGCGCGGCAAGATCCTGAACGTCGAGAAGGCGCGCTTCGAGAAGATGCTGACCTCGCAAGAGGTCGTGACGCTGATCACCGCGCTCGGCACCGGCGTCGGCAAAGAAGAGTACAAGCCCGACGACGTCCGCTACCACCGTGTCATCATCATGACGGACGCCGACGTCGACGGCGCGCACATCCGCACGCTGCTGCTGACGTTCTTCTTCCGGCAGATGCCCGAGCTGATCGAGAAGGGCTACGTCTACATCGCGCAGCCGCCGCTCTATAAGGTGACGCGCAACAAGAAAGACGTCTACCTGAAGGACGACGACGCCCGTAACGAGTTCCTGCTGAACATCGCCGCCGAGCGCTGCAAGGTCGAGAGCGCCGCGAACGGCACGAAGGCCGAGCCCATCACGGGCGTGAAGCTCAAAGAGCTGCTCGAGAAGGTCATTCACTACGAGAAGCGGCTCGACCAGTTCTCGCGCCGCAAAGACTCGCGCATCATCGACGCGCTGGTGCAGGGCGCCGACTTCAGCTCGGCGATGATGTCGAGCCTCGATCAGGCGAACGAAGAGTACGGCAAGGTGCAGGACTACCTCGAGGCCCACCGCCCCGAGGTGCTCGACCAGCTCGACGCGAAGTTCAGCAAAGACCCCGCGCACAACTCGCACATGATCACCTTCTTCTCCGAGGTGAACGGCGCGAAGCGCGAGACCAAGCTCGACAAAGAGTTCCTCGACAGCCCCGAGTACGGCGACCTCGTCGCCGACAAGAACGCGTTCAAGGCGTTCGGCGCTCCGCCGTACAAGGTGACCGTCGGCGAAGAGACGCTCTCGGCCGTGAACTACCAGCAGGTGCTCAAGATCGCGATGGACGACGCCCAGAAGGGCCTCTCGATTCAGCGCTACAAAGGTCTGGGCGAGATGAACCCCGAGCAGCTCTGGGAGACCACGATGGATCCCACGAAGCGCACGCTCCTCCAGGTCACCATCACCGACCTCGTGAAGACCGACGAGACCTTCTCGCTGCTCATGGGCGAAGACGTCGAGAAGCGCCGCGAGTTCATCGAGACGAACGCGCTCAGCGTCACGAACCTCGACATCTGAGAGCCGCTTCGAGCTGCTTCAGTTGCTGAAGAGGTCGACGACGAAGTCGAGAATCGTCTGCCACTCGAAGACGACCACGCAGAACAGGAAGATGAGGCCCGCCGTGATGAGAATCATCGGCTCGCTCATCATCTTCTCCGAGAACCGGTAGGCGTTCTCGTCGTCGGGTTGCTTGTCGGTGGCCAAGTGGACGGCGCGCGACGCTAGCACGGGCGCCGCGTCACTCGACGCAGACGTTGAGGTGCAGCGCAACCGCACCGCCGTTCGCGGTCGCGACGAAGTCGCGCGCCCCGTCTCGGTCGTGTCCCGTTGACCAGGCTCCAGGTCCCAGCGGCGGCCGTTGACCGAACGCGGGCGCCCCAAGCCCGGGGGCCTGCCCGCGATGTAGCTCGGGCCGAGCCATCGCGTCGTCGCACCCATCGAGGTCGAAGCGGCCGCGAAGAACCGGAAGCGCCACCGCGACGCGCGAGCCGACCAGGCTCGGCGACGTGCCCCGCGCGCGGCGGTCATGCTGGAATCCCCGGCTCGGTCGGTGGCACGGCGCCTGCTATGCGGGGGGTCGGAGGACCCGTGAGCCCATGTTTAGCAATTGAGTCGCTTTGTTAAGCATAGCCTCGCGGGTCCTCGGGCCCGAGCTCCGCGCGGGGAAAGGGCCACCGCTTGCCCGTTGGCGGTGAGCCAGTGCCGGAGGACCTGCTCCGCACCGCGGAGGGCCTCGATCGGCGGGGCTCATTTCTTCGCGAGCAGGTTCAAGACGACGTTGCGGTCGAGCCTTCTCCCTCCGGCAGTGACTGCCGCGCACGAAGGCGCCCGAGCAGCACACCGAATGGGTACGTCTGGAAGCGGAGCTCTGAGGGCGCGTCGACCGCGTCGGTTGCTCCGTCGCGGTCCAGGCGCATCAGACGCGCCGGCACCAGGGCGCGGGGCTCGGCGGCCTGCTCTTCGCGCACGCGCTGCTCGAGTGCCATCGCACGAGCAGCGCGTTTCCGTTCAGCGCCGTCGCGCTCGACTGCGTCGACGAGGCCGCCAAGCGGTTCTACGGTCGCTGGGGCTTTCGCGAGGTGCCCGGCCGACCGACGCGGCTCTTCCGCTCCGCAGCGACGCTCGAAGCCCTGGCCGCGGGGGGGTGATTCACGTCCGTGTCATTCGACGCAGACGTTGGGGTGGAAGACCGGCTGGCCATACACCGCGGTGGCGATGAACTCTGCGGCCCCGTCGCCGTCGACGTCGACCGTCGCGACGTTCGTGCGCCCGTAGCCGCTGCGGTACCGGTTCATCGTGGTGAAGCCGCCGTTCCCGTCGTTCCAGAAGACGACGAGGGTCGCCCAGCCGAAGCGGTCGATGCCGACGAAGTCGAAGTCGCCGTCTGCGTCGAGGTCCGCGAAGCTGCCTGCGATGAGGTCGTAGGTCGTCGCCGGGGGAGGCGGCGGCACACAGGCCCGCAGCTCGAAGCCCCCGTCGGACGTCTGCAGCCAGGCATTGGGCGACGAGTACACGGGGTCGGAGCCGGTGCCGAGAAAGATGCCGTCGGCCAGCCCATCGCGGTTCAAGTCGGCGACCTTCGTCACCTGAACGAGAGGTCCCCGCTGAAATCCTGCATCGGTCAGCGACCAGACGCCGTCGTACCCGATCAGCTCGGCCGCGTGGTCGCCGATGAGGTCGGCTGACGAGATCATCGAGTTCAACGCCACCGTGGGACCGCCGACTTGCACGCCGGGCGCGAGCCCCGCTGGTCCTCCGCGGTGCAGCTGGCCAGCGACGAATACGTCTCCGACTCCGTCACCATCGAAGTCTCCGACGATGGCTCTGTAGCCGGCGAGACTGCGGTCGAATGCGAGCGCTCCCGCGTCATTCATGAAGACTTCGGCGCCCGTGTCTTTCGACAAGACGAGATCGGGCAGCCCGTCGCCGTTCAGGTCACCGACATCCAGGCCACTGGCGAGCGCGTGGTACTGGGTCACTGTCGTTGTTGACGACCAACCTCCATCGTTGTCGAGGCTGAGCCACAGCCGCAGGGTCTCGGGGGCGTGGTCGGCGATTTCGGCGAGGTCAGGTCGCCCATCGGAGTCGAAGTCTGCGATCGCGGCGCCGAACGGGCGAGTGAGATTCACAAACGGGCCAGGAAGAAGCGCTCGCTCGCGAAACCGGCCGAGCGCCACGCCCACCCCGTCCTCTGTGGCGATGACGGCGTCCGGAGCTCCATCGCGATCGAGGTCTGCTACCCCAACGACCTCCCAGAACTCGTTCAGCGCGAGCGATGTCGTGACGGCGAAGCCTGCGTCACCCACGTTGGTCAAGAGCGCTCCAGCTCTGTCGAAGAGGTCGACGAGCCCATCGCCAGTGGCGTCCGAGACGAGCGCTGCGCGGAAGCCGGCGATGGCCTTCAATGGCTGCAGCGTCCCTGCGACCGAGTGCCAGATTTCGGTGCCGTCGGAGAACGACAAGATCAGATCATCATGTCCGTCGCGTTCGACATCCGCGACGAAGATTCCGCTCAACGGGCGGCCCACCGAGAACCGTGTCTCGACGAACCCGCCGTCGACCATGTCGAAGAGAGAGAGACCGTCGGGAGACCGGCCACCCACGAGGCTCGCTTTTCCATCACCATCGAAGTCTCCGGCGGCGGAGCCACCGACCGGGGGTGTGAACAGCTCGGTGAACGAGCCATCGCTGTGGCCGAGATAGACCCGCGTGGTCAGCTCATAGGCGGCCACGATGTCGACGTGGTGATCGCCGTTCAAGTCGGCAGCGAGCGCACTGACCGCGGACGAGCCCGCCAGAAGTCGAGTCGTGTTGAATCGCTGCGCTCCCCCTTTGGCGAGGTGCACGTCGAGGTTGTGCCCGGCGCCGGTGATCACATCCACCGTTCCGTCTTCGTCGAGATCTGCCGCAGCGACGTACGAAGTGAGCGGGATGCCGGTCGCTTCGACACGAGCGATCGTCCCGCGCTCGGTGAAGTAGATCAGGTTCAAGCCTCGATGGCCGTCGTTGGCCCACACATCGAGAGTGCCGTCTCCATTGAGGTCGACGAGGCCGGCAGACCTCGAGTCGGACTCGATGTTCGCCATCGGCGGATTCACGAACCCGCGCACACAACTCGCAGTCAACGTCGCCGCGGTCGACGCCCCGGCCCCCGCGAGGTTCGTCGCGCGTACGAGGACCGTGTGGCTCTGGCCCGTCGTCAGGCCGCTCACGCGTGCAGCCGACTGGTTGCCCGGAACGCGCGTGACCGCGCCCGTCGCCTGAACGAACAGCTCGTACTCGAGTATCGGCGCGCCCCCGTTCTCAGGCGGAATCCAGGTGACGTAGGCGCTGTCCCTCGCCGGAGCTGCCCGCACGTCGACCGGCGCCGCCGGCACATCCGCGACGACGACCTCGTTCGATGCGACCTCAGCGCCGAGCCCGACGACGGTGCGAGCGCGCACGAAGAACGTGTGCTTCATCGGCGTGGCGAGCGCGTCGAAATCGGCTTCGCGCCCGGTCACCTCGGTGACCAGCCCGCCAGGCTCCGCGCGCACCAGGTGCGAGAGCCCGTGTCCGTTCGCCGCGCTCCAGTTCACCCGCGCGCGGCCACGCCCGGTCTTCACGGCCACCACGTCGTGAGGCGCGTCAGGTCGCGGCTGCCCTTCGACCCGCTCGGCGTACGACGGGCGGGTCTGTGCCGCGGGCAGCGCGACGACCTCGAGCGAGCTCGGCTCCAGCCGCTCGGCCACGATCGGGCTACACCCGATCAACAACATCACCACGGCCCGCTTCACGCCGTGAACCATGGCCGCAGCCGCACCGTGCAGTAACGCCACAGCCGCGTCGGCCAACCCCGCGTTCCCCAGCGGTGGCACCGCCGATGCTCTGACACGCATCGCGGTAACGAAGTCTTCTCGAATGAACCCGGTGCAACCTGATGGTGCCGTCGATATTCCCGCGTCGCTCACACCTACCGTGGCGAGAGTGCACGTCGGCTTTTACAGACCCGTGCATGAGTGAACGTCTCGTCATCGTCGAAGATGACCCGATCCAGTCTGATCTGCTCGCTGATCTCCTGAAGGAGCACGGCTACGACGTCGCGACGTTCTCCGACGGCGCCCGCGCGCTCGGAGTCCTCGAGGGCGACGCCGCTCCCGCAGACCTCGTCATCACCGACGTCGCGATGCCCGGCAGCCTCGACGGCATCCAGCTGTGCAAGGCGCTCAAAGAGTCGCGGCCCGAGCTGCCCGTCGTCGTCGTCACCGGCGAGTCGAACGTCGGCACCGCCGTCAACGCCCTGCGCGCCGGCGCCTACGACTTCCTCACCAAGCCGGTCGACAGAGACCTGCTCATCGCCTGCGTGAAGCGCGCGCTCGAGAAGCGCCGCCTCGTCGACGAGCTGCGCCGCCGCGAGCCCGCCTCCGAGTCGATGCTCTTCGGCGACTCCGAGCCGATGCGCCAGGTGCGCGACCTCGTCGCTCGCGTCGCCCCCTCGGGCGCCAGCGTGCTCGTGCAGGGCGAGACCGGCTCCGGCAAAGAGCTCGTCGCCAAGGCCCTCCACGCCTTGAGCCCGCGCTCGAAGGCTCCGTTCGTCGCGATCAACTGTGCCGCGCTGCCCGCCTCGCTCGTCGAGAGCGAGCTGTTCGGTTACGCCAAGGGCGCGTTCACCGACGCCCGCGCCGCGCGCCAGGGCCTCTTCGTCGAGGCCGACGGAGGCACCCTCTTTCTCGACGAGGTCGCCGAGCTGTCGCTCGACAACCAGGCGAAGCTGCTCCGCACCCTGCAGGAGCGCACCGTGCGCCCGCTCGGCTCGAACGCCGAGATTCCGTTCGACGCCCGCATCATGTCGGCGACGCACAAGGACCTCGAGGCCGAGGCCGAGTCCGGCCGCTTCCGCCAGGACCTCTTCTTCCGCCTCAACGTCATTCGCATCGACCTGCCGCCGCTGCGCGAGCGCGGTATGGACATCGTGCACCTCGCCGCGCGCTTCCTCGACGGAGTGTGCAAGCGCGACAGCCGCGCGCTGCTCAAGCTCTCGCCCGAGGTCGCCCAGAAGCTCTTGAGCTACCCGTGGCCCGGCAACGTGCGCGAGCTCGAGAACTGCGTCGAGCGGCTCGCGGCCCTCGCGCGCACGAGCGACGTCAGCGTCAGCGACCTGCCCGACAAGGTGCGGCTGCACCAGCGCGGCCGCTTCCACGTCGCGGCCGACGCCCCCGAAGAGATCGTGACGCTCGAGGAGCTCGAGAAGCGCTACGTGCAGCACGTGCTCACGGTGATGAGCGGCAACCGCAGCCGCGCCGCCGAGCTGCTGGGCATCGACCGCCGCACCCTGTACCGCAAGCTCGACAGCTGGGGTCTGTCGAGCTCGAGCGCCGCCAACAGCGCGGCGAACGCCGCCAACGGCGCAGCGACCAACGGCGCAGCCACGTCGCAGAACGGTAACGCCGAAGGCCCTGATCATTCCCCGGAGCAGGGCGAGCAGCAGGCCGCTAGTTGAACCTGCGGTGAGCACCGAATTCTCCCCCGTCCCCCTCGGGGGGCGAGGTTCGCCCCTGAAGGTCCTCGTCGTAGAAGACGACGCCGTCGACCGGCTGGCGATTCGGCGCGCCCTCGGGCGGCGAGCCGACCTCGACGACGCCCACGACGGCGACGCGGCGCTCAAGCTGCTCCAGGCCCGCCGCTACGACGTCGCCCTGCTCGACTACTTCCTGCCCGGCGACAGCGGCCTCTCGGTGTTCTCGCGCCTGCACGAGGTGCAGCCCGAGCTGCCCGTCATCTTTCTCTCGGGCCACGGCAGCGAAGAGGTCGTCGTCGACGCCATGAAGGCCGGCGCGTCGGACTACATCAGCAAGTCGGCCATCGAGGAGCGCGACCGGCTCTGGCGCACCGTGCTCGCCGCGCTCGAGACGCACCGGCTGCGGCGTGAGGCCCAGCGCAGCCAGGCGCGCCTCGCGCTCGCCGTCGAGGCCGCCGGCGCCGGCACCTGGGAGCTCGACCTCTCGTGGCGGCAGTTCCGTGGCGACGCCACCTTCCAGAAGCTGCTCGGGCTGCCCGATCAGCCGACCTGGAGCGCGGATCAGGTTCGCGAGCGCCTGACCCGCGACAGCCAGGCGAAGCTCGACGAGGCGCTGGAGTCGACGCGCGTCGCCGTGCAGGTTCAGCTCGAGGGCGGCGACCGCCCGCGGTGGCTCGACCTGCGTGGCCGCCACGAGCCCGACGCCATCGCGCACCGCGTGTTCGGCACCGCCGTCGATCTCACGCAGGTGAAGGAAGAAGAGGCGCGCGCCTCTTCGCTGCGCGAGCGCCTGATGGGCATCGCGTCGCACGACCTCAAGAACCCGCTCTCGGCCGTGGTGCAGGCCTCGGCGCTGCTCGCGAACAGCCCGCGCCTCGAGGCGCGCGAGAAGCGCTACGTGCAGCACATCCGCTCGTCGGCCGAGCGCATGACGCACCTCATCGTGCAGCTGCTCGACCTCACGCGCGTGCGCCTCGGCGGCGGCCTGCCGCTCGAGAAGAAGCCGACGCCGCTCGACGCCACCGTGAAAGAGGTCGCCGAGGAGCTCAAGCTCGCCTACCCCGATCGCGAGCTCCAGCTGCAGCTCGAGAGCCTCACCGTGCCGGTCGACCCCGACCGCGTCGCGCAGGTGGCGTCGAACCTCATCGGCAACGCGCTGAAGCACAGCCCCGAGGGGTCGGTGGTGACGGTGCGGCTGCGCGGGGTCGGCAGCTGTGCGGTGCTCGAGGTGAAGAACCCGGGCAGGCCGATTCCGCGCGAGATGCAGTCGCAGATCTTCGAGCCGTTCGTGCAGTACGGCGACCACGCCGCACGCGAGGGCCTCGGCCTCGGTCTCTACATCAGCCGTGAAATCGTACGCGCCCACGGCGGCGTGCTGACCGTCTCGTCGAGCGACGACGACGGCACCTGCTTCACGGCGAAGTTGCCGCTCTAGCCCGGCGGAGGTCTACGATTCGAGGGACTCATGCGTTCGGCGTTTGCCACTGCTCTGCTGTTCGCCGCGTGTGGCCCCGGCGTGCCGCTGCCCGACCAGACGACGACCTCGCGCCACGTGCACTACCACCACTGGGCCGACGAGGAGCCGTGCCCCGAGGCCCTCGCCCAGCTCGACGACCAGGTCGACTTCATGGCCCGAACGTTCGACCTCGGCGACGTGAAGCCGGTCGACTACTACAAGTTCCGCGAGAGCGAAGAGGACCTCAGCGCCAAGGCGTGCGCACGCTTCGGCTCGGTGGGGTGCACGGTCGGTTCGGTCTCGTACGGCGTCGGCTGGGCCGAGAACCACGAGCTCGTGCACGCCGTGTGGGACCAGCTCGGCTACCCGCCGCAGATGCTCATCGAGGGCATCGCCGTGGTGCTCGGCTGCGGCGAGACCGGCTACTCGGGCTTCCCCATTCCGCTCGACCTCGACGTCGAGTCGCTGCTCGACACCAACACGTGGAACGCGAGCTTCAAGACCAACGGCGCCGCGAACTACGCCGTCGCCGGCTCGTTCGTGCGCTGGCTCATCGACCTCAGGGGCCCGGCGACGTTCACCCAGTTCTACCGCTCGGCCGCCGGCATGGGCAGCGCCTACAAGGCGTTTCAAGACACGTACAGCCTCGCGTTTCACGACGCGGTCGAGGCGTGGAAGGCGTCGTCGCCCGGCCCCGAGGGCAGCTTCTGCCTCGTGCCGAAGGACCCGTGCGACGCCCCCGCGATGCTCGACGCCAGCGCGGGCCGCACGACGCTGACGCGCGGCTTGAGCTGCATCCCCCAGGTCGTCACCGTGACGGCCGGCCCGAACCAGGCGATCGCCGCCGGCCTCAGCTCGAGCGAGCGCCCCATCACCACCGTGCTCGAGTCGTGCACACCCCAGTCGCGCCTCGAGCCCGTCATCGCGCCGCCCGAGCTGTTCGGGCAGTCGCCGCTGACGCCCGGCAAGACGCTCGAGCTGCGCAGCTTCGGCGTCGGCACCAAGGGGCGGCTGCGCGTCACTCCGACGCGCAACGCCGACCGGCTCGGCGCGCTGCTCGACCCGCAGGGCAGCGCCTTCGGAGGCGCCTGGGGCGGCGAGCTCACCGTGCGCACGCTGCCCAGCCCGGGCGCGCTGTTCTCAGGCGGCTGCCCGAACAACCCGGTTCCCGTCGGCGACGACGCGTGGTCGGTGCAGCTCTTCGGCGACCTCACCGAGTTCCGCGGCAGAGGCATCGGTGTCGTCGCCCTGACCTCCGCCGTGCCGTTCACGGTGTCGTCGGTCAACTTCGGGTCGCTCAAGGGCGGGCTCCAGTGCGGCAGCACGTGCGGGCCGGCGTGCGACCGGGCTCCTGCGAACGACTTCGGGCTCACGCTGCTGACGCAGGCCCGCAGCACGTCTCGGTTCCGCGTCGTGCTCGAGCTCGCGCACTGAGGCCCCGCCGGGAGCCCGCTCTCACGGTCGGCGACTGACGCCGGCCGCGAGTCCCCGCTCACCCCCGGAGCAACGACGTCCAGGTCTCGACCCAATGTCCCGCCGGCGCGCCGCTCTTTCTCAGGCGGGGCTCGGGCACCATCGCTCCCGCCACGGGGTCATCTGCGCAGAGAGCGACGCCGGCTTGAACCTGCACTACGCCTGCCCACCGAGAGCGCCGACGTTCGTTCACGCGTCGTCGCTCGTCACCGGCCCTCGAGTGAGGCCCTCAGGCCTCTTGCTTCGGCCACGTGAAGTGGAAGCACGCGCCCTCGCCGAGCACCGACTCGACCCACGCGCGCCCGCCCTTCGCCTCGACGATCTTCTTCACCACCGACAGCCCGATGCCGGTGCCCGCTCCGCCGTCCTTCGGCTCGAGCGTCTGGAAGATGCCCCAGATGCGCTGCTGGTGCTCGCAGGGGATGCCGGGCCCGTTGTCCTTCACGAGGAACTCCCAGAACCGACCGGCATCGCGCGCCTCCAGCTCGACCACCGGGTCCGCGCGCCGCGTGTACTTCAGCGCGTTGCCCACGAGGTTCATGAGCACCTGCTGCAGCGGCACGCGCTCGGTGCGCAGCACGGGCAGCGGCCCCTTCGTCTCGAACCGCACCGTGCTCGGCGGAGCGAGCAGCTCGACCGTCTCGCCCACCAGCCGCTCGGAGTCGACCTGCTCGACTTGGCTCCGCTGCCGCCCCGCGCGGCTGTACTGCAGGATGCCGTCGATCAACGCCTCGAGCCGGTTCGCGCGGTCGCGCAAGAGCCGCAGGTGCTCCTGGTCCTGCCCCGTCAGGCGCGGCCCCAGGTCCTGCTCGAGCCACTTCGACAGGCTCGAGATGCCCCGCAGCGGCGCCTTCAGGTCGTGGCTCGCCACGTACGCGAACTGATCGAGCTCGGCGTTGATGCGCCCCAGCCTCCCGATGAGCCGCTCGCGCTCGCTCTCGTTCAGCCGCTGCTCGGTGACGTCGGTGTGCACCCCGACCCACTCGCGAATCACGCGGTCGCTCTCGACGACCGGCATCGCCCGCATCTTGAAGTGCCGCAGCTCGCCGTCCCAGCGCCGCACCCGGTGCTCGAGCGAGACGCCGAGCGCCGGCCCGCCGCGCTGCGCCTCGAGCCGCGCCAGCTCGAACGCCCGCCACGTCGCCTCGCGGTCGTCGGGGTGCACCGCCGCGAGCCAGCCGTCGGCCTGCAGGGCCTCGGTGCTCTGGCCGGTGAAGCGCGACCAGCTCGGCTGCGGGCCGCTCATGCCGCCGTCGGGGCTCGTGTGCCAGACGACGTCGCACGTCGCGTCGATGAGGCTCATGTACCTGCGCTGCTGGCGCGCGGCCTCGGCCTCGGCGGCGCTGCGGGCGACGAAGTCCTGCCGCACGAGCCACGCGCCCACGATCGCGAACACGAGCAGCAGCGCCGCGCCGAGCACGACGGCGCCGACGGCGAGGTCGGCCGCGGTGCGGTCGGACTTGAAGCTCGAGACGAACCCGTGCTGCTCGTGCAGCCGGGAAGCCTCGAGGGCGCGCGCGAGGTCTCGCTCGAGCGCTCCGGGGCCCGGGACGGTGCGCGCCGAGAGCGACGACGCCAGCGAGGCGAGCTGCTCGCCGGTCAGCCGGCTGAGCACGAGCGCGCGCCCGTGCTGCGCCGGGTCGTCGCGCGTGAGCTCTTCGAGGTGAGCGATGCGGGCGGGCAGGGCCATCGCCGCGTCCTCGTACTGCGTGCGGTAGGGCGCGGCGTCGGTGAGCAGGTAGCCGCGCTGGCTGGTCTCGGCGTCTTTGAGCAGCGAGCTCACCTCTTCGAGCGCGAGCAGCACCGCGAGCGAGTGCGCCGTGGTGGCGCGCGTGCGCTCGCTGTGCACGAGCGCGAGCAGCGACGCGGCGGCGACCAGGACGATCGCCGCCACCATCATGCCCAGCGACCGCGTCGAGCGTTGTGGGAGCACCATGCCCGCGCCACAGCTAATGGCCGCCGCGGGTGAGCGCTGCGTCGTCACGGTCGGGTAACGCGGTCAGTGCACGGCGCGCGGTCTCGACCAGCCGACCGCGAGCAGCAGCACGAACGCGCCGATGGTCGAGCCGATGATGCCCGAGGGGCGCAGGTCGAGCAGGCGGCCGCTGCCGAGCAGCGAGCTCAGCATGCCTCCGATGAACGACCCGAGCAGGCCGAGCCCCATCGTGGCCACGAGGCCCATCGGCTGCGAGCCGGGCATCAGGAAGCGCGCGATGAGCCCCGCAATCAGGCCCACCAGCAGAAAACCAATCAGACTCATGTCTTCTCCTTTCTTCGGAGGAAAGGTGTGCAGCCCGGGTGCCGCGACGTGGATCAAGCTGCTTGCGGTGGTCGCGCGCGCAAAACCGCCCCAGCCTCGAAGCGCTGCGAGGTAGCTTTCGGCGACATGACCCGAGCGCTCGCGCTGCAGTGCCTGTCGTGGTCCCTCGCCGCCGTCGCCGCCCCCGGCGCCTGGGCTCCGGTCGGCACCCGCGGCGGGACGAGGTCGCGCTTCCTCTTCGGAGCGAACGAGACGCTGTACTCCATCGAATCGAACGGCACGATGTACGAGGCCTCGGTCGACTGAGCCGACGGTGTTAGGAGGCGAGCCCGCGTGCCCCGTACGAAACGCCAAGGTCCCCTGAACCCCCAGCGCATCGCCGAAGAGGCGCTGGAGTGGATCGACAAGCACGGCCTCGAGAAGTTCTCGTCGCGCAAGCTCGGCGCGAAGCTCGGCGTCGAGGGCATGGCCCTCTACAAGCACTACCCGAGCATGGACGCCCTGCTCGACGCCGTCTCCGAGCTGCTGATTCTCGAGGTGCAGGTGCCGGCGCCGCAGCCCGGCGGCTGGCAGGCGCGCGTGCGCCAGTTCGCGCGCGACTACCGCCAGCTCGCGTACCGACACCCGAAGAGCTACATGCTGCTCGCGACGCGCCGCTTCACGCGCCCGCGCTCGCTCGCGGTGCTCGACGCCATCATGGCCGCGCTGTTCGAAGAGGGCTTCACGCCCAAAGACGCCGTCGAGCTGTTCCGCGCGCTCAACCACTACTGCAACGGCGCCTGCCTCGACGAGCTCGCGGGCCTCGCCGACGTGCAGCGCAAGAAGAAGGGGAAGCTCGCCGACGAGGGAGCGCCCGCGCTTGCCGCCCTCGAGAAGGCCGCAGTTTTTCTGGGGCCCGACCATTTCGAGAGCACGTTCGAGGCTGGGCTCGACGCGCTCATCTCGGGTTTCGAGCGTCGAATTGCGTCGGCAAACCACCCACAGTGAGAAAAGGCTTGGCTCGGGCGTATGAACCGCGCCACACTTCAGTTCAAGCCCGACGTTGGGGTGTCGTCTAACGGTAGGACAGTGGCCTTTGGAGCCAC
Organism: Myxococcaceae bacterium; assembly: GCA_044223505.1. Taxonomy (GTDB): domain Bacteria; phylum Myxococcota; class Myxococcia; order Myxococcales; family Myxococcaceae; genus Xiheicaenimonas. Next base: position 305,289 of record JBGALX010000011.1, read on the forward strand.
TTATCCAGGTTCGAATCCTGGCGCCCCAGTTCAAGGCGGGGACTGATTGATGGCTGGCAAAGAGCTACAGCTCGTCGCCGTCGGTGGCATCACCACCGCCTTCATCAGAGAGCTGGAGGAGCCGATCCGTTCGGTGCTCCAGACCAGCGTCGGCTGCGGCAAGACGGCCCTGACGAAGCCGCAGTACGCCTTCAACAAAGACCGGAACCAGTACCACTCGAACGCCATCATGCGGCGGCTGCTCACGGTGCGTGAGCCCGGCGCGCTGATGGTGCTCGGCGTGGTCGACGTCGACCTCTTCGTGCCCGACTCGCAGTTCGTCTACGGCGAGGCCGACCGCGAGTCGAAGTCGGGCGTCTTCTCGGTGTTCCGCCTGAAGACCGAGAACCAGGAGCTGCTCAAGCGCCGCTCGACCATCGAGGCGGTGCACCAGGCCGGCCACCTCGTGGGGCTCTCGTACTGCGAAGACGTGCGCTGCACGATGTTCTTCGCGACGAGCCTCACCGACTGCGACCGGCGGAACCTGGGCCTCTGCAACAACTGCCGCAACGAGCTGAACAAGCTGCGGCGATAAGAGACTGCGCAAAAAAGGGGACAGGCTACTTTTTTGCGCAACTGGGGGCCGACGATGAGGCTCGGGTGGCGAGCGCGTTGCGCAAAAAAGTAGCCTGTCCCCCTTTTTGCGCAGCGCCCTTCTTTCCCATGTTCCTCCCGGCGCAGCACGAGCTGCTGCTGCAGATCATCGAGCGCCCCGACGATGATCAGCTGCGCTTCGTGCTGGCCGACCGCCTCATCGAGGCCGGCGACCCGCTCGGCGAGCTGATTCACGTGCAGTGCGCCCTCGAGCGCATGTCGCGCGGCGAGGGCGCGGGCGACTGGCTCGCCCTCGAGCGCCGCGAAGCCGAGCTCCTGCGCGAGCACGGCGCCACGTGGCACCAGGCCGCGGCGCCGTTCGCCAACTCGATGGTGATGAAGCGCGGCCTGCCCCACCTGCTGCGCTGCAAGGCGAACACGCTGCTCGAAGACGGCGGCCTCACCGTGCTCGCGCCCATCGTCGAGCTCGAGCTCCAGTACCCCGACGCCGAAGACCTCGAGGCGCTCTTGCGGCTGCCGCTGCTGCGCCGCATCCGCTCGTTGTCGCTCGCCGACCTGCGGGGCCTCACGCGCCTGCGGCGCACGCCTCCGCCGCTGCCTGCGAACGTGAAGCGCCTCAAGATCGCCGTCGACGGCGCCCTCGCGCTCGAGCGCCTCGTCGACTTCGGCCTGCTCGAGCCCGTCGAGGAGCTCGAGCTCGGCATCCGCTTCCTCGTGCCGCAGCCGCTCCAGCCGCTCGAGCCGCCAGCGCTGCCGGGCCTGCGCCACCTGTCGTTCTTCGGGAACCCCGGCCACCAGGACGAAGACTGGCTCCCGTTCGTTCAGGAGCTCTCGGCCGCCAGGCCCGCGCTCGTCATCGGCTGGCACGGCATCGACTACGACGCCTCGAACCTGCGCTCGGCGCTGCGGCCGCAAGAGCCGCAGTTCCTCGACGACCCGGTGGCGCGACCCGCCGACGCGTACAACCGCGAGCCGTTCGGTGAGCTCGGGGCGGGCGAGGCGGTCGGCCGACGGTGGCCGCTGAGCCTCGACGTCCACCGGCTCGGCAGCGGCGCCCTCGTCGCGAGCGCGTCGCTGAGGCCGACTCAGCGCGTCGAGCTGCAGAGCCTCTCGCTCGACGCCGCGCTGCAGCTGCAGCTGCCGCCGCTTCCGGGCGTGCTGACCGCGCTCTCGTTCACCGTCGAGCTCGAGCGCATGCACCTGCGCTACGAGGCGTGGGCGTCGCGCGCGCTCAGCGAGCTGGGCCTGCCGGTGCCGCGCGACGTCGCGGTCGAGGTCGTGGCGCAGCTGGCTCCGGCGATGCTCGGCTTGCGTGCCGGCCTGCGCAAGGTCGGGGTCGCGGGGTGGCCCCGGGCGCTGGGCCTCGACGACGTGCTGCTCGGCACCGACGGGGGCGTGAAGCTGCTGCCGGCGTTCATGAACTGCCTGCTCGACGACTCGGTGGCCGGAGCTCAGACGGGCAGCGACGGGCTGCTGGGCCAGGCGGTCGACGACGACCTCGAGGGCACCGACGACGGCGTGCTCATCTTGCTCGGCGGCGCCCTGATGCACCTGTTGGCGGGCGCGTCGGTGAGCCGGCGTCTGAGACCGTCGGCGCTGGACGCGGCGTGGAGACCGCTCGACCCGCTGGTCGAGGGCTGTCTCTCGAGGCGGCGGGCCTCGCGCTTCGCGACGGTGGAGGCGTTCATCGACGCGATGAATCAAGTGCGCGGAAACGCGTCGAAAGATGCAGTGGCACGGCTCGTCGTCTCGAAGCAGATTTCCCCCACATGAAAAAGCTCATCGTCCTGGGTGCTCTCGCCTTCACCGCGTGTGACTTTCTCCCCGGAGGCGGCGGCGGCACGGGCGGAGGCGGAGCCGGCGGCGGGAGCGGGTTCACGAAGGGCTACGTCTACGTGCTGAAGAGCGACCGCAACCTCTACGCGGCGGACGACCGCGACCTGTCGGTGCCCATCACGCTGACGACAGGCGGGGGGGCGAAGCACCCGTCGCTGTCGTTCGACGGCAAGCGGGTGGTGTTCATCCGCACGACGGCGACGGACTCGGAGATTTCGACGGTGTCGGTCGCAGGCGGCATGGTGAGCACGGTGATGGCGGCGTCGTCGACGATGAGCGCGCGCAACCTGCGCAACCCGGTGTTCACGCCCGACGGGCTGAAGATCGTCTTCGCGTACGACGAGGGCGGCTCGTCTTCCATCGGCATCGTCGACACCGACGGCTCGGGCTTCAAGAAGGTGGCGGGCGGGGCGCTCGCGTACTCGGGCATCAGCATGTACCCCGACGGCAGCGGAGTGCTGGCGGCAGCGGGCTCGAGCACGTCGCAGCTGACGCAGATCGAGAAGGTGTCGCTCACGACCGGCTCGGGCATGAGCATCGTGAGCTCGCTCGGCGCCGACGCCGAGAGCATCGCGTCGCGCGTGGTCATCTCGCCCGACGGCAAGAAGGCGGCGTTCGACGCGCGGCTGAAGAACGGCGGCAGCGTGCGCACGTTCGTGCTCGACCTGACCTCGAAGGCCATCACGCAGCTGACCGACTACCCGGGCGACCAGGGCGCGAACGACTCGTCGCCGTGCTGGCGCGGCAACGACAAGGTCTGCTTCTCGTCGGACTCGGGCGGCAACGATCAGATCTACGCGCTGCCCGCGACGAGCATGAAGACGAGCGGCGGCCTGCAGGTCGCCGGAGCGGCGGAGCCGTGGTACGGCCCGAACCCGTGAGCTCAACCGCCGACCTCGCCCGCGCCTGGCTGAAGGCGTTCAACGCGAAAGACCTCGACGCGCTGCTCGCGCTGTACGCCGAAGACTGCCGGCACACGTCGCCGAAGATTCGCACGCTGCACCCGGCGACCGGAGGGCAGCTGCAGGGCAAGGCGGCGCTGCGCGGCTGGTGGGCCGACGCGTTCAAGCGGCTGCCGGGCCTCACCTACGAAGAGACGCACGTGACCGCCGGGCCGAAGAGCGTGGTGCTCGAGTATGTGCGGCGCGCTCCGAACGAGCCGCCGATGTACGTGGCCGAGGTGTTCGAGACGGACGCGGCAGGAAGAATCGCGGCGTCGCGCGTGTACCACGGGTGACGCGAGCTCGAGCGTGGACGCGTCTACCACGGGTGACGCGAGCTCGGGCGTGGACGCGCTCGCGCACGTGGACGTGGTCGTAGCCGTGAGCGTGGACGTGGTCGCGATCGTGGTCGTGGTCGATCACGCTCACGATCACGACAACGCTCACGATCACGATCACGATCACGCTCACGACAACGATCACGATCACGACAACGATCACGATCACGATCACGATCACGGCGACGTCCACGCTCACGTCCACGAAGCGCGTCCACGAAGCGCGTCCACGAAGCGCGTCCACGTCGGCTTGGGTGCATGTATCATCGGTCTCGAGATGGCGGGTGCCCGCGACGTCGCAACGTTCGGAGTACGGTTCATCAACGACGAGGCCGCATTTCACCGCACCGTCATGCACCCCGTGCTGCTCTGGCAGGCCCCGCCCTCGACGAAAGAGGCCCCGCTGCTCTTCGCCACCCGCGCCGGCGACCGTCACAAGCGACCCGCCCCCGGCCGCGCCATGTTCTTCTTCATCGAGAAGTCGGCGAAGAACGCCTTCACCGACGAGGTCACCGTCGGCCGCACCGCGAACAACGACATCGCCATCGAAGAGAACTCGGTCTCGCGCTTCCACGCCTACTTCAAGCCCGGCGCCAAGGGCGCCCCGTGGACCCTCGTCGACGCCAAGAGCACCGCGGGCACCTTCGTCGCCGGCAAGAAGCTCTCGCCCAAGACCCCGGTTTCCATTTCGAGCGAAATGCACCTGCGCATCGGAGACGTCGAGCTGCAGTTCCTCGAGCCGGCCGCCTTCTGGCAGTACCTGCGCGGGCTGATCCAGCCGCCTGCAAAGTAGTTTGCACACCTGGGCGTCCATGTGGGTCCACGGGCCGTCATGGTCCTCTCACGCGTCCTCGTTGCGTCGTCGCTGCTCCTCCTCGCCTGCTCCAACGCCAACATGGGGCCGGGCAGCGCCGGAGGCGGCGGTGAGACTCAGGCGACCGGCGGCGGCAGCGGCATGACCGCGGGCGGCAGCGGCATGAACGGCGGCGGCGGCGGCAGCGGAGGCTCGAGCGGCAGCGAGGTCTGCAACAACCACACGGACGACGACGGCGACACGTTCATCGACTGCGCCGACCAGGACTGCTTCCTCAACTCGTCGTGCTTCGCGACGTGCACCGACCTGTGCACCGACGGCGCCGCCATCTGCGACGGCTCGGGCGTGCGCACCTGCATGCTCGACACGACCACCATGTGCCGCTCGTTCAGCGCCGCGGTCGGCTGCACCAACGGCCTCGTGTGCAGCGGCGGTCAGTGCGTCTCGACCTGCACCAACCAGTGCACGGCCGGCGCGAAGACGTGCTCGAACACCGGCGGCGTCGTCGAGTGCAAGACGTTGCCCTCGGGCTGCACCGACTGGGTCGGCCCCACGATGTGCGCGATGACCGAGGTCTGCAGCGGCGGCACCTGCGTGCCCCGCGGCGCCTGCACCAACCAGTGCACCGCCGGAGCGACCCGCTGCACCGCCGGCGGCCAGCAGCAGACCTGCGTCGCCCAGGGCACCGGCTGCACCGACTGGAGCTTCCCGCAGGCGTGCGCCGCCAACATGACGTGCACCGCCCCGGCCACCAGCTGCATGATGATTCCCCGCTGCACGACGGGCGCGGTGCGCTGCTCGGCCACGCTGCCCGCGGTCGAGACCTGCGACACCAACGGCGCCTGGGTGCAGACGCAGAGCTGCCCGCAGGCCTGCGCGATGGGCGCGTGCACGACGTCGGCGACCTGCACGCCGGGCGCCGTGCGCTGCAACGCGAGCAACGTCGAGATCTGCAACGCCAGCGGCAGCGCGTGGCTCTACCGCCAGACGTGCAACGTCGGCTGCAACGGCGGCCTGTGCACCGACCCCTGCACCACCGGCGCGAAGCGCTGCAACGGCGCGACGCCCGAGACCTGCAACGCCGCCGGCACCGGGTGGACGGCCTCGGCCGCCTGCGCGAACGGCTGCTACCTCGGCGACTGCATGCAGGCCGACCTCATCGTCGACGGCGTGACCACGACGCTCGAGGGCGACCTCTCGTACAAGAACGACGTCATCATCCGCAACGGCGGCTCGCTCAAGGTCGGGCCGACCGGCGTGCTCAAGATTCGCGCCCGAACCATCACCGTCGACGGCGCCTCGAACATCAACGCGAACGACGTCGGCCAAGACACGCGCGGCGCCGGGTCCACCACGGGCAGCTGCTGCGCCTACTCGTCGAGCGGCGTCTGCCGGTGCCCGGTCGAGGTCTCGGGCCTCGGTGGCTCGAGCTACGGCACCGCGGGTTCCACCGGCAGCGGCAGCGGAGCTCCGTACTGCAGCTACTACGGCGGCTACCCGAGCTGCAGCGCGAGCGTTGCGGCAGGCTCCATCTACGACCGCGACGACGACCTCACCATCAGCCAGGGCAGCAAGGCCGGCACGACGAAGGGCGGCGGCCTCGTGCAGCTCATCGCGAGCTCGGTCGACGTCAGGGGCCAGATTACGGCGAACGCCACCGGCGCGAACGCCTCGGGCGGCGGCATCTTCGTCGCGGCCGACAGCATCACCGGCAACGGAGCGATTCAGGCGACCGGCGGCACCAGCGGCGGCCAGGGCCGCGTGAAGCTGCTCCGCGGCGCCACGAACACGTTCTCGGGCAGCGTCACCGGCAAGCGGTCGGAGGCGCCGATGCCCCCGCTCGACCTCGTCTCGGGCAGCCACCCCGAGCCGACCCGCTGGTACAACGACGGCCTCGGCGACTGGTTCATCGCCTGGAGCAAGCCCTTCTCGACGCTCAACGGCTACTACTACAAGCTGTCGACCGACCCGAACACGCTCCCCAGCCAAGCGGCGGGCAACGGCACCTTCCATCAGCAAGAGACCTACGTGGTGCGCGCGAACCAGCTCGTGCAGGGTCGCAACTACTTCCACATCGTGTCGGTCGACTCGGCGTTCAACGTCGGCGGCGTGAAGGGCACGACGTCGATGCAGCTCAACACGGTACCGCCCAGCGTGACGTCGTCGTCGCACCCCATGCAGCGCACCTGGTACCAGAACCCGGCGCTCTACTTCACGTGGACCAACCCGCAGGACGACGCGAACTTCACCGGCTACCACTACGTGCTCGACAAGCTCGCCGACACCGTGCCGGTGCCGACGACGATGAACTTCACCACGAGCAAGCAGGTGCTCCTGCCGAACACCGCCGACGGCATCTGGGCGTTTCACATCGTGAACCGCGACACCCGCGGCGCCGTCACGAAGACCGCGCGCCACTACGTCGTCTACGTCGGCATGGAGCCCGCGAAAGAGAACCTCTCGGGCAGCGTGTTCGACGCCTCGAACATGTCCGCGCCGTTGTCGGGCGTCACCATCAGCATCAACCACGGCCTGTTCACTCAGACGAGCACGGCGTCGGGCACGTACACGTTCGGCGGCAACCTCTACGTCGGCCAGTGGGAAGTGACGGCCTCGAAGACCGGCTACCTGCCGCAGACGAAGATGATCACGCTCGCTGCCGGCACGCCGCTGAACGAGAACTTCACGCTCACGCGGGCGCCCTGATCAGGCCCGCTGCTTCCGCCCCGCGAGGAACAGCAGCAGCTTCGGCAGAAAGTCTTTGCCCAGCGGCTTCGGGATGAAGCCGTCGGCGCCGATCTCGAGCGCCATCTCGCGCAGCTCCGAAGCGTCGTCGCGCGCGATGACCACGACGGGAATGTCCTTCGTGTTGCGGCCCGTCTTCAAGAGCGACAGCACCTCGAGGCCGTCTTTCTGCTGAACGTCGAGCACCACGAGGTCGGGCTTCTCTTTTCGCGCCGTGTCGACGACCTTCGTCTTCTGCTCGGAGAGCACCGAGACGTCGAGGCTCGGGCCGATCTTCCTCAGCGAGTCAGCGACCGTGGGCTCATCGTCGGACACCAGAATCACGCGCTGCACAGAGCGAGACAGTACCTCACACCCAGAATGCCCGCTGCACCTGCGTCCACCCGTCGATGCGCAGGCCGCTGCGGCTTCGATACATCGCCAGTTCCTCCTTGCGCTTTCGCACGGAGACGTCCTCGGGCGCGACCCTCCCGGGCAGGCTCCACAGGCGCACCTGCTCGAGCCCGCACCGGTGCGCCTCGGCCTGCGCCACCTTCAGCACCGCCGCCGTCTCGGCCTTCGAACCCGGCGTCAGCCACAGCACGACGAGCTCGTTCGCCTTGAAGTACGCCGCCCAGCACGCCCGCGCCTCGCCGCTGCGCCCGGCGTGCACCTCCGGCGCCCTTCGCTGCAGGAACCGCGCGTACAGCTGCTCGCGCTCCCACGCCCAGTCGAGCTGCTCGAGCGTCGGCTGAAGCTGCAGCACGTGTGCGGGCGGAGCCCCCAGCGTCGGCACCTCGGGCTCGCACGGCGGCACCTCGCCCTCGCGCGGCGGCAGCACCCAGTCGCTCTGCTCGGGCACCGCGACGTAGCCGCTGCGCGCGTAGATGCGCTCGCCCACGTCCGAGAACAGCACGCACGCCTGCGGGCCCCTCTGCGCGGCCACGAGGTCCATCAGCTTCGTCGCGTAGCCCTTGCCGCGGTGGCGCTCCTCGGTGAACACCGACGCGATGGACCACGAGGTGCCTGTCGCTTCGCCCACGCGCGAGACGTTCTCGTACGTCTCGCACGACGCCAGCACCTCGCTCTTCTCGACGAGGAACCACGTGCGCATGCCGCGCGAGAACGGGTGCCCTCGCAGGCAGCGCTCGCGCTCGAGGTACTGCTCGGGCGTGAGACGCTTGCCCCACTCGGCGTACGTGACGCGGTCGCGCTCGACCTTCTCGGGCTCGCTCGCGAGGTGCAGTTCCATGCGCGGGGCCTTTGTTTAGTACGGTCACGGCTGGCGTGAAGCGCTCCCTCGTCGTCTTGGCTCTGCTCGTCGTCGCGTGCGGCCTGCGCACGATTCCCTCGCCCGACGGCGGCGGCGGCGGCCTCGCCGGAGGCAGCACCGCGGGCGGCTCTGAAGCCGGAGGCAGCGCCGGCGGCGAGGCGGGCGGCTCGACCGCAGGCGGCGCATCGGCCGGTGGCGCTGCGGGGGGCAGCAGCTCCGACGGAGGCTGCGCGACGCCTCAAGACTGCACGGCACCCGCGAACGCCACGCCGGCCTGCGACAACGGCACGTGCTCGTTCGTCTGCACGACCCCGCGGCTCAAGTGCGGTGGCGCGTGCTGTGCGGCGCGCTCCATCACGGCGGGCGACCGGCACACGTGCGTCACGACCGACCAGGGCGCGCTGTTGTGCTGGGGCGGCATGTTCGTCATCGGCAACGGCGGCAGCGCCGGCAGCGCCTGGCCGACGGTGGTCGCGAACCTGAGCGAGGGCGTCGCCGAGGCCGCGGCGGGCAACGTCAACACCTGCGCGCGGACGATGACCGGCGGCGTGAAGTGCTGGGGTGCGGGCCCCACCGGCAGCGGGGTGCTCGGCTTCGCGGCCTCCCCCGTGCAGGTCGCGAACCTCGGCCAGGGGGCGACGTCGCTCTCGTCGGGCTTGAACCACGTCTGCGCGGTGGTCGACGGCGGGGTGAAGTGCTGGGGCAACGACTCGCACGGAGAGCAGGGCTGCAATCAGCAGTGCACCGGCGCGAACCGCCAGCAGCTCTCGCCGGGCGACGTGACAGGCCTCGTCTACGACGTGAAGCAGGTGTCGTGCGGCGGGGCGCACTGCTGCGCCGTGCTGAACGACGCCGGCGTGCGGTGCTGGGGCTTCAACATCGCGGGCGAGTGCGGCGACGGCGCCCAGTTCATGCAGCGAAACGTGCCGGTCGTCGCGACGGCGTTCGATGCGGGCGCCGACGAGGTCTACGCGGGCTACGCCTCGACGTGCGCGCGCAGCGGCACGACGGTGCGCTGCCTCGGCAGCAACGGCGACGGCGAGCTCGGAGCGGGGTTGACGGCCGGCTCGCGGGTGTACGCGGTGCCGGTGCTGCTCGGGCCGGGCCTCACGGCGTTCGCGACGAGCGCGGTCGCGCACCACGCGTGCGCCGTCGTCGACGCGGGCGTGTGGTGCTGGGGCCAGAACACCCGCGGGCAGCTCGGCGACGGAATGATGATGTCGCGCAATGTGCCCGTGCGGGTGCTGGGGCTGTCGGAGCCGATGGTCGACGTCGCGGTCGGGCTCGAGCACACGTGCGCGCTCTCGGAGGCCGGCGGCGTGTGGTGCTGGGGCAGCAACTTCGAAGGGCAGCTGGGCACCGGCACGATGGGCGGCACGCAGCTCGCGCCCGTGCTGGTGCGGTGACGTCAGAAGCGAGCCCCTCGCCGCGAAGTCTCGGGTGTGAAGCTCCACTGCCTGTGCGGATTCATGGTGACCGGCGGCTCGGCGGTCGAGCCAGCTCGCGTCGAGAACGTGACGTCGACGCTGGGTGATCAGCGCGCGTGGTTGTCGCGCTGCGGCGAGCCCCACGCGGTCGCCCAGCCGTGCTCGGGCAGCTCGAAGCCGGGCAGCTCGATGGCGCGCACGCCGTCGGGCCCTCCGTCGAGCGAGCGCACGGCGGTGATGTACTTGTTGCCGGTGAGCAGGGCCTCGCCGAAGTAGCTGACGCCCTCGGGCAGCGGGCACGACCACGACGGCTGACCGGTCGCAGAGACCTCGCGCAGCGCGAACTGGCCCGTCTGCGCGCAGTAGTCCACCGACTGCGAGAACACGACGGTCGACCGCGACGTCAGCACGGGGTTGGTGATGTCGAGGCCGGCGATGCCCGGGCCGCCGATGGTGAGCGCCCACTTCTGGCGCGACGTCGGCGGGTCGACGCGCACGAGCACGCGGGTCTCGGCGCGCTGGTTCGGGTCGGAGCAGTTGCCTCCGTCGACGAGCTCGGTGCCGACGAAGCTGATGGCTCCGAGCGCGAGGCGCGGGTACCCCGAGCCGAGGAGCTTCGGCTCCTCTTCGTTGACCCACGCGCCCGAGGTGGTCTCGGACAGCCAGTGGTCCCAGTGGTAGACGCGCCCGCCGAAGACCGCGGCCGGAGGCTGATGGGGGTTCGGGAAGCTCCACCGCGGCTGGCCGGTGGGGTTGAACGACAGGTAGCGGTACTGCCCGATGCTGCTGTCGTAGGCGCTCAGGTACACGTAGCCGTTCTCGTCGGTCGGCATGGTGGCGTCGAGCAGGTGCTGCTCCGGCAGCGACTGCTGCCAGAGCGTGGCCCCGTTGAAGACGTTGAGCGAGGTGAGGACGCTGCCGCGCGTGAAGCCGCCGTCCTCGCGCGTGTACCCGAAGTACAGCGCGCCCCCGAGCCCCCGCGACTGTGACTTCGAGACGGCGAGCACCTCGGGCGTGCTGAACTCCCGGCCCCAGACGAGCGTGCCGTCGGTGAGCTTTCGCACCTCGAGGCCCTCGGGCTTTCGAACCACGAGCTGCCCGTCCATGATCGACACCTGCTGCGGCAGGAAGGTCTCCTGCCTCCACCGCAGGCCGCCGTCGGGCGACACGCTCGTCAGGCGCGACCTCGGCTCGCCCGGCGTGCGCTCGCGGAAATAGACGTTGCCGCTCAGGTCGGCCAGCGAGTCCCAGTCGACCACCTGCCCCGGCGGGGCCCACGCCGTCCACGCGGCGGTGAGCGCCTTCTTCGGCGGCCGCACGCACGCGCCCTCGTTGCAGCGACCCCTCGGCTGGCACGGGCTGTCTTCGCCGCACAGCGCGCCTTCGCCGACCGGCACCACCTTGCACTGACCGAGCAGGCAGATGTTCGCGGTCGAGCAGTCGGCCGGGCCGCACGGCGTGCCGTCGATGGCGTCGGCGAAGCCGCAGCCCGTCTTCGGGTCGCAGACGGTGACGTGGCAGGCGTCGGGCGGCGCGGAGCAGCGCGCGGTGTTGGGCACGTGCACGCAGCCGCGGGTCGGGTCGCACAGGTCGGTGCTGCAGGCGTCAGCGTCGTTGCAGTCGATGGGAGTGCCCAGGCACTGGCCGGCAGCGCACGTCGCCGACGCGTAGCAGGCGTTGCTCAAGGTGCAGTCGAGGCCCTCGTTCGCGGGCGTCTCGATGCAGGCCTCGCGCTCGAGGTCGTAGCTCGAGGTGCGGCAGGGGCTCGGGCTCGTGCATGCAGGCGCGGCCTCGGCCGACCCCGTGACGAGCACGGGCAGCTGGGTGCCGTCTTCGTCTTCGACGATCAACGTCTGCTCGAAGCGCCCCGGAGCGAGCGGCGTGAACGTCAGCCGCACCTTCGCGGTGCCCGCGCCGGGCAGCGTCACCTCACCGGCGAGGCCTGCGACGAACGGCAGCTCGAGCGCGGCGACCTTCGCGACGCGGCTGTAGCGCGAGGTGTTGTAGAGCTCGAGGCGGTCGCTGGTCTTCGTCTGGCCGACGAACGCGTGCGGCAGGTCGACGCGCGGAGTGCTCACGCGCAGCTCGCCGAGGCCGGTCTCGATGTGCTCTTTGCAGCCCGCGAGGGCGCAGAGCACGGCGATGGCGGCGAGTCGTCTCACGCTGAAGGCACTCTAACCTCGCCACTCGCTCGAGATGAATGCGGCGTGGCGCGCTGGCGGCCCTCGGCACGGCGTGAGTCGATTGTGCGCGCCGCGCTTGCGTTCAGCTCGAGCGAGTCGCGGAGCTCAGTTTCTTGGGTCACGAGAGTTGGAGCGTCTCGGACGCATCCGTCTCGGCGGACGGCGCCGGCATTCACGGCGCGGCAAAGCCGCCGGGTGAGGCGAGCACGCGCGCTGCTGTGGGGCGCTCCTGCACGCCGTCAATGTCTGTCGGCGTGGAACGAGGAGGACGAAGTTGATGCCAGGAAAGCGGTACGCGGTGTTCGCGATCCGCAGCGTGAAGGGCCAGACCATCTGGGTTCGAGCGGGAGTGGCATTCGTGCAGCCCGACGACTCGATGAACCTGACGCTCGACGTGCTGCCGCTCGACGGACACCTGCACATCCGCGAGGTGGGAGTGAAGACGCAGCAGCTGAGCAACACGAACCACAACCCGCGGCGGGAGGAGCCGGTGGCTCCGCAGCTCGCCGCACCGCAGTCGATGGGAGGACACTGAAGATGAAGACGATGACGATGGCGCTGGCGGCACTGGCCGCGGGCGCGGTGCTGATGGGAGCGGGGCCGGCCGAGGCCTCGGGGAAGAAGTCGGCGAAGGTGCTGCAGGGGGTGCTGAACCTGAACACGGCGACGGCGTCGCAGCTCGACGCGATGCCGGGCATCGGGCCGAAGGCAGCGGAGCGGATCATCGCGTATCGCGCGAAGACTCCGTTCACGCGGCCCGAGGAGCTGGTGAAGGTGAAGGGCTTCGGGAAGAAGAAGCTCGAGAAGCTCAAGGCCCACCTCGCGGTGAGCGGGCCGACGACGCTGAAGGTGCTGGCGTCGGCCTCCGACGCGTCGGCTCCCGAGCCGGCGGCGGCGAGCGCGCCGCAGGGCAGGGCGGCCGCGCCGAAGCGGTGACGCAGTGAGTTTGGCAGCGGCCCCCGGGCTCTTTCGAAGCCGATCAACCACGAACCGACCAGGCTAGGCCTGGGGGCCGCTGTCTCTTAGAGTGGAGGAGTCATGGCGCGAGCGAAGAAGAAGGTCGCGAAGCAGATCGAGCCCACCTCGATCGACGCGGTGGTGAAGCACGCCGTGAACATGGTCGCTGAGAATTTCACGGGCCAGCTCAGGGTCGTGGCAGAGGGCATCACGGAGCTGAGGGAGAGTCTCGACGCGAAGCTCGACGAGAAGCTCGAGCCGGTGAACCTGAAGTTGTCCGTCCTGGAGGTTGCCGTTCGGCTGAACTCTGCGGACATTCAGGGCCTGAAAGTCGAAATGGCGGGCGTGAAGTCAGAGCTGGGCGGCGTGAAGTCCGACGTGGACGTTTTGAAGCACGAGATGAGCGGCGTGAAGGCCGAGCTGAGCGGCGTGAAGTCCGAGCTGGGGGGCGTGAAGTCCGACGTGGACGTTTTGAAGCACGAGATGAGCGGCGTGAAGGCCGAGCTGAGCGGCGTGAAGTCCGAGCTGGGGGGCGTGAAGTCCGAGCTGGGGGGCGTGAAGTCCGAGCTGGCTCAGTTGACGCAGAGATTCGACCGTCACGAATCGAGGACCGAGGCCCGGCTCGACGCGCTCGAGAAGAAAGTGGGCTGACCGTCAGGTCGTGGCCGAGGCCTCGCTCATCTCGACGTTCATCAGGGCGCTGCCGCACGCGAAGACTCCGCGTGGGCCGGGCGACGACTGCGCGGTGCTGCGCGGCGGGCTGTGCGTGACGACGGACGCGGTGGTCGACGGCGTGCACTTCAAGCGGCCGCCGTTCACGCTGGAAGACGTGGGGCACAAGGCGCTGGCGGTGAACCTGTCGGACCTCGCGGCGATGGGAGCGAAGCCCGAGTGGTGGCTGTGTGCGCTGGGGCTGCCCGATGGGTTCGGTGAGGCCGACGCGGCGAAGCTCGCGGCCGGGATGCTGCCGCTCGCGAAGCAGCACGCGCTCGAGCTCGCGGGGGGAAACGTGACGAAGACGCCGGTGCTGACGGTGACGCTGACGCTGGCGGGGACGGCGAAGAAGCCGATGCTGCGGACGGGAGCGAAGCCGTCGGACCTCGTCTACGTCGCGGGCGTGCTCGGCGAAGCGGCGAAGCTCGACTCGCTGGCGCAGCGAAGGCCGACGCCGCTCGTTGAAGAAGGGCTCGTGGCGGCGCGCTACGCGAGCGCGGCGATCGACGTCTCGGACGGCGTGTTGCTCGACCTGGGCCGCGTGCTCGAGGCGTCGAAGGTCGGCGCCGAAATCTCGTCAGTGCCAGAGCAGACCGGCGAAGACTACGCGCTGCTGCTCGCGGTGCCGGCGAAGAAGGCGAAGGCGTTCGAGCGGGCGTGGAAGAGCAAGCAGCCGCTGCGGTGCATCGGGACCTTCACGAAGCGGCGAGGCCTGAAGGTCGACGGCCAAGAGGTCGAGCCACGAGGGTGGGATCCGTTCTGATCAGGCCGCGCTCGCGCTCGCGCACGTGAACGTGGACGTAGCCGTGGTCGTAGACGTGATCGTGATCGTGATCGTGATCGGCAGTTCGGCACTGCGTCAGTAACAGGCAGCAGCGCACGTGGCGCCGGGCGCGCCGCCCTCACCGCCATCCAAATTCAAGCACGCGCCCGACGCGCACTGGGCGGGCCCCGAGCACGCAGCCCCGTTCATCCCCAGCGCCACGCACTGGCCCGCATCCGCGCTGCACCACCCAGCCACACAGAACGGCCCATCGACGTCGTCGCAGCGGGCCCCGACCGCGCCATACGGCCCGCACTCGGAGCCGCCGTCGGCGACCGCGTTGCACGTCAGCTCGCGGGCGCACGCGGGCCCCGTCAGCGCGTTGCACCGCTGGCCGCGGCGAGCGAGGGCGGTGCACACGTCGGGGTTCGCCTGGCGGTTGCAGTAGCTGCCGAGCTTGCACTCGTTGTCTTCGCGGCAGACGTCGCCGTCGTTCAGCAGCGCGACGCAGGTGCCGAGGCTCGTCGCGGGGTCGGCGTAGCTGCAGCGCGTGCCGTTGCCGCACATCGGCGAGTCGAAGCGCACGCTGGTCAGGTCGCACGACTGCCCGAGCATGCGCGAGAACGGAGCCACCACCTGGCACCGCCCGTCGAGGCACACCTCGTCGGGGTTCGCGCAGCTGTCGCTGAACAGCGTCTCTTCGGTGCAGGCGCCGCCGTCGCCCGAGAGGTTCGCGCACTCGCCGAGCACCACGCCCGCATCGGCGCGCTGGGGCCGGTAGCCGCGGCAGTAGTTGCCCGGCCCGCAGTCGCTGTGGCGCCAGCACGCGGCGAGCCCGAGGAAGTAGCCGCAGCGGCTCTGCCCGGCGTCGACGCCGGCGACGGGCGCTCCGGTGCACTCGTTCGAGGCGCACTGGCTCGCGAGGGTGCAGGGGGCTCCGTCGCCGAGCACCGGGCGGCACGCGGGGCCGGCGTCGGCCTGGCAGAACAGCCCGCTCTGGCAGGGGAAGGTGCCCGACGTGGTGCAGAACTGATCGAGCCCCGGCACCGGCTTGCACGAGGGTCCGGCGTCGGGCTGGCAGAACAGCCCGCTCTGGCACGGAGCGCTCGTGCTGCACGACTGGTTCGCCCCGCGCAGCGGGCGGCAGGTGCGAACGCCGCCGTCGGTGATGACCTCGCAGTACATGTTCGGCTGGCACTGCGTGACGGCCGACGTGCACGGGCCCTGGCCCGAGCCCAGGCGCGGGCGGCAGTGGTCTTCTCCGCCGTCGGTCACCGCCTCGCAGAACAGCCCGGCGTCGGCCGCGCAGGGCATCGACGGAAACGCGCTGCAGACCTCGCCGAGCAGGCGGGGCACGCGCTGGCAGTGGCCTCCGTCGGTGCGCGAGCCCTCGTCGCAGACGCTGCCGGGCTGACAGAGAATGTGAACGTCGAACGCGCAGAAGCTGCCGGCGCTCACGCGCGCGGCGCACTGGCGGCAGCGCACGAAGTCGTTGATCTGGCAGTACAGGCCGGCGTCCGCCTGGCAGTGCGTCGACTGCTCGCACGGAGTCCCCGGCTGCCCGCGCCCTCCCGGCGCGACGTCGTCGCAGCGCAGCGGGTCGAAGGCCGGGCCCGGGCTCGACACCACGTCGTTCACGTCGCCGCAGTCCTGCGTGGCGACCGCCGCGATGCACTCGGCCGCTGCGACCCCGTCGTACGCGCTCGTGCCCTTGCCGACGTCGTTCGCGACGGTGCACACCTCGACGTCGCGCGTGACGCACGTCGCCTTGTCGGCCGGGTCGAGCCGCTGGCACCGCACCTCGCGGCTGCACCGAGCGTCGGCGAGCTTCGCGCAGGCCTCGGCGAGCGGCAGCCCCATGACTGTGCCTCCGGCGCTGCCCCCTGTGCCGCCGGTGCCGCCGGCGGTTCCCGAGCCGCCGCCGGTGCCGCTGCCGGCCGTGCCGGAGCCTCCCGCGGTGCCTCCGCCGCCCGACCCCGAGCACCCCGCCAGCACTGCGAACGACACGAGAGCAAGCGCGCGCACGGATTTCATTGGCCGCGGCGCGTACCATGTCCTTGACGGAAGCCCAAAGCGGGCCTCAAGTACCGGGTCGTTCGTGCGACAGCTGCGCAAAGAACCGCTCGAGCGGGTGGTGCGGGCGGTCGACGAGAGCCGCGCACAGGTGTCGCTGCACCTGAAGATTCTGACCGGCTACGTGGTGCTGGGCGGGTCGCTGATCGGCTTCTTCGCGGCCACCGAGGGGTGGGACTGGCTGTTCAAGACCACCGCCGCCGGAGCGCTCACGCTGATCCTGGCCGTCGCGCTGCCGTTCTTCCTCTTGCGTGTCTCTCGCGTGAAGCGGCTGTCTTCGAGCGCGCTCGAGATCTCGCGCGGTGACCTCTCGAGCCGCGTCGTCGCCGAGGGCGGCTCGCTGCGCGACGACATCGACGAGCTGTCGGTCGCCATCGCCAACATGCAAGAGAACCTGCGCGAGCTGGTGAGCCACATCCAGAACACCGCGCAGCTCGTCGCCGACAGCGCGAACGAGCTCGAGCACAGCGCCGAGGGCGTCTCGATTCAGGCCGGCGAGGCCACCGCGAGCATGAAGCGCATCGCGCGCGGCGCCGAGAGCCAGAGCCAGCTCGTCAGCCAGGCGTCGAAGGCGGTCACCGAGATGGCGACCGCGCTCACGCGCACGACCGCGTCGGCCGAAGAGTCGACGAAGGCCGCGACCGCCACCAGCGCCGCCGCCGAGCAGGGCTCGCGCGCCGCCGTGCTCGCCGGCGAGAAGGTGAAGAAGGTGTTCTCGCGCATCGAGACCGCGTCGCAAGAGGTCTTCGCCTTCGGCGAGAAGACGCAAGAGATCTCGAAGATCGTCGACGCCATCACGCACGTCGCGCAGCAGACGAACCTGCTCGCGTTGAACGCCACCATCGAGGCGGCGCGCGCCGGCGAGTACGGCCGCGGGTTCGCCGTCGTCGCCGACGAGGTCCGGAAGCTCGCCGAGAGCGCCGGCAAGAGCGCCGAGCAGATCAGCAAGCTCGCCCGCGACATCTCGGGCCAGTCGAACGGCGTCGTCAGCGCGATGAAAGAGGGCATCGAGGAGCTCGCCGAGGGCCGCGAAGAGCTCTCGAACATCGTGCGCAACATGGGCAGCATCACCGACACCGCCCGCGCCGGCGCCGAGAAGGTCGTGCTGATCAGCGAGTCGGCGCGGGAGCAGCAGCACGGCTCGGAGCTGATGGTGAAGGCGATCGGCGAGATCTCACGGCTCGCCGGCGAGAACGCGCGCTCGACCGAGCAGGTGCAGAAGGCGATGGAAGATCAGACGCGCGCCGTCACTCAGATGACCCGGGCGGCGCAAGATCTGACGAACCTGTCGATCGAGCTCCAGAACGTGGTTCGGCGCTTCCGCCTGGGCCAGTGAACCGCCGCGCCTCGGTGCCGAGCCACAGCCCGTCGCGGTCGAGGAACAGCTTCGCCACGCTGCCCGCGGGCCCGTACAGCAGCGCGTGCACGTCTTCGTTCGCCGCGCGCATCGCCTTGTCGGCGTCCTGGTCCTTCAGCCAGCGCGGCAGGAACCACACGTAGAACGCCGGAGCGATGTTTCCCCCGGGGTGCCCGATGAACTGCCCGACGCCCAGCCGCACCCACTCGGGGCCCTGCCGCGCGCTGCTGCCGCCCGTGTCGTAGACGAGCCGGACCTTCGCCCGCTGCTCCGCGCTCAGCGTGCGCACCTCGTCGATGTAGTGGTTGCCGTGCGCGAGCAGGTAGAGGTCGACGTGGTCGTAGCGCGACGTCGCCTCCTCGAGCGCCTGGTGCAGCTCGGCGCGGCGGCTCACCGTCTTCGTCTCGGTGAAGTACCACGAGCGCTCGTAGTACGCCTCGAGCCGCGGCACCGTGTACTGCTGCGTGAAGAACTGCTGGTAGCCCGGGACGGCGTCGCGAATGGCGATGGCCGCCTCGCCCTTGCGGTGCGGGCCTTTGAGGGGCATCGCGATGACGGCTCCGCAGGTGACGAGCGGCAGCAAGACGACTGCCCCGATGATGACGCGCCTGCGCACGCCTCGACACTACAGAAAAAGGGGACAGAAAAAGGGGACAGGCTACTTTTCCGGCCGGACGAGAGAGTCTCGCTGATGCAGGCGTTCGGAAAAGTAGCCTGTCCCCTTTTTCTGCTACTTCATTCTCAGCACAGAGACCGTGGGCTGCCCGGCGGGCTCGGCGTCGATGGGGTTGCTCTCGTCGACGTCGTAGGCGAGCTCCTCCTCGGCGTCGGTGGTCACGAACGGGCCGCCGTGCTCTTCGGGGACCTCCTCGTCGCGAACGTCGGCCGCCACGTGTTCTGCGCTCGTCACCGAGCGCACGTACTCTTCACCCAGTTCCCGAGACAGCTCGTCGTCGCTGAGCAGCAGCTTCCTCGAATGCGGACTCGTCCGCCGATTGGCATGCAGGTTCAGCGGCGCAAGCGGAGTCGGGACTGCCTTCGTCCCACTGCGGCTGCGCTTCTTCATGATGCCTCAACGGTAACGGCGGGGGGGTGCCCGCGCGGCGTTACCTCTCCGAAACCGTCAAAAGGCAGTCTTGACGGAGCCCGCCGATCAGCACCATGTCTAGGACCGTGAAATCGATTCTGGTGGTGGAAGACGACCGCGCCATTCGCGAGACCGTGGTCGACCTCCTCAAAGACGAGGGCTTCTCGAGCGTGACGGCGGTGCGGCACGGCAAAGAGGCGCTCCACTATCTCGAATCGACGAAGACGCTGCCCTCGCTGATTCTGCTCGACCTGATGATGCCCGTGATGGACGGCGAGTCGTTCTTGCGCGCGATGCAGGCGCACCCGAGCGCCGAGCTTCGCGCGGTGCCGGTCATCGTGCTCACGGCCTCGCGCCGCCGCACCGAGCTGCCGGGCTGCGTGACGTGGCTCGACAAGCCCATCGACATCGAGCGGCTGCTGCAGCTGTGCACCGAGTACGTCGGCCCCGTCGAGCGCACTCCGCCGCTCGGCACGGAACCGGCGCACGGCTCGACGCCGGGCTAGGCTCGTCGCGCTTTGCGCCACGTCGTCTTCCGCCTCGACAAAGACCGCTACGCGCTGCCGCTGTCGGCGATTCGTGAGGTCGTCGTCACGCCCGAGACGTTCTCGCGGGTGCCGCGCTCGCCGGCCTCGGTGCGCGGCATCATGAACCTGCGCGGGCGCGTGGTGACGGTGGTCGAGCTCGCGACGCTGCTGCGGCCGGATCAGCCGCCGAAGCCGCCCGACGCCGGAGGCGGCGCACGCAAGATCGTGCTGCTCGATCGCGGCCGGCGCGAGCTCGGGCTGCTCGTCACCGAGGTCGACGGCATCGAGGCGATCGAGAAGGTGGGTCCGGCTCCGCCCAAGGCGCCGCCGACGGTGAAGGGCCTCGCCCGCCTCGGCGCGCTCGCGGTTACCGTTCTGGAACCCGAGGCCCTCGACGCCGCGGTCGCCGCGAGCTTCTCGAAAATCTCGCGAAGCTGAAGCGGGGCGGTGCTAGTGTCCGCACGCCATGGCCAAGCGCGTTCTGGTGGTCGACGACGCCATCTTCATGCGTGACATCATCAAGGACATCTTCGCCTCCGGCGGCTTCGAGGTCGTGGGCGAGGCCAGCAATGGCGTCGAGGCGGTCGAGCGCTTCAAGGAGCTCAAGCCCGACCTCACCACCATGGACCTCGTCATGCCCTTCAAGAACGGCATCGAGGCTACCCGCGAGATTCTGCGCGTCGACCCCAAGGCCGTCGTCGTCATGTGCAGCGCCCTCGGCCAGGAGGCCCTCGTCATGGAGGCCATCGAGGCCGGCGCGATGGACTTCATCGTCAAGCCGCCCCGCGCCGAAGACGTGCTCGCGGTCGTGAAGAAGGTCCTCGGCGAAGCCTGAGCTACGCTGCCGTAGCGCGTGCCCGCCGTCGTCGACACCAGCCGCTATCTCGCCCTCTACCTCAGCGAGGCACAAGAGCACCTCGAGCGGCTCAGCCAGAACCTCGTGCAGCTCGAGCAGGCCGGCTCGACCGGGCCGGTCATCGACGAGGCCTTCCGCCACGCGCACTCGGTGAAGGGCATGGCCGCCTCGATGGGCTTCGAGCCCACCGCGCGCCTCGCCCACCGCATGGAGGACGTGCTCGACGCCTACCGCTCGCTCAAAGAGAAGGTCGACCGCGCCACCGTCGACCTCTTGCTCTCGGTGAGCGACGCCCTGCTCGGTCACGTGCGCGCGACCGGCGACGCCAAGGCCTTCCCCGACTCGTCGGCGCTGATGGGCGCGCTCGAGCGAAAGCTCTGGGTGCTCAGGCCCGACACGACGCCGCGGCCGTCGTCGCCGCCGCCGCCGCCCGCCATCGCGCGCGGCCTCGGCCTGCCTCCGCGCTTCGCGCTGCGCTTGAAGGTGGCGCCGGGCTCGGCGACTCCGGGCGTGCGCGCGTTTCTGGCGCACAAGCGGCTCTCGGGCCTGGGCAACGTGTTCGACCTGCGGCCCGGGCTCGACGACTTGAAAGCCGGCAGACTCAACGACGGCACGTTCTCGCTCGAGCTCGAGACGGCGATGCACGAGACCGAGGTGCGCTCGGCGCTCAACACCATCGCCGACGTCGAGCTGATGTCGATGCGCCAGGTCGAGCTGGACGCGCCGGCCCCCGCGAAGCCCGGCGAGCCCGAGGGCCCGCGCTCGCCGGCCGTGGTCGGCGCCGAGCCTGCGCGCACCGTGCGCGTGCGCACCGAGCTGCTCGACCAGCTGCTCGACGGAGCCGGTGAGCTCCTGCTGCAGACTGCGCGCGTGCGCGAGGTCGGCAAGTCGGTGCCGGCGGCGACGCGCAGCCCGCTCGAGACCGAGGTCGACCGGCTCAACACGCTGGTGAAGGACCTGCACGCCAAGGTGATGAAGGCGCGCATGACGCCCATCTCGGTGATGACCGACCGGCTGCCGCGCGCCGCCCGCGACATCGCGCGCCGCCGCGACCGCGACGTCGAGCTCACCATCGTCGGAGGCGAGGTCGAGCTCGACCGCGCCATCGTCGACGAGCTGAATGACCCGCTCTTGCACCTGCTCCGCAACGCCATCGACCACGGCATCGAGCCGCCCGTCGAGCGCGAGAAGAAGGGCAAGCCGCCGCGCGGCCGCGTGCAGGTGAACGTGCGGCGCGAGAAAGACCGCGTCGTGCTCGAGGTCGAAGACGACGGCCGCGGCATGGACGTCGACAAGCTGCGCGCCTCGGCGGTGTCGCGCGGGCTGATGACTCCCGAGGCCGTCGCGTCGCTGCCGATTCGCGACGCGCTGATGTTGTGCTGCCTGCCCGGCGTCTCGACGGCGACCGACGTCTCGGAAATCTCGGGCCGCGGGGTCGGCATGGACGCCGTCAAGCGCGCCATCGAGTCGGTCGGCGGCACGCTCGAGATCGAGACCCAGAAGGGCAAGGGCACGCGCTTTCGCCTGCTGTTGCCGCTCACCGTCGCCGTCGTGCAGCTGCTGCTCGTCGACGTGGGCGACGAGACGTTCGGCGTGCCGGTCGGCAAGGTGAACGGCGTGGTCGAGTTTCCCGAGAGCCAGCTCGCGACGAGCCAGTCGTCGTCGCTGTTGCCCTTTGGGAATGCGCTGTTGCCGGTCTACTCGCTGGCCGAGGTGCTCGCGGTGCCTCACGGGGTGTTACCGAACGGCACGCGCCCGTTCGTCGTCGTCGAGGCAGAAAGCGGGAAAGTCGCGCTCGGAGTGGATAGGCTGCGGGGCCAGGAGGAAGTGGTGCTGAAAGCCTTGAGCCGACCTCTGGACCTGGTGCCCGGCCTGGCCGGCGTCACCATCCTCGGCAACGGGCGGCCCATCTTCATTCTCGACGTGCCGAGGCTGCTCTCGTGACGACGATTCCCGTCGCCACCACGCTCACGCAGCAAGACGCGCTGCGCGAGGTCGCCAACATCGGCGGAGGCCACGCCGCCTCGATGCTCGCCCGCCTCGTCGGCGGCCTCGGCGTGATGACCGAGGTGCCCCACGTCACGCACGTCGACGTCGGCCAGCTGCCGCTGCTCATCGGCGGAGTCGGCATGCGCGCCGTCACCATCGGCTTCACCTTCGAGGGGAACCTCAGCGGCCACCTGTGGTGGGTGCTGCCGGCCGAAGACGCGCGCCGGCTCGGAGGTCGCCTGCTCGCGCGCCCGACCGCGAACGGCCGGCTCTCGACCGAAGAGCGCGGGGCGCTCGCCGAGGCCGCGAACATCGTGGCGTCGTCGTGCTGCACGGCCATCGGCCAGCTCTTGCGCGCGCGCGTGGTGCCGTCGACTCCGCACCTGCAGGAGGGCGACGTAGGCATGGTGCTGGGCGCGTACCCGCAGGCGGCGCCGGCGCTGGTGCTCGACGCGCGGTTTCACTCGAACGACGCGCCGACGTTCGGCGGGCACCTGCTGCTCATGCTCGATCTGGAAAACGTGAAGGCCCTGTTGGCTCAGCTGCGCATCGGGTAGAAGGCGAGCGCCATGCGCGCTCTCTCTGTCTCGATTCTGTCGCTGCTCTTCGTCGTCGCTTGCGGTCCCGCTCCGAGCACGAACCTGTGCGCCGGCGTGCAATGTACGTCGGGGAAGACGTGTGACCCGCTCGACGGCGTCTGCAAGGTGATGGCTGCAGGCGGCGGCTCGGGCACGGCCGGTGGGTCTGCAGGCGGCCGCGCAGGCGGCAGCGGCACGGCCGGCGGAACTGGCACGGCCGGTGGAACCGGCACGGCAGGCGGCGCGGCCGGTGGGCGCGCGGGTGGCTCGACGGCCGGTGGCTCGACGGCAGGCGGCTCGACGGCGGGCGGCTCGACGGCGGGTGGCTCGACGGCCGGTGGCTCGACGGCGGGTGGCTCGACGGCGGGTGGCTCGACGGCCGGTGGCTCGACGGCCGGTGGCTCGACGGCCGGTGGCTCGACGGCCGGTGGCTCGACGGCGGGTGGCTCGACGGCGGGCGGCTCGACGGCGGGCGGCTCGACGGCGGGCGGCTCCACGGCAGGCGGCTCGACGGCAGGCGGCTCGACGGCAGGCGGCTCGACGGCCGGTGGTTCGACGGCTGGCGGCAGCGGCACGGCCGGCGGCGCTTCGTGCATCACGGTCGCCACGTGGCCGAACGCGGCCACTGAGGCGGAGTACTTCCCGGCTCCCGACAACGTGAACGAAGCGCGGTCGTACCGCAGCGCGACGTTCCCGTCGGACCTGCTGTTCGTCGACTTCTTCCACCTCGGCAACGTGCCGGTGACCGAGAACTACTCGACGGCCTCTGGCCTCACCACGTGCGACGTTTGCCCGTACATCATCGAAGGCTGCTCACCCGGCGCGGGTGGGCCCTCCTGTAGCGCGACGGGTCGTCTCTTCTTCGCGCAGGGCGGCTCGGCCACGGTCACGACGGCGACCCAGAATGTGGCAGCAGGCACCTTCGCTGCGACGGCGACCAACCTGCACCTCGTCGAGTGGGACGGGACGAACGACGTCCCTGTCAGCGGTGGCGCTTGCTACGACGTCGGCGCGCTCACGCTGAACGTGTCGTGGCCGACGATGTCGGGCCCGACGTCGTTCTATGTGCTGCGAGTCGGTGACGGCTCGGCGGCGCTCACCGGCAACTCAGCGCCAGTGTTCCTCGAGCAGCACTCCATCTCTACGGGCGCCGCGATGAACACCATCGCGATTCCTGCCTACCCCAACGGCAGCGTGCCGCCGTTCTCGATGACGGGCAACTCGACGAGCGAGGGCGAGCTGACGCTGTCGACGAACGGCCGCTACCTGGTGTTCGCGGGCTACGGCATCGACGCCGGCACCGCCACGCCGCTCACGTTTGCCACGGGCGCTACGCGCCTGGTTTGCCGTGTCGATGCTGCGGGCACGGTCGACCTCTCGACGAAGATGTCGAACGCGTTCGTCGGCAGCAACATCCGCGGTGCGGCGAGCGTCGACGGCACTGCGTTCTGGGCCTCGGGAACCAGCGGCAACGGAGACGGAGGCGTTCACTACGTGACGCTCGGCTCCACGGGGGCGTCGACGCGCCTCGTGCCGGCTCCCGACAACGCGCGGCACGTCGGCATCTTCAACAACCAGGTGTACGTCTCGTCGGCGTCGAACCCGTTCAACGGTGTGAGCGCCATCGGAACCGGTCTGCCGACGGTGGGCGGTCAGACGTCGACGCTGCAGTTCGACGGCGGCACGAGCGCCAGCGCCTACGGCTTGGCGGCCCTCGACACCGACAGCACTCCGGGAATCGACACGTTCTACGTGGCTGACGACCGTGCGGTCGCGAACGGCGGCGGCGTGCAGAAGTGGGTGCTCAGCGGGGGCGTGTGGAACCTCTCGACGACGTTCAACACGGGCATCACCAGCGGCTGCCGCGGCTTGACCGCATTCCGCAACGGCACCACGAATGTGATTCTCGCGACGACGGCCGAGAACCCGACTCGCGTCGTGCGCTTCGACGACACTGGCGCGGGCGCTCCGACGGCGGTTCCGCTCGCCTCGGCGCCTACGAACACGTTCTACCGTGGCGTTGCGCTCACCCCGAGCCCGTAGCCGTTACAGCCCCAGCTCGAACTGACAGGCCGCGCAGCTGAGCAACCACCGCTCGAGCTGCGTGGCCAACGGTTCGGCTTGCGCTTCTTGGTGGTGAAAGAGCCGAGGCTCTTGCGCAAGGTAGAGCGGCGGCTGGTGAGGCCACCTCCTTCTGAGCCTCAATGGCCCCAGGAGCTCAGCGACCGAGGGGCCAGGCACTTCAGCAGCCCGGCGGCTTCATGTTGCAGGTGTTCGAGAGCGTGGGGTTCGAGAACCTGCAGTCGGTCGGGTTGGTCGGGTACCCGTTCGGGCAGGTCTTGCAGCACAGGTACGTCTCGCGGTCGTCGAGCCGGCTGCCCTTGCAGTCTTTCTGCACCTTCACCGAGCAGGTCTCGCAGGGCATGTTGCCGCCCAGCCCGCCGCTGCACAGCGCGTTGCCGGTGCACGTGCCGTCGACGACGTCTTCCTTCACGCCGCAGCGTGCGCGCTCGGGGCCGGTCTCGGCGCAGGTCACGCAGTCGTCCTGGTCGCTGGGCGGCGGCGCAGTAGGCCCGCGCTTCACGCACTTGTTGCAGTAGCGCGCGCACGCGTAGACGCGATCGACGCCGTCTTTGTGGGTGTCGTCGCGCGGCACGTCGGCGTGGTGCATGAGCTCGTGCAGCACGATGGCGCACCGCTCGTCGGGCGTGAGCGTCGAGAAGTTGGAGCGCAGGTTCATGCGGGGCGAGAGGGTCGTCGCGTCGCGGCCGGGGCACGGGTTGTTGCAGCCGATGTTCACGTACCCGTTCGACAGCGCCGCCTGAACCCGCGCCGCCACCTCGGCGTTGCTGTTCCTCAGGCACGAGTCGATCTTCTTGATCGCGCAGAGCGCCGCCTCCTTCGCGGCCTTCACGTTCTCGCCCGAGCACTTCACCTGGGTCTCGTCGACGACGATGCCGATCGACGGGTGAATCAAGACCAGCGGCACGTCGGCGAACGGCTCGAGCGGGAAGTTCGACACGCCGTTGCAGCCGTCGTCTTCGGCCTGGTTCGCGTGCAGCTGCAGCGTGAAGCGCCGCGTCTCGACCCAGGTGCCGTTCTGCTGAGCGTCACGCTCCTCGACGACG
Organism: Myxococcaceae bacterium; assembly: GCA_044223505.1. Lineage (GTDB taxonomy): Bacteria > Myxococcota > Myxococcia > Myxococcales > Myxococcaceae > Xiheicaenimonas. The sequence continues at coordinate 331,448 of JBGALX010000011.1, forward strand.
AGCTGGGTGCCGGCGGCCGCGTCGGTGGTGAGGGTGCGCCTGCGCTCGAAGGCGCGGTTGAAGTCGTCGTCGTACTGCTCGACGCGGCGGTTCAGTCGCGGGTCCGTCTCGACGAGCACGTCGAAGGGTTGGTTCTCATCGCGGTCGATCTCGAGCGTGGTGCGCCCGTCGAGAAAGCGCTGAGCCACCCACAGCGGGCGGAAATACGCGCGGCCGACGAGGTACCACTGCACCAAGCGGCCGTCGGGCTCACGCCACACCGCGATGTCGACCTCACCATCGCCGTCGAGGTCGACGCTCTGGCCGGCCCGCGCGCGCGAGTAGCCCGCGAGCAGGCGGTAGCCTTCGGGGTCGGTCACCCGCTCGGCTTCCCAGGTGCCCAGCGAAAACGAGAGGCCGCCGTCGCCCGCCGGCGGGAGGCCGAAGTCGCCCGAGGCGTCGGAGCCGGCTCCAGGCGGCGGCGGGGCGCCGGAGCAGCCGGCGAGGGCGGCGAGCAGGGCGAGTCGCTTCATCGGTGATCCTCGAAGGAAAAGTCGGCGCCGGTGCCGTCCGAGAAGCCGACCTTGCCCTCGACGCGAGACGGCCCGCCGGACAACGAGAAGCGCCGCTCGGAGTAGCCGACGACGTACAGCTCGCCGACGCGCGCGAACAAGGCGGGCAGGTCATCGCTCGCGACGATGGTGCAGAAGCCTCCGGTCTCGATCGCGATGCGGCGCAGATCGCGGTAGGCGCGCGGCGCGAGCACCACGGCGCCGCCGTCGCGCGAGCCGTAGCCGACCGTGTCGACGGCAATGCCGGCGTCTCTCGCCGCGGCGATCGCCTCGTTGATGCTCTTCTTCGAGGACGTGTCTTCGCCGTCGCTGACCACGAGAATGCGCCCCGGCGCCGAGGCGCCGCCGTCGGCCGACAGCGCGGTGCGCTCGCCCACCAGCGTCGGCACCACGTCGACGATGGAGTCGAAGATGTACGTGCTGTAGCCGGGCTCGATGGCCTTCAGCGCGGCGTCGAAGTCGGCCTCGAACGACGTGTAGCCCGAGAGCAGCGTGGCGGCGACGCGGCCGCCGTTCGCCTGCCAGCCGAAGTCGAAGAGCGCGATGCGCGACTCGGGCGCGCGCCCGTAGACGCGGCGCAGGAGCACGCGAATGGCGTCGACGCGCTTCTCCATCGGGTCGGTCGGGCAGCCGGCGCACACCGACGGCAGCGCCCCGTTCGAGCCCGAGTCGTCGAGCACCACCGCGAGCAGCAGCCGAGAGTCTCCGGGCCGCTTGAGGCCCGAGCCCGCTGGAGCACAGGGGCCGCCGGTCGAGCAGGTCGCGACGATGCTCGCGGGCTCGGGCACGGTGAAGCCGCCCTGCCCGTCGAGCGCTCCCACCCACGCGACGAACTCGGTGGCGGCGGCACCCGCGTCGTCGGGCCCTGGCACCGGCTGGGCGCCGAGGAGCAGGGCGCCCGATTCTCCGCCGGCACCGCCGGGGCCGGGAGGCGCTCCACACTGGCAGCCCGCAGCGAGGAGGCAGGCGGCGAAGAGACGGCTCATCGGCGTCGACCATCGCACGCACGGCGCGCAGGCGACGGCGCGCCTGTGCAACCCGTTGGCGCAGGTTCCTCGAGGGTCCAGCCGCTGGGACTACTGCGTGCAGGGGCTTTCACACCCGGTCTCGACCGACGCGCAGCTCGGCGCGTCGACCGTGCACTGGCGGCACGCGCTGCTCACCCGACCGCAGAGCACAGCGCAATCTCCCGTGAAGCCGCAGGTGGTCATGCGGGAGCAGAACGCAGTGCAGTCGGGTGAGGAGCCACCGCCGCCGCCGGCACCACCGGCGGTCCCGTGTACGCCGCTCTGGCAGGTGCCCTCATTCTGCCCCGCTGGCTTGATGCACTCTTGCTCGCTGGAGCAGTTGTTGTTCGACAAGCAGCCGGCTGAACAGTACCCGAAGGTCTCGTCGCTGCAGTACTGCCCGGCCTGGCAGACCTTGCCGGTGGTGCCGCAGCCCGTGATGCCGTTTCGGGGCGAAGCTCCACAGCCGATCGTGAGGACGACCAGAATCAACCCATGGGGATGTGACACGTGTTCCTCCTTTGACCTCGACTCGCTCCCCGAGGACGAGCCGAGCGGCTGGAACGTGCGGGCGGCACCCGGTCCCTCTCTTCACGGCGTCGCAGCGGCTACAGCTCCAGCTCGAACTGACAGGCCGCGCAGCTGAGCAACCACCGCTCGACCTGCGTGGCCAGCGAGAAGCCGGTGCACGTGCCACCGAGCTCGGGGATGTGCGCGAGGTACGTGCCGTCGCTGAGCAAGAAGACCGTGCCGACCACGCGGCCGGTCGCGTTGTCGGTCATCGTCCACCCGCACGCGCCGGCGATGGGCGTGAGCGAGAGCTGCGCGGGCAGCGAGGCCGGGCACGCGGTGTTGGTGCCGACGGAGCCGAGCTTCGTGTGGTTGCAGCTGGGGCCGTCTTCGCACGTGCGCTTCGTCCCGCAGCGCAGGCAGCCGGCGTCTTCGCGCGTGTCGCAGGTGCGGCCGCCGCTGCACTCGTAGACGCACGTGCGGTCGAGGCAGCTGTAGCCGCCGTCGCGCTGCACGACCGAGCACAGCGACTGGGCCGGCAGCGCCGCCGTGCACGACGCCGCGCTCTCGCAGCCACCGCCCGAGGCCATGCCTCCGCCGGAGCCGCCGCCCGCGCCGCCGCCTGCGCCACCGTCGAGGCCCTCGACCACGGGCTCGAGACAACGGCAGCCTGCACAGAGCACCAGCAGCGACGTCACGAGAGCGCGCATGGCGAGCGCGAAGCTACACGACTACCGGGCGCAGCGTCGGGTTGAGCGCGCAGGTCGGCCGACGAGCCAGAAGGGCCCCTGCAGCGACCCTCGCCGAGCCCCGTGCGGCGATCGAGGGCCATCGGGAAGCGGCGGCTCTTCTCCGACGTCTGCTCGAATCGTCGCTGCGGCAGCGGAGTCTCCAGACCTCAGTTCTGGACTGACGTACAGCCTTCGATGCTCGACCCTTCGTTTCGTGGAAGACAGTTGTCCACGTTTCAGAGGGCTCTCTGCCGAAGCCTGTACAACCGTCCATTCGTCGGGCGGCTTCGTTCGACGCCGTCATCAACCGGGAGCCAGACGCCAGCGGATGACGAGATCCACGAACTCCTCGAGCCCGAGGGCCCCGAAG
>JBGALX010000044.1:0-89550 GCA_044223505.1 Myxococcaceae bacterium
CCGCATCACCTGCTCACCAGGGGCCGAATGGGCGTCGCCCCGCATTGCGCCTCTCAGCTGACGCCCATCGGCACCCCGGTGACCTCCTCACCGCATCACCTGCTCACCAGGGGCCGAAAATGGGCGTCGCCCCGCATTGCGCCTCTCAGCTGACGCCCATCGGCACCCCGGTGACCTCCTCACCGCATCACCTGCTCACCAGGGGTCCGATGGGCGCCGCCCCGCATTGCGCCTCTCACCTGACGCCCATCGGCACCCCGGTGACCTCCTCACCAGATCACCTCTTCACCAGGGGCCGAATGGGCGTCGCCCGATCATGCGCCGCAGCGACGACGCTCATTCAGCCCCCTGGTGACCTGCTCACCAGATCACCTGCTCACCAGGTGATCCGGGGCGGCACGGGCGCCGCTGCCCGTCGTCCCGATTTCAGCGACTTGCCGGCGCTCTACGGCACGGCCGGCTCGTGGCCGCTCCAGTTCTCGCGCCCCGAGAGAGTGAGTCGAGCTCAGCGCACCGGCTCGGGGATCACGCCGGCCACCGGCGCCCTGCCCCGCCACAGCGCGTCGTACGCCGCCCACTCCTGCGCGTCGGTCGTCCACGACGCGTAGAGCGCGATGCCCCGAAACGACGCCGGCGGCGGCCCACCGAGCCGTCGCAGGCCTTCCCGCACTCCTCGCAGAGCCACGTCCACGCGCTCGACGTCGAGCTTGTGATGCGGAGCATCGTCGTCATACGTCGGCACGCCCATCCGCCACGCGCAGTCGGGCGGCAGCTCCCGCGCGAGCTGCTCGGTCCAGTCGGCCACCAGGCGCTCGTACGCCGCGGCATCCGTCAGCCACGTGTCGTAGCCCATCACCACCAGCTCGTCGGCCGGGCCGCACACCCGCCTGAGGTACTCGACCGACCAGTACCGCTCCGCCGCCATCGAGATGCTCGCGTGCTTCGGCGCCACCACCGCCACGGACAGCTCTTTCCCCGCGGGCAGCGCCTCCCGCACCCGCGCGAGCAGCTTCACGAACCCCTCATCGCCGTCGCCCACCGGCTCGATGTTGATGTGCACGCCCGCACCGCCGAGCGCGCAGACGCGAGTGAGCTCCGCCGCGAAGGCCGACTGCTGCGCCTCGTCTTCCCACCGCACGTCGCGCCCCGCCACCCCGCCCGTCCACGGCAGCGCCTGCGGCACCGCCTCGAGGAACGCGCGCGCCCGCTCCGCCGACCACGGCGTGTGAACGCCAAGCGATCTCCAGCCCGGCACGCCCTTCTCGTTCATGGGCCCCAAGAACGGGTACACGCGGGTCACCCCCGCAGCCGCCAGCGCAGCCTTCAGCGCGGCGAGCTCGGCCTTCGTCGGCTCGGCGTGCAGCCACTGGCGACGCAGCCACAGCGCCGCATCGCCGGGAGCTGCGTCAGCCGCCGGCGCGGGCGTCTGCCAGCTCTTGCGCTTCGCCGACTCCGTAGGCGCGGGAGCCGGCCGTAGACGCCGATCAGGAGCTTCGTCGTCGAGCAACGCGAACACGACCAGCACCGCCACCGCGACGCCCAGGCCCGCGAGCGCGAGCGCGACGCGCCGCACCCTCACCGCCCCTTGTAGACGGGCGGCCGCTTCTCGGCGAACGCCTTCAGCCCCTCGAGCCGATCTTCCGTCTTCAGCACCAGCTCGTACGCGCGCTGCTCGAGCATCAGCGCCTCGCCCATCTCGAGGTGCATGCCCTCGTCGATCGCGTGCTTCGCCGCGTACACCGCGACCGGAGCGTTCTCGACCACCGCCTGCGCCAGCTTCATCGCCTCGTCGACGCCGCCGATCCGGTTCGCGAGCCCCAGCCGCAGCGCCTCGTCGGCGCCGACGCGCCGCCCGGTGAGGATCAGATCTTTCGCGGCGCCCTTGCCGATCAGCCGCGGCAGCCGCTGCGTGCCGCCGCCCCCGGGAATGATGCCGAGCTTCACCTCGGTGAGCCCCATCTCGGCGCCCGGCGCGATCACCCGCAGATCGCACGACAGCGCGAGCTCGGTGCCGCCACCGAACGCCGCGCCGTTGATGGCCGCGATGAACACGGTGTGCGACTTCTCGATCGTCTGAAACGTCTCGCGCAGCGACTCGAGGAAGCTGCGCACGTCGTGCTCCGACATCGTCGCGCGCTCTTTCAGATCGGCGCCCGCGCAGAACGCCTTGTCGCCGGCTCCGGTCAGCACGACCGCGCGCACCGCCGGAAACGAGTCGCCCGCCCGGTCGAGGTGGTGCTCGAGCTCGGCGACCATGGCCCGCGACAGGGCGTTGCGCCGGGCCTCGCCGTTGATGGTCCACCGCTCGATGGCGCCGTGCTGCTCGATGATGAACTCCGGCATGGGATCTCCTAGGTTCGTGGGCGCCATGAACCGCGCGATCCTCTGGGTATACCGGCTGATGCCGTTCGCCGTCCTGCTCTTCGCGCTGCCAGCGCTGGCGCGCATCGGCGGCGGCGAGCACTACACGAGCGGCAGCAGCGACTCCGGCAGCAGCGGAGGCGACGGGGGCGGCGGCGGCGAGATCCTCGGCTGGCTCATCGTGCTCGCCATTCAGCACCCCGTCATCGGAGTGCCCCTGCTCATCGGCTTCGTCGTCGTCGCCTGGTACATGAAGAGCCAGGAGGGCTCGGCCTCGACCAAGAAGGCCTTTCAGCAGGCCGAGGCACAGGTCCGCACCACCGTCTCGGCCCAGGCCGTCACCGGCTGGGTGAGCGCCCTCAAGACGAAGGACCCCTCGTTCGATCTGCTCCACCTCTTCGACAACGTGAAGAAGCTCTTCGTCGAGGTGCAGAGCGCCTGGTTCAAGCGCAACCTCGAGCCCGTTCGCCGCTACCTCTCTGACGCGACCTACCAGCGCCTCTCGCTGCAGATGAAGCTGCTCGAGCTGCAGGGCGTGCGCGACGCCATCAGCGACTACTCGGTGCTCGACCTCCAGATCATCGGCCTCGAGCAGAACGAGCACTTCGACACCGCCCACGTGCGCGTGAAGGCCCAGATGCGCGACGCCGACGCCCCCGCGAACGCCACCGACGAGCAGGCGCTCGCGCTCGCCCAGAAGAAGCCCCTCGAGCAGTTCATCGAGGTCTGGTCGTTCGTCAGAAAGCCCGGCGCCAAGACCAACACCGCCCAGGAGCTCTCGAGCGGCAAGTGCCCCAACTGCGGCGCTCCGTTCGAGGGAGGCGCCGCCAACCGCTGCCAGTTCTGCAACGCCGTCGTGAACAGCGGCAACTACGACTGGGTGCTCGCCGAGATCACGCAGGGCTCCGAGTTCACCCGCGGCGGCGACGCCGTCGAGGGCTTCGCCCGCGCCAAGCAGACCGACCCTGCCCTCAACACCGAGACCCTCGAAGATCGCGGCTCACTCGTCTTCTGGAAGTGGGTCGAGGCCCAGGCCACCGGCGACACCACCAAGTTCGCGAAGCTCTGCGGCAGCGAGTACCTCACCTGGCTCACGAACGACCTCGCCGACCTCAAGAGCCGCCAGAAGCGAAAGGTCTACCTCGAGTGCGCGGTCGGCGCCGTCAACACCCGGCGCATCGACGGCGACGGCGCCGACGATCTCGCCCACCTCGAGATCCGCTGGAGCGCCCGCATGGGCATCGGCCCCGCCAACGAGAAGCCCCCCGCCCTGCCCGTCGTGCCGCAGCGCTGGGTCTTCACGCTGCAGCGCAAGGCCGGCGCCGCCACCAACGCCGCGAACGGCATGGCCACCAACCGCTGCCCGAACTGCAGCGCCCCGCTGTCGGACAACGGCCAGCCGTCGTGCGAGTTCTGCGGCACGATGCTCCAGAGCGGCGAGAAAGACTGGGTGCTCAAAGACGCCCGCGTCTGGGAGTCTTGGGCCGCCATGAAGCGCCCCACCGCCTCAGCCCCGGCGGCCTCGGCGCCCCGCGACCGCGTCGTCACGAAGGAAGAGCGCGAGCGCCTGCTCTACATGATGGCCGCCATGGCCGCCGCCGACGGCAACGTCGACGCCAAGGAGCGCGCCCTGCTCAAAGACTGCTCCCAGCGCTGGAGCGTCGCCTGGGCGAACGTCGAGCTCGCGCTCAACGCCGGCACGGGCCTGTTCGATCGCCTCGTGCAGAAGGGCACTCCCGAGGCCGAGCACTTCATGAACGAGCTCGTCTCGATGGCCCTCATCGACGGCAAGATCGACCGCAGCGAGCGGAAGATGCTCGAGGCCGCCGCGCATCACCTCGGCGTCGGCGGCGACAAGCTCAACGCGATGCTGCAGCGAACGGGCTGAGCTGCTGCGCGTGGCGCGCGTACCAGCTCCACGCGAGCATCGGGTAGAGCGCGAGCGCCCCGCAGAAGCTCCCCCCAACGGGAGCGATGCAGCGCTCTGCGCTGCTGCGCCGGATCACGAGCGCGAAGGGCTCGGGCTCGAGGCCGATCGCCTCGCGGCCGGCTCCTCCGGCGAGCGGTGCGAAGGCGAGCAGCAGAGCCACCCAGATGCCCAGAGCCCCGACCGGAACGCGCATGGCGCTTCAACGCCGGGCGGGCCCGCGTATTCAGCTCAGGGCGTGCGCTCGGGCGTGCGCTCGGGAGCCACCACCGTGGGCGGCGACGGCGGCGCCGGCGGGGGGGTCTTGCTGGCGCGCCACCGGTTCCAAACGCGGCGGGCCACGAGGTAGGCGACCACCACGGCGACCACCGCCGACAGCACGCGAATCTGCCCGGTGCGCACGGCGTGAATGAGCTTCTCGAGCTCGCCGCCGAACGTGTAGCCCAGGTAGATGAACACCGGCGCCGAGACGAGCGCGGCCACCGAGTCGAAGAAGATGAAGTGCGAGTAGCGCATACGCGCCGAGCCGGCCGTGAAGTACGTGACGGCGCGAACCCCGGGCAAAAAGCGCGCGATCATCACGATCTTCTCGCCGTGCTTCTGGAAGAGCGCCTCGACCTGGGCGCGCTTCTCTTCGGTGAACAGCCGGCCAAAGAAGCGGTGCCGGGTGATCGACGAGCCGAGCCTGCCGCCGAGGAAGAACATCACCGAGTCGCCGACGATGATGCCGACGTACCCGGTCACCATCATGATCGCGAGGTCGGCGCGCCCCTCGAAGACCAGGAACCCGCCGAGGATCAGCGACACGTCTTCGGGAATGGGCAACCCCAAGCCGCACAGCAGCAGAATGCCGAACACCAGCCCGTACGCGACGGGGCCGCTGGTGCCGGCAAGCAGGCTCAGGAGGAACTGTTCCACGTCATTTCTTCGGAGGCGCTTGAGCAGGCCGCTTCGCCTCGGCCTTTGCGAACGCGTCGGTCACGAACGAGTCGAGCGGCTTGCCGCCGTCGAAGAGGGCGGCGATGTCCTTCGCGCCGAAGTAGCCGCGGGCGTTGGCGGCCTCCCACGTGGGGTCGCTCGCGTCCATCGCGCGCAGGGCCACCGCGGTCGCGATCAGCGCCGACGCGTAGTCTTGAACGTTCTGCTCCGTCGCGCCGGCCACCTGGGCTTCACGTAACAACGCGGGGCCATTCGTCCACCCCGAGACCTTCTTCGCGACGATCGGGTCGACCGTGACGCGGGCGTACTCTCTGATGAGCCCCTCGACGTTCGGCTTGTCGGCAGGCCCCACCACCAGCACGAGCTCGCTGTCGGTCTGAACCCCGCGCACCTCGTTCTGGGCGTCGAGCAGGTTCACGACGAGCACCGACGGCAGGCCGCCCTCGGGCACCTTCAAGATGTCCCGGGCCTTCTGCATCGGCGCGTCGATCGAGCTCAGGTAGCTCTTCAGCACCTTGCGGTATTCGCCCTGCACCGTGCCCATCAGCTCGTCGAGCTTCCACCCCGACCACGCCTTGGCGAGCACGGCCTCGAGGCCCTTCAAGTCCTGCAGCTCTTTCGCCTTGGCGCCGGCCGTGAACGGCGGCGGGGCGGCGCTCGCGGCGTAGGCGAGGTAGTGGCGCAGCGCGAGCGGGTGCGCGTCGAGGAAGCTGTCGGCGGCCTTGCGGACCTCGGCGTCGCCGCCGATCACGCGCTGGCGGACCTGCTGGCGAACCGGGTGGTAGAGCACCTTCGGCACCGGCTCTTTGCGGGTGACCGGGCCCGTGTCGTAGCCGACGGCGTTCAGCATCGCGAACAGGGCGAAGACGCGCTCGTCGGCGCGCAGCTCGATGCCTTCACCGGTGTAGAGGCTGGCGAACCAGTCGCCCTGGGCGGGGGCCGGCGCGGGAGCAGGGGCAGCCGCCGGAGCGGTCGCCGCGAGGATGAGGCTGACGAGGATCATGGGGCCTAACCTACACGCCCCTCAGGGTTTCAGCAGCGATCTCAGCGCATCCTTGTTGTCGACGACCTTCTGACCGAACCGCGTCACGATGGCCATCATCAGCTTGATGCAGGCCTGGGGCTTCAGGGCGAGCGTCTTCTGAAAGTCGGCCTGGCGGATCTCGAGGGCGCGCACCGCGGTCAGCGCCGTCGCGGTGCACATGCGCTGCCCCGTCGAGATGAGCGAGATCTCGCCCAGCCAGTCGCCCGGCCCGATCTCGCCCAGCTGCACGTCGGCCCCGCTGCCGTTCTTCGTCGCGAGCCCGACCCGGCCCTCGACGATGATGAGCATGCAGTCGCTCACCATGTTCTCCATGAACAGGGGGATGCCCTGGGGGTAGTGCTTGGGGGCCGTGATGCCCGCGAGAATGGTGAGACCCGTGTCGGTGAACCCCGCGAAGAGCGGGCTCGCCTTGAGGGCGGCGACAGGGTCGATTGTGGCCATCTCTACGAGAGAGATCTAACACGCGGGCGCCCCCCCATCGCGTTTTCAGGGCGCTGCTACAGCCCTGAGCAGGGCCTCGTCGCTCGCCGCCTCGTAGACGCGGTCACCTGCGACGAGCTTGAGCTGCCCCTTCTCGTGCGTCAGCGTCGCCTTCACCGGCTGCTCGCACGTGCCCTGCAGCTTCGCCTTGAGCGCGCTGAGCCGGGGGTCGGGGCGCGGCACCGTGACGTCGAAGCAGGGCTGCCCCTTCGACAGCCGCACGACCAGCGCCGTGTTCGGAGCCACCCGCTCGAGCTTCGACTCGTCGAGCGTCACCCGGTCGCCTACTGCGAGCACGAGCTTCGTCGCGAAGCCATCGGTGCCGCGCAACAGCCGCACGTCGACGCGCCCCGCTCCGAAGCCCAGCACCCTGCCCGCCGGCTTGCGCGCCTCGGCGAGGCTGTCGCCCGTGCCCTGCTCGGTGACCGTGACCGCGTCGATCTCGGCCGGCAGCGTCAACGAGGCCGGCGCCTTCGCGGGCTCGCTCACGTCGAGCTCGCCGTAGCCTTTGAGCTCGAACGCGTAGCCGGGGTGCTGGCCGCTCTCGCCCGCGGTCGTGCGCTCGAACGCGTAGCGGTACAGCTCTTCGAGCGAGACCTTGCCGTCGGCGCTGCGATCGGCCGCGCCGCGCAGGCCCGCGATCAGGTGGTGCGTGAACACGCTGCCGCGCCAGGCGCCCGCCTCGACCGACGGCTCGTTCTCGGCGCTCGACGTGATCCACGCCTCGCCCTCGACGGTGAGGCGATCTTCGGCCTGCAGCGCGAACTCGTCGGCCGCGCGCCCGCTCACCTTGAGCACCCCGCTCGCCTGGCACGAGTCGATGATCGTCACCTTCGCGTCTGCGCCCGACGCCCGCACGCGCGCCTTGAGCCGCTCCCACTCGAGCACCTCGGGCCCGAGCTCGAGGCCCTTCGCGTCGTGGCCGTGGGCCGACAGGTAGACGTACAGCACCGTCTTGCGCCCCGGAGTGCCGTGCACCTCGGCCGAGCGCGCCTTCGCCCACGCGAACGCCTCTTCGAGCTGCGCGAGCGTCGGGGCCGTGATCAGCTTCACGTCGCGCTCGGCGACCGAGCCGACCTCGACGAGCGCCCGCTTCACGCGCGCCGCGTCGGCCTCGGCGAAGCGCAGCGGCTTCAAGCCCTCGGCCCCCCGGTTGTGGCCCGCGACGATCGCGAGCCGCGTCGGAGCGCCCGCCGCCGAGGCCGCGACACACGCAGCGACCACGGCGCCGATCACGGCGCCTCGCAGCGGTTCTTCGCGTCGGCGACGCCGTGCTTCATGGCCGCGCAGAACGCGTCTTTCGCCTTCTTCTTCAGCGCCTCGTCGCCCCCGCGCGCCTGGGCTTCGTAGACGACCCCCAGGTAGAAGTGGGCGTCGCCGAACGACGGGTCGGCCGCCACGAGCTCTTCGAGATCTCTCACGCCGTCGTCGATGTGGTTCTGCTTCAGGAGCACGAGGGCCCGGTTGAACCGGGCCGCCTTGTACGCAGGCGCCGCCGCCAGCGCCGCGTCGAAGTTCCGCGCTGCCTTGCCGTAGAGCGCCGCCGCACCCTCGGCGTCGCCGCCCTTCGCGGCCGCCTCGGCCTCGCGCACCTGCGCCTTGCCGTACAGCGACAGCGCCGCCGCGAACCCGGCGCACGACGACGCGCGCTCGAGCTCGGCGCCCGGCTTCTTGCCGGCGTCGTACTTGAGCCGTGCGAGCAGGTACGCCGCCTCGGCGCTCTGCAGCCCCGACAGCGCGGCCTCGTCGCTCGCCGCAGCGGCGAGCTTGCCCGCCTCACCCGGGTCGCGGCAGGTCGACGGCGGCACGGGCTCGTTGCGAGAGCGGTACGCAGCGTCGAGCGCCGCGAGCGGGTCGCCGGCCGTGACCGGCCCGGTCGAAGCCGCGCGCGTGAAGTACCACCCGGCTCCGCCGACGGCGCCCAGGAGCACCACCACGCCGCCGGCGATCAGCGGGGCCTTGCCGCCACCCTGCGGCGCGGGCGCGGCGGCGGGCACCGGAGTCGCTCCGGCCGGCGCGGCAGGCGCGGCGTTGAGCTGCACGCCCAGCTTGCCCGCGTACCAGGTGAGGATCGCGACCATCGAGTTGAGGCTCGCGATGACCTCCTGCTTGCCGACCTTCACGCCCTCGTCGGTGAGGCTGCCGGCGTGATCGTGGGCGCTCAGGTTGCCCCACGCCTGCACGGTGCCCATGTGCGCGAGGATGTTCGTGGGGATGATGCCGGCGTTGGCCTGCTGGCGGAACTTGGTGATGAGCTCGTCGAGCATCGCCTTGCCGACGGTCTGCTTGAGCTCGCGCGTGACGAGATCTCGCAAGATCGCCTCGAGCACGAGGCGGGTGTTCTGCATGACGCCGCGGTAGTCCTCGGCGCGGCCTCGGGCGGCGATGGCCTTCAGGTCGCCCGAGACCCGGCCGAAGTGCCCGGCGAGCTCGTCGATCTGCTTGAAGAGCGGGTCGATCTCCACGGGTCACTTCATCAGGCGGTCGAGCTCGAGCGACGCGAGCATGAAGTCGGGCTGCGCCTTCACGACCGCCTCGAGCTTCTCTTTCGCGGCCTTCTTGTCCTTCTTGTCGAGGTGATCGAGCGCCTGCGAGTACTTCACGGCGTTCTCGATCGAGAGCTTGCCCTGCTTCTTCTTCGGCGCCGGCGGCTCGCGCGAGGCGGCCTTCGCGATGAGGCCGGTCAGCTTGTCCGAGATCTTCGCCTCGGCCTCGAACACGTCGCCGCCGTTCACGACCTCGGCCGCCGAGCCCAGCACCTCGGCCGTCTCGACCTTGAGCAGCTTCGCCGACAGCCGCGTGCCGAACGACTGCGAGATGAGCGTGCCCATCACGAGGTACTGGGCGCCGAGCAGCTTGCCCAGCTGCTGCGCCGTGCTCGCGTCGACCTTCTTCGTCTGCTGCAGGTTCAGCTCGGCGATGACCTCTTCCAGGCGCCCGCGCTCGACGACCGTGAGCGCCGGGTCGTTCGCGAGGTCGGTGATGATCATCTCGGCGATGCCCTTCTTGAGCAGCGCGTGCTCTGGCGTCGGCGACTCGATGTCGAAATAGAGCACCGCGAGCCTGGGCTTGTCCGCAGCCGGCTTCTCTGCGGCCGCAGCCTGTTTCTCGGCCGCGAACGCCGAGAAAGCGACCAACGCAGAGAGTGCGACCACGCGTGTCATGACCCGTTTCTACCCCTATGCTGCGCCCGCTCCAATGCCCCTGGCCGAGACCGTCGAAGCCCTGTTCGACCCCGCGCGCGTCACCTGGAATCTCACGAGGCCTGACCCCGGAACCGAGCCGGGTGCGCAGGAAATCTGGCTGGGCGTCGGCACCCGCGACGCCGGCCTCGAGCCGCACCCGCGCATGTTCTCGTGGAAGCTGCCGCAGTGGCGCGCCCAGAACCTGCGCTCGACGACCGAGGCGGTCATGCGCTCGGCCAAGGCGCTCGACGCCGTCACCTTCCCCATCGTGCTGCGGGCGCACGAGCCGACGCTCGACACGCTCGCGAGCGCCGTGCTCGCGCTGCACCGCGTGCTGCACCACGAGTGGCCCTCGCGCTCGAACGCGCTCGTCTCGTACGTCAGCGACTGGGAGCAGGGCCGCACCGAGCGCGCCGGCGAGTACGAGTCGGCGCTGGCCTCGGTCTTCTACGCGTCCTTGAGCGTCGCGAAGGGCGACCTGAAGCTGCTCGCGTCGCTCATCGCCGGGGCCCTCGGCGAAGACGCGGCGCTCGACTCGCTGCCTTCGCACCTCATCCCCTCGCGCGTCTCGCGGCGGCTGAAGGCCGACTCCGATCTCTACCGCGCCGAGCTCAGCCGCGGCTGGAAGCTGCAGCTCGACCTGCCGCTCGACGACAACCAGGGCTCGCGGCGCATCGACGCGCTGTTCTTGAGCTCGCCGCAAGACGTGACGGTGCTGAAGCTGCTGGCGCGGCACGACCACGAGGCCTCGAGCTACAAGCGCGGGTTCGAGCTGATGGCGGTGCACGCTCCGAACGAGGCGCACGCCTACAGCCGCCACACGATCACGCTCGCGCCCGAGTCGGCCGGCACGCTCGGCGAGCTGGGCGTCGCGCTCGACGAGCTCGAGGGCCCGGCCGCGCCCGACGGCACGCCGCGCGTGAAGGGCCGCCCGCGCTTCAGCTTCCAGCCGGCGGCGCTCGAGGGCCTCGCCGACCCCTGGTACTCCGATGGGTACGCGTGGGCGAAGGGGCGGTCGACGCTGGTCGCGCCGCCGTTCGCGGGCACGCGGCTCGGGCGCGAACAGATCTGGGAGACCGTCTGGCAGCGCTTCAACCTCGGCCGCAACGTGCACGTGACGCGCTCGCGCACGGTCTACGCGAAGCCGTTTCGCGTGCGGGCCGAGCCGAGCGCGGCGCAGCTCACGGCGCTCGGCTTTCAGCGCACGCGGCTCGACACCGCGACCCGCGGCTTTCTGCCGTCGGTCGTCGGCTCGTTTCACGGCGACGAGCGCGGCTCCGACGTCGCGCACTGGGTGAAGGGCGAGCTGCGGCTCTCGATCTACCCGTCCGATCTCGCGCTGGTGTGGGTCGAGCGCACCGCGCAGGCCACGACGCTGCTCGCGCTGTGCCACGAGCAGAGCCGCCTCGCGCAGGGCGACGAGCTCGACTCGCTGCCCGCCGTGAAAGACCTCGGCGCCTTCCTCGAGCCGGTCGGCCTCGAGCGGTGGCTGGTCTACGGCGCGTACCGCATCAACCGGGCCCGCTCGTCGATGCTCGACGAGTCGCGCTGCGTGCTCGGGCTCTTCCACTGCCTCGCCTCGGGCGCGGCGCCGACGCTGGCGAACCTGCCGAGCGACGCGGCAGTGCAGGCGCGCAAGGTGCAGCGCGAGCGCGATCTCGAGCACTGGTTCACGTCGACCGGCGGAGCGCGGCTGCACCTCGAGCTCGAAGACGCGAGCCAGCCTCCGCCGCTCGACGAAGACTTCGCCCTCTTCCTCATCACGCTCGGCCAGCGTTACGCGGCCTTCGAGATCACGCGCCGCATGGGCGAGCTCGAGCGCAAGTCGCGCACGTCGGCGCTGGCAGCGCTGCGGCCTCCGGGCGACGTGCGCGGCGACGTCATGCTCTTCATCAACTCGCTGTGGCACGCGCGCGTCAGCGACGACCCCGACCTCGACGCCCGCTACGACGCGTGGCGGGCGCTGCACGGCATGCACGAGACGGTCGAGTCGCTGCGCAGCCAGACCCAGGAGCTCGACGAGTACCGCAAAGAGCGCTTCGAGAGCATGGTCGGGCTGTTGGTCTTCGTCTTCCTGCCCATCACGATCGTCTGCGGGTTCTTCTCGGGAGCGCAGTTCAACGAGATGGATCTGCGGCTGGGCTTGCCCTGGGTGACCGGGGGCTGGAAGATCTTCCTCATCTACACGGCGCTGTTCACGGTGGTGACGTTCGGTACCCTGGTGTTGGGCCGGCTGCTGACCTGGCGAAGGAGATAAGCGTGGGACGAGGAATCATGAGCATCGTGATCGGGGCGGTCATGGTCATCGGTGGCCTGTCGGGCAACCTGGTGCTGCGCGGCACCGACAGCGGCGGCGGGCTCGCCGTGCTGGGCTTCGTGGTGATCGGCATCGGCGTGTTCCGCATCGTGAAGGCGAACAACCAGGCGGCGCCTCCGGGCGGCGGCGGCGGTGGCGGCGCGGCGCCTCCCCAGGGCTGACGCCGAGCGGCTCTCAGTCGAGCTGTTCGTCGGGCTCGTCGCGGCGGGCCCGGTGGGTGTCGACGTGCACACCGGTCTCGGTGAACGTGAGGACACAGCCGGGCGGCAGCGCGAGGTACTTCATGATCTCGGGCACCTTGAGCGCGACCTCTTCGAGCGACCGGGTGTGGAGCTCCGAGGGGGCGTGCTCTTTGCCGCACGTGAACGACCAGCCGCTCTCTTTCTGAGACTGGGGCTCTTTGCGCTCGGCGCGCATGCCGGCGACGCCGGCGAGGCAGTTGCACGACTTCCCGGTCGCGCTCTGGTGCGGTGACTCGCCGGTGAGATCGTACTCTTCGAGCACGAGGCGCTGCTCGAGCGCGCGGTGCAGCACGGGCGTGAGGTCGTGCTGCGGCGGCGCCGTCGGCCTCGCGTAGCCCATCACGCGCAGCGCGCCGACGCCGTAGAAGAGCCGCTCGGGGAGCAGGCGCGACATGAACGGCGGGTGCCACCCGCGGAACGGGCCGTGAAAGTGCTCGCCCTCGGCCGCGAGGAACAGCAGCTTGTCGAAGCCGAACGACATGGTCTGCTTGTTCTCGACGCGCCGGCCCTGGCTCATCGCGTAGTCGGCGAGGTGGCTGCAGAGGATCGCGGCGTCTTCGAGCAGCTCGCCGCCCTTGAACGCGAACGAGATCTCTCGCTGCCCGAGCTTGCTGAGCCCGAACGTCTCGGCCCGAAAGCCGTGATCGCCCTGCTCGTGAAAACCGACCGAGATGAGATCTTCCGCGAACGGGTCTTCAGGCAGGTCGCGCGCGTTCTGGAGCGGGAACGGGAACATGCGCAGCACGTCGAGGCCCCAGCCCTCGAGGCCGTCGACCGCCTCGGCGAGGATGCGCTGGCTCTCGGCGAAGAAGCTGCCGGCGCTGCCCTTCGTCTCGCGCAGCAGCGCGAGCAGGTAGCCGGCGCGCGGCTTGAATCGCTGCATCTCGGCGGCGTGCGGCCCGAAGAGCGAGGTGTCGTGCGGCGTGACGATCTCGTCGAGCTGCGTGAGCGAGAGCTCGACGCCGCGCGGCACGGTGACGTCGGCTCGCGGGGCCCGGTCTGTGGTGTAGATCGCGAAGAAGCTGCTCAGCAGGGGCAAGGCGCTCGATTTTAGGAGAGCCCGCCCGAAGCGCCAGTGGTTCGTCGACGTCGGCCGAGGCCGAGGTGCTACAGGCCCGTGCCAGCGGCGAGCCCCCCGCGGCGGGCACGAGCGCCCGGCGCCGCTAGAACACCCCGCCCTCGCGGTACTGGCCCCAGACCTTGCGGAACACGTCGCTGATCTCGCCGAGCGTCGCGTAGGCCTTCACGGCCTCGAGTACGGGCGGCATCAGGTTGCCCGAGCCCCGGCACGCGGCCTCGACCTTCGCGAGCGCCGCCTGCACCGCAGCGCCGTCGCGCGACGCCTTCACCTCGGTGAGCCGCGCCACCTGCTCGTCGTGCACCTTCTCGTCGATCTTGAGCAGCTCGATCGGAGCGTCGTTGTCCGACCGGAAGCCGTTCACCCCGACGATGATGCGCTCGCCCTGCTCGACCTCGCGCTGAAACCGGTACGCGCTCTCGCCGATCTCTTTCTGCGGGTACTGCTCTTCGACCGCGCGAATGATGCCGCCCATCTCGTCGATGCGGCGAATGTAGTCGGTGGCGCGCTTCTCCATCTCGTCGGTCAGGTACTCGACGAAGTACGAGCCGGCGAGCGGGTCGACGACGCGGTCGACGCCCGACTCGTGCGCGATCAGCTGCTGCGTGCGCAGCGCCAGCGTCACGGCGTCTTCGGTCGGCAGCGCGTACGTCTCGTCGAGCGAGTTCGTGTGCAGCGACTGCGTGCCGCCGAGCACCGCCGCCAGCGCCTGCATCGCCGTGCGCACCACGTTGTTGTACGGCTGCTGCGCCGTCAGCGAGACGCCCGCCGTCTGCGCGTGCGTGCGGAGCAGCCATGAGCGCGGGTCCTTCGCGCCGAAGCGCTCCTTCATCACCTTCGCCCAGATGCGGCGCGCGGCGCGGAACTTGGCGATCTCTTCGAAGAAGTCGTTGTGCACGTCCCAGAAGAACGAGAGCCGGCCCGCGAACGCGTCGACGTCGAGGCCGCGCTTCACGCACTCCTCGACGTAGCCGATGCCGTCGGCGAGCGTGAAGGCGAGCTCCTGAACCGCCGTCGCCCCGGCCTCGCGAATGTGGTACCCGCTGATCGAGACCGGGTTCCACTTCGGCATGTGCTCGCTGCAGAACTCGATCATGTCGACCACGATGCGAACGGCCGGTCGCGGAGGCACGATCCACTCTTTCTGCGCGATGTACTCCTTCAGCATGTCGTTCTGAATCGTGCCGCCGAGCTTCGCCATCGGCACGCCCTGCTTCTCGGCGACCGCGATGTACATGCACAGCGCCACGATCGCCGGCGCGTTGATCGTCATCGACGTCGTGACCTTGTCGAGCGCGATGCCGTCGAAGAGGATCTCGAAGTCCTTCAGCGTCGAGATCGCGACGCCCTCTTTGCCCACCTCACCGCGCGACATCGCGTGGTCGGCGTCGTAGCCCATCAGCGCCGGCATATCGAAGGCGGTCGAGAGCCCCGTCACGCCGTGCTCGATGAGGTACTTGAACCGCGTGTTCGTGTCTTTCGGAGTGCCGAAGCCGGCGAACTGCCGCATCGTCCACAGCCGGCCGCGGTACATCGTCGGCTGCGTGCCGCGCGTGAACGGGTACTCGCCGGGCAGCCCGATCTCCGACAGCTGCTCGCCCTGTCGATCGGCGAGCGTCAACAGATCGGGAATGGGGATGCCCGAGTCCGTCACGAACGCGCCCTTGCGCGGCGGCATCTTCGCCGCCACCGGCTCGAGCGTCTCTCTGCGCCAACGGGCCACCTCGCGCGCCACCGCCTGCGCCGTCGCCGCGTCGTAGCTCGTCGCGACCTTCTTCTTCGACGCGGGCGCAGCGCTCTTCTTCTTCGCGGCCGGCGCCCGGCGCGCGGCCTTCAGACGGCTGCTCTTCAGCGAGCTGCTTTTCAAGGAAGCAGTGCGGGGGCTCTTACGGGTGCGGGAGCGGGAGCTGGCCATGCCGCCGCAATAGCACAGCCCGCCGCGCCGCGAAGCGCCTCGCCCCGCTCAGCGAATCGCGCCGAGCCGCTTCACCGCCTCGGCCAGCGTCGCCTCCGACTTGCAGAACGCGAACCGCGCGAGCCGCCGCGCCTGGGCCTTGTGCTCGGCCGAGTAGAACGCCGACGGCGGAATCGCCGCCACGCCGGCCTCTGTGGTCAGCCACCGGCACGTCTCGAAGTCGTCGCCCTTCGCGTGCCGCCCGGCGTCGGCGATCACGAAGTACGTGCCCTGCGGCGTGAACGGCTCGAAGCCCGCGCCCTTCAGCGCCTCGATCAAGAAGTCGCGCTTGGCGCGGTACATCGCCTCGAAGCCGGTGAAGTACGCGTCGGGCAACAGCAGCGCCCTCGCGATCGCCTCTTGAAACGGCGACGCGGTCGCGAACGTGACGAACTGGTGCGCCTTCTGCGTCGCGCGCACGAGCGCCGAGGGCCCCAGCGCCCAGCCGATCTTCCAGCCGGTGAACGAGAAGCTCTTGCCGCCGCTGCTCACCGTGAGCGTGCGGCCTTCGAGCGAGGGCAGCGTTGCGGGCCGCAGGTGCCGCGCCGGCGAGAACACGAGGTGCTCGTAGACCTCGTCGCTCAGCACCACCGCGTCGTGCTTCGCCGCCAGAGCGCCGATGACCTCGAGCTCGTCGCGCCCGAAGCACTTGCCCGTCGGGTTGTGCGGCGTGTTCACGATCACGAGCTTCGTACGGTCGGTGAACGCCGCCGCCAGCTCGGCCTCGTCGAACGACCACGCCGGGGGCTCGAGCCGCACGTACCGGCACCGCCCGCCGGCCATCTCGACGCTCGCGACGTACGAGTCGTAGAACGGCTCGAAGATGACGACGTCGTCGCCCGGGTTCACCAGCGCCATCACGGCGTCGAAGATCACCTCGGTCGCCCCGCTCGCCACCGAGACCTCGGTCTCGGGGTCGACCTTCTGCCCGTAGAACCGCTCGGCGTGCGCCGCGACCGCCTTGCGCAGCGACGCGGCCCCCGTGGTGATCGCGTACTGGTTCACCCCCGAGCGGATCGCGTCGATCGCCGCCTGCTTGATCTCGTCGGGCCCGTCGAAGTCGGGGAAGCCCTGACCCAGGTTCACCGCGTTCGACGCCCGCGCCAGCGCCGAGAACTCGCTGAACACCGTGGTGCCGAAGCCCGCGACGCGCGACGCCTCTCTCATCGCAGCGCCAGCCACGTGATCACCGTGCCGACCACGAGCAGCACCGCGCCCCCGATGAGGAAGAGGTTGCGCCGCTGCAGCGAGAGGCGGGCGTCGAGCTCGCGGCGGTTCAGCTCTTGGCTCGCGGCCCTCAGGTCGTCGAGCTTCACCTTGTCGGAGGTGCGCGTCATCGGCTCGTCGGTGTCGTACGACGCGCCCTGCGCCGCCATCGTCACCACCTGCTTCGCGTGGCCGATCAGCTTGTCGGCGCCCTGGTACCCCGCGAGCGCCTGCGCCGCGTGCTCGAGCCGCTTCATGCGCAGCTGCGCGTCTTGATCGAACGCGATGTCGCCGCTCGCCCGCGCGCCTGCCGAGCCGACCTTGTCGAGGTTCACGCCCGTGCGCAGCCCCGCCTGCCGGTCGAAGAGGAAGTAGTCCTCGAAGAGGAAGAGCTCCTGGCGGGTCACCTTGCCGTCCCGGTCGACGTACGTGATGAGGTCGGCGCCCTTCGCGCCGCGGTGCCAGATGGTGCGCGCGCCCTGCTCGTCCGGCGGCGACTCGACCGCCCGAATGCGGAACATCGTCTCGATGGCGGCCTTCAGCTCGGCCGGAGTTCGCTGGAGTACCGTCGCCACGGCAGGCATTCTTACACCGATGCCCCGGCTCCCTCTCGTGCTTTGCGCGCTGCTCTGCGTCACGGCATGCCCCAAGAAGCAGAACCCACCGCCGCCGCCGCCCACCCGCTGCGAGGTCGACCTCGACGCCACCGGCCTCTTCGCCAAGGTCGGCATGGGCTCGAAGGCCGCAGAGATCACCGACGCCTCGCAGCTCATCGGCGGCGAGATGGCGCACGGCCAGATCGGCGACTTCCTGCTCGAGAACAGCCACGTGCGCGTCGTCGTTCAGGCGCCGCGCCGCGTGCTCGGCCCGAGCCCCTTCGGCGGCGTCATCATCGACGCCGATCTCAAGCGACCCGCTGGCGCGGCCGGCCACGATCAGCTCGGCAAGCTCTCGGCGTTCTACCAGTTCGGCCGCACCATCAAGGCCGAGACGGTCGAGGTGCTCAACGACGGCTCGATGGGCGGCTACGCCGTCATCGCCGCGACCGGCCCCGACGCCCTGAACGACTACCTCAACCTGCCCGGCGTCATCTCGAGCGCGCTCGCGGGCGCGCAGCTCGCCGTCGACCCGAACACCGCCCTGCCCCTTCGCGTCACCACCTACTACGTGCTCTCGCCCTCCGAGAGCCGCGTGCGCATGCTCAGCGCGTTCTGCAACGACGGCCACGACAACGTCGTCGTCGCGATGGGCGATCTCTTCGAGCAGGGCGGCAGCACCGAGCTGTTCAACCCGACCGGCTGCACCAACGGCCTCGGCATCGCGTCGAGCTGCCTCGTCGACCCCTACCCCTGGTTCGCGTTTCAGGGCGACGGCGTCGCGTACGGCCTGCGCAACTACAAGTTCACCGACCCGAAGAGCCCCGAGCCCGCGAGCGCCATGATCGGCTTCTCGGGCGTCGTCGGCACCCTCGCCGGCGGCAAAGACCAGCCGGGCCTGCTCACCTGGCTCAACGCCGAGGCCCCGAGCCGCCCCGGCGCGTTCGGCATCATCGCGGGTGAGCAGCGCAGCTACGTGCGCGACCTCGTCATCGGCACCGACCTCGCCGACATCTCGTCGCAGCTGCTCGTGTTCGACAACGCCGGCAAGTCGCGCCTCACCGCCGTCGTCACGAACCCCGACGGCTCGCCGGCCGAAGGCGCCCGCGTCGCCGTGATCCGCTCGAGCGACGGCAAGCAGCAGACGCTCATGATCACCGGCGCCGACGGCAAGGCGAAGGCCGACCTGCCCATCGGCGGCTACACGCTCAAGGTCGGCAAGCTGGGCCACGCGATCGAGCCCGGCGTCGACGTTCAATTGCCCGTGCAGGACCTGTCGAAGGATCTGCGCCTGGGCGCCGTGCGCCACCTCCGCCTCACGGTGAAAGACCCGTTCGGCGCGGCGCTGCCCGCGAAGATCACGGTGCGCTGCCCCGGCGGAGCCTGCCAGACGCCCTCGACCGCCTACCGCCCGTTCTACGACGTCGACCCGCTGCCGTCGGACCTCCAGACCATCGCCTTCGCCGACGGCACCGGCGCCGCCGACGTGCTCGTGCCGCCCGGCGCCTACGAGGTGCTCGTCTCGCGCGGCCCCGAGTACAACGGCTGGCCCGACCTGTTCCCGCTGGCCGGCCAGACGGTCGACCTCACGACGGCGGATCAGTCGCTCAGCCCCGTGCTCGCCCGCGTCGTCGACACCGACGGCTGGCTCAGCGCCGACCTGCACGTGCACGCCGTCAACAGCGCCGACAGCTCGGTGCCGAACCGCCGCCGCGTGCTCTCGTTCGCCGCCGAGGGCGTCGACGTGCTCGCGGGCACCGACCACGACGTCATCACCGACTACGCGCCCTACGTCGACGAGCTCGGGCTCACCGGCAAGCTGTTCACGATGATCGGCTGCGAGGTCTCGCCGTTCGACTTCGGCCACCAGCAGGTCTACCCGGTCGCGCGCGCCGACACTCCGAACGGTGGCGCCTTCGACTGGGCCGGCGGCGACGGCCCGACCCTGCGCCTCGACCAGGTCTATGCCGGGCTGCGCGAGAAGTTCCCGGGCACCGTGATTCAGATGAACCACGCGCGCAGCAACCTCGGAGCCCTCACCCAGCTCAAGGCCGACACGCGCACGGGCGCCACGCACGCCGACCCCGCGACCTACCGCATGGAGCCCAACCCCGCCGCCACCGCCAACGACACGAAGCTGATGAGCGAAGACTTCGACGCGATGGAGGTGCACAACAGCAGCACGCCGAGCAACGCGCTCATGAACGACTGGATGACGTATCTTTCGCGCGGCAAGCTGAAGTCTGCGACCGCGGTCTCCGACTCGCACACGCTGCACGCCGACACCATCGGCTACGGGCGCACGTGGGTGAAGCTCGGCGCGTACTCGCCCGCGGCGTTCGCGGAAGGCCTGGTCGCGCGGCACGCCATCGGCGGCAACGGGCCTTTCATTCGCTTCACCGCGCGCAAGCTCGACGCGATGGGCATGCCGGCCGGCAGCGCCGTCGACGTCGGCGACACCGTGAGCGTGAACCCCGGCGCCGGCGAGAAGCTCGAGCTCACGGTCGACGTGCAGGCGCCCGAGTGGATGACCTTCGACCGCATCGAGGTCTTCACGCACGCCGAGGGGCGCGACGCGTCGAACGGCGCCTCGAACTCGAACCCGCCGCAGCCGGTGCAGACGCGCACGCTCGACGCGACGATGCTGCCGGTCGAGGCGGTGCCGAACATGAACGGGCTCAACGTGCGGCGCATTCACGTCGTCGAGAAGTTCACGGTCACTCCGGCCGCCGACACCTGGTACTCGGTGTTCGTGCGCGGCAGCAGCGCGGTGCGGCCGCTCTTCCCGCTCCTGATTCACGGCGTGAAGTGCAACGCGAGCGGGGCGTGCACGACCGACCCGGTGTACCCGTGGAGCTTCACCAACGCCATTCTCGTCGACGCCGACGGCAGCGGTAAGTACGACGACTTCCCGCTCAAGGGTCAGGGGCTCTCGGCGCCGGTGCCGAAGCCGCAGCAGGCCCCGTATCGGGTGCCGAGCGAGGCCGAGGTGCTCGACCTGATCCGGCGGCTGAAAGAGCACCGGCACGAGTGAGCCAGAAGATCGCCTCGGTGCTCTTCGTGCTGCTCGTCAGCATCGCGCTCGGCATGGCCGCCGGCCTGTGGTGGGCGAACTCGGCCGAAGAAGAGATCTGCGATCGCATCGAGCTCGAGTGCGGCGATGCGGCGATGCGCCGCGACGACTGCCTCGAGGGCCGCCAGCAGGATCTCGTTCGCTACGGCGTGCGCGCGATGAGCCGCGTGAAGGCCTGCCTCGCAAGGGCCCCGCACGACTGCCTGTCGGTCAGCGCGTGCGTGGCGGCCGCCGGCGGCGAGGGAGACGGGTGAGCCGGTGGCGATCGAGTACGAGCTCGTCGACGTATGGGTGGGCCACTTTCGCAGCCAGCGCGCGTTCGACGCGTTCTTCGAAGAGACTTACGGCGACGACGACTCGCCGCTGTCACCCTTCGCCGAAGCCCAGGGCGAACACTTCTACGATCACGACTTCCTCGAGCGGAGCTTCGAGACGGCCGGCGCCGGGCTCACGAAGCGCATGGAAGGGCACTCGTTCGCCGAGTCGTTCCTCGCCCCGGCGCTGGCCGCCTACGAAGCGCGCGGCCGCCCGACCTTCGACGCCATCGTGCTCACGTGGAACCAGCAGATCGAGGCCCCGAGGGACGTGAAGACCGCCGGCGTCGAGCTCGTCTACCTGGGCCGCTTTCCGTGCCGCAGCGACTGAACGACGGGCTCAGTCGCCCTCTGGGTGCCGCTCGAGCCCGTCGTCGGGCAGCTCGTAGTAGTCGCCCTTGCTCGCGACGAAGATGTGCGCCTTCGAGTGAATGCCGGTCGGAGCGTCGAGCGTGCCGGCGGCGATGCCCATCGGCTCGCGCGCCTCGTCGAAGAACAGCGTCGAGCCGCACTCGCCGCAGAAGCCGCGCCGCACCGTGTCGCTGACCTGGTGCCACTTGAGGCCGCGCTCCTCGGTGAGCTTGAAGTGCTTGCGGTCGGTGCCGCTGTACGCGCCGTAGTGCCCGTGCCAGCGGCGGCACTTCGAGCAGTGGCAGTAGATGACGTTGCTGAGCACGCCGGTCTGGTACCGCACGGCTCCGCAGAAACAGCCCCCGCTGCGCGTCATGTCACGGCTCCCGGTAGAGCAACACCCCGCCGCCGCCAGGTTCGAGCGAGGGGTTGGCGTTCGATTCGTACGTGAGCGTCATCGTCAGCTTGGCGGGCCGGTGCGACGCCATGTTGACCCACAGGCCGCCCTGCTGAATCACCGAGCTCATCGAGCCGACCGACTGCGGGTGGCAGACGGTGAACGCGACGCCGTCATTCGACCGGCCGAGCTTCGGGCCGCCGCACTGCTGGCCGATGGTGCCCGCGCGCTGGAAGTTCGCGACGATCGCGACCTTGTTGCCGCCCTCGCTCACGATCTGCTGGTACCACTGCGTCGTGTCGAGCATGCCCAGGGGGCCGTTGCGCGGCAGCGCGACCGGCGTCGACCACGCGCCCGCCGACTTCGTCGCGTACCAGAGCTGCGCGTCGGCGTTCGTCGCCGACAAGAGGTGAAACGCCACCCGCGGCACGTCGCCCTGCAGCGTCAGGCTCACCGACGGGGTCTTCGCCGCCGTGTCGACCATCACCGAGCTCGTCGCGATCGTCTGCGTCGAGCCGGCCGCGGCGTACGACAGCGTCACCATGCCCGCAACGTCTTCGCTGAAGAACGCGAACGCCGGAGCGCCCGCCGTGTCGAGCGCCATCGCGAACGGCCAGTCACGCGCGGCGAGCGTGCCCTGCACCTCGTCGGTGCTCCACGCGCCGGCGCTGCCCGTGCGCTTTCGGTGCACGATCTTGCCGCACGTGCCCATGGCGCAGGTCGGCTTCGCCGCGTACGCGATGTGCAGGTCGTCACCCGCGTACGCGAGCACCGGGTTCGACAGCTTGCTCGAGTCGGTGTTCGGAGCGCTCACGTCTTCGAGCGAGAAGTGCTCGCCCTCGTCTTCCGAGTGGCCGTAGCGCACGACGCCGAGCTCGTTGAGGTACGCGATGCCGATCTGACCGGTCGTCGGGTTGCGCGCGATCGAGATCTGCCGGTTCGGGTGCGCGACGTCGATGTTGCCGACGATCTCGACGCGCAGGGGCTCCTGCCAGGCCTTCGTGACACCGTTCCACCGCGTGAAGACGAGGCGGCTGTCGGTGTACACGGCGTCGGCGTTCGGGTCGACGATGTACGCGGCGACCATCGGGTGCGCGAACTGATCGAGCGCCATGGCTCCGCTGACGCCGTAGCGCGTGGTGGTGCCGGCGTCGCGCGGCAGGGGCAGCGCCGTCGACCAGCCCGCCGGAGGCTCATCGCCGCGCTGGCGGCCGGCGTCGACGCCGCCGTCCTCCATGCCCGCATCCATGTCGGGGCCGGCGTCGATCGTGGGCTTCGGCTTCGGGCCGCACGCCATCAGCAGCGCGACGCCCAACCAGAGTGCGTGTCTCATGTGCTCACCGTCTTGAAGATCTCGCGGGCGATCACGAGCCGCTGAATCTCGCTCGTGCCCTCGTAGATGGTCTGCACCCGCGCGTCGCGCAGGTAGCGCTCGACGGGGAACTCGTCGATGTAGCCGTAGCCGCCGTGGATCTGCACGGCCCGGTCGCAGACCCAGTTCGCGGTCTCGCTGCAGAACAGCTTCGCCATCGAGGCCTCGCGCGTGAACGGCTTGCCCGCTTCTTTCAGCGTCGCGGCGCGCAGGCAGAGCAGCTCGCTCGCCTGCAGGCGCAGGTGCATGTCGGCCATCATGAAGCGCAGCGCCTGAAACTCGGCGATGGGGCTGCCGAAGGCCTTGCGCTCCTTCGCGTAGCGCACCGAGGCCTCGAGCGCGGCGCGGCCGACGCCGCAGGCCTGCGCCGAGATGCCGATGCGGCCGCCGTCGAGCGCGACCATCGCGAGCTTGAAGCCGTCGCCCTCGCGCGCGAGCAGGTTCTCAGCGGGGATCTCGCAGTTCTCGAACGTGAGCGGCACCGTGTTCGAGCCGCGCAGCCCCATCTTGTCTTCGGCTCGCCCGACAATGAGCCCCTTCGCGCCGCCCTCGACGATGAAGCACGACAGGCCCTTGTTGCCGGTGTCGGCGGTGCGGGCCCACACGACGATGACGCCGGCGTAGGCGCCCGACGTGATCCACTGCTTCGAGCCGTTGAGCACCCAGCGGTCGCCCTTCTTCTCGGCGCGGGTGCGCAGCGCCCCGGCGTCGGAGCCACAGTGCGGCTCGGACAGCGCGAAGGCGCCGACGCAGGCCTGCCCGGTCGCGAGCGCGGCGACGTGCTTCTTCTTCTGCGCCTCGGTGCCGTACGCGTTGATGAGCTCGGCGGCCATGTTGGTGACGGCCATGCCGACGGCGGTCGAGGCGCAGGCGGCCGACATCTCCATCATGGCGAGCGCGTAGCTGACGACGCCGGCCTGGGCGCCGCCGTACTGCTCGGGGATGTTCACGCCGAGCAGCCCCAGCTCGCCGAGCTTCGGGTACACGTCTTTGGGGAAGAGCTCTTCGCGGTCGAGTCTGCGGGCCTGGGGCGCCACGACCTCACGCGCGAACTTCCGCGCGGTGTCGCGGATCAACGACTGCGTCTCGTTCAGCTCGAAGTTCACCGCACTGCTTTCAGGTTGAACGGGAACTCGATCGGCTGATCTTTGCCGTTCGGCGTCTTCGGGAACTGCATCGACGACAGCACGGTCACGACGCACTCGTGCAGCTTCGGGTCCTTCAGGGTCGTGCCCTTCTTCAAGACCTCGGCCTTCTTCACGTGGCCGCTGGCGCCGACGACCCACTTCGTCTTGAGCACGCCCTCGACGTCTTTGTCTTTCGCGGCGAGCGTCTCTTCGTAGCAGGTCTGGATCTTCGTCTGCCAATACGTGACGACGGTCTTCACGGTCTCGGGCGTGAACGGCATGCCGCGCACGTCGGGCCCCTCGGCCGGGGCCGCCTCTTCGACCGTGCCTCCGTCGGCCGCCTGGTCGACGACGATCGCGCCCTTGATGGCGTCTTTCTGAGCGGCGCTGGTGTCGCCGCCGCCCTTCTTCTTCGGAGCCCCCGCGGTGAGCGCGAGCGCGATGAACAGCGTCGTGAGGTTCATTCGTTCATTCCTTGAGGAGCGAGGCCGAGATCACGATGCGCTGGATCTCGCTGGTACCTTCGTAGATCTCGGTGATGCGCGCGTCGCGCACGTGGCGCTCGGCGTCCATCTCTTTCGAGTAACCCATGCCGCCGTGCACCTGCAGCGCCTTGTTCGCGACCCGGCTCGCCATCTCGCTCGCGTACAGCTTCGCCATCGAGCTCTCGGCGCTGTGCCGCACGCCCTTGTCCTTCAGCAGCGCGGCGCGCAGCGTCAGCAGGCGAGCCGCGTCGATCTCGGTCGCCATGTCGGCGAGCATGAACTGAATCGCCTGGTGGTCACGAATGGGCTTGCCGAAGGTCTTGCGCTCGTTCGAGTACGCCAGCGCCTCTTCGTACGCGGCGCGCGCGATGCCGAGGGCCTGGGCCGCGATGCCGATGCGGCCGCCGTCGAGCGTGCTCATCGCGACCTTGAAGCCCTCGCCTTCCTTCCCCAGGAGGTTCTTCGCCGGCACGCGCATGTCTTCGAAGTAGATGGTGCAGCTCCACGCGGCGCTGATGCCCATCTTCTTGTCGGGCGGCTGGCGGTTGAAGCCCTTCGTCGAGGTCGGCACGAGGAAGGCGGTGATGCCTTTGTTGCCCTTCGCGGGGTCGGTCATCGTGAACAGCACGATGGCGTCGGCCTTCGGGCCCACGGTGATCCAGTTCTTGCTGCCGTTGATGACGTACTCGTCGCCCTTGCGAACGGCGATGGTCTTCTGGGCGGCGGCGTCGCTGCCGGCCTCGGGCTCGGTGAGGCCGAAGCAGCCGAGCTTCTCGCCGCGGGCGAAGGGCACGAGGAACTCGCGCTTCTGCTCGTCGGTGCCGAACTTCATCACCGGGTCGCAGTAGAGCGAGTTGTTGACGCTCATGATGACGCCGGTCGAGGCGCAGCCGCGGCTGATCTCTTCGATGGCGAGGGCGTAGCAGACGTTGTCGAGGCCGGCGCCCCCGAGGGCCTCGGGCACCGCGACGCCGAGCAGCGACAGCTCGGCGAGCTTCTTCACGGCGCTCTCGGGCCAGGCGTGCTGCTCGTCCCATTTGCGCGCGTTCGGCTGCAGCTCGTTCTTCGCCAGCTCGCGGCACATCTTCTGGATGTCCCGCTGAACATCAGTGAGCTCGAAATCCATGGGCGTGCGCTTATCATCCGATTCGGCCGATGCCCACCGAGGAGCAGTGCCTCAAAGCGGTTCATGCGCTCTACCGTGTGCGAGCGGTCGAGAAGCCTCCTGGCCCCGACGGGCGCCGAGAGGTGTGGCACCAGGGGAACAAAGGCGGCGAGCTGCTCTCGACCGTCGACGCCCGGGGCCGCCTCGAGGAGCAGGAGCTCGTCCTCTTCAAAGAGGTCTTCTTCTGGAGCCGCGGCGCCGGGCTGAAGACCGGCAAGCTGGTGGGCGCCGACGACGTCTCGAGCCGGGGCAGCATCATGTGGGATTCGGCTCCCGCGGGGGCGCGCCTCGAGCGCTGCCGCAACGCGTTCGACGGCTACCGCGGCGACGACGCGTACCTCTTGCACCTGCGCGACGCGGTGGTCGCGGCGCTCGCCGGCATCGAGTGGCGGGACGATCGCGTGGTGACGCGGCCGGCGCAGGCGCGCCACGAGCCCGCGCGGCCCCAGACGGGCAAGCTCAAGAAGCTGATCACGAAGCTCTCAGGAGCCGTGAAGCGAAAGTGAGTCCCCTCTCCCCCGTAGGCGAGACGGACAGGGTGAGGGGCCGTTCCCTCGGAGAGGGACCTACGCGCCCTTGAACGTCGCCGGCCGCTTCTCGAGAAACGCCTTCATGCCCTCGGCCTGATCGGCGGTCTTCATCAGCGCGGCGAACTTCTCGCGCTCGAGCGCGTTGCCCTTCTCGAGCGTGGTCTGCAGGCCGGCGTCGATCACCTCGAGCGCCGCCGAGACCGCCAGCGGCCCGCGCTTCGCGATGCGCCCTGCCACCTCGCGGCAGTGCGCGAGCAGCTTGTCGGGCGCCAGCACGTCGACGACGAGCCCGACCGACTTCGCCGTGGCCGCATCGACCATGTCGCCGCTGGTGATGAGCCACTTCGCGACGCCGGGGCCGACGAGGCGCGCCAGCCGCTGCGTACCGCCCCACCCGGGAATCACGCCGAGCGTCACCTCGGGCAGGCCGAGCTTCGCCTTCTCGGACGCGAAGATGAAGTCGCACGCCAGCGCCAGCTCGCAGCCGCCGCCGAGCGCGAAGCCGTTCACCGCCGCGATCACCGGCACCTTGCACGAGTCGATCGCCTGCATCACCTGGTGACCCGTCTCGGCCTTGAGCTTCCCGTCGAGCAGCTCGCCGATGTCGGCGCCGGCGACGAACGACTTCTCGCCCGCGCCGGTGATGATGATCGCGCGCGCCAGCGTCTCGGCCGCGCGCACCGCCTCGAGCAGCTCGCCCAGCACCTGCGAGTTGAGCGCGTTCAGCGCCTTCTGCCGGTCGATGGTGATGGTCGCGATGCCGTCGGCCACTTCGCTCTTCACGAATTCCATGGTGCGCCCCTCGAGTCAGTACTTGTAGAAGCCGCGGCCGCTCTTCTTGCCGAGCCAGCCGGCGTCGACGGTCTGCCGCAAGAGCGGGCTCGGCCGGTACTTGTCGTCGCCGAGCCCCTTGTGCAGCACCTCGGCGATGTAGAGCACCGTGTCGAGGCCGATGAAGTCGGCGAGCTGCAGCGGCCCCATCGGCTGGTTCGTGCCGAGCTTCATCGCGGTGTCGATGTCTTCGGCGGTGCCGAGGCCCTCCTGCAGCGCGAAGCACGCCTCGTTCAGCATGGGGATGAGGATGCGATTCACGATGAAGCCGGGCATGTCCTTCGAGACGACGGTCGTCTTGCCCATGCGCTCGGCGAGCTGCTTCGTCTGCGCGTAGGTGCCGTCGCTGGTGGCGGCGCCGCGGATGAGCTCGACGAGCTGCATCAGCGGCACGGGGTTCATGAAGTGCATGCCGATGACGGCCTCGGGGCGCTTGGTCGAGGCCCCGATGCGCGTGATGGGAATCGACGACGTGTTCGAGGCGAGCACGCCGCCCGGCGCGACCACCGCGTCGAGCTCCTTGAAGATCTTCTTCTTGAGCTCTTCGTTCTCGGTGACGGCCTCGATGCCGGCGTCGGCGCCCTTCACGTCGCCGATGTTGCCGGCGGTGCTGAGCCGCGAGAGCGCGTCTTTGCGCTTCGCGTCGTCGAGCTTGCCCTTCTCGACGAGCTTCGCCAGGCCGCCCTCGATGCGCTGCCGGCCCTTCTCGAGCGCCGCCGGCAGGGCGTCGACGAGCGTGACCTTGAGCCCTGAGGTGAGCGCGACCTGAGCGATGCCCGCGCCCATCTGCCCGGCGCCGACGACGATGATGTTCTCGATGGCCATGGGCGCGGCGTATAGCCGCTCACCGGTTGCGCTGCACGCCTTCCAGACAGAGGCGATCGTCGGCGGCGCCCGAGTCGAGGCACGACTCGTACGCGTTCGCCGCCTCGGCGCGCAGGCCCAGCTGCTCGCGAGCGGTGCCGAGGCTGCGCCACGCGTCGGCCCACGTCGGAGTCAGCAGCACCGCCTGCTCGAGCCACTTCGCCGCCTCTGCGGGCCGGCCACGCTCGAGCTCGAGCGCGCCCAGCGACCCGTACGGCTGCGCGAGCTGGGCGTTCGCGACGATCATGTGCCGGAAGTCGCGCTCGGCGTCATCGAGCCTGCCCTGGCGCCAGTGCACGAGCCCGAGGTTGTGCCGCGCCTCGTTGTAGTCGGGGTTCACCTTCAGCGCGCGCTCGAAGCGCTGCACGGCACGGCCGAGGTCGCGCTCCTCGAGGTCGAGCACGCCGAGGTTGTTGTAGGCCTGCGCGAGCTCTTCGTTGAGCCGCAGGGCCTTGATGTACCGCTCGCGCGCCTTCACGCGGTCGCCGTTGCGCTGCGCGATGATGCCCAGGTTCACCTGGATCTCGGGGCACTGCGGGCAGAACTCCTCGGCGTGCTGGCAGGTGATCTCGTCGAGCGTCGCCGAGCACTGCGAACCGTACGCGTCGTTCGGAGGCACCCGCGGAAAGCACGCGACGAACGCCATGACCAGGGCCGCGCGCATCAGAAGTACACCGACGCGTTGAGCGTGCCACCGTACGACGGTCGCAGCGGAGCCCGGTTGTTCACCGCGATGTACAGCGCGAAGAACGTGCGTGCCCCGATCGAGACCTCGTTGGTGACGAAGTACTCGAGCCCGGCCGACGCTCCCGGCCCCGCGAAGACCTGCGTGTTCGTCGACTGATCGGGGTTGTTGCGGAACAGGTACAGCACGTCGAGCTCGAGGC
Source organism: Myxococcaceae bacterium (assembly GCA_044223505.1). GTDB lineage: Bacteria > Myxococcota > Myxococcia > Myxococcales > Myxococcaceae > Xiheicaenimonas. The sequence continues at coordinate 28,727 of JBGALX010000044.1, forward strand.
CGGCCCAGGGGCGCAGCGACTCCTGCAGAAAGAGATACCGGAAGTAGGCCTGGCCGCCGGTGCCGAGCAGCTGGCGGCTCGCGACGCTGGTGAGGAACATCGCGAGCGGCACGCGCAGCCCGAGCTCGAAGCCGTTGTCGAGGTAGAAGGCGCCGTCGAGCACGGCCATCAGGCCCGCGGTGACGTCGGCGTCGGTGAAGCGCATCGGCGAGAGCTCGATGCCGACGTGCCTGTTCTGGAACTGCGCGTGCGCCACGCCCGAGGCGAGCAGCGCGACCGCTAGAATCGTTCGCATGGTGGTGTCTCCGAAAGCCTCCGGAATTGGGAGGCTGAACGGACACGCACCGGCTGCGGCATCAGCACCGGCACCGTGAACGCCTGCACGACGGTCTCGACGACCACCGTGGCGAAGCTCTTCAGGGTGCGCAGCGCAATCACATGAGAATTCTCGGAGCCCGAGAGGGCCGAGTTGCGTCAAGGCACCGTAAACGTGCTGGAGAACTCGTCGACGTGCAGCGCCTGCTCGCGGATCTCGGGCGAGCCGGCGTCGGCGCGCCAGAGCATGACGAGGCTCCGGTAGTCGCCTCTCTTGAGCTGGAGCTTCGAGCTCGGCTCGGCCGTGGCCCCGTTGGGAGTCGTGAGGCGCTGGCGCTTGAGCAACTGCTCGCCGTCGTAGAGCTGCACGTCGACCTGGCGGATCGTCGCGAAGTCGCCCCACAGGTGCCACGTGATCTCTCGCTCAACCGGGAACAGGCCGAGCCCCCCGCGCCAGAGGTAGAGGCCGGCGAGCGCGGCGAGGATGATGGGCAGACGCTTCTTCACGCGACGGAGCAGTTAACATGCGCCGCCAGAGACACCAGGCGACAACCGCCGAGCTCCCACGCTGCACGACGGCCGACAGGGAAGCGGGTGGCGCTCATGACCGCTGCGCCCAGCTCGCCCTCGAAGCCGACCCATTCTGTCAGCGCCCCGGTCAGAGCGCGGTGGCGGCTGACAGAACGGCGGGTGAACGAGCGGGTGAGTGTTCTGGGGGTAATCGACGCCGACCCACGAGCTCGGCGTCGACGCGCCACACTGCCGGCCGTCTTGCCGTCAGCCGTCGTGCAGCGGTGGAGCGAGCGGTCGTCGCCGGGTCTCTCTGGCGGGGCCGCGCAGTGTCGACTGCCTGGCGGAGTCAGCGGCGCCGACCCGCGAGCCCGGCTTCGACGCGCCGCACTGCCGGCCGTCTCACCGTCAGCCGTCGTGCAGCGGTGGAGCCAGCGGTCGTCGCCAGGCTCTGTGGCAGCGCCGCACAGCGTCGACCGTCCGTCGATGACGGTCGGTGGTCGTGCAGCGGCGGAACGAACGCCGCGCGCGCCCTACTCCTTCGAGCGCTTGCCGCCGGTGCGGGCCTTGAGCTCGGTGACGTTCACCTTGGGCAGCAGCGACGGCGTGTCGGCGTGCTCCTTCACCTTGTCGGGCACGAGCTTCACCTCCGCCCGCACCTCGATGGTCATGCCGGCGATCATCTTCAAGAACTCGTTGCGCAGCTTCTCCGACTGCAGAAAGCGCCGGAGCTCCTCCGAGATCACGCGACCGATCTCTTCCTTCGTCTTCTCGGCCTGGCCGAGCACGACGCTGAGGGCCTCCTTCGGCAGCTTCAGCTGACCCGCGAGGTTGCGAATGCCCTCTTCGGTCATGAACACGGCGCCGAGACCGGCGACGGCGACCTTGCGGACCAGCTCGGGGATCACGCCGCGCAGGCCGCCGTCGGCCGCGTGCTCGCCCGAGACGTCGTCGTCGGTCGACGGCGGGTCCAGCGGGTCGGGGTTCTGATCGTCGGGGTCTCGCACGCTCATACCGTAGCCTGTGCCCCGGGACCGGTCACGACAGGCGCCCGGCCACGAACATTCTCTTGCGAGATGCGCCCCGCGACGTTGCGGGCGATCTCCATGAACTTCGCCGCCTCGGGTGAGTCGGGGTGGCCCACCACGACCGGCAGCCCGCGGTCGCCGCCCTGCCGCACCTTCAGGTCCAGCGGCAGCTCGCCGAGAAACGCGATGTCCATCATCTCAGAGGCCTTGCGCCCCCCGCCCACGTCGAAGATGTGCGTGCCCTTGCCGCAGTGCGGGCACAGGAACTGGCTCATGTTCTCGATGATGCCCAGCACCGGCACGTGCACCTTGTCGAACATGGCCTTCGCGCGCACCACGTCGGCGAGCGCCACGTCCTGCGGAGTCGTCACCAGCACCGCGCCCGACGACCGCACCTGCTGCGAGATCGACAGCGCCACGTCACCCGTGCCCGGCGGCAGGTCGAGCACCAGGTAGTCGAGCTCGCCCCAGTTCACGTCACGCACGAGCTGCATCAGCGCGCCGTGCAGCATCGGCCCGCGCCACACCAGCGCCTGGTCGGGCTCGATGAGGAACCCGATCGACATCACCTTCAGGCCGTGCGCCTCGAGCGGCTCGAGCCGCTTCCCGTCGACGCTCACCGGCTTCTTGCGAATGCCCGTCATCAGCGGAATCGACGGCCCGTAGAAGTCGGCATCGAGCAGCCCGACCTTCGCGCCGTGGCGCTGCAGCGCGCATGCGAGGTTCACCGCCACCGTGCTCTTGCCGACGCCGCCCTTGCCGGCGCCGACCAGCACCACGTTCTTCACCTCGGGCAACAGCTGCTGCCCCGCCGCCGGCCCCGGAGCCGGCCGCACCCGCGCGCCCCAGTCGACCTTGCGCGCGCCGATGCCCGCCACGCCCGCGAGCGCGGCGTCGACGTCTTTCTCGATCTGCTCCCTCATCGGGCACGCCGGCGTCGTGAGCTCGACCTTCAAGCTGACGTCCGAGCCCGAGATCTTCAGGTCCTTCACCATGCCGGCGCGCACGATGTCGATCTTCAGCTCGGGGTCGATCACCTTCCCGAGGGCGGCGAGCACTGCTCTTTCGTCGATGGCCATTTCACTTTTCATGTATCAAGCGTCGGCCGATGAATCACTTCATCTCGGGGATCATCAAGATCATCATCCTCGAGGCCCAGGTGGGCCTGCTGCTGCTCGACGCCGTCGTGAAGGACCGGTTCGAGAAGCAGAAGAAGGCCGCGTTCATCGTCCTCTCGGCCCTGATGGTGTTCGCCTGGTGCGACTACGGCGCCTTCATTCGTAACGGGTTCACGCTCGTGCACCACCACGAGCAGTTCCACTTCTATCTGGGCGCGAAGTACCAGGCCGAGGTCGGCTGGTTCGACCTCTACCGCGCCGCCGTGCTGGCCGACGCCGAGACGGTGCACGGGCTCCACGTCGACCAGATTCGCGACAACGCCACGTTCGACCTCGAGCCCGTCTCGAAGGCCTTCGCCGAGCGCGACCGCATCATCGGCCGCTTCACGCCCCAGCGCTGGGAAGAGTTCAAGGCCGACTGGGTGCTCCTCATGGAGCCCCCCAACAAGGCCGAGCTCGAGGCCTGCGAGGCCCAGCGGTGCAACGACGTCAACTCGATCGTCCAGTGCCGCGCCGCGTGCGAGCAGGAGCGCAACAACGCCTACTTCCAGTGGCGCGCCCGCTTCAACGGCGTCGTCCAGGATCACGGCAACTCGAACTCGCCTGCCTGGGCCGTGCTCGCCCACCCCATCGCCCGGCTCGTGCCCTTCACGCCCGCGGGTCAGTCGTTCCTCGGCCTCATCGACCTCGTCCTGATGGGCGTCATGTGGTGGCAGATCTTCAAGACGTTCGGCTGGCGAACCGCGTCGATCGGCATGCTCGTCTGGGCCGCTCCGCCGTTCGTGTTCGCGTACCTGGGCGGCAGCTTCCTCCGGTGGGACTGGCTGTTCGCGCTCGGCATGACCCTCGTCATGATGAAGCGCGAGAAGTGGCTCTACGCCGGCCTGTTCTTCGGCTTCGCGGTCGCCACCAAGCTCTTCCCGCTCTTCTTCGGCGTCGCGCTCGGAGTGCGCGCGCTGCTCACGTGCTGGCGCGACAAGAAGGTGCACCAGAAATACAAGCAGCTCGTCATCGGCACCGCGATCAGCGGCACGACGTTCGTGGTGCTCGCGTCGGTCATGTTCGGCGGGTTCTGGGTGTGGCCCGAGTACAAGCGCCGAATGGACACCACCGTCCACGAGCGCTTCTACAGCAACCAGTACAGCGTGCGGACCGTGTACCTGCAGTGGCGCGTGTCACTCGGCTGCATGATGAGCGACTGCCGCAGCGAGAACCTCGAGTGCAGCCCCCAGGTCTGCCGCGGCTGCTGCGATGCGAACGGCCGCCGCTCGATCGACAACCTGGGCCTCACCTGGCTGTTCCCCGCCGAGATGAAGCAGGGGCGCGGCGACGTCGACGTCGCCGATCACCAGCTCGGGCTGAAGCTCGTGCAGCTGCTCCTCACGCTCGCCGTCTTTCTGCTCGTGCTCCGCACCGACGAGATCGGCGCGTTCACGCTCGGGCCGCTGCTCGTCTGCGTCTGGCTCGTCGTCAACGCCTACTACTGGAACATGCTCGGCCTCGTCGCGCTCGGCCTCGCCACACGCGAGGGCCAGAAGCCCGCCCTCGGCGCCCTCATGGGGCTGCACGCCCTCTTCATGGGCTACTACCTCTACGTGCACACGAACCACGGCATGTCCGAGGGGTACATGGTCGCGCTGCAGCTCGTGATCCTCATCGGCGCGTTCGCGTTCTTCGAGTACCGCGCCGTGAAGGCCGAGCTCCTGCAGCTCTTCAGCACCCTCTCGGGCCGCAAGCGCGCCTGAAATGGGGGCTGCGCAAAAAGGGGGCTGCGCAAAAAAGGGGACAGGCTACTTTTCCGGTCGCAGGCCGAGGCGCTCGCCACTGCAGACGAGCGGAAAAGTAGCCTGTCCCCTTTTTTGCGCAGCCCCCTTTTTTGCGCAGCTCAGCGCGGCGGCACGGCCGCCAGCGCGTCGACCATCGGCTTCACGAGCGACGCGTCGATCGAGCTCGCCTTCAGCATCGTCAGCGCCGCCTCGCACACCTCGCGGTCGACCTCTTTGCCCACCGACAGCAGGTACGGGTCATACCGCCCGCCCGCCATCGAGCCGCCCGCCTGAAACGTGCCGGTCAGCAGGCCCTTCTTCTCGCTCCACTCCACCGACACCCGCGCGAACACCAGCTGCAGGTGATCCGGCCGGCCGTCGGGGTGCACCCAGCAGTACAGCTCGGTCGAGCTGTCGCCCAGGTACCAGCGCACCTTGAGCCCCGTCTCGTCCTGCACGAGCGAGCTCGGGTCGATCTCGCGCAGCGAGGCGCCCCACGCCTTCAGGGTCTCGGGCGTCGGCTTGCTCATTCCAGCGCCACCACCCGGTACGCCTCGCCCTCGCGCTCGAGCCGCACCGCCTTGCCTTCTCCGAGCGGCAGCTGCGCGCCGCCGGCGTCGACGATCCACCCGCCGCGCTCGAGCGCTGTGCGCGCGCGAGACAGGCGCTCCTTCGCGAGCGGCTCACGGCCGAAGTCGTCTTCGAAGCGCTTCGCCGTGTACCGGTTGCGCCACGACGCCGACAGCAGCGACAGCGCCGCCTCGAACCGGCCCGCGTCGGCGGCGTCGAGGAACTCGGCGAGCACCGTGGCGGCCTGCTCCTGCACCTGCGGCTTCGCAGGCTCGAGCTCCTGAACCCGCCACGCTCCGCCGTCGAGCACGAGCTTCAGCGCCCCGCCGCCCGAGCCGTCGGCCGCCGCCCGCACCGCCGCGACTCGCGCCGCCCGCACCGCATCGGCTCCGTAGAGCGCGCGAAAGCGCTTCGCGTCGAGCCCCGTCGACAGCTCGAGCGCGGCGTCGAGCCGGTTCTGCTCGAGCGCGTCGGCGTATGCGCGCGCCACGCCCTCGGGCCCCGCCGGAGCGGGCCCCAGGTGCGCGCAAGAAAGCAGCGCGCCCGCGCAGATTGCGGCCACGACGACACTCTTCATTCCGGCCGGGAGCGTAACACCGGGCCAGAGGGCCCCAAGTTTTCACCGGCCCGCGTCGGCGTCGGCCTGCGCGGGCATCACCACCATCGCCTCGCCCGGGTTCGCGCGCTGGAACTGCCGCATGCGCGGCGACAGCGGAGCCACCTTCAGCGGCACGAACGCCGTCGCCGGGCCCTCGGACGCGTCGGCTCCGGCCACGGGAGCCACCGTCACCTGAATGGGCTGAGGCGCCGGTGCCGCAGACTGCGTGCCGAAGATCGACAGCACCACCACCATGACGCCGAAGCCCAGCACGGCGCCGATCGCTACATTGCGCATCATCGAGCCGGCTCTATATACCGCCCGCCATGGAGATCAGAGCCCCTCGCGGAAGCCAGCTGAACTGCAGAGGTTGGGTGCAGGAGGCCGCATACCGCATGCTCATGAACAACCTCGACCCCGACGTCGCCGAGCGGCCCGACGATCTCGTGGTCTACGGCGGCACCGGCAAGGCCGCCCGCGACTGGCCGTCGTACGAGCGCATCATCGCGACCTTGAAGACGCTCGGTGACGACGAGACCCTGCTCGTGCAGTCGGGCAAGCCCGTCGGCGTGCTGCGCACCCACGCCGACGCCCCGCGCGTGCTCATCGCGAACTCGAACCTCGTCGGCAAGTGGGCCACCTGGGAGCACTTCCGCGAGCTCGAGGCGAAGGGCCTCATGATGTACGGGCAGATGACCGCCGGCTCGTGGATCTACATCGGCACCCAGGGAATTCTGCAGGGCACCTACGAGACGTTCGCCGCCGCCGGCAAGAAGCACTGGGGCTCGACCGATCTCACCGGCAAGGTCGTGCTCACCGCCGGCCTGGGCGGCATGGGCGGAGCGCAGCCCCTCGCGGCCACCATGAACGGCGCCATCTGCCTCGCCGTCGAGGTCGACCGCGCTCGCGCGAAGCGGCGCCTCGACACGCGCTACCTCGACGTCATCGCCCAGTCGCTCGACCAGGCGCTGAAGCTCGTCGAGGTCGCGAAGGCCGATCGCCAGCCGCGCTCGATCGCCCTCATCGGCAACGCCGCTGAGGTGCTGCCCGAGCTCGTGCGGCGCGGCTTCAAGCCCGACCTGGTGACCGATCAGACCAGCGCGCACGACCCGCTGAACGGCTACGTCCCGAAGGGGCTGTCGCTCGAAGAGGCCGCCGCGCTCCGCAAGTCGGACCCGAAGCAGTACACCGAGCGGTCGATCGCCTCGATGGCCGAGCACGTGCGCGCGATGCTCGCCTTCAAGGAGGCCGGCTCGCACGTCTTCGACTACGGCAACAACATTCGCGCGTTCGCCGAACAGGGCGGCGTGAGAGACGCGTTCTCGTTTCCCGGCTTCGTGCCCGCGTACATCCGCCCGCTGTTCTGCGAGGGCCAGGGCCCCTTCCGCTGGGTCGCGCTCAGCGGCGACCCCGGCGACATTCAGCGCACCGACCGCGCCCTGATGGACCTGTTCCCCAAGAAGGCGTCGATGGTGCGGTGGCTGCAGCTCGCCGGCGAGCGCGTCGCGTTTCAGGGCCTGCCCGCGCGCATCTGCTGGCTCGGCTACGGCGAGCGCGAGAAGGCCGGGCTCATGTTCAACGACATGGTCCGCAACCGCGAGCTGAAGGCGCCGATCGTGATCGGCCGCGATCACCTCGACTGCGGCTCGGTCGCCTCGCCGAACCGCGAGACCGAAGGCATGAAAGACGGCACCGACGCGGTCGCCGACTGGCCGATCTTGAACGCGCTGGTGAACGCCGTGAACGGGGCGTCGTGGGTGTCGTTCCACCACGGCGGCGGCGTCGGCATCGGCTACTCGCTGCACGCGGGGCAGGTGATCGTCGCCGACGGCACCGAGGCCGCGGCGCGGCGCATCTCGCGCGTGCTGACCTCGGACCCGGGCATGGGCGTGCTGCGCCACGCCGACGCCGGCTACGAAGAAGCCGTCACCGTCGCGCGCGAGCGCAACGTGAAGATCCCCGGCATCACCGTCTGACAGATCATGAGCCTCATCGATCAGGTGCGCCTGCGGCTCGCGCACGGTGAGAGGCCGGCGACGATTCGCGCCGGGCTGCAGGCGGCCGGAGTCAGCCCCGAGATCCTCGAGCTCGTCGCGAGCCAGGTGCCCGAGCTCTTCGCCGCAGAGCCGCCTGCCGCCGACACGCCCTACGCGCGCGCGGTCGCGCTGAAGGAGCGCGGCCTCACCGACGCCGAGATCCTCACGGCGCTCGAGGCGAGCGGGCTCTCGGCCGACGACGCCCGCTTCGTGCTGCGCAGCCTGCCCGACGGCGAGCTCGGCGACACCCGCCGGGGCCCCGACGGCGGCGCCGAGGCCGAGAGCGTCATGGGCGTCGGAGCCCAGCTCCTCGACGGCCTCACCGGCGTCCCGCTCGGCGCGCTCTACGACGGCTACAAGATCTTGAAGTAGCGCTCGCTCACCGGGGCAGCGGCTTGAAGCCCTGCGGCGACCACTCGAAGAGCTGCGTCGTGAGCGCGTGCGGCTGAGTGCGGGCCGTCTGGGCCGCGAGCTCGCGCAGCTCGCTCAGCGTCTTCGCGTCTTTGCGCCCCGTCACGATCAGCGCGTTGCGCACCGGCGCGGCCACGATCAGCGCGCCGCCGAGCTGCTTCGCGAGCAGCGCGAACCGCCCCGGAAACAGCAGCTGCGACGTGCAGTAGTCGTCGCCCTCGTAGATCGCGAAGATCCCGTCGTAGCCGCCGATGGGCTGCAGCGTCGGCTTCGGCAGCACCCCGTCGAGGTTTCCGAGCGCGACCTTCTCGAGCTGTTCTTCCTTCAGCCCGAGCTCCGTGAGGCGATCGCGACGGAGGATCTGCACCGAGTCCGGCAGGTCGACCATGTAGACGACCTTCAGCTCCGACAGCCACGGCCGCGTCACCAGCACGTCGCCCACCTTCTCGCGCGAGGCCTGGAGCCACTCGGGCCCCTTCAGGCACGCACGCAGCAGCTCGCGCGTGACCGCCTGCCGCGGCCCCAGCGACGTCACCACCGTTCGCGCCGCGCGCTCGATCGACGCGTCGCAGCGCTCGGGCCGGCTCGAGCACTCGAGCTTCAAGCTGTCGAGGCCGACCACCACGCTGCCGCCGTCGACGACCCTCACCTCGATGCTGTCCCCCACCCGCCTCGTCGTCACCGCCGCCGACTCGCGACGGAGCGCCGCCTCGAGGCGCTCGGCCAGCCTTGCGTCGGCCGGCGAGCCGTGGAGCAGCAGCGCTGCGACGAGGCGAATCATGGTCGCTCCCCTAGCACGCGGGGTATGAGGCAGCGCGTGTTCGATCTCGTCATCAAGAACACCTCTGAGGTCGTCACGTGCGACGGCACGGGCTCGCCCGAAGAGGTGTTGAAGCCGATTCCCAAGGGCGCCATCGGCATCAAGAGCGGCAGAATCGAGTTCCTCGGCCCAGAGGCCGAGCTGCCCGGCGAAGGCGATGACACCCTCGACGCGCGCGGCAGCTTCGTCGGCCCCGGCCTCGTCGACCCCCACACGCACCTCGTCTTCGGAGGCGACCGCTCGGCCGAGTTCGAGCAGCGCTGCCGCGGCGCGACCTACCTCGAGATCGCCCAGGCCGGCGGAGGCATCAAGCGCACCGTCGACGCCACCCGCGCCGCCTCCGAGAAGGAGCTCGCCTACGGCGCCGTGCCCCGGCTCGTGAACCTGCTCGCCCACGGCGTCACCACCGCCGAGGTGAAGAGCGGCTACGGGCTCGAGGTGAACGCCGAGCTCAAGATGCTGCGGGCGGTGAAGGCGCTCGACGGCGTGCAGCCGGTGGCGCTCGTGCCCACCCTGCTCGCCCTGCACACGCGCGCCGACGGCTGGCTCGAGGTCGTGCTCGACGATCTGCTGCCCCGCGCCGCCGAGGCGAAGCTCGCCGTGTTCTGCGACGCGTTCGTCGAGAAGTCGGCGTTCACCGCCGACGAGGCGCGCCGCGTGCTGACGGCCGCGAAGGGGCTCGGCCTCGCGCCGCGGCTGCACGTCGATCAGCTGACCCCGGGAGCGGGCGCCGAATTGGCGGCCGAGCTCGGCGCCGCGACCGCCGATCACCTCGAGCACGTGAGCCCCGAGGGCATCGCCGCGCTCGCGAAGGCGGGCACGGTCGCGGTGCTGGCGCCGACGTCGACGCTGTTCCTGCGCGAGCGAAAGTACGCCCCGGGTCGCGCGCTCGCCGACGCCGGAGTGCCGGTCGCGCTCTGCACGAACTGCAACCCGGGCTCGTCGATGACCGAGAACGTGTCGCTGGTGATGGCGCTGGCGTGCCTCGAGTGCGGGCTGACTCCGGCCGAGGCGTACCTCGGCTTCACGCGCAACGCGGCGCGCGCGCTCAGGCTGCCCGATGCGGGCCGCCTCTTCGTCGGAGGGCCGGCCGACGTCGTCGTCTACCAGTGCCCGTCGTACCGCACGCTGCCGTACCACCTCGCCCAGACCGAGGTGCGCCAGGTGCTGAAGGCCGGCCTGCTGTGCTGGGAGATGGGCCGCGTGGTCAGGAAGTCCAGCCGACCTTTGGCTTGAGCCGCTCGACGTGCTCGCGCGTCAGCTCGACGAGGCGCCGCACGAGCACGATCTCGCCGTCTTCGACGCGCTTGCTGATCATCGTCAGCGGGAACAGCAGCAGCTGCGCGTCGCGGTAGCGCAGCGCCGGGTCGCGGCCGTACTCGTCTTCGACGATCACCCAGTCGAGGCCGGGAATGTGGTCGATGAGCCGCGTGCCGAGCACGATGCCCAGGCACTGCAGCTCGTACGTCTCGGTCGCAGCGATCGCCTTCGCGTCGAGCAGCGCCTGGAGCACGTCGAGATCGCCGTCGCCCTTCGGCAGCCGGCGGTTCAGGTGCTGCGCGGCGAGCTGCTCGACCCGGAGGATCTGCCGCGCGAGCCGCCCCTGATCGTCGATCGTCAGGGCCGTGATCTTCTGCTCCATGCGACCCGTCAGGTTAGACTGCGCCCGCCGCCCATGTGCCGCATCTTCGCCGTCCGCTCTCGAGAACCCTGGCCCGTCGCTCCTGCCTTCGAGTCGCTGAAGAAGCTCAGCGTGCAGCACAAAGACGGCTGGGGCGTCGTGCAGTTCGACGACACGCCGACGCACCACCGCGACGTCTGCGCCGCCCACGCGAGTGAGTCGTTTCTCGCGCTGACGCGGTCGCTCCGCTCGAGGAACCTGCTCGCCCACATTCGCGAGGCGAGCGTCGGCGGCGCGCACCCCGACAACACGCACCCGTTCGCGAACGGCCGCTGGGTGTTCTGTCACAACGGCACCGTGCGCGGCTTCGATCGAGATCCGAAGCCGATGGACTCGCTCATCGACCCGGTCTGGCGGCCGCACATCAAGGGCGAGACCGACTCCGAGCGCTGCTTCTACGCCTTTCTCACCGAGCTCAAAGACGGCGGCGATCTCGACGCGGTGTGCGCCGCGCTCGGCCGCACGATGCGAAAGGTCGCGCACCTCTACCCCGGCACCGCCGAGCAGCCGACCGCGCTCAACCTGCTCGTGACCGACGGCAACATCACCGCCGTGACCCGCCACAAGAAGAGCCTCTTCCACGTCGAGCGCGACGGCCTCGCGATGATCGCCTCGGAGCCCGTCGTCGAGGGCGAGCGCTGGCGCGAGGTGCCCGAAGATCACCTGCTCACGATCGACGAGCAGCTCGCCGCCCGGCTGAGACCGATTCCACCGTGACGCCGGCCGACCTCGACATCGTCACGCACCACACGAAGGACATCGGCGGCCTGACCATGCACTGGGTCGAGGCGGGCGCCGGGCCGACGGTCGTGCTGCTGCACGGCTTCCCCGAGATGTGGTGGTCGTGGCGGCACCAGATTCAGCCGCTCGCCGAGGCCGGCTTTCGCGTCGTGGCGCCCGATCAGCGCGGCTACAACGAGACCGGCAAAGAGGGCCCGTACGATCTCGAGACGCTCTCGGGCGACGTCTGCAAGCTCATCGACGCGCTCGGCGAGAAGAAGGCGCGCATCGTCGGCCACGACTGGGGCGGCGCCGTCGCCTGGTACCTCGGGGTACGACGGCCCGAGCACGTCGAGCGCCTCGCGGTGCTGAACTGCCCCCACCCGCTGCTCATGCGCTCGGGGCTGCTGAAGCCGCGGCAGGCGCTGCGCAGCTGGTACATGTTCTTCTTTCAGATCCCCGCGCTCGCCGAGTGGCTGTTGACGAAAGACGGCGCGGTCAACCTGCTGCGCATGCTGAAGGGCAACGTGGTCAACCGCGAGCACTACAGCGACGAAGAGCTGCAGCCGTTCGCCGACGCGATCCAGAAGCCGGGAGCCGCGAAGGCGATGGTCGGCTGGTACCGCGCGATGCCGGGGCAGCTGTTCAAGCCGCCGCCGGTGGCCCCGATCGACGTCGAGACGCTGCTCGTCTGGGGCATGAAAGACACGGCGCTCGGCTACGACGCGCTGGTGCCGGGCACCGAGAAGTGGGTCAAGAACCTCACGGTGAAGCGCGTCGAGAACGCGGGCCACTTCGTGCAGTCGGATGCGCCGGCCGAGGTCAACCGTGCGCTCATCGACTTCCTGAGCCGATAGCCGCGTCCCCTCTCCCCTCGTAGGGTAGAGGGACAGGGTGAGGGGGCGTTCAGGAGGCGACCCAGGCGTCGAGCAGGGCCTGCGATCGAGCCCCGACGGCAGTGACGTCCAACCGTCGAGAAGCAGCATCGACGAGTGAGATCGAGACGCGCAGCATGGGGACCTCGACGGGCACGCGGTCGATCCACTCGACGATGGCAGCTCCGCCGTCGTCGATCAGCTCGAAGAAGCCGGTGGCGTAGAGCTCGTCGGCAGTCGAGAGCCGATAGAGATCGGCGTGGTGAATCGGGATCCGCCCCGAGTACGTCTGCACGATGGTGAACGTGGGGCTCGAGACCTCGTCGGCCGCCACTCCGGCGCCCTCGGCGATGCCGCGCACGAGGGCGGTCTTACCGGCGCCGAGCTCGCCCGAGAGGCCGACGAAGTCGCCGGGCTGCAAGAGCTTCCCCAACCGCACGCCGAGCGCGTGAGTCTCGGCGGGCGACGACGACGTCAGCGTCCCCACCGCACCCAGACCTCGCCGAGGCCGTCGAGCAGATCCGAGGCGACGAGGCCCATCTGGCCGGTGCGCTTCGAGACCAGGTCACCCGCAAGGCCGTGCGCGTAGACGCCGGTGACGGCGGCGTCTTCGGGGCTGAGGCCCTGGGCGAACAGCGCGCCGCAGATGCCCGACAGCACGTCGCCGGTGCCGCCGGTGGCCATGCCGGGGTTGCCGGTCGGGTTGACGAACACGGTGCCGTCTTCGCGGGCGATGAGCGTGCGGGCGCCCTTCAGCACGACGACGACGTGGTGCTCGGTCGCGATCGAGCGCGCCGAGATGATGCGGTTCTGGTTCACCTCGACGACGGTCTTGTCGGCGAGCCGCGCCATCTCGCCCGGGTGCGGCGTCAACAGCAGCTCGCACTTCGCCTTCTTCAAGATCTCGAGGTGGCCCGCGAGCGCGTTGAGCGCGTCGGCGTCGAGCACGCAGGGCACCTCGAGCTCCTCGAGCAGCGCCTGCAAGAGCTTCGACGTCTCTTCCCCGCGCGGGATGCCGGGCCCGATCACCACCGCGCTCTTGCCGTCGGCGGCCTCGAGCAGCGGGTTCAGATCCGACTGGCCGAGCGGGCCCTCGCCGACGAGCTCGACGCCCATCACCTCGGGAGCGTGCGCCATCACCGGCACCAGCGCCTCGGGCCGCGTCGCGACCGTGACGAGCCCCGCGCCGGCGCGCAAGGCGCCCTTCGCGGCGAGCGCGGCGGCTCCGGTCTTGCCCCACGAGCCGGCCACCACGAGCACGTGGCCGAACGTGCCCTTGTGCGAGTCGGGCTTCCGCGAAGGCAGCCGGCCGCGCACGTCGCTCTCTTCGAGCAGGTAGACGTGCGGCTCCTTCAGCACCTGGTTCGCGGCGCGGGGGATGCCGATGTCGACGACCTCGAGCTCGCCGCAGAGCGACGCGCCGGGCTCGAGCGCCTGCCCGACCTTCAAGAACCCGAACGCCAGCGTCACGTCGGCCGCCACGCACGGAGCGAACGGCACGCCGTTGTCGGTCTGCAGCCCGCTCGGCAGATCGGCGGCGAGCACCTTGGCGCCGGCGGCGCGCCACACCGAGATGCGGCCGATCGCGTTCGCGTGCTTCGACTCGGGAGCGCGGCTCAGCCCCGTGCCGAAGATCGCGTCGATGACGACGTCGCCCGGGCCGACGGGCAGCTCGTCGCTGATCGGCGCGACGCTGACGGCGCCCGCGAGCAGGGCCTTCAGGTTGCGGTGGGCCTCGCCTTCGAGGGCGTCTTTCACGCCGACGAGCTCGACGTTCACGAGGCGACCGAGCGCGGCGAGCTTTCGGGCGGCGACGAGGCCATCGCCGCCGTTGTTGCCGATGCCGCACAGCACGAGGAAGCGGCCCTGAGGCGAGGCCATCTTCAGCGCGCGGTGCGCGAGGGCCTCGCCGGCGTTCTCCATCAGCACCGAGGCAGGCATGCCGTGACCGTCGGCGGCCTTGTCGACCTCGCGCATCTGCAGCGTGTTGAGCGCGCGCTTCACGTCTACGCGTCCCTCATGATCGCGACCATCTCGCGCACGGCGCCGTCGAACCCGACGAGCACCGCGCGTGAGACGATCGAGTGCCCGATGTTGAGCTCGTCGATCTCGGCGATGCGCGCGATGGGGCGCACGTTGTCGTAGTTCAGCCCGTGACCGGCGGCGCAGCCCATGCCGAGCCGCGTGGCCGCCTTCGCCGAGTCGACGATGCGCTGGAACTCGCGCTCGCGGTCTTTGCCGGTGCGGGCCTCACAGTAGCGGCCGGTGTGCAGCTCGACGCGGTCGGCCGAGATCTTGTGGGCGGCCTTCACCTGGTCGAGGTCGGGGTCGATGAAGAGTGAGACGATCATGTCGCCGTCTTTGAGGTTCTTCACGACGCGGCCGATGGCGTCGCGCTGCGAGTTCACGTCGAGGCCGCCCTCGGTGGTCAGCTCTTCGCGCCGCTCGGGCACGAGCGTGCAGACGTCGGGCTTGTACTCGTAGGCAATCTTCACCATCTCCTGGCTGGCGGCCATCTCGAGGTTGAGCAGCGTCTGCACGGTGTCGCGCAGCACCTTCAAATCTCTCACCTGAATGTGCCGGCGATCTTCGCGCAGGTGAATCGTGATCTGCTCGGCGCCGGCGAGCTCGGCGATCGCGGCGGCGGTGACGGGGTCGGGGTAGCGGGACTTTCGCGCCTGGCGCAGGGTGGCGACGTGGTCGACGTTGACTCCGAGGCGCTGGGTCATGGCCGCGGGTTCTACCGCAAGGGCGTGAGAACGGAAGCCGCGACGCCGTTCGGGGCTACGGCCCGACTGCGGCCCTCGAAGCGAGCCGCCGGGAAAGGAAAGGCCGAAGGGCGCGTGAAGGGGCGCGAGCTGGGCCCGAGGGTCAGTCGAGCGCCTTCAGAATCTCGCCAGGCCGCTGCTCGGGGATGCAGTGCCCCACGTTCGGCAGCACCTCGAACGGAGCCTTCAGCGCCGTCGCCAGGTGCTCGCCGTGAATCAGCGGCACGAGGGGGTCTTTCTCGCCCCAGATGACCTTCGCCGGCACCCCGCCCGCCCGCAGCGCCTCGAGCGGCAGCCGCCAGGCGCCGACGGCGCGAAACGCCTCGAGCATGCCCTGCCAGACGCCGTCCGCGCGCAGCGCCTCTTCGTACATCTCGACGTGGCGGTCGGTCAGCGTGCCCGGCTCGACCCAGAGCCACTCGAAGTAGGTGCGCACCGCGCGCCGGTACATCGGCAGGCGCGACACCCAGCCGATCGCCATGTCGGCGGCCGGGTTCTGCAAGAGCTGCTTCATCTGCTGCGGCAGCCCCAGCGCCGGAGCCGACGCCACCACCAGCTGCGAGACCGCCTTCGGCCACTTCGCGGCGATCTCGAGCGCAACGAGCCCTCCGAACGAGTGCCCCACCAGCGCGAAGCGCTTGAGGCCCCGCTGCTCGAGCCACGGCATCAGCTTCTCGGCGATCGCCGAGGGAATCGACGGCGCCCAGTCTTTCGAGCGCCCCGACCGCGGCAGATCGACCGCCACGAACCGGTACCGCGAAGCGCCGTCGCGAACCACGTCGTCGAACACGCGCACGGTCGACGCGAGCCCGTGCAGCAGCACCACCGGGGGCCCGCTGCCTTCGTCGCGATGGTGGAGCCCGTTCACGTGCCCTCAGACTCCGAAGATGCTCTTGAAGTCGGCCCGCCAGGCCTCTTCGTCCTCGACGAGGTCGAGTGCGATCTCTTCTTTGAGCTGCTCGATCTCGGCGGGTGTCATCAGCTTCGCGATGCTCTCGGCGGTCGGCCGCGCCTGGCGCAGGTCTCCGACGCGAGAGATCGACCGCACGAGGTGCCCGACCACGGCCTCACGCATCTGCTGCGACGCGCGGAAGGCCGTGAGCACCCACTCGCCGTCGACCTCTTTGTTCGCCTTGAGCCAGAGCAGCACCGGGTCCTTCAGAAACTCATCGCGAGTCACAAAGTCCCCCTTCCCGACGCAGAGGTCGCGGCCCTCAAGCGAGCGCCCTCTCGAGGGCCTCACCGATCTCCTCAGCGAACGCCTTGTTCCGCTTCGCGTCGGGGCCCTCGATGAGCACGCGGGCCTTCGGCTCGGTGCCCGAGAACCGCACCAGCACGCGGCCGTCGGCCTTCAGCTTCTTCTCGACGTCGCGAATCGTCTTCATCACGTCGGGCAGGTCTTCGAGCTCGCGCTTGTGCTTCACGACCACGTTCAGCAGCGTCTGCGGCACGGCCTCGAAGATCTTCTTCAGCTCCGACATCGGGCGGCCCTGGCGGCAGATCACCGCGAGCGCCTGCAGGGCCGCCAGCGTGCCGTCGCCGGTCGTCGCGTGGTCGAGGAACACGAGGTGCCCCGACTGCTCGCCGCCGAAGTTGTAGCCGTTCTTGCGCATCTCTTCGACGACGTAGCGGTCGCCCACCTTCGTGCGCACCACCTTCACGCCCCACGGCGCCACCGCCCGCTCGAGCCCGACGTTGCTCATCACCGTCGCGACCAGGGTCTTCTTCGCGAGCGCCTTCCGGCGAATCAGCTCGCCCGTGCAGATCGCCATGATGGCGTCGCCGTCGACCACCTCGCCCTTGTCGTCGACGACGATCAGCCGGTCGGCGTCGCCGTCGACCGCGATGCCCAGGTGCGCCTTGTTCTTCAGCACCGCGGCGCCCAGCCCCTCGGGGTGCAACGCGCCGCACTTGTCGTTGATGTTCCGCCCGTTCGGGTTCACGCCCAGCTTGATGACCTTGGCGCCGAGCTCCTCGAGCACGTTCGGCAGCACCTTGTAGGCCGCGCCGTTCGCGCAGTCGCAGACCAGCGTCAGGCCCTCGAGCGTCAGCTCGCGCGGGAACGTGTTCTTCAAGAACACGATGTACCGGCCGCCGGCGTCGTCGAGTCGAACCGCGCCGCCGATCTTGGTCGCCGTCGGCCGCAGGTGATCGATCGTGCCCTCGGCGATCATCGCCTCGATCTTCGCCTCGGTCTCGTCGGGCAGCTTGAAGCCGTCGCGCCAGAAGAACTTGATGCCGTTGTCCTGGTACGGGTTGTGGGAGGCCGAGATCACCGCGCCCGCATCGGCGCGCATCGACGTCGTCAGGTTCGCGATCGCCGGAGTCGGCAGCGGCCCCACCAGCGCCACGTCGACGCCCATCGACATGATGCCCGCGCTCAAGGCCTGCTCGATCAGGTACCCCGACAGGCGCGTGTCCTTGCCCACGATCACCCGGTGCCGGTGGTTGCCGTTGCGGATCAGGTACGCGAGGGCGCGGCCGAGCTGCATCACCACCTCGGCCGTCATCGGGTGCACGTTCGCGACGCCGCGGACCCCGTCGGTACCGAAGAGCTTCTTGTGCGCTGGGCCGGTGCTGCCGTTGCCGTTCTTGCCGTTCGTCGCTGCCATCGCCGAAAGCCTTATCAGCGAGCCAGGCGAATCGCATCTCCGACCGCGGCGGCATCCCGCGCCGCTGCGACCGCGTGCACGCGCACGAGGTCGGCGGTGCCCCGCTCGGCCAGCACCGCGACCGTCGCCGCCGTCGCCACGTCGCGCTCTCGCGGCAGCTTGCCGCCCGTCAGCGCGCCCAGAAACGCCTTGCGGCTCGTGCCCAGCAGCAGCGGCACCTCGAGCTCCCGGAAGCGGCCGAGGTGCTTGAGCAGCGTGAGGTTGTGGTCGAACGTCTTGCCGAACCCGATGCCCGGGTCGGCGATGAGGCTCGCGCGGGGCACTCCGGCCGCGACGGCGCGGTCGATCGACGCCCGCAGCGACGCCAGCACCTCACCGACGACGTCGGCATACGTCGGGCTCACCTGCATCGTGCGCGGCACGCCCTGCATGTGCATGACGCACAGCCGCGCGCCGAACCGCGCCGCGAGCTTCGCCAGCGCGTCCGACTCGCGCAGCCCCGTCACGTCATTCACGATCGTCGCGCCCGCCTCGAGCGCCGCCTGCGCGACCGCCGGCTTCATCGTGTCGATCGACAGCGCGACGCCGGTGTCCCGCAGCCCGCGAATGACCGGCAGCACGCGCGCGAGCTCGTCGGCCTCGCTGACGTCCGATGCGCCCGGCCGCGTCGACTCGCCGCCGATGTCGAGAATGTCGGCGCCCTCGGCCACCAGCGCCTTGCCCTGCGCGACCGCAGCGCCGGCGTCGAAGAACAGCCCGCCGTCGCTGAACGAGTCGGGCGTCACGTTCACGACGCCCATCAGCTGCGTGCGCAGCGTGAGCTCCCAGCGCCAGGTGCGGCCCACCTCGTGGTCGACGCCCTCGCCCGCGCGGTGAAACCCCACGCGCTGCAGCACGCGGGTCGACGGGTTCACCTCGGGCAGCGTCTCTGCGACGAGGCGCGGCCCCCGCTCGGCGGCCGCCAGCTGCACGAGCTCGCGCGCCATCGCGGTCGCGTACCCGCGCCTCTCGAACGGCGGAAACGTGAAGTACGCGATCTCGGCAGGCCGCGCCGGCGTGGGGGCGTTCTTGAACGCGCAGGTGCCGATGACGCGATCGCCGTCGTACGCGAGGTAGCCGCCCCAGGGCGCCGGGTGGAGCGGCATCGCGAGCACCTGCGCGACGACGTCGCGCAGCACCGGGGTGGCGTCTGCCGGCAGCTCCAGGTCGGGCGCGATGCGGACGAGGCGAAGCACGCCGCGCCAATATCACGCCGACGGCAGCGCCGCGCTCACGCCCTCGACGGCGTCGATCGCGCCACGGAACAGATCGTACCGCCCGTAGCCGATCTGCCGATCGAGCGTGAACGCGCCCGCTCTCACTTCACAGTTGCCGAACCACGTCGGTGAGCCCGCGAGGGCCTCTTGCACCGCGTGCGGCATCGCCTGCCGCGCGGCCTCGAGGTCCTTGCCCCAGACCCGCAGCGAGCTGGCGCCCGGCGCGGTCAGCGCGTCGAACCGCTGAACTCCGGCGTTCGCGCGCAGGCCGCGCATCAGGAGCCCGACGAGCAGCATGCCGGGCAGCATCAGGACCCCCGCCCCCGCGAAGATGAAGAACCACATGAAGAAGACGGTGATCTTCGGGCCCGAGTTGATCACCTTCACGAAGCCGCGCAGCCAGCCGTGGGGAGCGAGAATGCCCTCGCCCCGAACCCCGGCGCCGCGAACGCGCGACACCACGGCGAGCCCGGCGCTGCGGCCCGTGCGCACCGACTGGAGCTGCACTTCGACGGTGTTCGCGCCGATCTGCTTGCTCCCGGTGACCAGCGGCTCACGAGCTCCGAGCGCGAAGCCCACCGTCTGAATGGGCACGACCAGCTCGCCGACGACGAGCTGGTAGCCCCGCTCCTTCAAGATCTGCTCGTAGTCCGCGTTGGCCATGGTCGCGCATTATGGACACGCGACCCGGCCCCGCTGAAGCGTCGAGCCGGCTCCTGGCCGGCGCGAGCGGATCAGGCCTTGCCGGGCTCCATCTTCGGAGGCAGGCCCTCGAGCGCGTCGAGGATGCGGCGGCCCTTCTTCTCTTCCTCTTTCTTCGGAGGAGCGACGACGCGCGGCGGCGGCTTGGCGCGGGTGATGGCGCCACCGGCGATGAGCGTGTCGAGGTCGACCGCGTCGATGGTCTCGTACTCCATGAGCGCGTCGGAGATGCGCTTGAGCGCCTCCATGTTGTCCATCAGCGTCTTCTTGGCGCGCTCGTAGGCGCCCATGATGATGCCGCGGACCTCGGCGTCGATCTGCCGTGCCGTCTCTTCGGAGTAGTCAGGGCGGCTCGCGAAGTCGCGGCCGAGGAAGACCTCACCCTCGCGGTTGCCGAAGGCGAGCGGCCCGAGGCGCTCGCTCATGCCCCAGTGGCAGACCATGGCGCGCGCGGTGCGGGTCGCGGTCTCGATGTCGCCAGCGGCGCCCGAGCTCATCTCGCCGAACACGAGCTCCTCGGCGATGCGGCCGCCGAGCGACATGCAGAGCTGGTCCATCAGCTTCTTCTTGTAGGCCGAGTGCTTGTCTTCGGTCGGGAGGAACTGGGTGACGCCGAGCGCCTGACCGCGGGGGATGATCGTGACCTTGTGCACCGGGTCGCAGCCGGGCAGCAGCCGCCCGACGAGCGCGTGACCCGCCTCGTGCACCGCGGTGTTCCGCTTCTCGTCCTCGGTCATGATCATCGACTTGCGCTCGGGGCCCATGAGGACCTTGTCGCGCGCGAGGTCGAAGTCGTGGCTGGTGACGCGCTCGCGGTTGCCGCGCGCCGCGTACAGCGCGGCCTCGTTGACGAGGTTCTCGAGGTCGGCGCCCGTCATGCCGGGCGTGCCGCGAGCGATGGTCTCGAGGTCGATCTCTTGATCGAGCGGCACGCGGCGCGTGTGGACCTTGAGCACGCCGAGGCGGCCCTTGAGATCGGGGCGCGGCACGACGATGCGGCGGTCGAAGCGGCCCGGGCGCTGGAGCGCCGGGTCGAGCACGTCGGGCCGGTTCGTCGCGGCCATGAGGATGACGCCCTCGTTCGACTCGAAGCCGTCCATCTCGACGAGCAGCTGGTTCAGCGTCTGCTCGCGCTCGTCGTGACCGCCGCCCAGGCCCGCACCGCGGTGCCGACCGACGGCGTCGATCTCGTCGATGAAGATGATGCACGGGGCGTTCTTCTTGCCCTGCTCGAAGAGGTCGCGAACGCGCGAGGCGCCGACGCCGACGAACATCTCGACGAAGTCGGAGCCCGAGATCGAGAAGAACGGCACGCCGGCCTCACCGGCCACCGCCTTCGCGAGCAGCGTCTTGCCGGTGCCCGGCGGGCCCATCATGAGCACGCCCTTCGGGATGCGGCCGCCGAGCTTGGTGAACTTCTTCGGGTCCTTCAGGAAGGCGATGATCTCTTCGAGCTCTTCCTTGCACTCGTCGATGCCGGCGACGTCGGCGAACGTCACCTTGTTGTGGCTCTCGTTGAGCAGCTTCGCCTTCGACTTGCCGAACGTCATCGCCTTGCCGCCGGTGCCCTGGAGCTGGCGCATGAAGAAGATGAAGAAGAGGAAGAGGAAGACGACCGGCATCCACTGGGAGAGGATCGTGAGCCAGATGCTCGTCTCTTCCGGCGGGAGGAACGTGACGTCGACGCCGTCGTCGCGCAGCTGCTTGACGATGTTCGAGTCAGCGACGGGGCCCGTCGTCTTGAACTTCTCGTTCGTGCCGGCGAGCTTGCCAGCGTACTTGTTGCCCTTGATCTCGACAGAGACCACCTTCTTGTCCTTCACGTCGTTCAAGAAGGTGGTGAACGACTTCTCCATCGGCTCTTCTCCGGTGTGCTGGAACACCTGGTAGAACGCAATGAAGAGGGCGATGAGGATCACCCAGAGTCCGATGGTTTTGTAGCTGGATCGCAAGCCGATTCCCTTTCGAATTCACTCTATAACAATAGAGACGTTACCGCGCCGACACTTGAGCAGTCGTCGTTCGGGGAGGCCGGTCACCCCCCCCTTGGCGATGGCCGCCCGCATCCGTTCGATGAGCTCCCCGTCGACGGCCAACCGCTGCTCCTTGAGCCAGCGGGCCAGCACGCGCCGTTCCAGCGGGGCGCTCAGCGTCTTCAGCCCCTTGGCGTCGAAGCGGTTCGGCCCGAGCCGCACCCGGGCGTACGCCTCGTCCGCCTGGGCCGCAAGGAGCGCGTCGTCGTCGGAGGCCAGGCGCGCGAAGCGGGCGAGGCGCAGGGCGACCCGGTCGTCGGTCGCCTGCTCCAGGGCGGGCAGCACGCCCTTGCGGACGCGGGTTCGCAAGAGCGCCGTGTCGTCGTTCATCGGGTCTTCGTGCCACGTGAGGCCCTGGGCCTTCAGCCAGCCGCGCACCTGCGGCCGCGTCGCGAACAACAGCGGCCGAATGACGCGATCTCTTCGCTCGAGAATCGAGGCCGCGCCGCCGAGCGCGGCGCCGCGGGCGAGGCGCATCAGCAGCGTCTCGGCCTGGTCGGTCGCCGTGTGCGCCGTCGCGACCCAGGCGAAGCGCCGCTTCTTCCGCTCGGACTCGAGCGCCGCGTAGCGCTGCGCACGCGCGCGCTCCTCGAGGCCCGCGCCCTTCTTCATCGCGAGCCGCCTCGACACCGCGGGCAGCCCCAACGCGCGCGCCTGCGCGATGACGGCGGCGGCCTCCGCTCTCGAGCTCGTTCGCAACCCGTGGTCGACTGTGACGACCCTCAGCTTCGCGTTCAACCGGTCAGACAGGCGGGTCGCTCCGTGGAGCAGCGCGAGCGAATCAGCGCCCCCCGACACCGCCAGGATCACCCGCCGCTGATCCGCTGTTAGATCTCTCAGCGACAGGTAGAGCTGCTCGAGGAAAGGGTCGCCGGAGCCAGGCATCTGAATTGTTTGGAGTTTTATCCGGGTTCGCGTGTTACCGGACGGTGGCTTGCTGAGGGGTTGGGTGCCTCTTATGATCAAGATCACCTGCGCGAAATGGATCAGCTGGGTATGTGTTCAGGCAGGTAAGAGATTCTGAAGTTGGGCCCAGGGGTCCCCCCCCTCCCCCTCTGGGCTCACGGGACCGGACGGAGCAATTCGCCTCGGTCCCTCTTTTGGGAACGCCCCGGGTGGTTTCACCCCGGGGCGTTTCGTTTTTCAAGCGCCCGGCTTCTTCAGCGAACCCTGTTGTACCACTGCACCATGTCGTCGGGCCGGCACTGCCTCACGTCGCCGACCTGCCGGCGGCCGAAGTACGCGAAGCCGGCGTCGCTGCGATCGATGATCGTCGCAGGCGGAGTGCCTCCGTCGGGCAGCGAGCCCGTCTCTTGCTGCGAGGGCCAGCTCACGTCGGCTGCGTAGAACATCGTGCAGGGCGTGCCGAGCAGGACCTCCGACGGCGGCAGGGGGATCGTGGCCGCCGGCGTCGGGCTGCCCTTCAAATACACCTTCACGACCGGCTTCGGAGCTGCGCGACACTCGCCGGTGCCGAGCGTGCCGCCGTCGCCGGGCGGGCCCACGACGCACTTCGAGCCGGCCGCGCACGAGCAGGACTCACCGTCATTGCAGTCGGCGCCGCCGTCGGCGAAGCACGCGGTGGGCGACGCCGGGCGGGCGTCGTTGAAGTAGTGCACGAAGACCTTGTACGCGCAGCGGCCTCCGTCGCAGCGGGCGTCGCGCTCGGGGTTCATCAGCGACACGTCTTCGACCAGGTTGCCGCTGCCCGTGTCGTCGAGGTTGAGCCGCGGGTCGTCGCAGGTGCCGGTGCCGCCCCACTCGAAGTTCGTGCCGGCGCCCCACGCGGGCAGGCGCAGGTTCGCGTAGCCGTTCAAGTCGCCCGAGGTCTTGGTCGTCGGGTTCCAGAACGAGAACGCTCCGCTGTACCCGTCGCCGGGAGTCGTGGCCGACGGCCGCACGAGGTGGAGGTCGAGGTCGACGCCCGAGAAGCCGGCCCACTCGAGGCGCACGATCAGATCTTCGCTGCGCGCGACGGCGAAGCGAAGCGACACCACCGTCGCGTGCAGCTGCGGGTCGGTGACGGTGAGCCGCACCTCGTAGTCGCCGGTCAGCTTCGGGTTCGGGCTCAGCGTGAAGTCGGGCATCGTGCCGGGCGTGAAGCCGGGCGAGCCGGCCGGCGAGGTGACGACCTCCCAGCGGTAGGTGAGGCCCGTGCGCGCGGTGTCGGGGTCGGTCGTGCAGGTCGCGGCGTCGGTCGCGGACTCGGCCGAGAACTTCACGACCGAGTCGGGCTCGATCGCGCGCGACGAGCGAAAGTCGTAGCCCCCCATCGGCGGCACGAGCAGCGTCGGCCACTCGGGGCGGTAGTCGCGCGGCGAGCAGCCGTGCGGCGGCGTCACCTCGATGAGGTTCGCGCACACGCGCGGCGCGAGGTTCGGAGCCAGCGTGCCGGCGAGCGGCACGGTGACCCTCGGGTTCATCGGGTCATCGCCCTCGATGACGAGCTGGGCCGAGTAGCTCATCTGCGTCTCGTTCAGCGGCCGGAAGCGGATGGGCACGTTGACGCCCTCCATCGACTCTTTGACGAGCGGCAGCGTCGGCATGCCGCTCGCGATCGAGAAGGCGGCGGCGTCGACGCCGGTGATCGACAGGCGCGTGAGGGTCAGCGCGACGAGGCCGTCGTTCGTGATGTCGACCTGGGGCAGGCGCGACGAGTCGAGCGGCATCGGGCGCATGAACGGCTCGGCGCCGAAGTCGATCGACGGGGGCGTGGCGACCGCCGAGCCGACGCACATGCGAGCGGCGCTGCAGTCGGCGCTGACGGTCATGATGGGCTCGGCGCCCTCGCCGAGAATGCCGATGCGCACGGTCGTGTGCTCGGCGTCGTTGGTCGTGAGCACGAGGGTGGCGGCGTACTCCTGGCGCACGGTGGGGTGAAAGGTGACGGTGAGGTTCGTGACGGAGCCGCGCTCGACGGTGAGCGGGTCTTTCTTCACGGTGAAGCCGTCGGCGCCGCCGGGGGCGCTCGCGCTCTGGAGCTCGATGGCCGAGACGACGACGTCGGTCGCGGTGAGCGACTCGAGCTTGATGGTGCGCACGGCGCTCTCGCCGACGCGCACGGCGCCGAAGCTCACCGAGCTGGGAGACCAGCCGATCGACGGCTTGATGGTGTTGACCTGGCCGCACTTGCAGGCCACGGCTGTGCTGAGCGCGAACAGCCACAGGAGCCGGTTCATGTGCCCCCTCATACCCGAAAGGCGTTGACGGCCACACTCCGTCGGATAACCTCGTACTACCGAATCGCTTTCCTGCGGAGACACCACATGGCTGGCACCGACAAGCGCAAACAGTCGCTCTACTTCCCCGAGGAGATGCTGAAAGAGATCCAGGAGGAGGCGACGCGCCAGGATCGTTCGCTCTCTTGGGTCGTTCAGCAGGCCTGGAAGATCGCGCGCGAGCGCATCAAGGGCTTCCCGGCGGTCAACGACGTCACCGGCGACGAGAACGTCGATCGCCGCGAGGAGGCGTGACCTTTGTCGACCACCGACCACCGGAAGCAGTCGCTCTACTTCCCCGAGGACATGCTCGGTGAGATCCAGCGCGAGGCCGAGCGTCAGGATCGGTCGATGAGCTGGATCGTGCAGCAGGCGTGGAAGCTCGCTCGCGCCGAGATGAAGCGCATTCCCTCGGTCAACGACGTGCTGCCGCCCGGCGGCGCGCCCCGCTAGCCGAAACCCCGGAGCGCTTCTTCGTTGCCGTCGGAGCGCGGTGCTCGACGGCGACGGGTTCAGTCGGGCTTCAGCACCAGCACGCGCGCCGGCTTCGCCGCCGTCATGAAGATCGGCACGCGCTCGCCCTTCTTCGTGCGCCCCTCGACGTAGTACTCGACGCCCGGTGGAGTCATGCGCGCGGGGGGGATCACGCCGCGGTACAGGTCTCCGTACTGCAGGGTCATCTTCGCCTCGACGTAGTCCTGCGCGGGGCCGCGGTAGAGCACGACGAGCTCCTTGAAGACGGGCTCCTTGACCTCATGGCCCGTGACCTGGAGCGTGCCGTCGACCGTCAGCGCCTCGTTGGGCTTCGCCTGCGCCGGGGCCGAGTGCAGCAGCGCCGCCTTCGGCTCGGCCGAGCAGATCAGGGCCGTGATCAGGATCAGCACGGCGCGATTCTACAGGGCTGTGCCTCGACTTTTTTGCGGTGATCGCACGGACATGGCACCGTTGGGATCGTGTCGGCGTCGCGCGCATCGCTCTCGCTTCAGCTCTCGCTCTACCGGCGCCAGAAGGCGCGCATCAACCGCAGCGTCATCGGCTCCTCGCCCGTGTTCCGGCGCTACGAGGCCCGCTACCGCCGCGCGACGAAGAGCTACTCCAGGGTCACGACGATGGCCGACGTGCGGCGGCAGATCTGCGCCGCCGATGTCGTCTACGTCGGCGACTACCACACGCTGAAGCTCGCCCAGACCGGGTACCTCGAGCTCGCGCGCGAGGCCCTGAAGTCGAACCGCCGCGTCGTGCTCGCGCTCGAGCTCGTCGAGGGTCGTCACCAGCCCACGCTCGACGCGTTTCTCGCCGGCGGGCTCACCGAAGCGCAGTTCCTCGAGGCGATCGGCCACCCCTACCGCGGCGCCTTCGACATCTGGCCGAACTTCGCTCCCGTGCTCGAGCTCGCCCGCGAGAAGGGCCTCATGGTGCTCGCGATCGACAAGCGCTCGCGCTCGAAGAGCTCGCTCGAGGAGCGCGACCGCTTCGCCGCCGAGCAGCTCGCCGCCGTCTCGCGCGCCGACGACCGGCCCCTCGTCCTCGTGCTCATGGGGCAGTTTCACATCGCGCCCCCTCACCTGCCCGCGCGCACCCGCGAGGCGCTCGGCGACGTCGAGCGCGAGCACCTCGTCGTCTACCAGAACGCCGAGGGCATCTATTGGCGGCTCGCCGAGGCGGGCCTCGCCGACTCGACCGAGGCCGTCGAGGTGCGGCCGGGCGAGCTCGCGCTGGTCTCGGCGTCGCCGGTCGTGTGCCAGCAGAGCTTCCTCGACTACCTCGAGGCCGAGCTCGGCGACTCGCCGCTCGAAGACTCGTCGGCGGCGTCGACCTTTCGTGATCTCGCGCGGGCGCTGGGCAAGCTGCTGGGCGTCGACGTGAACCGGGCGCTGCGCGACGTCGAGATCGCCACCGCCGGCGATCTCACGCTCATCGAGCGGCTCACCAAGCGCGGGCACTTTCGACGCGGAGAGCTCGACACCCTGCGGCGGCACGTGCTGTCGCGCGAGAGCGCGTACATCCCCCGCGCGCGCATGGCGTACCTCGCGTCGCTCTCGCTCAACCACGCCGCCGAAGAGGCGACCCACTTCGTGCGCCACGTCGCCGTCGGCCCCGCGATGGAGAAGCCCCGCCGCCGGTCGGACGCGTTCTGGGCGCGCTGCCTCGAAGAGGCGCTCGGCTTCTTCGGCTCTCGGCTCTTGAACCCGAAGCGCCGCTGCACGCAGCTCGCCGAGTGGAGCGCTCTGTTCGCCGGCGGCTCGCCCGCCCAGCGCGACGTGTCGGCGTTCGTGCTCGCGCTGAAGGCTGCCGAGGCCGAGGGGCCGGCGGCGTCGCGGCGGCTCATCCCGATGGTCGACGACCACCTCTTCCACGCCGTGAGCCACGCGCTGGGCTACCTGCTCGGCGAGGCGCTCGCGCGCGCGTTCGAAGACGGGCGGCTGTCGCGCAAAGAGATGCGGTCGCTGTTCGTCGACCCCTTCCCCACGCCGGGCGATCGGTACTTCACGCTGGCGTCGCGGCTGTTCTCGATCGGCTAGGCGGCGACCGTCAGGCGTCGACGACGGCGTGGTACTGGCCCAGCTTCTGCCGGTCGCGCTCGGCCTGATCCGGGTAGAGGCGCTCCATGAGCGCCTTCAGGTCGGCCTCGCCCGCAGGGTGCGCGTCGAGGTACTTCTCGAGCTCGGCGCGCAGCCCCATGGCGCTCGAGAACCGCTCGGCCGGCGCCTTCTTGAGGCACCGGTCGACGACGTCGCACAGCGCCTCGGGCGCGTCGGGCCGCAGCTCGCGCACCGCCAGCGGCGTGCCGTCAGTGATCGCCATGAACACCTGAAAGTCGTTCGCGCCCTTGAAGGGCAACACGCCCGTGAGCAGCCGGTACAGGTTCACGCCGAGCGCCCACAGATCGGCGGTGCCCGTCACGGGGTCGTTCTTCACCTGCTCCGGAGCGATGTAGCCGCTCGTGCCGCGCACCTTGCCGGGCTTCGTCGTGGGGCGCGAACCGACCGCCTTCGCGATGCCGAAGTCGAGCAGCTTCACGCGGCCGTCGAACGAGATCATGATGTTCTTCGCCGAGACGTCGCGGTGCACGACGTGGAGCGCGTGCGCGTGATCGAGGCCCGCACAGCACTCGGCCATGACCGCCGCAGCCAACTCGGGCGCGAGCCGCTCGCTGCGCTCGTCGAGCCGGGCGAGCACGTCGTGCAGCGTGTGACCGGGCACGTACTCCATCGCGATGAACGGCCGGCCGCGGTCGAAGCCGACGTCGTGGATCTGGGCGACGTTCGGGTGCGTGATGATCGAGGCGAGCCGCGCCTCGTTCAAGAAGCGCGTCACCACGTCTTTCTCGTCGGACCGCGACGACGACACGGTCTTGAGCACGACCGTCGAGCCCTCGGCGTTGCGGGCCATGAACACCTCGCCCATGCCGCCCTCGGCGAGCTTGCCGAGAATCGTGTACCGCCCCACCACTTCGCCCGGCGCCAGCGCGCTGCGCTGCGGAGTCCACGGAGTCAGGGGAGTTCCCTTCTTGTAGCTCGAGGGCGACGGCGCCGGAGGCTGCACGGCGAGCGGCAGCTCGCCCGACTTCTGAATCTTTCCCCCGTCCCCCTTGGGGGGCGAATTGGCCTCGCGCTCGGCGGTGATCTCGCGCGTGCGCACGAGCGAGAGCCGGCGCCGCGCCGACGTCATGAGCTCGGGCGTGAGCTCGAGCTTCAGCAGATCTTCGGCGAACGCCGCGCAGCCCGCGGGGCGCTCGTCGGGGTCTTCGGCGATCGCCGCCATCACGAGGCGATCGAGCGCCTGCGGCACGTCACGGTTGAGGCGCGAGGGCGGCACCGCGCCCACCGAGATCGCGAGCGCGAGGTGATCGGGCGTGTCGGCCCTGAACGGCACGACGCCGGTCAGCGCCTCGTAGAGCATCACGCCGACCTGGTAGAGGTCGGCCTGCGGCGTCGGCGCTTCGCCGCGCAGCACCTCGGGCGGCGTCCACGGCAGGTACTCGACCGACCGGCGAAACGGCGAGCCGAAGCCGGTGAGCTTCACGTTGCCCGCGCCGTCGATGAGCACGTTCGACGAGCGCAGGTCGCCGTGCAGCACGTCGAGGTGGTTGCCCTCGTAGCTCACGATGTACCGGTGGCAGTCGTCGAGCGTCGTCAGCACCTCGCGCACGACGCTCAGCACCGCGTCGATCGGCACGCTCTGCCCTTTGCGCGCGAGCTCGGCGAGCCCCTCTTCGAGCGACGAGCCCCGCACCAGCTCGGTGGCGAGCCACGTCTCGCGAATGTCGCCCATGCACGAGTAGACGCGGGCGACTCCGGGGTGCTCGTGCAGGTGGCGGCCGAGCTCGACCGCCGAGAGGAACCGCTGCGTCCACGCCTCGACCTCGGCCGGCGCCCCTCGGAAGTGCTTCAGCGCCACCTCTTCGGCGCCGTCGGTGTCGGCCGCAGGGTTCAGCGCCCGCGCGCGGTAGACCTCGACCGACCGGCCCCGCGCGTAGAGCGAGCCGAGCTCGAAGGCGCCGATGCGCGTGCCGGTCTGCTCCGACGGGGCCGCGGGCGTCGGCCGCGGGAGGAAGAGGAAGGCGCGCACCAGCTGCGAGACGAGATCGGTGGCCGACTGGTGCGTGTGAAAGCGCAGCCCCGCGACGCACTCGCCGCTCTCGTTGCGGCGCCAGACGACCTCGGCGGGCACCGTCAGCATCTCGCCGCTCTCTTCGTGGCGCACCGAGAACAGGCCCTGGGCCGAGGGCGGCGGCACGAGCTCGCCGCGGATCTGCGCGCCCGTCTGGCTGAAGTTCACCATCTGCAGCGCGGTCGCGCCGGCGGCGCCCGGGCCCGACCAGAACGCCTCGGTCTGCAGCTCGACGCGGGGGCCCGCGCGGTGACCTGAGCGCGTGCACATCGCTCCGAGCATGAGCGCCTCGATGCCCGACGAGGCCGAGGTGTCGAGGGCCGCGAACTTGAGGCCCGCGACGTACTGCCACGTGCCCGACTTGCGCGTGAGGCTCTGGCCCTGCTTCTCGCCGGGGGGCGCCGAGACCCTCACCGTCTGCACGCGCACGACCTCGGCCTGCACGTTCACCTCGACCTGGCCGTCGTTCGAGACGAGCGTGAGCCGCTCGAGCGAGCCGGGCACGAGCGGCGCCACGGTCACGAGCGCGACGCCGGTCGCCGACAGGTTCAGCGTCTTCTCGGGGACGAAGCGCTCCTGGACCTTGCGGAGCACCGGCAGATCGACGGTGACGCGAGGCGCACGACGGTGCTCCACGAAAGCGCGGTGCTCGACGAAGCCGGTGGTGTGCATACGAGGTGGGCGGGGCGGTGAAGCGGGCGAAGAGTAGCCCACAAAAGGCCCTCGCGTGCTCGACGAATCCTCAAAGCCCTCCCACATCGGTGGGAGTACACTGGCGCCCCCACCCATGGGCGCTGAGGCACTCGAGGTTCGTGCGACTACCGACGACGCCGTGGCGAAGGCCGCGGTCGAGCAGGCCATGCGCGAAGAGCTCGGGCCGGTCGGGCGCGCCCTCGCCCGCCGCTACTTCGAGCCGGTGCGCCTGCCGCAGTCGGCGATCGAGACGCTGCAGCGGCTGTCGAGCGAGGGCTTCGTCGTTCACGTCATGCGCACGACCGCGTGGGTGAACTACCTGTACCTGAGCTGGGCGCTCGTGAAGCACCAGCTGCCGCCGGTGCGCGCCGTCGTGAACCTGCGCCGCTGGTTCACCCGCCCGTGGACACGCACGGCCCAGCGCGGCGACTTCGACGTTCGCCTCACGTACGCGCGCATGCACCAGGGCTCGGGGCTCGTCTTCCTCAAAGAGACTGCGTTCGGCAGCGCCTCGGGCCGGCAGACCGAAGAAGACCCCTTCCCCGCGCTGGTCGAGATGGCGAAGAAGAGCGACCGGCCCGTCTTCCTCGTGCCCGAGCTCCTCGTCTGGGAGAAGTGGAACCAGAAGCTCGCGCCCGACCTGTTCGACCGCGTGTTCGGCAGCCCCGAGGCGCCGGGCTTTCTGCACACGTTCTTCACGTTCATGCGCAACTACCACCGCGCACAGTTCCGCCTCGGCGAGCCCATCGACCTGCGCAAGTTCGTCAGCGAGAACGCCGAGGCGAAGGCGGCGCTGCTGGCGCGCAAGGTGCGCAGCACGCTGCACCAGCACCTCGCCCGAGAGACGCGCGCGGTGTTCGGCCCGCCGGCGAAGTCGACCGAGCGGCTCATCGAAGAGACGCTGCGCGACCGCACCCTGAAGAAGTCGCTCGAAGAGGCGGCCGCCGAGAAGAGCCGGTCGATCGAGAGCGTCACGCGCGAGGCCAAGCGCAACCTGAACGCGATCGCGGCGCGCTACAGCCCTTCGGTGGTGGCCGTGGCGTCGCCGGTGCTCGACTGGGTGTTCAACCGCATCTACGACGGCATCGAGGTCGACGAGCCGGGCCTCGAGCGCGCGATGAAGGCGGCGGCGACCGCGCCGGTCGTGCTGACGCCGTCGCACAAGAGCCACGTCGACTACCTCGTGATGAGCTACGTGCTCTGGTACCGGGGCTACTCGGTGCCGCTCGTGGCGGCCGGCGCGAACCTGTCGTTCTTCCCGCTCGGCGTGTTCTTGCGGCGCGGCGGCGCGTTCTTTCTGCGCCGCACGTTCAAGGGCGACCCCGTCTACACGGCGTCGTTCAAGGCCTACATCAAGAAGCTCGTGCACGACGGCATACACCACGAGTTCTTCCCCGAGGGCGGCCGCTCGCGAAACGGGAAGCTCTTGCAGCCGAAGCTCGGCATGTTCAGCTGGCAGGTCGACGCGGTGCTCGAGGGAGCGCGCGACGACCTGCTCTACGTGCCGGTCGCGATCGACTACGAGAAGGTCGTCGAGTCGTCGAGCTACGGCGCAGAGCTGAAGGGCGGCGAGAAGAAGGCCGAGAGCGTCGGGGCGCTGTTGTCGGCGCCGAAGGTGCTGTCCGAGAACTACGGCCGCATTCACCTGCGCTTCGACAAGCCGATCTCGCTCGCGGCGCTGATGAGAGAGCGCAAGCTCGACCCCCGCGCCGGGGTGACCGAGGACCAGAAGCGCTCGCTCGTGCGGGCGCTGGGCAACGCGGTGATGTACGGCATCTCGCGGGTCTCGACGGTGACGCCGCACGCGCTGCTCGCCTCGGCGCTGCTCGCGCACCGCCGCCGCGGCATCTCGGCGAAAGACGCGGGCGAGCGCATCGTGTTTCTGCGGCGCATCGCGGAAGACCTGGGCGCTCCGTTCTCGCCGCAGCTCGAGGGGGCGCCGTCGTCGCCCGAGACGCTGGGGCCGATCGCCGACGCGCTCGCGATGTTCGCGTCGCAGGGCATGGTGAAGACCGTGCAGGCGATGGGCGAGCCCATCTACCAGCTCGAAGACGACAAGCGCGCCGAGCTGGCGTTCTACAAGAACACGCTGCTGAACCTGGTCGCGGGGCGCACGATCGTGGCGAGCGCGCTCTTGTCGACGCCGGGCGACTCGCTGGCGCAGGTGCGCGAGCGGGCGCTCGTGCTGTCGCGCCTGTTCAAGTTCGAGCTCATCTACCCCGTCGGCAAGACGTTCGAGGTGATCTTCACCGAGACGGTGGCGCACCTCTCGAAGCTGGGGCTCGTGCTGGCAGACGAGGTGACGCTGAAGGTGGCCCCCGAGCCGTTCGCGAAGCCGATGCTGCACTTCCTCGCCGAGCTGATTCGCGACTACCTCGAGTCGTACTGGCTGTCGGCGAAGGCGGCGGCGCACCTGCCGGCGGCCGGCATCGAAAAGAAGGAATTCGTGAAGAACGCGCTCGAGGCGGGGCGCGGCGAGTTTCTTGCGGGCAGCCTCACCGCGGCGGAGGCTCTGTCGAGGACCAACCTCGAGAACGCCGTGCAGTACCTGGTCGACCAGAAGATCCTGGCCGAGCAGAACAAGAAGCTCGTCGCCGCGCCTCAAGCGGCGAAGGCGTTGATGGACACGATTCGCAGCTACCTCGGAGAGTAAGCCGTGACGCTCAAAGCGCTCGTCGTTCCGATGATGGTCCTGGTCCCTGCCCTTCTGGTGCCCGCTCGGGCGCTGGCGCAAGACGAGCTCGGGCTCGACTTCAGCGAGGCGAAGACCCCGCCCGAGTTTCGCCCCGCGATCGCGTTCGTCGGCGTGACGCCCGAGCAGGCCGAAGAGCCGCTCGCCGTGCGCGCGAAGCTGCTCGAGGCCGAGCTGTTCAAGCTCATCGGCGAGTCCGAGCGGTTCAGCGTCGTGAAGGCGCCGGTCGACGTCGCGGGCGTCTCGACGACGGCGCGCAAGTGCCTTGACTTCGCGTGCCTCGAGGCGCTCGCCGAGAAGCTGGGCGTGCACCGCGTCATCATCTGCACGCTCGCGAAGTCGGGCCCCGGCACCGTGCTGTCGATCAACGGCTTCGACCCCACCCTGCCCGCCGTGCTGCCGGCGACGGTCGAGAGCGGCGAGAAGGCCGAGAAGGCGGCCATGGGCGGCTTCGCGGGCCTCGCGGGCAAGAGCCAGGCGCAGCGCGACAAAGACTTCCTCGCGAAGGTGCGCGGCCCGTTCAACGAGATGGTGAAGCACGTCTCGACCCCGCTCGGGAAGATCTCGGTCGACGTGATCGAGCAGGGCGCGGTGACCTGGTGGAAGAACAAGGAGCTCGGCACCGGCAGCTTCGAGAAGGCCCTGCCCGTGGGCAACTACGAGATCGAGGTTCGCAGCGACTCGTACCAGTCGTTCAACGCGACCGTGGCCGTCGAGTCGATGAAGAAGGCCGAGGTGAAGGTCACGCTGATCGCGAAGCCCGTCGAGCGGCCCGTCGAGCCGATCGTCGCGGTCGTACCCGAGGTGCCCGTCTACAAGCGGCCCGGCGTGTACGTGGCGCTGGCCGGCGCGATCATGGTCGGCGTCGGCCTCGCGTTCGGCGGCATGGCGAAGTCGACCGAGAACCGCGCGGTCGACGGCGATCACGACGGGGTCATCGACGTCACGCGCTCCCAGGCGCAGAGCGCGAAGACGCAGGCGCTGCTCGCGAACATCCTCGTGCCCATCGGGGCCTGCGTGTTCGCGGCCGGCGCGCTCTGGGCGTTCGTGGTGCCCCTGGTGTTCACGAAGAGCACGGGGCCCACCGGCCCGACGGGCCCGTCGAGCCCTGGCGACCCGGCCGAGGGCTCGGGCTTCGGCATGGCGGCAGTGTTCGGAGGCAAGTTCTAGCGAATGAAGCGGCTCGTGCTCGTTTCGGCGGTCGGCGCCCTGCTCGGCTGGGCGGCCTCGTGCACCGTGAAGTTCGACGACAACGCGAAGTTCCGTTGCGACGCCGACGGTGACTGCGGCGGCGGCGGCTACGTCTGCGTGGGCGGCGTGTACTGCTGCAAGGCCGACGGCGACGAGGTCGGCAAGGGCTGCGACGGGCGCGACAACGACTGCGACGGCGAGACCGACGAAGGCGCGGGCTCGCTCGAGACCTGCAACGGCATCGACGACGACTGCGACGGCGCGATCGACAACGGGTTCGACCTGATTCAGGACCCGCGCAACTGCGGCATGTGCGACCGCGCGTGCCAGTCGAACGAGGCCTGCAGCGTCGGGGTCTGCGTGCGGCGGGGCGAGACGAGCTGCGTCGACGGCATGGACAACGACGGCGACCTGAAGGTCGACTGTGCCGACAGCGACTGCAACACGCTGAGCTGCGGCGTCGGCTGCCAGTGCCGCGCGATGCTGAAGGCCGAGGGCGCGTGCGACGACGCGATGGACAACGACGGCGACATGCTCAGCGACTGCGCCGACCCCGACTGCAACGGCGCGGGCTGCGGCACGATGGGCTGCACGTGCACGAACGGCGCGAAGAAAGAGACCGCCTGCCGCGACGGCATGGACAACGACGGCGACATGCTCTCCGACTGCGCTGACCCCGACTGCGTCGGTCAGCTGTGTCAGGCGGCGCCGGCGACCTTCCGCTGCACGGGCTCGGCGACGTGCGCATGCAACGACAGCGGCACGGTGGTCGAGGTGGGCGCCTTCTGCCGCGACCGCCTCGACAACGACTGCGACGGGCTCGTCGACTGCGCCGAGGCCGGCTGCAGCGGTCAGTCGTGCTCGCCCGACGGCGGGCCGGGCTGCCTGTGCGGCCCGGCCGGCGCGCTCGAGACGAACTGCGCCGACCGGCGCGACAACGACAACGACGGCACCACCGACTGTGGCGACTCGCTGCCCGACGGCGGCGGCGACTGCCCGCTCGGCACCGCGTGCACGTTCTTGAACACGGGCGGCATGGTCAAGGCCGGCACGTGCGCGACGGATCACACGTGCAAGTGAGGGCGTCGCGCGCCGCCGGGGCCCGAGCATGACGTCGGCCGACCGCCTGCCCATCGGCGCTCCCGGCGTGCCGTGGGGCCCGGCCGAGCGCGCGGCGTGGCGCGGCACGCAGAAGAAGCTGCGCAGCTACGCCGACGAGGTGCTGAGTGTGGTGCGACGCCTCGAGCCCGCCTACGAGGTGCTCACGTACGGCACGCTCGAGTACGCCCCCGACGGCAGCTACCCGCTGGTGGCGCTGCGCAGCCGGGCCTGGAGCGACGGGCTGCCGCTGGCGATGGTGACCGGCGGCGTTCACGGCTACGAGACGAGCGGCGTGCACGGGGCGCTGCGCTTCGCCGAGCGCGACGCGGCGGCGTTCGCGGGCCGGGTGAACCTGCTCGTCGTGCCCTGCGTGAGCCCGTGGGGCTACGAGCGCATTCACCGGTGGAACCCCGACGCCGTCGACCCGAACCGCTCGTTCAAGCCGGGCGGGGCCGCGCCCGAGGCGCTGCGCCTGATGGAGCTCGTCGCGCCCTACCGCGGCCGGTTCCTCGCCCACTTCGATCTGCACGAGACCACGGACTCCGACGAGACGATCTTCCGGCCCTCGCTCGCGGCCCGCGACGGCAAGACGTTCGGGCCCGGCGTGATCCCCGACGGGTTCTACCTGGTGGGCGACGCCGAGAACCGCCAGCTCGGCTTCCAGCAGGCGATCATCGAGGCGGTCGAGCGTGTCACGCACATCGCCGAGGCGACCCCACAGGGGCAGCTCATCGAGGTGCCCGTGCTGAGCCGGGGCGTGATCGAGTACGCGGTGCGCGCCCTGGGGCTGTGCGCCAACCTCACCGGCGCCCGCTTCACGACGACGACCGAGGTCTACCCCGACAGCCCGAGGACGAGCCCCGAGCAGTGCAACGAGGCGCAGGCGGTGGCCGTGCGCGCGGGGCTCGAGTACGCGCTGAAGGCGGCGTGAGTCAGCGAAACGACGCGCCCCGCCCCGCGCGCAGCTCGGCCGCGGCGTGCCGAAAGGCGTCGGTGTAGTCGCGCCCCTTCAGCGTGAAGGGCCGGCCGTCGAAGGCGCCCTGCTCGTAGCCCTCTTCGACGAGCGTCGCCTGCTGCTCGCAGTTGAGCGACGCCCAGCGCCGGCCCTCGCGCAGGCCCTTCTCGAGGCGGTAGCCGTCGCCCACGAGCTGGGCCTCGAGCGAGTCGGCGATGTACGAGTGGCCGCCGTTCTGGTGCTGCCAGACGTGACACAGCTCGTGCACGAGCACCGTCGTCTGCAGCGGCAAGAAGCGCTCGGGCACGAACAGCGTGTTCTCGATGACGAACGCTCGGCGGGTGACGCCGAGCAGGCCGGTGACGGGCGCCCTCACCCGCACGCGCGCGAGGTCGATGCTGTCTTCGTAGATGCGCCCCAAGAGCACGCGCTCGGGCGGCGTGAGCCTGCGCTCGGGAGCGTTCGACAGCTTCGCGGCGGCGAGCACGGCCTTGGCGGCGGCGAAGCCCGCCGGCTGCTTCCACCACCCGTTCACTTCGAGGCCACTCCGAGCCACTGCTCGAGCGTCGCCTCGTCGCCCTCGCCGGTGAGCGAGGCGACGATCACGGCGCTGGCGTCGAGGAACACGGTCGACGGCAGCGACTTGAGCCCGAGCGGGCCCATCACCTCGTCGGAGTACGCGAGCGTGCTGTCGATCTCGGCCTTCTCGGCGGCGGCGAAGATCGCGTCTTCGTCGGTGTCGAGCGAGAGCGCCACGAACCCGACGTTCTGGGCGGCGTGCTTCGCCTTGAGCGTGTCGAGCACCGCGAGCTGGCGCAGGCAGGCCTGGCAGTCGGGGCGCCAGACGCTGATGACCCACGGCTGCCCGGCGAGGGTCGAGCGATCGAGCAGATCGTCGGTCAGCGTCACCGCGCGGAAGCTCTCGGGCACGGGGCGGTTCTGGCGCTTCGCGCTCTCGCAGCCCGCGAGCACCACCAGCGAGGTCAACGTGAGGCTACGGAGACCGAACACACTGCACCCGATGGAGACTCTGCCCCGTATGCTCGCTCGCCGTGAAGTAGCTCTGGCCGTCGACGCCCCACGTGACGGCCTCGCCCTGGGGCTCGTCGATCGCCGAGGGCGCCTCGACGGGGGCCGCTCTGAACACCGTCTCGAAGCCGGCGTCGGGGGCGGCGCGCAGCTCGACGACGCGGTTGTAGAGCCGCAGCAGCACCGAGCCGCCGCAGGGGTGAATCGCTCCGCCGGTGACGAGCACGTCGCTCGGCTGCGGCACCGACGCCGGGCCGAGGTCGATGAGCGTCATCTGCGCCTCGGGCGTCAGCGGGCTCGGAAACCGGAAGACGCGCGACGGCGTGCCGGCGGTCTCTTTCGTCACGATGTAGACCTCGCCCGTGACGGGGTGAACGAGCAAGGTCTCGGCGTTGTGGCGCTCGTTGTTCGGGTAGATGAACGGCAGGCGGTCGAAGGGCAGCGAGAGCTCGGCGGCCTGCGCCTGGGGGTCGGTCGGCACCAGGGGCTCGAGCACGCGGTAGAGGGTGTAGCTCGTGCGCTGCCTGAGGTTGTCGCCGATGTCGCCGAGGAAGAGGCAGCGCTGGCCGTTGCCGCAGGGGCCAGCGGCCATGTCCTCCCAGTCGACGGCCTGGGCGCCGGGCAGGCGCAGCTCGGCGAGCAGCCGGCCGAACGAGTCGAGCGCGAACAGGCGGGGGCTGTCACCCGAGTCGTTGTGCGCGAAGACGACGCCAGGCTGCTTCGCGCTCACCGCGAGGCCCGAGAGCTCGTCGAGCTGGCCCGGCAGCGGGCCGCGGATCTCGACGGCGCCCCAGGTCTCGCAGGGCCGGCAGTCGGGCCGGGCCAGAGGCGGCAGGCCGCCGTCTTCGCCGCCGTCCCACTCGCTGCCGGCGTCGACGTGCTGCACGTCCCACGGCATCGGGGCGGGCCGGGGGCCGCAGGTCGCGGAGGCGGCGATGCCGGCGAGCACGAGCGCGATGCGGGTCATGCCGCTGCTTTGTCACCCGCGCGGTCGAGAATCCAGCGGGCTGCTTCCCGGTGAAACGTCTCGCGGAACTCGCGGCGGAAGAGGCCGAAGTGACCGATGGCGCGAGTGCCCAGCGCCGCCGGGGTCAGCTCGCGGACCTCGACGTCGGCGCGGGCGTAGAAGCGCGCGAGCGCGCGCACCGACTCGGGGGGCGCGTACCCGTCGTCGGAGACGACGTACGCGCGCAGGGGCAGCTCGAGCGCCGCGTGGGCGGCGAGCGGCGACGAGAGCACATAGCGCCGGTCGCGGCCCCAGCGGGCCCACTCGAGCGCGGCGCCCAGCGGCACGTCTTCGCCCTGGCGCACGGCGGCCATGGGCAGGTAGCCGACGGCGCGCGCGATGAGCGGCATCACGTGCCAGTGCGTGAACATCAGGGCGCGGCCGACGCCGGACCAGTTCTTCCAGTAGCCGCTCTGGGCGGCGACGAGCAGCGCGCCGGCGAGCGACGGGGCGCGCGGGCACAGCCCGAGGAGCTGACCGCCGATGCTGTGGCCGACGGCGAAGGTCGGCAGGGCTCCGAAGCGGTCGCGGGCGAAGTCGATCGCGGCGGGCAGATCGAGCGTGGCCCAGTCGGTGACCGTCGCGTCGAAGCCGCGCAGGCGCTCGGGCTTCGACTCGCCCATGCCGCGGTAGTCGAACGTGACGGTGGCGATCTGCTCGCTCGCGAGGCTGGCGGCGAAGTTGCGGTACATGCGCTGGGTGACGCCGAGCGCGGGGACGACGACGGAGATCGCCCTGGGCGCGCCCGCCGGCGCGAAGACCTGGGCGCCGAGCGCGTAGCCGTCTGGGCAGCTCAGGCGCGCGGGCTCGGCCTTCGGCCCGGCTACATCGACGCGTCTTGCACCACCATCCACGACGGGCCTCTCGGGTGGAGGACGACGAGCGTGTTGCCCGACGCCGACGGCTTGTTCGGGTAGCTCAAGGTCCACTTCGCCATCACGCTGACCGAGCCGGGCGCGACGCGGGCGTCGAGGAACTCGAAGCTCAACGTGCCCATCGCGGCCTTGTCGGGGTAGCGCTTCTTGTAGCGCGCCAGCACCTGGTCTCTGCCCTTGGTGAGGCCGTTGGGAGTGATGAAGGTGGTGTCGTCGGCGTACGAGGCGCAGAAGGCGTCGAGGTCGCCCTTGTTCCACGCGGCGGCCTGCTCGTTCATGAACGCCTTGGCCGAGTCGACGCGCGTGGCCTCGGTGGGCCCGGTGTCGACGACGGCGCCCTTCACGACGCAGGCGGCTTCGATGGTCTTGGTCTTGGTCTTGAGGCACGCGCGCAGGGCGTCGGCGTCTGAGACTCCTGCGTCGGGCGTCGCGGCGAGCAGGATCAGGGCGTGGGCGAGCATTCGCCCGAATGTACCTTCTTCAGCTCGGCGAGAAACTGATCCGGAGGCAGAAAGCCGGTCACCTTCGGGTCGTTCAGCACGATGCCCTTCGGGTCGATGAAGGCGACGGTGGGCAGGCCCTTCACGCCGAAGCGCTCGTACAGCGTGTCGAGCACCTCGTGATCGTTCGTGCCGTCGACCTTGATGTTGACGAAGCGATCGGCCTCGTCGACGACGGCCTGCGCGGTGTACGTGTGCTGGTCGAGCTCCTTACAGGCGGCGCACCACTCGGCGAAGAAGTCGATCATCACCGGCTTGCAGGTCGACTTCGCCTTCTCGAGCAGCGCGTCGAACGGCGCGGCGCTGTTCGCCTTGTCGGCGCTGAAGCTCGACCACTCGAGCGAGCGCGACTGGGGCTGCTGCGGCTCGGGCAGCGGCGCGACGCGCACGGCGAGGGCGACGACGAGGGCGGTGACGCCGAGCGCCTTCTGCCAGACCTGGGCCTTCGTGCCGTCTTTGAACGAGTGGTGAATCGCGCCGAGCAAGACGCCGGCGAGCGCCAGCGCGGCGGTCACGGCGATGGTGGGGTTGCGGCCGAGCGCGCCGCCGATCGAGGCGATCGCCTCGCGCACGATCGGCAAGCCGTCTCGCCAGTAGCCGATCGCGAGGGCGACGAGCGCGACGCCGAAGACCGACTTGACCCACTCCATCCACACGCCGCCTTTGGGCAGGCGCACCATGAAGACGCCGATGATGAAGAACGGCACGCCGATGCCGAGCGCGTAGATGAAGAGCAGACCGCCGCCGAGCACCGGGTTCTTCGTGGTGGCGACGAAGGTGAGCACGCCCGAGAGCACCGGCCCGGTGCACGGGGCCGCGAGGAAGCCCGAGACGGCGCCCATCAAGAGCGCGCCGATGAGGCCGCCTCCGCCGACCGAGTTGAGCTTCGTGGCGAGACCCGACGGCAGCGCGAGCTCGAAGGCGCCGAACATCGAGGCCGCGAGCGCGAGCAGGAAGACGCCGAGGCCGAACGCGACGAAGGGGTTGCCGAGGGCGGTGCCGAAGGCGCGGCCGGCGAAGGCGGCGGCGACGCCGAGCGAGGCGAAGGTGACGCCCATGCCGAGCACGTAGGCGCTGGTGAGCACGACGGCGCGGGCGCGCGACTCGGCCTGGCGGGCGCCGAAGACGCCGACGGTGATGGGGATGAGCGGCCACACGCACGGCGTCATCGAGGTGAAGAGGCCGCCGACGAAGATGGCTCCGGCGGCGAACACCATGCGCCCGCCCGCGAGGAGCTCGGACGCGTAGTCGCCGGTCGTCGGCCCGGTGGGGAGAATGAACGGAACGAAGGCGACGCCCAGCGCGGCCGCCACTGCCAGGAGCAGAACCTTCTTCATCGCCATGTCGTGTCTGACGTGATCCGAGCGGGGGGTTGGTTTCACTTCACGTGTTCACAGGGCCGGCGGCCCAGTCGCGGGTGCGGCGCGGCGCGGCGTGCGTGGCGTTCACGTACGCGAGCACCGTCGTGTCGGGGTCCCACCGGGCGCTCTGCACGGGGAAGCCGGCGTCGATGCGCACGGGGGCTCCGGGCTCGACCATGACGGTCTTCGTGCCGCCGGGCCCGCTGAGCTCGAGCGGTATCTTGAGGCCCTTGGGGAGCTCGTTCTTGGCGGTGAGCTGGGCCTCGACGACCGAGCCGGTCACCTTCGTGGCGCCCTCGAGCTTGGGCACCGCGGTGATCTGGTTCCACCGCGCGAAGAACGGCGCGAAGTCGTGGCCCGTCTTCTTCTTCGCGTAGGCGACGAAGTCTTCGGTCGAGACGGCCTTCTGCCGGTGCGTCTGGAACCAGCCCTTGAGCAGGGCGTCGAGCTTGGGGGTGCCGAGCTCGACCTCCATCATGCGCAAGATCCACGGGCCGAGCTGGTACGGCAGCGAGGTGAAGATCTCGTTCACGTCGGTGAAGTCGGGCGCCGACAGCGCGTGCGGCGTCGTCGCCAGGGCGTCGCGCACCTCAGCCCGCGCGTTGTCGAGCAGCTCGACGTACTTCTTCTCGCCCTCGGCGTGCCGGAAGAAGCGGAAGGTCGCGTAGTTGGTGAAGCCCTCGCTCATCCAGAAGTCGCCCCAGTTCTCGATGCGCACGTTGTCGCCGAACCAGTGGTGGGCGACCTCGTGGGCGGCGGTCTCTTTCGCAGCGTCGAGGTTCTTGGCCGCGTTCATCATGATGGCGACGGCGGCGGTGTGCTCCATGCCGCCGAGGCCGCCCTGCACCTCGACGAGCTTCATGGTCGAGCCGTAGTCGTACTTACCGAGCCAGCCCTCGTAGAAGTCGAGCGCGGCCTTCGCGGTCTCGCGGTAGGCCTTGCGGTTGGCCTCGCTGGCGCGCGTGCCGTTGCCGTAGCTCGAGACGTCGACGCCGCCGTGGGTCTCGCCGCCGTCGCCGAGCACGAAGTCGGGCGCGGCGTAGAAGGCGATGGCGTACGCGGGGGCCTCGGCCGCGGTGATGAACGCGCCGGTCTTCGCCTGGGTGCCGGTGCCGACGGCCTGCATGCCGGCGGCGACCTTGACGACGACGCTGGCGGTGGCGCCGTCGGCGGGGTGCGAGTTCGAGGGGAAGAGCGCGCCCGTGTTGTACGGCCACGTCATCGTCCACATGCGGCCGGTGTACTTGTCGCGGATGAGGCCGTACGAGTTCTCGTCGACCGTGTCGTCGGGCTTCACCTTGTAGTC
This sequence comes from Myxococcaceae bacterium, assembly GCA_044223505.1. GTDB lineage: Bacteria > Myxococcota > Myxococcia > Myxococcales > Myxococcaceae > Xiheicaenimonas. Next base: position 71,087 of record JBGALX010000044.1, read on the forward strand.
GACCTGCAGGGTGAGCGCGCCGGGGGCGGTGACGAAGAGGCGGCCGTCTTTCTGCTCGAAGGGCACGCTCTTGCCGTCGGCGAGCACGCGCGAGACGGTGAGGCGGTCGGGGTTGGCCTCGAGCACGGCGACGGCCGGGGCCTTCTTGTCGAGCGCGATGACGGCGCGCGCGGGAAAGGCGCTGCGCTTGCCGCTCAGGTCGAAGGTGAGATCGTAGTGCTTCACGGTCACGTTCGAGACGGGCACGGCGTGCTTGAGCACGGCCTCGAGGTCGGGCGGCAGGGGCCCCTTCGAGACGCCGATGAGCACGCCGAGGGCCTTGCGCACGGGGTCGAGCTCGAAGCTGTCGAGCTCGACGTCGTGGCGGACGAGGGCCATGATGCTCTCGGCGGCGGCCTTCTCTTTCGGGGCGGTGATGGCGGCCTGGGCCTCTTTGAGGGCCTTGATGTGCGCCTTCGTGAGGCGGCCGCTGTCGGCGAGGGCACGGGCGAAGACGGTAGCGAACTTCTTCGAGCCGAGGTCGGGCATGAGCGAACCGTTGGCCTTCTACCACGCCTCCGTCTCGGGTACTTTTCGCGTCACCCTATGCCTCTCGAGTTGAAAGATCTGGCGTCCCAGAAGGTCCTCGTCGTCCCGGAAGACGGTCTCACGTTCGGCCGTGAAGGCGGTGACGCCAACGTCCAGATCCGCGACACGGGCGTGAGCAAGCGACACGCGCGCGTGTTCGGCGAGAACGGCGCGTGGTTTCTCGAAGACCTCGGGTCGAGCAACGGCACCTGGCTGCAGAAAGAGCGCATCAAAGACGCGACCGAGCTGTTGCCGGGCGACGTCTTCCAGATGAGCCAGGCGAAGTACGAGGTGCTGCAGGCGACGAACGACGAGGCGGGCGAGCCGACGTCGATGGCGCAAGACGAAGACGCCCCGCCCCCGGAAGAGGACGAGGCGCCGGTCGAGGAGCACGAAGACACTCCGAAGCCGATGCCGGCGGCGGCGAAAGACGGAGCGAAGCCCGGCAAGGGGGCGGCCGCGAAAGAGGCGAGCGTCTCGAAGGCGAAGCCTGCGCCGGCGCCGGGGGGCAAGAAGGGGGCGGCGGCGAAAGACAACGCGGCCAACAAGAAGACCGAGGCGGGGGTGCCCGACGAGCCGGCGAGCGGCGGCGGCGGCGAGCCGAAGAAGATCACGGTCGGGTACTTCTTGATCGCGGTGCCGAAGGCGTTCGCGTTCTACCTCGCGGCGATTCCGGTGATGCTGTTCAACCCGGTCGGCACGATTCGCAAGGCCGTCAAAGAGCAGAAGCACGAGGCGAAGGGCCGCATGGAGCTGATCGCGTGGGCCCTGCCCGGCCAGCTGATCGGCGCGGCGTTCGGCTTCCTCGGCAGCCTCATCTACGGGCTCGTCACGCACACGCTCAGCATCGGAGACATTCTTCCCATCGGGCGCCTCATCGGCGCGGTGATCGGGGCGATCATCACCGGCATCATCTGGCACCCGTTCTTGAACTGGTGGGTGAAGTTCCTGAAGGGCACGTCGGACGATCGCTCGCGCACGAACCTCTTCCTGCTCGTGCAGACGGCGACGGGCCTGCTCGCGCTGCCGGCGTTCGTGGGTCAGGTGCTCGGGCTCGTGCCGCTGCCGCTGATCGGCCTCGTGCCGCTGGTGCTGTCGCTGGCCTCGTCGCTGGTGATGCTCTTCATCTGGTTCTCGTGGTTCAGCGAGGCCGGGGTGGTGAAGTGGTTCCGCATCGTGCTGATGGTGCTCGGTGGCCTCGCGTGCCTCAGCACGCTCGCCGGCATCCCCGCGGCGATCGCGGGCCGAGGCAGCGTCGGGTCGAGCGGCAGCGTCGACTCGCAGGTCGCGGCCGCCGAGGCGCAGGCCGAAGCGCTGCGCAAGCAGGCCGAGGCGCAGGCCGAGGCGGCCGAGAAGCAGGCCGAGGCAGCGACGGCTCAGGCCGAGAAGCAGGCCGAGAAGGCCGAGAAGCAGGCTGAGAAGGCTGAGAAGGCCGCGGCGCCTCCGCCGGGCGACGAGAAGAAGGCGGCTCCGCCTCCGGCGCCCACGCCGGCTCCCGCGCCGACGCCCGCGCCTGCGCCGGTGGCGGCGAAGGCCGAGAACGCGCCTCCGGCCGCGGCGGCGGTTCCGCACGGCAGCGGCTACGGAGCGTGGCACGCGAAGTGGGAGGCCATCGAGAAGCGCATCACCGACGACCCGACGATCTTGAACAAAGACGCCTCGGTGCTGTCGCTCTACAAGAAGCTCGAGGACGACGTCGAAGACGCCGAGGCGAAGTTCTCGAAGGGCAAGGAGCCCAAGCGGGTGCGCGACCACCTGCGCGACGCCGAGCTCTACGAGAAGACCGAGAAGACGGTGCTCGAGCTCCACGGGAAGCTCTTCAAGTAGGCCATGGTGACCGTCGGCGACCTGATGTCGGCGAACGTGCTGACGCTTCAAGACGACGCGTCGGTCGGCCGCGCGCACGCCGAGATGAAGCTCGGGCGCATTCGCCACTTCCCCGTGGTGAACAAGGCGGGCTCGGTCGTCGGAGTGCTGTCGAGCCTCGACGTGGCGCGCGCGCTGAAGGCCGACGGCTCGGGGCGGTCGCTGCCGGTGAAGTCGGTGATGACGCGGCAGGTGCTCAGCATCGGCGCCGAGGTCGCCGCGTGGGAGGCCGCCCGCGTGCTGCGCACGAAGAAGATCGGCTCGCTGCCGGTGCTCGACGAGCGCGGCGGGCTGGTCGGCATCATCACCGCGTCGGACTTTCTCGAGGTCGCCGAGCAGGCGCTCGCGGGCAACCCGCTGCGGCGCATCACCTGAGCCTGGTCGGGGTGCGTCACCCGGCGGGCTTCTTCGGCAGCTCGAGGCCGGCGCTGCGCGCGAGGCCCATGACGCCCTCGACGGCGGCGGCGACGTAGCCGAACGGGTTCGCGCCGTCGACGGCGGTGACGTGCACCTCGCCCATCTTCTGCTGGAAGGCGGCGGCGAGCTCGGGCAGGCGGTTCGCGAGCGCCATCTGAATCACCTCGGGCGAGAGCGTGTTGTCGATCTCGCGCAGCCGCGCGGCGCGATCGAGCTCGAGCTTCGTGGCGAGCTCCTGCTTCTTGAGCTCGAGCTCGACGGTCTTGAGCTCGAGCTCGGCGAGCACGCGCTTGCCCTCGGCGACGCGCGCCTGGGCGGCGAGCACCTCGGCGGCCTGGGCCTCGGCGGCGACCCGCATCGCGTGGCGCTGCGCCTCGGCCTTGGCGTCGGCCTGCAGCTGCTGCAACCGCGCGCGCTCGCTCGAGGCCTGCTTGGTCAACAGCACCTGGGTCTCGGCCTCGAGCTTCTTGAGCTGCAGCTCGCGCTCGGAGTCGATCTGCGCCTGCTTCGCGGCCCGTTCGGAGGTGAGGCGCGTCTCTTCGACGCGCGTGTCCGACGCGAGCTTCTCGAGGCGCGCGGCCTCTTCGGCGGCCTGCTTCTCACGGCGCACCTCGGTCGCCGCGGCGACGCGCACGAGCTCGATCTGGCGCTCGGTCGCGGTCTCGTCTTGCTTCACGGCGCGATCGCGCGCGAGCTCGGCCTCGCGGGCCTGGCGCTCGAGCTCCTGGCGGAAGCGGGCCTGCATGTTCGCGAAGACGGTCTGCGACATCACGCGTACGTCTTGAATCTCGATGGAGTCGACGATGACGCCCCACCCTCGCACCGTGCGATCTTCGGTGCGCCCGGTGCCGCCGACGACCGGGGCGATCTCGCGCAACAGCTCGGCGGCGAGCGCGTCTTTGCGCCGCGTCATGCAGTGCTCGACCGACAGGTTCGCGACGAGGCGGCGCGTGGCGCCGATGAACATCTCGCTCATCATCGACGAGAGCTTCTCTTGCGCGCGCTCGGGGTAGCTGAAGTTCAGCATGCGAAACGCGATGAGCGGGTCGGCGATGCGGTAGACGGCGACGCCGGTGACCTGCACGCCGGCCTTCTCGGCGGTGACCTGGTCGGCGATGAAGTGCAGCCGCTGCACGGTGGTGGGCACGACCGAGACGGACTCCCAGGGCCACTTGAAGCTGGTGGCGCCCTGCCCGCTCGCGACGACCTTGCCGCCGCGCATGCAGATGAGGAACTCGCTCGGCTTCGCCGAGACCCAGCCCCATTTCTTCATCTTCTCGGGGTCCTCTTCGGGTTTGCCTCTGCGCCAGCCTTCGGTGGTCTGTCGTGCGGGGAGTGCGGTCATGGGACGGCGAGCCGTTGCACCTCCCTCGCCACGGGGCAGGGCCGCGAAACGCCGTGGGGTGGCGCTCCAGATGAAGGCGATCTGCTCCGATCGAGGGCGGGCCGTTACGGGTCGGGGAATGTGGACTTGACTGGTCCACATTCCAACGGTTACAGAAACTCTCGTGAAGCTGCCCATCTACATGGATAACCACGCGACGACGCCGCTCGACCCTCGAGTGCTCGACGCGATGATGCCGTACCTGAGGGAAGACTTCGGCAACGCGGCGTCACGCAACCACGTCTTCGGGTGGAAGGCCGAGGCGGCGGTCGAGGCGGCGCGCAAGCAGGTGGCGGCGCTGATCGGCGCCGACCCGAAAGAGATCGTGTTCACGTCGGGCGCGACCGAGTCAGACAACCTCGCCATCAAGGGCGTGATCGACTTCTACCGGGCGAAGGGCGACCACATCATCACGCTGAAGACCGAGCACAAGGCGGTGCTCGACTCGTGCAAGCGCCTCGAGCGCATGCGGCAGGAGCGCATCGACGAGCTGAAGGTGCTGCGGCTGTCGGAGCTTTCGGGCAGAGACGTGACGCCCGAAGAGATCGGCACGCTCGAGATCAAGCACGAGCTCGAGAAGGACGCGCAGTTCCAGCGCTGGGTCTCGAAGGTGCAGACCGGGGCGCGGGTCACGTACCTCGACGTGAAGAAAGACGGTCTCGTCGATCTCGAGCAGCTCAAAGCCGCGATCACCGACAAGACGGTGCTCGTGAGCATCATGCTCGCGAACAACGAGATCGGCACGGTTCAGCCGGTGAACGAGATCGGCGCGATCTGCCGCGAGCGCGGCGTGCTGTTTCACTGCGACGCGGTGCAGGGGCTCGGCAAGGTGCCGTTCGACGTCAACGCGGCGAAGGCCGACCTGGTGTCGATCACGGCGCACAAGATGTACGGGCCGAAGGGCGTCGGCGCGCTGTACGTGCGGCGCAAGCCGCGGGTTCGCATCGCGCCGATCATCGACGGCGGCGGCCATGAGCGCGGCATGCGGTCGGGCACGCTGAACGTCGCGGCGATCGTCGGCTTCGGCAAGGCGGCCGAGCTCGCGCGCACCGAGATGCCCGAAGAGGCGAAGCGGCTCGAGAAGCTGCGCACGCGGCTGCTGAACGGGCTCAAGTCGAAGCTCGACATGCTGGTGGTGAACGGCTCGATGGAGACGCGCCTGCCCGGCAACCTGAACGTGAGCTTCGCGTACGTCGAGGGCGAGGCGCTGATGATGGCGATCAAAGACGTGGCGGTCTCGTCGGGGTCGGCGTGCACGTCGGCGTCGCTCGAGCCGTCGTACGTGCTGCGCGCCTGCGGCGTCGACGAAGACATGGCCCACAGCTCGATTCGCTTCGGGCTGGGCCGCTTCAACACGGAAGACGAGGTCGACTTCGTGATCGACCTCATGGCTCGCTCGGTGAATCGGTTGCGTGAGATGAGCCCCCTCTACGAGATGGCGAAAGAGGGCATCGACCTGAAGTCCATCGCGTGGACGGCGCACTAGGAGCCCAAAGTCATGGCCTACTCAGAGAAAGTCATCGAGCACTACGAGAACCCGAAGAACGTGGGCACGCTCGACAAAGAAGACCCGAACGTCGGCACGGGGCTGGTCGGCGCGCCCGCGTGCGGCGACGTGATGCGCCTGCAGCTGAAGATCAGCGACGACGGCGTGATTCAAGACGCGAAGTTCAAGACGTTCGGCTGCGGCTCGGCCATCGCGTCGAGCTCGCTCGTCACCGAGTGGGTGAAGGGCAAGACGGTCGACCAGGCCGGCACGATCTCGAACAAAGAGATCGCGAAGGAGCTCTCGCTGCCTCCCGTGAAGATCCACTGCTCGGTGCTGGCGGAAGACGCGATCAAGGCCGCCATCGAGGACTTCAAGAAGAAGAAGGCGGCGCGGGGCAAATGACCGCGGCTCCTGCCACCGCTACGGCTGCCCCGGTCGCCTCCCCCAAGCCCATGGGCAAGGGAGTGCTGCTCGGGGACTCGGCGGTCTCGCGGCTGAAGAAGCTGCTGACCGACCGGCAGACTCCGCTCGCCGGCCTGCGCATCGCCGTGAAGGGTGGCGGCTGCTCGGGGCTCGCGTACCACATGGAGTGGGCCGAGGCGCCGAAGGAGCGCGACAAGGTGTTCGAGCGCGAAGGCGTGCGCATCTTCGTCGACCCCAAGAGCTACCTGTACCTGATGGGCACCGAGCTCATCTTCGAAGAGACGATGATGGCGTCGGGGTTCAAGCTGAGGAACCCGAACGAGAAGAGCGCGTGCGGGTGCGGCGAGAGCTTCACGGTGTGACCGTGGAACGACCGAAGGGAGTGGAGCGGCATCCTGGGGCCCCGCGCAGTGGGGGCGAGCCCGTGGATCACTTCGCGCTCTTCGGCCTCTCGCCTTCGGTCGATGTCGACGTGCCGGCGCTCGAGCGGAAGTACCGCGAGCTGTCGCTGGCCTACCACCCCGACCGCAACCCGAACGATCGCGTCGGCGCGGCGTCGCGCACGGCGTCGCTCAACGAGGCGTTCAAGGTGCTGAAGGACCCGGTGAAGCGGGCCTTCTACGTGCTCTCGCAGAAGGGCATCGACCTCGAGCGCGTGTCGATGCCGATGGAGTTCCTCGAGAAGATCCTCGAGCGGCGCGAGGAGCTCGACGGCGCCCGGGCGAAGAAGGATCTGCTCAAGGCGCGCGAGCTCGCGGCGGTCATCGGGGGCGAGTCTGACGAGGCGCTGCGGTTCGGCCTCGAGGCGCTGCGCCGCGACGATCTCACCGGCGCGACTGCGCTGCTCGCGAAGGTGCGCTACTACGCCCGCTTCCTCGAGGAGGTCGAGGCGATGGAGGAGGACGCGGCGTGAAGGGCTTTCTGCAGATCCACGACCCGCTGAAGCCGAAGGGCCACGCGGTGGGCATCGATCTCGGCACCACGAACTCGCTGGTCGCCGGCGTCGTTCACGGCAAGCCGGTGTGCCTCGAGGCCGACGAGGGCGGCGCGAAGCTGTTGCCGTCGGTCGTGCACTACGGCCGCGACGGAGGCGTGGTGGTGGGCCAGCGCGCGGTCGCGCTCATGCCCGAGCACCCGACCGACACGCTGAAGAGCGTGAAGCGGTTCATGGGCAAGTCGCACGGCGACGCCGAGACGAAGAAGCTGGGCGCGTACAAGTTTGCGGGCGGCGAAGGCGTCGTGCGGTTCGAGGTGAGCGGCGGGCAGCCGGTGACGCCGATCGAGGTGTCGGGCGAGATCCTGCGCGCGCTCAAGCGCCGGGCCGAGTCGCACTTCGCGGGCAAGGTCGAGCAGGCGGTCATCACGGTGCCGGCGTACTTCGACGACGCCCAGCGCCAGGCGACGAAAGACGCGGGGCGGCTCGCGGGCCTCGAGGTGCTGCGCCTGCTCAACGAGCCGACGGCGGCGGCGCTCGCGTACGGGCTCGACAAGGGCTCGCAGGGCAAGTTCGCGGTCTACGACCTCGGCGGCGGCACGTTCGACATCTCGATTCTCGAGCTGACCGACGGCGTGTTCCAGGTGAAGTCGGTCGGCGGCGACAGCGCGCTCGGCGGCGACGACTTCGATCGGGCGATCGTGAAGTGGCGGGTCGGCGACAAGGCGCTGACGCCCGCCGAGACCGCGACGCTGTTGAGCGCGGCGAAGGCCGCGAAGGAGCAGCTGACGTCGCAGGCGTCGGTCGAGGTGCAGGGCAAGGAGCTCACGCGCGAGACGTTCGACGGGCTGATTCGACCGCTGATCGAGAAGACGGGCGCGGCGTGCCGGCGCGCGCTGAAGGACGCGGGGCTGAAAGCCGGCGAGCTCGACGGCGTGGTGCTCGTCGGCGGCTCGACGCGGGTGCCGGCGGTGCGGAAGTACGTGGCCGAGGTGTTCGGGCGCGAGCCGCTGGCCGACATCGACCCCGACCAGGTGGTGGCGCTGGGGGCGGCGGTGCAGGCCGACCTCTTGACGAACGCCGAGCGCAAAGACGAGGTGCTGCTGCTCGACGTGATCCCGCTGTCGCTGGGCCTCGAGACGATGGGCGGCGTCGTCGAGAAGCTGATCCCGCGGAACAGCACGATCCCCATCGGGCAGGCGCAGGTGTTCACGACGTTTCAAGACGGCCAGAACGCGATGGACATCCACGTGGTGCAGGGCGAGCGCGAGCTGGTCGAAGACTGCCGCTCGCTGGCGCGGTTCCGGTTGAGCGGCATCCCTGCCCTGCCCGCGGGCATCGGGCGCGTCGAGGTGCGGTTCTCGGTCGACGCCGACGGCATCTTGAGCGTGGCCGCGAAAGAGCTCTCGACCGGCACCGAGCAGAAGATCACGGTGAAGCCGACGCACGGGCTGACCGACGAGGAGATCGAGCAGATGCTGCTCGACTCGATCGACCACGCCGAAGACGACGTTCAGAAGCGCCTGCTGCGCGAGCAGCAGATCGAGGCGCAGCGCATTCTCATCGACGCGACGAAGCAGCTGACCGAGAACGGCGACCTGTTGGAGCCGGCCGAGCGGTCGCAGATGGAGTCGTCGATGAAGTCGCTCGAGGCGCTGGCGAAGACGACGGCCGATCACCACGCCTTGAAAGAGGCGATTCACGCGCTCGACGAGCAGTCGAAGCCGTTCGTCGAGCGCATCATGAACCGCGCGATCTCCAGCGCGGTCGTGGGTCAGAAGGTCTGACGTGCCGAAGATTCACTTCGCGAGCCCGCTCGACGACGTGACGGTCGAGGTGAAGCCGGGGACTCCGATTCTCGAGGCCGCGGAAGACTGCGGCGCGAAGGTGGGCCACTCGTGCGGCGGCGTGTGCGCGTGCTCGACGTGTCACGTCTGGGTGCGCAAGGGGCTCGAGTCACTCTCGGAGCAGCAGGACGAGGAGATCGACCGGCTCGACATGGCGTTCGACGTGAAGCCGACGTCGCGGCTCTCGTGCCAGGCGCAGGTCGGCGACGAAGACCTCGACGTGTGGATCACCGAGGAGTCGCTGAAGGCGTACATGGACGAGAACCCCGACGTGCGCCGGAAGCTCGAGGCCGAGGGGAAGTGGCCGGTGAAGAAGTAGCGTCGAGCGGGAAGCCGAATCGACGACATCCCATGGGATGTCCCCCAAATCTCTCATCGCGCCCCGCGGCCGACATCCCATGACTGCGGCGTCAGAGCTGGGCGTCGAGCCGGGGTGAGAACCGCGGCTTTCGCGTTGGCCGACGCACCCTCACGGCGAGGGGGCGAGAGCGAGCCAGGCCGAAGCGCACGCGCACCCTTTTGCAGATCGTGCGAGCGCGGTGAACGAGGCCGGAGGCCGACGCCTCCACGCCTCCTCAGCGAAACGGCGCGGCGAGCTGGGCGGCGTACGACTCGGGCAGGCTGCTGCCATCGAACAGCCCGACGTCGGCAGGCGGGCGCCGCGGGTGCGCGATGCGGGTGCGAAAGAGCACGTCCCAGACGATGAGCACGTGGCCGTAGTTGCCGTTCGCGTCTTCGGGCACGCGCGAGTGGTGCCAGCGGTGCAGCTCGGGGCCGGCGAGCAGCCAGTTCAAGCCCCCGAGCTCGAGCCGGGCGTTGGCGTGCTGAAACTGCAGGTGCGCGATCGCGAGGGCGGCGGTGAGCGCGATGACGAGCGGGGGTGCGCCGAGCACGAGCAGCGGGCCGCCGGCGGTGAGCAGCAGCATCAGCGTCTCGAGCGGGTGGTTGCGGGAGGCGTTGAGCGAGTGCAGGCGACGCGGGCTGTGGTGAACGCGGTGCACGCGCCAGAGCGGGCCGAGCGCGTGCATCCACCGGTGGGCCCAGTAGGCGCCGAGCTCGGCGACGAGCAAGGCCAGCACGACCTGCACCGGCAGCGGCAGGCTCGCCGGCCAGACCTCGAGCGAGGGCAGCGGCGCGACGGCGAGCGCGAAGACGACCTCGACGGCGATCGTCGAGATCGCGAGGTGGAGCACGTCGACGGCGGAGTCGCCCTGCGGGAGGTTCCACCGGCGCTCCCAGGGCACGGCGCGCTCGACGAAGCCGACGAAGAAGCCGGAGACCGACACGGCGAGCAGCACCGCGACGTCGAGGCGCCAGCCGAGGTGCGCGAGCGCGTACACGGCGGCGGGAGCGCCGAGCGTCAGCAAGGTGTAGGCGAGGCGCGCCACGGGCGAATGCTACCGCACGGCCTCAACCTGAAGCCGGGGCCGCTCGCGCTTACCACTGCGGGCATGACCCTGTTCGATGCGGTGGTGGCGGAAGACGCCGGGGCCTTGCGAAAGCTGGCCGCGGAGGCGGTGGACATCAACGAGCCCTTCGAGGGCGGGCGCACGGCGCTGCACGAAGCGGCGGCGCGCGGCCACGTGGAGCTCGTGCGCCTGTTGCTGATCGCGGGGGCCGACCCCGAGCTGCACGACGGCGACCGCGAGACGGCGCTCATCAAGGCGGCGGTGAACGATCGCCACGAGATCGTTCACCTGCTCTCGCCGCTCGCGTCCGAAGACGAGCGCGACTACGCGCGGTCGATCTTGAAGGCGCAGCGCGTGCCGTTCGACCCCGACCAGTACCAGGGCCGCGAAGAGGCGGTGCCCGAGTGGAAGCGAACGGCGGCGTCGGCCATGGCGAGCCTCACGAAGCTGCTCGGTGACGAGCGGGCGACCGAGCGCCTCGAGCGGGTCGACCGCTCCGAGAAGAGCGCGGGGCTGAAGCGCCGTTGAAGGCGTCAGGCGGGCGGCCCGCGATCGTCGCTTGACCCCATGTCGCGCCGTCCCTATAAGCGCGCGGCTTCCATCGCCCAGGTGGTGGAATTGGTAGACACGCTAGATTCAGGGTCTAGTGGTGGCGACACCGTGGAGGTTCGAGTCCTCTCCTGGGCACAGAGGGATCCGGCAGCGAAGGAGCTGCCGGGTCCCTTCGTCTTTTCCAGGGTGCCGGCGACGCCGCTCCGTGGTGCCGCTCACGTGAACCACCTCGCGAGCTGAGGATCTCCGCGGGGCTCACCTCGCAGGCCCTCTTCGATCGACAGCGCCATGGCGTGAACTCCGCGTGCCTGCAGGCTGTCGATCAGCGCGGCGCGAGCGGCCTCGTCGGGGCACACGAAGACGCAGCCGTCGCCTCCGCCGGCGCCCGAGATCTTGCCGACGCAGCCCTGGGCGCGGGCGAGCGCGAGCAGCCGCTCGACGCCGTCGGTGACGACCGGCCCCAGCGTCGCGAGCAGCGCCTGCAGGCGGGTGACCGCCTCGCTGACGCCCGCGAAGTCGGCGCGCAGGAGCCCCTCTTCGAGCTCGCGGCCCAGCGTGTCGGAGGCGAGCGTGAAGCGCTGGCGGCCGTCGGCGTCGAGGCGTCGCTCGATCTCGGCGATCATCACGCGCGTCGAGGCGCTCTGGCCGGTGAACGCGTAGGCGAGCGGCAGCTTGATACCGGGCACGCGAAAGAGATCGACGGGCGCGGCGTCGGCGAGCCGGGGCCCGAACGCTCCGGTGCCGCAGACGTCGAGCAGCGGCTTCACCTCGTAGCGGCGGTAGCGCACGACCGTGCCGGCGAAGCAGGCAGCGACGTCACCGCCGCTCCCGCGGCCTCCCTGGGCCTCGGCGTGAGCCACGAGCGCCAGCTTCAGGGCGTCGAAGCGGGCGTCGAGCGCGTAGCGGGCGGCCTCGGCGGCGAGCACGACGGCGCGGGCGCTCGAGCCCAGGCCCAGCTTCAGGCCGCCGGGGCCGGCCGGCGACGGAGCCAGCGCGAGCGAGAAGCCGGGCCCCTCTTTGCCGACGGCGCGCAAGACGAGATCGAGGGTGCGCGCGACGAAGTGAAAGTCGGCCGAGGGCTCGAAGTCCCAGTTCACTCCGGCGGGCGTCATGTTGCCGGCGAGCTTCGTGCCCTCGAGCAGCACCTCGACCCGGCGATCTTGCCGCTGCCGCACGAGGGCCGTGGTGCGCGGGCCGACGGCGGCGATTCGCGCGACGCCGCCCCAGAGCACCGCGTACTCGCCGGCGAGGAACAGCTTGCCGGGAGCCGAGAGGGTGCGATCCATCAGGGCGCTCCGCGGGGCGCCGACCGCCCCTCACCCTGTCCCTCTCCCCAAGGGGAGAGGGGACGCTTCGTCGATGCGCCGATCACGACTTGACCCGCGTGTACTCGACGGCCAGCTCGGCCGCGAAGCGCGAGTTGTTCTCGAGCAGCGCCAGGTTCGCGGTCAGCGTGCGCCCCGGCAGGCGCGCCGCCATCTGCTTGAGCAGGAACGGCGTCACGGCCTTGCCCTTGATGCCTTGCTTGTCGGCCTCGCCGAGCGCGTCGCGCAGGTGCAGCTCGATCTCGTCGAACGGCACCGCGGTCTCAGCCGGAGGCGGCACCGCGAACACCACGCCGCCCTGCCCCAGCAGCCGGCGCGTCTTGAACAGGTGCGCCGCCTCTTCGGCGTTCGCGACGCTGTGCTCGAGCTTCACGCCCGACGAGCGGCTGTAGAAGCCCGGGAACTCGTCGGTGCCCACGCCGATCACCGGCACGCCCAGCGTCTCGAGCATCTCGAGCGTCGCCGGCACGTCGAGCACCGACTTCGCGCCGGCGCAGACGACCGCGACGGGGCTCTTCGCGATCGCGGCGAGGTCGGGCGAGACGTCGAAGTGCGTCGAGGCCCCGCGGTGCACGCCGCCGATGCCGCCCGTGGCGAACACGGCGATGCCGACGGTCGCCGCGATCTCGCACGTCGCGCTGACGGTCGTGCCGCCGGTGAGCTTCTTCGCGACCGCCACCGAGACGTCGCGCGCGGCGATCTTCAGCGTCGGCGTCTCGGCCTGCGTCAGGCGCTGCAGCAGGTTCGGCGGCAGCCCCACGTGAATGTCACCGTCGATGATGGCGATCGTGGCGGCGACCCCGCCCTTCTCGCGCACCGCAGCGGCGCAGCGCCACGCGCACTCTTCGTTCTGCGGGTGCGGCAGGCCCTGCGCCAGCACCGAGCTCTCGAGCGCCACCACCGCGCGCCCGTGGGTCAGCGCGGCCTGAACGTCGGAGGAGATCTTCACTGCCGCCTCTTCTCGACCACGAGCTGGTAGTCCTCGATCTTCTTGTCGAGCGTCGGCCGCGAGATGCCGAGGATCGCCGCCGCCTTGATCTTCTTGCCGCGCGCTTCGCGCAGGGCCTCGCTGATCGCGTCGCGCTCGAGCCGGTGGATCATCTGCGCGAGCGTCTTGGGCGCCTCGGGCACCCCGCCCTCTTGCACCTCGGGCGGCAGCTTCAGCGCCGGCACCTCGCTCGCCGCGTAGAGCAGCGCGAGCCGCTCGGCGACGCCGCGCAGCTCCTCGATGTTGCCGGGCCACGCGTACTCGACGAGCAGCCGCTTCGCGTCGGGCGACAGGGTCGGAGGTTCTTTGCGCCGCGCCCGCGCCACCTTCGCCGCGAAGTGATCGAACAAGAGCGGCACGTCGGGCTTCATGTCGCGCAGCGCGATCGACTCGACCTCGACGCCCTGCAGCGCCTTCGCGAGCTCGGGGTCGAGCTCGCCGCGCGACACCAGCGCCGACGGCTGCGCGTGGCAGGTCGCGATGACGCGCAGATCGACCGGCTCTTCGCCGCCCGCACGCGCCGGCGCCACCTTGCGCGACAACAGCCGCGCCAGCCGCTCGGCCGTATGCCGGGGGATCGCCTCGAGCTGCCGCAGCACCAGCGTGCCGCCGTCGGCCTTGAGCAGCGCCGATGAGGCCGGCGGCACGCCCGCAGCCGAGGCGCGGCCGAACAGCTCCTCCTCGACCTGCACCGCGGTCTTGCGGCAGTCGACCACCACGAACGGGCCGAGCGCGCGCGGCGAGCGCGAGTGAATGTACTGGGCCTTGAGCAGCCGCCCGGTGCCGTTCTCGCCCCACAGCACCACCGAGTCGCCGACCGCGGCCGCCCGGCGGATCTGCTCGACCGTCTTTCGGAACTGCCGCGACGAGCCCACCAGCGCGATCTGCGGAGCCTCGTGCTCGTTGCGCGCCCGCACCGCCGCGAAGGCCTCGCCTGCGAGCCTCCCGAGCGCCGCGCACACGCGCTGCGCGTCGACGGTGAACGGCTCGGGCCGCTCGGCGTAGAGAATGCCGAACGGAGCGCCGCCCGACGCCAGGAGCGGCGCGCACAAGAGCCCGCCCTTGCGCGACGCCTCTTTGCGCTCGAGCGCGCCGCGCACCAGCGAGCGCGGCACCTCGACCTGCTCGGCGCCGACGACCGCCGCGGTGAGCAGCCCCTCGGTGCCTCCGAGCAGCGCGGCGGCCTTGTCGGCCGACACGCCGCGCGCGAGCTCTTCGGCCGCGCGCCGCAGCACCATCGCCTCGCTCGTCGCCGACAGCAGCGCGACTCCGGCGCCGTAGAGCGAGGCCTCGGGGCCGACCGCGGGGAGCAGCTCTTCGACGGGCTGGTTCTGAAGATCGCCCGGGTCTTCGCGCTCGGTCAGCGCCGCGCGGGTCGGCGGCTCGAACAGCACGGTGGTGTCGCCGACCTGCACGCGATCGCCCGGCAGCAGCACCGCCTCGGCCTCGATGCGCTCGCCGTTGACGATCGTGCCGTTGCGCGAGCCGAGGTCGCTGACGCGGGCCGTGCCCTCTTCGATCGCGATGCGCGCGTGGCGCCGCGAGACCTTCGAATCTTCGAGGGGAATGTCGCAGGAGGGGCTGCGGCCCAGGATGACCTCACCGGTGACTTCCCGGCGAAGCCCAGCCGCAGGGCCACTCAACAAGAGGAGCGCAGGCATCGGATGTGGAAGGGCCTTTTACATCAGCTTCTCGGCCAAGAGCAGCGTCTTCATCTCGTCGGGGTCGAGTTGGCGGCCCTCGCGGGCGAGGCCGATGGCGTTGATCTGTGACTCCTCGACCTCGACGTGGGCGCCCTTGCGCCACTCGGTGGTGCTCTGGCCGCCGTCGACGAGCTTGCCGATGACGACGTCGTCTTCCCAGGTGATGACCTCGACCCAGAGGCGCTCTTCGTCGGGCTTGCCCTCGGCGTCGGGGTGCACCTCGAAGGGCACGCGCACGAGAAAGGCGAGCGGCTCCATGAGGCCCTTGCGCTGGAAGCGCTGCTTGAACGACGGCAAGAGCTCTTTGGCCTCGTCGGCGCGGGCCTGGGCCTCTTCGTCGCTCTCGGCCTCGAAGCGGTCGCGGTAGTGGGCGAGCAGCTCGGTGAGGTTGTGGCGGCCCTCGGGCGAGACGACGGTGAGGAACTCCATCTCGTGGCCGGCGAAGGTCTCGGGGGTGATGCCGCGCAGCGAGGGGCGCGCCTCTTCGGCGGGCAGCAGCATGAACGCGGCGCCGACGCTGGTCGCGACCGGGGTGCGCGGCGGAGGCGCCTGCCCGAACGCGAGATCGGTGCACAGCTCGTGAAAGAAGATCTCGGCGGCCTTCAGGTCGGCGTCGCCGAGGTTGAAGACCTCGACGTCCCACAGGCCGAACTTCGCCATGCCGTGAGAGTGGATCCACAGCGGGGCTTCGCTCTGCGACGCCTCGACGGCGTGCAGCGAGATGTGGTCGCGAATGTCGAACTCGAGCTCGGTGAGCTCTTCGACGTCTTCCTGCGTGTGCAGCTTGTAGGCGGTGATGTCGATCGCGACGCCGTCGACGATCTCGAGCAGCGTGCGAACGCACCACAGCGCCTCGAAGACGGCGACGGTCGACTGCGGCTTGCCGGGCTCGAACGAGAACCGGTAGAAGCCGCGGCTGCCCTGCAGGGCCTCGTGGCTCTGGGGCGACCCCGAGAGCAGCTCGGGCGACCAGCCGAGGTCTTCTTTGCGCGACTCGAAGCGCACGTCGATGCGGGTCGACTCGGCGCGCACCGAGAACAGGCAGCCGTCTTCGCCGAGCTTGAGCTCGATCTCGTCGGACTCGAACGCCTCGTTCAGCGCTTCGTCGGTGACGGGCTTCGGAGAGGCGGTCGCGACGATGTAGACCTCTTTCATCGTCGGGCTCCGCTGCTCGTCAGGGCGCCGCGCAAACTGCCGCGCGACACCCACACTCGCGGTCGCTTCGCCTCGTCTTTCACGGCCGTGCCCGCTTCACAGGTGCTGCTCGATCTGTCGGAAGAGATCGACGCGGTCGACGAGGTCGGTCAGGTAGTCGAGCCTGTCGGTGGGCAGCACGAGCACGGGCGACATCTTGTAATGCTTGAACCAGTCTTCATAGAGATCGTTCAGGCGCTTGAGGTAGCTCGTGGGGATGTCTTGCTCCATCTCGCGGCCGCGCAGCGCGATGCGCTCCTTCAGCGTTCGCACGGGGCACTTGAGGTAGATCATCAGGTCGGGCGGCTTCAGCGCGGCGGCGATGGTCTCGTAGAGCTCCCAGTAGGTCTGCCAGTCGCGCTTGTCGATCTTCTTCGTGCGCCAGAGGTTCTTCGCGAAGATCTCGGCGTCTTCGTAGATGGTGCGATCTTGCAGCGCGGTGCCCTCGCCCTTCTCGAGGTCGCGGTGCAGCCGGAACTTGTGCGTCAGGAAGAAGACCTGGCTCTTGAACGCCCAGGCCTTCATGTCCTTGTAGAAGTCGGCGAGGTACGGGTTCTGATCGTTGGGCTCGTAGAACGGCGTGAGCCCGTACCGGCGGCAGAGAAAGCGCGTCAGCTCGGTCTTCCCGGCGCCGATGTTGCCCGCGATGGCGATGAATTTCTGGTTGGCCACTAAACAGGTTGACCCTGTTGGGGGTGGGTGCTTCGAGCCGGCGTGGTAAGAGCTTCTACCTCGTGAGGCTGGCCGGTGCACTCATCGTCGCGACGTTCTGCGCGCTGCTCCAGGCGTGCTCGGCCCCCGGAGACGCCGAGCTCGTCGAGGGCAACCGGCTGGCGGCTGCGGGCAAGCTCGACGAGGCGGCGGCGAGCTACCGCTCGGCGTGCGACAAGTCGCAGCGCGCCAAGCCGCGTGAGCTGCTCGGCAAGGCGCTGCACGCCGCCGGCAAGGTCGACGAGGCGCGCGACGCCTGGCTCAACGCCGTGCAGCTCGACCCCGACGCCGTCGACGCCCAGGTGGGGCTCGCGCGCATCGAGTCCGAGCGCGGAGATCAGGCCGCCGCGCTCGGCCGGCTCGATCGCCTGGTGCAGCGCCAGCCGGGGCTCGTGCCGGCGCGGCTCGAGCGGGCGGTGGTGCTCTTGCGGCGCAACGCCGAGGGTGACGTCGATCGGGCGCTGGCCGACACGGAGCTCGCGCTGCGAGCGGCGCCGACCGACGCCGACGCCCAGTACGTGCGGGGCACGGCGCTGCTCGCGGCCCGGAAGATCGAGCTCGCGCAGGTGGCGTTCGAGGGGCTGAAGCGGCCGCGGCCGGTGCTGTCGGCGTGGGGCCTCGCGCGCGTGGCGGCGGCGCAGTCGAGGAGCATCGACGTGATCGTGCACCTGCGCGAGGCGCGTGATGCGGCCGATGCGGGCTGGGTGAAGGCGCGCGTGCGCGAAGACCCTGCGTTCAGGTATCTATGGGAAGACCCTGAGTTCCAGAGGGAGTTCTGAAGTCGAGGAGCATCGACGTGATCGTGCACCTGCGCGAGGCGCGTGATGCGGCCGATGCGGGCTGGGTGAAGGCGCGCGTGCGCGAAGACCCTGCGTTCAGGTATCTATGGGAAGACCCTGAGTTCCAGAGGGAGTTCTGACCTTGCCGCGGTGGCTGTTGAAATACTTCTGCATCGGGTGGATCGGGTTCTCCACCGTCTTCTTCGCGCCGTACGCATACGCGCTGCTGCTGATCGGCGGCGACCGCGCGTGGAACTTCATTCAGGGGACGTGGGCGAAGCTGATGCTCTGGGCGCCGGGCGGGCGGCTCACGGTGGCGGGCAACGAGCACTGCGACCCCGAGCGACCGACCGTGTTCGTCTCGAATCACCAGTCGACGCTCGACATCCCCGCGCTCTTGCTGGCGACCTCGCCGGTGAAGTTCCGCTTCGTCATCAAGAAGGCGATTCAGTACGTGCCGATCTTCGGCTGGTTCCTGGTGCTGTCGAAGAACGTCTTCATCGATCGGGCGAGCAAGCGCTCGGCGGTGGCCTCGCTCGAAAAGGCATCGCGGCAGATCAAGGGCGGCACGAGCATTCTCGTGTTCCCCGAGGGTACGCGCAGCGCGACCGGCGAGATCTTGCCGTTCAAGAAGGCGATGTTCGCCCTGCCGCTGCGCGCGGGCGCGCAGATCTGCCCGGTGGCGATCGAGGGCACGCGAACGATCATGCCGAAGAACAGCTGGTCGGTTCAGCCCGGCGAGATTCGCGTCAGGTTTGGAGCGCCCATCGACCCCGCGCCGTTCGGTGACGACCGCGAGGCACTGGCGCGGCACGTGCGCGAGCGGGTCATCGCGCTGCACCGCGAGATTGGCGGCCTCGGTGGAGACCTGGCTCA